>NZ_CM149654.1:0-185000 GCF_056173045.1 Thalassospira sp. Z349TD_5
ATGTCGGACGAGCAGCAGGCAGCACCTGACGATCATGCGGTAGCAACATGGCAAGTCATTCGTGAAAAGCTGCGCGCCGAATTTGGCGCAACGGCGTATCGCTATTGGCTTGAGCCTGTTGCCCTGGTCGGTGTTGAAGCCGGTGTGGCCCGGTTGGGCGCGCCGACCCGTGCCATGCGTGACTGGGTGACGCAGCATTATCTGGACCGTATTCAGGCCTTCTGGCACGCCGAAGACCCCAATGTTCATTTCATCGAAATCAACATTGTTTCTGTGGCCAATGCCGGGGCTGCGGGCGCGCGTCGCACATCTGATGCGACCGAACCCCGTCCCGCACAAAATACGTCTTATCGCGACTCGCAAAAGGCCCGGACCAGCAGTGCGGCCAATACCGCGCAGCAGCCCGCCCATCCGCAAAAGTCAAATGGCCGCACGGCAATTGCCAGCATGTCAGATGACGGCATTTCAGCAGCCCTTGATCCGCGCTACACCTTTGATAATTTCGTCATCGGTAAGCCAAATGAGTTTGCCTACGCCGCAGCACGCCGCTTGGCCGAGGCCGAATCGGTGCCGTTCAACCCGCTGTTTTTGTATGGTGGGGTTGGTCTTGGTAAAACCCACCTGATGCATGCGATTGCCTGGCATATTCGCCGGACACAGCCGCACCGCACGGTGATCTACCTGTCGGCTGAGAAGTTCATGTATCGCTTTATCCGCGCGTTGCGTGACAAAAACACCGTCGATTTCAAAGACCAGTTCCGCTCGGTTGATGTTCTGATGGTCGATGATGTTCAGTTCATCTCGGGCAAGGACTCGACCCAGGAAGAATTCTTCCACACCTTCAATGCACTGGTTGATCAGGGGCGTCAGATCATTGTGTCTGCCGACAAGTCACCATCTGATCTTGAAGATATCGAAGAGCGTCTGCGCTCGCGTCTTGGATCGGGCCTTGTGGCCGACATCCATGCGACCACCTATGAGCTGCGTTTGGGTATTCTCGAATCCAAGGCAGAACGTCAGGCGGTTGAGCTGCCCCAGCGCGTCATGGAATTCCTTGCCCACAAAATTACGGCCAACGTCCGTGAGCTTGAAGGCGCCCTTAACCGCGTGATTGCCCATTCCCAGTTGGTCGGTCGCGAAATCAGCCTTGAGATGGTTCAGGATATCCTCCATGACGTCCTGCGCGCGTCCGAGCGCCGGGTTTCCATTGAGGAAATCCAGAAGCGCGTCGCCGAACAGTTCAACATCAAGGTATCGGACATGCATTCGGCCCGCCGTGCCCGTGCGGTTGCACGTCCACGTCAGGTGGCAATGTATCTGTCCAAGCAGCTGACAACCCATTCATTGCCCGAAATCGGACGCAAGTTTGGTGGGCGCGATCATACGACCGTCATGCATGCGGTGCGCAAGATCGAAGAACTGCACACCACTGATCCGTCATTGTCAGAAGACATCGATCTTTTGCGGCGGATGCTCGAAGGGTGATCGCTGTTTGATATTTTTCATCAAGGCCGCCAAAAACAGGCGGCCTTTTTGTTGGGTTTTATGCAATGAATCCAATGGGTTTTCCGGCCTGAAATATATGCGAAAAACCGGGAGTCGCGCGGTATGCGCTGGTTTGCGCGTTTTGGGTGTTTTTTGGGGTGTCAACTCCTTTTATTTGCTTGGGTTTAGGCCGTAAAAATCCTTCGATTTCCCGACATGCATGTTATAATGCCTCTTCCTCACCCGTAAGGGTGGGGGTCAGGTGAGAAAACCTATTAAAAATCAAGTTGTTAAACCAATACTGACAGACGGATAGGACGGGCATGAAGCTGACCATCGAACGCGCGGCTCTGTTGAAATCGCTGACCCATGTTCAAAGTGTGGTCGAACGCCGCAACACCATTCCGATTCTGTCCAATATTTTGCTGCGGGCAGAGAACGACCAGCTTTCCCTGACCGCCACGGATATGGACCTTGAGGTCGTTGAAACAACGACCGCGGAAGTTGCCGAAGCTGGCGCGACGACCACGCCCGCACATACCCTGTATGAAATTGTCCGCAAGCTGCCGGAAGGCTCGCAAGTGCAAATCTCGCTTGAGCCGGGTGCAGGTCGTTTGACCCTGTCGGCCGGTCGGTCGAAGTTTAATCTCGCCGTGCTGCCGGTTGATGACTTCCCGGTCATGTCGGGTGGCGATTTGCCGGTCAGCTTTGGTCTGGCTGCTGCGGAACTGCGCGGCCTGATTGATCGTGCGGAATTTGCGATCTCCACCGAAGAAACCCGCTATTACCTCAACGGGATTTATTTCCACGCCACCGACGCCGAAGGCACCAAAATCCTGCGCGCGGTTGCGACCGATGGCCACCGTCTGGCGCGTGTCGAGGCACCGCTTCCTGATGGGGCGGAAAACATGCCCGGTGTCATCGTTCCACGCAAAACCATTGGGGAATTGCGTAAACTGATTGATGAAACTGGCGAGGCGGTTGATATCGCCATGTCCGATACCAAAATCCGTTTTGGTTTTGGTAAGGCGATTTTGACCTCCAAGCTGATCGATGGGACCTTCCCCGATTACGAGCGTGTCATTCCGTCGGGCAATGACAAGACGCTTGATATCGAATGCAAGGGCTTTGCCGATGCGGTTGACCGTGTTTCGGCGATTTCGATTGAAAAATCGCGCGCGGTCAAAGTTGTCCTGTCGGGCACGACTCTGACGCTGTCGGCATCAAGCCCGGAACATGGGACTGCGTCCGAGGAACTTGAAATCAATTATGACGCCGAGGATATCGAAATCGGCTTTAACTCGCGCTATTTGCTCGACATCGCAAAACAGGTCAAGGGCGATACGCTCAACCTTTTGATGTCGGACGGATCGTCGCCGACCATCCTTCGCGATACCGATGACCTTTCGGCATTGTATGTTCTTATGCCGATGCGTGTTTGACGGTAAGCGCACAACACAGTGGCTGTTCTTGCCAATAACCTCATGCCAAGAGACGGTGCGTCGATGACAAACCGTCTCGCAGTTTCCCGCATCCAGCTGAGCGAATTTCGCTGTTACGAAAGCTTGCGGCTATCGTTAAACAGCACGCCGGTTGTGTTGACGGGACCAAATGGGGCGGGCAAGACCAACTTGCTTGAGGCGGTGTCGCTGTTGTCGCCAGGCGGCGGTTTGCGCCGTGCCAAACTGGGTGAAATTGCGCGGAACTTTCCCGCAAACCCGGATGGTGAAACCCGCGCTTGGGCCGTCTCGGCCGATCTGGAAACGCCAGATGGCGCCTTTCAGGTCGGAAGTGGTCTTGATCCGGCAGCCCTTGCACAGGGACGCGAACGCCGGGCGGTTCGCATTGACGGCGAAACAAAGCGTGGTCAGGCATCCTTGGGTCGGGTCTGTGCCGCTGTGTGGTTAACACCGCAAATGGATCGTTTGTTTCTGGACGGACCATCGGCACGGCGGCGGTTTCTGGATCGACTGGTCTATGGCCTTGATCCGGAACACAGCAGCCGGGTTGCCGCCTATGAGCATAGCCTGCGCAGTCGTGCAAAGCTGCTTAAGGAAGGCAAGGGCGATGATAAATGGCTGGCCTCGATCGAAGACTCGATGGTGCGCCACGGGATTGCCGTCGCCGTCGCCAGAGCCGACCTTCTGGCGCGCCTAAGCCGGGCAGGAACCATGGCGGTCGGGCCGTTTCCTGCGGCGCGCATGGCGCTGGCGGGGGATCTTGAAAACTGGCTGGAAAATCTTCCGGCGGTTGAGGTCGAAGACAAAATGCGGGCGGCATTGCGCGACGGACGGTCACGTGATGGAGCCTATGGCGGGGCGATTGTTGGCCCGCAACGCAGTGATCTTTTGGTCTGGCACGATGCAAAGGGCCAGTCAGCCGATCAATGTTCCACCGGGGAACAAAAAGCGTTGTTGTTGGCGATCATCATGGCCAATACCCGCCTGCAGACAAAAGCACGCGGGGCTGGCCCGCTGCTGTTACTTGACGAGGTGGTTGCGCATCTGGATGCAGAACGCCGCAAACACCTGTTTGATGAAATCGTGGCGCTTGGCGTCCAAGCCTGGATGACAGGTACGGACCGGGCGCTGTTTGAAGGTTTGGACGGTCGTGCGCAATTTTTCCGCGTGGAAGATGCCACACTGACCCTAGAAACCACTCCGTGAATGCCGAGGTTGTTGACGCTATGACCAACGAAACAGAAGCCCCGAATACTGCCGAAGTCGTGCAGGAGTACGGTGCAGAATCGATCAAGGTTCTCAAAGGCCTTGAAGCGGTGCGTAAACGCCCGGGCATGTATATCGGTGACACCGATGACGGAACCGGTTTGCATCACATGATCTATGAAGTCGTCGATAACGCGATTGACGAAGCCTTGGGCGGGTATTGTGACACCGTCTGGGTACAGCTCAATGGTGACGGCTCGGCGACCATCCGCGATAACGGTCGTGGTATCCCGACCGACATGCACAAAGAAGAAGGCGTGTCCGCGGCCGAGGTCATCATGACCCAGCTTCACGCCGGCGGTAAGTTTGACCAGAACTCCTATAAGGTTTCCGGTGGTTTGCACGGGGTGGGCGTTTCGGTTGTCAACGCGCTCTCGACCCTTTTGAAATTGCGCGTCTGGCGCAATGGCAAAGAACACTACATGGAATTTTCTGGTGGCGATGCGATCAAGCCTTTGGAAGTTGTCGGCGATGCGCCGCTGACCGAAGACGGCAAACCGCTTTCCGGGACCGAGGTAACTTTCTATCCAGATGGTGAAATTTTCACCATGACGGATTTTGATCTGCCGACCCTTGAGCACCGTTTGCGCGAATTGGCGTTCCTGAACTCTGGCGTGATCCTGACGCTTCGTGATGAACGAAGCGGCGAGCCGGTCGAACAAAAGCTGCATTACGAAGGCGGTATTCGGGCGTTTGTCGAATATCTTGATCGCAATAAAACCCGTCAGATCGAAGAAGCCATCGTCATTGTCGGCGAAAAAGACGGCATCACCGTCGAAGTGGCGTTGCAGTGGAACGACAGCTATCACGAAACCACGCTGTGCTTTACCAACAACATCCCGCAGCGTGACGGTGGGGCGCATATGGCCGGTTTTCGTGCCGCTCTGACCCGTCAGATCAATTCCTATGCGCAGGAAAGTGGTATTGCGAAAAAGGAAAAGGTCAATCTGTCGGGCGATGATGCGCGCGAAGGCCTGTCTTGCGTGATTTCGGTCAAGGTTCCTGATCCAAAATTCTCTTCCCAGACCAAAGACAAACTGGTGTCATCCGAAGTCCGCCCGGTTGTTGAAAACATCGTCAATGACAAGCTGGCACAGTGGCTTGAAGAACATCCGCAAGATGCGCGCAAGATTGTCGGCAAGGTGGTCGAGGCCGCATCCGCCCGTGAAGCCGCCCGTAAGGCACGTGAGCTGACGCGACGTAAGGGTGCGCTTGATATTTCGTCACTGCCGGGCAAACTTGCCGATTGTCAGGAACGCGATGCGTCCAAAGCCGAACTGTTCATCGTGGAGGGTGATTCCGCAGGTGGATCGGCCAAACAGGGCCGTGAACGTGGTTTCCAGGCGATTTTGCCGCTGCGTGGTAAAATCCTCAACGTTGAACGTGCACGTTTCGACAAAATGCTTTCAAGTCAGGAAATCGGCACCCTGATTACCGCGATGGGGACCGGGATCGGGCGCGACGATTTCAACATTGAAAAAGCCCGCTACCACAAAATCATCATCATGACCGATGCTGACGTCGATGGCGCGCATATCCGAACCCTGCTGTTGACCTTCTTCTATCGTCAAATGCCTGAACTGATCGAACGTGGCTATCTCTATATCGCACAGCCACCGCTCTATCGTGCCAAGCGCGGTAACTCGGTCCAGTACCTTAAGGGCGACCGGGAAATGGAACAGTACCTGACCGCACAGGGTACTGAAGAAGCAGTTCTGACCCTGACTGGTGGTGTGCAGGTTGCCGGTCCTGATCTGGTGCGGGTGGTCGAACTGGCGCGCAAAGCCAAGTCGCTGCTTGAACCGCTGTCGCTCAAACTGCCGATTTCGGTTCTGGAGCAGGCAACACTTGCAGGCGCACTCAACCCGGCCTTGCTTGATGATGATGCCAAGCGCCTCGAAGCCGCAGAAACGCTGGCCAAGCATCTTGATAGCCTCGAAGAAGATTATGATCGCGGCTGGCACGGCGAAGCCCCGCAGGACGAAATCGTTCTGTGGCGCATGCTGCGCGGTGTCGAACAACGCCACGTGATTGATGGCAATATTCTACGGTCCGTCGAAGCCCGCGCCCTTGCCGGTATTCTGGGCGAATTGCGTGAACTGTTTGAAAAGGGTGCCGAATTCGTTGCCAAGGACAAAAGCTGGAAAATCAACGGTCCGGTCGATCTGGTCAACGCGGTGATGGAATTTGGCCGTCGTGGCATTTCTGTACAGCGCTATAAAGGTCTGGGCGAAATGAACCCCGATCAGCTTTGGGAAACCACGCTGGACCCGAATGTGCGTTCGCTTTTACAGGTTAAAGTCAATCACGCCGATGAAGCCGAAGAAGTCTTCTCAACCCTGATGGGTGACGTGGTTGAACCGCGCCGCGACTTCATTCAGTCGAATGCACTTAAGGTTGCCAACCTCGACGTTTAACGTCAGGCCTGTGAATTGACGCATAAAATTAGAAACTCGACACATAAATTTAGAATCTGTGACGCGTAAAATTAGAACCAAGGGTGCAAGAGATTCGCACCCTTGGTTCTTTGTTGATAAGGTCAGCCTTAAAGCAAAATTGTTCGAAAAAGGTCGCCATGAAGCGGCTTCCTTAATAGTATCTGGCAACTAGGCAGGGTTGCCTCTGTCTGAAAAACATAAAAACAAATGCCAAATTGGGAGGCGCGAACAGGGGGGCTATCACTCAGTTCGTGAAAATAAACGCAATGCGTTCGAGACCTGCGATTTCGTCTCGCGTTGTGGTTCGGTTTCTTGTCGGTATGGTGGCGTTGATTTCCGTATCCGGCACGGCTGCAGCGTGTGAACTAACCATTCTGACGTCATATCCGTCGTCATTTTACAAACCCTTTATCAACCTGTTTGTTGAGCAAACGGGAATATCGGATGTTTGTGTTCAGAACAAAAATACCATCGGACTGATTTCGCATGTCCGCGAAAGTCGTCAACCCGTGCCTGATATTGTCTGGGCAAGTTCCCCGGTTGCTTTTGAACTACTCGATCAGCATGGTGCGCTTGCGCATTTCCCCGACAAGCTACGTGCCTTTTCTGATATGGCTGGCATCAAGCCAAATTCACCGAATGGCTCGCGCTTTGGGTTTGCACTGTCCACCATCGGGCTGATGTCGCGTGGCGATCAAGCAGCACTAGAGACGGTCGAGATCGCCGATCTGGCATCACCTGATTATTCGGGGCTTCTGGGGATGAGTTCTCCTTCGCGCAGCGGGACAACTCATCTGTTTGTTGAAAGTCTTCTTCAGCAATATGGCTGGCAGGAAGGATGGGCGTTGCTCTCTCAGATTGGGGGCAATCTAGCAACCGTCACGGCGCGCAGTTTCGGAGTGCGCGATGGTGTGGCACGCAGCCGCTTCCGATATGGGATCGGAATTGATTTTCTCGCCCGGGCAGAGCTCCCGTCTGGCGAAGGTCTCGCCTTCCGGTCTTTTGCCCCTGGTTGGTATTTTCCTGCCAGCGTGGCCGTAACCGGCGTTGGTGCGCATAACGCGCTATCGCTTCGGTTCGTTGATTTCCTTAGGAGCTCGACTGCGCAAGAGTTGCTCCTGGCCCCTGAAATTGGGCGGATTCCTATCAATCCTGCGCTTTGGAGCAGGGCGGGGTTTTCACCAACGGCACAAGAACCGCACCATCGTCTTGATTTGGAATTGGCAGCACAGCGTATGGTGGTGGTCAACGCACTTTATGATGACATGATCACTCATCGCCTTCTTGAGCTTAAAAAGCTCTGGGTGGCGTTACGCAGGCTCGAAAACGCACCGGTTATCACACAATCAGATTCGATGCGTTCGCTACTTGGCGCCGTACGCGATTCACTTGAAATTGTGCCCGTTGCGGCTTTTATGGCCAATGAACGCAATTTCGAACAAGCTTTCTTGGCTGCCGGGCCATCGGAGAATGCGCTTGCGGGGCGCTTGCGGATACAAGACAGTTGGTCGAACGATTTCAGTCAACGTTTCAAAACGGCGCGCGAATTGATTGCCCGGATGGACGCGTTTCAAAACCATCTTGATCCAGAGACGTTGGAATGAAGTGGCGCTTAAACAGTCTGCGCGCCAAGCTTACTCTGTCGGTCGTGGTGATCGCCAGCGTTTCAGTGATTGCAACTGCGATTTCAAACCTTACCCTTGGTGGTGTCAGTCAAACTGTTGCCGATCTTGCATCTGATAATCTGTCCGTCACAGCAACAAGTGCGCGTTTTGCCGAAATTGGACAAGTCATCAGGGTCAACATGCCGCGATTGGGGAGTGCATCTACTCAATATGCCCGTCAGGAAGCCCTAGATAGTCTTCAGGCCCACTTTCAGGATTTGAATCGTCTTAGCCAAGAGCTTGCCACCTACGCGCCGGATCTTACCGAAAAACTTGCACAGTTTCTTGACGCCCTGATGATGAATGTGGAGAAACTTGATGCCAATGTCGCGAGCAAGTTTGAAATGCGTGATGATTTGGGACGTCAAGTCGCGCGGATCAATCGTCTGCATAGTGATTTCCTGCTCGAAGTTGACCCGCTGCTCATTGATGCGAATTTCAATGTAACTTCAGCGATTGATCGTAGTTTTTCATCTCATGATCAACAATTGCAAACCGATGCTGTCGTCAACGAAGTGCGTTTCACCGAGGCGCTGGGGCGGTTACATGCAGCCTGCAATCTAATTGTCGGTTTGATGTTGCGCGCAGTCGGTGAAGACGACTTCGGTGCGATCGAGCAACTTCGGCTGCGTTTGCTTGAAAGCATCTCCGAAGCTAATGAAAACCTTCCATACTTGCAGCAAAATAGCAGTTCGATCACCTTGCTTCAGATTTGGTATGAAATTGCATCTTATGGTGAAAGTCCCCGTGACCTGCTTGAACTCAAGCTGCGTGAAACAGCGCTTTTGCGTCAAAATGCTCAGCTGCAGAATGAGAATGCAGTGTTGCTTGAAATTTTGGGGGGGCTGGTTGCGGATACTGTCCGCGAAAGCGGTCAACGTACTGAAAACGTATCGTTGCAGATTAAACGTGAAGTGAGAAGTGGACAGCTTTTTGGGCTTCTTGCGGGCATTGCTACGGTCGGCCTGTTGGTCCTGTTTTCCGTATTCTTTATCCGCGGGCAGTTGCTACAACGTTTGATGAGGGTTTTGTCCTCAATGCAAATCATTGCAGATGGTAATTTTGCGCATCGGGTTCTGGTGGAAGGCAAGGATGAGATTGGGCAACTTGCCGATACTGTCCGATTGTTTCGTCACAAGTCACAGGCGCTTGAGACCCACGCCGAAGCATTGGAGGCTTCCAACAACGAGCTGCGCAACGAGGTCACCCTGCGTCAGCAAGCCGAACAGGATTTGCGCGAAACTCAGGCAGAGCTGTTGCAGGCTGCTAAACTGGCGGCTTTGGGGCAGTTATCTGCCAGTATTGCCCATGAATTCAACCAGCCTTTGGCAGCGCTAAGTTCCTATAATCACAATGCATCCCTTTATCTGGAACGCGGCGAGCATGAAAAATGCCGTGAAAAACTTGAAGACATCGACAGGCTGGTTAAACGGCTGTCGAAAACATCTAATCATCTTAAAAGTTTTGCCCGGCGTCCGCAGGAAGCTGTAGCAAAACATGATGCGATAGAGGTTCTGGAAAATGCGCTATCCCTTTTTGAGGGGCGGATTACGCAAAATGGCGTCAACCTGGATCGAGATTACCCCGATGGATCAGTCTATGTTCTGACCGATCCGGCAAAACTTGAACAGGTTCTGGTCAATCTGCTTAGCAATGCCTTTGATGCCGTTGAAAGTCAAAGCAGCCCGACCCTTCGACTGAAGATTGCCGAAACGGATCGTCAGGCGGTGATTTCGATTGAGGATAATGGCATCGGGTTTACCCCAGACGTCAGTGACAAGCTGTTCGAACCTTTCTTTACCACCAAGCCACCCGACAAAGGACTGGGGCTGGGCCTGTCAATTTCGTTCAACGTTATTCGTGATCTCGGTGGACGCCTTAAGGTTTTACCGGGCAACGATGCCCAAGGTGGAACGACTGCAACCGTGGAGCTGTTTAAAACGTGAAGAATGGCAGTGTAAAATCACCGGTCTTGTTGATTGATGACGAGGCAGAAATTAGACGGGCGTGGGAAGAAACCCTCCATCTGAATGGATTCACGCCCTATCCCTTCGAAGATGCGCAGCAGGCGGTTACATCCCTGCAGGCAGATTGGCCGGGGGTGGTACTGACAGATCTGCGCATGCCGGGCATGGATGGTTTTGGTGTTCTTGATGCAGTTAAATGTATCGACCCGAAAATCCCGGTTATTATTGTAACCGGACATGGTGATATTCCCATGGCGACCAAAGCGGTCAAGTCTGGAGCATATGACTTCATCGAAAAGCCAGCCGATCCCGAAATGCTGCTTGCAGTGGTCAGGCGTGCTGCAGAATTGCGGCGTCTTGTTCTTGAAAACCGCTGTCTGACCCGTCGCAGCGATGATGGTTATCACATTGAAAACCACATTATCGGCAATCATCCAAAAATCGACCGCTTGCGACAGCAAACCGCCGTGGTTGCAAGTTCGGACGTGAACACGATCATCTATGGCGAAACCGGCACCGGTAAAGAACTGGTCGCCCGGGCGTTGCATGAACTTGGTCCGCGCAAGGGCGGGCCCTTTGTTGCAATCAATTGCGGTGCCTTGCACGAAAGTTTGATCGCAAGTGAGCTGTTTGGCCACGAAAGCGGTGCGTTTACCGGGGCGGATCGTCGCCGTATTGGTAAGCTTGAACAGGCGAGCGGTGGCACGCTGTTTCTTGATGAAATCGAAAGCATGCCATTGGGACAGCAGACGCAGCTTTTGCGCGCGTTGCAGGGGCAAGTCATCGAGCGGCTCGGGGGTAAATCACAGATCCGGATTGATGTGCGTGTGATTGCTGCAGCTAAGGAAGATCTCGAACTTGCTGCCAAGGACAATACATTTCGTGCGGACCTCTATTACCGGCTTGCTGTGACAACTCTAACCATTCCGCCATTGCGTGAACGGGGCGATGATATCGCTTTGTTGTTTGTCCATTATGTTACCAAAGCATGTCGCAAGCACGGACTGCCTGTTCCCGATATTTCGGAAATCAGTCTTGATGATCTGAGTGGAAAATCTTGGCCGGGGAATGTTCGGGAATTGGTTAATGCCGCGGAGCGCTATGCGTTGCGGCTTGAAAATGCCGGTATGGGATCGGCGACGATGAATGCCACGACGACCTCTTTACCTGACCAGATTGACGCCTTTGAGAAAAAGGTAATTTCATCTGTATTGCGACGATGTTCCGGCCGAATTCAGGAAACGGCCGACCATCTTGCAATCCCCCGTAAGAAACTTTATTTGCGAATGCAGTATCATAATATCGACAAACGGGATTTTGTGGATACACCATAAAATGTGTCAAAATCAACACGTTCCCTTGATTTTTTGAGTTAATATTGACCTGTTTTGACGATATGAGAGGGGATGTAAAATCTTAAATTATTATTTTATATCAAAGAGTTAGTTTAAAATATAAGATGTTTTCCTCCTTGGCATAAGCGTTGCAATTGTTTTGACGCCGACCCGTGTCGGTCAATGAACAAACCAAATAGGGAGGAACCAATGTCCAAGATGGTTCACAAGACTCTGCGTCACCTGGGAACAGGTGTCGCGATGGCAGCAATGCTTGCAACTGCAACCGCGCATGCCGCGGATGATAAACTTGTCATCGTAACGTCCTTTCCGTCTGATTTAACGGACGTTTTCAAAAACGCCTTCATGAAGGAAAACCCGTCCGTATCGGTCGAGGTTGTTAACAAAAGCACCTCTTCGGGGGTTAAGTACCTGATTGAAACGTCGGGAAATAACCAATCTGACATCTTCTGGGCTTCCGCACCGGATGCCTTCGAAGTGCTAAAAGAAAATAATCTTCTTTCCAAGTATGAGTCAGACGTTGGCGGTGTTGCCAAGGAACTGAACGGCTATCCGATTAATGATCCAGACGGATATTATTCCGGGTTTGCGCTTTCGGGTTATGGCTTCATGTGGAACGAACGCTACATGGACGCGTATGACCTTCCCGAACCCGCAGAATGGGAAGATCTGACTAAGCCGATCTATCACGGTCATGTCGGTCTGTCTGCGCCGTCGCGGTCGGGTACTACCCATTTGACCATTGAAACCATCCTTCAGGGTGAAGGTTGGGAAAAAGGTTGGCAAACCATTCGTGATATTTCCGGTAACGCCAAAACTGTCACCGAACGTAGCTTTGGTGTGCCTGACGGTGTGAACAGTGGTTCGTTTGGTATCGGGATCGTAATCGATTTCTTCGGCTTTTCGTCGATGGCATCGGGCTTCCCGGTTGATTTCCGTTATCCGAGTGTCACCGCCCTTGTCCCGGCGAATATTGGTGTTATCGCTGATGCACCAAATTCTGAACCGGCACAGAAATTTATCGATTTCCTGATGTCAGAAACCGGACAGGGATTGCTGTTTGATCCGAAAATTATGCGTTTGCCGGTTAACGAAGCTGCTTATGTAAATGCTCCGGAAGGATTGCCGAACCCGTTTGACGGTTCGATCAAATCCGAAGTCGCATTTGATACCGCTGTCTCGCAGGGGCGCTATAACGTCGTGAACTCGTTGTTTGATGTGATGGTGACCTATCGTCTTGATGATCTTCGTGCTGCGACCGTAGCCATTCAGGAAGCCGAAGCTGCACTGGCCGAAAGCGGTGCAGCCAAGCCTGAAGCAACCAAACTGATCGAAGAAGCAAAGGCGTTGCTCCACACCCTGCCGGTTGACGAAGCCAAGGCAAACGATCCGGAATTTGCCGCAGTCTTCAAAAGCAAACGTAAAAAGAAAACCGACAAGATTGAAGGCCGTCAGGCAGAAATCGAACAGGAATGGGACAACCAGGTCGTTCAGAATTATCAAAAAGCGGCAGAACTCGCCAATACTGCCCGCTTCATGTTCTGAGGCAATTGACCTCCCTGGTGTCATGCAATGTGACTTGGTAGCCGTTGGGGGTATGCCAAGAGCTTGCATGATGCTTACCCTCCCTGCCAGAGAGAGTGAACTCTGGCAGGGACCAGATTTCCCGACACTGGAGAATACTTATGTCATCCGCCGCTTTTGCGCGACCGGTGCGTTTCTCTTCGCTTGGTCCATACATGGTTGCTGGGATTGTGGTCCTGTTTTTAGGGGCTTTCCTGTTGGTACCGGTTCTGAAGGTCATTCAGGTCGCCTTTCAGGATTCCGCCAGTGGATCGTTTACGCTGGTAAACTTCCAGGACTTCTTCAACAGCGCACTTTTCCGCCAATCCTTCTTTAACTCGGTTTATGTATCGGGCATGTCTGTCGTCTTTGCGTCGGCATTTGCGCTGCCCCTTGCCTATTTTACGACCCGGTTCAACTTTTCCGGTTCGGTAATTATTCAAACACTGGCCTTTGTTCCGCTGATCATGCCGCCCTTTATTGGCGCTGTTGCAATGCAATTGCTGTTTGGGACAAACGGTAGTGTAAACCTTCTTTTACGTGACTGGTTTGGGATCAATATTCCGTTCATGGACGGTCTCAACGGGGTGATCTTTGTTCAGTCAATCCACTATTTCCCATTCATCCTGATCAATCTGAGCGCAAGTCTGCAAAACATTGATCGTTCGATGGAAGAGGCCGGCCAAATGCTGGGCTCAAGTGGTTTTCGCCTGTTCCGTCGCATTGTCTTCCCGTTGGCAATGCCGGGTTATATTGCCGGTGCGTCACTCGTTTTCGTCAAAGTGTTCGATGATCTTGGCACGCCGCTTTTGCTGAACGTTAATACGATGCTTGCTCCGCAGGCCTATTTGCGGATTTCATCCATCGGGATCTCCGATCCAATGGGATATGTGATTTCCTGCATTCTGATTGTTTTCTCTGTCTTTGCCATGTGGGTTGCTTTCCTTGGCATGCGTGGGAAAGACTATTCGACGACGCAAAAAGGGGGCGGTGGTCTATCCAAACGTGATCTGCGATCGCATGAAGCCATCCTTTGCTATGTCGTGATCTTTTCGATCTTGGGCATTGTTCTTGCGCCGCATCTTGGTTTGGCGCTGCTGTCATTCGGTTCTGTCTGGTCTTTTAGCGTGCTGCCTGACAGCTTCACGACGGCTCATTATGGTACGGCCTTTACCTCAGCCTGGACTTTCATCAAGAACACCCTGATCTATGCCGGTCTTGCCGGTGTGATTGACATCGTTCTGGGTACGGCAATTGCCTATGTCGTAATGCGGACCAATGTAATCGGGCGTAAATGGCTTGATTATATGGCAATTTCCGCTCTTGCGGTGCCCGGTGTTGTTCTCGGTATCGGATATCTGCGTGTCTTTTACGGTGTGGAAATGCCAATCACCGGGCAGCCGATGGCAACTTGGTGGGGGATTATCGTAATCGCTCTTGCCGTGCGTCGTTTGCCATATGCCTTGCGGTCTTGCACGGCTGCCTTGCAACAGGTTTCTCCATCGCTTGAAGAAGCATCCGAAAACCTTGGGGCATCAAAGTTCCGGACAGTACGTCGCATTGTCATTCCATTGATGGCCAGTGGTCTTGTCGCCGGTTTCGTGACCAGCTTCTCGACGGCTGCGGTGGAACTTTCTGCAACCATCATGCTTGTTTCAACCGAAAATGACGCACCGCTTGCCTATGGACTTTATCTGTTCATGCAGTCGGCTGCAGGTCGTGGTCCGGGGGCTGCGCTTGGTGTGATAGCCGTCATTATCGTCGGTTTGGCGACCTACCTTTCACATCGCATGGTTGACCGTGCACGCCGGCAACGCAGCAGCATGGAACAGGCTGCAGGAGATGTAGCATGACTATAACTACCAATCCCTCCAATAATCGTCGCGCACAGGAGGCCGACACCATGACCACGATGCAAACTGAACCGGTCCAGATTGACATTGAAAACCTTTCTTTGTCGTTTGGTGAAACCGAAGTTCTCAAAGGTGTGAATTTGGCTATTCGTCCGGGGGAGTTCTTTGCTTTTCTCGGACCATCGGGCTCGGGCAAGTCGACCCTGTTGCGTGCGATTGCCGGCTTTGGTCCAACTCCTAAGGGCCAGATTAAACTTGATGGCCAAGACATTGTTGGTTCCGTGCCTTGGCAGCGTAATGTCGGTATGGTGTTTCAAAGCTATGCCCTTTGGCCGCATATGACTGTGGCCAAAAATGTCGCCTTTGGTCTTGAAGAACGCAAAGTTCCGTCATCTGAAATTGGGCCAAGGGTCCGTGCTGCATTGGAACTTGTTGGTATGGGCGACTATGCTGAACGCTTCCCGTCCCAGCTATCGGGGGGGCAGCAACAACGCGTGGCACTGGCCCGCACGATTGTTGTCGAACCACGCGTTTTGCTTTTGGATGAACCGCTCTCAAACCTTGATGCAAACCTGCGTGTTCAAATGCGTCAGGACCTTTTGAAATTGCAGCGGCGTCTGGGTATCACCACGATCTTTGTGACCCATGATCAGGAAGAAGCCAACACGATCTGTGATCGGATTGCCGTAATGTCAGACGGGATCGTTCAGCAGATCGGCCGCCCGGACGAGGTTTATGACAACCCGGCCAACAGTTTTGTCGCGAAATTCCTTGGCACTGCAAACATTCTTGACGGAGAGGTCGTCTATTCCGCAGACGGCAGGTGTTTCGACTGTGGGGCGAACCTTCGCATACCAGTTGGGGCCGATGAAGTTCCGGGTAAGGCAAGATTGGTGGTGCGCCCGGAAAGCATCGAGTTCAGCAGCGAAGGCACAGAAGACACCCTTTCTGGTTCTGTCGTATCGGCTGAGTTCCTTGGCGGGATGGTGCGTTATGTCATCGATATCAACGGTCAGGAATTGTTGGTCGATGAACGTCATACGCGTGGGAAAAAGCGGATGGAAAGCGGCGAGCAGGTTGTCCTGAAACTTGATCCTGTGCAGGCAGTTCTGATCCGCGATTGATCTGAATAGACCGGGGCACCGAACGAGTCATATCGTTCGGTGCCCTCTTTGTATGATCTGTATTGCGAAGGTTCGAAAATGTCAGAAACCAAACTCCCGACCATTTTGCTCGTCCGGCATGGAGAAACCCAATGGAACACCGAAGGGCGCTTGCAAGGGTGGCAGGATGCGCCATTAACGCTGAATGGCTTCCGTCAGGTTTGCGCGGTTGCTGAGAACATCCATGAAATGTGGGTTGGTCTGCAAAAAAATGGCAGTGTTAAGTACCACACCAGTAGTCTCGGTCGGGCCCTGCAGACGGCTTCGATTCTTTCCGATTGTTGGGGAATTCCATATGCAGCTTTCGCAACCGACGATGCCATAAAAGAACGTAACTACGGCCAATGGGAAGGCATGACTTTGTCAGAAGTCTCGCGGAACCGATCCATGGAATTTGAAGCGCATCAGAATGATCCTTGGGGCTATTTGGTGTCGGGTGGAGAAACCAAACTTGAACTGCTCGCACGTATTGATGCATGGCTTCATGAACTTCCAACCGACCAAGCGCATGTTGTTGTTACACACAGCGGTTGTTTTCGCCTGATCCGTGGCCTTTATGTCGGTGCGACACGTTCTGATATGGACGGTTATCGCGAACCGCAAACAACCTCCTACTTGCTTGCGGACGGAACAAGCTATGAACGGGCTATGCCCGGGAGCTTGATGACGAAGTTTAAAATGAACCCTAAAGCTTTAACCGTACAGATTTAAGCTAAGCATTTGGATCACCTCATCTTGTGAATTGACGCATAAAACTGGAAACGGGTCGGCAAAAGCTGGCCCGTTTTTTGGTATGTGTGACGAAGATTTCGGGCTCAACAATCTCGTGCACATCGGGACTGTCTGGTGGGGGCGATTTTACGGTCGTGATTTATTGGTCTGTCATCTTTGGGTCAGCCATGTGCGTAGTTCTTTTTCCGCCGCAGCCAGGCCTTCGCGGTTGATGATTTTTCTGGCAATGGCGCTTGAGACTGCACGCGCGCGTTTGTTAAGCACAATGTCCTGATGGTTTTGATCAAGGGCCTCGACATCAAGTTTGCTGTACAGCGACAGCAGCCGGTTCTGAACGGTGCGCAGCGACAATTTTCGCCGTGTCGCAATGGCCTTGTCGGGAAGGCCGAGTGCGATATCAAGCAGGATGATATATTCAAACTCGGTCAGGGTATTGCGAGACCGCATCTGCTGGTTCTGCATCTGGTGCACTTCGCGGTCAACAACGATTTGTCCCTCAATCAGGACGGAGCGTAAGGCCAGATGCATTTTTTCCTGTGACGCCGTTTTCAGCACATACCCATAAGCGGCTTGATTGGGAACAATCTGGGCAATGCCGCGTAAATAGGCCTCGTCCGAGTAGTTCGACCAAAAAAGAATACGGGTGTCCGGGCGCCGGGCCCAGATCGTTCTGGCGGCATCAATCCCGTTATGTTCCTTCATGCGCAGATCCATCACGATGGCGGTCGTTCCGGACTGCTGTGCAAGGACTTCTGCTTCTTTACCATCCCGCGCAATCAGGATTTCCTTGAGTTCCGGCAGTGCATTTTCGACAATTTCCTTGAGAAAGTCGGCGTGCATTCTATCGTCTTCAACCAGCAAGATTTTCATGCTCGGCCCTTTTTGTGTCTTCTGTTGTTTTGGGGAGTCTGACAATGATGCAGGTGCCTTCCTTAGTATTGTGCTCAAACTTGGCTCCGATAAGTTGCGCGCGGGTTTTCATATGGGCGAGACCGCTTCCGGTTTTTTTCTTGTCAAATTTGAACTGGCCATTGTCGCAAACCTGGATAGTCAGATCGTCACTGTTATCGTGAAACGCCAGTGCGGAGATATAGTTTGCACCAGAATGA
Organism: Thalassospira sp. Z349TD_5; assembly: GCF_056173045.1. Lineage (NCBI taxonomy): Bacteria > Pseudomonadati > Pseudomonadota > Alphaproteobacteria > Rhodospirillales > Thalassospiraceae > Thalassospira > Thalassospira sp. Z349TD_5. The sequence goes on from NZ_CM149654.1 coordinate 18,056, forward strand.
AGAACGGCATTGTTGATCGCTTCTTGGCATATACGGAAAATGGCAATCCGGGTTGTTTCGGGTAATGCATCAACGTATCCGCCTGTTTGATCTTCGACCTTGAATTGGGGGTTGTGATCACGGCTGACAGCCCGTTCCATATGGGTCAGGACCGCATGTTGAAAGCCGAAAAGTTCAAGGATTGTCGGGATGGATGTGTCGATGATATCGCGTAGGTCCTGTATCATATTCTGGATTTGCTGTTGTAGGCGGTGATGCTGTGTCTTGGTGATGCCGGGGCGAATGTCACGTGCGATACGTGTTAGGTCGGCAAGCGTTTGGTCATGCAGGTCCATGCCGATCCGTTGACGTTCCGCCTCCAATGCATCGGTCAGGCTGAGGGCACCAAGCCGCAATCCTTCTTCTCGTGCCAGAATGCGTGCCCGAACCACGGCTTCGGCGTTGGCTTTTTCATTGGCCCGCAAAGCATAGAAGTAGGGGGCCAGCATATCAGCAAGAATGCGGACCTGTTCGACATGGCGCTCGGTATAGAAATTCTCTTTTTTCGAAGAGCAGTTGAGCGACCCAACAACCTCGCCCAGAACCTTCATGGCGACATTGACCCGACTGCGAAATTCATGATGCAGGATCGGAGCACTTTCGGCCCCGGGGAAAACATAACGGTCGTCTTCCAATGCATTGCCAGTCAGAAGATGGTCGGTGCGTCCCAAAAGAATATCGCGCACAGGAGCCAGTCGAACCAGTGTTCGCGACATGCTCCACGTCGTTTTGAGGCCAACCTCATAGGAAGTGATCCATGTTCGGTCTGTATCGGTCAGGCAAATATCAAGATGATCAAATTCAATAATCTTGTCGATTTCTGCCTTCACCGAACTGAGCGCAGAGTGGATGTTCAGGTTGCCTGCAAGAAGATTGGAAATGCGTAGGTAGTGGGCAAGGTCCGACATGATGCTTCCTCCATCGATCATCATATTGCGACGAGACTGGACTGTCTTGCGGGAACCCGCAACATGAGTGGGTGATCCCGCAGGATTGATGCGGTGAGTGCTCTTTACGGTTTAAATGCAATAACCGAAAATCGCCTTTCTAATAATAAAACAAATCAAATGTCGTTCAAAACGGCTCGTTCAAGTCACGACGTGGCGCAGTCACGTCAGGGAGGAAAAATGAAATTCAAGTCAATGCTTCTCGGCGCAGTTACCGGGACCTTTGTGTTGGTGTCTGGTCAAGCAATGGCCGACACTTCTGAAAAAAAGATAGCTCTTTCAAACAACTACGCCGGTAACTCTTGGCGTCAAGCCATGCTGGAAAGCTGGGGAAAGGTTGCCTACATGGCAATCGAAGAGGGCCACGTTGCCGCGGCTGATGCCTTCACCACATCGGAAAATCAGGCGACTGAACAGGCCGCCCAGATTCAGAACATGATTTTGCAGGGGTATGACGCAATTGTTGTAAACGCTGCATCGCCAACCGCGATCAATGGTGCGGTCAAAGAGGCCTGTGATGCTGGTATTACGGTTGTGTCCTTTGACGGCATCGTGACTGAACCATGTGCATGGCGTATTGCGGTCGACTTCAAACAAATGGGTCGTGATCAGGTCAAGTATCTCGCAGAACGTTACCCGGAAGGCGGCAATCTTCTTGAAATCCGTGGGCTTGCCGGGGTGTTTGTTGATGATGAAATCAGTGCGGGTATTCACGAAGAAGTTGCCAACACCGACTTCAAGATTGTTGGGTCCGTGCATGGTGACTGGGCTCAGGATGTCGCGCAGAAGGCCGTTGCCGGTATTCTTCCCAGCCTTCCGGAAATCAAGGCTGTCGTAACGCAGGGCGGCGACGGATACGGTGCGGCTCAGGCGTTTGCCGCAGCAGACCGTCCGACGCCGACCATCGTTATGGGCAACCGTCGCGATGAACTGGACTGGTGGAAAGAACAGAAAGATGAAAATGGGTATGAAACCACATCTCTTTCCATTGCGCCGGGTGTCAGCACGCTGGCGTTCTGGGTTGCTCAGCAGGTTCTTGATGGCAACGAAGTCCCCAAAGACCTGACCGTGCCATTCCTGCGCGTCGATCAGGACACGCTCGAAGAGATTCTTGCGGAAACGCCGGTTGGCTCGGTTGCCAATGTGGAATACTCGCTCGATGACGCGAAAAGCCTGATTGAATCGGCGAAGTAAGGCGATAGGATCATGGTGGAAAACCAGAAAATGATCGGCACCCAAAAGGTGCCGATCATTACTCTTGCCGATGTCGGGGTATCCTTTGGCGCGGTCAAGGCCCTCAACGATGTTGAATTGACCATCCTACCGGGCGAATGCGTTGGGGTGGTTGGCCATAACGGTGCGGGTAAATCGACACTGGTAAACGTCATTAATGGCCGTTTATCTTCAACGCGCGGCGACGTCAGTTATGACGGCGATCAAAGTGCGACAGATTTTCGCAATGCCTTGCTGGCCAGAAATGCCGGAATACGCAGTGTGTTTCAGGAACTCTCGCTCTGTCCAAACCTCACCGTTCTGGAGAACTATCGCATTCCCTACCGCAACATGCCGAGGCGGGCATGGCGGCGAAATGCTGCGTCTGCCGTACGGGCATCACTGGATGCGGTTTTTCCGGGAAACGCGATTGATCCGTATAGTGTGGTTGACGACTTGCCGATTGCCGACCGCCAGATGGTGGAAATTGCCATTGCATTTTCGAGGCGCGATATCGACGCGCGACTGGTGATCCTTGATGAGCCGACATCGTCCCTTGATGGCGCGATTGCCGATCAGTTGCTTGCCTATATCAAGAAGTTTTGTGCCGACGGCGGAGCCATCATTTTTATCTCCCACATGATGGGTGAAATCTTTGATGTGGCCAGCCGCATTGTTGTGATGAAAGACGGTTTAATCACCCAAGACAACGAAGCGCGGCATTTTACCCGCGATGGCCTTGTCGATGCGATGGGCCATGTCGTGCCAGACACAGCAGAAGTTACCGGAGCCAAAAGACGACAGGAATTCGGACCGGAAGTTCTGCGCATGGAAAACGGTCTGAATGCACGTCAGGGCGAAGTTGTTGGACTGGCCGGACTGGCCGGTCATGGACAGGCAGAAGCTTTGGCGCAGTGTTTCTTGGCCCGCACATCGGACTGGTCTGCGTCACGTGATCCCGCTGTCGTCTTTGTTGCCGGCGACAGAAGCCGCGATGGTGTCATGCCCCTGTGGTCGATCATGCGAAACCTGAGTTTGCAAACGTTGGTCGAGTTCAGTCGAACGTTCCTTGTCGACCGCAAAGCGGAACAGAAAGTTGCCGACGAATGGCACCGTAAGATCGGCATAAAAACAGATGATCTTGAAAACCCGATTTTGTCCCTGTCTGGCGGTAATCAGCAAAAAGTACTGTTTTCCAGGGCGTTGGCTTCGTCGGCCCCGATTGTCGTCATGGATGACCCAATGCGGGGTGTTGATGTTGGTACCAAGAAGGAAGTTTACCGCATGATTCGTGCCGAAGCTGAAAAAGGACGGACATTCCTGTGGTACTCGACCGAGACCGACGAAATTCTCGAATGTGATCGCGTTTTTGTCTTTCGTGACAGCGAAATTGCTGCCGAACTGCAAGGCGATCAAATCACAGAAGAAAACATGCTGCGCGCATCGTTTGAAATGCAGGAGGCCGGTCAATGAGCCGCGATCATTTGCGCATCCTATTACCGGTCTTGTCGCTGGCAATTCTGTTGGCAGCCGTTTTCTATATGCAGCCACGCGCCATGAGCTATTTCGGGCTTAATCTTCTGTTTAATCTCGCGGTTCCGGTTGTTTTGGCAACGATTGCTCAAATGATGATCCTGATGGTCAATGACATTGATTTGTCCATCGGCACGTTTGTCAGTTTCTGTGCCTGTATCACAGCGACCTTCGTTCAAACCGACCCCGTGGTCGGCTACGCGATCCTGTTTGGTGCGGTCCTTGTCTATGCTGCGATGGGCGCCATTATCTATGCGCGCGGCTTGCCCGCAATCGTTGTGACATTGGGCATGTCGTTTTTCTGGTCGGGCATGGCCGTCCTTGTTCTGCCGTCCCCGGGGGGATCGGCACCAGATTGGTTGCGCGCACTCATGACGGCAAAGACGCCATTTCTGCCTGTGGCAATCATTGCGCCGATCGTGATTGCGGCGATCATGCATTACTTCGTCAAACGTTCAGCACTGGGTGTGTTATTGCGCGGTGTTGGCGGAAATGAACAGGCGATTGAACGGTCCGGCTGGTCGGTTATGGGGCTTAAGGCATTTGCTTACGGCGTGGCGGCACTTTTCTGTGTGTTGTCGGGCATGGCGCTTGTCGGCCTTGCGACATCAGCGGACGCCAATATTGCATTGCGTTACACGCTGCTATCGATTGCCGGTGTGATTTTGGGCGGTGGTGAGTTCACCGGCGGGCGGGTATCGCCTGTTGGGGCGGTTATCGGTGCCCTTACCCTTACACTGGCGGCCAGTTTCCTGTCATTCCTGCATCTTTCGCCGGATTGGCAAATCGGTGCGCAGGGGGCAATCCTGATCATCGTTTTGGCTGTGCGTCTTGTCTTTACCCGACGGGAGGCACTGATATGAGCATGTTGAACAAAACCGGCGAGACACAGCATGAAAAGCGCGGTGCGCGTTACCTGCTGGGTATGGTGTCGCGAAAGGCCTGGATCTGGGCCTATATCGCGGCAGGGGCGACCTATATTGCAACGCTGATGGTTGTTTCAAGCAGCGGCGGGGCGGGGGCCTTGCTTTATGCCGCATTCACCTTTGCTTCCTTTGCCGTCATTGTTGGCGTCGGGCAAATGTTTGTTGTGACACTTGGGCCGGGCAATGTGGATCTTTCGATCCCGGCAAGCATGACCCTTGCTGCGACCTTATCGTTGAAATTCATGGCAACAGATGGGGCGCTGGTTGTTCCGGGTCTTGCGATTGCAATCGGGGTCGGTCTGGGATGCGGGCTGTTTAACTTTTCCCTGATCATGTTGCTGCGTATTCCGCCGATCATTGCAACATTGTCGTCGTCCTTCCTGTTTCAGTCGCTGGCGATCTGGTCAAACCGCGGTTTGCGGATCAAACCGCCAGAAGTTCTTGCCGATTTTTCAACCGGCGGGACGTTTGGTATTCCCAATGCTGCATGGGTTGCGTTGCTGGTGTCTGTTCTGGCCTGGTGCGTTCTGGAAAAGGCGATTGCAGGGCGGTGGATATTGGCAACCGGGCAAAACAAACGTGCAGCGCGCCTTGGCGGTGTGCCAGTTAATGCCGTGCGTTTCGGGGTCTATGTGAGCTGTGCCGTTCTGGCGGGTGTGGCCGGGTTCATGCTGGCCAGTTTCTCTGGCGGGGCGAACCTGAACATGGGAACGGAATATATGCTGATGTCGATTGCCGTGGTTGTCATTGGCGGGTCATCGATTGCCGGGGGAAATTCAAATGTTCCGGGCATCTGGGCAGCAGCACTGTTCATGTTTTTGATTGTATCGATGCTCAATTCCTATGGGCTTGGTGCCGGGGTTCGCTTGATGCTGACCGGGTTGATTATTGTGTCTGTGGTCGTACTGGCCAGTAAGCGGGGGCGTCGGGTATGAATGGGCCATATGAAATTATCGATCGGCGCTTTTGTGATCTTATTCTGGCAAATGTCGCGTTGCGCCGGATTTCGACCGGGCACCTCTGGACCGAAGGACCTGTGTGGTTTGCAGCACATCAGTGCCTGTTGTTTTCCGACATTCCCAATCAGAAAATTTATCGCTGGATGTGTGACGGTAGCGTCAATGTTTTCCGCGACAATTCAAACTTTGCCAACGGCAATACCCAGGATCGGCAAGGGCGTCTGATCACCTGCCAGCATGGGACGCGATCCGTCACCCGGACCGAACATAATGGTAAAATCACCACGCTGGCAGATCAGTTTGACGGTAAGCCGCTCAACGCACCAAATGACGTGGTGGTCAAATCTGACGGGTCGATTTGGTTTACCGATCCGACATACGGCATTCTCTCTGATTACGAGGGCCATAAATCCACGCCCGAACAAAGCCATCGCAACGTTTTCCGTCTTGACCCTGAAACGGGCGAACTATGGCAGGCCACAACGGAGTTTACCCAGCCAAACGGCCTGGCGTTTTCACAAGATGAGAAGCTGCTTTACGTTGCTGAATCAGGATCAAGTCACGATGACAGCGTGCCGTCGGTCATCCGTGTTTACGATGTCGATGCCAACAACATGCTTGAAAATGGTCGTGTTTTTACAACGATTGATAACGGTATACCGGACGGGTTTCGCGTTGATTGTCATGGAAATGTTTGGTCCTCCGCAGCAGATGGCGTGCACTGCTTTGATGCGGGCGGTGAACTGCTTGGTAAAATTCTGGTCCCGGAAACCGTATCAAACCTCAGTTTTGGTGGCCCACGTGGCAACGAGTTGCTGATTACCGCAACAACAAGTGTTTATGCCATTCACGTCAACAGTGCGGCCGCGATCCCATGAGATGTTTGTTTCTTGCGCAAAAAACCGGCGATCCAAATTCCCGAACCGGGTTGACGTCGCGCAGGAATGAAATACGAACATCTTAAAGAAGAGTGCCTGACCTCCCTCGGGCACTCTTCGCTTTCTCCAGATGTAAATGCACCCATATTTATCATTTATTTCAAATGGTTAACAGGGATTGGCGTGAAAGTCAGTGGAAAGCGGAACTGCCATTCGTGAACGGGCATCCTGATACGATCCGGGCGGGATCATGGGCAGGCGTCGTGCAAAGTTCCATAAGAGACAAAGGAGAGATCAAATGCGTAATAAACCGGTTATCGGCTTTATCGGCCTTGGTCTTATGGGGCATGGCATGGCCAAAAACATCCTCGAGGGCGGCTATGAATTGTGGGTGCGCGGGCGTTCGAACCGCACCCCCATCGAAGACCTTGTGTCGATGGGCGCGAAAGAGGCGATCAACCCGAAACAGTTGGCCGAAGTGTGTGACATCATCCATATCTGCCTTTCAAACGCGCCCCAGATTGAAGTGATCATGCGGTCACAATACGGTATTCTGGCGGGTGCGAAACCGGGCCTGATCGTTGTCGATACCTCGACCTCCGATCCTGATATGACCAAACGGCTCGCCGCCGAGTTGCGTGCAAAGGGCGGCCATTTTGTCGATGCCCCGATGGCGGGCACACCCGCTAAGGCCGAGGCCGGTCAATTGAGCACGATGCTTGGCTGTGACAGGGATGTTCTGCCACATATCCGGCCTGTCATCTCATGCTGGGCAGAAACCATCACACGCATCGGCGAGACTGGCGAAGGTCACAAGATGAAACTTTTGACGAATTTCATCAACCTGTCCTATGCCGACCTCTTTTCCGAAGCGACCTCCCTTGGTGCCAAGGTCGGCATTGCGCCGGAAAAACTGCGAGAAGTCATTTCATCAAGCCATATCGGGCAACAGGTTCTTTGACACCTTCGGGCTGGCGCGGCACAGCACGCAAACGGCATTGATCCGATCAAGCGCGTGAAGCAAAGACCACCACTTTGTGAGTGGCTTCAAGGCTCAATTCACTTTCTTGTCAGCAATGCGCCATGTGTCTGAATTACCCTTCCGGACAAGGCTTGCCCATGTCGGATGGCATCTACCGTCTCGTTGCCACCAGACCGTGCGGCTAAAAATGCTGCATTGAACGAATCACCCGCCCCGGTGGCATCAACCACGTTTGAAACCGACGGGGTTTCAAGACTTGCCACGTGGCCATCCTTTAGAAAGGTGCACGGCTCCTTACCATTCTTGACCACGACCTCGGCGACGCCAAGATCACGGTAGCGCATGACTGTTTCTTCCGGGGTACGATCCTCAAACAATGTCGCCTCGTCATCGAAGCTGGGAAGGATCACGTCGGTGATCGCCGCAACTTCAGACAGGGCCTTTTTACATGCTTGCTGATCTTCCCAGAGTGCCAGTCGGATATTGGGATCAAATGCAATCTGGGTTTGTGTCGGCTGTTGTCGGAGGACATCAATCAATGCCGTGCGCCGGTCCTCGGATAGAATTGCAAGCGTAATGCCCGACAAATAGATGACATCAGCATTGTGAAATGCTGCCGTGAGCATCGAGATATCGTCAACCATCTTTCGCGCTGCAGAATTCTCACGCCAATAGGTAAAAACCCGGTCACCGTTTTCCTGATCAATCAGATACAAGCCCGGACGTTCCCCCGACAGGCGCTGGATGGCACTAACATCAATCCGCGCATCGGAAATGAACTTTGAAATCTGGTCTGAATATCGATCCACGCCAAGGGCGGTGGCATAACGGACCTGCCAGTCGCGATCATTCGTCGCGTTACGGAAATGCCAGGCTGTATTAAGTGTATCGCCCGCGATGCCCATTTTCCAATGACCATCGATGCCGCCCGACATCTCAATCATGCATTCGCCAACGGCGACAAATCGATTCAGTGTCATATGGCAAGCTCATGCTTGATTGCCGCATCCGCACCCTCTGACATCAATAGGGACAATCGCGTGGTCACAGCACTTCGCCATACCGCATCGTCTTGCAACTGTTGGGGCATCCATCCCGGCAAATGCGCCAGTTTTTCATAAATGACTGCCGGGTCCTGATGATCGCCCAAAGCACTGATAATTTCATCGGCGCGCGGATCATTGAGCTGTTGGGCAACCTCGTTGGTTTTGGCCGTGTTAATCCGGTGGCGCATGACGGCCAACCACGCGGCAAAACAAAGCGCGAATGTGCCCAACCGGTTGCTTCCCGGTGCCAGATCACAGGCGGGGGCAAAAATCCGCTGGGGAAGTTTTTCTGTGCCGTCCATCGCGATCTGGTTGGTTTCATGGGCAATTTCCCGATTGGCGAACCGTGCCACCAGATCAGAACCGTAATCGGAAAAATCAATCCCGGCCAAGGGTGGCATCGTCGCCGCCGCATTTTCCATATGCAGCATCACAAGACGCGAAAAGGCATCGCTTGCCATCGCATCGCGCACATATCGGTATCCGCCCAGTTGCCCCATATAGGCGATGAGCGAATGACTGCCATTAAGCATGCGAAGCTTCATGCGTTCATAGGGCTCAACATCGGCAACAAGGATCGCACCGCCTTCTTCCCATGCCGGTCTGCCATCGGAAAAGGCATCTTCAATCACCCATTGAGAGAACGGCTCGGTTTCAATTGCCGCAGGATCATCAAGGCCTGTCAAATGTTTGGCATCCGCACGGGTCGCCGCTGTTGCCGCCGGGGTGATCCGGTTGACCATGGTCTCGGGGAAAGAAACATTGTCCGTAATCCAGATCGCCAGACCCGGATCAAGATGCTTGGCAAAATCAATCACACCCGCACGCAGCAAACGACCGTTCGATGGAAGGTTATCGCACGACACAACTGTATAGGCCCGCACACCGGCGTCCTTGCGACGCTTTAGTCCGGCAACAAGCAAACCAAGAAGTCCGCAAGGCGTTTCAGGGTTGGCAAGATCATGTTTCACCGCAGGATGTTCGGTCTGAATCGTCCCCGATTCACGATCAATGCCATAAGCCTTTTCGGTTACCGTGATGGTCACGATCCGAATTGCCGGGTCGGCAAGCGCATCTAAAACCGGTGCGATATCCCGTGCGGCGGCAATTGCATGCGATATGCTGGTAATTCTACGTGCTTTTGGGCCATCCGGGTGGCGTTCGATCAGTGTAAAGGTGCCGTTCTGCGCATTCAGGACATCAACAATATCCGTACTGCGCAAACTGACACCGATAATGCCCCAGTTGCCCCCTTTGGCGGCCATGGCCGCATCGGTGTAAATCGCCTGATGGGCGCGATGAAATGCGCCAATACCGATATGCACGATACCGGCCTTGGTGGCATCGGCGGCATCGGCGGCATCGGCTGGATTGGGGTGTAAAGTCACATCAGAAGGGTCAGAGGTGTTCATTTTTTAACCCCCAAGCCGATCAAACCGTGCCGACAAGGCTGTCATGACACCGCGCAGTTCGGCCAGTCCCTTAAGGCGTCCAATCGCCGGATAGCCCGGTTGCCCCTTGCGATTCAGATCATCAAGGATGTCCTGACCATGATCTGGGCGTATGGGAATGTTCCAGTCTGATCGTCCGGCGGATTTGCGCAACGCTTCCTCGCGCAGGATCTGCTCAATCAGCGAAACCATGTCGGTATCGCCATCCAGATGTTCGGCTTCATGGAAGCTGCACGGCAGATTCTGGCCTTCGCGTTTGGTGTTCCGCAAATGAATGAAATGGACGCGCGACCCCCAGCGTTTCATCATGCCGGGCAAATCATTGCCTGGATGCACACCAAGTGATCCCGAACAAAGCGTGATGCCATTTTCGGGAATATCCACGGCCTGCATGACAAAGGCATAATCGGCCTCGGTCGACATGATCCGCGGCAGCCCCAAGAGCCCAAAGGGCGGGTCATCAGGATGGCAGCACATGCGAATGCCGACCTCACGTGCAACAGGAACGACTTCTTCAAGAAATGCGACCAGATTGGCACGAAGCGAATCGGCATCGATATCGGCATAGGTTTCAAGCAACGCACGCAGATCATCAAGCGTCAGGTTTTCCACGGACCCCGGCAGACCAAACGCAACTGTGCGTTCCAGTTCAGAACGCCGGTCTTCGGGCATTGCGTTAAACCGGGTTTTTGCCTCGGCAATGATTTCGGCAGGATAGTCATTTTCCGCACCCGCACGGCCAAGAATGCATAGGTCAAACGCGACAAAATCAACCAGATCGAATCGCATGCAGGTCGCCCCGTTTGACAGGCGCCAGTTCAAATGGGTACGTGTCCAGTCAAGGATGGGCATAAAGTTATAACAAACAATACTGATCCCGGAATCTGCCAGATTACGCAGACTTTGCTTATAGGCCTCAATATGGTCTTGCCATGGGCCGACCTGACGTTTGATCGATTCTGAAACCGGAAGACTTTCAACAACATCCCAGGTTAGGCCGGATGCGGAACCGTCTTTCATGGTCGCAATTTCTGAATGACGCTTGGCAATTTCGTCCGGAGTCCAGACCGCGTCACTGGGGATGTGATGAAGGGCGGATACCACGCCGTGCGCCCCCGCCTGACAAATATCGTCAATGCTGACCAAATCGTGCGGGCCGAACCATCTCCAGGTTTGTTTCATATGCTTCTCTCTGTGTTGGCGTGGTGTCTGCAATCGCGACTATAACTGCTTGGATGATATCACGACATAATTTTGTTGACTAGTATGGTAGTATGCATCATGAATCAGAAAGGCAAGGAGAGTTTGATGGGCGACCCCAAAGAAAACGACTGGGAAGTAACGAACGATCAGGCCGTTGGGCCGCAGATCCACCGCATTATCCGTGAACGGATTGTTTGTGCGGATTTATTGCCCGGTGTGCGCCTGTCCGAAGCCGAACTTGCAAAACATTATAATGTTAGCCGCCAGCCCATCCGCGAAGCGTTCATCAAACTTTCTGACGAAGGTCTTTTAGAGGTTCGCCCGCAGCGCGGCACGTATGTCAGAAAAATCTCTGTCGCAGCTGTTCTTGACGCCCGCTTTGTCCGTGAGGCGGTCGAAGCAGATATCGCGCGCTTCGTCGCCCAAGAGCCGAACGACGTATTTTTGGGGCATCTTGAAAATCTGATCCGCGATCAGCGCAAAGCGATGAAAGGCGATGCGCGTGCTTTCTTGAAACTTGATCACGACTTCCATCGCAGCCTCGCAGAAGCAGCGGGAAAAACCTACGCCTGGAAGGTTGTTGAGGATGTCCGTGCCCAACTCGACCGCGTGCGTTACCTGAGCTACTTCCAGTTTCCGATGGAAGAAATCATTGATCAGCACGTCCAAATTGTTTCGGCCATCACATCGCGTGATCCCGAACAAGCCAGTGCAGCCATGCGTGAACACCTTCGTGAAATCTTGCATACGCTGCCTGATATTGCGCGCTCCAGAACGGAGCTCTTCGACGACGCCGACACGATTGCGTCGTCACCCTAAGGCATCACCAAACAGGGAGGAACAGATGCTTACAATACAAACAACCAAAAAACTGATACTCGCCGGCGCCGCCGCCATCCTTATGAGCAACTCTGCAATCGCAGCAGAGATGTCGCTTAAGCTTGGTCACTTGGCCAACGAACAGAACGCCTGGCACAAGGCCGCCGTAAAATTTGGCGAGGAGCTTTCAGCCCTCACCGATGGCCGTATTGAAGTTCAGGTCTTCCCGAACGAAACGCTTGGCAAGGAAATTGACCTGATCAACGGCATGCAGCTTGGTGCTGTCGATATGACAATTACCGGTGAAAGCCTTCAGAACTGGGCGCCAAAGGCAGCACTTCTTGCCGTGCCTTACGCCTATAAAACGCTTGAAGACATGGATGCTGTTGCCAGCGGTGAAATCGGCGATCAAATTGAACAGCAGATCATCGAAAAGGCCCGCATCCGTCCAATCGCCTATTTTGCCCGTGGTCCTCGTAACCTGACATCCAACCGCGCGATCAAGTCTCCCGATGATTTGGATGGCCTGAAAATGCGCGTTCCAAACGTTCCGCTGTTCGTTGATGTTTGGAAGTCGCTGGGGGCACAGCCTACACCTATGGCGTTCTCCGAAGTCTTTACCTCCTTGCAGGCAGGCACCATCGACGCACAGGAAAACCCATTGGCGCTGATTGAATCGGCAAGCTTCGATGAAGTCCAGAAATTCGTGAACAAGACCGAGCATGTCCGTTCATGGATTTACCTGACCATCTCGGAAATCACCTGGGCTAAATTGTCGGATGCTGACAAGGACGCTGTCATGGAAGCCGCGAAACGCGCACAAGCCTACGAGCGTGATCTGTTTGCTGCCGACGAGGAGCGTCTGACTGAGGAACTGCAGTCCAAGGGCATGACCTTTGTCGAAATCGACAAAGAAGCATTCGCTTCGAAGGCCAAAGACGCTGTTTTGGCAAATGTCTCCGACGAAATCCGTCCGATTGTCGAAGATCTTTTCGCAAACTGAGTATTGCCGGTTCGGCCGCGTGATTGCGGCCGAACCTTTTCCGACGGGGAAGTAACGTGCTTTCAGCCAGATTATACGCGTTCATCATTGCACTTTGCCGGGTTGGAACAGGGGCCGCTTTCGGTCTTCTGATCTTTACTGTTCTGACACAGGTATTTTCGCGGACCTTTTTGCCCAGCTCTCCGGTCTGGACAGAAGAACTCACCCGTTATGCGCTACTGTTTCTCGCCGCCTTCGGGGTTGGGCTGTCGTTTCGTAATGGTGATCTGGTCAATGTCAACATCGTTTGCGATTTGCTGCCGTTGCCGATCCAGCGTTGGCTGATGTTTGTTTCCGCAGCACTCACCGCCGGGTTCTGTCTGGTCTTGCTGTTTCCGGCATGGATGTTCGTTTCCATTGGTGTCCTCCAAACGTCGCCGGCACTTGGGGTTCGGATGGATTTCATTCACGCCGTTGTTTTCATTTTACTTGCCGTTCTCGGACTTTTCGCGGTTCTGCGCATGATCCGGATCATCGCCGGCGTTTCCGATGGAAAAGCCGAAGATACGACAAAGGACTTCCCATGAGCCTTGCAATTCTATTTGGCGTTTTTGCCCTCGGCCTTGTCATTGGCCTTCCCGTTGCCGTGACACTGGGTCTGTCCTCGCTGTGCTATCTGCTGCTTGAAGGCATCCCGCTTGTCGTCATCCCGCAAAAGCTCTTTGCGGGCATGGACGTGTTTGTCCTGCTGTGTATTCCGGGCTTTATCCTTGCTGGAAATCTGATGAATGGCGGGGGGATTACACCGCGCATTGTGCGTTTCGCCAATGCCATGGTCGGTTGGATGCGGGGTGGCCTTGGCTTGACCAACGTGACCGGGTCTATGCTGTTTGGCGGCATTTCCGGAACGGCGGTTGCGGACGCGGCATCGATTGGCGGCATGATGATCCCGGGCATGATCCGTGCCGGATATACCCCGGCGTTTTCGGCTGCGGTGACTGCCGCCTCGTCAACAGTCGGGCCGATCATACCGCCCAGCATGCCGATGATCATTGTTGGCGCGCTATCGGGCATTTCTGTTGGCAAGATGTTTATCGCCGGTGCCATTCCAGGTATTCTGATGGGGCTTGCAATGATGGTGACCTGCTACATCATTGCCGTAAGACGCAATTTCCCCCACCAACCCTGGCAGGGCTTTGGCGAACTTGCCCGTTCCTTTACCGGTGCCTTCTGGGCGCTTGCGATGACGGGCCTGATCATTGGCGGATTGCTGAGCGGTATTGTCACCCCAACCGAAACGGCTGTGATTGCCAGCCTCTATGCCTTGATCGTTGGCTGTTTTGTCTATCGCGAACTGCCTTTGCGGAAAGTACCGAAAATTGTCATCGACAGTGCGGTGACCGCGGCGGCTATTCTCGCACTTGTCGGGCTGGCAAATGTCTTTGGCTGGATATTGGTATCTGAACGCATTCCGCAGATGATTTCAGATGCGGTCTTGTCTGTGACCGATAACAAATATGCCGTGATCCTGCTGATCAATCTGGTTTTGCTGATTGTTGGCATGTTCATGGAAACGATTGCCGCCTTGATCATCCTATTCGTGCCGCTTCTGACCCTTGCGACCAATGTTGGTGTCGATCCGATCCACTTCGCGGTGTTTGCTGTTCTGAACCTGATGATTGGTCTGACAACGCCGCCGGTGGGCATTTGCATGTTCATCTGCGCGAACATCGCCAAGGCGCCGGTCACCACCGTGATCCGGGCACTTGCACCGTTCCTGTTGACCAATATCACGATCCTGTTTCTTGTTTCCTATATTCCGGCGCTGTCAACATGGCTGCCGTCCCTGATGGAGTAACCAATGCAAACACGTGTTTGCCGTTTGTATGGCCAAGATGATCTTCGTATCGATACCGAAGCCACCCTTGATCCGATCAAGGATGAAGTGCTTGTCCGTGTGGGGGCCGGTGGCGTGTGCGGTTCGGACATGCATTACTACTTCGAAGGCGGGATCGGCCAGATCCGGGTGCGCGAACCGATCATTCTTGGCCATGAAGCTGCCGGAACAATTGTTGCACTTGGTCCGGATGTCAGCGGACTGTCTGTTGGGCAAAAGGTTGCCATCAATCCAAGTCACCCGTGCGGCACATGCCGTTATTGCCAGCAGAACTTGCAACAGCATTGCCTGAACATGAAGTTCTTCGGGTCCGCCATGCCCATGCCCCATATTCAGGGGGCGTTTCGCGATCTGGTCAATGTGGGCCAAGGCCAATGTTTTGCCATTTCCGATCAAACCGATATCGGCCGGGCTGCCTGTGCGGAACCCCTTGCGGTCTGTCTGCATGCCGTCGCCCGGGCGGGTGATCTTTCAGGTAAAAAGGTCCTGATTACCGGGGCTGGACCGATTGGCAGTCTTTGTGCGGCGGCGGCTAAGCTTGCCGGGGCAACTGAAATTGTCGTGACCGACTTGCAGGACTTTGCCTTGGGTGTGGCGCGGAAAATGGGGGCAACCCGGACAATCAATATTGCCAAGGCCGCTGACGAGCTCACACCTTACGAAGCCGAAAAAGGGCAGTTTGACGTGTGTCTGGAATGTTCTGCCGCGCCTGCAGCATTGCGCACAGCCATCAGCACCCTGCGCCCGCAGGGTATTCTTGTCCAGGTCGGTGTTGCCGGTGAAATGCCCGTACCGTTCAATCCCCTGGTTGCCAAGGAAATCACGATTACCGGGACCTTCCGTTTCAGCACCGAATTCGCCGAGGCCGTTGGCATGATTGATCGTGGTGAAATCGATGTCGCACCGATCATCACCCAGACCTTCCCGCTTGAAACCGCCAAAGAGGCCTTTGAAGTTGCGCGGGATCGCAGCAAATCGGTAAAGGTTCAATTGGCATTTTCCAGCTGATGCGGCGGTGTTGTCGGCAACAATATCTCTGCCCGCGTGGGGCCTGAATTTTCAGGCGTTGCGTTGAAAATGAACCGCATAAAATCAAAACGGGCCTGCATGTGCGGGCCCGTTTTTTATGCGTGATCAACGTTGATCGGGCTTACCCGACCACGTTGAAATCCGGGCCATAGGGGTAGCCGGTGATATTGTCGTTTCCATCCTCGGTGATGACGAGAATGTCATGCTCGCGATATCCACCGGCACCCGGTTGCCCGTGGGCAATGGTCAGCATCGGTTCCATGCTGATCACCATGCCCGGTTCGAGCACCGTGTCGATATCCTCGCGCAGCTCAAGCCCGGCTTCGCGGCCATAATAATGCGATAGCACGCCAAAGCTGTGGCCATAGCCAAAGGTGCGGTATTGCAAAAGGTCACGTTCCGCGAAAAAGGCGTTGATCTTTTCCGTCACCGCCGCACAGGACGCACCGGGTTTAAGCAGGCTCATGCCATATTCATGCGCCCCGACATTGGCCTGCCAGATTTTCAGGCTGGCATCATCGACCTCACCGACGAACAGGGTCCGCTCAAGGGCGGTGTAATAGCCTGAAATCATCGGAAAGGTATTCAGCGACAGGATATCGCCACGCTGGAGTTTGCGCGCCGTGACCGGATTGTGCGCACCATCGGTATTGATGCCCGACTGGAACCACACCCACGTATCGCGATATTCCGCATCGGGGAACCGTTTGGCAATTTCACGTTCCATCGCATCGCGCCCGGCCATGGCCACATCAATCTCGCGCGCACCTTCCTTAATCGCATCGCGAATGGCATAGCCCCCCACATCGGCCACCTGTGCCCCGCTTCGGATCAGGGCAATTTCGGCGGGTGATTTATGCATGCGCTGACGCATGGTGTCGGCGGTGATGTCCCGGCTGCTGGCGGGGTTAAGGAACTCATCAAGCAACGCCTTTTGCACAAGGCTAAGATGATCGCCCTCATAGCCGACAACCTTGCCAACCCCGGTAACAGATCGAACCGCGCGCCAGTAGTTATGTCGCTGCCAGTCGGTATAGGTAATATTGTCGCCATGGCACCGGCGCCACGGTTGGGCCGCATCAATGCCCGCACTGATCGTGACAGTGTCGGTTGGTGTGACGACCAGCGCATAAGATCGCCCAAACGCGCAATACAAAAAGCCGGAATAATAGGCGATGTTATGCATCGAGGTGAAAACGCACGCGTCAACACCGCACGCGGCCATGATGGTGCGCAATTTGGCAAGACGTGCCTCATATTCTGACGCCTCAAACGGCAGAATGCGGTCACCTTGATGGAAACGGTAAAATTCTGGACGATCCATTCGCAAAATCTCCTTATCGGCGCTGCCTCAAAGGGGATGAGACCTCCCCCTGTCTTGACAACGACAAAGCAAGATCCCGGCGTTCAGGATGTGTATGGGTGATGTCGGGCGCGCATTTTACGCTGGCGACGCCATCGCCTGCCCTGCTGATCTTATCGGGGATTGTGCGCCAATCTGGCAAGAGAAATCCGCAAGATCACAACGGAACAGCA
Source organism: Thalassospira sp. Z349TD_5 (assembly GCF_056173045.1). Classification (NCBI taxonomy): domain Bacteria; kingdom Pseudomonadati; phylum Pseudomonadota; class Alphaproteobacteria; order Rhodospirillales; family Thalassospiraceae; genus Thalassospira; species Thalassospira sp. Z349TD_5. The sequence goes on from NZ_CM149654.1 coordinate 35,495, forward strand.
GTCCTTCGGGGGGCGGGTGGCAGGAATCCATACGTTTGTATGGTTAATTGTCATGGTTAAAGTATTTTCTTAACAGCTTGTCGCTTTACTGTTGGGGAACAATATAAAATACGGGCAATTTACGGAATTTTGGCGTGGCCGAGGAAGACGAAGACCATACAGGCGGTGGGCAATCAGCAGCCAATTCCGCAATGCAGAAAATAGCCGAACGCGAAATGCGGATTATACGGCGGCGCATGCGGCGTCGGCGGATGATCACAATCGGGTTTTGCCTGACGCTGGTCGTGGGATCGCTGTTTGGCATTATGTATTCCATTCAGTCCAACCTCGATCTCAGCCGCAACATGATCCGCAGCCCGCAAGTCCGTATTCTGGGCTATGACGGGGCGTTGCTGGAAACCGTCGAGGGGCGCTACAGTCAGGATGTCTCGCTGACAACCATCCCCGAACGGGTGCAAAACGTCTTTGTCGCGGCAACCGATCCGAACTTCTTTAATCATATGGGCGTTTCCGGCCGTGATTTCGCCCGGATCTTTAGCGGTGATCCCGGATCGGGGTCGACCATCACGATGAAGGTTGCGCGAACCTTCTTTAAGACCAAAGCCAACAATGCGGGACGCCATTTTCAGGAATTCCTCGTCGCACTTTGGCTGGAAATGAAATTCAGCAAAAAGACCATCCTGCGCAGCTACCTTGAACGCAGCTATATCGGGCGGGGCATTTTTGGCATTACCGCGGCATCACGCCTTTGGTACGGCGGCCCGGCGGAGCGCATAACCCTGCATCAGGCCGCCGTTCTGGCGGCTGCCATGAGCGATCCTGTCAAGTTTGATCCGCTTTTGCATTCCAGTGAAACCGCCGCAGAAGCCAACGATATTCTGGCAAAACTGGGTCAGTATAAATTCATCGAAAAGGACCGGGTTTCTGCCCTGACATTGCTTGAGCCAAAGCTGGATGTTCAATACGAAGAACATGTTGTCTCGGGCTATCTGGTCGACATGGTTCTCGAAGAAGTCGCCGATATTGTCGGATACAGCAGCCGCGATATCGATGTTGTCACCAGCATTGATCTCAAGGTGCAAAAGCTCGCCCAGGATGTCGTGCGCGAGGTTTCCGAGATTCGCATCAAGCCCAAGGGGGCCAATCAAACCGCCCTTATCTCCATCAGCCCGGATGGGCGTATTCGCGCGATCATCGGTGGGGCCAATTACAGCCCGTTTCAGCGCAACCGGGCAACCGATGTTCGGCATTTGCCCGGCCGGATGATTAAAATCGCTACCTATTATTATGCGCTAAACCAAAACAGCGATCCGGCCCAATGGGTCCGGGACAATCGCATGGCGGTTGCCGGGTGGCGGCCGATCAATCCTGATCACGAATATATGGGGCAGATTTCACTGCGCGAAGCCTTCGTCCGGGATGTCAATACCGTGCCAACAACCCTTGCCGATCACTACGGCTTGCTTGATGTGCGCGATTACATCCATGCGATTGGTGTCAAAAGTCCGCTTTCAACAGATATTCGAACCGTGGTCGGTCTTGATCCGGTAACGATGGGCGAAATTGCCGCCATTCACACATTGCCGCAAAATTCCGGCAAACCGGCACAAATGACGGTGATCAACCGCGTGTCGTATAGCGGGACTGACGAAACCGCGTTGTATCAGCGCGAAGATCTGGTTCAGGAAAAAAGACTAACCGACGAGGCCATTCAGGGGTCATATGTGCTTTACGCCAGTGTGACCGATCCGCAAGTAAGGCTGGATCGGCCCTTTGCCGGGTATGGCACGGTCGCCGGTGGAGGGTCGGATGCGTGGTATGTCGGGTTTACATCTGATCTGACCACGGTGGTCTGGGCTGGCAATGATGATAACAGTAGAATGGCCGTGCGCGGGGATGTAGAGCTTGCGTCTTTGTGGCGGTTATTTATGCTTGATGCGCATGATGGACTGGCCATCCGTTCAATGATCCGTGCATCATCACAGAGACGTCGGGAAAATGACGGGGTGAACGATCTGTGGAAGCGCGACCTGAACGGCAATAATTGATAAAACCGTCGCAAAGCGGGGAGACGGGGGACTCCCTCCTCGGTTGGGGCATAACAATATAAAAAACGCCGGTTAACGCGGCGACTTCGTCTGTCTGGCCGTTGGGACATATGTCCCGATGATGTCCACGAGACGGATCGAGTTGCCGTGCGCCCGTATCTGACCAAAAGGTGCATTTGTGGCCCAAAGAGAATTTAAAAGACGGCAAAGCGTACGCAAGGGTGCGGCCGCCAAAGGATCCAAAACGAAAAAACGTGTCAGCAGCGCTGGAAAGCGCAAAGGTAGCTTATTTTCGCGCATGGGCGATTTGATCCCCGGGCCAGAGGCCATTGCACGTTTCATCGTCCTTGGCAGCATCTGGGTCATGGTGCTTGGCGGTGGTGTCGTGGCCTATTACGGATACGGGCTGCCCGACAAAGTCAGTTTTGATGTCGCCAGTGAACGCAAACCATCGATCCGGATCATCAGTATTGATGGCGCAACACTTGCCACCTATGGCAACCGCTATGGCAATCCGGTCGAAGTACGTGATCTGCCCGATTATGTCGGTCAGGCGTTCGTTTCCATCGAAGACCGCCGGTTTTATGATCATTTTGGCATCGATGTTCTTGGCATCTTGCGCGCAACCTGGGCTAATTTGACGGCCGGACGCATTACGGAGGGCGGCAGCACAATTACCCAGCAGCTCGCCAAAAACCTGTTTCTGTCCCCCGAACGCAGTTTTGGCCGCAAGATCGAAGAAGTCCTTCTGGCGATCTGGCTTGAATTCAAATTCGACAAACAGCAAATCCTGTCGCTGTATCTTAACCGGATCTATTTCGGATCAGGCCTGTACGGGATTGATGCGGCCGCGCGCCACTACTTTGGCACCGATCCACGGCGTTTGAACCTCTATGAAGCGGCTGTTCTGGCAGGATTGCCGAAGGCACCAAGTCGCTATAATCCGATGGTTGATCCGGTTCAGGCGGCGGAGCGCGCCAATCTTGTTCTTGATGCCTTGGTGTCGACCGGGGCGCTGAACAAGGCGCGCGCAGACCGGGCCAAACAAACCCGTGTGCGCACCGCGCGTAAGGCAAATACAGGACCGGGTGTGCGCTATTTCTCCGACTGGGTTCTTGATCGTGTGCGCGATTATGTCGGCTATGTCGATCAGGACCTTCAGGTCCACACCACGCTTGATTCCCGTCTTCAGGAAGTTGCCGAATTCAACCTTGAACGTGCGCTTACAAGCCCCGGTGCGGTGCAAAAACGCGTCGGTCAGGCCGCTCTTCTGGCAATGACACCCGACGGTGCCGTGCGCGCCATGGTCGGCGGACGGGACTATTTCGAAAGTCAGTATAACCGTGTCACACAGGCCCGCCGTCAACCCGGATCGGTGTTCAAACTGTTTACCTATCTGGCCGGGTTGGACAACGGTTTGGGCTCGAACGACTGGATGCGCGATATCGAAATTTCGATCAATGGCTGGGAACCGCGGAACTTTGATCGCAAACACCACGGCACCATGTCCATTCGTGATGCGCTTGCGACCTCAAACAACTCGATTGCCGTACAGCTTGCCATGGAAGTCGGTTTGGACAAGGTCATCCAGAAGGCACGTGATATGGGCGTGTCCTCGACCCTGAACAGAGAACCGAGCCTTGCCCTTGGCACCAGCGAAGTTTCGATGCTGGAACTTACCGGCGCCTATGCCATCGTCGCCAATGGCGGTTTTTCGGTGTTCCCGCACGCCGTCAGCAAAATCACCGGACGCAGCGGCGAGGTCTTATATCAACGCACCGATGATTTCCCGTCGCGCCTGATGAACCCGCTGCATGCCGGTGAAATGAACAATATGCTGGCCTCTGTCATTGCCAAGGGCACGGGCCGCAACGCGATTATTGACCGGCCCGCTGCCGGAAAAACCGGCACGACATCGGATTATCGTGACGCGTGGTTCATTGGATATACTGCGGAATTGGTGGCCGGTGTCTGGATGGGCAATGATGATGGCAGTCCGATGGACGAAGTCACCGGCGGTGATCTCCCCGCCAAGCTGTGGCACGACTTCATGCTGCATGCCCATCAAAACCTGCCGGTCCGCTCCCTTGGCAAGGCTGCCTTGGCCCGGTCGAAAAAAATGGGCGAGGATGACAGCTGGCGCGATTTCACCGCTGGCTACAGCTCGGGCAATGAAAAGCAATAATTGGGTGCAAAGGTTTTGCGCACCTTTATTGCCGATATCGAACTCACAGGTGGCCTTCTTGGGGCTGTCTGTGAGCGGCCCCGTATCTAACCCGCCCGTCATTGCCGCGAAGGCGGGAATCTATCTCGATTTCAACGGGGTATAGATTCGGACTGGACCAAAAAGGGGAGGCAGATTTATTTTTTCCTCTTTCCGCTAAAAGAAAATCCGGAAAAGCTGACTGTCCCCTTTTCCTGATGTTGCGGTATCGGGATGAGAGTTTGAGGGAAATATGAGAACTTATTTTTTCCATATTATAAAGTCAGTCCCATTGAGTTTATTGATTTTCTTCTACTTTTACATTGGAGTTGGGAGTTTTTGGGCTGGTGTATTTTTCGGAATGGTTTTTTTTGTAGTATCTTCGTTATATTACTTGATTTTATTTAAGGTGTTTACAGAAAGTTTAGTGAGTATTTCTGCAATAGACGTGGTTCTTGTGGTTCTGGTGTTTGCAGCTTTTGGGTTTGTGATTTCTTGGTATACTTTTAAATTCTTGCTGTTAGCAATTTTTGTTCAAATTTTATCTTCAGTAATTTTTCGACTGATCTTTAATCGTCTAAAATTTCAACTTGATTAAGGAGAAATGGCGATGTGGTTTAAGTTGCATATGCGGCAAAAGAAAATTGTAAAAGGGGGCTGTTCCCTTTTTTCTTGTCTGTACCGGTGAGCGTCGTTTGCTTGAATATGTTCTAGGGCCGATGTTGCGGTACCGGGATGAGAGCTTGAGGGAAAGGTAGTTATTTATGCAACTGAATGACGATAAGAAGAAAACTTTAAAGCTTATATTCAAGATTGCTTTGGGAGTGATAATTCTTTTAGCCATTGCAATTGCTAACAATTACTTCGGTGGTGGTTTCTATATTTCAACAAGACCAGGGTGATTTTGCGATAGTTACGCGTAGTATCAATATTTCAATATTATTGAGAAAAGGGGGGCGGATTTATTTCTCCCTCTTCCCGCGAAAAACAAAAAAAAGACCGGCATCGTTTTCACGAACCGGCCTCAAGTTTGGTTTGCTTTGGCTGCACCAACTTGGGGGGCGATGCAGCCAGGGAGTTCTCACCTGTCGGGGCGCGCATTTACTCAGGGAAGAGGGTGGATCACCCCTGATGCAACGCACCCGATTGGGACAGGGATATGACCCTGTCCCATGGCGAGGGTATCAGGCCGCGACGGCCTGATCTGTGAGCGCCTCAAGGAAGTCCAGACATTCCTCGATCTGCGCAATCTCGATAAATTCATTGGGCTTGTGGGCCTGTTTGATGCTGCCCGGACCGCAAATGATGGATGGGATGTTGCCCTGCTTTTCAAACACACCGCCTTCGGAGCCATAAGACACCTTGCCCGAAATATCGGGGATGATGTTGCTGACCAGCTCAAAGCCCGGTGCATCGGTGCAATCACCCATCCCCGGATAGGAAAAGATCTTTTCCCATGCAAATCCGGTTTCCGGTTCCTTGGCCTTCATTTCGACGTCCAGCGTTTCCATGATGGCTTGCTGGATGTCGGCAATCACCGCTTCGGCGTCATGTTCGGGCAGGTGGCGGATTTCAAAGGTGAATTCGCAATGATCGGGCGTCACATTGGTGGCCGTGCCGCCGCCAATTGTCGTGGTCAGCATGGTGCTGTGCGGGACGGTGAAATCATCGTCAAACGGCCCGTTTTCTTCGAAATCACGGGCCTTATCAGCGATCATACTGATCGCGCGGCTGGCATATTCGATGGCATTGACATGGTTGGGTGCAAACGAGCTGTGCCCGGCGGTGCCGGTAACGGTCACGCGCATGGAATATTTGCCCTTTTGGCCATTAATGACCTTCATGTCGGTCGGCTCACCAATCACGGCAATACGCGGCGGGGTGTCCATGGCGGCCAAATGATCGACCATGGATCCAACCCCGATGCAGCCGACTTCCTCGTCATAAGACAGGCAAAGATGGATCGGGATCGCAAGATCGCGTTTGACCAGTTCGGGGATCATCGCCAGCGCACAGGCTGAAAAACCCTTCATGTCGGCCGATCCGCGACCAAACAGTTTGCCGTCACGCTCGGTCAGTTCAAACGCCGGGCTGATCCAGCTGTTTTCCAACGCGGGCACCACATCGGTATGCCCCGAAAGGGCAATGCCCGGAACGCCTTTCGGCCCGATGGTGGCAAGCAGGTTGGCCTTTTCACCGGTTTCGTCATGAAACAGGGTACTTTCGATGCCATACTGTGCGAGATAGTCGCGAACAAAATGGATCAGACCGAGATTCGAGTTTTTGCTGGTGGTGTCAAACGCCACCAGCTTGCCAAGCAGATCAATGGCATGATGGAGGCGGGACATGTTGGGTTTGCTCATTTTATGTTTCTCGTTTCTCGGGTCAGGATGACGACGACGAAGCCGCAAGGCTGCGTTTTTCCCGCCATTTCTTCCATTCACGACGAATGGTCAAAGTGACAAACAGAATGGTCAGGATGAAGAAGCCCCATGAAATCCATGACTGGAAGAAGACACCAAGATCACCGCGCGAAATCGCAAGCGACCGGCGCATGTTGTCTTCAAACATCGGGCCAAGGATAAAGGCGATCAGGAACGGGGCGGCCGGAATGTTCAGCAACATCATGGCAAAGCCGACAACGCCCATCACCAGCAGAACCGTGACGTCAAACGGACTGGCCCCGATGGAATAGATGCCATAGACGCACAGGATCAGGATGCACGGCAGCAGCAAGGTCTGGGGAATGCGCGAAATTTTGGTAAAGGCACCTGCCGTCAGCTTGCCTGCGATAAACAGGAACAGCGAACTAAACAGCATGCCGATAAACAGCGAATAAACCTCGCCAAGGTTGTTCTGGAACAAAAGCGGCCCCGGGGTCAGGCCGTGGATCATGAACGCACCCAGCATCACACCGGTGATCACATCGCCCGGCACACCAAGGGCCAAAAGCGGGATCATGGTCGCACCACAGGCACCGTTATTGGCTGATTCTGATGCGGCGATGCCTTCCAGTTCGCCTTCGCCAAACTTGTCACCGTTTTTCGATGTCCGGCGCGCCTCACTATAGGAGAAAAAGGCCGCCGTTGACGGGCCGATGCCCGGAATGGCGCCAAGGATCACGCCGATGACCGACCCCCGGCAAATCGATTTGATCGATCCACGGAATTCCGAAAGGGTCAGGCGATTATCGCCAAGCTTCATCGCCTGACTGTTGTCTTCCGGGCGGAACACGATCATTTTGATCAGTTCAGGCAGGGCAAACAGGCCAATCAGAACCGGCACCATGCCAAGGCCTGATTTCATGTCTTCTGAAAGTGCAAACCGGTAAGATCCATAAATATCTTCGCCAACCGTTGCCAGCAACAGACCAAGACAGGCGGCAATGATGCCCAAAACCAGCGAACGGCCGGAAATACTCGCCACAATGGTCAGTGAAAACGCCATCAGCATAAAGAATTCCGGCGGCCCAACGCGCAGCGCAAACATCGCCAAAGGCATGGCAAGGAAGAACAGCGAAATGTTCGAAATAAAGTCGCCGATACAGCTTGAAATCAGCGCCATGTTCAGCGCCTTGCCACCTTTGCCCGCACGGGCGAGCGGATAACCGTCCAGAACGGTGCAGGCGGCGGATGCGGTGCCGGGCGTCTTGATCAGGATGGCGGAAATCGACCCGCCATAGGTTGACCCTTTATAGAGCGCCACCAAAAGCAAAAGACTGGTGACGGGCGGCAGATAAAACGTAAACGGCAGTGCCAGGGTCACAGCCATCGTCCCGGTCATGCCCGGGATGGCGCCGATAATCACGCCCCCCCAAATCCCGGCAAACATCGCCAAGAAGTTCGGTAACGTTGCCACAGACTGGAAGGCGAAAAGCAATTCATTCCACATAACGATGGGGCTTTCGATCAGATCAGGGTTACGAGGTCAGAAAGACTGTTGGAAAACAGCATGCCTTCGGGGAAGGGCGTATGGGTGACTTCGGTAAAAAGCAGATACAGCAAAACCGGGAAAATGATCGTCAGACCAATCATCCAGAACTTGTTGCCGAAATTACCTGTCATCAGGAACAGAATGCCCAGCAAAAGAACGGTTGCCGGCACAAAACCGATCACCGGCTGGCCATAAACAAAGGCGGCAAACAGAACCAGCAACAAGGCAAAACGGGTTATGAAAACCTTGTTTCGGTTCACATAGAAACCAAGGCTTGTGACCTTCTCGCCGCTGGTTTTGCGCGATTTGGGAAAGGCCAGAACAAGGGCCAGAATACCCATGACAAGGCCAATCACGGCAACAACGCGCGGCCACATATCAGGCGGCGGGGCAAAGCCGGGAATGAAAGACGGAACCTTCACATAGATCGGGATCAGAACGAACAGGACGATGGCAAAGAATACCGTCGCGACCAGTCCAGCATAGAAATCGCGATTTTGGTTCATGGTTCCGTCTCGCATTTAAAGTCGAAAATTACAGGACGTTAAAAAACGTCTTACTGGATGTAGCCGAACTTTTTGGCCATGCCGTTATAAAGTTCGAACTGGCTTTTGACGTAAGCCGACGGATCGTCATCACCGATGACCGAGGTCGAGCCACGTTTCGCGGCAAGGTCGAGCCACTGTTCGTCGGTTGCAACATTGCCAAGGACTTCGGTCCATTTTGCCACAACATCTTCCGGAAGACCTTTAGGCGCATACAGACCGCTCCAGCCGCCAACCTGACCAGCTTGCGCATAGCCGAGTTCTTTGGCTGTCGGGACGTCCGGCAGGGCTGCCATACGTTTTGGCGAATACACCATCAGCGGACGCATTTTACCGGCTTCGATGTGGGGCATCAAAGAACCAGCAGCAATTGCGAGGAAATCAACGTGACCGCCAAGAAGGGCTGCGGCCAAAGCAGAGCCGCCTTTGTATGGCACGAGGGTGGATGCGGTCAGCGGGTCAAGATCAAGATCAGACAGAAGTGCCTGAACCGAGAAGCCATCAATCGCGGTGGGGCCGGATGCGGCATAGGTGGTTGCGCCGTCGCTGTCTTTGATCTTGGCAATCAGATCATCAACGGTCTGGACGTCGGAATTGGCATTCACGGCCAGGATCATCGGGGTCGATTCGAGAATACCCAGGAAGGTGTAATCGTCCCATGCGACCGGGCTGTCTTCGTAGACTGCCGGATACAGCGCCATGCCAACGCGTGACAGCAAAAGGGTGTAACCATCGGGTTTCTGTTCGGTCACGAAACGCGCACCGTTCATGCCGCCATTGCCGGTCTTGTTGACAACCACAATCGGCTGATCATCGATGTAATGACGTGCGGTCTCGGCAAGTGCACGACCTGCCAGATCTGACGCACCACCGGCACCATAAGGCACAACAAGGGTGATGGCTTTTTCAGGATAGGCATCTGCCTGGGCGGTCGAAATCATGGTGGTTGTCGCAAGGATGGCGGCTGCTACGCCGGCTGCTTTTTTGAGCTTTTGAAACATTTTCATGTCTCCCTGGGTGGTGGTGGCAGTATTGCCGGAGAGGCTCAGGACCTATTAGTTTGGTTCGAATGGTTGTCCGGATTTGTGCGGATACGCGGAGCGAAACCGCAGGAAGATATGCATCTTTCAAGGTTTTGCGACAAAGTAGCCCGTGCAAATCCGGACAATCCAAAGGACAGACGTTATATTTGCAACCTCCTGCGTCAAACCCCTTGGCCGGGATACCAGTCCGCCCGGCGGGCTTTTCCTTGGATTTCACAAATATAACGTCTGCCATTCCAATCAAATTAATAGGTCCTGAGCCTGGATCTTTTCTTTTTGTATGCACCATCCATAGACAATCCATAACTGTTGGCGCAAAAAATTAATTCCAGTATAACTAATCTACATACTGAAACGTCGGAGTGCGCCAGATGAACCTGCGCGAGTTGGAAAGCTTCAATGCCTTTATGACCCATGGGTCGGTCACCAAGGCGGCACAGGCAATGAACATCAGCCAGCCAATGGTCAGCCGTTTGCTCAACAGCTTTGAAAAGTCTGTCGGATTTTCCTTGTTTAACCGCAAACGCAATCAACTGGTGCCGACCAATGAGGCCCATCAGTTTCACGTCACTGTCTTGCGGTCGCTGAACTCACTTCATGAAATTGAAACGCAGGCCCGTGCGATTGCCAATGATCAGCTGGGCTCCATCCGGATCGCCGCACAGCCGATTTATGTTGATACCTATCTTCTCGATGTGGTGGCAAAATTCAAACTGGCCCACCCCAATGTCTCGATCAGCATCACCGATACGGGGCTTGAAGGCATGCTTGAAATGGTCACAACCCGGCAATGTGATCTGGGGATCGGCATTACCCTTGATCTGCAGGACCCCAATATGGTGGTCACCCCGCTGGCACAGTCACGTGCGGTCTGTTTGATGCCGGTGGGGCATCGGCTGGCCGGGTTTGAAACGATTGATATTGATCTTCTGCGCGGTGAACGCTTTGTCGAACTGTCGATCGGATCGCCGCTCCGCACCAAAATCGACTATATTTTCCAGATCGCCGGATGGCCGCGCAAAATCGCGGTCGAGGCCCGGACCATTCGCACCATTTCGCGCCTTGTCGAACGCAATGTCGGGATTGCGGTGATTGATCCGTTTGCCGCCTTGCTGGTCGATGAAACCAAGGTGGTTGCGCGCACCTTAACGCCGGTCATTGACTGGGACGTGGCATTGTTCACCGCATCACGTGAACTGAGTGCTGTGGAAAAAAGCTTCCTTGGATTCTTGCGCGCAGAATTACCCCATCTGCGTGAAAGCGGATGTGTGGTGTAAAGAATGGTTTACAGTCCGATTTGGGCTGAAGGCTATTATTCATCTAAAATGAATAATGCGGATGATTATTCACCCGCGCCGATCAAACGCCAGCTTGGCCGCAAGACCGAGAAACACGCATCCGGTAAAAATCTGAAAGCCACGCGCCACCCGTTTTGATCGCGATAATATCACACCAAGTTTCCCGGCAAATCCGCCCACCAGACAATTGATCATCGTCCCGCCGATATTGAGGATCAGGCCGAAAATCAAAAACTGCACCAACACCGACCCCCGCGACGCATCGACAAATTGCGGGATGAAGGCCAGCACAAATACGATGATTTTCGGGTTGAGCAGATTAACCACAATCCCGTCCCGCCATGCGCGAAAGGCGGATGATTGTGTGGTTCTGGCTGGTGCCAGATTTTGATCACTGGATCGGAAGGCATTGATCGCCAGCCACACCAGATATGCAATGCCAAGCCAGCGCAAAACTTCAAGCGCCACCGGATGGGCCGCAACCAGTGCCGCCAGTCCCAATCCGGCCAAAAGTGTGTGGATCATCGCACCCGTGGCAATCCCAAGACTTGCGGCATTGCCAGCAACCGGGCCGGATTTAATCCCCTGTCCCAGACAAAACAGCATGTCATTGCCCGGCGTCATATTAAGGGCCAGGGCGGTGGGGATGAAGATGGCCAGTGTTTCAATCGGGATCAGCATGGGACGCATCCTGTAAGGACAGTATGGATTGAGTTGGTCAACTTACTCAGTCAGCTTCCCGCACCATATCGATGCAGGGCAGAGCCGTTTCGTTTAAGCCAGTGTTGCTGTTTCTTGGACGGGCCATACAGATCATCCACCACGGCCCAGAACCGCGCACTGTGGTTCAGTTCCTGAAGATGGGCGACCTCGTGGGCGACGACGTAATCAAGCACATCTTCGGGGGCCAGAACGAGTCGCCAGCTAAACGCCAAATTACCGTTTGAGGAGCAACTGCCCCAACGGGTGCGGGTGTCTTTCAGCGATATCCGATTGATTTTCTTGCCGATTTGGTCGGCATATTCTTGGGCGCGCGGGGCGATTTCAAGTTTGGCCTGTTTTTTCAGGAAATCGGTCACCCGTCGGTTGGTATGTTCGGGCAATCCCGATACCCAGATCACCCCGGCCTCGGCCCAGACCCCGCGTTTTGCGTCGGGGACGGCGCGGATGGCGTGGTCTTCGCCCAGAAACGGAATCCACGCGCCGGGCACGAACTGTACGCGGTCGGGCAAGCGTTGAATGTGGGCGGCTACCCAATCGCTGTGCTGATCGAGCATCGAAAGGGCGACTTTTCGTGAAATTCCGGTGGGTACGACGATTTCGACCCCGTCAAACGCCGGATCAATCCGCAGTTTGAGTCGCGACGCGCGCGCGCTGGGCCGTAAACGGACCGGCAGCGGGCCAATTTTGGGCAGGTCTATTTCGGTTTCTTCGGTGTTTTTGAGCATTCGGAGCGGTTTTTTCCAAAAGCGAGGCAATATTTTACGGGTTTTTGCGCCTTTTTGGCACCAAGCCCAATCTTGGGTCTTGCCCCTCACTAGTGTTTTCCTATACTCCGCGCTCAAGGTCTAGGGCTCTTTGTGCAAGATGGGGCAGATTTTGCATAAAGAGCCGTCGGAGCGCCTTACAGGCTTTTCGGGGCCCGATGCAATCAACAGATTGCGTCTATGGCAGGGAACTATGACAGGGAACCGGGCACGCGTGTGCCATTCCCTGAAGTGTATTGAAAAAGAAAGGCGTCACTGCAATGAGCGATCAGGTCAAAAAGGTGGTGCTTGCCTATTCAGGCGGGCTTGATACCTCCATCATCCTGAAGTGGCTTCGTGAACAGTATAACTGCGAAGTCGTGACCTTCACCGCCGATCTCGGCCAGGGCGAAGAGCTTGAGCCCGCCCGTAAAAAGGCAGAGATGTTCGGCGTGAAGCAAATCTTCATCGAAGATCTGCGCGAAGAGTTCGTCCGCGATTACGTCTTCCCGATGTTCCGCGCCAATGCCCTGTATGAAGGTGTTTACCTGCTGGGTACGTCGATTGCGCGGCCCTTGATTGCCAAACGCCAAATCGAAATCGCCAAGGAAGTTGGGGCCGATGCCGTCTCACACGGCGCGACCGGCAAAGGCAACGATCAGGTTCGTTTCGAGCTTGGCTATTATGGCCTTAAGCCTGACGTTAAGGTGATTGCACCGTGGCGTGAGTGGGAATTGAATTCCCGTACAGCACTGCTGGACTTCGCCCAGAAGCATCAGATTCCGATTTCGGCCGACAAGGCCGGTGGCGATGAGCCGCCCTATTCGACGGATGCCAACCTTCTACACATTTCCTATGAAGGCAAGGCGCTTGAAGATCCGTGGACGAAGCCGAACGAAAATATGTTCATGCGCACGGTTTCGCCGCAGAACGCACCCGATGCGATCACCACCATCGAAATTGAATTCGAAAAAGGTGATCCGGTTGCAATCAACGGCGAACGCATGAGCCCGGCCACCTTGCTGACCGCCCTTAACGATGTTGCGGGCAAAAACGGTATTGGTCGTCTTGATCTGGTTGAAAACCGCTATGTCGGCATGAAGTCGCGCGGCGTGTACGAAACCCCGGGCGGCACGATCATGCTCACCGCGCACCGTGCGATGGAAAGCATCACGCTGGACCGCAATGCGGGTCACCTTAAAGACGAGCTGATGCCGCGGTACGCCGAAATGATCTATAACGGCTACTGGTGGTCGCCAGAACGTCAGGCCCTGCAGCGCCTGATCGATGACACCCAGCGTTCAGTCAACGGCACGGTCCGCCTTGATCTTTACAAAGGCAATGTCACGGTTACCGGGCGCAAATCGCCGAACTCGATCTATTCCGAAGAACACGTCACGTTCGAAGCCGACACCGTTTATGACCAGCACGATGCAGAAGGCTTCATTAAGCTCAATGCGCTGCGTCTGCGCCTTGGCTACGGTAATGACGATCTGAAATAATCACGCATTTAATTGTGTGAGGATTGGAACGAGGGGTGTCAAAGCCCCTCGTTTTCTTTTATCAGCCCGGATATAACGGGGCGTGACAAATTGGGCCGGGCTAAGCCCGATGGCCCGCGCCAACAAATTTTGAGAGCCCATGCAACGCTATAAATGCACCGTCGAATATGATGGCCGCCCCTATCACGGGTGGCAGTATCAGGACGAAGTGATTTCGGTTCAAAAGGTGTTTGAAACCGCGATCGAGGATTTCGTCGGTGAATTCGTGCGTGTGTATGTATCGGGCCGGACGGACGCCGGGGTGCATGCGCTCGGCCAGGTGGTGCATTTCGATTTGCCGAAATATTACCCGGCCGAAGCGGTGATGAATGCGATCAACCATTACCTTAAACCGGCCCCGGTCGCGGTAAAGCTGTGCGATGAAGTCACCGAGGATTTCCACGCGCGGTTTTCATCAAAAAAACGCTACTACATGTATCGCATCATCAATCGTCGGGCCCCGCTGACCTTTGAAGCCGGGCTTGCCTGGGGGGTTTACAAACCGCTTGATATCGATGCGATGAACGAAGCCGCCCAGCATTTGATTGGCACGTTTGATTTCACCAGTTTCCGCGCCAGTGAATGTCAGGCCAACAGCCCGATCAAGACGCTGGAAAAACTTGAAGTCACGCGCAGCATCGAAGATCCACTTGAAATCCGCATCCACACCGAAAGCCGGTCGTTCCTGCATCATCAGGTGCGCAACATGGTGGGGACACTGGTTCTGGTTGGTAAAGGAGGCTGGAAGCCAATTAGGGTGAAAAAAGCACTTGAGGCCTGTAACCGTGCGGCGGGCGGTCCGACAGCACCAGCGGACGGACTGTATTTCGTCAAGGTAGATTATTAGGGTCCTGACCTTAGGTTCGGTCCCCCGATTTTGACCGTCCTACAACAAGAAATCCAATCATTGAATCAATAAACAATGTGTCCTGATGGACGGCGTGAGTTTTGCTTTGCCCTTTTTTCGTCGGGCTGTGGGCAGGCTTGTTGTTGCTTACAAGGGATCATGGAAATTTGAGCTTAATGGTTTCGAAACCAAAGACCTAGTTCAATGACAGGTCACAAAATACTATACGAATGGAGTGCTTGTAGTATTATATACATTATAAAGGATCTAATTCGGGCACCAAGACCCATAGGAAATGTACCTTAATCCACACGGCTGCCTGATCTTTTTCTCGGTAGCTCTAGTGAATCAGAGAGTGATCATGTCTAAGAGTCTGATTTTAAAAGTTGCCTTGGCTGCTGTCGCCATCCTTATCGGGGGTGTTATATTGCTTGGTGCGTTGATCATGCAGCGTGTTGATCAACAAGTTGCCAGCGATAGTCTTGCGTCTCAGAAACTCAATCTTCGTGTTGCAGCATTGTTGCTACAGGATGCCAACCCCGACTTTAACATGGTGATCACCAAGGATGGCGAAACATCCAAACTGGTGATGCCGGAAATCCCTGATTTATCTTCCCACGCCCTGATTGACCGTATTGGCACGGCCACCGGTCAAACGGCAACCGTGTTTGCCTATGTCCCGGCGGAAGAAGATTTTATCCGTGTTTCAACCAACATCATCAAGCCCAATGGTACACGTGCGGTCGGGACAATGCTTGGCAAAGGCAGTGCGGCTTATGCGCCGATCATGTCGGGCAACACGTTCCGCGGTGAAGCGCTTATTCTTGGTACGGAATATGTTACGCAATACAGTCCGATCATGACGCCGGCTGGCGATGTTTTGGGCATTTTGTATGTTGGTATTAAAAAGGCAGAAGTCGCTGCTGTTGCTGGTGAGATCGAAGCGCGTATCGCCATTGTTGGTGTGATCATTGCCGTTGTCTCGGCCTTCCTTCTGATTTTGTTGCTGCGTTGGCAGCTTGGCCCGCTCCGGGTGCTTAGTCAGACGATTTCGCGTTTCGTTGAGCGCGATTTCAGCGAAGAGGTATCCTTTACCGAGCGCAAGGACGAGATTGGATTGATTGCCAACGGGTTGGTGCGCTGGCGCGAAACGGCGGCCAAAATCGACGAAGCCGAAGAAGCCCGTGTTGTTGCAGAAAAACGGTCCAAACAGGCAGCGATTGATCAGCGCAATAAATTGGCGGTTGAACTGGAGCAGTCTATTGGTCAGATCGTCACATCTGTTCGTGCGGCGACCGGTGGTATGTTGAAATCAACCAACTCGATGCGTGATTCTGCAAATCATTCGGTTAATCAAAGCCAGAAGGTTTCAGAAGCAGCCAATGATTCGGCCCGAAACGTTCAAACGGTTGCCTCGGCAACCGAAGAACTGTCGGCATCAATCAGCCAGATTGGCGGTCAGGTCCACGAGTTCGACTTCTATCGCCGAGGCTGCGGTGGGTGAGGCATCGCGGGCCAATGAAATGGTTGGTGGACTTGCCGAGGCGGCCGAACGCATTGGTCAGGTTGTCAGCCTGATTAACGATATCGCATCGCAGACCAACCTTTTGGCCCTGAATGCGACGATTGAAGCCGCGCGCGCAGGCGAAGCGGGCAAAGGTTTCGCCGTGGTGGCCCAAGA
Source organism: Thalassospira sp. Z349TD_5 (assembly GCF_056173045.1). NCBI lineage: Bacteria > Pseudomonadati > Pseudomonadota > Alphaproteobacteria > Rhodospirillales > Thalassospiraceae > Thalassospira > Thalassospira sp. Z349TD_5. The sequence continues at coordinate 52,100 of NZ_CM149654.1, forward strand.
GGTCAAAAACCTTGCCAACCAGACGGCGAAGGCCACCGACGAAATCGCCCAGCAGATCGGTGCTATTCAGGATGAAACCAAGGTCACGGTGGAAGCCATCGAGAAGGTAACCCAGACAATCTCGTCGATCAGCGAAATTGCCAACGGCATTGCGTCAGCCGTGTCCGAGCAAAACTCGGCCGTCAACGAAATCGCCAACAGTGCAACAAGCGCCTCTTCAGGATCGAACGAAGTGGTTGCCAACATCGACGAAATCCATAAAGCCGCCAGCAGCAGCGGCGCTGCGGCGGGCGAACTCGATGCGACTGTTGGTGACCTGGCCAAGCAGATCGATACCCTGCAGGATACTGTTTCAGAGTTTCTGTCGCAGTTGCGTGCAGGTTAATTAAAACGTTCGGGTGAGCTTCGGCTCACCCGATGCTACCGCCCGCATCGCAACGGGGCATCCCGCCACACTGATGGGTAAGTCGGCATGTTATTTCGGTGCAGGGTGTTTCTGGTTTTCTTCTGTGCGGGTCAGGGCCATGGTGACCTTGCCCAGCGCATCCAGCAAAACGCGTTGTTCCAGACTGTTTAAGCCTGACAGGGCAGTTTCGTTGACCTGATTGACGATGGCCTGAATGTCTTGTGCCTTGTCACGGGCCGCAGCACTCAACCGGATGTGGGTAATGCGGCGATCTTCGCCGTCTTTTTCCCGCTCGATCCATCCATCGCGTTCCATGCGATTGAGCGTCGCGGCCATGGTAGGCTGTTCAATGCCAGCACCAAGGGCCAACTGCTTTTGCGTGCGTGCCGTGCCATTCGCCAGCGCAAAGAAAACCGGCAGGTATCCACTGCTCATGCCCATGGGTTTGAGTTTCTGGTCAATGGCACGCGCAAACAGGCGTGCAGCCCAATTGGTCATATACCCCGCAGACTGGGTTCGTTTCAGCGGCATGGAGGCTCCTGTGTGCATTTGGATACATAGCTTGCTATGTAATATATAGCATGCTATTTAAATACGTGTGGCGCCACATCGCAATCCTTGTTCAAAAAGAGATGACGATGTCCATATCAACAAACACTCTATTGCGCACCCTTCACCGTATTGCCGGTGGGGCGGCGTTCCTTTTGATTGCTACGTTCTGGCTGGCAACAGTGCTTGTCGAACTTGGTGGATCACATGTTCAAATCGTTGCTGTTAAAACGGCAGTTGCGTGGGGGGTACTGCTGCTTGTTCCCACACTGGCTGCGACCGGTGCGTCAGGTTTTCGTTTGGCGCGCGGGCATATTTCCGGTGTTTTGGCACTCAAACTGCGCAGGATGAAATTCATTGCGGCCAATGGCCTGCTCATCCTTGTCCCAAGTGCCGTATCTTTGGCGATCCTTGCCAATCGCGGTGACCTGGACGGCCTGTTTGTCCCGCTTCAGGCGGTTGAATTGATTGCCGGTGGGGTCAATCTTGTTCTGATCGGGTTAAACATTTGTGATGGGCTGCGCATGCGTCGCCTTGCCGGGCGTGATACCCGGTACCGTGCTCCTCTGGCCCGATGATATTTGTCTTACCCGAATATCCAGTGCCACAAAAACGGAATGGTGATGGCGGTTGCCATGGTGTTTAACCCCATCGCCAATCCGGAAAAAGCCCCCGCCGTTTCATTGACCTGAAAGGCGCGTGCGGTCCCAATCCCGTGCGATGCGACGCCCATGGCAAAGCCCCGTGCCCGCCAGTCTTTCAATCGCGCCATATTCATCACCATCGGTCCAAGGGTTGCCCCGACAATACCCGTGGCAATGACGCAGACCGCCGTCAGGGCGGGAACGCCACCAATGTTTTCGGCAATGCCCATGGCAACCGGGGTGGTCACCGATTTTGGGGCCAGTGACGCCAGTGTTTCCGGGCTTGCGCCCAAAGCCCACGCCAGAAGAACCGTGCTGGCACTGGCAACCAACGATCCGAATAAAACGCCAAAGACAATCACCGGCATGGCGCGTTTAAGCGTTTCGGTCTGACGAAACAGCGGCACGGCCAAGGCAACGGTGGCCGGGCCAAGCAGGAAGTGCACAAACTGTGCGCCTTCGAAATAGGTGGCATAGGGCGTGTCTGTGATCTTGAGAAGAAACGCGATCAGGGCAATGGCGATCACGACCGGATTGCACATCGGGTTGCGGTTGCTTTTCTGATACAGCCAGAACCCGATGGAATAGGCGACAAGCGTGATGGTAAGTCCCGTCAGCGGCTTGGTCAACAGATAAACCCAAAGCTGTGTGATATCGGTTTCCATTACGATGCATCCTTTGCGCTATCGGGGGTGGATACATCGGTTTGTTTGGGCAGAAGCTTTGACATCAGCATCGCGGTCAGCACGATGGCGAGCAAGGTCGAGACAATCAAAGCCGCCGCAATCGGTAGCCAATCGCCCTTAAGGCGATCAATCTGGGTGACAACGCCGACACCGGCGGGGACAAACAGCAATGAGAAATGGATCAGAAGGTTATCTGCCGCATCGGTCAGGACCTTTGGCGGTTTGCGACTGATCAGCAAGCCAAAGAACAATAAAACCAGACCGATCACAGGTCCGGGTACCGGCAGGTCAAACAGTTCCGATATGACTTCGCCAAACAATTGGCAAACAAGGATCAGGGCGAATGCGGCAATCATCAATGGCCTCCCGATAGGTGCAGTTCGTTCATGCGTTTCTGAGCCTATGACATAATGGCATTCGGGGTATTAGACTTTTACTAATAACGAAAAACGCCCGTGCCGAATGGGCACAGGCGTTTGATGTTACGGGTGTTTCCCGAAAAAGATGGACGGTTTTATGCCACCGACGTTTCCGCGCAGGGGCGAACCCATCGTTCGGTGGCCGGAATCACCCTATGCAGCCTGTCGCCGATTACAGAATATCGAGCACGTTTTCAGGCGGACGTCCCAGAACGGCCTTGTGGCCATTGACCACAATCGGGCGTTCGAGGGCGCGCGGATGGGCGCATAGGGCTTCGATCAGATCATCGCCACGCAGATCGGCAATGCCTTCTTCGCGGGCTTCTTTTTTGCGCAGGATGTCTTCGGGCTGCATGCCGAGCATCTCAATCAGTTCCGACATTTCTTGCGGGGACGGCGGTGTATCGAGATAAAGAATGACATCGGGTGTGATGCCTTTTTCTTCGATCAGGGCCACTGTCTGACGCGATTTGGAACAGCGCGGATTGTGATAGATGCGGACCATCATGTCTGGGGTCTCCGTATCAACAGGGATGCAAAAGGATGGATTAGTGATAACCGCCTTTGATCCGGCGATCAAATGCCGTCAATCATCGACAACAGATCATTCAGTTCATCAAGGTCGCTGTTGATGATGCGGGTGGCGGTGTCATAGCCAAACCCTTGACGGGCGAGGGCAGCCATATCCTTTTCACGTTTTTCATCGCGGATATCAGGGCGTCGCCATGGGCCAAGACGCCGACGACGGGCATAGGCAGCGGCGGCGGCAATGTTGGGATCGGTGCCGCGGACCTCGTCATAGGCGGCTTGTTCGGCCTCGGCCTTAAGGTCCTTGAGTGCGGTATCAATCTGATCGGATGCGATCCCGCGTGATGACAAGTCAGCGGCAATAACCCGCATGGCTTTGCCCTTGCGAAAAAGCGATCTTGCCCGTCCCTTGGCATAGGCATCATCATTGATAAAACCGGCTTTTTCGCACGTGCTTAGAACCGACTTCATCCAGTTTTCGGCTTCTTCGGGATCGGTGCCATATTCCGCCGCCGACAGACGTATTTTACCACGCATCAGTTTTTCAAGCCGGGCACGTGAGGCGGCAAACCGTTCAAGATACCAGGTCGCATAATTCATCAGATAGTCACGCGTGACACGGCGCGGGCGGTTGGCTTCGCGCGGCTTGTCCTTGGCGTTTTGGGTGTCTTTCCGGTTTGAAGTCGAAAAACGGGCATTTCCGACCGGCTTGTTTTCGCCATCAGACTCCAGGGTTTCCGGGCCTTGGCGCTGTTTTTGTGTCATGTTCGCCATCATGAATGAATACGCACCCTTGCAACAAGTACCCTACTCTCCCTATTTTACCGGCAATTGTCTGCATTTTTCCGAAGGAAATTCTATGAGTGAACTAGCCCCACGTCAGATGGGCGCGGTCAATTGGCTTGGTCTTTGGACGCTGTATGCCAAGGAAGTTCGACGCTTCCTCAATGTGCATCTGCAAACCATTGGCGCGCCGGTTGTGACCAGTCTTCTGTTTCTTGCTGTGTTCCTGCTGGCGCTTGGCCGGGCGGTTGAGACAGTAAATGGCATTGCCTTCGCCACCTTCCTCGCCCCTGGTCTTGTCATGATGACCATGGCCCAAAACGCCTTTGCCAATTCATCAAGTTCGCTGACGATTGCGAAAGTTCAGGGCAATATTGTCGATGTTTTGATGCCACCATTGTCAGCCGGTGAAATGGTTGCCGGGTTTGCCTTTGGTGCGGTGACCCGTGGTGTAATGGTGGGTGCTGTTACCGCCATTGTCATGGCGTTCTTTGTCGATATCCGTATCCACAACATCTGGGCGATCCTGTATTTCGGGATTTCTGCGTCCTTGATGCTGGCCCTTCTTGGGATTGCGGGCGGCGTCTGGGCTGAGAAGTTCGACCATATCGCCGTGGTCACCAACTTTGTCGTCACTCCGCTGTCGTTCCTGTCAGGCACCTTTTACAGTGCGGACAGCCTGCCCGAAGCGGGTCAGATTCTGGTGCATTTCAACCCGTTCTTTTACATGATTGACGGGTTCCGCTATGGCTTTACCGGCATTTCGGACGGCACCATCATGACCGGCGTGTTTGTTTTGGCAGCGGTCAACGCGTTGCTGTGGTTGCTGTGCTATCGCATGATCAAAAGCGGGTATAAGCTTAAGGCGTAACCACGCCAAACAGCGCGGTCTGGCGTAAAAACCAATCAATCGGGCAGCATCACATCGTGGATGCTGCCCTTTTTCATTGTGGCGGCCAGTTTGTGCTGTGCGGTCTACGGGGTTTTGCGGCGTTGACAGACATCAGGAATCTCTTGATACTCCCCGGCTTCGCGGTATTCTGCCGGAGCTGACCACAGACCATATTGCATTAATTCTGCTGCACTTTGTTTGCTTTTGACGTGCCCTTTGGCAAGGCACAGCGCGCAAGAGCGATGCGGCGCATCGGTCAAGCGATGTAACGCCGCAAAAGGCCGTCAAAAGCAAACCCTTCGGGCCGGGATATCCTTCCGCCCCGCAGCGTCAAAGTCCTTGGCCGTAGCGCCGCTACGCTCTGCGGACTTTTCCTTGCCGGACAGAAGGATGTCTCCGGCAAAGTGGATCAGAATTAATGCAATATGGTCTTGGTCAGGAATGTAATTTCTACCCTAATTCGAGGAATGAAAAAGTGATTACTCCCGTCATGCCGACCTACGCGCGGGCCGATCTGGCCTTTGAGAAAGGTGTTGGACCTTATCTCTTTGCGCAGGACGGCCGACGATTCCTCGATTTCGGGTCGGGTATTGCGGTCAATACCCTTGGCCATTCGCACCCGCATCTTGTTAAGGAACTGACCGAACAGGTTGGCAAACTTTGGCATACATCGAACCTGTATCAGATGCCCGGTCAGCAGAAACTGGCCGAACGACTGATTGCCAACAGTTTTGCCGATACGGTTTTCTTCTGTAACTCCGGTGCCGAAGCCAACGAGGCGGGCATCAAGATGCTGCGCCGCTATCAGCATGTGTCGGGCCATGCGCAAAAGAACCGCATATTGGTCGCGACCAATGCGTTTCATGGCCGAACCTTGGGCACGCTGACCGCGGGCTATAGCGAAAAGTACCGTGAGGGCTTTGGCCCGATGCCTGATGGCTTTGACCGGGTGGCCTTTGGCAATCTCAATGAATTGCGCAATGGCATTACCGAAAACACCGGCGGTATTTTGCTTGAGCCCATTCAGGGTGAAGGCGGGATTTGCAAGGCGCCTGATGGATATCTTGAAGGGGTGCGCAAGGCGGCCGACGAGTTTGGCCTGCTTGTGATGTTTGACGAAGTTCAGACTGGTATTGGCCGGACAGGCAAGCTGTTTTGCTATGAATGGTCGGACATGCAGCCCGATATTGTGTCTTCTGCCAAGGGTCTTGGCGGTGGATTCCCGATCGGTGCCCTTTTGGCCAATGAAAAGGCCGCAGCGGCCTTTTCGCCGGGCATGCACGGGACGACCTTTGGCGGCAATCAACTGGCAACGGCGGCGGCCAATGCGGTGCTTGATGAAGTTCTGAAACCCGGTTTTCTGGACCATGTGCTTGAGATGAGCGGCTTGATCCGTGATGGGCTTGATGCGATTGCGCGCAAGCATCCGGGCTTTATCGATGAAGTACGCGGCAGGGGCCTTCTTTTGGGCATGAAAACGGTGCCAAACAACGGTGATGTTGTTGCCAAACTGCGTGAGTTGAACCTTTTGACGGTTCCGGCAGGCGACAATGTGGTGCGACTTATACCGCCGCTTAACATCACCAAAACCCATGTTGACGAGGCGCTGACCGCAATTGATGCGTGCGCGGCCGCTCTCGCGTCGTAATGGCGCGCAGTAAGGAAGATTGATTTATGACTGATATTCGCCATTTTCTCGATATCGATGTGCTGCCGTCGGGCACGCTGAACGATATTCTGACCCTTGGGGATTCCGAAAAAGCGGGTAAAGCCCCGTTTGGGGACAAGCCGCTTGCGGGTAAGACCCTGGCCCTTATTTTTGAAAAGCCATCGACCCGTACACGCGTGTCATTTGAAGTTGGTATGCGTCAGCTTGGCGGTGATGTTGTCGTACTTGATGCCGACAGCAGCCAGCTTGGCCGGGGCGAAACCATTGCCGATACGGCGCGCGTTTTGTCGCGTTTTGTCGATGCGATCATGATCCGTACCACCGATGAATCCAAGCTTTTGGAAATGGCGAAATACGCCACGGTGCCGGTGATCAATGGCCTGACCGATCAAAGCCACCCGTGTCAGATCATGGCCGACCTGATGACGATCAAGGAACATAAAGGCCGTCTTGACGGGCTTAAATTTGCCTGGGTCGGGGATGGCAATAACGTGTCGGCATCCTTTATCCATGCCTCGTCGAAATTCGGCTTTTCAATGGATATGGCCTGCCCGGCGGGCTATCGCCCCAATCAGGGGATGATTGAGACCGCCAATGCCGATGGCGGCAAGGTGCGGATGACCGACCTTGATAGTGCGCTGGCCGAGGCGGATGTTGTTGTCACCGATTGCTGGGTTTCGATGGGGGACGAAGATTACGATGCCCGCATGGAAGCATTGGCCCCCTATCAGATCAACGCCAAAACCATGGCGCAGGCCAAGGATGATGCGATTTTCATGCATTGCCTGCCAGCACACCGTAACGAAGAAGTCACCGACGAGGTGATTGACGGGCCGCAATCGGTGGTGTTTGACGAAGCCGAAAACCGTCTGCATGCGCAGAAAGGGGTTCTGCTATACTGCTTTAACGGCTTGCCATCGTGAGTAGGCAACCTAAATAAGGCATTACGAATTCGCGAGGGGCAGTTTTGACTGCCCCTTTTGCCATGCTGAGTTATGTAAGCGGGCGTTTGATCAAAGCGTCTCGACAATGACGGGTCGAACTTGATATACGGCCCAGACACGCACAACATCGGAAGCCGAACATGCAGATCGCTGTCGATTTTTGCCAGCCCTTCACGCTGGATCATTCCAACATCCGTGGCCGCTTTACGCGCCTTGGCCCATTGGTGCAGACCATCATTGGTCAGCATAGTTATCCTGCGCTTGCCAACCACCTTTTGGGTGAGATGATTGGCCTTGCGGTGTTGTTGTCGTCGTCGTTGAAATATGACGGGCTGTTTACCCTTCAGACATCGTCGGACGGGCCGATCAGCATGCTGGTTGTCGATGTTGACAGTGACGGCAATGTACGGGCGTGTCTTCGGGTTGATGAAGACCGACTCAATACCCTGATCGCCGCTGAAGAGGGCGGGGAAGAAGCGCTTCGCGGGCAGGTTCTTAAACTGATGGGCAACGGGCATATTGCCTTTACGGTCGATCAGGGCGATGAGCATGAACGTTATCAGGGTATTGTGTCGCTTGAGGGGGCTACCCTTTCGGAATGTGCAGAGGCCTATTTCCGTCAGTCCGAGCAGCTTGAAACCGCCTTTAAACTTGAAGTTCATCAGGGTGAGATTGATGCCGACTGGTGGGTTGGTGGATTGTTCCTGCAACGCTTGCCGGTCAGTGCATCTGGCGATGCCGCCACCCCGGAAGAAGGCGAAAAGGTTGCCGAGGACTGGAACAGATCAAAAATCCTGATGACCAGTGCGACGGAAACCGAACTTGTCGATATCTCACTGTCGGCACATGATTTGATCTGGCGCCTGTTCCATGATGAGGAACCCCGTGTGTTCGAACAGGCGGAATTGCGGTTCAAATGCCGCTGTTCGCGCGAAAAGATCGAAGGCGCGCTTGTGACCTATCCGCTCGACGAATTGCTGTCGATGCGCGAAAGTGACACCGGTGAAGTTGCGGTGTCGTGCCAGTTCTGCAACACGCGCTATGGCTTTAACGAAGCAGACATTCGGGCTTTTAAGGCCGATGACGCGCAAAGTTCATAAAAAGATTACAGCGCATTAGCCTGTCACAGGCTTGCCTTAATCATCACGCAACGTCACCATGGAAAACCAAATCCATGGTGACGTTTTTGTATGAGTTTTGAATGACGAGGGAGTTTGATTTCATGAAGGTATTGTCCATCAATGGCATGCGCGCAAGCATTGCCGGTGTCATGGTTGCGCTGCTGGCGGCCTGCACCAGCACGCCGGTGGCAAATTACCCCGATGTCACCTGGCGTCATCTTCAACCGATTGTGTTTGCCGCCGGGCCGGTTGAAAAAGTTGCTGCGTGGGATTCAAAAGTGAATGGTTCCATGGTCAGCAGCCTGCCCTTCAGCCTTGGCAAAATGGCAATGAACTGGCCCGATGACCGTATCCAGACGGCCGGTACCAGCGACATGCTGCGCTATTCCGTGACCGAGGCATCGATCACGTCAAACGCGCTTAAAACGACCAAGGGCATCAAAGGTGCCTTTACCGATGATCAGTCAGAAAATATCGAGCTTAAGGTTGCCGCCAAGCTTGAACTTCTCGATGCCAATGGTGTTCAGAAGGGCGAAGTGCAGGCCATGGCCGCACGGTCGCACACACTTTCAGAATCAATGTCGGTCGCCGAGCGTGAAAAGGCAATTTACGACGAAACAGCGACCTTGCTGATGGATCTGGACCGCGAACTTGAACGTCAGATCAACGCCAATCTTGGACGTTTTCTGGTCCGCTGAATAGGTCCTGAGCCTAAGACGCGAAATCCGTTATGTATGACAAAAGCCCGGCAGGTGATCTGCCGGGCTTTTTATTTGTCTGATGATTGCGTTTTGCCCGACTTAGCGGAACATCATCACCGGGACATGGCAGGACCGGACCATTTCGGTGGTGGTGCTGCCGATGATCAGATTGCGGATGCGCGAATGGCCATAGGCGCCCATGACCAGAAGGTCGATGTTATCGGCTTCGATCCGGTCCTTGATCACGTCTTCGGGTTCGCCTGCGGCGAACTCGGCGTTGACGCTATAGCCTGCGGTGCGCAGGATTTCAGCGGCCTCATCAAGTTTTGTCTGCAGGCTGTCGGTTGATTTGCCAACGCACAGCAAGGTGCAGGGCAAATCGGTAAACAGCTTGCCCGCGGCAATGTGGCGCACGGCCTTCATGGCACTTTCCCCGCCATCAAAGGCGATCAGGAATTTCTCGATCGGTTTGAATGCGCGCGATGCCACCAGAACCGGTTTGTGGGCGGCACGGACAACCCGTTCAAGGTTCGATCCCAGATGCAGTTTGGCAAAATCGGCGGCTTCACCGCGTTTGCCAATCACGATCAAATCGGCATCGCCTTCAAATTCGGCAAGGCTTTCGATCAGATCGCCGTGGCGTAATTTGGTGCCGACGGTTTTAAGGCCACCTTCCTCAAGCCCGGATTTGGCTTCTTCAAGAAGAAGTCGCCCGCGTTTGAGCTCAAGCTTGGCTTTTTGCTCATCCAGATCGGAAAGTTCCTTGAGCAATGCTGTGCGTGCACCAAGCTTAAGATTACCACTCAGATCAGCAGGTTCGGAACCCACACCGCGCCGGCCCAGAACATGCATCAGGTCAACCGAGGCGCTGGTGCGCTCGGCAACCCAGCGTGTCAGGTCGCAAACGCTTTGCGAATAACCCGATCCGTCAATCAATGCGATCAGATGTGTCATGATCGTTCCCCCTAGTGGCCCATCAGGCGTTCAAGCGCGCCGGGCTTATCATGGATGGCCAGTTTATCGACGATTGTTTCACTGGCTTCATTGAGACCGATCAATTCGACCTCGGCCCCTTCACGACGGAATTTCAGCACGACCATGTCAAGGGATGCAACACTTGAAATATCCCAGATATGGGCGTGGCTGACATCAATCGTGACCTTGTCCAGCGCTTCCTTGAAATCAAAGGCGGCGGTGAAATCATCGGCCGAGGCAAAGAACACCTGTCCTTCGACCAGATAGGTGCGATGGCTGCCATCATCGGAAACGGTACTTGAAACACGAAAAATCTGCGAAATTTTCCAGGCAAAGAAAATACCCGACAGCAACACACCGACCAGAACCCCGATCGCTAGGTTATGGGTACCGACCACGGTCACAACTGTTGCCAGCATCACGATGGACGAGCTGCGCGGATGTTCGCGCAAGTTCTTGATCGACGACCAGCTGAATGTCCCGATGGAGACCATGATCATGATCGCTACAAGGGCGGCCATCGGAATGATGCTGACAATGTCGCTAAGCACGACAATCATGAACAGCAGGAAAACCCCGGCGACAAAGGTTGACAGACGCCCGCGTCCACCCGATTTCACATTGATCACCGACTGGCCGATCATCGCACATCCGGCCATGCCGCCGATAAAGCCGGTGGCGGTATTGGCGATGCCCTGACCAATGCATTCGCGGTTCTTGTTGGACGGTGTATCGGTCAGATCATCGACGATCTGGGCCGTCATCAGGGATTCCAAAAGGCCGACAACCGCAACCGCCGCCGAATAGGGGAGAATAATCATCAGGGTTTCAAGGTTGAGCGGAATGTCGGGGATCAGGAAGATCGGCAGGGTCGAAGGCAGTTCACCCATATCACCCACTGTGCGCAGATCGGCATTGATAAACAGCGAGATGACGGTCAGGACAATGATACAGACCAGCGGGGACGGGATGGCTTTGGTAAGGCGCGGGAACAGATAAATAATCGCAAGCCCGCCCGCGACCATGGCATAGGTCACCCATGTGACATTGGTCAGTTCGGGCAATTGCGCCATGAAGATCAGGATCGCCAGCGCATTGACAAAACCGGTCATCACCGATTTCGAGACAAATCGCATGACGTAGCCGAGTTTGAAAATGCCGGCAAAAATCTGTAGCAAACCGGCCAGAACCGTTGCGGCCAGCAGATATTCAAGCCCGTGTTCACGCACCAGCGTGATCATCAGGACCGCGGTGGCCGCCGTTGCGGCCGAAATCATGCCCGGACGGCCGCCGACAATGGCGGTAATCACGGCAATCGAGAAAGAGGCATAAAGCCCGACCTTCGGGTCGACCCCGGCGATGATCGAAAAGGCGATGGCTTCGGGGATCAGGGCAAGGGCCACGACGATCCCGGCCAGAATGTCACCACGGATATTGCCAAACCATTCGGTCCGCAATTGCGGAAGGAAATCGGTGTTCACAGACTTGTCTCCAGTCGAAATTTCATATTGCCGCGCCATCTGGCGGACAAAAGCAGATAGAATTCAGGAATTTGGGTAGGCGGAACGCTGTTTCGTCACTGCCACGCGTGTAACATCGGCGCTGAAAAAAAACAGGCCGGTCGCAGGCAGGAATTTATCGAAACAGTTCTTACATCGGCCCGGTGTCCGTCAAAGGATAAGCAAGGTTTGCCGCATTGCAGCGCCGATTTACTTAAAGCAATTCCATATTTGGCACAACCGGTAATATTAAACCGGGCAGAGATAAGGGGGCTTTGAAACGTAAAAAGGGCTCGGCGCAAAAGGCCCGAAACCGGTTCTGTGTGGGGCCGATCATGGGGTGGCAGAAAAAAGGCCTGACCCCGAAAAGGCGGGATCAGGCCGGATTTTGGCCGGGTTTTTTGGGGGAGGCTTTTATTCGTGCAGGCTTATGCGTTGTCGCGTACGGCTTTGGCAATCGCCTTGCCACAGGTGATCGTATCGGCCGATCCGCCAAGGTCGGCGGTACGCAGCGTCTCATCGAGCAGGATGTTTTCAATGGCGCGCATGATGGCGTCATGGGCATCGGTATGCCCCAGATGATCAAGCATCATTGCCCCGGACCAGATTTGGCCAATCGGGTTGGCAATGCCCTTGCCCGCGATGTCGGGGGCGGACCCATGTACCGGCTCAAACAGGGACGGGAATTTACGTTCCGGGTTGATGTTGCCCGATGGTGCGATGCCGATTGTCCCCGTGCAGGCCGGGCCAAGGTCCGACAGGATGTCGCCAAACAGGTTGGATGCGACCACCACGTCAAAGCGGTCCGGGTTCATGACGAACTGGGCGGTCAGGATATCGATATGATATTTGTCCCAGCTGACATCGGGATAGTTTTTCGCCATTTCGACCACCCGTTCATCCCAATAGGGCATGGTGATTGAAATGCCGTTCGATTTGGTTGCCGAGGTCAGATGTTTGCGAGGGCGTTTTTGCGCCAGTTCAAAAGCATATTTCAAAATGCGATCAATCCCGGTGCGTGACATCACCGTTTCCTGAATGACGATTTCGCGGTCCGTGCCGGGATACATCTTACCCCCGACCGAGGAATATTCGCCTTCGGTGTTTTCGCGCACGACATAGAAATCAATATCACCCGGTTTACGCCCGGCAAGCGGGGAGGGCACGCCGGGCATCAGTTTGGCGGGGCGCAGGCTGACATATTGGTCAAAATCACGCCGGAACTGAATGAGCGACCCCCAAAGCGAAATGTGGTCCGGCACCGTATCGGGCCAACCGACCGCGCCAAAGAAAATCGCATCATGATTGCCAACCTGTGCGCGCCAGTCGTCGGGCATCATCTGCCCGTGCTTTTGATAATAGTCACATGATCCAAATTCGAAGGTATCGAATGTCAGATCGATGCCAAAGACATCTGCGGTGGCCTCAAGAACGCGAATGCCTTCGGGCATGACTTCGGTTCCGATGCCGTCACCTGCGATGACTGCGATTTTGTGGGTGGCACCTGTCATGATGTTTTTCCTCCGTCGTGTTTTTATGGTTTGCCGGGAAATCGGAATGACCCTGACAATTGTGGGGCAGTATTCTCAAGATTGGCGGTTGCATTCATCTTAAGCAAGACTTCGTGCAACTGATCAGAGATCTAGGGTCTGAACCCAATTGAAAAAAAAGGCCCCCGCTTAAGAACGGAGGCCTTTTGAAAATTTTCGACAGCCCGCTTTGATTAGCGGTTCTGACGGTTATCAATCAGGTCATCGACGACACCCGGATCGGCAAGGGTGGATGTATCGCCCAGCTGATCATATTCATTGGCGGCAATCTTGCGCAGGATACGGCGCATGATTTTGCCTGAACGGGTTTTGGGCAAGCCCGGCGACCATTGCAGATAATCGGGGCTGGCGATCGGGCCAATTTCCTTGCGGACCCATTTCACCAGTTCGACCCGCAGTTCTTCGGTCGGTTCCTCGTCGGCATTCAGCGTCACATAGGCATAAATGCCCTGACCCTTAATGTCGTGGGGAACACCCACCACGGCGGCCTCGGCCACTTTCGGATGGGCGACAAGGGCGCTTTCGACTTCTGCCGTTCCCATGCGGTGACCCGACACGTTGATCACGTCATCAACGCGGCCAGTGATCCAGTAATAGCCATCATCATCGCGCCGCGCGCCATCACCGGTGGTGTAGGCATTGGCAAAGGTGCTGAAATAGGTCTGGATGAAACGTTCATGGTCGCCGTAGACCGTGCGCATTTGACCCGGCCAGCTGTCCTTGATCACAAGGTTGCCATCGGTGGCCCCGGTGAGTTCGTTGCCTTCGTTATCAAGAAGGCCCGGCTCAATGCCAAAGAACGGCAAGGTCGCCGACCCCGGTTTAAGGTCGGTTGCACCGGGAAGCGGAGAAATCAGGATGCCGCCGGTTTCGGTTTGCCACCAGGTATCGACAATCGGGCAATTCCGGTTGCCGACATGCTCGTAATACCATTCCCATGCTTCGGGGTTGATCGGCTCACCGACCGACCCAAGGATACGAAGCGATGACAGGTCGGCCTTTTTCACCCAGCTTTCGCCTTCGCGCATGAGCGCCCGGATGGCGGTTGGGGCGGTATAGAAAATGTTGACCTTGTGCTTCTCGCAGACTTGCCAGAAACGCGATGCATCCGGGTAGCTTGGCACACCTTCAAACATCAGGGTCGTGGCCCCGTTGGCCAACGGACCATAAACGATATAGCTGTGGCCGGTGACCCAGCCAACATCGGCCGTGCACCAGTAAATATCGCCGTCGTGATAATCAAAGACATATTCATGCGTCATCGACGCATAAACAAGATAACCACCCGAGGTGTGCAAAACACCCTTCGGCTTGCCCGTTGAACCCGATGTATAGAGAACAAACAGCGGGTCCTCGGCATTAACTTCGGTCGGTGGGCAATCGGGTGAGGCGGCGGCACAGGCTTCGTGATACCAAACATCACGTGCATCGTTCCATGCAACGTCCTTGCCGGTGCGTTTAACCACAACCAGCTTTTCAACCGATTTCACGCCGGGATGCGAAAGCGCCTCGTCGGCATTGCGTTTGAGCGGAACCGCACGGCCGCCGCGCAGGCCTTCGTCGGATGTAATCACGACTTTCGCGCCGCAATCCTCAACACGACCGGCAAGGGCTTCGGGGGAGAAGCCACCAAACACGATGGAATGGATCGCGCCAATACGTGCGCAGGCCAGCATCGCAACCGATGCTTCGGGGATCATCGGCAGATAAATGACAACGCGGTCACCTTTGCCCACACCCATCGATTTCAGCGCATTGGCGAAACGGCAGGTGCGTTCATGCAGGTCGCGATAGGTAATATGTTCGGAAACGCTGGGGTCATCGCCTTCGAAAATGATGGCGGTCTGATCGCCGCGTTTTTCCAGATGACGGTCAAGACAGTTGGCCGAAACGTTCAGCGTGCCGTCTTCATACCATTTGATGTAAAGGTCGTTGGCGTCATAGCTGACATTTTTGACTGTGGAGTAGGGTTTGATCCAGTCAATGCGCTTGCCGTGTTCGCCCCAAAAGCCCACCGGATCCTCAATCGACTGCTTGTACATAGCGTCGTATTTGGATTTGTCGATCAGGGCATTTTTTGCGATGTCGTCGGGGACGGGATAAACGTTCGCAGACATATGTGGCCTCTTGTTCGTTTCCTGTTGTCTGTGCGTTCGTACCGGACACCTGCCCGCTCGCAGATAGATGTCTTGCATCGATACGATATTCCGGTGCGGTTCAGGGTCAGAACGTTATGCACATCTGGCCGTTCCGTAACGGCCCGTCGGCATGGCAAACCTGATCCTGTCGCTTGGCGCCTATGCTAGTGCGCCGGGGGTCTTGATGGAATACAACTTAAGGCGGGGGGCATTTCACCGAGAAATCGCCAGATTGCCTTGCGAAAGGTCCCGCCCATGTCTTGCCGGGGCTGTCATGAGAACGGTGTTGGCGGGGATGCCCTGGACAATGATCTAAAGCCATATTCCATATATGTCTTTGAAATATAGTCTAATTTTAGACGTTCGCCAGCGCCCGTGCGACAATATTTTCATCTGATCTTTCGGATTATTTTCACGTTGCGTTGTGGATTTGACGGAACAAAACAGATACAAAGAACGCAGATGATAATGAAATGGTGGGACAATGGATCCGATATCTTTGGCCGCAGGGGCTGTTTTGGCTTCTGTGGTGGCGCTCGTATTTGGCGGATTAATGATCAAACGCATCAAAGATGCCGCCGATGCCCAGACAGAGTCGCGCACAGCCCTTGTTTCGTCGCAGCTTGAGCAAACCGAAGCCACACGTCGTGATTTGGCAAGCGAGCTTGCGATCACCCGCGACAAACTGGCCGAGGCGGCGGAAAAACGCGCCATTGCCGAAACCACAGCCCACCGGGTGCCTACCCTTGAAGCCGAGATGAAAGAACTGCGCACTATTCTTGATCAGTGGCGCGAAAAGGGATCGGAACTTGAAACCGCGTTAGAAAAAGAACGCGAAGCCGCAGCAGAGAAGCTTGCGATGCTTGAAGATGCCAAAATCAAGTTGCTTGATAGTTTCAAGGCGCTGTCGTCCGATGCGCTTAAGGTCAATAACGACGAGTTCATGAAGCTGGCGCGCGAAAACTTTTCGCGCATGCAGGAAGGGGCCAAAGGCGACCTTGAAAAGCGTCAGCAGGCAATTGACGGCATGGTCAAACCGATCCGCGAACGGCTTGAGGCGTTTGACACCAAGGTTAACGAGCTTGAGAAAAACCGTAAGGAAGCTTACGGCGAGCTGCGCGAGCAGGTCGGCACATTGGTGCAATCGCAAACCAAGCTGACCAAGGAAACCCAGACGTTAAGCTCCGCACTACGCTCAAGTTCGTCGGTCTCGGGGAAATGGGGTGAGTTGCAGCTTCGGCGTATTGTTGAACTGGCCGGGATGCTCAAACATTGCGATTTTGACGAACAGGTGCATTTCAATACCGACGAAGGTGTTCAAAAACCCGACATGGTTATTCACCTGCCGGGCGGGAAAAACATCGTCGTTGATGCCAAGGCGCCGACATCGGCCTATCTTGAGGCGATTGACGAAAAATATGACGATGATCGTCGCGAAGCCTTGATGGGCACCTATGTGACCAACGTGCGTAAGGTGATCTCGGAGCTTTCGAAAAAATCCTATTGGAAATCGGTTGACAGCCCGGAATTTGTTGTGCTGTTCCTGCCCGGTGAAAGCTTCTTTTCAGCCGCCCTTGAACGCGATCCGCGCTTGATCGAAGACAGTTTCCGCGATGGGGTGATTTTGGCGACCCCGACCACCTTGCTTGGGTTGCTGAAAGCCGTGTCATACGGCTGGCGACAGGAAGCCCTGGCGGAAAGTGCGCGTGATATCAGTGAAATCGGCTTGCAGCTTTATGACCGTCTGGCGGCCCTTGCCAAGCATTTCTCATCGATGGGTAAATCGCTTGAAAGCACGGTGAAGCATTACAACAAGACATTGGGATCGTTGGAAGGCTCGGTACTGGTGTCTGCACGCAAATTGAAGGAAAAGCACATCGTTTCCGACGACCGCATGATCGAAGAGCCTTTGCCGTCAGAAACCCATGTGCGCGAGATCACCAAGATGGAGCTGATTGGTGGTCCGGACGGCGAAACCGACACAGAATAATATGATCACATGATCGGCACATGCCCCAAACCGGCCCCAAAACTGGAGCCGAACATGGCTGATGTCTGTGTCGTGCGGGGCAGTTTGCTTGACTTGCGGTCACGGAAACCTTATCTCGAAGCGCGAAATTCGCTATAATCAGATGACGCCCCGGATGGGCATCAGTTTTAGATATCAGTTCGAAATCGGATTACAGACCAATGGCCCTGCGTGAAATTCTTATTGTTCCAGACCCGCGCCTTAAGAAAGAGTGCGAACCGGTCACTGAGGTGAATGATGAGATCAGACAGCTTCTAAGCGACATGCTTGAAACCATGTATGCCGCACCGGGCATCGGTCTGGCCGCACCCCAAATCGGGGTGATGAAGCGCGTGGTGGTCATGGATGTGTCCGACGATAAGGACAAGCCCGAACCCTTGAAGCTGATCAACCCGGAAATCATCTGGGAATCCGAGGATACTTCGATCTATCAGGAAGGTTGCCTGTCGATCCCGGACCAATATGCTGATGTCGAGCGCCCAATTGAAGTCGGTGTGCGTTATCTTGACGAAAACGGTAAAGAGCAGGAAATCGAAGCTGATGGCTTGCTGTCAACCTGTATCCAGCATGAGGTGGACCACCTTGATGGCATCCTGTTCACCGATTATCTCAGTGCGCTTAAACGCAACATGATCCTGAAAAAGGTTCAGAAGCTTCAAAAGACCAAAAAGTCGGCCTGAGCAATCAGTGCCGCGATGGATCAAGGGCCGGTTTTCCGGCCCTTTTCTTTTGGCTGTTTCTGAAGCGTTGAATCATCAAGGCCGACAATCCAGCCTTCGCGATTTTGAATGGTGTCATCAGTGGGCAGGTTTTGTAGGCGTTTGCCATTGGCAATCAGGATCAGCCCCATGACACCCACCAGCGCGTCAAAGGCATCATCCTTGCCCTGATCCGGGCCAAAGCCATCCTTGATATCGTCAATCACCGCAGGCAGGATTTCAATGTCGTTGTCGCGTGCTGTTGCAATGAGACGGGCAACCGCCATGGCCCGACTGTCGCGGTTGGACTTGGTCACATCGCCAATGCCCAGCCACGCATAAACCTCTGCCGGATAGGTTTCGATGAGCGTGATGCCGGGGCGGTTCGTGCAGGTGGCAAGATCACCGGAATATGGCCAGATGTTAAAGCCGTCCTGATGGCCGGGAATGATCAGGTTTTTCAAACCATGCAGCATGCCCTTGCCAACCTGATTGGCACCCAATGTCCAGAATGACGGGCAGGCGGCATTGCGGTTATCAGTTGCATGTTCGCATTGGCGATGGAGGTCTTTGAACTCGGAAAGGCCAAGGCGCTTAACAAGGTCGTCGCGTGTGACGCTGCCTTTGACACCTGATGACTTCGGGTAGAACGGGCGTTTGTGGGTGATTTCGATCTTTGTCGCACAGACGTCAAAGAAGTCCTGCCACTCGGGAGTCGTAAGGAGGCCAAGAAGGGTGATGAAGTCATCAACACCTGCGGCTTCATACCAGCGATTGGCAAACCCGATGGGCATATCAAGACCCAGCCAGATTGACTGGCTGTTGCCGTGATCGGTCAGTGATTGGCGAAACTGGTGGAGCATCCCGACCGGTTCAATCGCATGGATTTGCCAACCGGCATTGCAGCGTGTCGCCTTGGCGACCCATCGGCCGGTCGATGAGATGCTCCAGTCGGCGTGCCAGATATGGTCAATATCATATTTGCAGGATTTGGCGCAGGCTTGGCTTGTCATTTGATCAAGATAGCGCCAAATTGCCGCCAAGCGATCAAAAATACCACCGATATGACGATGAATGGACGCATGACATGACCAAACTGCGCATTGCCTTTATGGGAACCCCGGATTTTGCCCTTGTGGCGCTTAAGGATCTGGTCGCAAGCGGGCATGATGTTGTGTGCGTCTATTCCCAGCCGCCCCGGCCATCAGGGCGCGGGCAAAAGGAAACACCAACGCCGGTTCATGCATGGGCGCAAGAACAGGGCATTGAAGTTCGCACACCGGTATCGTTGAAATCCGACGCAGAAAAACAGGCTTTTGCCGATCTTGATCTTGATGTTGCGGTGGTGGCGGCCTATGGGCTTATTTTGCCAAAGGCGATCTTGGATGCGCCGAAATATGGCTGCTTGAACATTCATGCGTCGCTTTTGCCGCGTTGGCGTGGGGCGGCCCCGATTCAGCGCGCCATTCTGGCCGGGGACGCGGTAACCGGGGTGACGATCATGCAGATGGATGTCGGGCTTGATACCGGTGATATGCTGTCGGTTGGCGAAATTCCGATCACGGCGGAAACCTATGCCAATGGTTTGCATGATGGTCTGGCGACCCTTGGCGGGACGATGATTGTCGATGCGCTGGCGAAATTGCAAAGCGGTGACCTTGTCCCCGTCAAGCAACCTGAAGAGGGTGTGACCTATGCCGCGAAGCTTGAACGGGCCGAGGCAAAACTTGATTTCAATGACGATGCCAGCGCGCTTGAACGTAAAATCCGCGCCTTTACCCCATGGCCGGGGGCCTATTTTGAACTGGGTAAGGAACGGATCAAGGTGCAGGCGGCTGAGGTGACCGATCAAATCGGACCGGTTGGCGAGATTGTCGATGACAAGCTTTCGATTGCATGTGGAACCGGTGCGCTGCGCCCGACCCGTATTCAGCGGCCGGGCAAGGCGGTGATGGATGCTGATGCGGTTTTGCGTGGCTATGACAAGCTTGCCAAGGGTGTGGTGCTGGGCTGATGACCGGGTCTGATATTGCCCCTAAACC
The DNA here is from genome assembly GCF_056173045.1 of Thalassospira sp. Z349TD_5. Taxonomy (NCBI): domain Bacteria; kingdom Pseudomonadati; phylum Pseudomonadota; class Alphaproteobacteria; order Rhodospirillales; family Thalassospiraceae; genus Thalassospira; species Thalassospira sp. Z349TD_5. The sequence goes on from NZ_CM149654.1 coordinate 72,373, forward strand.
CGCAGGTGCGATCGCACATCTTGCTCTTCGTCCGGCACGCAATGCCGATGGGGATGGTGTTTCGGATCTGATTGCTTCGGTGTTTGCCCAATATCCCGGCTGTGTGTTTGATCGCGCGGGCGAATTTCCTGAACTCGACGCCATTGCCGATGATTTTCGGGCGTCACATGGTCGGATGTGGGTGGCTGAGGATCGTGATGGACGTATTTTGGGATGTTTTGGCGTCAAATATGATCCGCCGACACGCGAAGCCGAACTTCACAAGGTCTATCTTGATCAATCCTGTCGCGGGCAGGGCGTTGCCCAGAGTTTGCTGGCAAAGGCGCTGACGTGGCTTGGCGACAAGCATTCAGAATGTGAAACCGTGATGCTGTGGACAGACACACGGTTTGAGGCAGGCCACCGGTTTTATGAAAAATGCGGCTTCGCCCGCACCGGGCAAAACCGCATTCTTGATGATCTTAGCCAATCGTCGGAAATTCAGTTCCGGCTTGATTTTGCCACCTACCGCAAATTTCTTGCGATATAGGGTTCTTACCGCGCGGTATTGGCTTGGATGGCGCGGGTGTCCGGGGTGCCGTCGGGGTTCTTTTTAACCGCACGGGCATCACGGAAACCAAGCTCCCACGGCGGAACCGGGGTGAATTTTTCGGCCAGAAAGTCAACAAAGGCACGGACTTTTGGCGATAGATGGCGTTTGTGCGGATACACCGCCGAAATCCATGCCAGATCATGCACATATTCGGTCAGAACCGGGGTCAGACGCCCGGCCCGGATATCTTCATGCACCAGATATTCGGCCAAACGCGCCATACCCAGACCGGCAACCACGGCTTCGTGCAAAACGTCCCCGTCATTGGCCGAGAAGGATCCTTGCGCGCGGAACGACACATGTCCATCAGGGGTATCGAAATGCCAGTCATTGAAGCTTTCGCGTGATGACAGATGCAGGCAGTTGTGGTTTTCCAACTCTTGCGGTTTGCGCGGGATGCCGTTCTTTTCCAGATATTCCGGCGATGCGACGATCATGCGGCGGTTGACCGCATATTTACGCGCAATCAGCGATGAATCTTCAAGGGCGGACAGGCGGATCGCCAGATCATAGCCATCGTTGACCAGATCGGTGAATTTATCATCGAGTGTCAATTCAATGCGGACATCGGGATAACGGGCAAGAAATTCCGGGATCAGGGGCACGACCTGCATTTTGGTAAAGGCCACCGATGCGTTGATCCGCAAGGTGCCGCGCGGGGCGGCATAAAGCTGGGTGACGACTTCTTCGGCTTCTTCGATCTCGGTCAGGATCGTGCGTGCGCGTTCATAAAAGGCGCGGCCTTCCTCGGTCAGGCTAAGCTGACGGGTGGTGCGCATCAACAGACGGGCGCCAAGCCGGTCTTCGAGCCGGGAGATGTATTTTGAAACCGCCGACGGCGACAGGCGCATTGTCCGGGCAGCAGCCGAAAAGCTTCCCTCCTCGACAGCATGGACAAAGATTTCCATTTCAGCAGCGCGATCCATATCTCGACGATCCTATTTATGACGTTCATTCACAAGTAATGTGCATATTGAGGTAATTCTCTTTCCCCGTAAAGAAAATTAGATTGGGTTCATCGAGAGCGACACGGTTGTCGCCCACACCGAAATATCAGGAGGTCATCATGGCCACTTACGAAGAAATCACCACCCGTTACATCTCCGCCACCGAAATCGAAGCTGGCGTACGTAAAGGTCAGCAGCTCCGCGCTGAGTTCGTCGGTTCCTTCTTCCGTAACCTGTTCAAAGGTTCGGATCAGGTTTCTGACGCGAAACATCCGGCCGGTACCGTTGGTGGTGCTGCCTAATCTACTGAACTTACGACCTTGCTGGTTGAGCGCCGATTGATTTTTCCTCCCCAAGAGGTGCTCCCGCAAGCTGAGACTGATTTCTATCTAGCGTCTTCCTCCCAAGTTTTGACGCTGTTTTCCCGACTGGCCCGGTCACTTTTGTGATCCGGGCCATTTTTTTGTTCGGTCGTCTGGATGCTGAATTTTAGAGGCTGTTATTCAGCACCCTGTGGATGAACACCGGGTGGCACGTAAAAGCCCGGTCGTTCGGAAATCCACGACATCACACTAACAATCGCCATGCCGCCAATCGTCAGTCCGAGCATCACCTCAATCGATATGTCGGCGGCAAACATCCAGCCATAAATCGCCGGCCCCATCGCGGATGCCAGAACCATGATGGCGGTTAATGTGCTGCGCGCTGCGCCGATTTCATCAAGTGGCACCAATTCCGGGATGATGGCGGTCCGAAGGGTGGTTGCAAAGCCGGTTGTGATGCCGACCAGCCCCATATAAATCAAAATCATCACCGGATGTGTCCCCAGTGACAGCAACAGCACCCCGATCATCACCGGGATCAGATGCCAAGGAAACAGGCGACGGGCGGAATATTTGTCAATCAATGGCCCACTGCCAAAGGCACCTAGCACCGATGTAATGGCAAAGACGGTAAAACCGGCTGCAAACCAGCCAAGATCAATGCCCTTGTGGTTGGCAATTGCGCCCTGATGGAAAAAAAGCGCAGTCATCACCAGTGGCGGTGTTGCCAGCATCGGCATGCAAAACCAGACATAGACCGAGCGAAACAGGCGTGGATGACCTGTGTCGGCACTGGTTTGGTCTGGTTCGGTTTGCGCCGTATCGGTAAGGCTGTCTGTTTTGTGCGGCGTTGCCGAGTCTTTGGAGGTTTTGGGTGTGGTTTTGCTTGGTGCTGATCGAAACCGTGCATCGGACCGGATCAGCAGGATGGCCAGCGGGATCAGGATCAGAACGATAAATACCCCGGCCGCGCCATAGGTATATCGCCAGCCAAACAGCGCGATCATTGCCAGCAAGGTTGCGGGTAAAATGGCCTCTGCCAGGGGAAAGCCAAAACTGGCAATCGCAAGTGCGCGTCCGCGATGGCGGGTAAAATAGCGCGCAATACCGGTCATGCTGACGTGGGTCATCAAACCCTGTCCGGCCAGCCGTAAGACAAACAAGGCAGCAATCAACCACCAGACATTGCTGGCGGTGGCAATCATCAGACAGCCAAGCGTCAGCAACCCCATGGTCGCCAAGCTGTAAGACAGGATGTCGACCTTATCAATCCAGCGTCCAACAACCGGCAGGCACAGCGCACTGCCAATCGTAATACCGGCATAGATGTTGGCAAATTCGGTTTCATTCAACGCAAGGCTGGCTGAAATGAACGGCACAAACAGGGCAATCAGAAAGGTCTGCCCAAAGGACGACCCGAAACTGTGCAGTGCGCCAAAGGCAAGCTGCCTTGGGGCTTGGCGAAGCAAAAGGATAAATTGCATGAGGTTTCTAGCAGGAGTTTTGGGGGTGGCGTTTAATAGTATGAGGAAACTATCGCGCGAAAAACGGCCTGTCTACTGCCCTGTCGGGTAGGGGTTGTAGGGCGGTAAATGAAAAATGCCCGCAAACGATAAGCTTGCGGGCATTTTGCCAGATGATTTGTCTGATGATTTTAAAGTCGGTTTAACTCGGCGCAGGGGCCGGTGTTGGACCGTCCTTTTTGCCTTTCCACCAGTTCAGACCGAGAACGGCGAGAAGGACGACCGTCCCGGCAATCTTGGCGGTCAGGTCAGGCCAGAACACACCAACCGTGGCCGGAACAATCAGAACCCGCGAAATGATGTCCATATGGGCAAACAGATAGCCCTCAAGGGCTGCGGCAAAGGCCACAAGACACAAGATCGCGGTAAATCCGGTCCAAAGCACGATCTGGATTGAACCGCCTTCGATGATTTCCGGGTTAAACACCATGAATGCCGGGATCAGATAGAGCCCCTTGGCAAATTTCCATGCCTGAAAACTGGTTTCCATGGGACTGGCGTTGGCAATCGCTGCCCCCGCAAAGCCCGCCAGTGCAATCGGCGGTGTGACGTTACTGTCCTGCGAATACCAGAACACCACCAGATGCGCGATCAGAAGCGGAATGCCAAATTCGTTGGACAATGCCGGACCGACCAGCACGATCAAAACGATATAGGATGCCGTTACCGGCAAACCCATGCCAAGGATCAGGCTGGCAATCAGAACCAGAACAAGTGCCAGAACAATGTGACCGCCGGAAAACGCGATCATCATTGATGAGAATTTCAGGCCAAGACCGGTCAGGCCGACAACGCCGACGATAATCCCGGCAACCGCACAGGCCATCGAAACGGCAACGGCATTCTTTGCACCAAGCTCAAGGGCGGCGATGGTGATTTTGACGCCATTGGCAAGGGCAGATTTCAGCGCATCGTGGCTCGGTTTTTCGCCCTTTTGCGGGGCGACGATGAAGAACCAAAGCACATAGCGAAGGGCGGCAACCGCCATCACCGAAATGATTGCCCAGAACCCGACCCGCATGGGCGAAATGTTCAGGACCAAAAGGTAAATCAGAACCCCAAGCGGCAAGATAAACTGCCAGCCTTCTTTGAGAACCTGTTTCCAATCTGGAAGTTCCGAGACCGGCATGCCGCGCATACCGTTCTTAAGAGCAACGATGTGGACAAACAGATAGACCGTGCCGAGATACAGGATCGCCGGGAAGATCGAAACCATGACGATTTCAAGATACGGCACCTGCGTATATTCGGAAATCAGGAACGCGCCCGCGCCCATCAGCGGCGGGGTAATCTGCCCACCTGTTGATGCCGCAGCTTCGATGCCGCCGGCCTGTGCCGGACGGTAACCAAGCCGTTTCATGAGCGGAATGGTAAAGGCGCCCGTGGTGACCACGTTGGCAATCGCCGATCCGCTGATCGAGCCCATACCGGCAGATGCCAGAACGGCGGCCTTTGCCGGGCCACCGGGTTTTTTGCCCGTGGCGGCATAGGCCATATCGATAAAGAATTTACCCGCACCCGTAACTTCAAGGAACGCGCCAAACAGCACGAACATGAAGATATAGGTCGCAGCAACCCCCATCGGCAGGCCGTAAATGCCTTCCTGACCAAGGTAAAGTTGCCCGACAAGGCGATCAACATCCGCCCCGCGATGCGACAAAATACCCGGCAACCATTCTCCGACCCATGGCAGTGCGCCGCGTGGCCCCGACAGGGCATAGATAATTGCGACGATGCCGATAATGGTCATGCCAAGGCCAACCGCACGGCGGCTTGCCTCAAGCACGGTGACGGTGGCGATGATGCCAATGATCAGATCGGTTTCGCTCCAGAACCCGGCGCGATTGAAGATCGCATCGAGATAGAACGACAGATAAAAGCCCGTGGTAAAGGCACCCGCCAGAAAGGCGATATCAATGATCCAGCCCAGCACACCGCGTTTCTTGTCGCCGCCAAAAGCCGGGAACATCAAGAAGGTCATGAACATGATGAACGCCAGATGGATGCTGCGCTGATAGAACAGGCCAAGCGGTTCGATGCCAGCGGCATACATCTGGAAAAGGGAAAGTGCGACGGCGACAACAGAAATTGTCATCACAACCATTTTGGGCTGTGGCAATTTGTCCGCCATGGATGGAAGCGGTGCCGGTTCAGACATGAGACTTATTCCCCGGTATCAAGGCGGATGGTGACACGGGTGTGTTCAGCCATCTTTGAAAGATATATTTCGTCACCATCATGTGTGACGATGCGATGGTCAACAGCAAGACTTCCGACGCGCAGGGCATAGGCATTGCCCGGCACAGGTTCGTCGATATCCTCAATCCAGTAGCCGCCACCTTTGGCGCTGGTGAGGATTCCACGACCCGGATAATGGCCAAGACCTGCGGCAAAATCGGGTTGGTAGGCACGATGCAGAACCATTTTTCCCAGATCATCGACATAACAGTCTATCACCCCGTCACCGGTTACTGAATGGTTCCAATAAAGGCACCAGCCGGCTTGGCGTGGGATGGGTGTTCTGGCCAAAACGGTTCCATCGTCCGCAATGACCTTGAGTTGGTCGGTTGCGGTGCCCGGTAGCGTTTCGGTGCGCGGGGACGGGCCCGCACATGCCGACAGAAGAATGGTAAGGGCGGCCAATGCTGGCCGCCCCCAATTTAGCGAAATCATGGATACAGTTTCGGCGGAATCGGTGAACCGGTTTCTTCGTAATAACGAAGCGCACCCGGATGCATCGGAATCGGGGTCGAGTTCAGCGCGAAGTCAACGGTGGTGTCGTTGGCTGCCGGGTGAATCGCAATCAGTTCATCAACCTTGTCAAACAGGGTTTTGGTGATCTGATAGGCGAGGTCTTCGTCCATTTCTGCGTTCACGAACAGGACGTTCGGGGTCGAAACGGTGTTGACCGGTGCTTCAACGCCTTCATAGATGCCTTTGCGCAGGGCATAAGGTGCGAAAGTCGGTTCTGCATCAAGGGCCGCAACGATTTCTTCGTCGGTCAGCGCAATCAGCTTGATGTCACGCGTGGTTGCGAGGTTGAGGATCGAGCTGGTCGGCGGGCCAACGCTCCAGAAGCCGGCATCGATGTCACCATCGCGGAGCGCATCAGCGGTTTCGTTGAAGTTCAGGCGCTGTTCTTCGATGTCATCATAGGTGATGCCATTGGCTTCAAGCAGGGTTTTGGCCGAAACTTCGGTGCCCGAACCCGGTGCGCCAACAGAAACGCGTTTGCCTTTAAGGTCGGCAAGCGTGTTGATGCCGCTGTCTGCCATCGTCACGATCTGAACGGCGTTCGGATAGATCGATGCCAGTGCGCGGACGTTATCAAGTTTGCGGTCTTCGAATTTACCGGTGCCGGTGAAACCCGCATAAACGGTGTCAGCAAGACCGATTGCAATGTCACTGTCGCCACGGGAAATCAAACCCATGTTTTCAACAGATGCGCCGGTTACTTCGGCAACTGCGGTGGAACCATCAACATATTTGGTGATCAGTTCGGCCAGGCCACCACCATACGGATAGTAGGTGCCGCCGGTGCCGCCGGTTGCGATGGAAAGCTGTTGTGCCGATGCGGGTGCAGCGGCGAGAATCATGGCTGCGGCTGCTGCAGAAAGCAGATTACGTAGCTTCATGGTAGTCCTCCCTTAGGTTAACGCGTGGTGCGTCGAGATATTCAAAAGATCATTTCAAAACGATTGATCTTTGGGATCGAAAACGACCCTTTTTCGGGGCCTGTTATTTTTGGATTTCAATCGCGACACCGTGAAATGCTGACATGTTTCGCATAATGTGCGCCAGCCAACGGAACCCTGCCAGAAGGACATGCAAAAGAGCATTGTTCAACAGGCAGATCGCTGAAATCTTATGAAAAAAGGTGAGATGCGCAACAGCCAATAACATACCGCCCATTGTGGGCTGGCTGTCAGGTATCCTCCCTTGTTTTCGTTATTTTATCATTTTGGTACTCGAATGTGCAATGTGTATGCCAAATAAGAGAATTAAAATTACTGTTATAAATCAATTGCTTGAATTGGGCGAATTTGCCAAATCGGCGAAATCTTGCTGATTTTCCGTATTTGATCGGCGGATTATTGCCGATTTTTGCGCCGCTTGGATGCCGGATGTTGGGGCAAACGATTGATCTGAATGATCTTTGTGCTAGGCGATTTTGTCGCGCCGAATGTTCAGCTTTTTCATTTTTTCATTGAGCGTGCGCCGGGGAATATCGAGTTCTTCCATCACCGATTTGACGTTGCCATCGTGACGGTCCAGTGCATCGCGGATCAGGCGTTCTTCAAAATGTTTGACCTGATCGGCAAGTGCCAACGCGGTTGCAACCGGTTCTGCCAGATCAAAGCCGCCTTTGAACAGTCGCTGGAATCTGTCTTCGGGGCTGCCGACAAGCAGAACATAGCGTTCCGCGAGGTTTTTGAGTTCACGGACATTGCCCGGCCATTCGTGTTTTTTAAGCTGCCCGATCAAGGACGGTGCCGGTCGGTCATAGGGGCGTTCAAACCGTTCAGCGGCACGTTCGGCAAAAATATCAAACAGAAGGGCAATGTCATCGGTGCGATCACGCAAAGGCGTGATTGCCAGTTCGAACGTATTGATGCGAAACATCAGGTCTTCGCGAAACTGTCGGGCGGAAACCGCGTCGGTCAGGTTTTCGTTGGTGGCACAAATCAGGCGAAAATCGACTTTAACCGGTGAATTTGATCCGACACGCACGACTTCGCGCTGTTCGATCACACGCAGCAGTTTGGCCTGAAGGGCGAGTGGCATGCTTGATATCTCGTCGAGAAAAAGCGTGCCTTTAATGGCATGTTCAATCCAGCCAATCCGCTGCCCCGCCGCTCCGGTGAAGGCTCCTTTTTCATGGCCGAACAATTCACTTTCAGCAGTACTTTCCGGGATGGCCGCACAATTGACCGCGACGAACTTTTCATCGCGCCGGTCACTAAGGTCATGGATGGCGCGCGCGACCAGTTCCTTGCCGGTGCCGGTTTCGCCAGAAATCAGAACCGGCACTTCGGTTGCGGCGATATTGGCGATTTCTTCCTTTAGCGCGTACATCTGTTTGCTGTTGCCGATCAGGCGGCCATCAAGGCTGCCGCGATGGGCAATCTGGCGGCGCAGTTGACGGTTTTCAATGACAAGGCGGCGCTTTTCAATCGCGCGTTCGAGGCTTTCGACAATGTCTTTGGGCTCAAACGGTTTTTCGACGAAATCATAGGCGCCGCTTTTCATCGCCTCGACCGCCATGGGCACATCGCCGTGCCCGGTCATCAGGATCACCGGTATGTCGCCATCGGTGGCAAGAACCGATTTGGTGAAACTGATGCCGTCCATTTTGGGCATTTTCACATCGGTCAGAACCACACCGGCGAAATCAGATGTAATATCGCCAAGCGCATCACGGGCGTCAGCATAGACAGTGACATCAAAATCAGACAGTTCCAGCCATTGCGCCAGCGACACACGCATGGCTTCATCGTCATCAACAATGATGATGTGTGCCTGACTTTTCGGCGGTGTCTGATTGTCGGTCGTCACGATGTTTGTTCCCTAAGCAGTGGCAGGCGGACTTCAAAGCACGCACCACCCGACGTCATGTTATAGGCTTTTATGCTGCCGCCGAAGTCACGCACAATGCCATATGTTACCGAAAGCCCCAACCCGACACCCTGTCCCGGGTCCTTGGTGGTAAAGAACGGATCAAACAGAAGAGCCAGTGCATCATCATCCATGCCCGGTCCGGTGTCGGAAATGCGCATGATCACGTTGGACTCCGCCGTTGTCAGATCAATGCGAAGACGTTTTTTCGGGCTGTCGATCATGGCATCAAGCGCATTGCGAATGATATTGACGCAAACCTGTTCGATGCGCACCAGATCGGCATGGACCATTAACGGCATGCGAAGTTCATGGCGTTCAAGCTGACAGTTTTCCGTTTCCAATTGCGGGCTTAGCAGCTGCAGGGCGTTATCAAGGGCGATCTTAAGGTCAACGGGTTCGAGAACCCCGGTTGATTTGCGCGAAAATGTCTTAAGCTGCCCGGTGATGGCACCCATGCGTTCGGTCAAAGACGAAATTTGTGAAATGTTCTGATCAAGTTGCTCTGTCTTGCCGCGTTCGATCATCAATTTGGCGCTGGCGCAAAAGGTCCGAATGGCGGCAATCGGCTGATTGATTTCATGGGCGATGGCGGCCGACATTTGGCCCAATGCCGCCAGCTTACCGGCCTGAACCAGTTCGTTTTGTGTGCCGCGCAATTCGTTTTCGGTTTTGCGGCGTTCGGTGATTTCTTCTTCAAGGCGGGTGTTCAGACTTTGAATGCGTTCGAATTCAAGGGCTTCGCGTTGGGAAGCCAGTTTTAATTCGCGTTCGCGCAAGAACAGAATGATCAACATGATCAATCCGGATGCAATGATGGTAATCAGCATTACCGTGCCCTGCCGGGCGGTGACGTCGCTCATGGAGGTCAGATAGAAAATCCGCCAATCACTGCCGTCGATTTTCTTTACATCATACAGAAACTGTTCCGACCCAATCGCAAGCGTGCCTTTGCCATCCGAAATCTGCCCGCCGATGTCGAGGCTATTGAGGTCTTCGCCAACATATTGACGGTTGCGTGTAATGCGTTCGCGATCCGCAGCCGACAGAGGCAGCAAGGTGCGGTATTTCCAATCGCCCCGACTGGTCAGTGTAATCACACCATCGGCATCGGCGACAAAGACAACCTCGCCACCGTCCTGCCAGTTCTTTTCCAGCTCATCGAGTTCCAGTTTGACGACGACAACGCCAATGATCTGATCATTGCGGCTTATCGGGGTGGAAATGAAAAGCCCCGCCCGTCCGGTTGTGACACCGATCCCGAAAAAGAAGCCCTCGTGCCCGGCAAGGGACTGATTGAAATAGGGGCGGAAACTGTAATCTTCGCCGACAAAACTGTCGGCGGTGTTCCAGTTGCTTGACGCAATCGTCATGCCGCGTTGATCAAGAACATAAAGCGCTGCTGCACCGGCCCGGTCATTAACCTTTTCAAGATACAGGCTGGCGGTGTGGGCATTTCCGGTGCCAGCGACGGCATCAATGACCTGATGATGGCGCGAGACGACATAGGGTAAATAGCGATACCGGTCGATGGCGGCGCGCAATGAACTGTCATAAAGGGCCAGACGGGCCTGTGCGGTTTTTTCAAGTTCATTGATTGTCAGATTGCCGGTGGAACTGACGGCAAGCCATACCACAAGCCCCGCGATCATGACCCCGGCCAGACTGAGCGTTACGCGGCTATAGGTGCTTAACCAGTAAAAAATGGCTGCCTCCCGGCGGGTCAGGGATCATTTTTGTGTTCGGCGCGTTTGTGATTGATTGGCATGCCCGTTCCGAACGGATGATTGTTATTTGTCCCCGCAGCGGAAAGTCAACTGATACAAGTATGGGCAGGGCTGGCAAAGCCATAAGAGAAGAGGCCTTAATTATGCCTCAGGTGGTTATTTTTTCGCCACATTGGGGTGTAACTTGTATAGTTATGAGAGTTACGAGAAAATTTTATCTGTCCAAAGGGTGAGGTTCAGGTGAGCAAGATCGCACTTGTAGATGACGACCGGAATATCCTGACGTCTGTTTCGATGGCGTTGGAAGAAGAAGGATATGAGGTTCTTACATATTCTGATGGCTCTGAGGCGTTGCACGCCCTGACCAAGGAAGAGCCAGATCTGGCGGTCCTGGATATCAAGATGCCCCGTATGGATGGGCTTGAGCTATTGACCCATTTGCGCAAGAAAACGCAGATGCCGGTGATCTTCCTGACGTCAAAAGATGACGAGGTTGATGAATTGACCGGGCTTCGTCTGGGAGCGGATGATTATATCAAAAAGCCGTTTTCCCAGCGTTTGCTGATTGAACGTATTCGCACCTTGTTGCGGCGTGCGGAAATCATGCGGGCGGGTGGCGTGCGCCCGAACGGATCGGATGACGTTGTCCAGCGTGGTGACCTTGTGCTTGATCCGTCGCGGCACATGTGCAGCTGGAAAGGCTTGCATGTGAACCTGACGGTGACGGAGTTCCTGCTTATTCAGGCGCTGGCCAAGCATCCGGGGCACGTTAAAAACCGTGATCAGCTGATTGATGCGGCGTACGGCGAACATATCTATGTCGATGACCGTACCATTGACAGTCACATCAAACGCCTGCGTAAGAAATTCCGCGAAACCGATGACGAGTTCAAGGAAATCGAAACCTTGTATGGCGTGGGATATCGTTATCGTGACACAGCCACAGTAGCGGGCTGACACCACGTTTTCGGGCCGGGTTTTTCCCGGCCCGACCAAATTTGCGGGTTTGAATGAGCGACTTTGCCGCCGAAGATAACGACGACCAAACAACGGTCCAGCACGAAACGCGCACAGCACGCATAGAAGAACGTCACGGACTTTTTTCCCCGCTGACGTGGCGTATTCTGGCGGTAAATGCGCTGGCGTTGTTCGTGCTCGTTGCCGGTATTTTGTATCTTGGCCGCTATAAGCAGGAATTGATCCATTCCGAGCTTGAGGCGATGGCGGTTCAGGCGGAAATGTATGCCGCAGCCCTTTCCACATCTGCGGTCAGTTCCGGTGATGATGCGACCAATCAGGTGAAGCTTGAAGTTGCGCGTGAAATGGTGCGGCGTCTTGTCGGCATTACCGGTGCGCGCACACGTTTGTTTGCGGTTAATGGCAACCTGATTGCCGACAGTCGTAACATCAAGTCGTTTGGGGCCGGCACCATTCAGGCCGAAGAACTTCCTGCACCGGGCGAAGACGATTTTTTCGCCGAAATCATGCGCAATCTGACCGATGGGTTGCTCGCCCTGTTTGAAGGCGATCAGCCCTTGCCGCTTTATGTCGATCCGCCGGTTGCCAGTGCGGCCGATTACCCCGAAGTGCGCGCCGCCCTTGCAGGCTATTCACGCGGGGTTGTCCGGGTGGATGGGCAAGGACGGCGGGTGTTGTCGGTGTCGGTGCCGGTCGCCCGGTTCAAGCAGGTTTTGGCATCGGTGATGATGACCAAAAGTGGCGATACGATTGAAACCGCCCTGCATGCGGTGCGGCTGGATATCCTTAAAATCTTTGTCTTTGCCTTTGGGATCACGGTTCTTTTGTCGATCTACCTGGCCGGAGTGATTACGCGGCCACTGAACCGGTTGGCGCGCGCGGCCGAGCGGGTGCGGCGTAGTAAAAATCGTCAGTTCACCATCCCCGATTTGTCGGATCGCAACGATGAAATCGGTGATTTGTCGACGACATTGCGTGATATGACCGAAACACTCTGGGATCGTATGGATGCGATCGAACGGTTTGCCGCCGATGTCGCGCATGAGATTAAAAACCCGCTGACGTCGCTTCGTAGTGCGGTGGAAACCGCAACACGTTTGAAAGACCCGGAACGGCAACGCCGACTGATGGAAATCATTGCCGAAGACGTGCAGCGTCTTGATCGACTGATCAGCGATATTTCCGACTATTCGCGGATGGATGCCGAACTGTCGCGGACCGAATCCGAAGAGGTTGATTTGCGCCCGCTTCTGCAAACAATGGGCGAACTTTACAATGCCAACCCCGATGGGCCGCGCATCAAGGTTGCGGTACCGGAAAACCTTGTCGTTCCCGCCCTTGAAAGCCGATTGACGCAGGTGTTTAGAAACCTGATTTCAAACGCGATTACCTTTACCCCCGAAGGTGGGGAAGTGCGCGTGCGGGCATGGCGGGATAAGAATCAGGCGATTATCACGATCGAAGATGACGGACCGGGCATTCCGCCGGGCAAGGAAGAGGCGATCTTTAACCGGTTCTACACCGAGCGCCCATCGACCGAGAAGTTCGGTCAGCATTCTGGGTTGGGGTTATCAATCTCCAAGCGGATTATGTCGGCGCATAATGGCGAACTGAGCGCACAGAATCGGGTGCTTGATGATGAGGTCAAAGGGGCGGTCTTTACCATTCGGTTGCCGCTTGATTGATCTGTGACGGGGCAGAAAACCCTCAGTAATCGGTCATTTATCTATGCGTGTGGATAGGGCCCGGCGTTTGGGGTTTGACAAGGCGGTATGAGCCAAGCATCGTTTTCCATTATGTCCCAAATTCACGCAAATTGTATCCTGATCGGCGCGCATGCTGTTTTAGTGCGCGGGGCATCGGGTGCCGGAAAATCCAGCTTGTCGCTGCGCCTGATGTCAAAGGGGGCGGTGCTTATCTCCGATGACAGAACCGACCTTGTTGCGCGCGACGGGCGGCTGATCGCAAGTTCCCCCTCTCAGATCGCCGGACTGTGCGAAGTGCGTGGGATTGGTGTGGTGCGTGGATTGCCTACCAAACCTGAAGGCGACGTTAGACTGATCGTTGATCTGGTTGATGATCCGGACGATGTCGAACGCATGCCGGTTCCGGAAACCGAGCTTATGTGTGGTATTGAAATTTCAAAGTGGAAATTTTGCGTATCTGATCTGGCGGTTGAGGCCAAGATTGGGGTAGCTTTGGCGCTCGCAACGGGTCAGATGCAGCTCGAACCATAAGTCCAACAGGAAATCGCTTTGCAAGAACGTTCAGAAAAATCGCCAGAAAATCCGCAAGATCGATCCGATATGCGTGACGGTTTTGCTGCTGATTATACTGATGCCAAAAACCGGCTGGTTCTGGTGACCGGGGTTTCTGGTGCTGGACGGACGACCTCGCTTAAGATTTTGGAAGATTTCGGGTTTGATGCGGTGGATAACCTGCCGCTTCGATTGTTGCCTGCGCTGATTTCCGGGGCCAAGCACCCGGAACAACCCACCGCGATTGGGCTTGATATCCGAACCCGTGATTTTGGTGTTGATCAGTTTGTCAAAATCATTGCCGAGCTTCGCGACCAACAGGGCGTTAATCCGCTTGTGGTTTTCTTGGACGCCGAAACGTCGGTTTTGCAGCGCCGGTTCACCGAAACGCGCCGCCCCCATCCGTTGGCGCATGACCGACCGCTTGTTGATGCGATCGAGCATGAAAAACGCCTGATGGCGCCGATTGCCGCAACGGCGGACATGACCATCGAAACATCGCGCCTGAAATCAGCCGAACTGCGCAAGATCCTGCAAGACCAGTTTCACATCGGTGAAACCGAAGGCATGGCCGTTTTTGTCAAAAGCTTTTCGTTCCGCCAAGGGGTGCCTGCGGAGGCCGATCTGGTTTTTGACGTTCGCTTTCTGCGCAACCCGCACTATGATCCCGAGCTTCGTCTTTTGACGGGGCTGAATAAAGCGGTTGGAAACTACATCGAAGAAGATCCGGATTTCGCCGGATTTGTCGATGGGCTGCGGGCCCTGCTTGAGCCGATTTTGCCGCGCTATGCCCGCGAAGGTAAGAGTTATCTGACCATCGCAATCGGGTGTACGGGCGGCCAACACCGTTCGGTTTATACTGCGCGGATACTCAATGACTGGATTGCCGATCTGGGGTATGACGTTCATCTCAGTCATCGTGACAAGCCGGATGAACCGAATTCGGGGGAGTGAAGAAGATGGAGAAAACTGCATGATCGGGATGGTGCTTGTCACCCATGGCGATCTCGCGAAAGAGTTCGTATCTGCCTTGCAGCACGTTGTGGGCGAGCAGGAAAATGTCGAAGCGGTCTGTATTGGACCGGATGACGACATGGAACAACGTCGTGCGGATATTCTGGCCAGTGTCGAAAAAGTTGACAGTGGTAAAGGCGTTGTTTTGTTGACCGACATGTTTGGCGGAACCCCGTCCAATCTGGCGATTTCGATTATGGAACAGGCCCATGTCGAAGTGATCGCAGGGGTAAATTTACCTTTGTTGATTAAGCTGGCATCTGTTCGCGTTGAAGGCACCTTGGCCGAAACGGTCAATGCCGCCCAGGATGCGGGCCGAAAATACATCAATGTCGCATCGCGTTTGCTCAGCGGCGAAGAATAAGACTTAAAACAATAAAATCAGGGCCGGACGTGAAAAATGCGTGTCCGGCCAGTGGGGACATACCGCGGGGACATAGATGGCGCAGAAGGAAAAACGCATTTTAACAATCAGTAACCAGCGCGGATTGCATGCCCGTGCTGCGGCGAAATTTGTTAAACTGGCGGGCGAGTTTGAATCGGCGATCATGGTGCGCAACCGTGGTACAGAGGTTTCAGGTGTTTCGATCATGGGTCTTATGATGCTGGCCGCATCCATCGGCACAGAGATCGAGGTCGAGGCTGTCGGACCTGACGCCAAAAAGGCGATTGAAGCCTTAAACGAGCTTGTCGATGACAAGTTTGACGAAGAATAACTGCTTTTTTGCGGTATAAAGAACTGATGGCTTTCAGGAAATAACAAGAACGAGTTGGCAGAAGATCTGGTTTGACAGTTCCCCCAAAAGACCAATCCATATCCGATGAAAACGCAATGGCCGGCCGCCGGATTATAACCGGGCTGGGGGCATCTGGCGGGATTGTGATTGGTCGGGCGTTTGTTCTGGACCGCCAATATATTCAGGTCAGCCGTAAACCGATTGCCGATGATGCCGTTCAGGCCGAAAGCAAACGTCTTCATGATGGCGTTGCGCAAAGTATTGATCAGCTCAAACGTCTGAAATCACAATCTGCCAATGCTGGAAGTGCGGCGTCCGAGGAACTTGGTTTCCTGCTGGATGCCTATGTTCATATGCTGACCGAATCGCGTCTTGTGCGCGGGGCGGAAGAACTGATTGTGTCGCGCAAGCTTAATGCCGTGCATGCGGTCAGTGAAGTCATTGACGTCATTGCCAATCAGTTTTCGGGCATTGATGATCGTTATATCGCCGCACGTGCATCTGACATCCGTGAAGTTGGCTTGCGCCTGATGCGCTGTTTGATCGGGGAAACTGATCGGGCGGCCGACATGGCACCCACCGGTGCGATCCTGATTGCCGAGGATGTCAGCCCGGCGGACATGGCCCGGTTTGAACCCGGACAGTTGACCGCCTTTGTCACCGCCCTTGGCGGGGCAGAGGGGCATACCGCGATTATGGCGCGTTCACTTGGTATTCCCGCCGTCCTTGGGGCGGCCGATATCATTCGCGGGGTTTCAGGCGGCGATCAGATCATTGTCGATGGGGGGCGCGGTGAAGTCATTCTTGCGCCCACTGATGCCGATATTGCCCATTATACCCAGCGTCGTGAAGATTGGCTGGCGGCGCGCAACAAGCTTGCATCCTTGCGCGATGTGCCGTCGGCGACCCGCGACGGGGTTGATATTGATCTGCATGCCAACATCGAATTGCCAATCGAACTGTCCGCCGCCCTTGAAAACGGGGCAACCGGAATTGGCCTTTTGCGCAGCGAGTTCATGTTTATGAACAAGGATTACCTGCCCGATGAGGACGAACAATACGCAGAACTTGCCGATATCGTAAAACGGATGGATGGCAAGCCCGTCACGATCCGGACCCTTGATATCGGGGGGGAAAAGCTTGCGGTTGCGCTTCAGGCGGATATGGGAACCGGGCCGAACCCAGCCCTTGGCCTGCGCGGTGTGCGGTTGTCGCTGCGCAAACCGGAACTTCTGGAAGCCCAGTTTGGCGCAATTTTGCGTGCGTCCCTTCATGGTAAGGTGCGCGTCCTGATCCCGATGGTGGTCAGTGTTCATGAAATGACGCGGGCACGCCATATCTATGAGGGAGTGGCCAAACGGCTGCGCAAACAGGGCCATGCAATCCCCGATGATCTGCCCCCACTTGGGGCGATGATTGAAATCCCGGCCGCGGCCATTGCTGTGGATACGCTGGCACGCGAATGCGATTTCTTTGCCATTGGGACCAATGATTTAACCCAGTATACGCTGGCGATTGACCGTACCGATGATCAGGTGGCGGGGCTTTTTGATCCGTTACATCCATCGGTGCTGCGTCTGATCCGCGATGTGATCAAACTGTCAAACGAACGCGGTATTCCGGTCAGTGTTTGCGGCGAAATGGCCGGTGATCCGCGCTATATTCCATTATTCATTGGCTTTGGTCTGCGTAATTTATCGATGTCGCCGGTGAATTTGTTGCTGGTTAAGCAACGTCTGCGGCGTCTTGATACGCGCAATTCCAAACATCAGGCGGATCGCGTGATGGAACAATGGGATCAGGCCCGCATCGCCATGATGCTTGATGATTTCAACGATCTGGCCTGATCGAAACTCACGACGGGTTTTATCCTCATACAATTTATGGTGACCTTTTGATCTTGCTCGACTTTTGTCGGTCGAAAGCAGGATGCAATTTTGCGCGTTGAAATTTGATGCAAGAAAAGACTTGAAAAAGATATAAAGAAATCTTTATATGTCTTCCATCGCAGTCGAAGAAACGACTGCCAAAGAATTTATCGGCGTAGCTGCAAGACAGATGTCATTGCGGATGCGCAATTTGTGTTTGATTGGAGACGACATGTCGAACTTTACTGATTGCAAGGTCGCAGACATCTCGCTGGCCGGATGGGGCCGCAAGGAAATCGCGATTGCTGAAACCGAAATGCCGGGCCTGATGGCGCTGCGCGAAGAATATGGTGCTGCCCAGCCGCTTGCGGGTGCACGCATCGTTGGTTGCCTGCACATGACCATTCAGACGGCGGTTTTGATCGAGACGCTGACGGCACTTGGCGCGGAAGTTCGCTGGTCTTCATGCAACATCTTCTCGACCCAGGATCAGGCAGCAGCAGCAATGGCGGCGGCTGAAATCCCGGTATTTGCCTGGAAAGGCGAGACCGAGGAAGAATTCTGGTGGTGCATCGAGCAGACCATTACCGGCCCGAACGGCTGGAAACCGAACCTGATCCTTGATGATGGCGGCGACGTTACCCAGCTGATCCACGAAAAATACCCGGAACTTCTCGAAGACATCAAAGGTCTTTCTGAAGAAACCACCACTGGTGTGCATCGCCTTTACGAAATGGCGAAAAAAGGCACCCTTATGGTTCCGGCGATCAACGTCAATGACTCGGTCACCAAATCGAAATTCGACAACCTCTATGGTTGCCGTGAATCACTGGTTGATGGCATCAAACGCGCAACCGACGTCATGGTTGCCGGTAAAATCGGCGTTGTTGCCGGTTTTGGTGATGTTGGCAAAGGTTCGGCTGCGTCGCTTCGCAGTCAGGGTGCCCGCGTTCTTGTGACCGAAATCGATCCGATCTGCGCATTGCAGGCCGCGATGGAAGGGTACGAAGTCACCACGATGGAAGACGCAGCCCCGGTTGGCGACATTTTCGTCACCACCACGGGCAACATCGACATCATCACGCTTGACCATATGCGTGCGATGAAAGACCGCGCCATTGTGTGCAACATCGGTCACTTCGATTCCGAAATCCAGATTGGCTCGCTTAAGAACTACAAATGGGACAATGTTAAGCCGCAGGTCAACGAAGTCGAATTCCCGGATGGCAAACGTTTGATCGTTCTGGCCGAAGGCCGTCTGGTGAACCTTGGTTGTGCAACCGGTCACCCGAGCTTTGTAATGTCGGCATCCTTCACCAATCAGGTGCTGGCCCAGATCGAACTTTGGAAAAACTTCGCCAACTACAAAAACGAAGTTTATGTCCTGCCTAAACACCTTGATGAGAAAGTTGCAGCCCTGCATCTTGACCGTCTTGGCGTGAAACTGACCAAGCTGTCGCAGGAACAGGCTGAGTATATCAGCGTGCCGCAGGCGGGTCCGTTCAAGCCGGATCATTATCGTTACTAATTGGTCTTTGCCAATTTGCATCAAAGCCGGTCCGTTCATTCGGGTCGGCTTTTTTGTGTTCAGCAGGCAAGGTTCCTTGTTAGAAGGAGCAAGCCGCTACCAAAGAGATAGAAATCATGCCCCAGCTTGAAATCGAATATTCTGCCAAACTTCCGATTGCCGATGAGTTGCGCAAGCTCGCGGTTGATCTTCATTATGTCATTGCACGAGAAACCGACGCCGAACTGGCGTCGTTCAAAACCCGGATATCGCCGCTTGAAAATGTTGTGATTGCCGATGGTGATGACAAAAGTGCCATGGTGCATCTTGATATTCGGTTGCTGTCGGGGCGTAGCGAGGCCGTGAAATTTGCCACGGGTGAAGCCGCCCTTGCGGCCCTGTGTGACCGGCTGGAATGGTTGGTCGGGGATTATGCGGTGCAATTTAGTGTCGAGGTCCATGATCTTGACCGGGCGAATTACCACAAGCATGTGACCGAGAAACGTTAAAGCCCAAGCTGGGCCGCGTTCGACTACATCAGCAACGCTTCGTGGATCGGGTGATCCGGGCCATAGCGCCCCTTTAAAAGCGTGATCAGTTCGTGTGAGAAGTTTTTGCCTGCATCAAGCAAGGATCGCAATTCGGCATCATTGCGGTCATTGGGGCCGACTTTTTCAAGCCGTGCACGCACGTCCGGATCGGAAAGTTCGCGCAGGAACCGATCATAAAGGTCGAGTGCCGGAAGGCTTTTTTCGCCAAACACGGTTTGTAGACGGGTGATTGGCGGGAGCTGCAAAAGTTCGGACAGTTTTTCGCGTTTTCCCGCATAATCGCGGTCTGCTGTTTCAGCGGCCGCAATAATACCGCCGAAATAAAGCATTTTCCGTGAGAATACGAGTTTTAAGCGGCGCGGCGCCCATGCCTTGCTGGCGTCGCCTTCGCGGGTTTTGATTTCAAAATCGACGCTGATGGTGCGGTAATAGCGGATGACGTCATTGACCAAAAAGCGCGCGATTGACTCGCGTGTCACCGTGGTCGTGACGTAATTGGCAATCAGGTCGTCAAAGAATTTACGTTTACCCGCCTCGTTATAGAGCCATTCGCATTCCAGCAAAAACAGCAAGCGCCTGGTGGTGATGGAATTGGTATCGCCATCAAGTCCGATCCGGTTCACCAGTTCTTCGGCGGTGATATAAGAAGAAAACGGGCCGTTTACCGCGGGTTTCT
Source organism: Thalassospira sp. Z349TD_5 (assembly GCF_056173045.1). Taxonomy (NCBI): domain Bacteria; kingdom Pseudomonadati; phylum Pseudomonadota; class Alphaproteobacteria; order Rhodospirillales; family Thalassospiraceae; genus Thalassospira; species Thalassospira sp. Z349TD_5. The sequence continues at coordinate 92,690 of NZ_CM149654.1, forward strand.
TGGTCACCATCTTGCCCAGAATATCGGCGACATCACGGTGCGGGGCTTGGCTTCGTTCGGCTTCACGCCCGATGATGAAGTAATCAAGGTCGGATTGATCTGATGCTTCGTGCCGTCCATAGGACCCGGTCACAACCACGCAAAAGGTATCGCCATGCAGGCGTTCGGCTAATGCGTCGCGCATTTCCGCCAAACGATGTGCAGAGTAATTTTGGTTGGTTGCGATGGTTGCCGGTAACAAGATGCGGTCAGTCCTTTGGTGCGACTCGTTGATCACCCACTATCTGCCTATAGGGTAAAGATTAATACCGCGTTTAACTGATATGGCGGATGTGCGTTTGAGGTGATTGACCGGGCGGGGGTTGGGCGCATAGTTTGGCGTGGCGTTCTGCCTTACCTTCCTTTTGAAAGATACCCCCATGGATATTGCCAATCTGCCCTTTGGGACCACTGACTGGTCGCGTATTGAGCCGACCGAGCATCGCGGTGAAACCGGCATGGCGACATGGCGCACCCAGAACTTTGGCCCGATCCGGGTCCGGATGGTGACATATTCGTCGGGCTATCTTGCTGATCACTGGTGCAGCAAAGGGCATATTTTGTTGTGTCTCGAAGGCGAGTTGGTCACCGAGCTTGAAGATGGCCGGACCTATACCCTGAAACCGGGGATGAGTTATCAGGTTGCCGATAACGCCGAAGCCCACCGGTCATCAACGCAAACCGGTGCGACTTTGTTTGTCGTTGATTGATCTTTAACCGAGATAGACCTGACTGGCGGGATAGGAAATCCGTGGCGGAACACGCCGGGCGAGGAAAAAGCCAAGGGTCAGCGGGCCGACACGGCCGATAAACATGATTACCCCGATGATGATGCGCCCGGCGGTGTCAAGCTCGTCGGTCGTGCCGCGCGATAGGCCGACAGTCCCGAATGCGGATGTGACTTCAAACACCAGATCAAGAAAATCGCCATCATGTGAAATGGTGATCAGGAAAATGCCCAGCATGATGACGAAGATGGAAATCATGGTCAGGGCGAGTACCTTCATGACTTCTTCAAGGCCAATGCTGCGCCCGAAGGCATGCAGTTGATTGTGGCGTTTGAAAAAGGCAATGGTCGCCAGAATAAGAACGATAAAGGTGGTGACCTTGATCCCGCCTGCGGTCGATGTGCTACCCGCACCGATTACCATTAAAAGCACGAACATCAATGCCGTGGTGTCGTGGATGGAGCCGATATCGACGGTATTGAACCCGGCGGTGCGCGTGGTCAGCCCTTGAAACCAGCTGACTTGAAGTTTGTCGAAAATATTGGGATAGGCGCCAAGTGTGCCGGGATTGTTCCATTCCAGAATGGCAAACACCGCCACCGACCAGATGGTCAGAATGGCGGTGCCCGACAGCATTATTTTGCTGTGCATTGATAGGCGCTGCCACGTGCGATGTTGTGACATATCGGAAATGACACTGAAGCCGATGCCGCCAATTACCAAAAGACCGGGAATAACCAGATTGATGACCGGGTTGGTGGCCCAGTGGGTCAGGCTGTCGGGCATCAGGGAAAAACCGGCATTGTTAAAGGCCGAAACAGAATGGAAAACCGAAAACCACAGGCCCTTGATAAGGCCAAATTCAGGCACAAAAACCAGAAGTAACAAAGCGGCCCCGATCAGTTCGCAAACCAAAACAACCCGCAGGATGGTTTTGACCAGCCCGACCAGGCGATCAAGGGACGTTTGACTAAGGTCTTCGCGCAAATAGGTGTGATGGCTAAGCCCGATCGGCAGGCCGAGAACCGATAGAACAAGGGCGGCGAAGGTCATCAACCCCAACCCGCCAAGCTGTATCATGATCAGAATGGCAACCTGACCAAACAGGGTGAAGTTTGTGCCGGTATCAACCACCGAAAGCCCGGTGACCGTGACCGCAGATGTGGCGGTAAACAGGGCGTCAGAAAAGGTCGTTGGTGTGGTGACCGAAATCGGTAAAGACAGAACAACTGCCCCGATCAGGATAAGGGCAAGATAAAGAACCGACAGCAAAAGCGGTGGGGGAATGCGGATTGGCGTTCCGGGGCGGTTCGGGAAAAAGATTTGCATGGCTTTTAGACGCCGTCGCTGAATTTGCGCAGGTTTTCACGGCGTCCGAGTATCAGGAGCCTGTCGCCTTCTGCGATGGTGACGGCACCGGATTCGCAACTGATAAAGTCCGATCCGCGTGACAGGCCAAGACAGCGCAGATCATAGGTCTTTTCCAGATCAAGGGAGTCGACCGTTTGCCCATTCAGTGAGTCGGGCGTTTGAAAATTGATGACATGCATGCCGTTGCCAAGGCTCAGGTAATCGCGGACAGCGGGGTTATGAAGTTTCTGGGCGATGTGCTGGCCGATTTCCTGTTCGGGCAGGATAACCCGATCCGGTTCGAGTTTTGTCAGGATACGATGATGGGTCTTGTTGATCGCCTTGACCCAGACGGTTTTCACGCCAAGCATTTTGACATTCATCGTGCAGAGAATGTTGGCTTCCAGATCTTCGCCAATGGCGATCAGTGCAACATCGAATTTATCGACCCCGGCCTCGCGCAGGGCTTCTTCATCCCGGCCATCGGCGATGACGGCTTCTGAAAGGGTATCAGACAGGGCGGCCACCGATTTTTCGTTGATATCAATGCCCATGACGTGATTGCCATACCGCACCAGATCAGAGGCAACCGTACTGCCCACGGTGCCAAGCCCGATGATCACGAAAGTCCGATTGTGGTTCCGGGCCATGTCCGCTGTGTCCTTTTTAACCGATGTGGGTTTATGCCCGCGATGCTACGCCGGGGCATCGTTATCAGTCAAACAGGCAAGCAATATCGTCCTACATCACAGCGCCGATTTGCCACGGGACGAATTCGGCATTGCCAAAGCCCAGGGCTTCGCTTTTGCTTTCGGTTCCTGATGCGACGCGCAGGAACATTTCGAATATTTCATGGCCTTTGTCTTCGATGGTGACATTCCCGTCGGCAATGTCACCGCAATTGATATCCATGTCTTCGTGCATGTTTTCATACATCGCCGTGTTGGTCGAAAGCTTGATGCACGGGCTTGGAATATATCCCGACACCGATCCACGGCCGGTGGTAAAGGCGATCAGGGTCGCGCCACTGGCGATTTGACCGGTCACCGAGCAGGGGTCATATCCGGGACTGTCCATAAAGACAAAGCCCTTCTTATCGATGATCTGGCCGAACTGATAAACGTCTGTCAGCGGTGCTGTGCCACCTTTTGCAACGGCCCCGAGTGACTTTTCCAAAATGGTTGTCAGACCGCCGCGTTTATTGCCGGGTGATGGGTTGTTGTTCATTTCACCGCCGCGCACAGACGTATAGTTTTCCCACCAGTTGATCCGATCAACCAGTTTCTGGCCGACTTCAACGCTTATGGCGCGTCGGGTCAGAAGATGTTCCGCGCCATAGATTTCCGGTGTTTCCGATAAAATGGTGGTGCCGCCCTGCCGGACCAGAAGGTCGGAAGCATATCCAAGGGCGGGGTTGGCGGTGATGCCGGAATATCCATCCGACCCACCACATTGCAATCCAACGATCAGTTCGGATGCCGGGACACGCACGCGTTTAACCTTATTGGCGCGTAGCGCAATGTCGCGCAGGATATCCACACCGCGTTCGACGGTTTGGCGGGTGCCGCCACTGTTTTGAATTGTCATGTAATGGAAGTTGCCATCATGACGCAGTTTTTCCGCCCCGACCAAATCTTCGACCTGCATGGCCTCGCACCCCAACCCGACAAGCAAAATGCCGCCAAAGTTCGGATGCTTGGCATAGCCTGACAGGGTGCGAAACAGGGTGTCATAGCCTTCGTCATGGCGGCCCATGCCACAGCCGCTGCCGTGGACGATGGGCACAATGCCATCGACATTTTCAAGTTCGGCAAACCAGCTGGTTTTTTCCGCCTGTTCGGCCATGAAGCGCGCGACGCTGCCCGAACAATTTACCGAGGTCAACACACCGATATAATTACGGGTGCCAAACCGTCCGTCACTGCGTGGATACCCCATAAAGAATTCAGCTTCCGGTGCAGCAGGCAGTGCTGCGATATCCTTGGCAAAGTCATAGTCCTGGCGATGTTCGCTCATGCCGATATTGTGGGTATGAACATGATCGCCCGGCGCAATATCGGTGGTGGCCGCCCCGATAATCTGACCATAGCGCAGCACCGGGTCGCCAGCCGCAATCGGGCGGATGGCGATTTTGTGCCCGCGTGTGACCGGTGTACTCAAGAGAACCCCACTTTGGGAAATCCGGGCACCCTTGGCCAGATTGCCGAGCGCAATTTCAACATTATCGCCGGGATGCAACAGAATGCTGTCTGGGGATGAAGTGGTCATGTGCTTGGTCCTCTGTATTGATGGGGGGATTACTGCCGATACAGAAGATCGGGCAGGAACAACGTTATGGACGGCACAAAGGTCAGAAGCAGCAGCACCGCGATCAGCGGCACGAGAAACGGCATGGTTGCCTTCGCACATTGCTCAAACGGTACGGATGACACCTTGGAAAGCACATAAAGCACCATGCCGATGGGCGGGGTTAAAAGCCCGATCATCAAATTCAGGATCACAATGATCCCAAGGTGGACCGGATCAATGCCAAGCTGCATCGAAATTGGCAGCAGCACCGGGACCAGAATTGAAATCGCGGCAATCGTTTCCATAAACAGACCGACCACCAGAACAATCAGTGTGATGATCAAAAGAATCAGGGTTTTATCCTGGGTCAGGGCAAGAAGCGTTTCGGAAAACACGACGGCGGCCTGATTGGCAGCAAGAATCCATGCAAAGACACTGGCTGTGCCGACGATCAGCATGATTGATGCAGTGGTTTCGATGGTTTCAACAGATACGCGCACCAGTTTTTTCCAGCTGAGCGTGCGATAGACCAGCATGCCGAGAACAATGGCATAGCTTGCCGCACACACAGCAGCCTCGGTCGGGGTAAAGATCCCCGATGCAATACCGCCAACAATGATCACCGGGGTCAATAGCGGCAGGAAAGCGGTCTGGAACGTCGATCCAACGAGCTTTGGGCTAAAGGCGACATCGCGTGGGTAGTTGCGTTTGCGCGCTATCCACCAGACCATCACCATCAAGGATGCGGCCATCAGCAATCCGGGAATGATCCCGGCCACAAACAGTTCACCGATGGATACCGATGCCATCACCCCGAAAATAACAAGTGGCAGGGATGGGGGAATGATCGGGCCGATGGTCGAGGAGGCAGCCGTAATGCCAACCGAAAAGTCGTCATCATATCCAGCATCGCGCATGGCTTTGATTTCAATGGCGCCAAGCCCGCCCGCATCGGCGACCGCCGCCCCCGACATGCCGGCAAACACAATGCTGGCCCCGATATTAACATGTCCCAGTCCGCCATGGGACCAACCGACAAGCGCGCGGGCAAAGGCGAAAATACGGCTTGTGATGCCTGCGGAATTCATCAACCCACCGGCCAGAATAAAGAACGGAATGGCCAGCAGTGGGAAACTGTTCATGCCATTGATCATGTTATGAAGCAGCACAACCGACGGCATGCCTTCGATCAGGATGTAAATGAGCGATGAAAGGCCAAGTGCAACGGCAATCGGGACGCGCACGGCAATAAAAACAGCCAGCGATATCAGAAGGATAAGGAAGCTCATCAGGGTTTACTCCGCAGCAGCACATAAATCTGCCGCACGTGGACGGCGACAAGCACACCAAGGGCGACCATGATCAGCCCGTAGAAGTAATATTTGGGAAATGGGAGAGAGACCATTTTCTGATAGGAGGTTTTGGTCATCAGTTCGTTGAGCGAATAGATGGCAAAGCCAAAGAACCCGGCCGAAAGGGTAAGGGCGATGATTTTAAGCCGTGGCAGGGCCCGACCGGCCAGTTTGTCGATGATTTCAAGCCGGATGTGGCTGTCGACGAGCTGACATTTCACCGCCCCGACAAAGGCCACCAGAATAAGCAGATAGCGTGCGATTTCTTCGGTCCATGCAAGGGAGTCATTGAGCACGTAGCGGGTAAAGAATTGCAGGAATACGGTCACGAACAGAGCACAGAAAATCAGGAGCGCGGGAATATCGGCCCATGTCAGTTTGAGGCTGGCATGTGTGTCGGCCTCTTGCTTTTCCTGTTCGGTAAAAAGATCCCCGTTAATGTCGGACATGTGTGTCTCCGTCGGAAATCGGACATGGCGCAACCGGGGAAACAAGGTTCCCCCGGCTGGAAGCTGAACAAAGTTAGGCAGGTTACCCTTTGATGGCTTCTAGGCGCTCAAAGATTTCTGGATCCCATGGCATGTCGTCGCTTTTCAGGCGCGGGGCGATGACATCAATGAACGGGCCGCGGTCGACTTCATTGACCGTGACACCCTGTTCACGGAACCAGTCGGCCAACTCATTTTCGTTTTTCACGATTTCATTGGATGCGCCGATCCCGGCTTCCTGAAGGGTTTCAAGCAGAACTTTGCCGTCTTCATCCCCCAGTTTGTCCATGGTGGAAGGCGACACCAGCATGATCAACGAGTTGATGATGTGGCCAGTCAGATTGATGTTCGACTGAACTTCATAGAATTTCTTGAATTTGATGGTCGGAAGCGGATTTTCCTGTGCGTCGACGACACCCTGTTGCAGAGCAAGATAGACTTCGGAAAAGGCCATTGGCGTCGGGTTAGCACCGGTTTCCTTGGGGAACATCTGATAGGCCGGGGCATTCGGGGTGCGGATTTTAAGACCCTTCATATCGGCCGGTGTCAGGATCGGTTTGTTCGAGGTCACATGACGTGCGCCGTAATAAACCAGCCCGGCGATCTCATTGCCGGTGACACCGGTATATTCTTTGGACAGTTCGGCAAACAGGTCCGACTTGGTGTAGTTCAGCCAGTGTTCGTAACCGCGCAGCGTAAACGGATAATCGGAGATCGAAATCGGTGGGTATGTCTGCCCGAGGTAGGCAACGCCGGTATAAATGATGTCGATTGAACCGAGGGTCAACGCCTCGTTGATGGCGGCTTCCTTGCCGAGCTGGGATGCCGGGAAGACTTCGATTTTATAGCGGCCATCGGTACGTTCGGCGAACAGCTCGGATGCTTTTAAAGCCGCACGGTGATACGGGGTATCGACCTCATAGACATGGCCGAATTTCAGGACTTCTTGCGCGCTGGAAATTTTGGGCATTCCGGCAAGGGCAACAAGGGCCGTTAGGCCCATGACGGTGCCACGGATGAGTTTCCGGGTGAACATTGTAACCTCCATGATTTTGAACTCTTTTTTTGTTCTATTTTCGGTTTCATCTTAGGGAACAGTTGCCATCCATCTCAACTGTCTTTAATGCTTAAAAAACACTTTAAAAGACAGTTGTCGCCGTGGCCCGTTCAGACCGAAAATTCAAGACCAGCTTCAACACATGGCTCGACAGTGTATCGATCGGGAATTCTCCTGATACGATATCGGGTTTGGCGCGGTTGCTGGTTGTGAGCCGGACTTTGGCGCGCCGCGTTTTGGAACGCGCAATCGAGATTAATCTGATTTCATCAACCAGTTTTCCGATTGTATTATTGCGCCAACCTCAGAAGTCCGATTACTTTCCGATTTCGGAAATCAGAAGCCTCGAAGAACGGCTTGAGACCGATTTCATGATGTGGCTGAAAGACGCGCAACCAGCCCCCGGCAGCCGTCTGAGCGAGGCGGCTTTGGCCCGGCGGTTCGGCGTTTCAAATACTGCCATCCGTGAATTTCTGATTGGGCTGAGCCGGGTTGGTTTTATTCGCAAGGAACCACAGCGCAGCTGGATCCTTGAAGGGTTCACCGAGCAATATGCGCTGGAGCTTCATGAAGTCCGCAGGATGTTTGAATGCCGTGCCATCCGTGCAATTTTTGACATTCCTGAAGATGAGCCGTTCTGGGGAAAGCTGTTGCGCCTGCGTCAGGAGCACATTCAATTACGCAGCGAAATCGATACGCGGTTTACGGAGTTTTCAGAGCTTGATACCCGTTTTCACCGGACCTTGAATGCCGCCGCCGGGAACCGGTTTATGGATGGTTTTCAGGATTCAATATCGGTGATTTTCCATTTTCACTATCGCTGGTCTAAGAAGAACCAGGTCGGGCGCAATGGATTTGCAGTGCAAGAGCATCTTGAGATTATCGATGCCATCCTTAGAAAGGATCAAGGGGCTGCGACGGCTGCACTTGAACGGCATTTGGAAACAGCCCATCAGACATTTATTGCATCATTACAGCGCGATTAGGGGGCGTCATTGGCCGGGAAGGCTCTCGTCAAAAGGCTCTAGTCAAACAGGCTGGCTGCGGCGGCCTGTTGTGCCGGGTCTGTAAGGCTGCCGACGCGACGCAGGAACGAATTTTTTTCTTCGTAATAGCGTTTTGACAGGTCGGCGAAGCATTTCACATCGACATCGGCGTTGATGTGAAATTCGCGCTTGGGCACCTTGGTTTTGTTGTCTTCAAGAATGGCGGCGGCGGCACTGAATTTGTTCTGATCAACCGCGTCAACAACCCCGTCGAGCTCAATCCGGTTTTTCAGACTGAACAGGAATTTTTTAAAGGTCGGGTGGCGTTGCAAGAACGCCTTTTCGGTCAACAGGAAGTCATCGGCGGCAAAGTCCGGGGCATTATTGACGACAAATTCGCGGCATAAATGGTCGGTGGCAAAGCACATCGGGCCAAAAATGAAATTGCGATAGATGTCTTCTTTAAGCTGCCAGAACTTATCAAGCCGTTTGAGCGATTCGTCATCAAGTTTGACGGCGGCTTCGAGCAGCAATCTTGGATGACAATGGACATAGTTCGGATGGACGTACGTCTTGGTCCGACTGATGCCCTCCAGCGTGTCGATATTGACCGGCCCCGACAAAAGGCTGGCGTGCGGGTGGGTCGATTTTTTCGACAGAAGCGCAATCACCTCATCGGGATCAACGCCATGTTTGACCAGCAGATGGTTGACCGAAAGATCAAGCTGGACCTCGCCGGTGATGATCTGATTGGTCAGTTGGTGGTGATTACGGTTGAACCGCCGGGCAAATTCCGGTTCCAGCGTATGGGAAAACGGACCATGGCCAATATCATGTAGCAGTGCGGCCGCACCGAGAAGGTCGCGGTCAGCCTCCGACAAATCCATCAAGCGGCAATATTGCTGCGACAGCAGGGCCACACCAATGGTGTGATCATAGCGCGAATGGCGGATATTGGCCGGTCGTCCATTGGGGTGGAACAGATAATCAATGGCCCCCAAAAACGAGATTTCGCGCAACCGTTCAAAGGCGTGCGATGCAATCAGCTTTTTGTGCAGCGGACGGTCAAAGGCCGAGGCGATCTGGGATCGTTTGAAATGGTAATTATACTGCGGTGCATCGCGAAACAGCAGTTCCCATTCGGCGATGTCATCGGCATTGAAATTGGTGTCGAACAGGTCGCGAATTTCCGGTCCATCATCCTTGGAAGCCTTGAGCGCGGCGGATTCCTTCTGTGACGCGGCAGGCTTTGCCTCCGCGTGCTTCGCAAAAAGATCTAGCTGCGGTTTTAGACTCATATTCGGGACGGGTACGCTGTATCTGTTGTTAACGACGACACCGCAGACATAGCCCGATTCATACGCCATGTCATCGCGGTTTTTCCATGGGATGACCCCGTGAAATGCGGCTCCAGCCAAGGCTGTTGCTGCAATGATGCGAAACGGTGGTAAAAGCACCCCGTTTTCACCATAATAATAGCTCATAAACACAAACGGTTAACAACACGTGACACGGCAGGCATCCGATCAAGCTTCTGATCAAGTTCGGCGAAAGGAACAGGTGAAGGTATTTTCGCGCAAATATCCCGGATTTCGGCTGTCGGGAGTCTGGCAGTGGGCGTGCGGTGCGCTGACCATGCTTGTTGTTTCGACGCAACTTCATGCGCAGGATAAATTTCGACTTGATAATGCCCCGGTGATTGTATCGGAACCGGATGGCAATGCCGGTATTGGTGTGACGATTTTTGGCAGCCTTGCGGGATTAAGCGACCGCGACTGGCTGGTGGTTGGGTTGGCCGCATTTATCGGTGCGGCGATTGCAGCCTGGGTTGGCTGGCGACTGTCACTGCGCATGCGCCGTCATCTTGAAGAAGTCGAAGATCACGAACATGAACTGGCCGGTGAAACAGAACTTTTCACCCAGCTTTTATTCGCCGGTCCGGACCCGGTTTATTACTGGAGCCATACAGGATTTGCTGAAGGTGCCAGCCCGGGGTTAAAGCGGGCCTTTAGCCTTGGTGCGGATGGACGGTTCCCCGATTTGCTTGATCAATTGCGCGATGAGGATGCCAAGCTCCTTAAGGAACGGGTGCGTGGTCTTAAAACCGGGCATGAACGGTTTGAACAGTGGGTGAATACCCTTGATGAGCGCAAATACCATGTGACGGGGATGTCGGCGCGCAAAGACCGGTCGGCCGATGTGTTGGCACACGGATTGTGGTTCCGCGATGAAACCCGCCATACCCGCGAACGCGAAAACCAGTTTGGCGATTTTCAGGTTCTTAAACATGAGGTTTCCGGGCTTCGGTTGTTGCTTGATAGCTTGCCGTTCCCGGTGTGGCGGCGTGACAGTGAATTGCGGCTGATTGATTGCAACGCGGCTTATGCCGATGCGGTTGAGCGGTCCAGCATTGAGGACGTGCTTGAAAATCAGGCGGAGATTGGCGCAGGCATTATTCCCGATCACGGGCGTTCGCTTGCCGCATCGGTGCAGCGCAATGGCGAGGACCTGACACGTGATTATCACGTGGTTATTCGCGGCGACCGCAAATTGCTGCGCATTACCGAAATGCTGTCACAAAACCCCGATGCGTCGGATGAACTGATCGGGTTTGCGATTGATTGCACATCGGTCGAGGAATTGCAGTCTGATCTGTCGCGTCATATTCGCGCACATGCTGAAGTTCTCGAAAACCTTGGAACGGCGATTGCGGTTTACGGCGGGGACAAGGGGCTTATTTTCTTTAACACCGCCTTTACCAAGCTTTGGGATCTTGATGACGAATGGCTGTGGTCTGAACCGACCCATGATGATGTTTTGCGGCGTTTGCGCGATGAACGCAAATTGCCCGAAGTCACCGATTTCAACCAGTTCCGCAATACTGAAAATCAACGGTTTACCGATCTTCTGAAATCCGAAGAAGATCTGATGCATTTGCCAAATGGCATGACGCTGCGCCGGTTTACATCACCCCATCCGTTTGGCGGGCTGATGTTTGTTTATGAAGATGTCACTGACAAATTGGTGCTTGAAAGCAGCTATAACACCCTGATTGCGGTTCAGCGTGAAACGCTTGAAAGCCTGCATGAAGCCGTTGGCGTTATCAGTGGGGATGGTCGTTTACGGCTGCACAATCATGGTTTTGCCGATCTTTGGGGACTTGATCCGGCGTTTCTTGATGCCGCCCCACATTTGGCCGAGGTGGTTGAAAAGTCGCGTGAATACTGGCGTGAACGCGATGACTGGGACAAATTCAAAAGCCGGATGGTGGCCCGCATCACCAACCACGAACCGATGAATGGGCGGCTTGAGCGGTCTGATAACTCCATTGTCGATTTTGCCATTGTGCCGTTGCCCGATGGGGCGGTGATGATGTCCTATATTGATGTTACCGATACCATCCGGGTCGAACGTGCGCTGCGTGAACGCAACGAGGCGCTGCGAACTGCCGATCAGATGAAATCAGACTTCATTTCCACCGTATCGCGCGAGCTGACCAAGCCGCTTGATCATATTAATGGCGAGTCGGATCGTTTGATCCCGCATCTGAGCGGTAATGTCGCCCGGTCGGTTGAAACCATCCGGTCCGAAGCCCAAAGCATGCTGGCCCTTGTCGATGACATGCGCGATCTGGCGACCCTTGGATCGGGGCAGGTTGCCCTTGAACTGGATACGGTTGATCCAAGGCGGTTGCTCCGATCCCTCGAAGCGTTGACCCGGGCACGGTTAGCCGAATTGAATGTGTCGCTGCGGCTCTATTGTTCGCGCAATATTGGCTGGATGGTGGCCGATGAGCGCCGGTTGAAACAGGCCCTGTTCATCCTTGTGACCAATGTGCTGCGCTCCGCCCCCGAAGGCAGTGAAGTTTCCGTCATGGCGCGTTGACGCGGTGAGGATATCGAAATTTCAATATCGCTGTCGGATGAAGCCCCGCAGCCGATGTTGTTTGAAGGATTGCGCGACGGCGAAAGCCCATCTGCAAGGCGTGCCCTTGGCATGGCGATGGTGCGTGCGGTTGTTGAAATTCATGGTGGCCGGGTCAAGATCAGCCGCGATGGCCGCGAAATCGCCTGTATCCTGCCTGCGGGCGAAGAAAGTGATCTTTGATCTGTTGATGTTTGCGTTACGTCACGGATAGGTGCTGTGCGGATCGCTTCCCCGATCAAGGAAAAAGGCGCCGGATTTCGGCGCCTTTTGCATGATGTCTTAGCACTTTGTGCGCAGTGTTAAACCGTGAAGGGAGCGTCCTTGCCGGCGACAAAGGCGTCAATGTTATCAAGCGCACGGAATCCCATCGCATTGCGGGTTTCAACCGTGGCTGATCCCAGATGCGGCAACAGAAACGTGTTGGAAAGATCGCGATAAGCCGGTTCGATATTCGGTTCCCCGGCAAATACATCCAGCCCCGCCGCTGTCAGCTTGCCCGATTTCAATGCGGCAATCAGGTCCTTGTCATTGACGACATCGCCGCGTGCGGTGTTCACAATGATTGCCCCGTCGGGCAGTTTGGAAATGAAGTCGGTATTGACCATACCCTTGGTTTCCGGGGTTGACGGGCAATGCAGTGACAGGAAATCACAATGGGGCAGCAGGTCATCCATACTGCTGTGATAGGTCGCACCATTTTCCTGATCTTTGGGCAGTTGGCTCCGGTTGAAATAATGGATTTCCATATCAAAACCGCGGGCGCGCTTGGCAACCGCCTGTCCGATACGGCCCATGCCGATGATGCCCAGCTTCTTGCCGGTGACCTGTGTGCCCATCAAATGGGTCGGACGCCAGCTTGACCATGTATCATTGCGGACTTCGGCCTCGCCTTCGCTGGCGCGGCGTGCGGCACCGAGAATCAGAAGCCATGCAATATCGGCGGTGGCATCTGTCAGAACGCCCGGCGTATTGCCAATAATCACACCCTTTTTGCGCGCCGCTGCGATATCAATGTGATCGGTCCCGACCGAAAACGTGGCGATGATTTTGACACTGTCTGGCAGGGCGTCAAAAAACGCCGCATCAATCGGATCACCAACCGATACAAGGGCGGCATCCGCACCATGGCACAGGGTCAGAATTTCATTGCGCGACAGTGGATCGTCATCTTCCTGCGTTCGGATGTCATAGTGTTCCGCAGCCCGTTTTGCGACGGCGTCGGGCAATCGGCGGGTGACGGCAAGAACCGGTTTCATGTGTGTTTCTCCCTGATGAGGATGATTTTTTTGCGGTTTATGGTTTTAGAATAACTGTCCAAGGGCCAGTCGGATACCGATGGATGTGATCACCATGGATAACAGGAAATCGGCCATGACAATCGCACTGGCCGTCGGGATCTGAACCGACAGGGTCAAACGCGCGATATAAACGCCGTAGACCAGCATCGCGATGACCGCGACCATGACAAATCCGCCCGGTCCCAGCATGGGGAACAAAACGCCCAGTAACAGTGCGACAAGATACACCGCCATTTGCAGGACGCTTGACCAGTTATAGACCGTGATAAAGCCGATATATCGTTCGGTACGCCCCAAGATTGGCATCACTTGGTACATCAAGACCGGAAATGCCAGCCATTTAATGACATAGGCAACAACTTCGACGGTCATATAGCGTCCGACCGGGAAATCTTCCGGTGCGTCAAGCAAATCATGCCAGCGTAAAAATGCAAAAGCCGGGAATACGATGATGGCGGCCAAAAAGGATCGCCAAAATCCGTTTAGGGAAAAATCAAAAAATGTCAGCCCGTTGGCATCGCCACGGGCAATGCGCCAAGTGCCGTAAAGGGCACGCAGGGTTTCACTCGACATGTTCATGCGGGGCTGTTTTCCGACTGTGGGGCAAATGTAAAACAGATTATGTATCAGGCCGTTCATGGTCCGCAAACAGCTTATCGCTGATTGACCCTCCTTCACAAGGCACCTTGCCCGAACGTCTTTGCTTGTAACACCGGTATTGGGCGGTGGGGCGCGAAAATAAGACAGCAAACACGGGGTGGCGGGAAAAACATGCAGGACAAATCAGACGAATATGCGTTGCGTTTGTCCTTCATTGAGGCGACAGAGCCCGGTTCCCTGACCTTGGCAAGGTTGTATCTGGAGATGGCGACCAGTCAGCATCACAGCAAACGGGATTATGCCCTGAGCTTGTTTGATAAGGCCGATCAGCTTTTTGCCAGTCATTTACCCAAGGCGCGCGATGCTGCGATTGCCGGATTATCACTTAGCCTGAACAACCGCGCGGCCCTTGAGCTAGATGCAGGGCAATGGGAATGGGCGATAGATGCAGCGTCTCAGGCGGTTGCACTGCGTCGGGATCGGTTGAATGGCTGTGTCGGACGCAAGGATGATCTGGAACGACTGGATCTTGGCTATTCACTGGCGGCACTGGTTTTGGCCATGCGCGGTGCGGGTCAACTGGATTTGGCACGCGATGCGGCAGGTGAGGCGATCCGTATCCTTGGCCGGTTTGCCGGGATGAATGATCAGGAAGCTTTTGTCTTGCTGACCAAACTGATTTGTATCTATGCCGAATTGTGTGATGACACCGGTCAGGTTCCTGATGCGGCGTTGCTGTTGCCATTGGCAAAGGCGTTTTACAACAGCAAACGACCACAGGGCCAAGACGCACCGTTGTGACGGCAAGCCGAGCTGGTAATTCAAGAAGATCAAGGCGCAACCTGACATACAAGGTTGCGCCTTGATGACTTAGTTGATGCTGCTGACCGACCAGCTAACGGCGATTTCCTGATTGGCGGGGACGTCGATGTCCCAACGGATCAGGCCGGGTTGCACAAGGACATGTTTGTGGTTTTCGGCATTAACGACCCAATCACTTGGCATGTTTTCGTAAATTGTGATCATTTCTGCCCGTGAACTGGTGTTGCTGATTTTCCATTCAAGGTCCGCTGTGACCGCATCGGGCATGTTTGGGCGTGCCTTACGGGTAAAGGACGTCACATGGCGCGTACCCGAAACATCACTGGCCTTACCAAGACGAAGGGTGGCTTCGCGTTCAACCGGGGTCAGCGACAGGTTATCTTCACCGACAAAGCGGGTGTCGCCCGATTGACTGTTGGCAAAGATGCGTACGATGCCATCTGGCCACGGGCTTTGATTATCCGCCCCGCCTTTGTTGGTGATCTTGATTTCAAGATCAGGGCGGACAAAGTCCGGTTCGCCATTTTGGCCCATGTTATAAGCATTGCTTGAGCCATTGAAAATGGCGCGACGGGTGACAGGCAGGGATTGTTTATCAATCAACGGCAAGATTACGGTATCACCATCTTGCATCGAAAGGCCGTCAAACGGGCCATAGACATGCAGGTTTTCAAAACTTTCGCGATCCGGTGCGGCACCGGATGAATCGGCCATGGCCGACATCATCATTTCATTGCGGGCCGCCTTGGCAACTGGCATTGGTGCCTGGCTGACCCGGTTGGGATCACCGGCCACCAGACGCAATTGCGCATCATCGAACGCCGCCCCGGATTGATTGGTTACCCGTGCGATCGCCGACAGTGTCAGGTTGTTGGCATCACTGTCATAGTGTCCGACATAGGACGTGCTCCAGCCAATCCCGCCCAGAAGATAGGCCATCGAAAGATGATCAAGGGCCGATGTTGTGGCAATTTCAGCCTCAATTGATGGATCGGGGGAAAAGCCGTCGGGGAGCTTACTGATGATAATCTGACTGACCGGGACCTGTTCAATTCCGGCATCGGTTTGCACCAGCGCCATGCCCGACAGGGACAGCAAGGTGCCTTCAATCAGGTCATCATCGCGACGAATGATGACTTCCTTGCCGATCTGATTGCGCAGAAGGGCGGTGAAGGCGTCTGCACCATTCATCGAATTGCGAAGCGACGTCCAGACGAGGTCGCTGTTGTTGGGCGTGCCGATCAGAAACGAGTCATCCATCACCGTGGGGGCAAGACCGTCAATCTGAAGGATACTTTGGCCTTCGGGGATGGCGGCGGTGCGCTGTTCGGCAACCATCGCCAGATTGCCGGGATAGATGCTGAGCTGCAATTTTGTCCGGTTGGTGGCCGAAACGGGAATTGATGTATTGAGCTTGGCCCGGTTTTCAGAGGATTCTTGCGCGCATGCGGTCTCGATATCCGGACCAAAAAAAACAGCCGTACCCAGAAGTGCGGCAAGTGCAAAACGGTTTCGCAGTGTTACAGACATTCCCGATCCCTTGTCCGGTTAATGTGGTTTCATGAATGCCACTTTCACGCGAAAACATGGCAGGATCAAGGAAGGGAGTAGGCCAACCTGAACTTGTTCTCAGCTGGTTGGTGGCACTGGGGTCTTGCAAGGTTCGAGCAAAAAGGCGCAATGATGCTGGGCTCTTAGGTTGAGCCAGAGCACAACAAGCGTCAAACTGATTTACGGTATCTATTTTACGATGTGATGGAAGTCATAATGTCCGGCTTCGGGCAGGTGGTGTTGGTAGGCGGACTGACGTTCCGTATCAATGATAATTGGTGCGCGCAGATTGACGGACATGGACACATCGCCGTTATTTTCGGGCTTGTGCAGAGTGACAATCAAAAGCACAGCGCCGTCATTCTTTTTGATGCCATGGATGGTGAAGGCCTGTTCAAGGTGTTCCGGGTTAATTGTATCGCTGTCCATATTGTAGGGGGCAACGATAAAGGCCAGTTCCGGTTCGGTCAGGCATTGCATCAGGAGAAAACTGCTTGCGCCGTCTCCGGGGAAGTTTGCCAAGGCAAAGACATTATGGTCAGGAAAGCCTTTTAGTCCCGCAGGGAAATAAATGGCTTTGTCCCATTCAAATTCGCGTTCACCAAACAGGGTTGTTAACCTTACAGAAGACGGTACCGCTTGAGGTGCCGGGGGAGTCGTTTCTGTGGGTGTGGCCATCACTTCCTCCTGCTGATCAGTTGTCAGCACATGTGCATGAGATAAAACGCATTTTGGGGCTGTATTGCCCGATTTCAAGGCTTTATTGCAATAACGGCTATGGAATTTGGCTAGTTTTCAAGATCACGGTGAAACAGAACAGGTATTGGGTCACTAAATCCTTTTACCCGAATGGATTCATGCTGTTGATAATGACGCAATAAAACAGATCCTGAAACGGAACTTTCGTTGCGTATCTGGTTGGCGAAACTTTTACTCATGACAGTGTCGGTCTCAAGCTTGCGGGTTGCACGTTCAAGCCGGGCAGCAAGATTGACAGTTGCCCCGATTACAGCAGGGGTTACGGCTTCGCGCTGTCCGATGTCACCCACAACGGCGGGGCCAAAATTAAGCCCGACACCAATCCGGAGCGGTAAGCCGTCATCTGCGGGTTCGCGAGCTTGCCATTCAGAAACCTGCGACACGATGGCCTGACTTGCGCACAGGGCATTTGATGCGGGGCACGGGAGGTCATCAAAGGCAGCAAAGCTGGCCATCACCGCATCACCGATATATTTTTCGACAATCCCGCCATAGGCACCGATCTGTGTGGTGGCGATCTGGTGAAACTGGTTGAGGAATTTCATGACGTCTTGCGGATCGCGTTTTTCGGCAAAGCCGGAAAACCCGATAATATCGGCAAACATGATGACGCATTCACGGCGTTCGCCAACCCGTATGGGTTCATCGCGATCGGCAAGACGGTCGGCAAGGGCGATAGGGAAATAGCGCGCCAGATTGCCATGTGCGCGTTCGGCAGCGGCAAATTGGTTGATCAACACGCGTAAGCGCGAAACCATTACCGCACAGGCCAACGTAAACACGACAACAATGACCACTTGTTCGGCCAAGGCAGAGATATCGACAAATTCCGGCAGATTGTAAGTGTCGATCAGTTCCTGCTTTGTCGGGTTCCAGTCGTCGCCAAAATGCTGGGAAATAATGACGCCGGGACGATGCATCAGCCAGACGATTGCCGTAATCCACGCCATCAACAGCCAAAAACCGAACCACAGGATCAGTCGCGGCGAAAATGTCATGATGACAAGCGCCATCATGATCATTGAAAAGACTACGCCACGGTCACGCACAACAAAGCCATACAGCCACGCGGGATGATTGGTGAGCGGATTAAGGGGATCGGGCACCACCGATATATAAACAATCAGTCCGGCATCAATGACTGCCAAAAGATACAGCAGCCATACCCATTTTCCGCCGCGTGCTGCGACCAACAATTGAATGAAAACACCGGGAATGAACCAGCCGAGAACCTCGAGCAGGGTGTAAAGCGTACCGGTCGGAGAATCCGGTTTGCTGAACAAAAGCAGGATAAAGGCCAGCATGCAGATGCGCAAAAACGCAACAAGGATCAGTCCGCGCTTTTCTTCGCGTGCGACAAGCCGGTCAAACAGTGAGATTGTGGGGTCAGTTCTTGATTGCATCAGCAAGAAGCTGTTTGAGCCCGTCGGCATCCTTGATCACCAGACGTCCGTCACGGCGCGTGATCATGTCGCGCTTTTCAAGTTCACGCAGTTTCTTGTTAACTGCTTCGCGCGTCACACCCAGCATCAGGCCGAGTTCCTGCTGTGACAGCGGAAGGGCAATGCGGATGCCTTCGGGGTCCGGGCCGCCATGGCGTTCGGCAAGCCAGAGGATGCGTTTGATCAGGCGCGCCATAAGATCAAGGAAGTTGGCATCTTCGAGTAAATCACTGACCCAGCGCAAACGGCGACACAGAAGAGCCGTGATATGGCGGCGCAACGGTGCTTCGCGGTCAAATATTTCAAAGAAGGCATCACGTGAAATGAACAGGAAGCGCGTCGGGCCAACGGCGCGTGCGGTTGCGGTGCGCGGTTCGCCGTCCAAAAGGGCGATTTCGCCAAACACGGCACCTGGGGCAAGCACGTTCAAAACGATTTCCTTGCCGGTTTCCGACACCGATGAAATGCGAACCTTGCCGGCTTCGACAGCATAAAGGCCGTCTGCCGCAGCCCCCTTTTCAAACAGCAATTGACCGTCTTCAAGGCGGCGCACAGTGGCCTGAGCAGACAGCTGTTCAAGCAGTTCAGGATCAAGATCCTCAAACAGGAAGCTGCCCGCCAGAATACGCGAGGCAATTTTTGCAAGCTGGGGTGATGTGGGGCCGGTGAGAGTGTTCACAGAATTCACTTTGGAAATGGTTTTATATCAGAGTTCATCGGATCAATTTCACAGTTAAACTAGCACAAATACAGGAATTTACAGCAAGCAGTTTTCGAGGGTCATGTTATTGGCATGATTGTCGAAATGATCTTGCTGCATTTACCGAGCCGATTCGCATTCCCATCCTTAAATTCCAATCTCTAATCGGCAACCTTGATGAGGGTTTTGATCATCGGTTCTGTGTCGTTTGACGGGGTAAGTGGCTGTTTTTGATAAAAATATAGAATGTTTGACAAAATCTCCTATATTTTTTAAATTATCCTAATTCCGAAAAGGGACCGCAAAACAACAAGATTGTTTGAAGCAACCAAGGTCTACGGAATTTTGTTTAATCGGGAGGACGTAATGAAGATGATTTCCAAGGGTGCCCTTTTGGGTGCCGTTTCTATGGCTGCTGCGTCATTTGGTTTTTCGGCGCATGCTGCTGACGTAACGCTGAACTTTGCCCACGTTGATCCGGCAGAGTGGACGACCTCAAAAAAAGGTGCCGCGTCGCAGGTCTTTAAAAACATTGTCGAAGCAGAATCCGGTGGCCGTATTGAGGTTGCCCTGTTCCCCGCCGGTTCGCTTGGCGGCGAAACTGACCTTTTGCAAAATACACAGGACGGTACGCTGGCCATGTCGATGGTTTCAGGCCCGTTTTCAAAGGTTTGCCCAGAAGCGGCCGTCCTTGATGTGCCGTATGTTTTCCCGAATGCCAATGTGGCGTGGAACGTACTGGATGGTGATTTCGGCAAGGAACTTGCCGCACATTGCTTGGAAAAAACCGGCCTGCGCACCTTGGCGTATGGTGAAACTGGTTTCCGTAACTTTACCAACTCCAAACGTGCCGTTGCCCAGCCGTCGGATATGGAAGGTCTGAAAATTCGCGTCATGACCGTCCCGCTGTTTGTTGAGATGGTCAAGGCACTTGGTGGTGAGCCAACTCCGATCCCGTGGCCGGAAGTTCCGACCGCCCTTACCACTGGCACGGTTGATGGTCAGGAAAATCCGATCAGCGTGATCTATGCCAACAAATTCTACGAAATGCAGAAGTACCTCACACTTGATCGTCACGTTTATGGCACCGACTTTATTGTCGTAAATGAAGCGATCTATCAGGATCTGTCCGAAGCAGATCAGGCGCTTCTGCGTCGTGCTGCGGGTGTTGCATCAAACGTTGGCCGTGCAATTCAGCAGTTCAATTCCGCAGAAGGTGTTGCCAAGCTGACCGAGGAAGGCATGGAAGTGACCACGCCGACCGCAGAGCAGCTCAAAGCGTTCCGTGATGCAGCACAGCCGGCTGTGATCGAATGGCTTTCGGGCCAGATTGATGCGCAGTGGATTGAAAAGCTGCAGGCCGCTGTTGTCGAGGCAGAAGCCTCGATGTAATCGGTTTTGGCGGACCGGGTGTTTCTCCTTTGAGCCTGGTCCGTCCTTTTCTCCCGCCACCATGCTTTTTCTAAAAGCATTCCGTTGTCCGCGATAATCCGGGGGACCCCCATGCAACGCGTCGAAATTGCGTTTATGCGTTTGCTCGCCGGACTTTCGGGGATCAGTATCCTCGTTGTCTTTGGCGTTGTTTTTGCTGGCAGTGTGAGCCGTTACCTGTTTTCCGCCCCCCTGCAATGGAGCGAGGAGGTCGCAAAATATGCGATGATCTATGGCTGCATGTTTGGCGTTGCCTATGCCTATTTGCAGGGCAAACAGATTACTTTCAGCATTGTCATTGATACCGTTCCCGAGAAGTTCCGGCGCAAGCTCAGTCTGTTGGTTGATGTCGCCACATTGGTGCTGGGCGGCATCCTTGCCTATGCCGGGCTGATTTTTGCCGGAAAACGTGGTGGCATTGTCGCATCGGGCATTGGCATTCAAATGTATTGGGCGCAGATCGCGATTACCGTTGGCGGTATCTGTCTGGTGATCGCAGCTATTTTACGCATTATTTCGTTTTTTAAGGCCGTGCCGACCGGGGGTGAAGCATGATTACCGGCGTTACCCTGCTTGTTTTGCTGGCGATTGGCGCACCGGTCGCATTTGCGATTGCGCTTGGCATTGCCGCCTATATCGGGTCTGGCACCTTTAGCATCGACTTGCTGCCCCAACGCATTTTCGCGGGCATGGACAGTTTTACCATTCTGGCGATCCCGCTATTCGTGCTGGCCGGTGAACTGATGAATGCCAGCGGCATTACATCGCGTGTGATCAATCTGGCCAATGCGTTGGTCGGTCATGCCAAGGCCGGTTTGGCGCAGGTCAATATCTGGTCATCGGTGATCTTTGCCGGACTGTCCGGCTCTGCGGTGGCCGATACCTCGGCCATTGGCCGTATTTTTATCCCGTCGATGGAAAAGGAAGGCTATCCGCGTGATTTTGCCGCCGCGCTTACCGCAGCATCATCGGTGATTGGCCCGATCATTCCGCCAAGTATTCCCGTGATCATCTATGCGCTGATCACAAGCAATGTGTCGGTACCCGCCCTGTTCCTTGCCGGGATTGTTCCGGGCTTGTTATTGGCGATGGCGCTGTCGATTTATGTCCGGTTCTTTGTAAAGAACTATGCCACCCCGCGTGAACGGATGAATTTCCGTGAAAAGCTGAGTGCGCTTTGGAACGGTGTGATCCCGCTGTTTATGCCGATCTTTGTCATCGGGTCGATCCTTGCAGGGATTGTCACACCGACCGAAGCGGCAAGCTTTGCGGTGTTTTATGCGCTCGTTGTCGGGTTGTTTGTGTTTCGCGAACTCAAACCGGGCGACCTTCCGAGCATATTTTCCGGGGCGATGCGTGATTCTTCAAGTATTCTGATCATTATGGGAACGGTTGCTGCGGCCAACTGGTTCATGACGTTTGCCGGTATTCCACAGGCGGTCAGCCAGTTTGTTCTGGGCTATGTTGACAGCCCGGCGATGTTCCTGATCCTGATCAACCTGATGTTACTGGTGGTTGGTCTTGCTCTTGAGGGCATTGCCGCGATGTTGGTGCTGGTGCCGATCCTGCATCCGATTGCGCTGAGCCTTGGCATTGACCCGACCCATTTTGGCATCATCGTTATTTTCAATCTGATGATTGGCCTGATCACACCGCCGATGGGCTTGTGCCTGTTTGTTGCTGATGCGATTGCCGGTGTTGGCATGGCCCGAATGATCAAGGCGATCATGCCATTCTTCCTTGTTGAATTGTTTGTGTTGCTGGTCATCACCTTTGTTCCGGGCATTGTCACCTTCTTGCCGGAACTGTTTGGATTTTAGGATACCGTCCCATGTTGAAACTCGGTCTTATCGGTAAAGGCATTTCACGCAGCCAGTCGGCCCGACTGCATGTGTTGCTCGGCCGTATGTGCGGGATGGATGTTAGTTACGACTATCTCGACAGCGATCAGATTGAGGATTTCGATCTGATCAAACAGCTGACCACATGCACGGAATCCGGCTATGCGGGGGTCAATGTCACCCATCCGTATAAAACCAGTGCCCGCAAGCTGATCACACCGCGTAAACGTCTGCCAGCAGCCCTTGGTGCTGTGAATACGGTTGTGTTTTGCGAAGATGGCTGGCGCGGGGATAACACCGATTTTGTTGGCTTTATGCGCGGCTATAAAAAGCAGTTCGGGGATGCAAAGCCGGGAACGGTTTTGCAGCTTGGTGCGGGGGGTGTTGGCCTTGCAACCGCGTTTGGTTTACGCGGGCTGGGGGTTGATAAAATCCTGGTCCATGACAAGGACATCACGTGGGGCGAAGAACTGGTCGCAACGTTAACGGCGGCGGATGCGCAGGCCGAATTTGTCAGCGCAGAAAATCTGTCGGATGCGGTGCGCAGTGCCGACGGCCTGATCAATTGTACGCCAGTCGGGATGAACCAGTATCCGGGCTGTCCGTTTGATGTTGACTTGCTGGGCGGTCAGAGATGGGCGTTCGATGCGGTTTATACCCCGGTTGAAACGTCGTTCCTGCGTATAGCAACGAAATCGGGGATTGAAGTCATGACCGGCTTTGAACTCTTCTTCTTTCAGGGTATTGAAGCATTCGAGGTTTTCAGCGGGGCGGAAATTGATGCCGATGCTGCAAGACAGGATTACTTCAATGCCTATCCCGAGGCATTGACGGGTTAGGGGAACACGATGAGCACCAGCACAGTTGCCGAAACGGTCTATAACGAAATTCGCGATGACATTCTGTATGGCGAGTTGCAGCCTGGCGTGAAGCTTAAGCTTGATGCCCTGCGCGAACGTTATAACGCCGGGGTCAATACGCTGCGCGAAGTGCTAAACCGCCTTGTCGCATCGGGATTTGTCTTTGTCGAAGGTCAGAAGGGGTTTCGTGTTGTCGAGACATCGCCGTCCAATTTCAAGGAATTGACGTCGATGCGGCTGCTGCTTGAATGCGAAGGTCTGGCCGCCTCGATCAAGCAGGGAGATGTCGAGTGGGAAGCCCGCGTTGCCGGTGCCCATCACAAACTGTCCTCGATTGAAAAGCAGATGCTTTCCGAAGAAAGCCGCGAGCTTACGGTCCGCTGGAGCCAGTATGACCGCGAATTTCATCAGGCGTTGATATCGGCGTGCGGATCAGATTTGCACATGCGGCTGCACCGAGAAATTTTCGATCAGTTCCGTCGTTATGTGGTGATCGAGCTTAAGACACACGGCTTTCGCGCCCATGACATTATCGACGAGCATCGCGCGATTTATGACCTCGCGCTGGCGCGTGACCTTGATGGCGCGATTGCAAAGCTGACCGACCATATTGAAACCTATCGGCGTCGTCCGCAGGATTAAACTGGCAGTGCGTCGTCACGCCGCATCACGTTTTAAATCCTTGCGGTGAATGACCCGGTGCCTCACACGTGCATCCCGGAGGGATAATATGCTGACCTCGATCGCAACAGTTTCGTTGTCTGGTGATCTTCAGGAAAAACTTGATGCCATTGCTGCAGCCGGCTTTGATGGTGTCGAGATTTTTGAAAATGATCTTCTGTCCTTTGATGGATCGCCCGCCGATGTTGGAAAGACAATTCGCGATCTGGGACTGAAACTGGTGACCTTTCAGCCGTTCCGCGATTTTGAAGGTATGCCTGAGCCTCAGCGCACCCGCGCATTTGAACGCGCCGAGCGTAAGTTCGATCTTATGGAAGAACTCGGTACCGACCTTTTGATGGTCTGTTCGAACGTCTCGCCACAATCGCTGGGCGGCCTTGATCGCGCGGCCAAGGATTTGGCGGAACTTGGCGACCGGGCTGCCAAGCGTGGACTTCGCATCGCATTTGAGGCCTTGTCATGGGGCAAGCATATCAGTGACTATCGCGATAGTTGGGAAGTCGTGCGCCGCGCCAATCACCCCAATGTCGGTCTGGTGCTTGATACCTTCCACATCATTGCGCGCAAGGTGCCGCTTGATGCGATTTCATCGATCCCCGGCGACAAGATTTTTCTGGTTCAAGTGGCTGATGCCCCGATCCTTGAAATGGATCCGCTATCGTGGAGCCGCCATTTCCGATGCTTCCCGGGGCAGGGGGACTTCCCGCTGGGTGAATTTATGCGCAATCTTGCGATGACGGGATATGACGGCCCTTTATCCCTTGAAATCTTTAATGATCAATTCCGGTCCAGTTCGACCAAGACTGTCGCGAAGGAT
The DNA here is from genome assembly GCF_056173045.1 of Thalassospira sp. Z349TD_5. NCBI lineage: Bacteria > Pseudomonadati > Pseudomonadota > Alphaproteobacteria > Rhodospirillales > Thalassospiraceae > Thalassospira > Thalassospira sp. Z349TD_5. The sequence goes on from NZ_CM149654.1 coordinate 117,708, forward strand.
GGCTTGCGGTCGTTGATCTATCTTGGCGATGGGGTTGAAGGCGTTAAGGTCGGTGAAAAGGCCGCCATCCTGCCGCCCAAGGCGCATGCCAAGGAAGTCGCCTTTGTCGAGTTCGCCGTTGAGGAAGATACCGCAGAAAAGCTGGCAAATCTGTTTGTCGGGCTCGGATTTGAAAAACGCGGCAGCCACAAATCAAAGGCGGTTAGTTGGTGGAAGCAGGGCGATATCAACCTTGTGATCAACTGCGACAAGGACGGGTTCGCGCATTCCTATAATATCGTGCATGGCCCGTCGGTCTGTGCGGTGGGGCTTAAGGTTAATGATGCCAAGGCAACCCTTGATCGGGCGCAATCCTTGCTGGCGGCACCGTTTAGTCAGGCGGTTGGCGAGGGCGAAATTGAAATGCCTGCCATCCGCGGTGTTGGCGGCAGTCTGGTCTATTTCCTTGATGACCATAGCGAACTTTCGCGTATCTGGGATGTCGAATTTGATTCTGCCCAACCAGCGACGAAAGACGGTGCAAAAGCAAAACTGCACACCGTCGATCATGTTTCCTATTCGATGCAGTATGAGGAAATGTTGGCCTGGGTTCTGTATTTCACCTCGATCTTCGATCTGGGGAAAATGCCAACTCTTGATATTCCGGATCCCGGCGGGCTTGTGCAAAGTCAGGTGGTGCAAAGCGATGCGTTGCGTTTGATCCTCAATGGGTCGCAAAGCCCCAATACCCAGCATTCCCAGTTTTTAAACGAGTTCTTTGGGAGTGGGGTTCAGCATCTGGCATTTTCAAGCGACGATATTTTCGAAACCGTTGCTTTTTGTCAGAAGAGCGGTGTTGAAATTTTACCGATCCCTGAAAACTATTATGACGACATCGAAGCGCGTTTCGGGCTTGAGCCACAACTGCTTGACCGGTTGCGCGCGGGTAATATTCTGTATGACCGTGACGATGAAGGTGAATATTATCAGGCCTATACCACGACCTTTGCCAACCGTTTCTTCTTTGAACTGGTAGAGCGTCGGGCGTATCGTGGTTTCGGGGCGGCCAATGCACCGATCAGACTGGCGTCACAGACACGGATGAACCGTCGCAGCGACGGTGCGAAATAAAAATTGGATTCAGGGGAATACACATGAACGTGCCGGAAATTCTTGTCATCAATGGACCGAACCTGAACCTGCTTGGGCAACGCCAGCCCGAGATTTATGGCTATGACACGCTGCAAACCATCGAAACAAAATGTGCGGCCCTGGCCAAGGATTTGAATGTCACTGTGCGGTTTGGTCAGTCGAACCACGAAGGTGCGATCATTGATCTGATCCATGAAGCCCGGGAAAAATCAGCCGCAATCATTATCAATGCCGGGGCTTATACCCATACGTCGGCGGCCATTCACGATGCGCTAAAAACCTTCGATGGCTATATCATCGAACTGCATATTTCCAATCCGCATGCGCGCGAAGAATTCCGTCATAAAAGCTGGATCAGCTCGGTTGCCGATGCGGTGATGGCCGGGGCAGGGGCCTATGGCTATGAACTGGCCACCCGTTTGGCGGCGGAAAAAACATCGGCGGCAAAATCATAATTTTATCTGGATTTGAGGGCATAACTGATTTGGATAATCGCGCCCAGACCGAATAGAATTCGAAAGGCAGCATGGGGTGCTGCCTTTTTTATTGCAATGTCGCCAGGGTGGGGCGGTTAAACCACGCTGCGTGATCGAAGGGCTGCGGCCAGCGTGCCATCATCAAGATAGTCAAGCTCGCCTCCAACCGGCACGCCATGGGCAAGACGGGTGACCTTGACCCCGGTTTCGATCAGGCGTTCGGTGATGTAATGTGCTGTGGTTTGGCCATCAACCGTGGCATTGGTGGCAAGGATGACTTCGGTTACTGCATCTGCGCGCGCCCGGTTGATCAATTGATCAATCTTCAGATCGTCTGGACCAATCCCGTCAAGTGGCGATAACGTCCCGCCAAGAACGTGGTATTGCCCCTTGAAAGATGCACCGCGTTCCAGCGCCCAAAGGTCCTGGACTTCCTCGACGACGCAAATGATGTCTGGCCCCCGGTTATAATCGGCACAGATGTGGCAGGGGTCGGTGACATCGATATTGCCGCAATTGTTGCATGTGGTCATGGCCTCTGCCGTCGCACGCAGGGAATCGGCAAGCGGGAGCATCAACATTTCGGGTTTTTTAAGCATCTGTAACACCGCCCGGCGGGCAGATCGCGGCCCAAGGCCCGGCAGACGCGACAGAAGTTTGATCAGATTTTCGATTTCCCGTCCGGTCATCGTGACCCCGTTCTTAATGCAACATGCTTTAGCTTGTATCAAAAACAAAGGGCGGCGCAATGCCACCCTTCATTTTGCGCGATGAATGCGCGAAATTTTTAAATGATCCGATGGGATATCAGAACGGAAGTTTGAAACCTTCGGGCAGGTTCATGCCACCGGTAACGTCTTTCATTCTTTCCTGAACCGCGGCCTCAACCTTGACCTTGGCATCGTTATAGGCAGCCACAATCAGGTCTTCGAGAACTTCGGTGTCGTTTGGGTTGACAATGCTTTTATCAAGCGAAAGGCCGCGCATTTCGCCTTTGCCATTCAGCATTACCTTGACCATGCCCGCACCGGACTGACCTTCGATTTCAAGTTCAACCAGACCTTCCTGCATGTCCTGCATTTTGGACTGCATTTGCTGGGCCTGTTTGAGCATCCCTGCAAGATTCTTCATAGCTCGTCGTCTCCTTCGAGATAAAACGCATCGTCATATACTGAACCGCTTTCGTCCTCTTCACCGGCGGTTTCTTCTTGGCCGGGTGGTAGGTGGACGGCAACGATTTTGGCTTTGGGTAAACCTTCAATGATCGCCTTGACCAGCGGGTCGTGCGAGGCATCTGCCTTGCGCTGCTCAAGGGCTTCGAGTTCCTGTTCCTTTAAGGTCGGTGCACCTTCTTCGCGTTCCGAAACACTGACAAGCCACCGCTGCCCCGTAAGGCTATTCATCGCCTTGATCAGTTGCGTTGACAGGTCTGAACGCGCACCGCGTGCCGGGCGAAATTCGATCCGGCCCGGCTCAAACTTCACCAGATGCATATAGTTTTTGACCTGCATGGCGATGCCGGTCGTTTCCCGGTCCTTTGCCAGAAGGTCGGCGACCTCGACAAAGCTTTCGGGCATTTTGGCGTAAACCGGCTGTTCAACCTGTTCAGGGGCGCCAAGCGGGTCGGGGCGACTTTGCGCCACCGCAGCGGCACTGCCGCCGCCGCCATTAACAACCTGCATACGCGGACCGGGGCCACCGCCGTTACCGCCGCCGCCATTACCACCACCTTGTGGTGCGTTCGCACCGGTATTGGCCATGTCGCTGCGCAGTTTTTTGATCAGATCACCGGGCGATGGCATTTCCGCAGCATAGGCCAGCCTGATCAGGATCATTTCAGCCGCCTGAATGGGCGACGGTGCAATTCGCGTTTCTTCAAGCCCCTTAAGCAGCATCTGCCACGCGCGGGTCAATTGCGGCATGGCAAGCTTGGCGGCAATTTCCTTACCGCGTTCGCGCTCGATCTGTGACACGCCGGGATCATTGGCAGCATCGGGCGACAGTTTTACACGGGTCAACCAATGGGTCAGGTCGAGCATGTCTTGCAACATTACTGCGGGATCACCGCCAAGGGCGTATTGCGCGCTTAACAGTTCAAGTGCTTCGTTGATTTCACCCTTCATGGTGAAGTCAAACAGATCGAAAATACGTGACCGGTCCGAAAGACCCAGCATATCACGCACTTGCTGGGTGGTGACTTTGCCTGCCCCGTGCGAAATCGCCTGATCAAGAAGGCTCATGCCATCACGCACAGAACCATCTGCTGCACGCGCAATCAGGGCGACGGCTTCTTCTTCGATGTCGGCATGTTCCAGCCCGGCAATGCGGGTGTAATGCGCGCTCAGTTCATCAATCTGAACCCGGCGCAGATCAAACCGCTGACAGCGTGACAGGACCGTGATCGGAATTTTGCGAATTTCGGTGGTGGCAAAGATGAATTTCACATGCTCTGGCGGCTCTTCGAGCGTTTTGAGAAGCGCGTTGAACGCACTTTTCGACAGCATGTGCACTTCATCGATGATGTATATCTTGTAACGTGCCGAGGTTGGCCGATATCGAACACCTTCGATCAGTTCGCGAATGTCATCAACACCGGTACGTGACGCCGCATCCATTTCCAAAACATCGACATGGCGGTCTTCGGCAATCGCCCGGCAATGTTCGCAGACACCGCATGGTTCGATGGTCGGACCACCGTTGCCATCTGGTCCAATGCAGTTCAGCGCGCGCGCAATGATACGTGCGGTGGTGGTTTTACCAATCCCGCGCACCCCGGTCAGAACAAATGCATGGGCAAGACGTCCACTTTCAAGGGCGTTTGAAAGCGTCTTGACCATCGGGCCATGACCGATCAGCTCATCAAAGGTTTTCGGGCGGTATTTAAGCGCCAGAACCTGATATTCGCTTTTCGGGGCCACGGCCTTGGTTGCACTGGCTGCCGGTGCGGCATCACTCGGGGATGTCGCTGCGTCCGGTGCAGGGGCTTCACCTTCGGGTGTATCTTGGCTGGCGGTCTCGATCTGATCCGTCATTCATCCGGTCCGACATATTGTAAACTGGATTGGTTTTAGCAGTTTCAGTCCCGCATGGGAAAGGCCAAGTGGGAAATTTCCCACACAAAACCACATCATGCCTGACGGGGTCAGTTGCATGGAGGATCGGCGACATTCAAAGGGGAGAGATAAAAGGGTGAGAGACTGAACCGCGACCCGGAAAAACTCGTTACGGCTGCTACCTTCCGGTCCTGACCGGGTTGGCGAGCGGTCCGTCCGCAGCCAGCCTCTCGCCCCCTATATCGCGCAGCAGACAGTAAAACGCAAGTGTTGGCTTGGATTTTTTCGATCCTCGCGCAATCGTGGCTTTTTACCGGGCTGCCAGCGCGCTAATGTCGGGCACCGTTGCCCCGGAAAATACCGCCCGGACAGCAGCTTGCCTGCGATGTTGGTCGGTAAATGGAATTTAAGGATACGCGATCTTATGGACAGGCTGTTTTACGAATCCGTTGATCTTGATCGTGATGCGGTGCTGCGAAAGTCAGTAAACTGGCGCCAGAGTCTGCTGGTCGAAGACTCGTTGCGTATTTTGATCTGCTATGACGGTGATCCGCTTTTTGCCTGGCCCGAAGACATGGATGCGCATGAGCTTGTGGTGATTGGTGGTTTGGCAATCCGGCATCTGGATGTCGATCTTGAGGCCGCCCAATGGATTTATCTTGGACGCGATGGCAATGGCCCCGTGATGGCCGTGGATATTGCGTCGGTCATTTCGGATCGGAAGGAAGCCGTGCGCCGCCTTGGTGGCGGGTTTGGCGATATGCGCACCCGTATGGCGGCTCTTTCAAGTGACGAGGCCGCCCTTGCCGCACAGGCGCGCGCCCTTTTTAACTGGCATCGCGGGCATCAGTTCTGTGGGGCATGTGGCCATGCGAACCGTGTTGCCGAAGCCGGGTATCGTCTTGAATGTAGCAATCCTGATTGTGGAAAATCGCATTTCCCGCGTACGGATCCAGCTGTCATCATGCTGATCCATCACGAAGATCACGTTCTTTTGGCCCGGTCGCCGCAATTTCTGCCCAATATGGTTTCGGTTTTGGCTGGGTTTGTCGAACCCGGTGAAACGCTTGAGCAGGCGGTGGCGCGTGAGGTTTATGAAGAGGTTGGCATTCGCGTCAAACGTCCGAAATATGTCGCATCCCAGCCTTGGCCGTTTCCCGGATCATTGATGTTGGGGTTTGTAGCAGAGGCGGAAACCACAGATATCACCATTGATCAGGATGAAATCGAATTTGCCATGTGGGTGCATCGCGATGAGGTGCCGAACCTGCCAGAAAAGGGCATAAATTTGCCGCGTCCAATTTCTATTGCTCGCTACCTTCTGGAAAACTGGCAGGACCGCCGTATATAAAAGGGACGCATTACGCGCCTGCGCGGTGGCCAAATGGTTGGGTCGCCGGGGGCGTACGGTTCATTGATCCGAGAATAGCGGGAAAGATGTAGTGGCAGCTTTTCGAATAATTCGACATTTTTGCATCATGCTTGCAGCACTTCTGGCGGCGTTTTTTACCGATGGCGGTGCAGCGGCAAAGGCGGCGGAGCCAGTTACGGTTAAAGTCGGTGCGTATGAATACGGTGTTGTTTATTATTTCGAAAATGGCAAACCAAACGGCATGGTTCCATTGCTAATCGGGCTTCTGAACGGGTTGCAGGACGACTATGAGTTTCAGCTTGTCGAAACGTCGTCACGCAGACGCTATAAGGCTCTGGTGGATGGGGATGTTGATCTTCTGTTGCTCGAAAGTGCGCAATGGGACTGGCAGGACTACGCCGTGCGATTTTCTGACAAGATCGTCACAGAGAAAGACGTTTATGTAACCCAAAGCAGCACGGCGAAAACAGATGATCCGTTTGCCGATGTCACCAATCAGTCGATCCTGTGCGTGCTGGGGTTCCATTATGGTTTTGCCAAGTTCAACTCTGATCCGGAATTCCTGAAACAATCGTATGACGTGTTGCTGCGCTATAACGAAAAGGAAGTCCTGAACGGTGTTTTGGCCCGCGAAGCGCCAATTGGCATTGTTTCAGCAGGTTTTCTTGCCCGTGAATTGGCGGCAACGCCGGGACTGGGGGACCTTATTGCCGTTGGCCCGCAACCCGATGCCATGTATGACCTTGTGTCGGTCATTGCGGATCAATCGGTCATTTCAGTTGCTGACTTTAATCAAATGATTGAAAAATTGCAGGAAACCGCTGAGGTGCAGCGCCTTTGGCAGGAACTTCATGCCAACACGTCGGGTTAAGTCCGACAAAATTTCCGTGCTTTGGCACTGTCCGCCTGCGTAATCACACAACATTTAATCCAGCGGCGGAATGCGGGCGATGACATTGCGGCGCAGGCTGTCGGGGCGTTCACGCCATGCGACAATGCCATTGTCACTTTCGCTATATTGGGTCGCAAGATCGCATAAATCCTCGATCATCGTATCGGGATCAACATTGCCATAAACATATCCCCATTTCGCAGCACCGCTAAAGGCAACCGAACAGCCAGACTTGCAGTTGGTCAGACATTCCGCCGGGTGCAGGTCAAAGGGCACATCACGTTCGGCACAGGCGGTTTTTACCCGTTCAAACAGAACCTTGCCGTCGCGGGGATCACTTTGGCCGTCGGCGGCGGAAAAGGTACAGGTGACACAGATGTTCAGGCGTGGTTTGGCGGTCATTGGGGCAATCTTTGTTGATTAATGTAGGGGCGTGATGGCGCGGCATCCAATCAGCTTGCGGCCTGTCTGGTCAAGTCATCATCCAGATTTCGGTTGAGATAATCCTGTATCACGATGGCAAGTTGCCGGTCAACCAACGGATGGGATGCTTCGGCAAGCATCAAGGCAACCCCGACTGCCGGAAGGGGCGGAAAACCATCACGCGCCTCAAGAACCTGAAATTCATCGGAAACACTGGCCGCGGCAAGTGTTGCGACACCAAGTCCGTCGCGTACCAGATGCAACAGGGACGCGGCCTGTCGGGATGTGGCAAACAGGGTATAGGGCCGATCGGCTTTTGAAATGGCATCAAGCGCCCACGCATGAAACTTGCAATCCTCGGCCGGTAAAACCAGTGGCAAGGGATCAAGTTCATGCTGTTTGTGGATGGGGGATGTGACCCAGACCCCCGGTTCATGACGCAGGAAGTATCCTTCTTCGCCGGTTTCAGACCGGCTAATGATCGACAGGTCCAATTCCCCTTGATCCAGCATCCGGCGCAGAAGGATTGTCGGGTTGACCGAAACAAAGAATTTTGCGGCGGGGTGGGCTTTCTGGATGCCGCGCAGGACCAGCGGCAGGATTTTCTGCGCATAGTCATCCGGGCAGCCAATGCGGATTGGACGTGATGCATCCTGTGTTCGCAATTTGCCCATGGCTTCATCCTGAAGCGACAAAATACGCCGGGCATATCCGACAAAGGTGATGCCATCCGGGGTTAAAAGAACATTCCGGCCGTCCCGTTCAAACAGTTTGTTATCGACCAGTTCTTCAAGCCGTTTCATCTGCATGGAAAAGGCCGATGGCGTGCGGCCAATCCGGTCAGCCGCCCGGTTAAAGCTGCCTGATTCGGCAAAGGCGACAAAGCTGCGCAGTAGGTCAGAATCCATAATGGCCTCTATGATCAGAATGATTGATCAATGAAATTGAACAGTTGAGTCAAAACTATTCGATTGTTTGCCAATCATCCAGCCGCAAATATCAAACCCGGCCGGCCAATGCTTTTCACGCATGTGCCACAAGGACGTTTACAATGATTTTGAACGATTATTTACTTTCGGGGAACGGATACAAGGTTCGTTTGCTGCTGTCGATGATGGGAACGGCGTTTGACTATGTCGAACGCGACATCATGAAAGGGGAAACCCGGACACCAGAATACCTGGAAAAGATCAATCCAAACGGTAAGATCCCGGCGCTTGTTCTGGATGACGGTCGGGTTTTGACTGAAAGCAACGCGATTCTCACCTATCTGGCTGAGGGAACGAACTTCGTGCCAGATGACCGTTTTGAGCGTGCGGAAATGATGGGGTGGTTGTTCTTTGAACAGTACGACCATGAACCCAATATTGCGGTGCTGATTTCCTGGTATGAGATCAAGGGGGTGCCCGAAAATGCCGATATTTTGGCGCCAATGAAGCAGGCCGGGGCCAAACGTGCACTTGATCTGATGGAAAAACGTCTTTCAAGCCATAACTGGCTGGTGGGAGATGCTCTGAGCATCGCTGACATCTCGCTCTATGCCTATACCCATCGCGCAGAGCTCGGAAAAGTCAGCCTTTCGGGGTATCCGGGCATTCGGGCATGGCTTGACCGCATAGAAGCTTTGCCGGGGTACGTCCCCATCACCTGGACGCCATAGGTCGCCGATAAAAAGCAGCCGCCACAGACGCAGGGGCCAACATGCTTGGAGGAATGTGTGTCTGCGGCGGCTGAAAAGCCCTTGTGTGATTAAGGGAGACACAAGGGCGGCGGTGAAAAAGGTTAGGCGGATTTCAAAATCTGATCTGGCAACAACGGGTCGGTTTGGGCGGCGGAGCTTCGGGCCTTGAAACGCTTAAAGGCGGCTTTCACATTCGGAGCGTTCGCAATCATCTCTGGCCCGCCGGGCATGGCATTGAGGTAATGGAGCATCGGCATGATCATTATGTCGGGGATCGTAAAGCGGTCGCCAAAAAGCCAGCCATCGACGTAAGCATCATCCAGAACCCCAAGGTCGTGGGCAATAAGATTGCCCATCTGGTTCATGCGCACGGCGAAGCCCGGATCGTGGCGCTGTTTGGTGTCGGCAAAAACCATTGGGATAACAAAATTCCGGATAATGTTTTGATCCAGCCGGGTCATGGCGAGACTCATCCACTGGTTCATTAGGGCGATTTTTTCTGTATGAACCGGGCGTAAAAGTGGGCCTGAAAATGTGTCGTCTATATACCGGCAGATGGCCGCTGTTTCATATAAAACCAACTTTCCATGAACCAGGACAGGTACTTTGCCAAACGGATTGCGATTGGAAACCTCCGGCGTTGCGCGCTGCCCGGGGAGCTGCACATTTCGAGCGCTGAACTCAAACGGGATTTCTTTTTCGATACAGGCGATGCGAACCGTACGCGTCAAGCTGCTGCGGGGCATTCCGATGATCATCAATTCAGACATGCTGTCTTCCTTTGCTGCGAGGGTTCCCATTGCCGTTCGTGCAATGTCGGGTGAAGGGAACTTGCAGACAGGATTAACGAGGACATAATATGTTCAAGAACATATTATCAGGATGTGTCATTGTTTTTGGATCGGCCCCACAACCACGTTCAAACGGATCTGACAAATGCCCTACAGTCCCGCCCATAAACCCAAAACCCGTATTCGCATCCTGAATGCGGCAACGGCCCTGTTTAAAAAGAAAGGGTTTGAGAACGTGACAATTGATCAGGTCATGGCCGAGGCGGGGCTAACACGCGGTGGGTTTTATGCGCATTTCAAAAACAAGGAAGACCTGTTTGTTGCCTGCGTTGAAAACGGCATGTCGCTTCTGGCGTCACCCGTTTTGGCAAAGCTGCGTAAGGCCGAACGGGCGGGGAACGATTGGGTGACATCCTTTGCCGAGATTTATCTTTCCCGGTTTCACGTTGAAAACCCGGAAATGGGTTGTGCCTTGCCAACCCTGTCAGCCGAAGTATCCCGCTCAGGTCCACGCGCCCAAGAGGCGTTTTCCAAAATGATCAATCAGGCGAGTGAAAAGCTGGCCTGGAAATTGGCAAAAGAAGACGATGTGCCGGGCATTGATAGCCACATCAACCTTGAGTCAGATCAAAAACTGGGCAACGTCCCCGATCGCTATGAACAGGACGCCATCGCGATGCTGGCGATGATGGTTGGGGCTGTTGTTCTGAGCCGTGCCGTGGATGATGAAACCGCTGATAAGGTTTTGGCCGCAACCCGCGACAGCATCCCGAACTTTCGTCATAAAACGGATGAGACGGACGGCGCAGAAAACGTCGAGTCAGGAAAAGATTCGGTTGCCGTCGCTCAGTCGTTTTAGCCCATTCATCAGGTCCAGCAATCAGTCAAAGAAGCCGTCAAGAATCTCGCCGTAGATGGTGACAAGATTTTCAATGTCATCGACCATGGCATGCTCATCAACTTTGTGCATGCTTTGACCGACAAGGCCAAACTCTGCGACTTCGCAATATTTCTGAATGAAGCGGGCATCGGATGTGCCGCCGGTGGTGCTCATTTCTGGGCGTTTGCCTGTTACTTTTTGCGCGGCATCGGCAATCAGGTTGGCGAGCTTGCCGGGGGTAGATAGGAATGCGTCGCCAGAGATTTTGACCCTTAGCTCATGCGTGCCAGCATGCTCGGCGCAGACATCCTCGATCCATTTTTCAAGATCGACACCGGTGTGCAGGTCGTTGAAACGGATGTTAAAGGCGGCAGAAACTTTGGCCGGGACAACGTTGGTGGCACTGTTGCCGGCATCAATGGTGGTGACTTCAAGGTTGCTGGGCTGGAAATGGTCGGTGCCCTGATCAAGCGCGCGGGCATTAAGAACATCAAGAACCTTGATCATGCGCGGTACGGGGTTGTCGGCCAGATGCGGATAAGCCACGTGACCCTGTGCGCCATAAATTGTCAGCCAGCCGGTAATTGATCCGCGACGGCCAATTTTCATCATTTCGCCGAGATATTTCGGGTTGGTCGGTTCCCCCACCAGACAGGTATCGAACTTTTCGCCCTGCTGGTCGCACCATTCGATCAGTCTGACTGTTCCATTGAAAGCATCGGCTTCTTCGTCGCCGGTGATCAGAAAACTAATGGATTCGTCGAAATCCGGATGTGCGGCCAAAAACGCATCCACCCCGCCAACAAAACAGGCAATGCCGGTTTTCATGTCAACCGCACCACGCCCAAACAGACGGCCGTCTTTGACCTCGCCGCCAAACGGATCGACGGTCCATGCGTGACGGTCGCCTGCTGGCACAACATCGGTGTGCCCGGCAAAACAGAAATTGCGGCCCTTGGTGCCCAGACGGGCATATAGGTTGTCAATCGCATCACTGCCATTGCCGTCAAACACCTTGCGTTTACAGTCAAACCCACGGGCTTCAAGCGCCTTTTGCAGAACATCTAGCGCACCGGCATCAGCCGGGGTGACAGACGGGCAACGGATCAGGGACTGGGCAAGTTCAAGGGCGACGGACATCTGGTCTTCTCTTGGTTATCAGTGAAACAATGCATTGTTTCACGTGGAACATTTCGCGAACAAAAAGAGGCAGAACACATCAATTGTTCTGCCTCTTATAAATCATACGATCTTGTGGTGACAGAAATCAGTCACGGAGCAGTTCGTTGATCGAGGTTTTCGAACGGGTTTTTTCATCAACGCGTTTGATGATCACCGCACAATAGAGGCTCGGACCTGGCGTGCCATCAGGAAGCGGTTTGCCAGCAACGCTGCCTGGAACCACAACCGAATAGGCCGGAACACGCCCGACAAAGGTTTCGCCGGTGGTGCGGTCGATGATTTTGGTGGATGCGCCGATGAAGACCCCCATCGAAATGACAGCACCTTCTTCGACGATAACACCTTCGACGATTTCCGAACGTGCGCCGATAAAGGCGTTGTCTTCGATGATGACCGGACCGGCCTGGAGCGGTTCAAGAACACCGCCGATGCCTGCACCACCCGAAAGGTGAACGTTTTTACCGATCTGTGCGCACGAACCAACGGTGGCCCAAGTATCAACCATAACACCGGTATCAACATAGGCACCAAGGTTCACAAAGCTTGGCATCAGAACGGTTCCCGGTGCGACATAGGCCGATCGGCGCACGATGCTGCCTGGAACGGCGCGGAACCCGGCTTCTTTAAATTCGGCTTCGCCCCAACCGTCAAATTTCGACGGGACTTTGTCCCACCAGTTGGTGTTTTCGCCCGGACCACCTGCGATGGTGGTCATGTCATTGAGACGGAAAGACAGCAGAACCGCCTTTTTCGCCCACTGATTGACGACCCATTTTCCGTCAACCTTTTCGGCAACACGCAGTTCACCGCGATCCATAGCACCCAGCGTCTGGTCAACGGCTTTGCGGATTTCGCCCTGTGTGGCGGAGCTGATTTCGTCGCGGTTTTCCCAAGCGACGTTAATCACGCCTTCAAGTTCAGTTCTGTTCATTTTTCGAAGGTCCTTGCGGTCAGCCTTAAATCTGTCGGGCGGAGAATGGTCAAAGCAGGCCTTGAAGTCAACTCCGCCAGTTTACGTAGAAGGGCCTGTTTCGGGCCGCGTTCCGATCCTGATCCGTACAGCAAAAAGCAATAAACGAAGACGGGGCGAATCTCAACGTTGTAACGGTTACAAATCATGTGCTTTGTCGCACTTGTACTGTATGGCGGGCAATAATGGGCGATTACGGTGACGAAACGGGGATCAGGACCCGTTGGCAAGGGTACGCAGGAAGCCAACAAGATTGTCGGTCTGATGATCAATCCGGGGGTCGTCACGACCGGCTTGCGCCCATTCAAGGTCGGTATGAACCCAAACGGTTGTCATGCCCATGTCCTTGGCAGGCAGCAGGTTTTTTGCCATGTCTTCAAAATAGACAGCCTTGCCCGGATCAATGCCATCGCGTGCGAGAAGCAGGTCATAGGGCTGTTGTTCGGGCTTGGGAATATAATCGGCATCGACAATATCAAAGATGGTTTCAAACCGGTCGGCGATGCCAAGGCGTTCCATCACCCGCTCGGCGTGACCGCGCGATGCATTGGTGAAAATAAGTTTGCGCCCGGGCAAATCATCAAGTGCGGCCGCCAGATCAGGTGCGGGTGCGACAACCGAAACATCGATGTCATGAACTTTGCTTAGGTAATCCGCCGGGTCAATTTCATGTTCAGTCATAAGTCCGCGCAATGTCGTGCCATAGCGATGGAAATAGTCCTTCTGTACCCGGTATGCCTCATCAGGTTCGAGTGACAGCGTGTCGCGGACATAATGTCCGATCAAGGTAGAAACCTGTGCGAACAGGTTGCAGGCCGCCGGGTAAAGCGTGTTGTCGAGATCAAAGATCAAAACCGATCCCGCATCCATGCGTGGCAGGTCCGAGCGGGGTTTCAGGGGCGACGTCATTATCAGCGGGCCTCATGGCATATGGTGTGATTGCAAATAGCGTGTGGTTTCTTTTAAGCGATCAGCCCGATCTTGCAAACCATCACACCGTCGAATGCAATCAGACATTGTAGATATGCGAAATGTGCAACCATTTATGGCTCGAATTAACGGGCTCAGGGGTTTAAAACCCACCGCGAGACCAAAGATATATGGAATGTTTATCGCAAAGGTGCCGGTGCATTAACGGGCCTTTGTTTCTTACTTGTGGGAAAATTCTACACTTAATACCCGTTAGAATGGGAAATCTCGCCGATGTAAAACCCTTGTTAACACCAATGGGAAGATCATCAGTGAAAGCCGTTTTGACGCGGGCGATGTTTTCGAATTCGGGGGATGGGAAATGTCGGTATTTCTGAGCAGCGTAAGAGGACGCTTTGGATAAGCTTATAAAGGCTCGTACCGCCGAACTTCGAAATGAACGCAATCGCTTTGCAGCACTTGCGTTCGTCTGGGGTGACATCCTTCTGGAACTGGATGGCGATTTTCGGATCGTTTTTGCATCCGGTGCTTCTGACGGCATTCTGGGGCGTCGGCCGCAACAATTGTCGGGTCATCTTTTCCACAGCTTATTGGCCAAGCAGTTTCAGCCGCTGGTGACTGAAATGCTTCAGGTTGCGCGCAGACGTGGGCGCATGGACAATATTCAGGTCCGGTTTGTGCATCCTGACGAACAACTCAGCCCCCCGGTTTCCATGAGTGGCTATTTCCTGCCCGATCTTGGGGATCATTTCTTTGTCGCACTTCGGGTTGCGATCAATGCATTGCCGGCCGATGTCGCCCGGTCGATCAAACGCGATCATGCAACGGGCCTTTTGGACGAAGAAAGCCTGTCAAAAGTGGTGACCGAGCGCCTTGTCGCGCAACGCGAAACCGGAACCGAACATAAATTTACCCTGATGACCCTGAACGCGTTTGATCCGTTGTGCAAACGCATGGAACAGATTGAACGCGATGAACTTCTGGCAAGTGTAGGGGCTTTTTTACGGGCGCATTCTGTCGCTGGTGATACCGCAGGCCGACTTGCCAGCAACCAGTTTGGCATGCTTCATCGTCCGGACGTGCGGATTGGCGAACTTGAGCAACGCATTGCCGATTGTGCGCGGGACGCCGACCCCAAAGGTGTCGGAATTGAAGTCAGCTCATCGGTGACGGATTTCACGGCTGAACTGATCCCGCCAGGCGACTTGGCGCGCGGCGTTTTATATTCCATCCGCCGGTTTTGTGACCGTCAGGAGCACGGGTTCACGTTTTCGCGGCTCATGGGGCAGGCCAACAATCTGGTCAATGACACCTTTGCTGCGATGCATGATTTTGGCGCGCGGGTCGATCGATTGAAATTTGACGCGGCGTATCAGCCTATTGTGCGCCTGCCGTCGGCCGAAATTCATCATTTCGAAGTTCTGGTCCGGTTCTATAACGACGACGGGAAATTGATCCCGACCCAGCAACTGATTACGTTCGCCGAACAGGTTAATATGGTCCATCGTCTTGACTTGGCGATGATGCGTCGAACCATAAAATGGATCAGAACGCAGCTTGATCTCGGGTTAACTGTGCGGGTTGCGGTGAATGTTTCTGGCCATTCGTTGGAAAACCCCGATTTTTGCCGGTCGGCCATTGCGCTTTTTGAACGCAATCGCGATGCGCTCGGTCAGCTGATGATCGAGATTACCGAAACATCGGAAATCACCGACATTGATGGTGCTGCCAAATGGATCAGCCGGTTCCGCGAATTCGGGATTGAAATTTGTCTGGATGATTTTGGGACCGGGGCATCCAATTTCCGGTATCTCAGCGCGCTTGAGGTCGATTATGTCAAGATTGACGGTGAGTCTATTCGCCAATCGATGAAGTCGGGCAAGGGGCAGGCCTTTATGCGCTCTTTGGTCGATTTGTGTCACTCGATCGATGTTGAAGTCGTGGGCGAGATGATTGAAACCGATGAGATGCGTGAATTGATCACCAAGGCTGGTTTTGATTTTGCACAAGGTTATTTGTTTGGCAAACCCGAAGCCGATATCAGCCTGTATTGGCGCGATGCCAAAACACCGCGGCAATAATATGGGGCAGGCATGGTTTTCGCCCCTGAGGTTGCCATGCCAGCACTTCATCTTTGATGGCATACAAGGTAATTGTTCGTCTGACAGCAAGTAACTTGCGGGCGGTCTGGTCGAAGGGTCAAATCATGCTTTACCGGTTAAATGTTGGCCCATCCGGCTTCGCACCGGATGAAATCCCGTATTTCCCCAAAATTTTGTCATAAATGCCGTTTTCCTGAATGATCTTCAGACCAATGTTGAGCTGTTCAAGAAGGTCGTCGGCATTTTGGGTGTGGCGTGTGATGCAGGAATAATACGGGCTTGTTGAAATGACTTTTGATTTGATGTCGATGGTTTCCGGGCGTCTTTTCTGCAAGTCATGTAGGGCGTATTCAACCGGTGGCTTGAAGGATAAGACAGCATCCAGTCGGCGTGAAAGCATCAAATTAAGCAGGGTTTCTTCGTCGTGTGCGGTGATGACATCCAGTTTTGCGGTGCGTGCGGTGACTTCCGTACTGTACCCACTGACCACGCCGATGGTCATGTTGCGGGCATCTTCAAGCGTTGTGATGGTGTCGAGAATTTCCGACCGGGTGGTAAAAAGTGCGATCTCTTCTTGGCCAAGTGGATTGGAAAACAAAAAGTCGGTTTCGCGCTCTTTTAGGTAGCTACACGAACATAAACCATCGACCAAACCAGCCTCGGCAAGGAAATAAGCCCGTTTCCAAGGATAAAACGGCGTTATTAGCGTCAAATTCCGGGTTGCGAATGCAGAACGCAGGATTTCAACGTCATAGCCGGGGCTGGCGGTGTCGTCGGCGATCTTCGCGGGTGGGAAATGGTTGCACGCCAGTGTGACCGTCGTTTGATCACCGGGGGGCGAGATGAGCGAGTTTTGCGCCATTGCCGGTGTCAGGTGATGCAAGACAAGCAAACAGCCCAGAACACCAGTGCGAAAAGCCAGGCGCAAAATATGTGCAGGTAAATGAGCGGTCACAATATGCTCTGATCCTGAATTCGAGGGGCATTAAGTGTTGAGTAGAGATGCGATGTTAGCATGCCAACTGCCAAGACGAAGTGCTCCTATGGTCTAGGGGCAGAAGTTCTTCGTTAAACGTTTTCCGCTGCAGCCAGTTTATGAGGGAAGTTGTTTGCGCGACTCTAAAAGTCGTTTGATTTTGGCTGTAACGTAGAATTTGTCAGAACGCCGTAACGTTCAAGAATGCTGTTGTAATGTCCTGTCGTTTTGATTTTTTCCAATCCGGAATTTAAAAGATCTGCAATCATCGCTGCATTTCCAGCCTTTTTGGACAGGCACGAGAAATACGGATATGCAGCTGTTTCGCGATAAAATGTTGTCAGGTTTTCGTTGGTTTCACGGTTATGGTTTTTGACCATTGTCGTCATCGTTTCATGGAACGCATATATTGCATCAATCCTGCCACCGCGGAGTAGGGCAAACAGTCCTTTTTCAGAGTTTGCGCTGATCGTATCGAGACTGGCTTCCCGGACAAATTTTTCAAGATTGTAACCAGCAACGACACCGATGGTCAGCCCTAAAGCCTGATCAAGTGTTTCAATCCCTGCAATCACATCCGGGTCTAGGACAAAAAAACCGACATGCTGAAGCCCGATTGGGGCTGAAAATTCAAAAATGGCTTCGCGTTCAGGAAGGTAGCTACACGAACAAAGTCCGTTCGACTAATCCCTGTTCGGCCAAAAGGTGCGCACGTTTCCAAGGGTAAAAGGGGGTGTTCAGACGAACGCCACTGGCCGCGAAAGCAGCGCGCAGGATTTCGACGTCAAAACCGGGTTCACTTTTGCGGTTTGCGATTTTCGATGGTGGAAAAACATTGCAGGCAAGGGTGACTTCGCGGTCGAGTTTATCCGTAACGTTGTCTGTGGCAAATGCTGGCATCGCAGCTGTCGCCAAACCTGCGACGGATACCGCTACAAAGAGGCGGAAAATACGACGGGCTGTGGTGTGTTGTGATGTCTTCTGGTCCAGGGCCACGGCAAGCTCATTCCAGAAATTGATTGGTACAAGCAGATGACCATTACATATCAGGTGCGCTTAGATGACAATCAATAGCCCAGCTTGATTGTTCGCGCGGGGAGAGCAAAAAAAACCGGCACAAAATGCGCCGGTTTTTCTGTGTTGGTCAGATCAGCAATTATTCAGCGGCTTTGACTTCTGCGCTGTTGCGGATCGAAGCTTCGCGGACATCGTTGGTGACATGTTCTTCGAACTTGGTGAAGTTCTTTTCAAACAGGCCGGTCAGGTTCGCAGCGGCCTTGTCATAGGCGGCCTTGTCTTTCCAGCTGTCACGCGGATTAAGCACTTCTGCCGGGATATCGCCACAGGTGGTCGGATATGCCAGGCCGAAATAGGGATCGGTTGCAAACTCGGCATTTTCCAGATCACCGTTGAGCGCCGCATTCAAAAGGCCGCGGGTATAGCCGATCTTCATGCGTGAACCAACGCCATAGGCACCACCCGACCAGCCGGTATTAACCAGCCAGCAGTTTGCACCATGTTTTTCCATCAGTTCGCCAAGCAATTTGGCATAGACCGATGGATGACGCGGCATGAACGGCGCACCAAAGCAGGCAGAGAATGCAGCAGTCGGTTCCTTGACACCTTTTTCAGTGCCGGCAACCTTTGCAGTGTAGCCCGACAGGAAGTGATACATCGCCTGTGCCGAGGACAGTTTTGCAATTGGGGGCAGAACACCAAATGCATCGCAGGTCAGCATGATGATGTTTTTCGGGTGTTCCCCGCGACCGTTTTCCGAAGCGTTCGGAATGAAGTCGATCGGATAGGAGGATCGGGTGTTTTCGGTGTGACGTGCATCGTCGAGATCAAGCTCGCGCGATTGCTTGTTCATCACAACGTTTTCAAGAACCGTCCCGAAACGCTCGGTGGTGGCATGGATTTCTGGTTCAGCTTCTTTGGAAAGCTTGATCACCTTGGCATAGCAGCCGCCTTCAAAGTTAAAGACGCCGTCTTCGCCCCAGCCATGTTCGTCATCCCCGATCAGAGTACGCGATGCGTCGGCCGACAGGGTGGTTTTACCCGTGCCCGACAGGCCAAAGAAGATGGCGGTATCGCCGTCTTTGCCCATGTTGGCCGAACAATGCATCGGCAAGACGCCTTTGGCCGGAAGGATATGATTGAGAACCGAGAAGATCGATTTCTTCATTTCGCCGGCATACCAGGTGCCGCCGATGATGACCATTTTGCGTTCAAAGCTGACCATGACGAAGACGTCGGAACGGGTGCCGTCAACTTCCGGGTCCGCCTGAAGGCCCGGTGCATGCAGGATGGTGAATTCCGGTGCGAAGTCACGCAGCTCTTCTTTTTGCGGCTGGATAAACATGTTGCGCGCAAAAAGGTTGTGCCATGCGTTTTCGTTGATTACGCGCACCGGCAGGCGGAAGCGCGGATCGGAACCGGCAAAGCAATCCTGTACGAAAAGTTCGGTGCCCTGAAAATAAGCGCGCACTTTCTGATAGAGGCGCTCGAATATTTCCGGGCTGACCGGGCGATTGACATCGCCCCAATCAATGTCGGCCTTGGTGCTGTCTTCTTCGACGACAAAGCGGTCCAGTGGGGAACGGCCGGTATGTTCGCCGGTAAGTGCGACAAACGCGCCACCCTTGGCGATTTTGCCTTCGTTGCGACGGATCGCGTGTTCGTAAAGGCCGGAAGCGTCGAGGTTCCAGTGAACGGCGCCAAGGTTCTTGAGGCCATTGGTTTCAAGGCCTACGCGGCTGACAACGGGTCCTGATTGCAGCACGAATCTCTCCTGGTGGGAAATTGAATTTGGGGGTTAAATTTCAATTCTACACAAAGAACTGTGGGTAACTCTTTGCATCGAGACATATTGTTACAAAGGTGTCTTAAAAGCAACCGGTCCTTTTGCCCAATACCAAGGAAAACGTAGGTGTTTTTGCGTTTATGAAAATTCTTTGTTCAGACCTGATGATTAAATCTTCACAAACCAAATCATGCCTTCAAGTCGCGCGATTTCTTGCACATTTCGACCAAAATCTCGCGCGCGTCACTGGGGGTACGGATGGTGTTGGGGAATTCGATTCTGATATTAGGAGACTCGGGGTGTTCGGTTGCCAAATCCATGCCATCGCAGTCAATTGCAACCATCTTCCAGCCCAGATTTTTGGGGTGGTCTGTGTAATGGCCGACAATATCGGCAAGGGCATCAAGGTGGTCGGCATTCATATGGTCGATAATGCTGTTATGACCGGTTATGAGTGCAGAGCAGTCATCAATGATGAATTGCGCACCAGACAATCGACGCTGTTTACCAAAGCCACCCACCCAATAGGCTGATTCAACCGTGATCCGATAAAATCCAAAATCACCAAAATCGGCGTATTGCGCCGCGTCCGGGTGGGCAAGTAGGTAGCGTGCGCGTGTTTGTTCCGCCCGGTCTGGTACAGCGCGGCCAAACAGGGTCAGACGGGGATTGTCGGTTTTAATCGCGATTGAATGGTCATCGGTGGCGCGAGAACCCGTGAAAAGCAATGACAGCCTGTTATCGGACTTTAAGTGACGGGTGTGATCCGCAAGGTCGGAAATCAACAGGATCGGGGTGCCATCAATATCAATTGCCGGCACCACCATGGATGCCACTGGCCAGCCATCATCTACTTGCTTATGCCCAACGGCGCTGGTGGCAAGGACCGCAGAGCGGGAATATCGGCACATTCGGCGCAGATCAGATGCCGACGCGATTTGTTTGGTCCCATCATCTGCCATCGTCTGAATCCTTGAGTAAAGATAGAATTTCCCGTGCGACCACGTCCAACGAGGGCATCAAACAACCCGAAGGGTGTTCTTCAGTATTGGGCAGTGTCTGGGGTGTTGGAAGTGCTTTTTGCGCTGGCGGGATTGCTGTTGGTTCGTCGTTTTGTGATTTGGGAAATGATGCGTTTTTTACCGCCATCACTCAATCCCATCCACGACCCGATTTCTTCGCCCGTACGGAAACAGCCGGCACAATAACCGGTTTTGGCATCAAGCACACAGACTCCGGTGCAGGGGGATTTGACGGGCATGGATTTCCTGATTGCTGCGGTCGATACTTAACGGACCGGCAATAAAAAACAGTTTCGCCCCCATCGATCAAGCATGAAGCGATCAATGGGGGCGTTTTGGTCGGGTGGGGTTTCTGTCAGGACAGGTATCAGAGGCGATCAAACCATTTGCTGACTTGGCGTTCTGCTTCTTCGCGTTCAACGCCGTATCTTTCCTGAACACGACCGATCAATTTGTCCTGCTGACCATCGACCTGGTCAACATCGTCGTCGGTTAGGCGGCCCCATTCGCTTTTGACGTTGCCTTTGACTTGTTTCCAGCGTCCGGCGATTTGATCCCAATTCATTTGGTATCTCCTGCGTTGTTCGTGAGTTTGCCAGTGTTTAAGGCCTTCAAGTGCCTTTGGTGTTTTCACCTTCTACAAACTAAAACGGCTGGACGGAGGACATGTTCCAGAAACCATTGGGTATGACGACCTGACAGATTGTCGTTTCGGGCGGGTTGCTTGCCTTATTTTGCCCATGGGGGTATAGCCCGTTCCATTGTTTTTATCGGAGTTGTTATCGCACGGGACCAGCGTGCGGCACGGAGGAAGATATGCGCGGCTATTTCGGGATTGGAATTGAAGGGGCAAGCAAGCCTTTGAATGTGGGCACCCTGTTTCGTTCCGCCCACGCATTTGGTGCGAGCTTTGCCTTTACGGTGGATGCGGACTTTCGTAAGGAACGTTCAAACATCACCGATACGTCGAAGTCCGGCGAACAGATGCCATATTATCATTTCCCCAATCACGATAATTTCTTCCTGCCGACCGGATGCCGAATGGTCGGGATCGAACTGACCCCTGATGCGATTGAGCTACCCAGTTTCAAGCATCCATCGCAGGCGGCCTATATCCTGGGCCCGGAACGCGGCAATTTGTCGCAGGGTATGCAGGACAAATGTGATTTCATCATCAAAATCCCGATGAGCTTTTGTGTGAATGTCGCGATTGCCGCCAATATCGTGATGTATGACCGTTTGATCAGCCTTGGCCGTTTTGCCCCGCGTCCGGTGCGTGCCGGTGCGCCGACCGAACCCAAGCCCGAAGGTCAATATGGCGGCTGGATTTCGCGCACGCGCGAAAAACGCAAAGGCAATCCTGAACAATTCCGCAAGGCCCCACCGCCCGATTACAGTGTGATCGATGGGGAACTTGACGACGAAGACGAGGCATAAGCCGCCGATTTCGGCTTTGATAAAAAAGCAACGACCGTGAGGGAGGGGCACGGCCGTTGCTGTATCTGACCTGTGGTTTGATGCGTCATTTAGCAGGGGGGCTTTGACGCCGCACAGGTCAGGTGCGTGGGTGTTGATGCATTTTGTCTGTTAGGCGGCCTTTACGTCTGATGTTTTGGGTGTGCTGTTGTCGTCGGCTTCGTCAATATTCTCGTCATCCTCATCGGGCAAATGGCCGTGTGGATTGCGCAGAAGGTTGGCAATCATGCGCATCCCGACATCACCCTGCAGGGTCAGCAGGCTTTCGGGATGAAATTGCACCGCACTGATCGGCAGGACTTTATGGCGCACCCCCATGATGACGCCATCGTCACTTTGAGCGGTTACCCGAAGATCGCCGGGCAGTTCATCTGCATTGGCAAAGAGCGAGTGATACCGCCCGACCACGATGTCATCTGGTAATCCTTCAAACAGCGGATCGGTTGTATCGAGTTTCACCTTTGACGGTTTGCCATGCATCGGTGTGACAAGTTGACCCAATGATCCGCCGAAAAATTCAACAATCCCCTGTAGACCAAGACAAACGCCAAAGACCGGAAGACCTGCGGCCAAGGCACGCTCAATGCTGTCGCGCAGATGATAATCATCGGGGCGGCCCGGACCGGGCGACAGGAACACCAGATCAGGTTTGAAATCATCAAATGCTTCGTCCGGGAAGCCGGGGCGCAGGGTCAACGTCTCTGCCCCGGTGGCGCGGATATAGCTTGCAAGGTTTTGGACAAAGCTGTCTTCGTGATCAATCAGCAAGACCCGTTTGCCAATGCCCGATACCGCCGGATCGATGGCGACATCATCCTTGGCGTCGCGCGTGACGGCATCAATCATGGCCGATGCTTTTAGGACGGTTTCGTCTTCTTCGGCCTCGGCCACGCTGTCGTAAAGCAAGGTCGCGCCGGCGCGGACTTCGGCGACACCCTGTTTCAGGCGCACAGTGCGCAATGTAAGACCCGTATTAAGGTCGCCATTGCACAAAACAGCCCCAATGGCCCCGCCGTACCACGCCCGCGAACTGCGTTCGACCGCCTCGATATGTTTCATGGCGGCACGTTTGGGTGCCCCGGTCACAGTTACCGCCCAGCAATGGGTCAGAAACGCATCAAGGGCATCAAACCCGTCGCGCAGACGGCCCTCGACATGATCGACCGTATGGATCAGGCGCGAATACATTTCGATCTGACGCCGACCAAGAATGCGGATGCTGCCCGGTTTGCAGACACGGGCCTTATCATTGCGGTCAACGTCAGTGCACATGGTGAGTTCCGACTCATCCTTGGTCGAGTTGAGCAGCGTACGGATGTTTTCGGCATCCTCAATCGCATCGCGACCGCGCGCAATCGTGCCTGATATCGGACAGGTTTCAATACGTTGACCATTGACCCGGACATACATTTCCGGCGACGCACCAATCAGATGTTCCCCGTCGCCCAGATTGATCAAAAACCCATACGGGGCGGGATTGCGGCGTTTCAGACGGCGGAAGATTTCAGATGGTGCGGTGGCACAAGGAGTTCTGAAAACGCGGCTCGGGACGACTTCAAATAATTCACCGCGGGCAAAGCGTGGTTTCGTTTCATCGACAATGGCGGCGTATTCGCCGGGTTTCATGTCGTTTTCAACAACGGCATTATTGCCGCGTGACGGCGGGTGGGACTGTGAAACACGTTCCAGCCCGACGGTGCTGTGACCATCCGGGGTGATGAATTCATATTCGATTTTGGTGGCCACACGCGATGCATGATCGACTGTGATCAAGCGGTCAGGCAGGAACAGATGGATGTCTTTGTGATCTGCGGGGCGATCCTGCGTAAGATTGATCTGTTCGAAATGAAGCGCGATGTCATAGCCAAATGCACCGTATAGGCCAAGGCGTTCATCCCCCTTATGCGCAAAGAGATCACGCAACGCACGCACCACGGAAAACAGGCTTGGTTGTTGGCTGCGCTGTTCTTCGGGGAACCAGGATGCCGGGGTTTTGACGTAGCCATAAAGCCCGTCGTCACCATCGGTCACACCCTCAATGTGCGGGTGATTGCCCAAGGTGTTGGAAATGATATCAAGGAGAACCCGGCCACGGTCATTGAGGGCCCGGATGGCAAAGCCACGTTCGCGCCCGGTGATTTCAAGCGGTGGTGCATCGAACCCCATGTCCCAACGTGAATAGCGCCCCGGGAACTCATAACTTGAAGACAGCAAAACGCCTTTGATCTGATCCAGCGCGTCAATCAGGCCTTCGGTGGCGTTTTCATAGGTAATGGTGGTCATCCGACGAATGACAGAGATGCCGCCATCGGTGGTGTAGCGGTATTCGCTGCTGTTTTCTGTTTCCGAGATCGGGGTGGTCACGTTGTTTACTCCTGTGTTGGCCTTCGCCGCAGGAGGATCGTGATCATCAGAAAAAGAAAAGAGGTCTGAAAACACAAAGCCGCCTGCAAGAATGAGGCGGCCGATTGTTTTAGGGCATGTTTTTTGGCCACCCGCTTATGCGAGCCACCACCAACGATTTGCAATAAGGATCGGGTTCATGCCGTGTGTTTTCATGACACAAAACATGGGCGCAAAAAATTCGGGCGTCAAGACTTTTACGCCGGAGGGTTTGATTCCGCGTCTTTTAGTTCAAGTTGCAGGGGGTGATGACAATGTGGACAGGTCAGAATTTCGTCGCTTTCGGTGCGATGGACATCGCGAATGTCTTCGACAATTGATTGGGCCTGCTCATCGCTGATGCCAAGGTCTTCTTGATGGGATTTTAGCTTGTTGCGTACTCGGTCGGTCAGGCGTTTTCCCAGTAATTGACGGGTGGCCTGATGGCGATAGGCGGTTTCACGTCGGCGTAATTCACTGTTAAAGGCCGATGCCAATATACCGGCCGGAACAGCAACAATACCAATCCCGGTCAGCGAAATGATACTGGCAAGGAATTTACCAAACGGCGTGATCGGAACGACGTCGCCATACCCGACAGTGGCAAGGGTAATCACGCTCCAGTAAAGCGCATCAATCAGGTTGCCGAACGCATCGGGCTGGGCCTGGTGTTCGGCAATGTAAATCGCCCCGGCACTGAACACCAGCATACAGGCAAGGGCGGCACTGGCGGCGCCAAAGATGCCTGCTTGCTGACGAAATACCAGCAACATCAATTCCAGCCCGGTGGAATAACGGGTGAATTTCAACAGCCGTAACAAGCGCACGATACGGACGAAGCGCAGATCAATAGATGTAAATACCCACAGGATAATTGGCAGAATGGCAATCAGGTCGATCAGCGCCATCGGCGTCAGCATGTATTGTAAACGCGCCCAAGCGCCGGAAAAGCGGGGGTCGTCGGGGGCGGACCAAACGCGCAAGGCGTATTCGATGGTAAAGATCAGGGTGCACACGCCTTCGATGACGGCAAATGCGATGAAATAGCGATCAGCAAACTCGTTCGACCGAGTCAAAAATCACCGACACAACGTTGATGATGATCGCACTGGCCAGAACCAGATGGACAATCAAGGAGAGACGGGACTTCCGGTCTACACCGTGAAGCAATGTCTGTACCTGTGATCGGAATGTCTTTTTCATCGGCGCGTATCCAACTGGCAACTCTTGATGATCGTGCCCGGTGATCTTCGCGCCAATCGTTTCAGAAAAGGTTAAGCATAGACCCCAAGGGGTTAGTAGCCCTTGGCCGCATGAATGAAGTCAGCAATCTTACGTGCATCCTTCACACCCTTTGTCTTTTCGACACCTGATGAAACATCCGCCCATGGTGCGCCGGAAATTTTGATGGCCTCGGCAACATTATCGGGGTTAAGGCCACCGGCCAGCATCCAGTCGCTTTTGAAATGGCGTCCGGTTAACAACGTCCAGTCAAAAGACACCGCATTGCCGCCCGGAAGGACGCTGTCCTTGGGTGGTTTGGCGTCAAACAACAGGAAATCAGCAATGCCGTCATAGTCAGACTGGGCTTTGTCGATGTCGTCTGCGGTGCTGACCGAGATTGCCTTCATGACTTTCAGGCCAAAGCGCTGTTTGACTTCGGTCACGCGTTCCGGGCTTTCTTTGCCGTGCAGTTGAATGACGTCAAGATTGCCGGCCTCAATCGCGGTTTGCAGGGCTTCGTCACCGGCTTCAACAAACAGACCGACTTTGAGGATGCTGTTGGGGACCTGTTTGGTCAGGGTGGTGGCCCCTTTGAGCGATATGTGCCGCGGGCTTGGTGGGAAAAAGACATAACCTAAGGCATCTGCCCCGGCACTCATGGCCGCAATCAGGGCGTCTTCGCTGTTGATCCCACAGATTTTCACCATGCAGCTCATTGGGGCATCCTGTCTTGTCGTCACGCAAATCATAAGGGGGCATCGTGGCACCCATGCTTTCCATTAGCAGAAAGCACCGCAGTCCAACAGGATATTTACAATTTTACGTGGCTTTGCACTGGCAGGAATGCCTTCGCTGCGCTATTTTCCGCCCATGAGCAAGAATACAGACCCTGCCGCGGGCGAAAACGGCGAAAACACAACCCACTTTGGTTTCCGGGATGTTCCTGAAAACCAGAAGGCATCCATGGTGCGCGAGGTTTTCGACACTGTCGCGTCCAAATATGACCTTATGAACGATCTGATGAGCGGCGGCGTTCACCGTCTGTGGAAAGATTCATTCATTAACGAGCTAAAGCCGCGTCCGGGCATGAAATTGCTCGACGTGGCCGGTGGGACGGGTGATATCGCGTTTCGGTTCCTTAAAAACGGCGGCGGGGCGGTTACGGTCTGTGATATCAACTACGAAATGTTGCATGTCGGACGCGACCGTGCGGCGGATCACGGCATCTTGCAGAACATCAACTGGACCGTTGGTGACGCGCAAAAATTGCCGCTCCCCGATCAGTCGGTTGATGCCTATACAATTGCCTTTGGCATTCGCAACGTGACCCGCATTACCGAGGCTCTTTCAGAAGCCTACCGGGTATTGCGTCCGGGTGGGAAGTTTCAGTGTCTTGAGTTTTCCAAGGTTGTCGTGCCGGGCTTTGATAAGCTTTATGATACCTACTCGTTCAAGCTTCTGCCAGAAATTGGTCGGATGATTGCGGGCAACCGCGAGGCATATCAGTATCTTGCCGAAAGTATTCGCCAATTCCCCGATCAGGAAACTTTTGCGTCGATGATCCGTGATGCCGGGTTTGAGCGGGTGAAATATCGCAATTTGTCGGGCGGGATTGCTGCAATCCATTCCGGCTGGCGGGTTTGAGGAACAGTAACGAATGATCCGGTTTGTTCGGAACAGTTTTCGCCTGCTTGGCATGGCACGGACCTTGGCGCGCCATGATGCGCTGTTTCCGTTGGCCCTTGTCCCGGGTGGCAAACTACTTGCCTTTTTTGCCCGCCTGACAGCACCCTTTTCGCGCCGATCAGATTTGCCGCCGGGACGCCGTCTTGCGCGTGCACTTGAAGAACTTGGTCCGGCCTTTATCAAGCTTGGTCAAACGCTTGCTACCCGATCCGATCTGATCGGGGATGATGTGGCTGCGGATCTATCTTCCTTGCAGGACCGTTTGCCACCATTTTCAGTAAAAATTGCCAAGCGCATCATCACCGAACAACTGGCCGAACCGTTCGATGTTTTGTTCGATCAGTTTGATGATGAGCCGGTTGCAGCGGCATCAATTGCGCAGGTGCATTTTGCTACCACGCCCGATGGGCGCGAAGTGGCGGTTAAGGTTCTGCGCCCGGATATCAAGGTGCGCTTTGCCCGTGATCTTGATCTGTTTTACTGGGTTGCAGAGATTGTCGAGCTTACCCAGCCGCGTTTGCGTCGTCTCAAACCGATCGAGACAGTCAAGGCGCTGGAAGACAGCGTCCATCTTGAAATGGATCTGCGTTTTGAAGCGGCGGCCGCCTCGGAATTTCGTGATAATTTCGACAGTGATCCGACTTATTACATTCCCCAGATTGATTGGGAACGGACCGCCGAACATGTCATGACCATGGAACGGGTCAAAGGGGTTCGGATCGATAATGTCGAAGCCCTTGACCGTATGGGCGTTGATCGTTCGGCCCTGTTGGCAAAGGCTGCGGGTGCCTTTTTCCAGCAAGTATTCCGTGACGGTTTCTTCCATGCCGACATGCATCCGGGTAATTTGTTTGTTGATGAAACCGGACAGGTCAGCGTCGTTGATTTCGGCATTATGGGTCGGGTTGATAAACAGACACGCCTGTATCTGGCCGAGATGCTGTTGGGCTTTTTGACTCGCGATTATCATCGTGTGGCGGAAGTCCATTTTGAAGCTGGTTACGTTCCGCGCAACCAGTCGCTTGAAAATTTCCAGCAGGCCTGTCGTTCGATTGGTGAGCCGATTTTGGGCAAGGAACTGGCCGATATTTCGGTTGGGCGTTTGTTGGGGCAACTGTTTCAGGTTACCGAACAGTTTGGCATGGAAACCCAGCCACAGTTGTTGATGCTGCAGAAAACCATGATCGTTGCCGAGGGGCTTTCGCGTATTCTTAGCCCGAATGAGAATATGTGGGAATTGTCGAGGCCATTGATCGAGGAATGGATGCGCGAAAATCTTGGCCCGGAGGCCAAGATCAAGGAAGCGACCCTACAGGCAGGCTCGATGTTGCGTCGATTGCCGCGCGTGCTGGAAGCCGCAGAACAGGCGTCTTCGGTCTTTACCGATCAGGGGCTTCGCCTGCATCCTGATACGATTGCCGCCATGCGTGGCAAAGCGTCAAATGGTCAGGGCAAAAGCACCGGGTTTTCCCGCCATACCTTAATTCTTTGGGTGGCGATTGCCGTATTGGGTGCGGCAGTTTTCCTGAAATAATACAAAATGCAGGGACGTATCTGATGGCTGAGCAAGACAGCGCGGTGGAAATCAGCACGGACCGTGCGCGTATTGACCATGCTTATTGCTATGACGTGATCGCCAATTCCTATTGGGGAGGTGGACGCACACGCGGCGAGTTTAATAAATCCGTTGAGATGTCGGTGCCGGTTGGAGCTTATTGCGACGGTAAACAGGTCGGTTTTGCCCGTGTGGTCAGTGATTTGATCGCGATTGCCTATGTCGCGGACGTTTTTGTTGATCCCGATTACCGTCGGCGGGGCATTGCGGCAAAGATGATTGATGCCTTGCATGCGCACCCTGATTTGGCGCGGGTCAAACGTTGGCTTCTGGCGACCCATGATATGCAGCCGTTGTATCGACAGCATGGGTATGAAGACCTTGATGACCTTATGATGATGCGGGTTGATGAAGGGGCTAAAAGCCGAAAACCCCTGCGATAGCAGGGGCGGACAGGAATGGCTTGGCTGGAATGTCATCAGCCCCAAGAATACGCAGAACACAAAAGAAACCGCCGCCACGGACAAGCCGGGCGGCGGTTTCTTTTTAATGCAGATATTTGGTTAGCTTTCGCGAACCTCGGCAAGGAAGTTGCCAACTTCGTCGCGCAGTGTGCCCGATTGGGTGTTGAGCTTATCAGACGCGCCAAGCACCTGATGTGCTGCCTCCCCGGTTTGACGGGCGGCAGCTTGCATCTCGTGGATATGGTTGGTGACTTCCTGCGTGCTTTGAACAGCCTGCTGAACCGAGTTTGAAATCTCGGTGGTTGCCTGACCTTGTTCTTGCACAGCCGCCGCAACTTCGGTTGCGATTTCGTTTAAGTTGGAAATGATGCTGGTGATGCCATCAATGGCACCGACGGCGTCCTGTGTTGATCCCTGAATGCCGGAAATCTGTGCCGAGATATCCTCGGTCGCGCGCGCAGTCTGGTTGGCAAGGTTTTTGACTTCGTTGGCGACCACAGCAAAGCCCTTGCCAGCATCACCGGCACGTGCGGCTTCAATCGTTGCATTCAGGGCCAGAAGGTTGGTTTGTTCGGCGATGGCCTGAATGATTTGGACGACTTCACCGACTTTCTGTGCCGAAACATCAAGTCCCTGCACCATTTGGTTCACGCGGTTGGCTTCGGTGCTGGCGTTTGCCGTGATGTTGGATGTTTCATTCACCCGTGCGCTGATGTCGCGAATGGACATCGCAAGTTGTTCGGCCGCACTGGCCACAGTTTCAACGCTGTGATTGGCTTGTTCAACCGCGGCAACAACGGCCTGTGATCCGGCTTCGTTTTGTTGAACGGCCGCAACCATGGTTTGAGCAACTTGTTGCATTTCACCCGAAGCACCCGAAACACCGTCAACAACCCCCATGACGGTTTGTTCGAACCGTCCGGCAAGGCCCGCCATGGCGTCCCGACGGTTGGCTTCTGATTTGGCACGTTCTTCTTCGCGCTCATGATCAAGTTGGGCAACGCGTTTGGCATTTTCCTTAAAGATTTCGACAGATGAGGCCATCTGACCGATTTCATCGTTTCGGCGACTGCCCGGAACATTGATATCAAGGTTGCCGTCGGCAAGGGCCGCCATCGCGCCATTGATCTTCACCATCGGGATCAAAATCTGTTGGCGCAAAACGAACCATGTGACGCCCAGAAGGACAATCAGGATGGCGGTGGCAAGGGCCAGTTGGACAATGACGGCCTGTTTGACCTCGGCATTGACGCGATCAAGGTTCCAGGCCGTGACCAGCATGCCACGATACATGTCAGCGTCGCGACGTTTGGAATATTTTGTGATCGGGGATGCGACGATGACAGCGTCGTCAGAAATAAAGCTGATGACTTCCTTGTTCTCGATTTGCTCAAGATAAGGTTCGATCAAAGCAGTCAGGTCATGTTTGGGAAGGGTTTCGGACTGGTAGCTACCGATTGCATCGCCATTGGGATTGATCGCAGACAGTGTTGCCAGCTGTGAACCTTCCTTATCGGTGATCTTGCGAAATTCTTTTTCGACGGATGCCCCATCCATCGCGATAAATCCGGGCTGAACGGCGGTCGACAGCATTTCGGTTTTTTCGACCGATTCATTGTACATGATCTCAATCATGGCATTGCGCTGTGACACGGTCTGAATGGTCATCATTGCGCCAAATCCGACGACCAGCAATGCAACAATAACGAGAATAACTTTACGTCCGACAGATGTGCCGGATCTTTTTAGTTCGGCCATTTAAGGTCTCCCGTCCTTTGAAGCCATTTACACCCAGTTTCCCCAAATACCCGGTCAGCTGTGTCGTTTCCGGTGACGACTGTTCTTGCTGATCGGTTTTGTGGCCAATTGTTGTTCAGGCTTGCACCCACTGAACCAATCGACTTTTTTGTTGCCTGCCGCGGGGCAGGAAGGCGTCACACGTTCTCGTGCAACGGTTGTTCTTAATGAAAAAGCTACTCCAAAGGATCACATTATCGAAACAATAATCGATGGTTTTGGCGATAATTCGGTTTGGGGGAATTCAATTGGATAAATCCACTCAATCAGGCGGTATTTTTTGGTAAAATATACTAGGGTGCTCATATGTACGGGGCTGTCAACTCGGTTTGATGTGAATTGGCGGCACCTTAAGCGAGGCTTGCTTGTGCAAAAGCAATGGGTCCAGATTGGTCATGATCTGGGGCGGGGGAACGTAGATGGCTAAAACCAGTACAACCACAAAGAAACGGGCGACTAAGAAAACGTCGAAAAGCCCGACCAGTCGGAAACCGGCACAACCGAAAAAAACAGTATCAGAAGAAATCGCGTTGGTTCAGACCACGCTGTCACCGGTCCCCGATGTTCAGACCGTGCAAAAGGCGGTGCAAGACGGCAAGAAGACCGACCCTGAAACGGCGTTGGTACAAAAGCGTCGTGTTGTGAATGATCTGTTCCAACGTGGGCTTGCGGCGCATCAGGCTGGTCAAATTGATGATGCCATCCGTCTTTACAGCGCAGCCTTGCGTCAGAACCCCGACCAGCCGGACGTTTGGAATAACCTTGGTGTGGCCCTGCGACGGAGCAAACGGTTTGCAGCGGCCCTGATTGCTTATCGCCGGGCGGCGGACCTGCGTCCGGAAAATGCCGGGCTATGGTCGAATATGGGCAACTGCCTGCGTGAAATGATGCGCTTTGACGAAGCACTCGCCGCCCATAAAAAGGCGATTGAGCTTGATGATACAATCAAGTCGCATACGTTTAATACTGGTCTTGTATATCGTGATTTGAACAAGTTTTCAGAAGCACTTGGCTACTTCAACCGTGCATTGGCGATGGACCCGGAGTATGTCGATGCCAATTGGGACAGTGCGCTCGCACATCTGGCGTTGGGGGATTACGCCAAGGGATGGGCGGGGTATGAAACCCGCCGCCAACTTGCCGACAATCCTATCCGTCCGCTCGACAGTGCGCCAGAATGGGATGGCAAAGGCGATTTGCGGGGTAAGCGGTTGTTGCTGCGTGCCGAGCAGGGGTTTGGTGACATGATCCAGTTTGCCCGGTTCATTCCGTTGGTTGCCAAACGGGCGGCGCATATCATTGTCGAGTGCCGTAAGGAACTGATGCCGATCATGCGCACCGTATCAGGGGTTGGAGCCGTGGTTGAAAAGGGGCGTGCATTACCGGAATTTGATCTGCATGTGCCACTGCTGAGCCTCCCACATGTTTTGGGCATTGGCGAAGCCGACCTGAAAAAGATTTCTGCTGATCCGTATCTGTCTCCGCCCAAAGGAAAGAAAGTGCGTTTGGCCCCCCCGACGAGCACGGTGCTTAAGGTCGGGTTGATTTGGGCGGGCAAGCTTAATCCGCGTGACCGTTCCTGCCCGCTTGATACGCTGCTTCCTATCCTGTCGGCCAAAGGTGCCGCGTTTTACAGTTTTCAAGTCGATGATCGCCGCGCGGATATTGAAAAAATCGGCGTCACGGCCTTTGTCACTGACCTTGGCGATCACATCCATGATTTCGGCGACAGTGCTGCCTTGATGCAGGCGATGGACCTGATCATCAGTATCGACAGTTCACCGGCCCATTTGGCGGGGGCGATGGGGATTCCGGTCTGGATGTTGCAACTTTACACAACGGATTGGCGGTGGATGGTTGATCGTGCCGATAGCCCTTGGTACCCGTCCATGCGCATTTATCGCCAACAAAAGCCCGCAGATTGGTCTACGCCAGTGGAAAAATTGTCAGCTGATTTTTCCACGTTATTGCAGGCGCGTCTTGGCAGCACGAAGGTTGATCAGCAAGACTGATGTTATCTGATTGCCGTGCGGGCACAGGCGATTTCCCACTACTTTGAATGCTGTAACTACCTGAAAGGTTAGGTTGTTTACTCTATTGAGTAGTTACATAATGGTTTTCGAAAATGCATGATGCCTTAAGTAGTATAACTATCTTGGAATGCTAATTAGGGAATTTCGGGGTTGGGGAATGCATTCAAACTAAGCCTTCTTGTCGCGTTCTTGTCGGTGTTTGGGGGGGAACAACTTGCGGCGCAGGGTTTGGAAATTCGTGGTGTAAAGGTTGTGCATCCTGATTTCCCGGTCGCAATGTGTGATTCCGGCGGTGAAGGTCGCACGTGTGAGCGCATGGTCATGGGGAAAGATTTCCCTGATCAGATCGTTTTTTATTCCCATGATGATAAAAATTTCGGGGCCTACCAAATCCGCTTTCTGGATGAGCAGGACGTGTACTGGATTCCTGACGATATGATTGTGGTTGAGGGTAAGGAAATTGCACGCAGGCCGGTTGTTTGCGGTGGAGAAATAGGCGCACTTGGCGGTAAGGGGACACGTGGTGCAGGCGCTGACTGCATTGCGGCTAAGGGGAATTGATTGTGAAAAAATTTGGTTTTATCGTGCTGGTTGGTGCCTTGATGTTGGCGGGGTGTGTCAAGGACATACCGTTTGTTACAACTTCGGTACCAGAGAACGGGAAGTTTATTGATCAGGTAGAGTTTGCCAAAACACGTATTTACACGGCAGATGAAATTCATGCTGCAAAATCCGAAGTGATGCGCCAATCAATCGGCACGGCACCGATTACCGACTTGCAGGACTATGCCCAAGAGGTTCTTGACAGGATTGTTGCAGTTGCACCGGCGGGTTCGCCAAAAGCCGAAATCATGCTTATCGGCAATTCAGGGCCGGGTGCGCGTGCCGCACGAGAGGGAGTTTTGTTCCTGTACCACTCCGCATTTGACTATTTGCGGAGTGAAGATGAACTCGCCTTTCTGGTTGCGCATGAATACAGCCACGTATTGTTACAGCATACGCCGGAAAACCTGTTTTCGGTGCTGCGCCCCTATCTTTTGACGGCCGCGGATGTTGCACTGGGAAATTCAGGTAGCCAGAGTGACCTCCTGCGCAAAGCAGGTCAGATGTATGGCAGTGATTTGATCCTGCGTGATTTGCTCCTGCCAAACTGGGATCGTAGCCAGGAACGTGAAGCGGATTATCTTGGGCTTGATCTGATGGTAAGGGCTGGATACCAGCCAAAAGGTGCTTCGGGTTACTTCGAAGTTGCGCAAGAAGCCGAAGAAAACTTTGACACGCGTTATCAGCTTACAAGAAACCAGCTTGAGCTTTTTCTTCAAGCACAGTTCCAGCCCAAGGGGCAGGACAATGTGCTTCTGAACCAGTTTTTGTCAGAGTTTGGCGAAGCCGTAAGCACAGTTCAGCAGCAACTGTCAGCAAAACACGATGACGCCTCAGAAAGGGCCGAAGAGATTTTTGCTTATGGAATGCGCGAATATATGCCCGAACGTACCAGCCGGATGATTCACAAGGAACCATTTGATAGTGTTATTGAACAAAACAAAACGGCGCTGGACAATTACCGTATTGCGAGCGAGATCATTCAAACTTTGCAGCAAGATGATCGTGAGATTGATTTCCGTGCACTGGAGGCTGAGGCTAGGAAAGCGGTTGGCGGAGATACGGAAAATCACCCCTATACACGCTGGGCCTTCGCCAAGGTAAGGGAACGCCAAGGGAATCTGAAAAAAGCTCTTCAGAATATCGACTTGATTGATGGCGAAGATGACGTGCTGGCATTGCCGGTTGAAATGAAACGGGCAGAGATCATGAAATCGCTTGGCGATGTGAAATCGGCGTATCAGCGCGTTGAACAGGTCGCTACTTACTATGAGTGGCCACTTGAGGCATACCGTTTCCTGTATCCGATTGTTAAAGCCAGTGGCAATAAAACGCGTGAGAACGAGCTTCTGATCGGCTGTGTTGCGCGCTATCCGCAGCAGCGTGCCTTGTGTGCGGGACAAGAATCCACAATACAAATGTCCAGCATGTAAATGGTAGAGGAATCGGATCCCGGTGCCGCCGAAGAGAGGGCGGTAAAAGTTTTACGACTGAGACCATTCTGGTGGGGTGTTATCAACGTCCTGATTGCCGTTGCTGTCCTGTGTGTTGAACCGGACTCGATCGCCAATGCGGTTGACGATTACAGTTATGCGGTATTTGGCAAGACAGTCGGCGGGCCGATTTATCGCGGCAAGAGTACAGATGATATCGGTGTTGTCTTGCTGGATGATGAATCGCTGGCGGGGCTGAAATCAAGCTGGCCTGCAGTTTACGGCTTGCACGCAGAAGTTTTGCGCAAGTTGCTGACAGCGGCGCCAAAAGCGGTCTTCATCGATTTTACATTTCGTGACCGGCGTACAGAGGCACCCCCAACCGGCGGTGAGCCAGGTGAATGGTTGCCGGAACGTTACGTGCGTGATGACAGCTTGATGATGCTGGTCAATACGTTGCAGATGTATCAGATGATGGGAATTCCGGTATATCTTCAGGCCGGAGCCCTTAATTTTTATCAACATCACGCAGTTTTGTCCGAACTGGCACCTTATGTAACGCTGGTGGCGGGGTGGGGGGATGCACGCGGGCGTGCAGATATTCGTGCTTTGACATATCCGATGTTTCCAGAATTGCGTAATGCCGATGATTCTTATGGGGCATCCGATGTTGCCAATTTACCCCTTTGCGATGATGCACGGATGCGCAGCACCGGTAACGGGAATTTACGCGGGTGCGATGTCGCCGAAATCACCGCAGCCGCACCAACAATTTATCAACACCTCTGTTCAAAGGCCGAGCGCGCCGGGTCACTTGAACGCGGTTGGACATGCGATGAGAGCCTTCTTATGCCCTCCAAGGATGACAAGGCGGAATGGCTAACCTGGAAACAGGACGTGAGGGGACGGCCGATGTGGCTGTCATGGCCGGACAAGCAGGCCGATTATACAAGCTGGACCAAGGCATATGACCAGCACGGCAATGTTGTTCGACCTTATGAGTGTTCGCAGGATACTGAGCAAAGTGCTGTTATGCGCAGCATACGCAATCTGTTGGCGTTGTTTGGGATAACCCAGCAGCCCGAAGTAAAGTGCGCACCGTTTCAGACAATTTCTGCGGAGCAGGTTTTCCGCGAAACGCCAAGTGCAGGGCGATGGGTTGATAATTTCAAAGATCAAATCGTCATGTATGGGCAGAACCTGCAAGGATTTCAAGATATTGTAAGGCCTCCGACAATCGATGTGGATATTCCCGGTGTCTTCATTCATGCCATGGCGCTGGAAAACCTTTTGAGTAACGGGGAAGGTTATCTTTCCGACCGTTCAACGTTCAGCAACTGGTTGAACGCCGATCTAATTGAAATTGCCACCTTGGTTGTCATTCTTACGCTGCGCTTTGGTTTGGGGTGGATTGCGCGAAAGAGTTTTCCTGCTATTCCCCACGCAAAGCCGGTGACGGAGAAGGAATGCGGATTGTGCGAGTATGTTGTTGGCATGTGCGCAAGCAAGTTCGCGGCTCTGATACGGATGGTACGGTTTCTTCCCAGCATACCGGGGGCTGTTTGTGTTTGGTGGACCGGTAATAATTCAAGTTCAACCGGCTTTGATCGTGAAAGCAGACAACTGGCACGAAACTGGTTCATGTTTGGGATTTGCGTGCTCGACTTGATTGTAAGCGTTGTGATTGTCACTTTTGGTGCAATTGTTATCGAGTTTTGGGTTCTTGCGATTGCGCCGGTAAACTGGATGGCCGTCATTGGTCTTGGGATGTTGAGTTACATACCTTTCGTGCGTTCATTGTTTGCCGATGAAGCCTAGCTTCTAACTCCAGGTTCCCCAAACAGAGAAGACGGATCAACGTATTGAAAAGCAAGATATAGTTTGATTGTTCGCTGAAAGCATGATGTTGGTGGAGTAACGCGAAAATCGCATTGCGTTGCCGCGCCCCTTGCCAACATCGCAGACAAAGCGTAGGTAAGCGCCTTAATTTTGTAGATAGCAGACCTTAATGGTGTGTCATCGATTACGATCTGAATAAACCCGTTTTGGCCAACAGATCTGGCGCAGGAGAATTCTTGTGAGCGAAGCTTATAACAAAGGTTTCCCGGTTTCCTGGGAACAGATGCATAGAGACGCACGTGCCTTGGCGTGGCGTCTTTTGGAACAGGGCCCGTATAAGGGCATTATTGCGATTACCCGTGGTGGTCTGGTACCCGCCGCGATTATCGCACGCGAACTTGATATTCGCTTGATTGATACCGTTTGTATTCGCAGTTACTCTGACAAGAGCCGCGGTGATCTGGAATGGCTTAAGGGCATCGACGGTGACGGTACCGATATGCTGATCATTGATGATCTTGTCGATACCGGCAAAACCGCCAAAGCTGTTCGCGAAAAACTGCCCAAAGCGCATTTCGCAACTGTTTATGCCAAGCCGCTTGGCCGTGAAGTCGTCGACAGCTTTGTGACGGAAGTATCCCAGGATACGTGGATTTACTTCCCGTGGGATATGGAATTGTCGGTTAACGCCCCGATTTCCGAACGCGCCCGCTAATCGGCTTTTGAAAGGTATCCGTATTACCTTGTAGCTGGTTGGCCCAGACAAGGAGAATACAGGATGCGCACAGAATTACGCCCGGTCTTCCATCGTCATGCCCGTCTTGCGGCCCGGTGGGCCGGGCGTTTGTGTTTTGGCGTTCTGGTCTTCGGTATCGCGGGACTTGCAACCACCGGATCATTCGCACAGCAGGTATCGGAACGGGTTGCCCGGACACAGTCACTTTTGTCCGGTGAGGCCGGATATCGATTGTCGGTGTTTGCCGAAGTGCGTAACGCGCGCACAATGGCCGTGGCACCGGAACTGGGAGGTGTTTTTGTCGGCACCCGTGGTTCCAACCTGTATTTCGTGCGCGATGCAGATGAGGATGGGATTGGTGAAGAGGTCAATCTGATTGCGGATGATTTCAAACAGGCCAACGGCATTGCCTATTGGCCAGGTACTCTGTTTGTAGCCGATCAGCACCGAATTGTGTCTTATGATCTCAGTGGGTTTGATGGCAAAAAGCTTAGTCGTCCGCGTCTTTTATTTACCAATCTTCCGGATAAAAGCCATCACGGTTGGCGTTATGCCGCACTGTCACCTGATGGGGATCGTTTGTTTGTCGCGGTTGGCGCACCTTGTAATATCTGCAAGGTCAGTGGCCTTGAAGGCACAATTATTTCCATTCCAGTGAATGGTGGTGCGCCGCAAGTCTATGCAAGCGGCATTCGAAATTCGGTTGGTTTGACGTTCCATCCCGATACAGGTGACCTTTGGTTCACCGATAATGGTGGGGATCGGCTAGGGGACGACATCCCGCGAGAAGAGCTTAATCGTGCTAAGGGGCCGGGGGAGTTTTTTGGGTATCCGTGGTATGCGGGCAGTGACACAAGAAGCCCGCAATTTGACGATGAGGCGGTGCCGCACGAGGTTACCTTTCCGGCATTTACCTTTAACGCCCATAATGCGCCACTTGGCTTTGCGTTTGACGATGGTGATGCGCTTGTGGCGCTGCATGGTTCTTGGAACCGGACCATTCCAGATGGGTATAAGGTCGTTCGGGTTGAGTTTCGCAATGGCAAACCAAGCGTCGAGAATCCGTTTTTAAGTGGGTTCTTACGCAGCAACGGTGAAGTTGTCGGCCGTCCGGTGGATGTGAAGCATTATGTGGACGGATCGATCCTGATCTCGGACGATCATACAGGTGCGATCTGGCGAATGATGCCTGAAGGGTAATCATGGCGCCACGCCCCGTAAATTAATTGATTGGGCTGGATGCGATGTTCTTGCATCGCCCGACAAAGACGGCTATAAAACGCCCCGCTCAAGCGGGTGTAGTTCAATGGTAGAACGGCAGCTTCCCAAGCTGCATACGAGGGTTCGATTCCCTTCACCCGCTCCAAGCCTTCCTTAAAAATCATAATAGACCATGACCGATATATGTGTCGGCAGCGCATGTATCTATAAAGTATTTGCGAATGATTATCAAAGTCGTGTATGAGAGCGCTTGAAGCTGTTGGGCAAACGAAATTTCCATCGGCAGCCTCAAACGGGGAATCATCGTGTCAGAATCAGCCGGGCAGGTTTCAGCAAGCTTGGAAGCCGTCGTTGAGGAATATTATGACGAATTGCTAACGTTTATAGGAAAACGCTGCTATTCCGAAGCTGTGGCCGAAGAAATTGTGCAAGAGACTTGGGTCCGGGCCAAAAGCGCGCCTGTGCGAATTCCGGAAAACCCGCGTGCGTATGTTTTTCGTATCGCACGTAATCTGCTGACCGATCATTATCGCCGAAGCCACAATGCTCCAGAACCAACGGGGCGGTTGTTCTATCATCCGGCATGGTCATCGGATGAAGAAAACGGGCCTGGCATTATTGAAATTGACCAGGGCCCATCACAAGAAGACGTTGCAGCGGCCCATCAGGAGCTGCGAATCATTTCGCAAACGGTTGAGACCCTTCCGACAAAATGTCGTCAGGTTTTCTTGATGTATCGCGGTGAAGAACTTTCAATGCGCGAGATTTCTGAAAAACTTGATGTATCTGTGAAAACGGTTGAAAACCATATTCGCAGGGCGATGTTGGAATGTCGTCGTAGTCTTCAAAAAGCACACTCGGGTAAGTGAAAGTGTATTTTCGATTGTCCAGACGGGCCAGTTTGTCAGGTTTCAACGGACCTATGTCTGGTCCGTTATATCCCCGTGCGGTGCGGTTCGGGCTTTCTGATGATCTGGAGGCGATTGAATGAGGGATCGTCAGAACATGTCGCATGAACCGATTTCAGAGGACCTGTTTGACGAAGCGGTGATTTGGCACAGCCGATTGCGTGAAGCCAATAAAAACGCCGCTTCTGATCAGTGGGACGCGTTGTTTGCGCAGTTTGAACATTGGCTGGAGCAATCACCAAAGAACGTGCACGCCTATGCCGAAGTCGAGCTGCTTTGGGGTAAGGTGGAAGAGCCGGTGAAGCAACAAGCACGGCAAGCGCAATCAAATGATGATCGCAAGAAACCGAAAAACCAAATTACTCCCAGACGGCGCGGATACATGCGCCCGGTCATCGTTTCGGCGATAGCGGCTTGTTTGTTGTTGTTTGTCGGGCTTGGAACGGGAACTTACCCAGCTGTGAAGGGAATGTTTGATGACACCTTCATTTACGCGCAGCACTCTGTTTTGACCAATGCACTTCCAGATGGCAGTGTGATCAAGTTGAATGCAGAAAGTGCGGTGTCTATTGATTTCGACGCAGATACGCGGAGCATTGATCTGGTGTCGGGGGAAGCCTGGTTCGAAGTTGCCCATGACACGCAGCGCCCGTTTGTTGTCCATACCAAATTTGGTGATGTGACGGCACTGGGCACTGTATTCAACATTTCATCAGACAAGGATCAGGTGACGGTCAGTCTGGAAGAAGGCAAGGTCGCCGTGGATTGGTCCACCGGTGGGCCCGATGAGGTTGGTAGC
The DNA here is from genome assembly GCF_056173045.1 of Thalassospira sp. Z349TD_5. Taxonomy (NCBI): domain Bacteria; kingdom Pseudomonadati; phylum Pseudomonadota; class Alphaproteobacteria; order Rhodospirillales; family Thalassospiraceae; genus Thalassospira; species Thalassospira sp. Z349TD_5. The sequence continues at coordinate 158,548 of NZ_CM149654.1, forward strand.
AATAACAAGAAGCATGTGACCTTGCTTGCGGGTGAAGCCACGACGCTTTCATCCCGTGGTGTCGGAAAGCGCACGCATTTTGATCGCGTGGCAACCACGGCATGGCGCAAGGGCAAAATGGTTTTCTATCAGACCCCGCTTTCAGATGTGATCGATGTCCTCAATACCTATCATGAGGGACATATCATGGCTGTGAACCCCAAGCTGAGTGAGATGTCAGTCAGTGGTGTGTTTCGCACAGATGATATCGATCAGGTCATTGAAGCGATTGAAGGAACATTGTCTATTCAGGTCGTGAGGCTTGGTAACTATATGATATTGATGATATAATTTCCGATACGGCCAGTCCTGTCTGATTGGGTTGTTTTAGCGATTAAAAAAATGTTCCCGCTTCGTTAGGGGACTTGTCTATCTCTTGCGTCTTTATATGTATGGCGACAATGCGACCTATTCGCATTCTTGTATTTGAAGACTTGGGGGACTGACGTGGTCAGCTTAAAAAACATGAAACTTGGGCGGCAACTGATGATTGGGGTATCGGTTCTGGCCTTTCAAACGGCATTTGCACAAGGTACCTTCGCGCAAAACGCCAATCAGCAGGCACAAACTCAGATACTGTTCCAATTCGATATTTCAGCGCAGCCATTGCCACAGGCTTTGACCGCATTTTCCGACGTTACCGGGATCCAGATTCTTTATACCGAACAATCGATTTACGGACATGATGTACCTGCACTGACCGGTAAATATACAGTAGATGAAGCGCTTGATGCGTTGCTTTGGGGCAGCAATGTCGATTTCATCTATACATCAGAAAACTCGATTACGTTGCGCCCGAAGACGTCCAATGGAGATGCGGGCGAGGTTACGCTCGACACGATCATGATTATTGGTACGCGTCAGTCGCGATATGACAGCCGACGTGCCGAAACCGGCACGATGATCCCCAAGGATGTGACAGACATCCCGCGCACGGTCGAAGTCATCCCCGAGCAATTGCTGCTTGATCAGCATGCGCAAGAGCTTGAGGAAGTGTATCGTTTGTCGCCAAATGTGGTGAATATGGATGGCTATGGTGGCAGCCGCGAGGATTTCCTTATTCGCGGTTTCCGTCGTCGTGACGATATTTATCGCAACGGGGTGCGCCTTAAGACCAACGGTCGCATCAACCCGTCAACGGTGGATAATGTGCAGATCGTCAAGGGACCAGTGGCCGAAATTGGTCAGATGACCCCAGGCGGACTGGTCAATGTCATTACCAAGAAGCCGGAATATGAACAGCAGGCCTATGCTGTTACGAATTTTAACGAGCATGGTCAGAAACAGGTGCTGGCCGATGTAACCGGGCCGATTGGGCAGAGTGATGCGTTGGCATATCGTGTCACGACCTCTGCCGAGGATAGTGAGAATTTCCGGGATGCGACCATCGAACGGCAGTTTTTAAACAGCTCAATATCGTGGATGACCGATGGTGGTTCACTGGTTGATTTCAGTTATGAATACACCCATGACGAGCGGCCCGTTGACCGTGGCGTGGTTACGGTTCCCGGAAGCGGCACCAGTCGCGAGATTGCCAATGTGTCGCTTGATACGCGATTTGATCAGGCCAATCTGAATAACCGTGATGTGACGACCCATATCTGGGAACTTGATAACTCCGTGCCGGTTTTTGATGACGACTGGTATCTTGAGAGTAAACTTTTCTATGCCTACGAGCAGGTTAACGAGCTTCGCAACGAGGTGACGAATGTCTCGGGCACGGGGGTTCTGACACGCCGCGTACAGGGCAATGATGATCGCGAACTCAGCACGGCGTTCGGGCGTATGCAGCTTCGTGGTGAGGCAGACCTTTGGCGGCCTGTGGACCTGGTTTCCGGGGTCGAGCTGCGCCACCAATACGAAACCTGGACCAATTTTTCCGGTCAAGATCAGGTCGGGGGTACAATTTCGAACCCGTCATCCTTTACGCTGATCGATAATACGTCTTCAAATCCGCGTTCCCGGCAATATACTGAAGTCGAGCAAATCTCGTATGGACCCTACGCACAGGGCGACCTTCATCTTACCGATGACGTCACGCTGACACTTGGAGCGCGCTATGAGATATTTGACAATGAATACAACGCCGAAAATAAACTGACCGGTGCCTTGTCGGGTGCGGACCCGAAACGCGACGGCAAATTGACGAAGTCTGCCGGCCTGTTGTGGAAGCCGGTCGACCAATTGTCGCTTTATGGGTCCTTTGCCGAGACTTTCCAGTCGCAAAACATTTATACCGGCAATGAAACAACGACGGTATTTGCGCCAGAGGAAGGGCGGCAGTACGAAATCGGGGCAAAATGGTCCGGGTTGAAGGATCGGTTGTTGCTGACTGCTTCCCTGTTCGATATCGAACAGGAAAACGTGGTGGAAACAGTAAACGGTACACCGCAATTGACCGGCGGTATTCGTTCGCGTGGTTTCGAAAGTTCCGTTACCGCGACGCCAGTTAAGGGGCTTAACCTGCGCGGCAGTGTTGGTTTTCTCCGCGCAGAAATTGTCAGCGACAATGACAATAACGGCAACCGCCCGGCCAATACGCCGGATATGACCGCAAGCCTTTGGGCCAGCTATGAGTTCCAGGATGCCGCCAGCGACTTCAAAGGCCTTGGTTTTGGCGGTGGCCTGACACATGTCGGTGATCGTTACGGCAACAATAACCACACGTTCGAACTGGAAGACTATACCGTCTACGACCTTGGCGTTTGGTATTACCTGCCGCTTAGAAATGAATCGCGTGTCCGTTTCGACCTTGGGGTGAAAAACGTCACCGACGAGGATTATTATGTGGCATCCGGAGGGACCTATCGCGTCAGTGTTGGTAATCCACGGACCGTATTCGGAAGCGTCAGAGTCGAGTTCTGATGGTTCGATGGTTGAAGCTGCCAGTCAAACCCATCGGGTTTGACTGGCACAGCTGGATCGGTGTGTATCTTGGTTTGATGCTGTTTTCGATCTGTTGGAGCGGTGCTTTTGCTTCCTTGTCATCGGAAATCGATTGGCTGTTATTTTCCGGGGCCCGAACGAATGTCCATGAAAACCCATTCGACTTTTCTGCGGCCTTCGAGGTTGTGGAAAACAGCTATCCCGATGCCAAGATCGAATTGGCAGAAGCCCCTGCAGATAGGGTTTCTGCGGCCAGGTTCACAGTCAAAATGCCGGATGTTGGGCGGCGATTTGTCTATGTTGATCAAACAACGCTAAAGATCACGGGCAGCCAGTCCATTTTTACTGTCCAACGGTTCTTTCGCGAATATCATGAAGCGTTTTTCGGGCTTTATGGCATCGGAAAATTTCTTGTCTGTCTATTTGCCATCCCGCTTTTTCTATCGATGCTTTCAGCGTTCTATTTCTTTAAGCGATGGTGGCAGCGCTTTTTTGACCTGCGGCTTGGCAAAACAACGATCAGCTTTTGGAGCGGTTTACACAAGCTGGCGGGACTTTGGAGCTTGTGGTTTGTCGTCGTAATGACGACCACGGGGGCCTGGTACCTGTTCGAAGAAACGCGATATAAACTTGGCGATGAAAAGTTTGCCCTGGTCGATGCCTATCCTTTGGCTGTTCGTCAGTTGCGTGACGTTACCGAATTGGGCCAAGAGCGTCTGACCGTATCGGATCTGATAGATATTGCGCAATCCCAGCGCCCCGATTTGCGAATATCAACGATTCAACCTGATCGGCGGGGATATTTTTACGTTATTGGGCAATCTGATGATGTTCTGGTTCGTGACAGAGCAAACAAATTGTTCCTCAACCCGTTTACCGGTGTGGTCACATTCAATCAGCATGCAGATGACCTGAACGCATACTGGCGTTGGTCCGAAACCGCCGACATCCTGCATTTCGGGACTTTTGCCGGTCTTGTAAGCAAGATTGTGTGGTTTGTTTTCGGTGTACTATTGGCGGGATTGTCGCTTTCCGGGGCGTGGCTTTATGTGCAAAAGCAAAGCAAGAGAAAACAAAGCAGATGGCCGAAAGCCGATCTTGCCGCCTGTGTTGCGTTACTTGTTCCGATATCGGCTTTGCCGATTGTCTGGATCTATTTACACCGCGTGGGCGGAAAGATTGATGGACAATATCATATGGCGGAACTGCCAGATGGTGTTGCAGTTTTCATTATCGGTTGGGTTTTTGTAACCTTGATCATCAAATTGCTTTGGGTGATTGGCATTTTTTCGTTGCAACGCAAGGCAGTTGGACAAACCTGTGAGGCATGATCACGGGGCGGTGTAAGAATATCCCTTCTGACGGGCCTCCTCGTCGCTGCAGATTTTGCTGTTCTCGGACGTGTCCATATCGGCAAAGCGCGGATCAAGGGTGCTCAGGTAATTTCCTTTGCCATCGGCAACGAACAGGCAGCGTCCGTCTTCGTCGTCAAGACGTTTGCCTGCACGCCAATCTGCGGGTGCCATCATATCACCCCCATGGATGCCGATTTTGGCATTGTCCGCTTCGGTAGACAGGCTGTCATAGCGGTGTGAATAACCGGGTATCGGCAGGGCTTCACCGTCAGTGATCATGGCTGCGGCCACGTCGCGTTCCCCAATGCCACATTCAACAATCGGGAAATCACCCTGTTTTTCTGAACGTTCCGGGTCACCCGGCCAGCATTGGACGGTGAAGGGCGCCATGGCGAAATATTTGCGCAATTGCATGGCTGAAGACATGCCACAATCCTGGAAGGTGCCATTATGACGGCACTGTTGGCCGAGTTCAGGAGCATCCATTCCTGCGATGTCGGCAACCTTGCCGTTGATCATGATCGTATCGCCATCAATTACCTGTATGTCCCGGCCTTCGGCCTTTAGTGCGATCTCGCCGGTCTTTGCAATTTTGTCCCCGGCGGCGTTAACCGGTTTATCGTGCAGGTAAACGGCAAGCGCAAACAATGCGGGTACGGCAATCAAGACAATCAGGTGGGAAAAGCGTTTCAAGCAAACCTCGGTATGTTGGCAATTGGGTCAGACCCCAAGTATCGCAAGGATGGCACATCAGACAGACCGACAGAACATCTAAAAACAACGGCGAAATAATGACCTTGATGGACTGATGCGATGTCATTCCGTCAGGGCTTATCCAATAACCGGATGCATTTACGGACGTTTGGCGCTACAAGCGGATTTTGGTCCAGCTGTCAGGGAAGCGGCTTTGTTTCGTCTGCAACCTATCTTTTTCGTCGTCGGGGTCATGGTCATTATCATCGGTGTTTCGATGCTGGTGCCGGCGGCCGTGGATTTGTATTACGGAAATCCCGACTGGAGAATTTTTGCGCAAGCCTCGATGACCACCATCGGCTTGGGCGGAATGGCGTGCCTTGCCTGTCGATCCGATATCGGGCCTCGCGTGACTTCGCGTCAGGGCTATGTCCTGACCGTCGTGTCATGGATTGCGGTCAGTCTGACCGGGGCATTACCGCTGTGGTATTCATCGCTTGATATCAGCTTTTGTGACGCGGTGTTTGAAACGGTTTCCGGTTTGACGACAACCGGATCGACGGTTCTGTCTGGGCTTGATCAAATGCCGCCGGGTTTGCTGGTGTGGCGTTCGATCATGCAATGGCTTGGCGGGATCGGGATCATTGTTACCGCATTAGCACTTTTGCCGATGATGCGTGTTGGTGGGATGCAGCTTTTCCAGATGGAAAGTTCGGACCGTTCAGAAAAACTCAGCCCGCGCATACGCGACATGTGCATGCAGATTGTGCTGATTTATGTCTCGCTGAGCGTCATCTGCATGTTGCTTTACCGGTTCTTTGGCATGACATGGTTCGATGCCATCAACCACGGCATGACGACCCTTGCGACGGGGGGCTATTCGACGTCGGATATGTCTTTTGCAAAGTTCGATTCCAACCTGGCCCTGCATTGGGTCGGGGTTGTTTTCATGTGTGCGGGGGCCTTGCCCTTTACCGCCTATGCGGTTTTGATCCGTAAACGCAAAATTGGTGCGATCATTGGCAATCAGCAGATCAAGCTGTTCGGCCTGATCATCACGGTCTTTACCCTGCTTTTGACGTTCCGACTGGCCCAGATTTCAGATGACAGCATTTTCCGGTCACTGACCATGGCGGCCTTTAATCTTGTGTCGGTGATTACAACGACGGGGTTTGCATCGGGGGATTATCTGTTGTGGGGGCCGGCAGCGGTGATGCTGTTTTTCTTTGCAACTTTTATTGGCGGATGTTCGGGATCGACAGCGGGCGGGTTTAAGATGTTCCGTCTGTATGTGATTTTCACCGGGCTTCAGGCGCATTTCATGCGGTTGCGCAGCCCGTCAGCGGTCGTGGTCAGTCGTATTGATCGCCATGAGATCACTTCGGACATTTTCAATGCCGTAACGGTGTATGTATGTCTTTTGGCGTTGAGCTATATGGTGGTAACGGTCGCCCTTGGTTTGACCGGGCTTGATCTGATCACGTCGATGAGTGCGGCGGCAACAGCACTTGCCAACGTTGGTCCGGGACTTGGCAATATTATCGGACCGGCAGGTAACTTCCAGTCACTGCCCGATTCGGCCAAATGGATTCTGGATGTTGCGATGATCCTGGGTCGGTTGGAGTTTGAAACCCTGCTGGTGCTTTTGATGCCGTCCTTCTGGCGCGACTAGGTTTTAACCGGCGGTTTTCGCCGTCTGACCTTAAATATGTCGTGGAACAATCCGATCAGTATCACGTTCTATAGCAGACATTACCGCAGCATATGTGCGATGCGGCAAGGTAGATTTGCCTTCGCTTGATAAATCCCTATAATGCGCGGCCCGCGATGGATCGCGGTGGTCGAATATGACAGCAATTTTTATACGAGGTTAGACAATTATTATGAGTGCCGAAAATCTCCATGTCGGTGTAATCGGCGCAACCGGTGCGGTTGGCGTCGAGCTGATCAACGTTATGTTTGATCGTAACTTCCCTGTAGGTGAACTCACCCTGTTCGCGTCCGAGCGTTCCGCAGGCAAGACCGTGGAGACTAAGTTCGGCACTAAAACCGTCGCGCTGTTTTCTGTCGAAGAAGCCAAACAGTGTGACATTGTCTTCCTTGCTGTTTCGGGTGATTTTGCCAAGGAATATGGGCCGAAAATTGCCGAAGGTGCGTTGGTGATTGATAACTCCTCGGCATTCCGTTTGAATGACGATGTTCCGCTGATCGTGCCGGAAATCAATGGTCATCTTGCCAAGACCGCAAAGCTGATTGCGAACCCAAATTGCACCACGGCGATTGCTGCCGTGGCACTTTGGCCGCTGCATCAGGCGTTTGGCTTGAAGAAAGTCATCGTTTCAACCTATCAGGCCGCTTCGGGGTCCGGGCAGCCGGGTATGAACGAGCTGCGTGAAGGGCTTGCTGCCGGTTTGGCAGGCAAGCCAATTCCGGCAGAGGTTTTCTCCTCGCCGCTGGCTTTCAACGTCATTCCGCACATTGATACCTTCCAGGAAAATGGCTACACGCGCGAAGAAATGAAGGTAACCTGGGAAACCCGGAAAATCTTTGATACGCCTGATCTGCCAATTTCATGCACGGCAGTGCGTATCCCGACCGAGCGTACCCATTCCGAGTCTATCGTGATTGAAACCGAAAAGGTTGTCACCCCGGATGCGGCGCGTGAAGTTTTGGCGAAAGCCAAGGGTGTGAAGCTTGTTGATGATCCGGCCAACAACAAATACCCGATGCCGTTGACCGCGACAGAACAGTATGACGTCGAGGTGGGTCGTATCCGTACGAACCTGATCTTTGGTGATCATGGTCTGGAACTGTTTGTGGCCGGTGATCAGCTGCTTAAAGGTGCGGCTTTGAATGCTGTCCAGATCGCAGAAGCATCGATCGCGGACTAAGCCAACTGGTTTGGACGAGAATGCAAAACGGCCCCGATATTTCGGGGCCGTTTTTTCGATTTAGATCGTCTGGTGGATTAGGCAAATCATGCCAGCGAAATATGATCCGGGCCGGTCGCCTTGGCCGTGTAAAGCGCATTGTCGACCCGCATCATCAGAGTATCGATGTCTTCGCCGTCGCGATATTCGGTGACACCGGCACTGATGGTCATGGTGATTTCTTCACGACCGAACCGTATGGGTGAATTGCGGACGTGATCAGCCAGATCGCGCGCCTTAGTCAGCGCGTCCTGTCGATCCATCTCCGGGAACAAAATAACAAACTCGTCACCACCCCAGCGACAAACAATATCAGACTCCCGCACGGCGGTTCGGATGTTGGTCAGGACCTCACGCAGGACCGCATCCCCGCCCGGATGGCCATAAGCATCATTGATGCCCTTGAAGTCATCAAGATCGAAAGTCATCACCGACAGCGGTTTTGTCTGGCGTTTGCAGTTTTTCCGGGTGGTGTCAAAAAGCATGTCAAACACTTGCCGGTTATAGCTGCCTGTCAGTTTGTCGCGGGATGCCAGTTCTTCGAGGCGGTTCTGATAATTTCGGATTGTCAGATAGGCGGCGAGCCCGACGATAAGTGTAATCAGAAGTGAAATGGCAATATTGATCAGTAGCGTGTTCTGGATACGCTCATTCGCGACAAAATCGTTTTGTTCAACGATCAGAAGCCAGCCAAATTCAGGCACCAGGCGGCTGTTGACGAAGTAAGTTGCGCCGTCTTCTTCATATGAAATCGATGACCCGGGTGCGGTCAAAATTTGGGTCGCGTGGTAGCGCATGCCACGACGTTCATGGAGCGAATTAGCAGTTCCAAAACCACTTCCGTTAAGGGTCACTTTGCCTTCGCGGTCTACGAAATAGATCGTGCGCCCATATCGCTTTTGATAGGTTTCAATCAGGTTTGTGACCGCTGTCAGCGACAATCCGACGCCTGTGACGCCAATGACATTCCCATCGTAATCACGCACCTGATAATTGACGAAAATGGTCAGGCGGGACCGGTTGACGGTATCGCTGTCGATATTGACTTCATAGGGTTTGATGTCGTCGCGCGCCTGAAAATACCAAACGTCGGCTGGGTCTTCTTCGCTGATTTTTTTGATGACCCCGCTCGGATGGTAATAATTACGGGTTTTTTCCGAGATGAAATACGACGTAATCGTATCGTAGCGGTTTTGGATTTCGCCCAGATACTTGATGATCTTGCCGCTATCCTGTTCACCAGCCAACGCCCAGTCGCGGACAAATGTGTCATGCGCCATCAGCGATGAAATGAAAATCGGCTGCAGAAGATCGCGCTGTATTTCGGAATAAATGTTGTCGCTGGTAAGGGGCAATGTGGTTTCGGAAATCTGTTCTTCAACAGATTCGCGTGCAACATGGAAACTGACAAAACTTGTCGTCAGAAAACCGGTCGCCAGCAGGAGACACAGGACAATTGCGAAGTATAATTTCTTTCCCAAAATGGAAAGCCCCCAAAGAAAGCAATGGCTTGTGCCGCCGTTAATTTGTTTTCTGCGGCAAATTTGACGTTTGTAATGTAGGGCAAATCAAACACGATTGCATCGTCCGAATTGGTTCGGCTTCTCGATTGTCGTTGGGGTGGAACATGTGGATGCGAAAAACTACCGGGTCAGTCAATTGGGCTCAGATCCTCGCGATTTTAAATGATATGCGGTTAATTGCGATCAGTATCGGAAGATAATGGCTTTGCTTTCATGATGCGATCAATAGTCTTCGCCTGCCGGATGTTTGATCGGGCAATCGTCAGTACAACGGTGATCAGACGTGAAGCCAACCCAGAAACGGCTGTTTTCTGCGCATGGTTGTGCTGCCAGACCCAAAAGACATGACTAAAGGTCTGGACTTTCTTCCCGCATGTGCCAAGAATTCCGCAGCATGTGATGAAGAGGGTACATCACAGCCGCAATTTCGGGTATGCAGTGCTCTGGCAAGATACAACAGCAAAGACATCAGGCTGTCCTGCCCACGAGGTAGAACAGCGCGGCAAACATGCCAAGAGGCGTTTCATTGATCGATTTCCGTCCCATTCTTTTCATCATTGGCATTCTGCTTTGTACGCTGGCAGTGGGTATGTTCGTTCCTGCACTGGTTGATCTTTATTATGGTCAGTCGGACTGGCTCGTGTTTTCGGCGGCATCCTTTGTGTCGCTGTTCGTGGGCGGCGCGCTGATCATGATGAACCGGATGGAGAACCTTAAAATCAACTCGCGTCAGGCCTTTATCCTGACGACGTTAAGTTGGTTGGTTCTCACGGCGGCATCGGCCCTGCCATTTGCCTTTTCTGATCTTGATATGTCCTACACCGATGCATTTTTTGAAGCGATGTCAGGCATTTCAACCACGGGATCGACGGTGATTGTCGGTCTTGATACTGCCCCGCAGGGGATTTTGTTGTGGCGTGCACTTTTGCAATGGCTTGGCGGGATCGGGATCATTGTGATGGCGATTGCTGTTATGCCGATGCTGCGTGTTGGTGGTATGCAGCTTTTCCGCATGGAAAACTCCGACAAATCCGACAAGGCCTTTCCACGTGCTACCCAGATTGCCATGGGCATTGCGGTTCTATATCTCAGTTTTACCGCGCTTTGGGCCATCATGCTTTGGTGGGCGGGAATGTCGCAATTTGATGCGATTGCCCATGCGATGACAACCATCGCCACTGGCGGGTTTTCGACCAAGGATGCATCGGTTGGACATTTCGATAGTGCCGCGATTGATGTCATCATCACCCTTGGCATGGCGACGGGGGCGTTGCCGTTCATTTTGTATCTTCAGATGTTGCGTGGGCGCGGCAGAGCGCTGTTTCGTGACAGTCAGGTGCGTTGGTTCGTGACCATCGCGTCTTCGATCATTCTCGGTCTTGCCTTTTGGCATTCGGAAACCAATGCCGTGCCATTCCTGACCGCGTTGCGCTATACGTCGTTCAACATTGTGTCCGTCATGACCGGAACGGGGTATGCGACGACCGATTACGGGCTTTGGGGCCCGTTTGCAGTTACAGTATTTTTCTTTGTTATGTTTATCGGTGGCTGTGCGGGATCGACCACATGCGGGGTGAAGATTTTCCGTCTGCAGGTTTTGTATGAAATCGCCAAAATCCAGCTGTCACACATGCTACGTCCGCACGGCGTTTTCATTGCCTATTATAACCGTAAACCGCTGTCCGAAGACGTTACTGAATCTGTCCTGAGCTTCTTTTTCCTGTTTGTCTTCTGCTTTATCGTGTTGGCGGCGGGGCTTGGTGCAATGGGGCTTGATTTCATCACGGCTGTTTCCAGTGCCGGGACCGCGATTGCCAATGTGGGGCCGGGGCTTGGTCCGATTGTTGGGCCGTCAGGGAACTTCGCGACATTGCCCGATGGTGCAAAATGGTTGATGTCGATCGGGATGCTGATCGGGCGATTAGAAGTCTTTACCGTTCTCGTGCTGCTGTTCCCGGCTTTCTGGCGGGATTAGGACCGCTTCAGCTTAAAACATCATGTCTTTATTAATCCAAAGCCTCGTCAGATAGTTTACCTGACGAGGCTTTCATTATGCGGAATTGACAAAATAGGACATTTGACCTAATTTTGCGTTTAGGGCGATTGTCCTAGGTGGGTAATGCTGGTGACTGTGAGTTAATGGTATCAGGCATTCATTGCAGGTATGAGTTGGTTAGGAATTTTCGAATGGCTATCGCGACCCGGGACCGGATCATCGAAACAGCGGATATTCTGTTTTATCAACAGGGGTTTGAGGCGACTTCGTTTGCCGATATTGCATTGGCTGTCGGTATCTCGCGGGGAAATTTTTACCATCATTTTAAAACCAAGGACGACATCCTTGATGGTGTTATCAACCATCGTTTGGCCAATACCGAACAGATGCTTGATCGTTGGGAGATTGAGGGTGATGACCCGGCGGATCGCATCCGTAGTTTCATCCACATCCTGATCGTCAACGGTGAGAAAATCCGAAAATTCGGGTGTCCGGTTGGAACGCTGTCATCAGAGCTGGCGAAACTGAATCATGCGGCACAAAGCGATGCCGCATCGCTCTTTACCCTGTTTCGAAGCTGGCTCAGTCGGCAATTCGAGCGGCTGGGATTTGCTGGAAGGTCAGATTTTCTTGCGATGCACATTCTTGGTCGCAGTCAGGGGGTGGCAACCCTCGCCAATGCCTTTAACGATGATGCTTTCTTGCGCAGCGAAGTGGAGCTGATGTGTCTCTGGCTTGATGAACAGATAGCGTCGGTTGGAAAGTATTGACCTAACTGTACACCACACCGCCATTCCGTTGATATTAATGATCAAAACAGGGAGAAAACCATGTTCACTGTCTTTTTGAGGTTTGCGGAGCACCGAGCAAGGGCGCCCGAATTCATGGATGGACATAAGGCCTGGATCAAGCAGGGGTTTGATGACGGGGTGTTTCTTATGGTGGGAAGTTTGCAGCCCAATATGGGGGGTGCGATCCTTGCACATGCGATAGCGCGCGATGCGCTTGAAGCCCGCGTAAAGAATGATCCGTTTGTTGTTGAAGAGATTGTAACGGCGGAAATTCTTGAGATCACACCGGCGCGGGCAGATGAACGCCTTAACTTTCTGATGGGGTGAGCCATGAGCAAAACAACAATCGGTAAGGACGGAAAGTGCCGTTGTGCATGGTGCGATTTTGCGCCGGAATTCGACGCTTATCACGATACGGAATGGGGTTTTCCAGTAACAGATGATTGTCGGCTGTTTGAGAAAATCTGTCTGGAAGGGTTTCAGTCGGGATTAAGCTGGCGTACGATCCTGACCAAACGTGAGAACTTTCGCGCGGCTTTTGAGGGTTTTGATTTTCACAAGCTTGCGACGTTTGACGACAAAGATGTCGAACGATTGTTGCAAGATGCAGGTATCATTCGACATCGCGGCAAGATCGAAGCGGCCATCAATAATGCCAAACGCGCCTGTGAAATAATCGAACGCGAAGGATCGCTGGCAGCCTATTTCTGGCGATTTGAACCTGATGCCGATGAGGTTGCCATTCCACAAACGATGTTGACGTCCCCAACATCCATTGCCTTGTCCAAGGATTTAAAAAAGCGGGGATGGAAATTTGTTGGCCCAACCACTGTCTTTGCTTTCATGCAGGCCATGGGACTGATCAATGATCATGCCGATGGGTGTTTTTTACGACCCGAAATCGACGATATTCGGTGTTCGTTTGTGCGTCCGGTCTGATGGCGTGCCGGGATGATTTCGTTGGGTGGTATGGCTGAGGGAAAGTAAGTCAGGCGATACCGGACCTCGGGTCAGGAGCGGATCGGGGATCGGGATTTTGGCCCGGTATCGCCTTAAGGCCAAGATGACGAATCGCCCGTAAAAGGTAAAATCGAATATTATTTAAATTATGATAGTTTAAAGCTATTAATTCTGTGTGGTACGATTGGCCGCACCACAAAATCAGGAAGAAACCGGCAGTTTCACACAGAATATCGCGCCATCTGGTCCTGTTGCCGCAAGACGAAGATCGCCATTGTGAACAGCGATCAATTCCCGTGCGATGGCAAGACCAAGTCCAGTGCCCCCTTGGCGACCGCTGGCGGCAAACGGGATGAACAGGTTCTTGATCGCCTTCTCGGCCAATCCCGGCCCATTATCAGAGATCAAAACCTCAATGAAATGGCCGTCTTGGATGGATTGACTGTTACCGTGTACCTTTTGGACCGACACCCATACAGTGTCGGCACCAGCTTCTAGCGGGTTGCGCATCAGATTGCTAAAGGCGCGAAACAGCATGTCATAATCTGCTTCAAGCATGACATCGTCGGGCAGGTCAATGTCAACCTGTGCCGTGCACGGCAGCGACAGTTTCGTTTCACTCTCTGTTGCGCCGTCCAAAAGTGGGTCGGATTTTTGCAGCAAAATCTGATCGCGGATTTCTTCGATCAGTTCGACAAGTGTGAATTTCACCAAATCACGCGGTGGCGGAGTTTCACGCGCAAAGGACAATGTCTGTTCGCTGATGTAGACCGCCCTTTCCATCGATGACAACAAGCGTGGTACAACCGCGCGGACTTCGTCATCCTGACTTTTGGCAAGCTGTTCGGTCATCAACATGGATGTGGCCAATGCGTTACGCAGATCATGGCTGATCTTTGTGGCTGCCGTACCAAGTGCCGCGAGTCTTCTTCGTTGATTAAGCATGGCTTGCAGGTCTTGCTGCATGCTCGCCAGTTCCTGACGGGCGACACCGATTTCATCATCCCGATGGCCCGGATCGATGACAGCACTTTTGTCCTGTGGCGTTTCACGAAACCGGATCATGTCGCGGGTTAATGTTCGCATGGGCAGAACCATCATGCGATTAAGCGCAAAATAAACCAGCCCGGCGGTAAAGAACGAAATCATCAAAGACAATCCCATGACCCGCCAGCCAAAATCGCGCATTGCCTCAGTCAGGGTTTTTTCATGAACGAGGATCTCGATTTCGAAAGTCGGGGCCATGGACGGCATGCCGATAACACGCAGCATCCGGTTACCGGTTTGGGTCAGTGTGGAAAACCCTTCGAGCAAGGCCATCGGAATGGAAAAGCTGGTTAAATCGACATCCTTGTCGATCTTTGCGGGCATATCGTCACGTTGTAGCAGCAATTTTCGATCTTCGCGCCGCAGGATGACGGCTTCGATCCCGGCATTGGACAGCAGTTCTTTTTCCAGATCATCGGGGATCATTTGATCTGGGGTTGCTTCCAGCGCAAGGGCGGCCAGATACGCGGAATCAAGATGGGCCTCAAGCCAGTCGATGCGAAAACGTGCAACCGACGGGGCGAAAACGAAGACTTCTGCGAGCATCACAAAACTGACCGTCAGCACCAGCAAGCGTGCCGACAGCGATTTGGCCCATGGGGGCAGTTTAAGATGCGGTCTTTCCATAGGGAATGTTAGCCAGAGACGATCAAAAATGTACAGAGATACAGAAACTTGGGGACAAACAGTGTTTTATCCAAGCTTCAACAGGAACCGAACAATCTTGCGCGTTTTCTCGCTAAACAGGCTGGGCGTGTACCACGCACCGGCAGCACGTTTTGAAAGCTCGCCAAGGGTTGGGTAAGGGGCAATAACGCCAGCGATTGCACCTATTTTCATTTTTTGCGAAATCGCCAACGTCCAGATGCCAATCAATTCCCCGGCCTGACGCCCGACAATGCCAGCCCCGAGAATGCGACCCTTCGGGGTGGTGATGACCTTGATAAAGCCGGATGTCGCATCTTCAGCTCGCGCGCGGTCATTTTCTGCGTAGTCCCAAGTTACAACCCGAATGTTATCGCCAAATTTTTCACGTGCAGCTGTTTCATTCAGACCCACTTGGGCAAGTTCCGGGCTGGTATAAGTCACCCACGGCACCGCACTGTGGTTAACCTTTGCGGGTAAGCGGAACAGGGCATTGCGAATGACAATGCCCGCGTCATATCCCGCCATATGGGTAAATTGCAGCCCGCCTGTAACATCGCCGATAGCAAATATTTTCCGGTTTGTTGTGCGTAAGCGCGCGTCAACCTCTATACCGCGTCGGTCAAAAGCAACGCCGGCATCATCAAGGTCAAGGTTCTCAACGTTTGGCGCGCGTCCTGTTGCGAGTAACAGGTGGCTGCCTTCGATGGTGATATCGGCACCGTTTTGTTCGATCACGACACGGATTTGATCACCGTTCAATTCGATCCGTTGAGTTTTGGCGCTTTCGTAAAGGCTGATCCCCGATGCTTCAATCTCGGTACGGACCACATTAACCATATCATGATCGTCTTTGGGCAGGATCGCCATCATCTCAATGATGGTGACTTTTGCGCCCAGTTGCCGGTGGGCCTGCGCCATTTCAAGACCGATGGGACCTCCACCGATGATGATCAAATGATCCGGGCATGTTTTGTTTTCAAAGATGGTTTCATTGGTAAGGTAGGAAACGTTTTCCAATCCGTCGATTGGCGGAATGGCCGCACGTGATCCTGTGGCAATGACAAATCGCTTGGCCTGTATGGTTTTGCCATCGGCAACGAGTTCACGCGGGGAGGTGAATTTTGCTTCGCCCTGAATGACGGTGCATCCAAGTTCTTCGAACCGTGCAACCGAATCATGGGGGGCAATTCCGGCGATCACGCTGTGTACGTGATCCATCGCCTTGGCGAAATCAACGTCAACCGGCCCGGTTGAAATGCCAAATCGTGATGCGGTTCTGGCATTATGTGCCGCGTGACCGGCTGCCAGCAGTGCCTTGGACGGAACGCATCCGGTATTAAGGCAATCGCCGCCCATCTTGCCCTTTTCAATAAGGACGACATCTGCCCCCATTTGTACAGCACCGGCGGCAACTGAAAGCCCGCCAGACCCTGCCCCAATGACACAGATATCGGTTTTGATGACATCACTCATTGGATGGTACCTTGTTCTTGTTTTTGCGGAATTTTTTATAGGCAACAGGTAACATTGCCAATACGGCAAGGCCAATGATCGGGGTTAGAATCCGGGGTTCGAAGATCACACCCAGATCGGGTGTTTTTCCCTGATCAAATAATGCACCCAACCCATCACCGATTGAGACATAAACAAATGTGCCCGGAATGATGCCAACGATCGTGCCGAGCACAAAGGATCGTATTTTTACCCCCAAAAGAGCCGGGACAAGGTTCACCAGCCAGAACGGGAAAATCGGGATTAGACGCAGGACCATCAGATAGCTTAAGGCATCTTCGGCAAAGCCCTTTTCCATCTTGCGGATGGCGTTGCCTGCCTTGGCATGCATCAGATCATAAAGCGCATAGCGTGCCGCAAGATAAACAATGACCGCGCCAATGGTTGCTGCGATCACGACATAGGCGGTGCCAAGCCAGACACCAAACATAAAGCCGCCCGCAATCGTCAAAAGAGATCCGATTGGTAAGGAAAGTGCGACCGAAACGGCATAAATCGCCATAAACGTTATGACGCTTGAAACTGGATTACTGGTGACAAAGTCACGCAAAATATCGCGGTTTTCGCGCAGGGTATCAAATGACAGAAAATCAAGAATCCCAGCGGACCAGGCAATGACCAATCCTGCAAGCAAGACCGCAACAGGCCATAGTTTACGCCAAATTGGTTTCGCACCAGATTGAGTAGCTGGGGATTGGTTGGATTTTTTGTCGGTCAAATCAGACGCCATTAAGCTGGACTTGGTCATTCGTTTCACGCATTTGCATAAACTGGGGCGCAAAACCTCAAATACAGGATTGCATTAATTTCCAGCAGATTAGAACGAAATCTTGTCCGTGGCTTCTGAACTGCTTTCACCATTGCGTGAACCGTTTGTTAGCCGGTTACTTTGCTATCTGACATGCCTCTGCGCAAAATTGAGCAGTCAGAGGTTCTTGACCTTACGAAAGTCTGGTCGTATCGTCTGCGCACTTCGTGGGATTTGTCGACCGGCTTGCGACCACGTAAAAAATCGCTAAAGAGGGGATACATGGCTTCGGCCCTGACCCATTCATGCCGGTCAGGGTTTTTTTGTGTCCGGATCATACCAATATGACCGGGCATGTAGGAGCAAGACGATGACGACCGAAAAAAAGGCTTCAGATAACTGGCGCGCAGCTACCCGTTCTGTCCGGGGTGGAACCGAACGAAGTGGTTTCTGCGAGACCTCTGAGGCCATCTTTATGAATTCCGGCTATGTTTACGAAAGTGCTGCCGAGGCTGAGGCCTCCTTTGATGGCAGCGGACCGGAACGATTTGTGTATTCACGTTTCGCCAATCCGACCGTCGGGATGTTCGAAGAACGCCTTGCTCTGATTGAGGGGGCGAAATATTGCCGCGCAACTGCATCGGGCATGTCGGCGGTTTGGAATGCGTTGATCGCATGCACCAAGGCGGGTGGCCGCGTGGTTGGTTCGCGCGCACTGTTTGGATCGTGCGAATTCATTTTGACAACGCTTTTGCCGCGATTTGGTGTTGAAACCGAACTGGTTGATGGCACCGATCATGCCGCTTGGGAAAAGGCATTGTCCAAGCCAGCAGATGCCGTATTCCTTGAAACACCATCCAATCCGACACTTGAAGTCATTGATATCGCCTTCGTTGCCGATCTGGCGCATAAGGTTGGGGCAAAGGTGGTTGTCAACAACGTTTTTGCTACCCCGGTCCTGCAAAAGCCGATGGAGCTTGGTGCTGATATTGTTGTGTATTCGGCAACGAAACACATTGATGGTCAGGGACGGTGTCTTGGAGGTGCCATTCTGTTTAACGACAAGGAATGGCATGATGATCATTTGACAACATTCCTGCGTCACACCGGCCCAAGCATGAGCCCGTTCAACGCATGGGTTCTGCTTAAAGGGCTTGAAACGCTTAGCCTGCGTGTTGATCAACATATTCGCAATGCAACCGCCTTGGCCGAATTCCTGTCGGAACAGCCGAGTGTGTCGCGCGTTATATATCCAGCACTCAAAAGCCATCCACAGCATGAACTGGCGATGAAACAAATGTCAGGTCGCGGTGGCGGGCTTATTGCGGTCGAACTTGCAGGGGGCAAGGCGGCGGCGTTTTCGCTGCTTGATAACCTCAAGCTGATTGATATCTCCAACAACCTCGGAGACGCCAAAAGCCTTGCGACCCATCCTTGGACGACAACGCATCAGCGCGTCCCGGCCAAGGACAAGGTGGTCATGGGCATTACCGAAGGCATGCTGCGCCTTTCGGTCGGCCTAGAAGATGTCGACGACCTTAAAGAGGACTTGCTTGCCGCTTTGGCCGTTTAGTGGCTGGCAGTATGTGTTGAACTTTTCGTAATTCGGCCCGTACAAAACAGTGCGGGCCGTTTCGTTTCAGGCCATAATTTTGGTCTGTGCACGAAACAGGTAAGCAAATTATGTCAGGTATCTGGCACTGTGGCTCTGAACTGTCTACATATGCGTCATCAACAGTGATCTTGGCTGAGGAAGATGGACTGGAAATAAATTGGCCTGGAGAATTGCATGTATTCAACCGTGACCAACGAAATCAAGGTTTCGGTACAGCCCGTATTCCTTGAAGACCAGTCCGATCCGGACACCCATCGTTATATCTGGGCCTATCGGATTGAGATTGAAAATCTGGGATCAAAAACCGTGCAGTTGCTGAACCGCTACTGGCGTATCACTAACTCACGCGGGGAGACTCAGGAAGTCAAAGGCCCCGGCGTCATCGGGGAGCAACCGGTGTTGGCCGAGGGCGAGAGTTTCAATTACACAAGTGGCGCACCATTGGCCACGCCGAGCGGCTTTATGGTCGGGACTTACGAAATGACAGACATGGACGGGAACCATTTTGATATTCAGATTCCGGCCTTTTCACTCGACAGTCCCCATGGGCAACATACGGTAAATTGATATAAATGCGGGTCAGGAGCCCCACCAAGCCGGGATGCAATCCCGCAAGGAAAAGATAAAAAGGATTTAGTATGTGCAGCGAACACAATGCGGTAAAACGTCCGACACGTGAAGAAGCAGAAGAAGCCGTTCGCACCCTTCTTCGTTGGGCAGGAGATGATCCCGAGCGCGAAGGCCTGCTTGGAACGCCGGACCGCGTGGCGCGCTCCTATGGCGAGTTTTTTGCCGGTTATCAGCAGGACCCGGCGGAAATCTTGCGTCGTACCTTTGAAGAAACCGATGGCTATGACGAAATGGTCGTGCTGCGTGATATCCGTGTCGAATCTTATTGTGAACACCACATGGTTCCGATCATCGGGGTTGCCCATGTTGCGTATTTGCCGCGCAAACGGGTTGTGGGGATCTCAAAACTTGCCCGCGTGGTCGAAGTGTATTCCAAGCGCCTGCAAATTCAGGAAAAGATGACCGCACAGGTTGCCAACACCATTCAGGAAGAGCTTGACCCGCTTGGTGTGGCTGTTGTGATTGATGCCAACCATCAATGCATGAGCACACGCGGTGTCCATCAAACCGGTGTGTCCATGGTGACCAGCCGTATGCTTGGCGCGTTTCGCGATGATCCAATCACACGCCGTGAATTCTTTGCTATGATCGGTCGCTGATCGGTTGATCAGATCGATGTGAATGACAAAGGCCGCAGCATCATGCTGTGGTCTTTAATTTTGCAAGATCGATTAGATAACCCGCTATTTATAGGGCTGCCTGACTTATTCGCGGAAATTGCTATGACAGGATTTGCATGTCTTAAGCACGTTGCCCAGCGCACCTTTGAAGTCTTCTTCCGAGCCATTATTCGCGGCAACGGTTTTGAGTGCTGTGGCGTTGCTTTCAAGTTGCGCAGCCAAATCGGTGAATTTTGACCAGCCGTCCCAGATTTCAGGCAGAGCTTCGGACGGGGGTTTGTCACTTCCTTCGGGGAAAAGTTTGGTAAAGGTTTCGCCCGCATGGGATTCGATGATGCTTGCCGATTTGGCAACCGTCGCAGGGTCATAGGGTAAGGTGCCTTTCATCATTGGCACCATGATCTTGACCTGCTGACCAATTGCCTTCATGCCGTCCATGCGTTCCTTGAGCACGCCCGTCGCACCTTCATGGGCAATGGCGGTGATGCTTGCTGTCATTGTAAGGGCTACGACCGCTCCGATAAAAACTCTCAACTCTCTTGTCCCCTGCTTCTTTTGTCACTGTGTGTGTTTAATAAGGATTTTGGCAGCTTATACTCCAAATCGCGAAAGAATTTGGTCAACGGAACCGACATAAGATCCACCAAATAAACAAACATGCACCAATAATGGATAAAGATTATACAAATCCCGGCGTTCCTCGAAGAAGCCCGGTTCAATCTTGCTCATCTTATTGTACTGTTCGAAAAATTCCGGCGTCAGATCCCCGAACAATGTGCCAAAGGCAAGTTCGATTTCACGGTCGCCATAATAGATCGCCGGATCAATAAGGCCTGCGATCTTGCCATCGTGACACAGGATGTTGCCGCCCCACAGGTCACCATGCAGCAAGGACGCTGCCGGTTTATCCGCGATCAGACCGCCAAGTTTTACAGTCAGCTTATCAATCCGGTTTACCAAACGTGTGGGCAAAATGCCTTCCTGATGGGCAGCCGTTGCCATATATCGAAGTCGATGTTCGCCAAAAAACGTGACCCAGCTTTTGCTCTGGGTGTTTGGCTGATGCAGTCCGCCAATCAATGTGTCAAAAGACAATCCATATTGATCGGATGTGACGGCATGTTGTGTGGCAAGCTGCCTGGCCAAATCGCGTTGTACTGATCCAGACATCTGACCATCATTGGCAATAAAACCCATCACCAGACAGCCAGAATCGCCATACAGTACATTCGGGCTTGGAATGGGGGAATGGTCTGTCAGATACCGCAGCATTGCGGCTTCTATGTCCAGATTGGTGTGGTCGCTTACCTTGATCGCCAGTGACTGTCCGTTATCCAGATCAACCCGCATGACCTTGGCAACACATCCGCCCGACAGGTATGATCGGGCAATGATTTTCGCCCCGGTCACATCCTTGATCCGTTGAGACAAGATCGGATCAGTCATGGATCAAATACCGTGTTGATCGCGGATATGGGCCAACAGGCGACGGGATGTTTCTTCGATCATATCAAACACATCAACAAAGCCGTTCGTGCCACCGTAATAGGGATCGGGAACACTTTGACCGGACATTTTTGGGTGGTAATCCAAAAAGAGTTTTAGTTTCTGCTGACTTGCCGAAGGGGCCTGACGGCGCATATCGCGCAGGTGCCCATCATCCATGGCCAGAATATAGTCAAACTCTGTGTAGTCGCCGGGTTTGATTTTGCGCGACCGTATATGGCCAAGATCGTACCCCCGGCTTTGAGCCATTTGGTGTGACCGTGTGTCGGGCAATTCGCCAACGTGATAGGCCGAAAGCCCGCAGCTATCGACAGTAACCTGCTCAGACAGACCGGCCGCTGCAACCATGTCCGTAAACACGCCATCTGCGGTGGGCGAACGGCAGATGTTGCCAGTACATACAAAAAGAACCTTGATCACGCGCGCTATCCAACAATTTTGAGCGGGAATGCGCAAGACTGACATGCGCCGGAATGTGAGGCAATGGCTGCTTGGGGTGGTGGAAACCATAACGCTGATTTCGCAATTGCAGCAATCTTGCAATGTAACAGCTTCGTGACATTTCCAATCTGACCCTGACAGCCATATGATTAGTTTGTATGATCACGCCACATTTTGAATTTTGGTACTGTTTTATGCAGGAATTTGTTTCATTCGGGTTGCACGTTGCGTTGATTCGCCAGTTGGCGTGGTTGCCGCGCGGTTATGACCTTGTGCCGGCAGGGACGGTAGTTACGTCTGCCAAATTGCGCAGTATCATGCTGTCACTCGAAGAGGCAAATGGTCCGTCAGTGCTTGTGCGCCTTGGGCGGCATCTTGCGGCCAAGGAACAGGCGCCGATCCTGACCATGCTGCGTCATGTTGCAACACCGGGCATGATTGCGGATCGCTGGCGCCGGCTCGAAGGATATTCCCACGCCCGCGCGCGAAGCGATTATCAAGTAACGGGTAAATCCATGACCTTTCATCGCGGTGTTGTGCGTGGGCAGCCCCCGGCACGGGTTGAAAACCTGTTGTTGCACGGGTTCCTGATCGGGTTGCTTGAGGCCGTCGGTGCCGATTTCATTGATAGTACGATTTTGCCAAGTCACGGGCCCGCTGTGTCGGTCATGCGCAACGGACGTCTGATTGAGAAATTTAAGTTCAATGGACGCGGTTTGCGGTTTCGCATCAATTGGAAAAGTTTCGAACCGGTTTCCTCCTCTTATCCGTTTATGGCCAATATGCCCGGAACGGCGCCTTCTATTTCGGCACAGCGCCCCATTGTCCAGCAGCTTTGTACCATTCTTGAGCAGGACATCGGGCGCAGCTGGACGATTGACGATGTGGCGGCTGCTCTTGATACGTCTGGCCGGACGCTGCAGCGTCGTCTGCAATATGCCAACAGTCGTTTTTCCGATTTGCTGCGTCTTGTTCGGGTGCGCGAAGCATGTCGTCTTCTGTGCGGGACGACATTATCCGTTGGTGAAATCGGCTTTTGGTGCGGGTTTACCGACAATGCGCATTTTTCACGTGATTTCAGAAGGTTGGCCAGCATGCCACCGTCGGTCTATCGCGAAGCAAGCTATGGACACGCAGGGCTGACACGGGCGTAACCATCGTTGGACGTGGATGACCAATGAACGGGCAATGATTGACCCCTTTGGCATCCTTGTTTATCAGCAGATCGCACATGCCACACAATCCTGTGCCCGGCGCGGATGATCTTTCCAGTTTGCGAGGCTGCCATGACCAACGCATCCAAAAACGACGGCCAATATGCCGGTTTCTTGCCACCTCGTTTTTACGATCGGCCAGATGTCGAAGACGTCATGATCAAAACGTGGGCTGTCGGGGATGGTTTGGTCGATCATTCCGTTCCGGAAATTCCTGCCCCGCTTTCACTGTTCTTTGATCTGGTGGCACCGGCTGCTCAGCGTGCGGGCGCCACGGGATTTGCGATGCTTTGGCTTGATCGTCATCCGCATGAAGAACCAGGTTGGCGCCTGTCGCTTGGCCATGTTGGAACGGCCGATGACCTTGAATTGGCGGTGGTCAAGCCACTTGCACGGCTTGTCGGTACAGCAAAACTGGCTGAATTTGAAACAGAAAACTGGCATGTGACCCGCCCATTGTGGCGCAAGCGTGCAGAACCGGTAAAGCTTGTTTTCTGGGGTGATTTTGCCCGTTATGCACGTGCCATTCTGGGGCATGGCGATGGATCAGGATTTTATCAGCCACTTGGTGCGGGGCTTCGGTCTGATCATGTTGCGGCCTCTTTGCCACTGCTTGAAGATATGCTCGGCGAGCCGTTCCTCGTAAACGGTATGGGGTTTGAAGATGCCCTGCGGTTGGGGATCGCACTTGGCCGCGCGCATCTGATTGAAAGCTGGATTGAGGCCGGTGGGATGGAAAAGGAGCCCTATTTCCGCCCGATGCGCATATGGCATCAGGCTTGGCTGTCCAATGCGCTGATTGATCCTGCTGTGGCAAGTCTTGCCATGTCGGGTCAACCACCAATGCCTGCGCTGGATTTTTCAGGCACTGCCACACCTGATACCCGCCGTAAGGCTCTTGATGATGTTTCAGCCTGGCTAACGACTGTCTTTTTTAATGATGAATATCCCGCGTTGCGAAATGCCTTTGTTGCCGGTGTGCAAACTGCCGTTTGGCTCGACAGTGACCTTCAGCAATATGTTCAGCCACAGCAACGCGCAGAAATCTTGCAAGGTCTGATGCCCTATTGTCGCTGGTTTTTGGCGATGGCGCTTTATAATCATCTTGGCAATCTCGCTTCTGGGACAGCGCGCGAAGATCAATCGGAATTTTATGCGGCATTGGTTGAGACCCTGCCCGAACTGGCCCCGCTTAGTGATCTTGCCACCCAGCGCGATATCGAACAGCACATCATTCGCATTGATGCCGCCCGGGCGGCATCTGCGTTTGACACCCTTGTCTTGCCATTCTGTGATGTGTTGATGCCGAGGCGTTCATTTGATGCGGCACGTGCCTGATCGCACAGAACAGTTCCTAAACGAAATAGGTCCGCCAGTATCATGCTGGCGGACCTTTGTTGTCTTTACCGTGATTAATGCGGGTGGGCGGCAATCGGTCGGCT
This sequence comes from Thalassospira sp. Z349TD_5, assembly GCF_056173045.1. Taxonomy (NCBI): domain Bacteria; kingdom Pseudomonadati; phylum Pseudomonadota; class Alphaproteobacteria; order Rhodospirillales; family Thalassospiraceae; genus Thalassospira; species Thalassospira sp. Z349TD_5. The sequence goes on from NZ_CM149654.1 coordinate 183,144, forward strand.
TGAAACAATCTTGAACCGGATCGCAAGGCCGCTTACAGCGACAAGGCTTGCAATCACTATGCCCCAGAATAGACCAGGCACACCCATGCCTTGCGTGAATGTCAGGTAGTATCCCACCGGGATCATGATGCACAGATAAGACACCAGATGCAGTATGGTCGGTGCCCACGTATCCCCCGCACCACGTAAGGCATTGATCGCCGCATTTTGCCCGCCGTCGGTTGGGAAAATAATCGGCATCAGAACCAGTACCGAAACGGTTGTCAGGATCACCGCGCCATCTTTGGTAAACAGATGGGCAACCGCATTTGGAAAAAGATAAAGCGGTGTGCTTAGGACAAACATCACTGCCATCGTGGTCAAAAGTCCGACCCAGCCAGCAAGTGCCATGTCAGGTCTGTCGCGCCGGCCATAGGCAATGCCAACCCGAACCGAGGTTGCCGATGCCAGTCCAAGGGCAACCATAAACATCAAAGCCAGCATCGTCATGGCAATGCCATAACTTGCGGCCGCGACAACGCCCAACCGACCGGCAAAAAGCTGCATGGCGGCAAACGCACTTGTTTCCATGCCCTGGCTGGCACCGGCGGCATACCCAAGATGGCGTGCCTTGTGCGATGCGCGCCACCAGCCGGAAAACCCATTACGAATGCCATAAAGGCTATGGCTCTTCATCAACAGAATATAGCCCAGTAAACTGAATGCCATGAACCAGCGGATGACGGTTGATGTCCATGCTGCACCTTCAGCGCCCAGTTCCGGTAGGCCAAAGGCCCCGTAAACCAGACCGTAATCCAAAACCAGATTGATCGCATTGGCACCAATCATCATTATCATCCCGGGCAACGGACGCTGTAACCCTTCAAGGAAAAATGCGCAGGTAATATAAATCATGGCCGCGGGCATTCCGATCGACAGGATCATTGCCAACTCGCCGGCATTCTGCGTGATATCATCAGGCTGACCGGTCGCGATAAACAGCCACTGCGATTGCCACGTCAGGATCGTAAACAGAATACCGATCAGCACGGCATAAGGCATGGCACTTCGCCAGACCAGACCGGCTTCGATCATGTTGTCGCGCCCGACCGCATGCGACGTCAGGATCATCACCCCTGTCAGGAGCCCGATTCCGGTCACCATCAAGGTCGTGAACGGCGCATGGGCGACATTAAGATAGGCCAGTCCCGCGCTGTCGTAATTACCAACCACGATGGTGTCGACAACCGACATGATCAGCATGCCAAGCCGTGCAATGGTGACGGGCAGGGCAAGCCGGAACAGTTCGCTTAGGTGACGCCGTACCCGGTTATTTGGATAAAGCGGTGTCGGGGATGCTTTTGGCTCAATAGGTGGTGGTGCCGGTGTCCCGTCCTGTGGGGCGATGGTCATCGGAACGTTTCCTTATCATTTTATATCCGCAAAGCCGGGCATCAAAATCTGGTGTGGTGGCGAGATGCCGGTTCGTGGTTGATCATGTCCTTTGGGACAAGACTTTTTAAGTGTCGAGTTATCGTGTTGACGGCAATGGTCGATGGGGGATGGCCGTGATCAGTTTTGCCGGATCATCGGTGATTACGGATGTAACGCCCCATGCGAACAGTTCACGCGCACGATCAACCTCATTAATTGTATAACAAACAAGCGGCACTCCGGCTTTGACAATCTCGGCGGCAGTTACCGGTGTCAGCGCGGCATGATCTATATGAATGGCGGATGCACCAAGGCGGTCATACTCTGCTTTCCAGTTCTCAGGCAGCGTTTCAAGCAACCAGCCACATGGGATTTCAGGTGCATGTTTGCGCATTTCGGCAACAGCAATATCATCGAAACTTGAAATCAGGATTGGAAGATCTT
>NZ_CM149654.1:192500-1357500 GCF_056173045.1 Thalassospira sp. Z349TD_5
CCGGTGAACGCAATTATCAGATCGCTGTCAAAATCGATAATGGTACGGCGCAACTTTTTCAGTCTCTTCCCAAAGCCCTGTAATTTAGCCAACCCTCCGATCGTTTCTTTTTGAAGATCCAGCGCCACCCGTTTTACGCCAATGGGGACCGGCAATTGATCATTGGTTGAGCTCGAGAAAGTGACAATTTGCACCATGCAGCACGCAGTGTTTTGCAGATAATCGCATAAATCAAGCGCCACTTTCTGGGCGCCGCCCTTGCCCAAATCAGCAATTACCAGACTGATACGTTTAGTTTGTAATGGTTCGTTGATGCCTATCATGTGATTCCTTTGAAAACAGCATCAATGCGGTCAAGGAAAAGTGTTTTTGCGTCAGGGCCTGAGGTATGGTGTCGCCACAGTTCTTGGCCGGTCATGGCGATTTGTCGGATCATTTGGTTGTCGTGGTGCACCCGGTTCAGAACATCCTGAAAATCGCTGAAATCCCAAGCCCACGGTAGATAGCTTTCTCCGGTGATCCAGAAATTAGGCCAGGTTTCTAGATGGTTCATGGACGGTTTAACTAGAGCCGCTCCAGCCATAAAGGTTTCATAATCGCGCAAGTTGATCTCGCCCCAGCCAAAGGGTGACAGAACCGCCCGGCTTTCGGCCATTTCCTGCATGTAAGCCTTATGGCTGAGTTGATTGGAAGGCACGTCGATTCGGCGCAGGGTTTCCGTCCGTTGCCAGGAAATGGTGGCGCGGGCGTAATTTTTGCTCATGCGAGCAAACAGATCATGTGGGCGTGGCGCGTCTACCGAACGCTCAAACGTTGAAAAGCGATGCAGCATGGCGGCATGCAAATAATGGCGCAGCTTTTTGATATGCCGAGCCCAAGGACCAAAGTTTTGGGCGAAACTGTTCCAGAAAACTCCGATTTTGGTGGCTTGCTCTGGGGATAGTGGGACACTTCTTATCGGTTGTTCATCGGTGATGCCATAATGGCGATGGGCGAAGTCACTATGCAGGCGTAGGCCATATAAAGGCTCTTCATATAATGTTCGGTTCACAAGCGCCTGATGTTTCAAATAAATATCGCAGATATCCAATGCATCTGGGTTAACTGTACCGCTGCTGTCCGATGTATCAAACCAGATAAGTTGATCACACTTTTTGCGCAGGACACGCAACCAATACAACTGGTTGGCAGGCAGATCAAAGCCATAACTAGCGGAAAAGCTGCGCGAATCCAGAGCTATTACCTGTGTGTCGGGTAAGTCTTCAGGCTTGCAGGGTTTTAACTGCAACTGCACATTGAGCCCGCGAGCACGAATTTCCGTTTTCCATGCCAGAAAAGGAAATTGCAGCGCGGAAGAGTTAGCAGGACCTGCTAGTGGAGTGATCAGCAAGATTCGGCGCATACAGTATCCGAGCACGACAGAGCAAAATGAGCAAGATCATTATAGGCTGCAAAAGGACTTGTCGCCAGCGTAAATTTGCTGTTTGTCAGGCTCGAAAGCTGCGGGTATATCTTGGCTATTCGTTTTATTTGCATCGGATCAGGTTTTATAATGCCACAGCATATTGCCATAGTGATTCCCGATCTTGCTGCTGGCGGGGCCGAGAGGGTAACGGCATTGCTGGCTAATTATTGGGCGGGGCAGGGCAAAAAGGTATCCCTTTTACTGTTTGCGGGCTCTGAGAAGGGACGATTCTACAAACCTGACCCGGGGGTCACTTTAGTATCGCTTCCTGGCAGTAAACAGGGCTTTATGGGCCGAAATCTAGCTCGAATAAAGGGCATAAGACAATTTTTGCGCCAGCAAGAACCTGATCTGATCATAGGAATGATGACCTATGTGAATATCTTAGTGCTGCTGGCTTGTATGTTCACTCCGAACAAGCCAGTTGTCTCCGAGCGGATTGACCCGGAATGGGATGAACTACCCTTTATTTGGCGCGTGTTGCGTAGATTGTTATATCCGCTGGCGGCAAAGCTGGTGGTGCAGACGGACAAGGCGGCACTCTATTTTGGCCCCTGGCTCGCTGCCCGTGTTGCTGTCATTGCTAACCCGGTCGATCTTGATAGCTTTGTTTATGAGGATCCGAATCGGAATCCGAAACGCATTCTGTCGATTGGTCGCCTTGAGCGGCAGAAGGGGCATGACGTGACTTTAGCAGCCCTTGCCTCCTTGCCGCCTCAACTACGGGATGCATGCCAGTTGGTTATTTATGGCGAAGGCAGCCAGCGTGCGGCACTTGAAGAGCAGATCAGTGCCTTGGGGTTGGGAGCTATTGTTAGCCTGCCGGGGATTACAACCGACATTGCCAAAGAACTGGGGTATACGGGTATTTTTGTCATATCGTCCCGGTTTGAAGGATTTCCAAATGCGTTGGTTGAAGCAATGGCAGCGGGATGCGCTGTAATCAGTAGCGATTGTCCTTCTGGGCCTGCGGAGTTGATTGAACATGGCGAGAACGGTCAATTAGTGCCGGTTGATGATGACAAGTCGTTGTCTAAGGCTTTAAAGACGCTTCTTGAGCAGCCTGATCAGCAGAGGGTATTAGGGGACCAAGCTCGCCAAGATATCCGCCGTCTTGCACTGCCAGATATTGCTGCTCGGTGGGAAGCGTTGACATGATTCCAAATATGTCGTTCGAGCTTTGTTGCACTAAAGCGTTTTGCTTTTAATATGGCACATATCCGGCAGCCCTGAAGAAGTTCCAGCATTCAATCTGTTGATAGAGGTCACAGATATTTCCGATTGCAGAGATGAGGTCTCCGTAGGTTCTGGCGCCTATCCGCCGGAGATGAGATTTCAGCTTTGAGAAGGCCAGTTCAATAGGATTGAGGTCGGGACTATAAGGCGGAAGGAAAAGAAACCAACAGCCTTGAGCTTTAAGGGTTGCAGCGGCACGCGGGCTTTTATGAGTACTGAGATTATCGAGAACAACGATGGTTCGCGGTTCGAGCAAGGGAGCAAGTTGAGTTTCAATGTAGGTATCAAATGCTGGACCATTCATCGCACCTTCTATGATCCAGGGCGCAATTAAAGCATCGCTGGTCAAGCCTGCGATAAACGTTTGCGTCCGCCATTTACCGAAGGGAGCCGGGCCATAGAGCCTCTCGCCGACGGGGGATCTGCCGCGCAACCGTGTCAGATTGGTTTTGACCGAGGTTTCGTCAATGAACACCAGTCGGTGCGGTTCATGTCGCATGCGAGGTTGGCGTCCGTTAATCCACAATCGCCTGTCTCTGACAATATCGGCACGTTCGCGCTCAATGGCGATCAGGCCTTTTTTTATATGAATAGTTGGCTCGTTTGAGGGCACGATGGATCGAGGAGAGGTGTACAGAAACGCCTTTATCCTCTCGCAACGCATCTGCCAACTCTTGCAAGGTGATATCTGGTTCGCTCTGAAGCCGCCCTATCATAAACGCCATATGTGCAGCCAGTTTTCCGACTGTACCAGGCATACGACCTTGTGGTTTTGGCCCGATCTTGCCGCCATCTCGAGAAGCAGCAGCAAAACGCACCGCTGTGCTCGGGGACACCCCAAAGACAACCGCCGCCGCCCGTGCCGAATGCCCCTGTTTCACGTAGCTTACAATCCGTTCGCGAAGATCCACTGAATAAGGTTTGCCCATCAAACACCTCCTACTGGAAGTGAATCACATAAAATCAAAAAGGGGAATACCCTCTCTGATTCCTATAAAAGACAAAACGCTTTAGGGAGATGTGAGCTCAGGAGTACCAACTATCCATGCGCCGGCCTAATGCTTTGAACAGGCGCTCATTCCAAGGGCGATAATGTTCAATCCACCGTTTGCGAGATTCCTGTTCTAGCGATGGGTAGTTCTCCGCGGTAACCTTTTGCCCGAGAAGGGTGTTAACATATTGTTTAATATTTGTTTTTCTGCGCGCAAAGCGCCAGATGTCGCGAATAATGCGTGCATTGATAACAGGCGACAGGAGCTTGTAAAAAACAAACCCGCTAAATCCAGGTAATTTCTTTGTTTCACCAACCTTTTGGTGTAAAACAGAAGGTGTGAAATCGGCATCGATATTCAGAAACGAAAATATTTCCCTCAAAATCTTTACGGGATCTGATTTGATGTCTTCCTGAAACCAGATACCAATATTTTCTCTCCCGAATAACGTTTTGTATCTCTCAATTTGATCGACATAGTACCCACGCTGGATCATTGTTGAACTGTCACGTTGTGCAATTTCATCAAACGGGGCTAACTCTGGGGTATGTCTTTTCCACATCCAGTATGCGGAGTAGGCCCTTTCCACAGGGTGGCGAAGCAATATAATGATCTTCAACTTCGGATTCTGTTTGTGCAACCATTCAGCACTTTCCGGGAAATACATATAGTTTGTAGTCATTTCTCCAATCGCCTGCGCGGTAGCTGGCGCTTCATCAAATTGTGCATCATACCATTCGTCGCCTTTGCTGCGTGTTGAGTGTCGGCATTTTTCATCGGGACAATGAAAGTGCAACTCTTTTCGCGCGGGGACAAAGACCTCTGGATGTTCATTCAGGACTTCAAACAGCCATGTAGTAGCTGATTTTTGGGTGCCTACAGCGCAAAAATTTGATCGATTCATAATGCTAACCAGCCCATAAGAAAGAGAGAGTGTCTACTTTGCAAACCCGTAACAGGAACTCAAACTGCTTTTGATTGCAATACCTAAGGCCAACAAATAAGTTGTTTGATGAATTTTCTGCTGGCAATGGTGCAATGAAGTTGTTGAAAAATGGTTGAGGGTAGGACCTTTTGGAAATTGGTCTGATGAATGAAAATCAGCGAACCCGACCTAACGGTCAGAGGCATTTACATGTTTTGTTTCCTTTTACAGGAGATTCCATCGGAGGCAGCTATGTTTCTGCGTTATCGCTAATACAGTTGATCAGAACAGATTACGGTGAAAGGGTGAACTGTCGTATAGGGTTGCACGAAAATGGTGTGTTGGCCGAATGGTTGTCAGAACGTGCAATTGAACATGAAATGTTGCACACCGAATGGTGCAGCTTGATAAAAGCTACGAATGATTCATGGTGGGGTTTTGGCAGGCATTGGCTGAAGGCGGTTTGGCAAAACTGGCAGTGGATACGTCATCAGCCTGAAATAGATATTGTTCATGTCAACGACGGAAGAATGGTGCTTACCTGGGCTATTCCAGTCTGGCTTACACGGAGAAGTCTGCTTATTCATCAACGGACCTTTTTTCCGCGCTCAAGATTAACCAGTTTGTTGTACAGATTGTCGTCAGGAATTCTGGCTGTTAGTGAGTTTGCCCACCAATCATTACCAGATTATCTGCAAAACAAGGCGGTCGTGATTGATGAACCTGTGGATTCACCTGAGGTTTCCGATTTAGATCGCTCTTTTGCGCAGAAAAGAAAAGGAGGGATTCTGTCGCCAGAGCGTTCGGGAGATATTGTTATCTTGCTGGTGGGGTCTGTTCTTCTCCAAAAAAGACAATCTCTTGCTCTTCAAGCACTGCGTGTCCTAATTGACAATGGATTTCTGAATTTAAAATTGATCTTTGCTGGTCCAGCTTCCGACGAGAACCGAAGAAAATTAATGGATGAAGTCGAGGATTTGGGGTTGAAACGGCAGGTGTTTTATGTAGGACGCCAGCCGGTTTATGACCTATTGTCTCTGGCTGACATTTTATTGGCTGCAGGTGTCAACGAAGGTTTCGGCCGGACGCCAGCGGAGGCGATGATGTGCAAGGTTCCTGTCATTGCGTCGGCTTCAGGTGGTCATCTTGACTTTGTTTTTCCTGACGAAACGGGTTGGCTGTTCGAGGCCGATAATCCTGCATCCTGTGCCGCGGAAATTGGAAAAGTTATTGGCTTGCCCAAGTCTGAAAGACAGCGTGTTCTTGGCAAAGCGAGCGATATGGCATTCAAACGATTTTCCCCAACCCGTCATGCAGCCAATGTGGTCCAAATTTATAGGAAAATGGCAGAGTAAGCTATTGAAACCGCACCGAACAATACTATAGCGAAAGATCCAGTGTTGTGGAGATATCCAGCAATTGGGATGTATGTAAGGACCTGTCCTAAAGAGGATAAAGACCGGGTGTAAAATTCCACAAACTTTGAGTTGTCGAACGAAAGTAGGATATCGATTTACAGTTCGGAGTTTGCTCCATGCGCTGAGCTTTACAACTAGTTGAGAAAAAGTGGCTGCTTTGGAAGGTCCTATGAAAGAAGAAAATTAATGATACTGAAAATTCGTCCTGTCACACAGGCAGACAGCGCGTTGATTTACTCTTGGCAAAAAGACTCCTCTACAAGGAAATATTTTCGCGATACGGCTGTTCCATCCCCTGAAGAGCATGAGGCTTGGTATAATCAACGCTTGCAGGTCAATCCGCTGAACTTTTGGCTAGGGATAGATGCTGCTGTTTCCGATCCAGTAGGTTTTGTGAGGCTGGAGCGTGAAGATAGCGTTTTGTTCGTCAGTATTGTTGTCGCTCCCAAAATGCGAGGGTATGGATATGGGGTGCTTTTGCTCAATGCTCTTCGCGAGAAAATACCGGACGATGATTTGTTTGCCATGATTGATAAGTACAATCTTGCTTCAAGAAAGATCTTCGAAAATGCTGGATATCGGCAGTATGATGATGACGTATTGGTGAACTGGCGGAATGGGAAATGTGTAACTATTTTATGATAGGAAGCCGGGCGGTTGGTCCCAGCGCACCGGTGTTCGTTATTGCGGAAATCGGTATAAACCATGAAGGTTCAGCAGAAAAATGCGCTGAAATGATCCGTGCCGCGAGTATGGCTGGTGCTGATGCGATTAAATTGCAAACAGTTGATGCCAGTAACGCCTATGCACCAAATTCTCCTAGTTATGAGTTGTTCAAGCAATCTGCGTTGAGTAGGGAAGAAACAACCACCATGTTCTTGCTGGCACGTGACTTGGGGATGGTGCCTCTTACTACAATCGTTGATGAACCAACGTTGAATTGGGTGAAGAAGCTCAATCCTGATTGTTTCAAGGTTTCTTCAGGCTTGCTTTCCAATGTCCCTTTTATTCGCAGTTTGGCCTTAGAAGGGAAGCCTGTGATTCTCTCCACAGGTTTGGGAGACATTGAAGACATTGATGCAGCGCTTTCCGAAATCGAGAGCTACTCTCCATTTGCCTTGCTACAATGTACTTCACTCTATCCTTGTCCCGATGAGGAAGTAAATTTGTCGGCCATTCGACATTTGGCTAAAAAATGGTCTTGTGTGGCTGGGTATTCGGATCACACGCAAGATTGCTTGGCATCCGTTCTTTCAGTTATGGAAGGGGCGGCAATTGTTGAAAAGCACTTCACCTTGGACCAGCAACGGCCCGGGTTTGATCATGCTATTTCTGCGGAACCGGCTGCTTTTGGAGAAATGGTACAACAGATCCGTCGCATAGCAGTTCTTAAAGGGAATGGCAGTTTGGCGTTAACCGCTTCGTTGGAACCAAACAAGGCTTTGTATTCGCGGTGTGTTGTCGCACTGACAGACCTGCCTGCTGGGACATTGTTGGACGAAGACTGTATTGGAATCCGGCGACCAAATCCAGGTAACAGAGGCGCATCGCCTGCAGAAATGAGTAAGTTGATAGGGAACGCTCTTCTAAAGCCGGTGAAAGCTTTCGATGGTGTTGTTCTGCGAGATACGGAAGCCTTGATAGGAAACAAAAAATGACTATCACGGTGATACTTACGTGTATTGGCGGGAATCTTGGAGGCGAAAATGTTCGCTTGTGCCAGGAGGCTGGCGCTCGGGTAATTGGAGTTAATGCTTCTTCTTGCAAGGCGGCACAGATAGCGGATGAATTTGCATTGGTACCGGGAGGCACGGAACCAGACTATGCTGAGCGTATGTTTGAACTCGTTCGCAATTTTGGTGTTGATCTGATTATCCCAGGTTCTGATGAAGAGGCATTGGTCCTGTCCCGCCACAAACCAATGTTCGAACACGAAGGGGCTATCATTGCTTGTGTGGATACCGAAACATTGGAGATATTGAATGATAAAGGTCAGACATACAAGGCGCTGGCTGACACTGGCGTAGGGCTTGCCGAATGGCACGAAGTGAACGACCGCGACATCATGTGCGATGTCGTCGATGATATGATGGCACGTTTTGGAAGTGTTGTCGTCAAACCTACAGGTGCTCGTGGTGGACGTGGGGTTTTTGTTGTTGATCGTGACGGTCCCGCATTGGATACTCGTGTTGGTGGCCGCGAGATATTCTGCAATCACTCCTCTTTTCTACATTTATCAGGCGTAATGCCGAAGGAAGATTTTCCAATGATAGTCATGGAGCGGCTATATCCGCCACACCATGACCTTGATCTCTTGGCTTGGCAAGGTGAGGCAATCGGTATCGTGCCTAGAAAGTGGCACCAGTTTCCTAATCTTGAAAATGGGATCGAAGTTATTGATGCACCAGAATTGATCGCTATGGGCAAGGAAATAGTCAGGCAGTTTAAGTTATCCTGGCTTTACGATATTGACCTGATGAAAAATGGTCAGGGAGAATGGAGGTTGCTTGAAATTAACCCGCGTATGAGTGGATCCGTATCTATTCTCGGGAGCCTTGGGGTCAATATGTTTGCTCACCTGTTGGCTTTGGCTAATGGCGAAAAGGCCGAATTCGCTCCGCCACAGATAGGAATCACTGTTGCTTCGGAGAATCGACTGGTTGGTACAGGCAAGGAATAAGCGGATTGATAAATGTCCTTACTGTGGACGGCCGGGGAATTGAAAACGGTTATGATAAATTCTTAAACGGTTTTCGAGCCTTTGCAGTTGTTTTAGTTGTTTTGTTTCATTTTGGCGTTCTCGGCCTTTCAAGAGGATTCTTGGGTGTAGACATCTTTTTTGTCCTATCGGGCTTTGTCATGATGGCGGTTGCTGATCGGTATATGACTAATGGACGGATTTCTGTAGTCCGTTTCTTCCGTGCCAGACTACTAAGGCTATATCCGGCGTTGGCAGTTACTGTCACTGTGACATTTATCGGATCTGCCTTCATCCTGTTTCCCGAAGATTTAGCCCGGACAGGGTTACATGGCGTTTTGTCCTCTGGGTTTGTATCGAATTTCGGCTTTTGGCGTGAAGCTGGATATTTTGACGCTTCGAAGGATTTTAAGCCGCTGTTGCATACTTGGTCATTGTCCGTTGAATGGCAGTTTTACCTTTTCTGGCCATTCGCTCTGGTGCTTTTTTATTGGCGTGAGCGTTTAACAATTGTGCTGATTTTAGTGGTAACGGCCTTGTCCCTTGCTCTTTCGCTGATATTTTCCTCGCACTCGAATTTTGTTTTTTACCTAATGCCAACCCGTGCCTGGGAGTTTCTCGCAGGTGTAATTGCCTGTAGATTGTTTGCGGGATATGGGCTGAAAATTCAGGAAAATTTCCACTATCGTTTTTGTCTTGGATTACTGTCAGCTGTGATATTGGCAATTGGGTTGTTCGTTCCCTTCACAATGTCTCCACTGAATTTGTGGATGGCTAAGGTTTTTACTGTTGCCGGAACAGCCTGCCTATTGATTGTCCGACCGATGCCGCTATTAAATTTGGCGCGTTTCCGCGTGGTCAAGTGGCTGGGTGAAATATCCTATTCTTTGTACTTGTGGCATTGGCCTCTCTACATTCTAGTCCTAAATTTAGCGGAGTCCGAGCCTGACGGACTTATGATTGCCGTCCTGTTTCTTGTTAGCCTGATACTTGCCCAGCTTAGCTTTTCATTTGTTGAAACCCCAGTTCGGGCTGGCCGACGAATCATTTCTGCTCGTTTTTTGATCCCGTCGGCTTTGGCTGTACCACTAGGCCTTTCAATATGGATAGCCGATGGGTGGGCTTGGCGGTTTTCGGATTCTGCTCAAGAAACCATGGCATTTTTCAGTTTAGAAAGAAGCCGTTATCATGAATCATATGGTCGTATATTCCCGTTGGAAAATGAAACTGACTGGAAGCTGGCCAAACATGCCGGTTTGGGTTGCCTGCTGGACAAGATAGAGCGCCAGGGAAGCGGTCTGAAACTGGCTGCAGATTGCGTTATTGGGAATCTGGAAAATGGCGAGGTTGGGAAGAGGTATCTTCTTGTTGGCGACAGCAATGGCAAAAACGTTTTCGAAGCTCTTCAGATAGCATTTCCTCATTATAATTTTGCCTTTCTGATGTATTCAGGTTGTGCCCCGGCCGAATATGAGGGTTGCTTTGGTGGATTAAGTTCGATTCTGGAGAAGGTTGCTAAGCGTTCTCCTCCGGATGGTGTTATTCTTGCGTCCCGTTTTGCCAATCAAGCGTGGCATGAAACGGGCTACAGTTTACAACTTTTCAAGAAATACAATTGGCCTGTACTTATGATTGGGGCGACGCCGACCTTGAAGCGCCAGTTGGCTTTTGCCATGATCCGTACGGGGCAGACGATTGGAAATGGCCAAATAACCCTGCCTTTTGATTCGGTATGGTTCTATATGGATACTCCCGAGGCTGACAAATATCTTGAGGGTCGTGCAGCGACACGTAATGACTGGTTTTTTGTTCCAAAAATTGATGCGTTTTGCAGCGAAGGGATATGCCGCTTTTCCGACCGAAACGGCAATCGTCCATGGTACAGTGATGACCAACACTTGACGCTTGAAGGCGTAACTCAGCTATCCGATTGGTTGGGGAGAAGTGAAGTTGTGCTAGCCTACTTTGGCATGCAGGTTGATCAGGGCCGTGGAGATGCAAGTTTGAAATAGAAGCAACCTGTTTGCATTTTGTAAGTTTCAAATTTATAAAGCGCTGATTGAAAAGTTTGTAGCTGCTCGGTTTCAGACAATATTTTCCAGAAAGATACTAAATGCCTGATTATAGTTGGAATGTTGATGAATTTGATGGAGCTTCGGTTCTTATCACTGGCGGTACTGGTTCTTTTGGGCACAAATTTGCGCGTACATTGTTGGAGAAGACAAATGTAGCTCGGCTGATTATTTTCTCCCGTGATGAGCACAAACAGTATGATATGTCGGCGGAATTTCCAGAATACCGTAACCGTATGCGATTCTTTATCGGTGACGTACGGGATGGTGATCGACTTAATATGGCCATGCGGGGGGTAGATTTTGTTATTCACGCTGCGGCCATGAAGCATGTTTCTATTGCTGAATACAATCCCTTCGAGTGCATCAAGACCAATGTTATTGGCGCGGAACAGGTCGTCAATGCAGCGATTGCCAACCAAGTAAAAAAAGTTATTGCTTTGTCAACGGATAAGGCTTGTAGCCCGGTAAATTTATATGGCGCTTCAAAATTGGCATCGGACAAGATTTTTCAGGCAGCGGGGAGTTTGTCAGGTCACGGTGGAACAGTGTTCTGTGCGGTTCGCTATGGCAATGTCGTTGGCTCACGTGGCAGTGTCGTACCATTTTTCAAGCAACTGTTGTCAGAAGGTACCGATCATTTGCCAATTACAGACACGCGCATGACGCGTTTCTGGATCACCCTGCAACAAGGTGTCGATTTTGTACTCTCCAACTTTGGCCTGATGCGTGGGGGAGAGATATTTGTCCCTAAAATTCCAAGTATGCGGGTTACAGATCTGGCGACGGCCATGGGGCCGGGGCTGGAACAGCGTGTGGTTGGGATACGTCCTGGTGAAAAGCTGCATGAAGCAATGATCACTCGTGATGATGCTCGTCTGTCATTGGAATTGGCAGATCGGTTTGTGATTGAACCGACAATGCCTTCTTGGACGCAATTACGCGGAGAACTAAGCAGTGCTAAGCCAGTCAACGAAGATTTTTCCTATACCAGTGACAACAATATGGAATGGCTGACAGAAGAAGAGTTGGTCCGAATGATGGCGGAGTAATCCGGGTTAGGACCATGTTTGAGAGTTTGACGAAGGTGTCTGTAAATGAAGGTTGATTCTGTAGTCGAAGAAGTTCGTCAGAACGGTTTTTCCGTTGTCCCGAACGTTTTTTCACCAGCTGAATGTGAGAACTATCAGGAAAAACTGGAAACGGTTCTAGCCCTTCGCCTGCAGTCGGGGCGTTATGCTGGCAGTGATAGTTATCAGGTCCTGTATCACTATTTTTCAGATGATTTTGATTTGATGGATCTAATTACCCAGCCGGATGTGATGGCTGTAATGGAAAAACTAGTAGATCAGGACGTTGTCTTGATTTCACCTTCCGCACGAAACCCTCGCTTGTATGAAGATATGAAGCAATCACAAGCGACCTCTGGCCTCGGGTGGCATATTGACGCTCGTCTAGCTGGTGATGGAGTTACTGCATTCAAGCCGTCACTGAATTTCTATTCGGTGATCATGCTGGATGACTTTACGCCTGAAAATGGCGCAACGCATGTTTTGCCGGGCTCGCATTCACGCTATCAACGCCCTGCAAGTAGGGATAGTAATGAACTGATTTCCACTGGTGCGATGAAAGAAGACAGTACTAAGTTGATGACCGGGAAAGCGGGTTCTGTCGCCTTTTTTGATGCTGCCATTTGGCATGCAGTTGGGCCTTTTTCTACAAATTCCCGCTGGGGAGTGTTTAATATGTACGGCCCTTGGTTTATGAAGCCGTATTTTGATTTTCCTCAGATGTTTGACAGAGAAAAAGTTGCTGAAATGACGACTAAACAGCGTCAACTATTGCATTTGGAAAGCCAGCCGCCATTAAACTGCGATCAAGGTCTAGCAACATTGAGTCGAGTTCGGCGCGCACTAGACCAGCAAAAAAATGGATGAAAGCGGGACTGGCAGGCTGGTCTTTTGCGATCACCCACAGGTATTTCAATACGCCCTTCTTAAGGGGGTGTTGAATATTGATAATTCCTTTACGTTGGTTACATCCCAAGAGGTTCTTGCACGTCAATATAGAGACGCATGTGATATCTCATGCTTAGAACCGGAACGCCAACCTGCTTGGGAAGCCATTGAGGACAAATATGCCGAATGGACAAGGCAAACATTTGCCCTAGTTGAGAACGAATTTGAACTGCATTTTTTAGTTGGCGAAATTGTCCTGCAGACTTTTATGGCACTCGGGAAATATGTTTGGGCTAGCCTTGCACAAGATCTGGTTTTAGCGGACAAAGCGATCCTCGTGTTATGTGGACAGACGTGCGGGGGGAAAGTTCTTAAACCTATTATTGCCGAATACTTGGCTTTAGACGAAACTTGTTCTGTCGATGTGGGGATTGTCGAAGAGATTTCACATCCGACAGCAGTAAGCAGACAACAGCTGCTGAAAATCAGCCGTTCAAATGTCGTTTTATATTCCCTTTTTAAGCGATTCCTACGATATTGGCCGGATAACTTGTCAAGCGGCACGGTCTGGCTTGCCCGTGAGAACGATTTGATGAAAGAAACGGCGAGTAATTTTGTTGTTGGTGGGGGCAAAAAAATATTGAAGCTTCCAATGAAGCCACCGACTGCCCAACCTGAAAATATTGCTGATCTACAGCCATTTCTAGATAAAATCATCGATTCTTTCGTCACTGTATTTGGAGCGAATTTTTCGTCTGTTTCATTGCCGATGGTCGAAGCCGAATACCGACACTTGGTAACCAAAGCTGCGCAGGAATATCGCTTTTATAGGCATTGGTGGGACAATTATCTGAATGAAGCCGCTCGATTACCGGATTTTGTTCTGACAGGCTTCGTGGCAAGTCCTTATTGGGTTGCCTTGACCGCTGAGTGTCATCGGCGTGGGATTAAATTTATTAGTGCTCAGCACGGGCATTCCAGAGGGTTATCCCAAAAGCACAGCAAAAACCGTCTTGGTATTATGGAAGAAGTGCGAAGTGATATTTTGCTGTCTTATGATCGGGCTTCATTAGAACATGCCAGCAGAAACCCCTACGGAATTGCCAAGATTGCTGCTGCAGGATTACCAATAAGTTATCACGCAAAGCACCAGCAAGTTCTGGAAGGGGTAGGTCTTCTGGATTATATGTATATTAGCGTTGGGCAGCGTAGTATCAGCGGCAGCCATATGTTGGGCTTTGCCAGTGATCAGGCGTTTTTCAATTTTGAACAAAAGGTCCTAGAAGAAGTTTTTGCATCGGAAGAGCGCACAGTTCTTTATAAAAATTACCCAAGTGATGGGCTTGCTGAGCGGTATCTTGGCCGGGACTATGCCAAGAATAAACCTAATGTTCATTACTATGATGGGGGATTATTGGTACACCAATTGGCAGGGCATGTCAGGGCGTTAATCTGTATGGGGCCTACCTCCACGTTGGGTTGGGCGTTGGCCTCGGGGAGACCGGTTTTTTATCTACGGCCGCATGGCGGCATGCATGAGTTGCCAGAGTTTCTTGATCTTCTGCGTGATGCCGTTTTTGTGATTGATTTTGAAGAAGCTGAAAGCAGTTGGGATAGCTTCCGAGAGATAATGTACAAGGACTTTGACGACATTCAACGCGAATGGGACAAAAAAGCAACTGCGCGTAGAGTGTTTTGGGAAACGTATTTGTGCATCGATGGGCACAAGGGTATCAAAAAAACGGGGAAGCGGCTTCGTGATATGATGCGCCCCGGGGGCCTTTTATATAAGAAAAATGCTTGGAGTATCCTGTGATATGAAGGTTTTGGCTATTTTCAGTCACCCTGACGATGAGGTACTTGGTTGTGGTGCGACATTGTCGAAACTCGCGAATTTGGGCCATGAAGTCCACATTTGCATTCTTGCAACCGGGGCAACGTCGAGGGTAGATATATCAGTCTCTGATGCAAAACTAGAGATTGGCCAATTGCAGGTGTCGTCCCATAAAGCAGCAAAATGTCTTGGGGCCCAGAGCGTGGTTTTTGGAGAGTTTCCCGACAACCGGATGGATAGTATTGCCTTGCTCGATATTGTTCACTTCATCGAAAAAGTTTCTGAGAAACTTAAGCCTGACATTGTGTTCACGCAGCATTGTGGTGACTTGAATATTGATCATCGAGTGACACATGACGCGGTATTGACGGCTTTCAGACCATTGCCGGGCGTCAAGCTGGTGGCGCTATATGCTTGTGAAGTACTGTCTTCGACAGAATGGTCGGGGACTGGTTTGCCAAGGTTTCTGCCAAATTCTTTTGTTCCTGTTGATTCTGATGCGCTTGAGGCAAAGAAACAGGCCATGGCTTGTTACGAAGGTGAAATCCGGAATTGGCCTCATCCTCGCTCGCTAGAAGGTATTCAACATCAGGCGGCATTAAGAGGTAGTCAATGCGGATATGATTTTGCTGAAGCATTCCATATTGTAAGGGATTTCCCTTTCTCTCGGGAGCACTGATGAGCATTGGGGTTATAGGTTATGGCTCGATCGGCCGCCGACATACAGCGAATCTAGAGAAACTGGGACAACAGGTCATTGTTTA
The DNA here is from genome assembly GCF_056173045.1 of Thalassospira sp. Z349TD_5. Lineage (NCBI taxonomy): Bacteria > Pseudomonadati > Pseudomonadota > Alphaproteobacteria > Rhodospirillales > Thalassospiraceae > Thalassospira > Thalassospira sp. Z349TD_5. The sequence continues at coordinate 207,863 of NZ_CM149654.1, forward strand.
TGATCCTGGTTTATCGAACCCGAAATTTAATAGTGCTGTAGGGTATGTTTCAGACCGAGATGCATTGTCTGGCTGCAATGGGTTGGTTATAGCTTCTCCCGGTGTATCGCATGCCGATGATATGATCTTTGGCATCGCTCATTCCCTTCCCATGCTTGTTGAAAAGCCACTGGTGACCTCATTGAAATCTGCCCGGGAATTATCAGTACTGGCCGAGCAGAAACGCATTCCTGTTGTAGCCATGTTTAATTTGCGTCAGCGAAATATGGTGCGTGAAGCCTGGTTAGCATGCCGCGAACATGATCTTGGACAACCGGTTTGGGCCCACTTCGTCTGTGGGAGTTATTTGCCTGCCTGGCGACCTGGTCAGGACTACCGTAAGGGTTATGCTGCCGATCCAGTTCATGGCGGGGTCATATTCGATAATATCCATGAACTTGATCTGGCATGCTATTTCTTGGGTGATGGGGCTGTTGTGAATGCTGCTGCCCGATCAGATGGCTTTCTTGGACTGCTGTCCGAGGAATTGGCTACGATTGATGTCAGGCATGACAACGGGTGCCGCAGCCACATCCATCTGGATTATCTAAGTCGGCCTAAATGTCGCCATTTTGTGATCGCGTTTGAGAAAGCCCGACTAGAGGTAGAAACATCTCTAGCGTCATATTGTTTATATGACGCACAGGGCCAAATTCTTAGTCAAGGGTCAGAAGTGCTGGACGCCAATCAGGAATATCTAGCTGTTATGGAAAACTTTTTGCAGCTGATTGAAGGAAGGGCCGAACCGGTATGTTCGGTCAGTGAAGCGCTAGTTTCCTTGTCATGGGCTATTGAAGCCCGGCGGATTTGTGGCTTGCCAACTGTCTGACGAGATAGTCAACAACTCTGTTTGCACCCTTACCATCACATAATGTTGGCCCGGCCAGGGCCATTTTGTAGCGTAATTCTGCATCTTCCCAGTATGTCTGCAATAAGTCGGCAAGCTGTGATGCCGGACAGGGGAGGTTTTGTTTGCTCGCAATACCTTCTGAAACAGCAAAGCCGATCATGGCCTTTTGATTCTCTGCGACGGCAAATACCAGTGCTGGGACAGAGAGACTGCATCTCTCCCACATACTGTTTCCTGCTGTACCGACAGCAAATCCTGCCTGTGCCAATAGGTGCGGAACATTGTTGCTGTCAATTTCCAGATTGATTGATAAACCAGCTTTCTTCAACCTGTCAGCATGTGAAACTATATTCTCCAGATCGTGATGATGCTTGCCAACAACAATGTCGACCCCAATATTTGACGGTGCCCAGATTTCCAATGCCCGGAGTGTTTCAAGGGTCAGGTTTTTGCTATCAATTCCACCAAAATTGATAAACAGACGTTGTCTGGAAAGAAAATCTTGTATGCTTAGGTGTTTTCGTAGTTGCTGGAAGCGGTTGTCCAGCAGGGCATACTGATGGCCAGCAAGTACTTTTCGATTGTTGATTGCCCAGTGCGTATAATCCAGTTCAGAACGCCCGAAATTGGTATCGATCAGAATATCACAAACAGGTGCATTGGCCGGAATGTCATTCAGGCGGATTAGTGTAGCATTCGGAAGAGACGGGCTATCGAGAGTGTAGTGATCAATAATCACTGCATCGAAGTTTGTTCGGCAGATATTTTCGAACTTAAGAGTATTTGTATGCATCTTCTCTGCGGGTAAATCGCTGGCCAGAGCTGTTTCAGCCCCTTCTGGATTGAGGAGTATATGGCAATCATGACCTTCCACTATTAATGCTGAATAGATGGCCTTGCAGCGTGCAAGGTGACCATAACCATGGTCACGACCAGCATCACAGCGCAAAATAAACCGATATTTGTTGCTTTTGGAAAACATGGGAAGGTTCGCCTCTGTAAAGCCTTGCTGATCCTTACAGCAGTCTATCCTACATTCCAATAAATGGCTTCAATATCGTCATAAATGAACTTTGCGGAGAGACACTTGTATCAGAGAAGATATTGATCTAGGTCATGTTGACAAACTTCTGAGCCACAAGCGAACCGAACTTATGTGAATGAAGCCGAGATAGCTTTCTGCGGTTTTATCGTACCGGGTTGCCAAGCGTCGTGAGCATTTGAGCTTATTGAAGCAACGCTCAACGCGATTTCGCAAAGCATAGGTTATAGCATCGACCTCGATTGGCACTTTTCGATTGGTTTTACCTGGAATAACAGGGATGCCGCCCCGCAGATCGATCACGTTACGAATATGGTCGCTGTCATAGCCTCTATCAGCCAGAAAAACCTTGGCTTTCGGCAGGTCAGTATCCACTAGAATATCGAAGCCCTTGAAATCAGAAACTTCTCCGCCGGTTATTTCCGCCCTGACAGGCAGTCCGTGAGCGTTGGCAATGAGGTGGATCTTGGTCGTAAAGCCACCTTTTGAGCGGCCAAAACCTTCTTTTTGAGTCCCCCTTTTGCGCCTGCGGCCAAGTGATGAGCCCGGATCACAGTGCTATCGATCATTTGAACCTGATCTGGCATGGAGCCACTTTCATTAAGCGCTTCAAGCATCAACTCCCAAAGTCCCGCCAACGTCCACCTTCTGAATTGACGATAGACACTGGACCATTTGCCGAATTCTTCGGGCAGATCCCGCCACGGCGAACCAGTTCGCGCAATCCAGAAGATGGCGTCCAGAACGCGGCGATGATCTAAAGCTCGACGGCCACCACGCCCACGTATCGCCAAGAGAAAAGGCTCAAAAAACGCCCATTCCGCTTCTTCCATCAACAATCGCGCCAAGGAAACCTCCGTAAAAGTTACCTTGAATCACATTACAGATCTTTAGGGAATCCAGTTTGTCAACATTACCTAGGGTCTGGACTCAATTGGCCCAACATCTGATTGCAAAAATCCGGACCATATTAAGGAAGTTTTCTGCGGACTTTTCGTATCGGATGGTCAGCCGCCTCATATCCTTCATACGGCAGAAGAAACGTTCAATCATGTTGCGCTCTTTGTAGAGTTCTCGGTCGAAAGGCCTCCATTGTGCTGTTGTGGTTCGACGGGGTACGACAGGTTTTGCTCCGGTCGTGGCGATAGCGTTCATAGCGCGTTGACCGTCATAACCTTTGTCCGCCAGCACATAATTTGCCTTAAAACCCTCAAGAAGACCTTCGGTCTGGGTGATGTCGTTACGCTCGCCTCCCGTCAGGATGAAGCGTACTGGATTGCCCAAGGCATCGGTAGCGGCATGGTCCTTGGTACTCAGTCCTCCTTTGGACCGTCCCAGAGCGTGAGCTTCAAACCGACCTTCGGATTGATCGCTTTTTTTGGGGCACCTGCGCTGTGCTGGTGGGCGCGCACGATGGTGCTGTCGATGAGGATATACTCAAAGTCGGCGTCATCGCTCAACGCTTTGAAAAGGTTCTCCCAAACCCCTTTGCGACACCAGCGATTGAAACGCTGGTAGACCGTGTGCCAGCGGCCAAACTCCTTGGGTAGAACACGCCAATGTGCTCCTGAGCGCGCTAGCCACAGGACCGCCTCCACGAACAGGCGGTTATCCTGCCCCGTGCGTCCGGGGTCTGTTGCTTTGCCCGGTAACAGTGGAGCCATCCGATCCCAAAGCGCATCACTTAGTTCCTGTCGATCCATTCATGCTGACCTCCATATAGCCAGAGTCTTGAATCATATTCTCGGCTAAATGGGAATCCTGAATGTAAACACCGCCTAGAGACAACCCCAAAAGCTTTTCTATCGACGTTGGAGGCGATTCAATTATTCGTTGTTTTCCAAGGCATCCGGAAGATGGTCGCATTGACTGGCGGCAAAATGCAGATCAAATAGAGCGCCTAATTCGTGCTTCAACTAAACCGCTAACCGGAGCGTTTTGTTCCTACAAAGACTTCAAGAGTGGAAACTGTTCTGTTTTGCGAAGATGGAAAGCAAAATCGATGGATTTTCCGAATAAGGTTCTTGCAGTTCCGGGCCAAATTATTATCGATACAGAATTAGACAATGTCTCGGTTGTTTGTGGGAATGGAATATTGAGTTTAATTGAGTCTTCTTTCGATTCTGACCTAAGCCTTGAAGCAGTAAGAGTTTTGCGACAAAGCGTGCGAAATCGGTTGTTGTGATTTACTGTCTCGGATTTGGCTAATGTCAATTATCCAAACTATTAACTCTATCTTTCATTTAGTAGGTCTTCAGCGTCTTATTTGAAAAATTGGCTCCAACTTTTTGCCACGAAGTCGGGTTGCCGGGGCAGGGCTGCGTACGGCATCCGAAAAGACCGTGATAGCGTTTTTCCAATTGTTCTCAATATCAGAGACTACATCTTCTTTTGCATGCGCAACACACAAATTGATGCCCCCGCCACAAAGTATGTCTTGCTCTACAAGTGATTGGCGCAACAGAGATTTTGTTAGTAACAAGTCGCCTGTTCCACAATCGGAAATATGTATGCCTGGGCCCCAATCTGGGCCGACAAATGAAAGATGCTGATCCAAACCGTTTTGCAAACTGGAATCGTTGAGAGCTTTTATCAGTCGTTTGCCGGTGCGGCGAATTTGTTCAACGCCGTTGATCTTGTTCATTTTGTTAATGGTTGCGATAGAAGCTGACAGCGATAGGGTCTCTCCGCCGAATGTGCCAGAGAAGAAAATGTCTTCGACCGATTTCATGATAGTGCGTCGCCCGACCAAGGCAGATATTGGCATACCGTTACCCATGGCTTTCCCAAAACAGGCCAGATCAGGTGTAACCGAATATTGTTTCTGAGCACCGCCCATGTTGCAACGGAAGCCCGTGACAATTTCGTCGAATATGAGAATTACGCCGTATTGATCACAAAGAAGACGAAGGGCTTCTAGAAATCCGGGTGCTGGCGTTTGATGGCCATCGGGCTCGAGAATGATGGCGGCAAAGCTGTCCGGGGAAGATCGCAGAATGTCTTCAACCTGATCTGGCTCATTAAAGTTCACAGCGACTGAGAGCTCTGCAACCGATTTTGGAACACCGAGTTCCCGGGTTGTGGTGCCTATATACCAGTCATGCCAGCCGTGATAGCCCATACAGATTATTTTGTCCCGTCCTGTAACTGCACGGGAGAGACGAATTGCCGCTGAAGTTGCGTCTGATCCATTTTTGCCAAAGCGCACCATTTCAGCGCAGGGAATTTCTTTGCATAGGAGGGATGCTAGTTCCTCTTCCAAGGGCGTAGCTAATGAGAAGCTTATTCCTTTTTCTAATTGGCGGGTGATGGCAGCATTAACATCGTCGTCGGCATGACCAAGAACAACAGGCAACAGTCCAAGGATGAGATCAAGGAATCTGTTACCATCTATGTCATGGACATAAGCACCCTTTCCGCTTTCCAAGAACAAAGGGGACTCTCCCACAACCAAATTCAAAATAGATTTCGAAAAGGTTTGGGTGGCCAAAGGGATAACCGCTGACGCCTTTTCTAGCAAGTCATGGGAGTTTCGGAATTTCGGATTTGTCATGTCAATTATTGTTTCCGCTCTCATCTGCACTTAGATAATCACTGTCGAATTGCAAAAAATCGGTCCAGGGCGCATCGGATGGAACAACGCTTGCAAGGCGTTGGAGTTTTTTATAGTCGTCCTTTGTGTCTAACGTCCAGCGCAGCCACCCCAAATCTCGATCATGTTTAGTATTGCTTGTTACAAAGCTGTTTAAACCTGAAGAAATTTGTTCACGGATCCAGGTTGTCACATGCTCCCGGTCCCGCATCGTAGTTGCATTTTGCGCGCACTTATTGAACAGAAAAGCTGACATAATCTCTACATCAAGTCCATCCGGATATGTTCGGGGCAAAATGTTTGACCCATATCCCGCATTCTGTGAGAGTGTATCTTCTATGACGTGATCGACAATGGTAGGGTCAACAAAGGGACAGTCTGCGGTTAAGCGAACATAATAATCTGCAGGATGGATTTCCGTGGCTTTATACATGCGGCCCAACACATCAAATTCATCCCCGCGAAAGCAGGGAATTTGAAGTTTTTCGCAGAGGTTGGCCAGAGGATCATCTGTATGGTTTGAGGTTGTTGCAACAATAACTGTTGACACTCGCTTGCATCTATTGAGGCGCGAAATCATGAGTTCTAAGGCAGGCTGATGCCCTAGTGGCATCAATACTTTGCCAGGCAACCGGCTGGATGTCATGCGTGCCTGAATGATGATACAGACAGTTCTTCCTATGTCTTCCATCAACAAGCCTTTCATTAGATTTTAGTTTGGTTGAGTAGCGTGATCGCTGCGTCAACAGACCCTATGCTTGACTGGCCTAGATATTTTGCAAAGAGATCCCGGCGTCGTTCTAAGAGTTCTGTTGGCACATTCGGATTTTTTAAGGCTTGAATGATTTTGTGATGGAGATCATCTGCAGATATAGCAAGATCAAAGGCCTCTTTCTCTTCACCATACAGAATGTAATCTTCCCATTTCTCATCTCGGGCCTCGGCAAACCAAGGCATTATCACGGGAAGGGCGCAAATGCCGGCTTCCAAAAGCGTAGTCGACCCAAAACCAATAACAACATCGGCTTCCTCGAGCAGTTGATGCACATCCAGCTCATCGTCGATGAATAAATTCGGCAGGGTTTCGGGATCAAACCCTGCATGGGTCATGTATGCAGTAATATTGTTTGTCCATGTGCCACCGTATTTCGGCTTTACGATAACTTCAATGTCGGGATTTTCCGCAGCAATGCGTGCTACAACAACATGTGTTTGTTCACAAAACTTGTCCAGATAGGTCTTGTTGTCATTGGGCCAGTTTGGCGGCGCCGCACCGATAATACCGGTAGCACGGCCAAAACTGAAGAGAACAACCTTCTTTCTCTCTTTTTGCAGTATCAGATCACGTTTGGCTGTAATTGTGTCGATACGCTCCAACAGACTATCCATGCGAAGGGCACCAATAACAGTTGAATTGCTCTCATCAACAGCACCCTCAGCCAGATAAATGTCACGCTGTAGACTGTTTTGGAAGACAGCCATGGTTCCTTGGAACTTATTTAACTGTTGAGCGCGCTGGATGTTCCATTTTTTTGCATGTCTAGATGATACATTTGATTCCCTATGAAAGACATAATAAGGCCTTCCCATCTGGCGGGCAACAACACCCCAATCGTTGTCGTGACGATAAAATAATGATGCACCGATCACCATATCGACTTGCAAACGCTTAAATAAGAGAGAAAAGATGCGTTCTAACAGTTTACGATATCGTGCGCGACGTTTTCCAATTGCGGCATCTTTGTCCGCATCCAGCCAGGCTTCGTTATAAGGATAATACCATCCATAGAACCGGGTTTGCCATCCTATCGGGATCTTTACAATACGGAAGTTGCCATGCTGTTGCAAAAGTTCTAGCTCACCACGAAACCTGGTTGCATTTACGGCCAGAATAGTGCGTGTCGAGGCATTTGAAACCGGAGCCTCCAGTATTTCGCAGTCCCGGACAATCTTATTCACAATCCAAGTTACAGGGAGAATTTCAACCAGCCGTATTGCCGGTTCACGTAATACAGGATGCATTACCTCAACTCTTCAAAAACTGCTTTTCCGCTGATATTGTGTTTTCCTAGCGGGTCTTCTCTCAGAATGAACAGGGTTACGTCACCATTCTTGTCCCAGTCGATGGACCAGTGTCTACTGAAGTTCTGTGCAAGGAAACGGGCGTTATTTGTTCTTCCATCAACCAGAATAGCTGTACCGGGCAATAAAATTGCTTCCAGTCGCAACAGGTCAGCTGCCATTGGTGTACGCTCTTCTTGCCGGAATGTGATGCCATTAATGCTACCTTTCACCGCGTCTGGATCAGGTCCGTCCAAATATATAAAATCCGGGCAAACATCTGGCAACTGATCATAATAATGACAAATCTGGTCCTGCCACAAACCAATAGTACTACCTGATTGGTGAAATGATATTCCTGTACGGCAATCATTGGGCAAGAGTTTTTCAGTGTAGTCCAGCCACACCGTCTCGGTATCAACCGTGGTGTGTTCGAATAGATGGCTGTTTCGCAGTTTACGTTTTTGGCCTTTAGACTGTTCATAGTCTAAGCGATTCTTGCGATGGGCGTCGGCAAGAACAATCGTAGAATATCCGACACCAAATTCCAGACTGGTCAGGAATCGGTAGTGATGGATTAGATAGTGTAACCGTGCCAAGTCCGCTTTGTGAGGAGGAAAAGGTTTTTGTCCTTTCGGTGCAAGGGCCTTTGCACTTTCGGTGACCGCAGCAAATAGATCTTCGAGATCATTTTTAGCCCACCAATCCAGCAGAAATTTTTCATCAGGCAAAGCGATATCAATCATGGTGTTTTCCTGTCTGGACCAAATTTCCAGCAATCAAAAGTTCCGCCATTTTGAAGTCATCGTCACTATCCACATCCATCGCATGAAAGCGATCAATGACTTTCCCGCGAGACGGTTGGGCGAAACAGTCTTGTCCGTCCAGCAGTGCCGTACTGCGAGTGGCAACAAGATTACCAAACAGATACAGTGCCGGTTTTCGCTGTTTGTTGTAGGCGGTTGCTCGCTCGTTCTTAAAATGAAAAGACACTTGGCCAACTTCACTTAGTGTTCGCTGATTGAAAGCATGGCTGTTGTGATAAACGGGCATAATGGTTTGCGCGGAAAGCGCTTGGGAATCTTCGCGCAACAAATCCACCAAACCGACAATGTCTTTTGACCGGACAAAGGGACTTGTCGGCTGGAGTAGGACCACAATTTCAGGGATACGTCTATTATTCTGCGCTGCTAGTACCTGCAAACAATGCCGTATGGCATCTGTCACAGGTGCATCATCTCCAGAAAGAGCATCTGGACGCGGGATCGGTCTGACGCCTCTACTTTCGCAGAACTCTGTTATGCCGGGATGGTCTGTACTGCATAGTAATTCTGAAAGGGTTGTACCAGCTCCCTTTGCTGCGTCAATTGACCATTCTATCAGTGGTTTTCCGCCAAGGGGATGCAGGTTTTTCAATGGGATGGACTTGGATCCTCCCCGGGCCGGAATTAGGCCAATTGCCCGCCCATTCTCTATCTCAAATCGTTGTTCCATCATTGTCCAGAACTTTTCAGAATGTCCAATGACATTTCAATGGTCTTCATTTCAGTTTCGCGCCAAGCGTCAATGGTGGAACCGCCGATATGCGGGGTCAATAGAACATTACTGTTCTTTCTCGCATAATCCAGTAGCGGGTGATCATTGAAAGTGTCGGCAAAACCTGGGACAAATTCGCCTTCAAAGACGTCCAGAGCCGCGCCTGCCAGATGGCCGGATTTCAGCGCACCCAGCAATGCAGACCAATCAACAAGTTCCCCACGGGCAGTATTTATAAAATAGCTTCCCCTTGGCATGGCATCGAATATGATCTGATCAATCATGCTCTCCGTGTTCTTTTCATGAGGAACATGCAGACTAAGGATGTCACTGTTTGCTGCCAGCTCCTGCAGTGAAGAATAGCGATGATAGGCCGTGGATTCGACATATGGATCAAACCAGCCAATATTCATGCCGAACGCGTTCCCATAGCGCGCGACCAAACTGCCAAGCCGACCTAGGCCAATAATACCGAGCCGTTTTCTAGATAGCATACTTGATGCACCAAAAGGGCGCCGGTTCCATTTGCCAGCAAGGCAGGATTCATGAGCATTCACCACATTGCGTGTCAGGGCAATAATCTGTCCGAATGCAAGTTCAGCTGTTGGTGTAATATTCTGCAGAAAATCAGGGGAAAACTTCAAACAAGCGACACCAATTTTGCGTTGCTCACAATAGCTGACATCAATATGGGGATGCCCTGTCGTGTTGGAGGCGACTACTCGCAGCAAAGGGCATAAATCTATCTTTTTTTTGTCAACCTGATAACCCAATGGGGCAAATAAGACATTTGCCCTAGCCAGTATTTCACCATTGTCTTCTTCCGGCGACGGCAAAGTAACGACATCGAAATGCTCATGCAGTTTTTCCAGGCTTTCCGGCTGGTATTGCAGCATAGAATAATAAATGGCGACGGGCTTGGTCATATCAATCTTGCAGTGAGGGTTTAATAGCTGTTGATTTTTTGAGATTGCAAACCGGCCTTCGCCAGAATATCGACAATTTTGGGCCCTGCATTACCGTCACCATAGAGATGGTCTGGTGCGTAGGAGCCGTGGCCAAGTTGCTGCCGTACTGCGGAGACTATAGCCTCGCGCTGATTGGGGACGTCTATGACATTCTTACCCCGGTCCCGACCAGTTTGGCGATTTCCTATGTTAACGGTAGGTGTTCCCAGAAAAGCTGCTTCACGAATGCCGCTGGAGGAGTTGCCGACGATACAGCTAGCATTTTTTAGCAGAGGGCCGAAAAGCTCGATCGGAAGGCTCTTGAAAAAATGAACATGATCGGGATTTTCTGGACTCCCGATATTGCCGAATACCCTTTGATATGCCATCAGACCCAGCGTCCATATTGGGCCATAGCCAAAACGTAGGGATTGCCAGTTCATCAATTGCATCGACAGTTTCCTGAATATAGTCACGGTTATGTTCATATTCAGTTGTCACTGGATGTTGGATGACGATCAGGTACTTTCCTTTTTCCGCGCGAACGTGTTGCCCAACACCCTTCTCTTCTTGCAAACGGTCAAACGGGGAAAGGTCGTCGAGGTTGATTTTTGACAGAACATCAAAACTGGTGGAGCCAACCAAATGGACGCGATGGGCATCTTCGCCCATCCGGATAATCCGATCACGGGCTTCTTCGGAGCATGGAAAATGCAAGTAGGACATTTTTGTAATTGCATGACGAATGGATTCATCAATTGATCCGGAGATTTCTCCACCCTCGATATGAGCAACCGGAATGTTCATGTAGGTGGCGACCATGGCCACAGGCAAGCATTCGAAACGGTCGGCAATTACAACTACCAGATCAGGTTCTAGGTTCCCAAATGCCGTTGCAAAGTCTGACACGGCAAGGCCCGCAGACTTCGCCATGGTCAAAGGCGTCTCCCCCTCCACTAGAAAGTGGATTTTAGCATCAACATGGAAACTGTCGGTATATTCCGAATCAAAAATTTTGCCATATTTCTCCAGAACTAAGGATCCGCCAATTATGATCTGTAATTGAATGTCATGCTGTCTCTTGGCAGCTTCAATTATGGACTTGGTTTTCCCGTAGTTTCCGCGTGACGTCAGGACAAGACAGACTTTTCTTTTCATGACAATATTTCCGAGGTCAATATTCCGTCTTCTTTCAGATCTGCAATTAGGGTTTTGCCAATGACATTATCTAGGTCTCTAGGCGATATACCGGTACCTGGCCGCTTGGCGATCAGATCATCTTTTTGAAGGATATGCCCGGCAGGTAAATTTCTACAGGCAACCAAAGATTTTGTTGCCCAGCCGAGACTTTTCTTTTCTGTAGCCGATACCATTTTTTTGCCAGAGCCCATTGCCTGTTCGATTTTACGAATTGACGAAACAAAGGTTGTTAGGTTCTCCGGTCCGCAGGAGACCTTCCAATCCTGGGCGTCAGGAATGTTGTATTCAAGCGTAATGTGTTTTTCGATGATTTTGGCGCCCATGGCAACTGCTGCCAGCGGGATATCGACCCCTTCGGTATGATCTGAATAGCCAGTGACAGCTTGAAATGTCTTCCTAATGTCCAGCATTGCACCAAGATTGACTTGGCCGGGGGGCGTCGGGTAGGCAGTTACGCAGTGTAATAGGGAAATTTCCGTATTACCTGTTTCTGTCAAGGCGACCAATCCTGTATCGATATCTGCGATTTCATGCATGCCCGTTGAATAAATTACCGGCTTTCCCTGTGCGCCGACATCGCGCAAGTAGGGTACATTGTTTCTCTCACCAGAACCAATTTTGTAGAAGGGAACGTCAAGCTCATGCAAATATTCTAGGCTCTGTTCTTCATGGGCTGTTGCCGTGAACATGATACATTTGCTATCACAGTACTCTTTCAAGCGGGCAAAATCTTCATAAGGAAGGGCTCGATTCCCTAGACGCAGCTTCCAATCATTTGCCGCTTTAGATATCATGCGATCAACATTGAATATCTGGAATTTGACTGCGTCTGCTTGGGCCTCTACCGCCATGTTCAACAAGTTTCAGCGCTTTTTGAAAATCGCCAAAATGGGAAACACCGGCTTCGGCAATAACAAAGCAAGGTGAACTTTGTCCTACCAGTTTATTACCAATGAGAAATTCCTGTTTCAAACGGAAAGAAGGGACAGTCATTTCCGCCATTCCGTTTTCGGCAGGATGATGTCATTGCGAATTCGGTCTTTTACCTTACTGATTTGCTGCAGTATCTCGGTTAAAACTTGGTCTGTCAGCAGATGTGGCTCAAGACCCAGATCCTTCAGCCCCGTATGTGTTGGATTGTAGTAATGCTCTTCAAGTTCAACACGAGGATTGGGTAGTTGCTGGACTTTCACATCAAGATCGAGCAGTTTTCCCGCTTGTTGAACTTTACGGGCAAGATCATTTACGGAGAAGGTTTCTGTGAATTGGTTGAAAATTCTCATTTCCCCTTTTCCGGCAGGGTTTTTTGCAGCCAGTTCCAAGCATTGCAGTGTATCCCTGATATTCAGATAGCCGCGTGTTTGCCCACCTTTCCCATAGACGGTGAGAGGAATCCCTGCCACGGCCTGCACTAGAAAACGGTTCAGGACGGTGCCAAAAATTTCATCGTAATTGAAACAGGTAAACAGATTAGCATCGTCTCCCATTTCATCGGTAAACATGCCATAAACAGGGCCCTGCATCAGATCAGTTACTTTCAGTCCCCACGCCCGCACATAGAAATATAGTAGATCTGTATCCTGGATCTTTGTTGTATGATACAAAGATCCAGCTTGGCGAGGGAAGAGAACGCGATCTTTTCGGCCTTTATGTTCGATATCAATGAATCCCTCCTCGATATCGATATTTGGGGTGCCGTACTCGCCCATTGTGCCCAGTTTGATAATGTGTATAGCTGGGTTCACTTCATTTACGGCTTGAGCAACATTAAAAGTCCCAATCAAGTTATTGGTTAGGGTCAACCGGGCTTCTTCATATCCCGCCATGGAATAGGGAGCTGAAGGCTGCTCAGCATAATGGATAATTGTATCTGGTTGAAACTTCCGGAGCATATCTGCAAGAGTTCTAAAATCGCAAATATCAGCGATTTCAACATCAATCTTTCTACCGGATTTTTGTTCCCATAAGCGCTGGCGCTCTAGCAAATTTGGTAACTGGAATAGGGGCGGCGTGTCTTTTTCTATACACGCTGTTCGACGCAGATAATTGTCTGCGACCAAAACGTCATGACCCTTGTTGCTGAGATACATGGCTGTCGGCCAGCCAAGGAAACCGTCTCCGCCTAAAATCATGATACGCATGGAATTGTGTCCTTTGAAAACAAGGCTAGTTCGTCAGGTCAAATGACCGCGCCTAGGAATTGTCAATAATCTATTTGGTTTAGTAAATCGTGATCAAGGAAATAACTGACAATTTCTTCAACCGTCTGGACGGGCTCCAAGTCAGAACGATACTCTCTTTCCGGCTTTTTCGCCAGTTGATCCATGGCCTTATGCAAAGTCGGTCGGACGACAAAGAAATCCTGAGTTTCGGTGGTGCGGTGCAACTCTTCCGTACTCAAAAGTTCTTCGTACTGCTTTTCACCCGGGCGGGTGCCAATTACCGAGATCTTGATGTCTTCGGGATTTCGGTTGATTTGGGGCGCATAGATTTTTTTAAGAGCCTCAATCATATCCACGATCTTTTGGACGGGCATTTTTGTCACAAAAATCTCTCCCCCGGACGAATGGCATGCAGCCTTCAAGAGCAATTCGACACTTTCTGAGATGGTCATGACAAAGCGGGTCATATCGGGATCTGTCAGTGTGATATTCTTGCCGTCCCGCATTTGCTTCAGGAACAGTGGCACTGCAGACCCGCGGGAGCCCAGAACATTGCCAAAACGGGTAGAGGAAAAGATAGTACCCTGATTTTGTTTTAAGAAATTAGCCGACGTAATTAGCCGTTCGCCCATTAGTTTTGACGTTCCCATAACGTTGGTGGGGTTCACAGCCTTGTCGGAACTCATGAAAATAACCCGATTGATACCGTTCTCAATAGCGGCTGATATCAGGTTTTGTACACCGGTGATATTTGTTGCTACGGCTTGGTCAGGATATCGTTCGCTTAAATGAACATGCTTCTGTGCAGCGCCATGAAAGACAATATTAATATCAGCCAAAGCATCCTTGATACTGGAGCTACTGCGAATGTCGCCAACAACAACATCGAAGCGGCTTTCATCGCGATAATGTTGTTGCAGGGAGAAAATGCCGAATTCATTGGTGTCAAAAGCAACGACTTCATCGACGTCTTCTTCTAGCAATCTGGAAACCAGTCTTTGACCAATCGTACCACAGGCACCGGTAACCAGAATTTTTTGGCCCGACCAGAATGAAGTTTTCCCCATGGTAAGATGTCCTGCGTAATCGGGAAACTTGACTTGGTAACGTATCTTCCCAAGCCCTTGAGTATCGCTCTGTTTAGCGACCTACTGGGTTCAGATCAAGGTTCAAATATCAAAAGTGGGTGTTGTTCCCTGTCAGGCAAGCCAGCCAACAAAAGATAGTTAGTTAGGCGTTCGGGAAAAAGCGTTTGTTGACGTAGACTGCTTCAACCCAACTGATTTTGTTGCAGCCTTTTTCTTTGTTCAGGCGTGGCAGGGCGTAAAGAGTAAATCCTGCTGGAATTAGAATCTTCTCCAAATCGAAGAAGTTGTACCTTACTTCATACATATCAAAGAAATTTATCTCAGTGTAGATAATTTTTATATTTTGCAGAATATCAGAACATCCTTCAAGGCACTCTCTTTCGTGCCCCTGTGTGTCCATTTTTAATAAATCTACGGATTCAATATTGTTTTTTTTGCAGTATTTATTTAGACTTGTAAGGTGAACTTTTATTTCTTTGTTATGGTCATCTGCTGTGTTGTCTTGAATCTTCAGAGAATCTTGAATTACCCTGCTGTTTACATTTATTTTGTTCAGGCTATTCAGTTTGGAATGACTGTGCTTAAAAAAAGTAGCAATGCCTACTGACTTGTCATTAGTGATGCCCAAGTTGTTTAGGTGAACGTTTTTGAAGCTGGCAGTATTTTCCTTCAGCAGTTGAAAGCTGTTCGGTTCTGGTTCAAACGAGTGTATGACTGATCTAGGCAGGCTATCTCGAAAATGAATAACAAACTCACCTTTGTGCCCACCGACATCCAAAATTACCGGGGTTGGGTTATCAATCAACTTCCTGAGAATTTGGTTCTGGATTTTCACATGGGTAGGGTTCTCTGTGATCTTTTCAATTTTGTAACCGAGTTTCTTGAAGGTTTTTAAGATAATATTCTTCATTTTTTGCCAGCTTTTAATGCAATATTTTTCATTTTAAAGAGCCCGGATAGAAAGAACCATAAACAAGCTGAGAATGACATATTCCCATATCAATGCTACAGGACTAGCCTTGAAATGGGCCGGGAATCAACCTCTATTTGTCAGCTTTTGGCTTGAAGTGCGTTATCCGACAGTAGCCCCGGAGTGCGCTTGACGTTTTTTTTTTAATATTGAATAACGATGATCCGATTGCGACAGAGCGATGTCGCCCCATAATTGTTAAGGTATTTTCATCTGATGGCCGGTTTTTTTAAATTACGATTTTTGGAAGCAATGAGGAAAGCCGGGTATGTATTGTTATCGGAAAATGACAGGAGGCTGTGGAAATCAGACAAGATAGAGGCGGACGCTCTCAAGTACTTGGTGAAGCGGAGGCAGCCAGTTTGTTTTGATATTGGGGCGCACAAAGGAGAAACAATGGAAGCATGGCAGTCTTTTTTCCTTAATCCAACCATCCATTCGTTCGAACCAACAGAGGTTGCTTGTCAAAATCTGGCGACAAAGTTTGCTCAACACAGCAACATACAAATAAACAATTTGGCTCTTTCAGATTTTCAGGGGAAAGCATTTTTCTACGAGCAGAGACGAGGCAACTTCAATTCAATTTACCCTATGCTCGGAGGCGAGAATGAACGGAAAGAAGTGGCTGTAGAGACTTTAGACGGATACTGCATGCGAAACGGGATCGACCACATCGACCTGCTGAAATCCGATACCCAAGGGAATGATGTTTCGGTTTTAAAGGGGGGGGAACGGGTGCTTCAAAACACATCTGTTGTCGAAATTGAAGTATTGGTTGGCGATACCTATGGTCACAATACAAGCATTAAGGATATAGAGATTTGTCTGGATGGTTTCCAGCTTTTCGATATTACAAAGAAAGTGAATTATTCACCAAAAGTTGGTGAGCAAATTCCTCAAAAGAACAGTCCCAAGGTCAATGATGATTTTATGGTCGGGCATGTGTCATGGATGAATGCCATCTATTTTAATCGAAAATTTTTCAATAAATCTTAAAGGATATTGCTTTGATGGACCTAAGCTCCATAAAGAGAATGTTCCGTATATTTTCCATAAGTATCAAGCAATTTCCTCTCGCTTATATAATTGTATTGGTTGCAACTGTTTTTGGAGGATTGCTGGAAGCGTTCAGTTTGATCTCATTGCTGCCGTTACTAGCAACAGTGCTCCCCGAATCCGATGTTCAAAATCAAGGATCAGGGACTGGGGCTATACAGATATATGAGTATTACAAGTCAGCATTTTCTTGGTTGGGTTTGGAGATGACTTTGCCAAGTGTATTGATACTGATTGTTTTGATAATTGTTTTCAAAGGGGTATGTACTTTTATTACAGGATACTCACTTCGTCTTGTCGCGGCCAACTTAGTGAGAGATATGCGGCTGTCTTTTCTTGAGCATATGTTTAATGCAAACTGGTCTTACTTTATGCTCAACGCTAACGGTGGTTTCACGAATTCGATCAGTGCGGAATCGATTCGAAGTGCTACTAGTTATCTCGCTTTGTGGACATTGCTTGCGACGGCAATTCAGTTGGCAATTTTAACGGCAGTTTCTTTGTTCTTTCCCATCGAAGTCTTGCTGGGCGCTTTTGTGTTGGGTGGCCTTATTTGGTTTATTTTGCTTCCAGCCCAAAAGCTTGCCAAGCGCGCAGGTGGTGATGAAACAAGATCTAGCAAGTCGCTGATGTCGGCTATGACGGACAAGTTGCAAGGCATGAAGGCCCTGAAAGCCATGGGACGGGAACATCTGGTCCGTGACTATTTAAAATTTGATGTTGAGCAACTATGGCGCGCCCATAGAAGCCAAGGGGTCGCTGTTGCTGCTCAAACCTCATTGCCAGAACCACTGCTTACGGCAATCATTGCTTTGGGTTTGTATGTTGCATTGGAGTATGCCGACACTGAGTTCTCAGAGTTACTTGTCATGATCGTGTTTTTTAACAGGATGATCGGAAAAATTTCAGAATTACAGCGGACTCTGCAAGCCTATTACACTGTTGAAAGCGCGTATTGGTCGATGTTCGATAGTATTGAGGAAGCCAAACATAGTGTGAAATCAAATATTAGTGGCACGGATAAGCTTATCGAGAATACAAGAATAACTTTTAGGAACTTGTCCTTTGCATACGCCAATAGTCCTATGTTGTTGCACAATTTGTCTGTGGACTTTCCCGAGACAGGTTTGGTGGCAATTACAGGACCTTCGGGAGGCGGTAAAACCACAGTAATCGATTTGATAACGGGTCTTGTCCGCCCTTCTTCCGGAGAGATTTTGATTGGTGAAAAGGGACTATCGTCTTTAAACATGGCAACCTGGAGGGCTCGTATTGGTTACGTTCCGCAGGAAGTGCTTCTGTTTAACGACAGTATTAGGAGTAACTTGACGCTCGGTGATTCAGGGATAGTGGATGAAGATCTCAATGATGCTATCGAGCAGATTGACGGGTGGTCCTTTGTTGAAAGCTTAGAGCAGCAGGTGGGGGAGCGCGGCGCATTGTTCTCAGGTGGTCAGCGTCAAAGACTTATGATCGCGCGGGCGCTTGTTGGGAGACCTTCTGTGTTGATCTTGGATGAGGCTACGGCGGCACTTGATGAGAACGCCGAAATCAAGATTTCAAACATGATCAAGAAGCTGTCGGAAGATATGCTGGTGATTGCCGTCTCTCATCAAAAGTACATGTTATCATTGGCAGATTTGGTTCTGGAGATGGACAAAGGCCGTTTGAGGCCATGGGATAAGCCAGCGGGAAACTCAACTTGATGTTCTTTATCTCCAAATTACTTCGCCTGTTGAAGGCTGTGTTAAACCATGGCCCGTCTAGGCTTATTGTAGACTTTGTGCATCTGCTTCGTAACAAATATGTCGGCCATAGCAGGATTATGGCCTGCCGTGATCTTGCTTTTCCTTTCAAACAGTTTTCGGTAGATTATGGGAACTCCGAATTGGGCATAGTGCACAAGGAGTTAGCAGGGATATACTGTTTCCATGGGGTTTTTTTGCATACAGGGACAGGAGTTTTAATTTACAGACCTGTTGGGAGTATCCGTTCAACACTGATACGGGAATCCAATATTGACGATATCGATTCTCTAATAGTAAAACTTCCATTGTATTCTGGAATTCGTCATTTTAATAATGATAGATGTATTTCATTGTCCTACGATAAGCCAATCTTTATTTTTGAAATATTATCACGTAAAAATAATTATTATCACTTTACTATTGATAATTTCATGAGGTTGCTCGTCTTTCTTGGAAAGGTGGAGCGCCCTTGTGTGGTTTTACATAATCCAGGCGTTCCCAAATATGTACAGGATCTGTTTTCTCTTGTGTCTGAGCTTTATGATGTCGAGTTTCAGACGTATCCGGACGGTGATATCGTAAAGATCACTTCAGAAGTCTATGTGATGGATTATGTTCAAAAGCCGTGGTTTCAGGATTTCGATTCGGCATTGAAGAACAATATGACGCGTTTTCAGGACGAAACGAAGTCTTTGAAAGGGGAGGGGGGGTATGACCCAATTTACAGACTGTCTCCCATCCCAGCTTTCTGGGTGGAGCGTGATGTTTCAAGTGGTAATCGGCGCTATAAGAACGACGATGTGAAGTTGCTTCCGTCACGAACAGGGGCTAAAGCTGTTGAGGTCTTCCTTGAAAAGCTGCGGACAAAGTCCGCTCCTTTGAGAAAGCCTTATCGTATTGTTTGCGTTGACCGGCGTGGAGAAACCAATAGGGGGCGCCAACTGTCAAATCTGGCAGAGCTGCAAGAACTTTTTCCACAGATCGAGTTTGTAAAATTTGGCGGGTTGAGCATTGAGGCGCAAATCAAGTTAATCATGGAAACAAAGATATTGATTGGTGTCCATGGAGCGGGCCTCGCAAACGCGGTATATATGTCGCCAGGGACACGGATGATCAATTTAATGCCTAAAGGTTTCTACTTGCCTCGCAGTAATTTGATGGCGGCGCATTGCGGTGTGCACGATATTGAATATAAAGAAATCTTAGCTCTGCCCGTGGATTTGGAATTCCACGAACTAAGAGTTGAGCCCGGCGAGTTGGAACCGCTTTTGCGATAACAACAAGTCAAAGTGCGTTTCTCAATCAATCGGATTTTTTTTAAAACTTCTTGCCAGTATGCCTACTTCAATAACATCAGCCCATTCGCCTGATCCAGTCGCGGCCTGTTCGATTCGGCATCCTTCAATACGGAAACCGAGCCGTTTGAAAAGCCGTGCGCTACCTTCGTTTCCGTCAATATATCCTGCTCGTATGCGATGCAGCTTCAGCTTCGCGAAGCCGAATTGGCAAACGGCTTGAACTGCTTGTGTCGCAATGCCTTTGCCTCGGGCTTTCATCGAGCCAATCAGGAAACTTACGTCTGCGTATGAGTTATATATATCCACCGGGCCAAGTTTCACTGTGCCCACATGGAGGGTGCCATCTTCAAGAAAAATCCCCCAGAAAAACTGATTCTTGCACCTGACCATGGCATCAACGAAAGCCAAAACAGTCTCGGTGTTTTGTTCATGCCAGCGTGTTTCCAGAAAGCGATTTACCTGAGGGTCTTGCATCCAGCTAGTATAGGCATCGGTTACTAATTCTGTTGTCATTGGCCGCAACAACAACCCATTTCCCAATGGAATTTCGGGTGTGAGGGCGGGGAGTTCAATCATTTGCCATTACCTGCTGAGGACAATGTTTCAGCCAGGGAATCCACGATATATTTGACGTCATTGGCAGCCATTTGAGGAAAGAGTGGCAGTGATAGTTCTTCAGCATACCAATGATCAGCACCGGGTAGATCGAGGGCACCATATCGTTTGACATAAAATGGCTGTAGATGAATTGGTATATAGTGAACCTGGCTACCAATGCCTTTATCTTTCAACTGTCCCATTACCCAAGCTCGTGTGACGCCAAGTTCGTCGAAGGGTATCAAACAGGCGAACAAATGCTGGCACGCCAAGTCACTGTTTTTCGGGGATACTACTCTCAGTGGGCTTTCAATGTTCAAAATGTAGTTCTTGTATAAATCAACAAGCTGTTTTCTTCGCTCTACAATGCTGTCTAGGCGTTTTAATTGAGAAAGTCCCAAGGCGCAAAGAATATCCGGAGCCCGATAATTCCAGCCTAGTGACTGCATTTCGTAATACCAGGGGTTTATTTCCCGGCTGCCCTTGTCTTCCATAGCCATATCAACACGAAGAAAATCCTCGGGATTTCTTGTTATACCATGGTTTCGAAGTTGTTTTATACGACTATCAGCGAGCACATTATTTGTTGTGATTGCCCCACCTTCTCCCATGGCAATGTTTTTTACGGGATGGAAAGAAAACACATGAAAATCTGCGATGCGGGCGCAGCCGACCGGCATTACATCGCCATTATAGGACAATTCGCTGCCCAGCGCATGGCACGCATCTTCAATAACAATTAGCCCGTTTTGCCTTGCAACGGACATTAAGTCTTCCGTCAGGGGCGAAAACCCTGACATGGCTACAGGTATTACGGCTTTGAGCTTCTTTTCGGAGGGGATGCGTTGTAACGCTTCTTTCAATGTTTCTGCCGTCATTAATCCGGACAGAGGATCGACATCAGAAAATACAACATCAGCACCAGCCTGCAGAACGGCATTGGCTGTTGCAAGGAAGGAAATTGAAGGAACGATGACTGCGTCGCCAAGGCCGATTTGTGAAGCAAGGATGGCTAAATGCAGGGCGGCTGTTCCACTGTTGACTACCGTAACGCAACGCGCCATCAACCGAGTGGCGAGCGCGTCCTCAAACTCTGGAACGATAGGGCCTGCTGTTAGGAAATCCGAAGACAAAACGCGACTGACAGCATCCATATCTTCGAAAGTGATTTCCTGTTTCCCGTAGGGAAGAAATCTGGTCATGATTTACAGTCACGTTACGATTAAAGAGATTGTCTTGCATAGTCGAATAAATGCAGGTGAACAAGGACTGTTTATCGAATTGATCCTTCTTGTAATTCAGGCGTTTTCAGGGCAAAAGACTGGTTTTACAACCTTTGTCAGGTTAGCAACGATCACATGAAGCTCGAAAATGGAAAGATACCTCAGCAGTTTCAGAAAATCCTCGATTTTGCGGGCAGCCTGCTAAAACAACGTGGAAGGGATGTGACCCTTGAAACCAAGATCTTGGATTTTGGTTCGGGCGGCGGAAAACTTGTGCGTTGGTTGCGTTCTGAAGGATATAATGCTTGTGGGGTGGATTTTTATGAAGGCAAGGAAGCATTTAAGGAAATGCTCGAAGCTGATCAGTTCAAGTCTGTCGTTGGTACACCATACGCAATCCCTCATGAAAACGAGTGCTTTGATCTGATTGTGTCTCAGAATGTCTTTGAGCATGTTCAGGATTTTGACGCCGTCTTGGCAGAGCTGGCAAGGGTTACACGTCCAGACGGATATGGGGTGCATTTGTTTCCCTCTGGTACAGCGCTGATGGAAGGACACATTAATGTTCCTTTGGCCGGTTATATTCAGAGATACTGGTGGATTAAGCTTTGGTTGCCTTTTGCTTGCTGGATGGATGGCCGAGGCGCCGGTGAGGACGGAGAATCAATTGGGTCAGGAGATGATATTGCTCTTCGTAAGTTTACATGGCTCAAGGAGCATACCAATTATTTGCCGCACAATGTGATCCTGCAAAAGTTTGGCGAGCACTTCGGAGAGGTGACTTTCTTGGATGCTGAATTGTTTATGTTCTGGCCTGGCCGGTTACGGAAGCTTGCACCACTGGTGCGTGTTTTTCCTTTCATTGGGAAGCTGAACCGCAAATTCCGAATGATAGCCATTCTCGTGCATAAGTGATTTTCCAGATTGATTGGAGTTAGGCGAAGTGACAATTACATCTACCTTTGCTCGACTGTTTAGAAGTTCGGGTGAGGACTTCTATCTAGGGCGGGAAATTACACACTGGCTCTCGCGCAGGGGGGTTTCCTTTGCTGCAAGTAGAGCGGTTGTTCATACATTTAAGTTTCTGCGCCGGCCGGTCTCTACTATTGAACGTCTTCTACAAGCCAAGAAAATCAATGATCAGGCCACCCATGCAATAAGTCTTGAAGAGGGTTTTGCCCCAATTGATTTTCTGCAATTGCCCGGTGCGTTAGACTTGCTTGATGAATTGTCCAGCATGTGGGTTGCGCGATGCAAGTCTGGTGATTTGGATCCTCGCTATTCTTGGAGCAAGGAACCGGAGAAGACATCTTTTTTGAGAAACTGCCTGCTGGAAAGCGACATCGCAGATAATGAAAATCTAATTCAGTTTCTTACGAACCCAGTTTTCGTGGAAACGGCGACCGCTTATCTGAAATCTGTTCCGGTTTTGAGTTGTGTTGAAATATGGTGGTCGCCAGCTGTTGAGGAGCCCGGACATGGGGCGGACTCTCTTGCTGGCAGTCAGCAGTTCCACTGTGACTTAGAAGATGACAGGCAGTTGAAGTTCTTCGTTTATTTAACGGATGTGGATGAGGATACAGGTCCCCTGACCTTTTTCTCTAAATCTGAATCCGATCAGATTCGCCGAAAGATTTCCTATGAATCCGGAAGAATTTCTGACGAGCAAATCGAAGAAGCAGGGTTCTTGCACAAAAAAAGGTTGGCAGTTGCGCCCAGAGGCCAAGGTTTCGTTGTCGATACCAGTAATTGTATTCACATGGGCAGTCGGGTCACGGACAAGGAACGGCTCGTTATGATGATTCAATATGTCCCTTATAATGTACATAGGGAACCTGTGGGGAAAATGCCTGGTTCTTGCCGGGGCGAGGATGGTCGCAAGTTATTCGACAAAATCGACGA
Source organism: Thalassospira sp. Z349TD_5 (assembly GCF_056173045.1). NCBI lineage: Bacteria > Pseudomonadati > Pseudomonadota > Alphaproteobacteria > Rhodospirillales > Thalassospiraceae > Thalassospira > Thalassospira sp. Z349TD_5. The sequence continues at coordinate 231,174 of NZ_CM149654.1, forward strand.
CCCGTTACACAAATTGCTTTGCCAACCCACTTACTGATCAGAATGACTTTTGGAATGTCTGTCGCTGACAATGTTTCGCTTGGAGAAAATGTCTCGATTCCTCATGATTCCCTTGTGAACCTATATGGTTGTGAAATTGGTGACCGCACCAAAATTGGTACTTTTGTTGAGGTCCAGGGTGGTGTCGTGATCGGACAAGACTGCAAGATTTCGTCGCATAGCTTTGTCTGCGATGGTGTAACGATTGAAGACGGCGTGTTCATCGGGCATGGGGTTATGTTTACCAATGATCTCTTCCCCTCCGCTGTAGCAGTTGATGGCAGTTTGCAAACGGAAGATGATTGGACGATGGTCGAGAGGCGAGTTAAATCCAGAGCCTTGATCGGTGGCGGGGTAACGCTGGTAGCATGCTGTCTGGCGGCCAAAGACAGCGGTTGATGCTTGCGCGAGCGATGGTAAGGGACCTGGACTTGCTGATCCTGGATGAAGCGACTACGGCGTTGGACAAGGAAACGGAAAAAGAGATCTGTGATACCGTTAAACAGCTGTCAGAAGACCGCTTGGTAATCGCCATTTCGCACCAGCCTTATGTTCATTCCATCGCTGATTGGATAATTTGTCTTGATAACGGGCATATAGTTGAAACAAGCAGTAGCGAAATGACTGAGAGGGCCGATTTGACCCAGTAGCGCGTAGTCAGCCTGTTTTTTTCGTGATAGGTAATTTCTCAATTTCAGACTTCGGATAATGGTTGGCTAATATGATTGTTTTGGGAATTCATAACTCACACGATTCTTCTGCTTGTATTTTACAGGACGGTGTTTTGGTTGCGGCTTCAATGGAAGAACGCCATCAGCGCATAAAGGGTATATCGGCTTACCCCTTGCAAGCGATCAATGCCGTTCTCGACCAAGCAGGTTTAACCCGAAAAGACATCGATCATGTTGCTGTCGCGACGGAGAAACTGGTTCCGACAAACCTGCACAACCTCGTTGGAACCTTTTCTGTTGCTGATCACACGCGGATGCATGAGGAATATTTTTCTCCCCAAACCAAGGGTGAATCTTTTCCTCCATTAGCCAGTATTTTTCCTAACTATAAGATTAATGGAAATCAACCATATGATTTGTCTCGGGTTCCATTTGCATCAAACGCAGAATTGGCGCCGGGAGAACTGGAATTAATGCAATCTGTTCGACGGGAAAAAATTCTCGAAGACATTGGCGTTGACGATGAACAGCTTAGTTTCCATGACCATCACACAGCACATGCCTGGCATGGCTACCATACAGCGATTAATCGTAAAAAGAGAACCGCTGTTGTAACCTCGGATGGCGGCGGAGACGGTGTATATGAAACCGTCCATGTGGTGGAAAATGGAACATGGGAATGTTTCCACAGAGGCCGTACCAGTCTAATCGGTAAGATATATGCCTCCATTACCCTACAATTGAGAATGGATCCTCATCGTCATTTGTATAAAGTCATGGGGCTTGCTCCTTATGCTGCCGAGCATAACAAAAAGGGCCCAAGACAAGTATTCAAGGATGCTCATTGGGTGGAGGGATTGGCCTTTGGTCGAGACCCAGAACTGACAAACTTCTATGATTATTTCAAAGATCGTCTGAAGTTGTTTCGTTTTGATGGTATTGCTGGTGGACTGCAGGATTTTGTTGAAGATCGGCTGGTAGAATGGTTCGGTAACATCGCTGATCAAACGGGTACATGTGACTTTGTATTCTCCGGTGGTGTGGCAAATAATACCAAGGCAAACTTGGCACTGATGAACCAGGATTTTTTGTCTTCCTTATTCGTTCCGGCCGGCCCGGGCGACGAAGGGTTGGCAATTGGCGCAGCATATAAAGCATATAAAGAAAACCTTGGTTTTGAATCGTTTGTTCTGGAACAAAGTCGCCCTCAAAATGCATATTTTGGTCGTGTTGTTTCAGACGACGATGTTCGGGCATTACTAGATATTGCTTCTGTCCAAGAACATTATGAGGTGCTCGATGGATTTGACATGGATGTGATCAGCCAAGCATTGCTTGATGATGAGGTTGTTGCAATCTGCCGTGGAGGTATGGAATTTGGGCCACGGGCTCTTGGAGCCCGATCCTTTATTGCGAATCCTTCCAGTCAAATAGCTTTGCGGAATCTTAATGATATGATCAAAAAGCGGGATTTCTGGATGCCTTTTGCTCCATCAGTACTGGCAGAGCGGTTTGACGATTATATGGAACGTCCAAGCGGGATCGAAGACTGGTGTGATGTGGCGCCACATTTCATGACATTGTGTTTTAATACGAAAGAATTGGGACGGAAGCATTTATCTTCAGCTATTCATGCTTATGACAGTACAGTGCGAGCCCAATGGGTAACAGAAGAAGATAATCCGGAATACTATCAAATTATCAAGAAATTTGAGTCTGTTAGTGGTATCGGTGCTGTGCTGAATACTTCTTTGAATATACATGAAAAGCCTGTAGTGCTAACTCCAAGTGATATTTTGAATGAAATTGTCTTGGATAAGGAAGTTCCGTTGAACTTTATTGTGGCTGAGAATCGGATATTGAGGCGTCGATGAAAATTGAAACACTTCTTTTGGGATTCTATAACAATGAATTTTCATGGAAAAACTGCTGATTATTCAATTCAAATCAGATCGGTCTCCTTGACATGCTATTCAATTCACCAGAGTTTATTCTGGTCTTTCTTCCGCTAACATTGATCCTGTTCTACGGATTGGCGAAGATTGGTGTTTCTGCCGCTGTTTGGGGGTTGCTTGTCTGCTCTTTATTTTTTTACAGCTGGGAGTTGCCGCAATGGTTGGCCATTCTGGTGACGTCGATTGTCGGTAATTTTCTAATTGGCCGACATATTGGTAAAAGCGGGTCAAGGTTTTTATTGATTGTGGGCATAGCCGCCAATCTGGCCGTGCTTGGGTGGTTCAAATATGCCAATTTTTTTGTTGAGTCGCTGGCATGGTCGTCTGATGATATTTTCCCGCATTTTGAAATAGCCTTGCCCATTGGGATATCATTCTACACTTTTCAGCAGATTGCGTTTCTCGTTGATTGTCGGCGCGGCGAGTGCCACGATTACAGCTTTGCAAAATATGCCCTTTTTGTAAGCTTTTTTCCCCAATTAATAGCAGGACCAATCGTCCATCATCATCCTGTTATGCACCAACTCAATTCGAGGTTGTTCGGGCAGTGGCAACTGTCCAATACATCCGTCGGTGTATCAATTTTTGTCTTTGGCCTGTTCAAAAAGGTCATTCTGGCCGACAATTTCGAGATTTTTGCTACCCCGGTTTTTGCTGCGGCAGAACAGGGTGAGGACATTCATTTTATAGAGGCTTGGGGCGCGGCTTTTGCGTACAGCTTCCAGATATATTTCGATTTTTCCGGATATTCAGACATGGCCGTCGGTCTGGCCAGAATATTCGGCCTGAAATTGCCCATGAACTTTTTCTCGCCGTATAAAGCCGGATCAATCATAGAATTTTGGCGGCGATGGCATATTACCCTTTCGACTTTTTTGCGGGACTATTTGTATTTTCCCCTTGGCGGTAATCGCCTAGGGTCCGTTCTGAGATATCGGAACCTTTTTATCGTCATGCTCATGGGGGGGTGTGGCACGGAGCGGGTTGGACTTTCGTTGTTTGGGGCTGCCTTCACGGGGCGTACTTATGTGTTAACCATCTATGGCGCCATTTTGACTTTCACGTATCCAGATCGCCTTTCTATGCTTTCTGTTCCTGGGGGCTCACATATATTGCGGTTGTCGTGGCCTGGGTGTTTTTCCGCGCAGAGAGCTTCAATGGGGCATTCGCAGTGTTGACAGCTATGATAGACGTGCCCGTTTTTGAACCACTTGTCATAGATGGACTTTCGAGAAGTGGATATACCCACCAACTGTTATGGTTGACGATTGGGGCGGGAATAGTATGGGGACTTCCCAACACAATCGAATTGTTTAGGAAACATCAACCGGTTCTGGAAGTCATACCTTCTGATGCGGGCATTGTGGAAAAGCTATGTCAGTGGCGAGCGATCCCCTTTTGGTTTGTAACTGTTGCAATTATCTTTTTTCTGTGCCTGCCGCTTACGTTCGGTACAAGCCCTTTTCTTTATTTCCAGTTTTAATCAATGGCCCATATGTTGAGAAAAACTCTGCCTCGGCTCGGTAATATTTTAGGAAAAACCCTTGTGGCGATGCTTGGCGTTTTTATCGTGGCCGAAGTGTTGCTAACGCTGGTCGGGGGGGCGGGGGCTCCGAATGTGGTTTTTGTTGAAAATGCAGGCTATCGTTACGTGCCGCATACCAGCTTCACAAAGCTTGATCGACTTAGCAATACTCTTGTCCCGGTCAATATCAATGCGGATGGTTTTCGCGATGGTGACTGGAAGGACACATTGAAGGATTCTTCACATAACATCGCTGTTATCGGAGATAGTGTTGTCGCGGCATTGGACACGCGTGAACCTCGTCGCTTTACCGAACTGCTGGAACAAAATATTTCAAGAGATTCATCAGGTCGTATGCAGGTTATGAATATGGGAATTGGAGGTCAGCAGGTCATCAACTATCTGGATCAGGTTCATTATACCAATAAAAATTTTGCACCTGATCTTGTTTTTGTTGTGTTGTCCAGTGGAGACGATTTTACCGCTACAGAACAACAAACGATTCGGGATGGCCTCCGTATCGACTATTCCATTAAAGATCAAAAAGTCATTCGTTCTGTAATTCCGCTAAGCAGATATGAAACACTTAAAAGGCGGTTACTTGGCTGGATACGCCCGTTCTGGTTGGCGCGAATTGGTTTGCAAAACCTGCAACTGATCCGGGACAAATTATTGAACAGAATAAAGTTCCATTTTTCCGTCAAAGGGAAACAAGATGCTAGAGCAGAGCATCATTCGTGTCCCTTAACCGGTACGGTGGAGGAAGAAAAGTTACTTCTAGTGTCTGCCCTGATTTAGGAGATGAAGCAGATACTGGGCGAGCGGCTTGTTCTCACACTGGTCCCGATAGAAGCAGAACTTCGAGATTATCAAAACGACAAGGTTTGTGATCCAGCTCGTGTTCACGACTGGATCAAAACATTTACGGCAAATGAAAACATTGCATTTGTTCGACTATATGATCAGTTCGTGAAGCACCGAAATAAGAATTTGTTTGTTGATGGCGGTCACCTAAATGATTATGGGCATGAGGTGGTTGCAGATGAACTTGGCAAGTTTGTTCAAAAACATATTCAATACAATAAGTAAATGATCTCAATCAGAATATATTTCTACTATTCTGTGTTTTCCCTAGTATTGGGTTTAATTACTTTTTCAACGCGGGACAAAAAAATATTTTTTTGCTTTCTGCTCAAAAATATGTTGCGGCAACACTGGATAAGAAAATTGCAACTTGATACTGCTATGTCCCTGATGGAATTTAAAAGTTTGTCTGGTTGTGGGGATGTTGCACAGCAATATTGCCGCCGATTTTGGATGGCAGTATGATTTTCAACTCCACCGATTTTCTGTTTTTTATCCTGATTTTCTTGCCGGTTTTTTTTCTGGTACGTGGACGGTTACGCGTATTGTGGATGCTGGCTGCTTCCTATGTTTTTTATGGCTGGTGGGATTGGCGGTTTTTGTCGCTGATCATGGCGTTGACCATTGTGGATTTCTTGATTGGTCGCGCGATGGTCGAGGCCTCGGAAGCGGCTAGACGTAAATTGTTGTTGATGGCCAGCCTTGGGTTTAACTTGGGTCTACTGGCAGTTTTCAAATATTACGACTTTTTCATCACTTCTATGGTGGCATCCCTTGCTGGAATCGGGGTTGAGGCCAATTTACCGCTGCTGAATTTAATTCTGCCGGTTGGTATATCATTTTATACCTTTCAGACCCTTAGTTATTCGATCGACATTTATCGCGGCCAATGCCAACCGGAACCGGACTTTTTAAGGTTTTCTGCTTTTGTATCGTTATTTCCGCAATTAGTTGCAGGACCTATTGTGCGAGCCCAGTCATTGCTGCCGCAGTTGCGACAGGATCATCCATTTGATATCGCACAACTGCTGCATGGCACCGAAATCATTATCTGGGGCTTTTTTCTGAAGATGGCAGTTGCGGATAATCTGGGTTTTTATGTTGACCCCCGCTTTGCCAATCCCGAGCAATATGGCGGTGTTTCTTTGTTGCTGGCAACGATCTTTTTTGCTTTCCAGATTTACGGGGACTTCGCGGGCTACAGCCTAATTGCGATTGGTCTTGGGCGTTTGATGGGCTTCGACTTTCCGATTAATTTTATCCGGCCTTACTTTGCGACAAATCTTAGCGATTTTTGGCAGCGGTGGCATATTTCCCTGTCCAGTTGGTTACGGGATTACTTGTATATTTCCCTTGGCGGCAACCGGGCGGGCAAGAGCAAAACCCTGCGCAATCTGATGTTGACCATGTTGCTGGGTGGTTTGTGGCACGGAGCGGCCTGGACATTTGTGATCTGGGGGGGGCTGCATGGTAGTTATCTTGTTCTGCAAAATACTATCGGGGCAAAATTTTCTCAGATCATGCCCGAGAACCTATTAACCCGGCTGGTGCGGGTTCTGCTGGTCTTTGCCCTTGTCAATCTGGCTTGGATTTTCTTCCGGGCTGACAGCCTTGATCTGGCTTTGGAGATTGTCCGTTCGATTGCTTTCGTGCGTGACGGCACCGCAGGTCTTGTAGACAACCCATATGAAATGTTGAAATCCCTGATGATGGTTGCCTTGCTGGTATTGGGGGAGACCTGGCTGGAGTGGCAATGCAGAAAAAATGGGGGTAAGGGAACGCCTCTTCGCTCGATCATTCCGCTGCATATTCGTGCGGTGTCGGCCATTGTAGCGGTCTGGATGATTTCCCTGTTTGGGGCCTATGAAGGAACCCGGTTTATCTATTTCCAGTTTTAGAGGCGGGATGCAAAATGATGAACTGGCTAAAACGAAATCCCTTGATAGGCATTCTGGTCTTGGTGTTTATCGCGTTGGTCGGCGACCGGTTGGCAGTTCGTCTCGGACAGTTCACTGTCTTGCAATCAACCATGCCTCATATCGGCCTTTATAATGGCAAGGGAGAGGGGGATATTCTAATCCTTGGCAATTCCCGAGCCTATCGGCATATTGACGAAAAAATGCTAGCGAAGGCCACAGGCAAAAGCGTTCGCAATTACGCTATGCCAGCGGCTGGTGGTCGCTTCCTGATTACTGTGCTGGAAGATTACATTAGCCACTACGGGGTGCCTGAGCGGGTAATCTTTGAGCCGAGCGCTCTGGCGTATGATGACGATCAGTTGGTTTCTCATCGCTGGTTCCGGCATATGTCTGACAACTTTGACGCAGCATTGTATAAAGCTGACGAGAAATTGTGGTGGGCTGGCAAGATTTTTAATTTGGTTGATATGAACAGCCTGTCTTTTCTGAATTGCCTGCACAAGGTGGTATCTCCATACCGCCATAGTTTCCGGCACGGGGTTGTCGCCGATGATGTTGAGATACCTTCCAATAAAAGCTATTTGAAGCCTAGCGTTGAAGGGCGCGAAGCTCTTGAGCATTTGGCGAGTTTAAGCAGAAGGTATGGTATTGCGCTGGATATTGTATTTACGCCTCTGTATCCAAAATTTCGGGATATTCAAACAGAATATGGCGTTGAGCAACTCAAAGCGTGGATTTCGAAACAAGCTCCCTGGGTTCGCATTTTGTCGTTGGAAAATTCGGTTTCCCAGACTGAAAAATTTGCCGATCTAACTCATCTGAATGAAGTAGGTAAAAATCTTATGATGAATCAATTACTGCTCTATTATCGAAGTGATAACAGGTAAGCGCATATCGTGTATCTTGACTTTACTGGATCTCAACATCAAATTATCTTCTGCCAGTTTTATAAAAATCTAAGTATGTCTAGGCTCCAGACTCATTCAAATCCAGAAGCAGACGAGTGCGGCGAGACATAAGGCGGCCAGGAAGTTTTCGGCCTTTTTGTCGTAGCGGGTGGCGATACGGCGAAAGTCCTTGAGGCGACCGAACATGCGCTCGATGACATTGCGATTCTTGTAACGCTTTGCGTCAAAGGCATGTGGTGCTTTGCGGTTTGAACGGTTCGGGATCACCGGCTGAATGTTTAATCCCACCAACCAGTCACGCCAATGGTCCGCATCGTACCCCTTGTCGGCGAGCAGATAACGGGCGTTGGGCAAATGCCCCGCAAGCATCACGGGGCCGGAGATATCAGCGACCTGGCCGGGCGTCAGGCAGAAGGCAAGCGGTCGGCAGAGGCTGTCGCTTATGGCGTGAACCTTGGTGTTGCGCCCGCCCTTTGTATGCCCGATGGCCTGAACAGAAGCCCCCCTTTCCCGCCTGCCGCAGAACGGTGTGCCTTGACGTGTGTACTGTCGATGGAAATCTCTTCCGGGACCCGGGCCAACGCCGACGTCAGCTCCGCAAACATGTACTGCCAGATGCCTTTTTGAGACCAGCGATTATAGCGATTGTAAACCGTCGTATGCGGGCCGTATTCGGCGGGGCAATCCTGCCACCGGCAACCCGATTGAAGAACATGAATAATCGCTGAGATCACCCGCCGGTCATCAACCCGCCGCCGTCCGGCGGCACGATACGGAAGGTGTGGTTCGATCAATGCCCACTGTTCATCCGACAACCAAAATCCACGCTTCATACCTTAAACCTCCCAAATGGATATTTAAGGTATTGAATCAGTTAAATGTTAATGAGTGCTGACCCTAGGTTTCCAATTGTTGATAAAATTTATATCTGCTTATCTTTTTTTGTTAACAAATACTTGGTGTCGATAGTTTTCTGCGATTACCGGCATTGAAAGTGATACGCGATTTATTGCACTCGAAGGATTCCAGTCTAAACTTTCTGATACTTATTTAGTTCCGTGACAACATGTCAGTAAGCGACAATTTTACCGTGCGCTGAATTTCGTCTTTGCAAGCAGTTTTAGGTTCTTTGTTTTGGTTTTTTTCAAAAGAGCGTTGAACAAGAATCTTGGCTGATAAATACGTGGTGAAGCTGGGATTTTCTGGTGATTCGAGTCTCTTGGTGCAGTATTCGGATCCGCAACTTTCCGGTATTCTGAGTCTGTTCTCATGCATTATGATTCTGACGATATTGGTTCCCAGTGAATGCCCGCAAGTCCGGGCAAAGTAAGTTAAGGAATCGCTCAAATGGAGTGCCTCTAAGCAGAAGATCGAGCACGATGAGATCGCGTAGACTGCGTCGTGCCGTATCAGCCAACCCATCCGCTCGCCCTCACTCCATCTTGTCCCGTGATGAGGAAATCGAGCCCATCAATTGCCTACGGGTGGGTTCAAAGTGATTTGTGTCCATATGATAAGTGGCCAACATAGACTTAATGTAAGAATACAGCCTAGGAAAAATCATAAAGATGACAGGGAAATCATGAGACTTTACTAGCGTCGTTCTGGCAGCACGTTTAGTGTTTGGTATATCTACGTATGCGCAAACGGTCAAGGTAACACCGCTTGGTGCGCAGCTTGAACAGGCGAGGATTACTCGCCTATACAGGTTCACTAACCGGTTATGATTTGACTTTTCTAATGGTCTTTCGGTCACTCTTTCGGGTGATACCGGACTGACAGCAGTGCAGGACCTTATGGTCCGCCAACATTATGGTGTGAAACTTGCCGTGACGAATATTGGCGCTACTTACATAACCGGCTCAAAATAACGGGGGCTGTGTTGTCAATGACATGGTTAAACCGGCAGCGGTTACTCCATCTCATGGCGACAAAAGATGTGACGGTTCGTGATGGTACATGCTCAGAAACCTTCATCAAAGCCGTTAATGTTCCGGTTCATGTGCTGCTGAGTGGCAAGACCATGGAGTTTGACGTTAGCGGTGTTTGCGCGACTAGCTGTTAAACTAAGCGTTTTGAGACTTTAATTAAAAGGTTGGGACTTGAAACTCCGCCCTTCTTTTTTAGGGCCTCGACCATGTTCGCCTTGATCGCGAACACAACATTAAGGGTCGGTGTAATGAAGGTTGGCATTGTCGATTCGGAGACGGTGCGAAGTTCGGTCGGTTAACTGCTACCGGAGACACGGCTTTTTCTGATCGTGCGGATGGTGGTACCAAAGGTTTTGGAAAAGGCCCGACTTAGTGTTGCACTGCTTGTGAAACCTGTTTTAAGGGCGATGATGCTAAGTGCAAAGTCGGTTCCCCGCGCGAGGTCACGTGCCCGACCAAGGCGTAGCATTTGATAGTATTTTCCCGGTGATATTTGTAAGTTGTCCTGAAACACGCGGTCGAGGCTACGCACTGAACATCCCGCCTGTTTTGCAATATCCTTAAGCGGTATCGGTGTTTCGATACGTGACATCATTGCGCCAACTGCGCGGCGTAAATCGTCCCCACCGGCCCCCTGTAACCGGTCTGCACCGCGGGTCAGGTGATATTGATTTTCCGCGTCATAGACAAACAGATTGCTGACATCAAAGGCGACGGCAGGGCCAAATTGTTGTGCCAGAATATGCAGCATCAATTCCATCACGGTTGAAGCGCCGCCCGATGTGATCATCCGACCATCTTTAATAAAGCGATCTGAACGGACAGAAATATCTGGAAATTGTTCCTGGAACTGATCAAGTTCCTGCCAGTGAATGGTCGCGGTTTTTCCACTGAGCATATGGCAACAGCCAAGAAGCCAGGCGGCTGTATCAAGGCCAATAATGTTGCGGGCATGGTGCGCAGCATTCTGAAGTCGCGCGCGGATTTTAGGTGTGGTGTGATCGCGCATGCCATAACCGGAAACGACCACCAGATAGTCAATATCTGCTTTGGTGACTGTGTCAGGCAGAGATGCTTGCGGGGTGATCGTAAGGCCACTGGAACTTGTGACAGGTGCCCCGTCAATTGTGCAGATCTCCCAATTTATGGCCGGACCATTGGGCAGGCCGTTGGCGGCGCGAAGCGGTTCGAGCGCACTGGCCAGCACCATGTTGGAAAATCCGTCAAACAGGACGAAAACAAATCTATGAAACTTATTTGGCATAAAATGCAAAATAAGTGACGGAATAAGCAAAATCAAATGGGATGTGGTTCGATAAGCTAAATTCATCATTTTGATCAGCAAGAGAGACCGTCATGCCCCTTACCATGAACCGCGAGGTTTTCATCACTGCTGCCGTTACCGGAGCGGGTGCGACACAGGACAAATCCCACCATGTGCCAAGATCGCCGGCACAAATCGCCGCCAGCGCGATTGATGCTGCCAAGGCGGGGGCGGCTGTTGTGCATTGTCATGTGCGCGATCCTGAAACGGGCGCGCCGTCGCGTGATCTGGGGCATTACCGTGAATTGACCGAACGTGTCAGGGCGGCGGACGTTGATGTTGTCTTGAACCTGACGGCAGGTATGGGCGGGGATATTGTTTTTGGATCAACTGAGGCACCGCTGCCCGTCAACAAAGATGCCACCGATATGATCGGCGCTACGGAGCGTATGGCCCATATTGCGGACTGTTTGCCGGAAATCTGCACCCTTGATTGCGGGACAATGAACTTTGCCGAAGCCGACTACGTCATGACCAATACACCGGGCATGTTACGTGCCATGGGGCAGATGATGACTGATCTTGGTGTCAAACCGGAGATCGAAGCCTTTGATACCGGACATCTGTGGTTTGCCAAACAACTCGTCTCTGAAGGTATCCTGACCAGCCCGGCATTGGTGCAGCTTTGCATGGGTATTCCATGGGGGGCACCAAATGATCTGAATACCTTCATGGCGATGGTCAACAATGTGCCGTCTGACTGGGATTGGTCGGCCTTTTCGATTGGCCGTGATCAGATGCCCTATGTTGCGGCATCGGTTCTGGCGGGCGGGAATGTTCGCGTTGGACTGGAGGACAATATCTATTTGTCCAAGGGCGTTCTTGCGAGCAATGCCCAACTGGTTGAGCGTGCAGTTGGTATTGTTGAGGGCATGGGCGCAAAGGTGATTGGTCCGGATGCGGTACGCAAAAGGCTTGGTCTGACCAAGCGGGAGCCACGCTAATGTCCAGTACCAACCCAAATCCCAAAAAAGCAGCAGTTGTTGGCGGCGGCGTTATCGGTGGCGGCTGGGTCGCGCGTTTCCTTTTGAATGGCTGGAACGTTTCTGTGTTTGACCCGGATCCGCAAGCAGAACGCAAAATCGGCGAAGTTATTGAAAATGCGCGCCGTAGCTTGCCCGCACTTTATGACCGCACACTGCCAGCAGAAGGGATGCTTACTTTTCATGATGACATGGCGAGTGCTGTCGCAGATGCGGATTGGATTCAGGAAAGTGCGCCTGAACAACTGGCGCTAAAACACAAAATTCTGGCGGATATACAGGCCCATGCGCCAAAGAGTTGCCTGATCGGTTCGTTGACATCTGGTTTCAAGCCAAGTGAGTTACAGGAAGGGTCGAGCAATCCCGGTCAAATCGTTGTCGCTCATCCGTTTAACCCGGTTTATCTGTTGCCGTTGATCGAAGTTGTACCGTCCAAGGCGACAGATGCCGCAGCTGTTGATGCCGGGTGTGAAATACTGCGATCCGTTGGCTTGAAGCCACTTGTCGTGCGCAAGGAGATTGATGCGCATATTGCCGACCGATTGCTTGAAGCGGTTTGGCGCGAAGGTCTTTGGTTGGTGCATGACGGCGTGGCAACAACGCAGGAAATTGATGATGCCATCCGGTTTGGCTTTGGTTTGCGTTGGGCACAGATGGGGCTTTTTGAAACCTATCGCATTGCCGGGGGCGAAGCCGGTATGGAACATTTCATTGGGCAGTTTGGCCCGGCATTGAAATGGCCCTGGACTAAATTGATGGATGTGCCTGAACTGACCCCTGAGCTGACCACCCGGATTGCCCAGCAATCGGACGATCAGTCCGGTCATATGACGATCCGCGAGCTTGAACGCCTGCGCGATGACAATCTTGTCGGCATGATGCGTGCGCTTAAGAAATCTGGCAGCGGTGCGGGCGGCACGATTAATGATCACGAAGCATCCCTGCAAGATCATGGGTCAATTGATCACCTTCCCGTCACAGTAGATCGCCAAATTCCACAAAGCTGGACCGATTATAATGGGCATATGAACGAAGCTCATTATGTTGAAATCAGTGCACAGGCGAGCGACCGTTTCATGGAGCTCATTGGCGCAGATGCCGAGTATATAGCCTCGGGAAGCAGCTATTTCACGGTTGAAAACCATGTTTGCTATGTGCAGGAAATCACTGCTGGGGATCGTATCTCTGTGACGACGCAGTTGATTAAGGGGCTGGGCAAAAAATTACATCTGTTCCATCGCCTGATGACGGTAGATGGACAGATTGCTGCAACGGTTGAGACCATGTTGCTACATGTTGACCTTAAAACGCGTCGGACGTCTGAGCCGGGTGGGATTGTCGCGACAAATCTGGCTGAAATCGCGGCCGAGCACGATGGTTTGGCCAAGCCTGAACAGCTTGGTCGTGCCATTGGGTAACCTCAAAACAGTTTAAGACGGGCAACAATAATGTCGTGATAGCCCCTGCAGTCTTTAACTGCGGGGGTATCCGCGTTACGCTATTGCACGTTTTCTCCAATGAGGTCCCGTTGATGTCGCGTTCTGATCAGGTTTCTTCCGATCTTGTGTATGACCCAATGCCGGATGAAGAAGGTATTCGGTCCTTTATTGCCAAATGCGATGGTTTCTTTCCGCCAGACGCGGTCGCGGCGGGCATTGACCAGCAGCGCAAATGGTACGATGCACTCTGTGCAGAATTTACCTTTCCCCATCCCGACGGGATGGGGGTCGAAGATGATGTGATCGGTGATGTGCCCGTGCGCCATTATCGCCCGGCAATGGTAACCACGAACCATAAGATTGTTTATATGCATGGCGGCGGGTTTGTTGTGGGGTCGCGGGATAGCCATGATTCGATCTGCGCTGAAATTGCGCAAGCTGCCGGTGCTGAGTTAATCGCCATAGACTATCGCCTTGCACCGGAACATGTGTGGCCCGCCCAGCACGATGATTGTTATCGTGTGGCGCAAAGCCTTCTGTCAGCGGGGCGGAAGCTTGTTTTGGTCGGGGACAGTGCCGGTGGCATGTTGGCCGCGGGTCTTGCGGTGCGCGCGCGTGAAGAGGGCTTTGGCGACCGGATTTTGGGCCAAGTATTGATTTATCCGGCTCTTGGCGGTGATTTGAACTGGCCAAGTTATGGTCAGATGGCCAATGCGCCGGGATTAAGTACGGATGACGTGATTTATTACCGGGATGTGCTTAAGGCCCCAATGGATGATCCATTTGCCCATGCGCTGTCGGTTGAAGATTTACGTGGGCTTCCGCCAACCTATATCACGGCAGCCTATTTTGATCCGCTGCGTGATGACGGGCGTGAATTCACGGCCCAATTGGCCCGTGCCGGGATTGATGTGCAGTATCGCGAAGAACCGCAATTAATCCACGGGTGGCTGCGGGCGCGGCACATGAGTGACGCGGCAAAAGCCGGGTTTTCACATTTGTGCGCAGCAATTGCGCAAATGGTGGGCTGAAAAAAGATGATGGTCGGGCAAATACAGATTTAGATGGAACGTTTAAAAGGGCCGGATAACCGGCCCTTTTCGTGTTTACATGAAATTGCGGGGAATGGTTTTTTCCCATTTCTTTTCAAATATTTGTTGATCATCCTCGCAGGCGATCACCCATGCGCTGACAAACCAGTTGTCGCGATCACAACTGAGTTCGGCATGACAATCTGTGCGTACCGACCATTCATCACGCTTCAAATCGCATGTCCATGCCGCCTCGCCGCGCATGCTATTGGGATCAAGCGGATTGATGGTCCAAGTTTCGCTGCGTACTGAACGGGTGGCAAGACGGGAATCTGGATGTTCGAATAAACCGGTATCTTCATAGATGCGGTATCGTGTTTCGTTCTGTGTGAGGTTACGCTGCACACTGCGTTCAGTGCGGCTTGGCTTATGTTCGATATAGGTCGGTAACGGATTGGGGTTGTCGGGTTGCTTAACCGTAATTTTTTCATGATCGCCCAAAAGCGGCAGATCAAATTTGATTGATGATGGTGCAATGGTAAGCCCGGCATCAAAGGGCGGCGGCAAAATCATCGGCCAGTAGGATGTCGAAAGTGCCATACGAATACGATGGCCGGGTTTGAAACGATACCCACATGCATCGAGTGTCAGCGTGATTGTGACTTTCTTATCGCGCGGCATCGGTTGCGGATTGTCGTAATTCGCCGCTGGATCGCGATGCGCCAAGTTTAACACGCCAAACGAAACCCGGGTTGCCGTGCCGTCAGGATGAACATCAACAAGACGCGCGCACAGGTTTGACCAATCTGCGTCGCATTCAAGATCAACGTTCAGCACCGGGCGCCCCAAAAGGTTGACCTCAACGTCAAGCGGGGTGGTTTCAAACACCAGCGATCCGGCATCATCACCACGCTGATCAATCGCCATTTCCGCGTCGGGTTTCAGGGTGAAATATTCTCCTGACGCCGTCCCGGTATCGAGCGGTGATTTCAAATAGATATCGGCAGCAGGAATTTCATCGTCGCCAGCCTCAAACGATAGTTTTCCGTCTGCCACAAACATCGAACGGGTTTCAGGTGTGGACCAACTGTCCTTGGCAATCCAGAACCCCGGATCAAAGTCCCGACGCGGGGCGGGTTTTACCCCCTCAAGGATATAGGCACGCATCTGTGGCAGGGTATCGGCACCATTATCTTCATCGCGCAGCCATTTGTTCCACCAATTGATTGCCTCGCCGATAAAATCGGCACGCGGTTTTGGCCATGCGAAATGCGGATATTTGTGCACCCATGGACCAATCAGCGCCTTGGACCGGTCAGGCATGCCTTCAATCGCCCGGATTGGGGTGTTGCGATAGCCATCGGCCCATCCGGCTAACACTATGGACGGGATTTTGACCGCATCGAAATCTTCGCAGATTGACGCATGTTTCCAGAAGTCATCACGGGTCTGATGGGCCAGCCATTCCTCCATAAAGAAGGGTTCTTCTTCAAGGCGATGCAGCCACATTTTCCGCCACTCGTCGCCGACCAATGCCGGGTCAGGTGTGCGTGATTGATAGGCCAGCATGGTCGCAGCCCATGAAAGTTGCACAGCCAGATGACAACCGTTTTTATAGTGAATGTCGTCGTTATATCGATCAACGGTAGAGGCAATAGAAATCACGGCCTTAAGCGCCGGAGGATTAAGGGCCGCGACCTGAAGGCAGTTAAACCCGCCCCATGAAATCCCCATCATGCCGACCGATCCATTGCACCAGGATTGTTTGGCAATCCATGCAATCAGCTCAACCGCGTTGGCCAGTTCAAGTTCGGTATATTCGCCGTCAATTACGCCATCAGATTCACCCGATCCCCGGATATCAACCCGGACGCCGGCGATCCCGGCCTTGGCAAATTCTGGATAGGTCGCCTCATCGCGCGAACAGGTGCCATCGCCTTTGCGATAGGGCAGGAATTCAAACACGGCGGGGACCGGATCGGCATCGGTGCCATCGGGCATCCACATGCGCGCGGCAAGTCGGGTGCCATCGTCCAAAGTGATAAAGGTGTTTTCAATAACAGTGAATTTGCGATCGGACATTGTGGGGCGTCCTTTGGGGCTTGAAGTTTTGGTTTACGGGATGGCTTATGACAAAAGGCGGACCGTTTGATACGATCCGCCTTTTGTTGCATGTTCTGAACGACTTGTCAGTGACCAGCACTTTCCATTTTACGTGTGGCAAGGACATTTTCCAGCCAACCCAGCTTCATTTCCGGAACCGACTTCAACAGGAGGTCGGTGTAATCATCAAATGGCGGGTTCAGGACTTCTGACCTTGGCCCGAAATCGACCAGCTTGCCTTGCAGCATGACGGCAACGGAATCGGCAATCGCGCGTACAATCGCAATGTCATGGGTGATGAACAGATAGGATACCTGGCGTTCTTTCTGCAAACGCATCAGAAGATCCAAAATCCCCTCGGCTACCAGTGGATCAAGGGCCGAGGTTGGCTCATCACACAAGATCAATTCCGGTTTGGCCGCAAGCGCGCGCGCAATTGCAACGCGCTGTTTCTGGCCACCGGAAAGTTCCGCTGGATAACGATCATAGAATGTTTCGCCCATCTCGATTTCATCAAGAAGTTCGATGACTTTTGCCTTGCGTGCGGCACCGCGCATGCCGAAATAGAATTGCAGTGGACGGCCGATAATCTGCCCCACTGTCTGGCGCGGGTTCATTGCCGTATCGGCCATTTGATAGATCAGCTGAATACGGCGTAAATGGTCGCGTGACCGTTTCTTTTGTTCGGCAGAAAGTTCTTCGTCGAAGAAGGTGACCTTGCCTTCAAACGGAGGCAAAAGGCCGGTGATGACACGTGCCAGTGTCGATTTTCCCGAACCAGATTCCCCGACGACGGCCAGGGTTTGGCCACGTGGCACATGCAGTGACACATCGTGGAGAACCTGCACGCCATTTCCATACGCCGCCGAGATGTTTTCAACCTTTAGCAACGCATCGGATTGATCGCGGGCTTCGGCTAGTTTGGTCTGACGGACATTAACCAGCGCCTTGGTATAGTCCTGACGCGGGTTTTCAATGATCTGTTTGACCGGACCGTATTCAACCGTATCGCCATTGCGCAAGACCATGATGTCATCAGAAATCTGCGCGACGACGGCAAGATCATGCGTGATGTAAAGTGCTGCTGTTCCAGTTTTCTCAATCGCGTTTTTAATCGCAGCCAGAACATCAATCTGGGTTGTGACATCAAGGGCGGTTGTCGGTTCGTCAAAGACGATTAGTTCTGGGTTGGAACAAAGCGCCATCGCCGTCATGGCACGTTGGAGCTGACCGCCGGAAACCTGATGGGGATACCGGTCCCCAAAGTTGTGGGGATCGGGAAGGCCAAGGATTTCAAACAGGTAATCTGCGCGCTTTCGTGCTTCCTCGCGTGTCATCAACCCGTGTTCAATCGAACTTTCAATCACCTGATCACCCAGCTTATGTGCCGGGTTAAAGGATGCTGCGGCCGATTGCGCAACGTAGCAAACACGTGCACCGCGGATGCTGCGAATGCCTTTTTTGTTCATCGACAGGATGTCTTCGCCATCAAGCAAAACTTCCCCACCAGTGATGCGGACACCACCGCGGCCATAGGCAAGGGCAGCCAGACCAATGGTGGATTTACCTGCACCAGATTCCCCGATCAGACCAAGGACTTTGCCCTTTTGCAGGTCAAAGGAAATCCCGTGAACAATGTCGATATCCTGCGGGTCTTCACCCGGTGGAAAAATGGTCGCGCCAATGCGCAGATCGCGTACCGATAAAAGATCAGGCATCACCGCGTCCTCCTTTCAGGCTGGACGTACGTTTTAACAACCAGTCGACGACCATATTCACACAGACGGCCAATGCTGCAATTGCCCCGCCGGGAATAAGGGCGGCCTGAATGCCGAAAATGATACCGTCCTTGTTGTCTTTGACCATGCCGCCCCAGTCCGCCGCAGGCGGCTGAATGCCAAGCCCAAGGAACGAAAGGGTTGATAGGAACAGGATCGAGAAGGCAAAACGAAGGCCAAATTCAGCAAGTAATGGAGAGAGCGCATTGGGCAGAATTTCGCGGAAAATGATCCACATCCGGCCTTCACCGCGCAGCTTGGCGGCTTCGACAAATTCCATAACCGCAATATCAAGCGCCACGGCACGACCCAGACGATAGACACGCGTGGAATCCAAAATTGCCATAACGGCAATCAGTATAAAGATGTTTTGCGGCAGGACGGCCAAAACCACGAGGGCAAAGATCAATGTCGGGATCGACATCATCAAATCGTTCAGGCGTGAGAGCCCCTGATCAATCGGACCGCCCGATACGGCGGCTGTGAAGCTCAGGAAAATACCGATCGAAAACGACAGGATGGATGCCGCAAGCGATACAAACAGCGTTGTTTGTGCACCGTAAATCAACCGCGATAACAGATCGCGTCCAAGGTTGTCTGTCCCCAGTAGGTAAAGCTCATTGGCGGGTTCCCAAACGCCGGCAACAATTTCACGTTCGCCAAAGGGTGCAATAAGGGATGCAAAAACAGCACAGAAAAATGCAAATAGAATGCCCAGAATACCGATCCAGGCGGTCAGCGGGATTTCACGTAATCTCATCGCGGATGCCTCAGTCTCGGATTGGCGATAATGGCGACAAGATCGGCCACCATGTTCAAAAGGATATAAACCGCAGCAAAGATTAGGCCGCAGGCCTGTACCACGGGCATGTCGCGTACCGTAACGGCATCGACCATATATTGCCCCATGCCGGGATAGACAAAGACAACCTCCACCACGACAACACCGACCACTAGATAGGCAAGGTTCAGTGCAACCACGTTGACGATTGGGGCAATGGCGTTTGGTGCGGCATGTTTGACAATTGCCTTAAACGCGCCAAGGCCTTTGAGCTCTGCGGTTTCCATGTAGGCCGATGACATCACACTGATGATGGCCGCACGCGTCATGCGCATCATATGGGCCAAGACCACCATAACCAGTGTTGCCGTTGGCAAAGCTATGGCCGCCATGCGTTCAGACCACGGCATGCCGTCATAGACGGTTGATGGAAATGTCGCGACACCCAGCTGAACAGCAAAGAAGACAATCAGCAGATAGCCGATAAAGAATTCAGGCAATGAAATTGCTGCCAGTGAAAGGATGTTAATCACACGGTCGGGAATACGGTTGCGATAATGGACCGCAACCATGCCAAGGCCAACGGCCAGCGGTACGGATATGGCTGCCGCAAAGAACGCCAGGAATAACGAGTTACCAAGGCGCTTGGTGATTTGTTCAGTTACTGGGGCACCACTGGCCCAGCTGTTACCAAAATCACCCTGCACAACCCCGCCAAGCCATTCGAAATAGCGCGTTGTGATCGGACGATCCAGACCAAGATCGGCGCGGATATTTGCAATGGACTGTGGTGTGGCCGATTGACCAAGGTAAGTTTGGGCGAAATCACCCGGCAAGGCTTCGATCCCTGCAAAGATCAGGACTGAAACAGCCCAAAGCAACAGCAAACTCAAACCCAGCCGTTCAACGATCAAGACCGTCAGCGGATGGCTTTCTTTTAGTCTGTGTCGCGCGGCGTACACGCCGGCCAAGGGATTGGCCATAAACACATTCTCCCTGTATGGGCCTGAGCGGAAATTCAAGACGGGTGGGACAACGAAGAACCATCTTCGTAACCAATCTGGAATTTTCGATCAGACCGTCATTCAATCACGTGAGCCAACAACGAGATGGGGATCACGGTGAAAACCGTGATCCCGCATAATCGTAATTGGGATAAATCCCGATCTCGATCTTAGCTATTGAGCCACAGACGTGTTGCGACATAGCCGTTTGACATGTCGTTACCAATGTCCTGAACAAAACCAGAAACATTCGTCGTCGTCGCATTCACAAAGTCGTTAAACATCGGCAGGATTAAACCGCCGGTATCACGGACCATCAGTGCCATGTCGTGGTACATTTCTTTACGCTTGTTCTGATCCAGTTCGGCACGCGCTTCGAGCAACACTTTATCGAAATCAGTGTTGAAGAAACGGGTGTCATTCCAGTCAGCCGAGGATAGATATGCTGTTGAATACATCTGATCCTGGGTCGGACGGCCACCCCAGTAAGAAGTACTGAACGGTTGAACGTTCCAGACGTTTGACCAGTAACCGTCACCCGGCTCGCGTTTGATTTCGATGTCGATACCGGCTTTTTTCGCACTTTCCTGATACAGAACGGCTGCATCAACAGCCCCTGGGAATGCAACGTCGGATGTGCGCAAGAGAACCGATCCGTCATGACCGGATTTCTTGAAGTGGAATGCGGCCTTATCCGGGTCGTACGAACGCTGTTCGATGCCTTCCGGGAACAGGGCGTATGTTTCGTTGATCGGGAAGTCGTTACCGACTTTGCCGTAACCGCCAAGAATCTTTTCAACCATGGTTTCACGGTCCATCGCATGTTTCAGCGCCAGGCGCAGGTCGTTATTATCGAACGGTGCGGTGTTGCAATGCATGATGAAGACATAGTGCCCCCGACCGGATGTAGTCTGGATATCAACATTCGGTGCACGCTTGAGCAGGCTGACGGTTTTTGGATCAACGCGGTTGATGAAGTGAACCTGGCCCGATGACAGGGCTGCCATACGGGCGGTGGCATCGTTCATCACGATCATTTCAACGGAATCAACATAGCCGCGGTCACTGCGCCAGTCGTTTTCGTTTTTAACAAATGTCGCGCGGACACCGGCTTCGAAGTTGTCGACTTTGAACGGACCGGTACCGATGCCAGAGCTTGGATCATCATACCCGCCGCCCGGCTGGATCACGAGGTGATAATCGCTCAGCAGCAGCGGTAGATCAGCGTTGCCTTCAGAAAGGGTGATGACCAAGTCGCCACCCTTGTTTTCGATACCTTTGATCGAACCGAGAACACCCAGAGCACCGGATTCCGATTTTTCATCGGTGTGACGGTTCAGGGTTTTGATAACGTCATCAATGGTCAGTTCGGAACCATTGTGGAATTCAACGCCCTTGCGGATTTTAAAAGTCCACACCGATGCGTCGGCATTCGGTTCCCAGGATTCAGCAAGTGCCGGTACAGCCAAGCCGCTTGTTGGGTGCGATTCGACAAGCGTGTCGCCCCAGTTACGGTTCATGGCAAAGGTGAACTGCGAAGAAGATTTCGCCGGATCAATGACGTCGGTTGAAGAGCCGCCCTGCAGGCCGAGCTTCAGGTGTCCGCCGCGCTTGGGTTCCTGCGCCATGGCAGATTTGCCATAAAGGCTGGTCGCTGCCGCAAGGGTCAGACCCGCGGCCATGGAACGGCCAATGAATTCACGACGGTTCATTTCGTGTGCACTGACACGTGACGCAAAATACTTGATAGGATCAGTCATCCCAGTTCCTTCTCTGATATGTCATAAACTTGTTGAATTATGTATTGCTGTGGCAGTTCCGGCCTCTTGATTGGTCTTGGTTCTTCAAGGCCGGTCTTGGTACCGTTTCGGCACATCGGGCATGGCGCAGTTCTGAATTCTGCTAGTTTTGTCATGCCTCTGCTTTTGTGCAGTTGATGAGCCCCCCTTTGGCCACAAAATTTATCCCCTATGGGTGTGTGCACTACCATGGATGCAGCTCCTAAAAAGGAAAAGCACCCAACAGCTCAACCTCACCGAAACCAATTAATGTTTCGGCGTGGCAGCACGTGTTGTGTGGGACAGACAGTGCACAAATCTGCCACATCGTGACATGGGTGCCTTGTATGCATCAAGTCGTTGGCAGGAAGTGTCAGAGGATTTTCGCACCTGAAAATAGATATTTGACCAATAATCTTCGCGAAAAAATAGCATAGAAAATCGATATGTTATTCTTTGAAACACCTTGCAGAATAAGGGGTTGATGCCGTGCGAGTGCCAATTGGTATATGCGTGAATTATCG
Organism: Thalassospira sp. Z349TD_5; assembly: GCF_056173045.1. Classification (NCBI taxonomy): domain Bacteria; kingdom Pseudomonadati; phylum Pseudomonadota; class Alphaproteobacteria; order Rhodospirillales; family Thalassospiraceae; genus Thalassospira; species Thalassospira sp. Z349TD_5. Next base: position 253,731 of record NZ_CM149654.1, read on the forward strand.
GATTAAAAAAAAATTGAAAATTTCACGTTCGAACAGGAAAAAGACCAAACCCAACTGACAAAAGTCAGTTGGGTTGATCAAAAAATATTCGAAACTGCGATTCGAAATGGATTGCAGAAACCCAACCCTATCCAGACAGGTCTCATGAACAACTACTGTCAAACGACAGGTTCCTAGTTTTCCTCGACTATTTCGCGTATGCGAAAGACAGACTTTGTAAATGGTGATTTTGATTTAGATGCCTGTCGGTGTTACGCTTTTGAAACTGTCCTGTTGATCGTAAGCGATCTGGTTGTAAGGGTGGTGCACATAACGGAGGAATAGATGTATCAAAAGATGCTCGTGCCTGTCGATTTGGCCCACGTTGACAAATTGGAAAAGGCAATTCAAACGGCCGTCGATCTAGCTCTGCATTACAAGGCGGAAATCTGTTTCCTCGGTGTGGGGGTAAATACACCTTCGGATGTGGCGCATAACCCGAAGGAATTTGAACAGAAACTGTCTGAGTTTGCGAAATCCTGTAGCGCAAAATTTGGCGTTACTGCGACAGCAAGTGCGCATATCTCGCACGACCCAGCTGTTGACCTGAGTAAGGCACTCGTTGCCAAGGCCGACGAACTTAGTGCTGATCTGATCGTGATGGCAACGCATGTCCCCGGCGTTGCGGACCATATTTTTGCTTCTCACGGCGGATATGTTGCATCTCACTCGGATCTTTCAGTGTTCCTTGTGCGTTAAGCAACTGCTTTATCGAATTTTCGGCTAGGGGTAGCTGTAAATCAAATAAACTTAGGGAGTTTAAAATGGGGTCAGAAGCTGACACGGGCATTGAAAGCCCCGATGGTGCGGCAAACCCGATCAAGACGGATTATGAAATCGGGCAAGACAACTTCCAAAAAGAGATAGGGCCTTTTGGCCTTGATGTACACAATCCGGTCTTTTTGATTTCAGGATTGTCTATTGTTGCTTTCGTCTTCCTCACACTGGCCTTTCAGGAAAGTGTCGGGCCGATGTTTAACGACCTCCGCGGTTGGCTGACATCCACTTTTGATTGGTTCTTCCTATCGGTTGCCAATGTCTTTGTTGTGTTGTGCCTGTTCTTAATTGTCTCGCCGCTTGGCCGTGTGCGTCTTGGTGGTGCCGATGCGACCCCGGATTACTCTTATTCGGGTTGGTTCGCGATGCTATTTGCTGCAGGCATGGGCATCGGCCTTATGTTCTACGGTGTGTCTGAGCCGATTTCGCATTTCACGTCCTCGTTTGGTGGGACTGCGTTCGGGGATGACGGCATGCGGACCGACTGGGCACCGCTTGGTGCTGCGGCCGGTGATGCAGATGCCGCATTCGATCTTGGTATGGCGGCAACGATTTTCCATTGGGGACTTCATCCTTGGGCAATCTATGCCACGGTGGCACTGGCACTTGCGCTGTTTTCCTTTAACAAGGGATTACCGCTCACCATGCGTTCGGTTTTCTATCCGATCTTTGGTGAACGCGTTTGGGGCTGGACTGGTCATTGCATTGATATTTTGGCGGTTTTCGCCACGCTGTTTGGCTTGGCGACGTCACTTGGTTTTGGTGCGGAACAAGCCAACGCCGGTCTTAACTTCCTGTTTGATATTCCGGTCAGCGATGGATCAAAAGTTTTCTTGATCATTGCGATTACCGGTGTGGCCTTGATTTCGGTGCTGGCCGGGCTTGATGCCGGGGTCAAACGCCTTTCGGAAATCAATATGGTACTGGCGGCATTACTTTTGCTGTTTGTTGTGCTGGTTGGGCCGACGGTGGACATCATCACGGGCTTCTTCACCAGTCTGGTAGCCTATGTTGAATATCTGCCGGCACTTTCCAATCCGGTTGGGCGTGCCGATACCAATTTTAGCCAAGGCTGGACATCGTTCTACTGGGCCTGGTGGATTTCCTGGTCACCGTTTGTCGGCATGTTCATTGCGCGTGTTTCGCGTGGTCGCACTGTGCGTGAGTTCATCACTTGTGTCCTGATCATTCCGTCACTGGTCTGCATTCTGTGGATGACTGCATTTGGCGGAACTGCCGTTCACATGGTGACTGAAGGCGTTACTGCGATTGCCGAGGCCGGCCTTCCAATCAAGCTGTTTACGATGCTTGAACAGTTGCCATTGCAGGCAATTACATCCTTCCTTGGTATCGTTCTGGTGATTGTATTCTTTGTGACCTCGTCGGATTCCGGTTCGCTTGTGATCGATACAATCACGGCCGGTGGTAAGGTGGATGCGCCAGTGCCGCAGCGTGTGTTCTGGTGCACGTTCGAAGGACTGGTGGCAATTGCACTGCTTCTGGGCGGTGGTCTTGGATCGTTGCAGGCGATGGCGGTTTCTACCGGCTTCCCGTTTGCAATTGTTCTGCTACTGGCATGTTACTCAATCATTCAAGGATTGCGTACGGAACCCAAGGCAGTCGGTGCAAATTCCGAGGCAACTGTTGACAGCGACTGATGCCTGCCCTGCGAATTGCAGGACAAGACAATCTTAGAAAAGAAGGGGTGCAAATTTGCACCCCTTCTTACGTTTGGCAGGGTTGACGTGCGATTTTTGTGTTGAGGTCTTTACGGCGTGATCGGGACAAACTCCATGATCGGTTTTCCGTTGGTGTCGCTTAGCACCAGCGCATCTTTGGTAAGCTGCCAATCGCTGACCATTTCCATCGCATTATTAAATGCGTTTTCGATCGCCATGGCATCTTCAACACACATCATTTGCGTGGCGCCAAGCGGCGATAATTTCAGTTTGCCATCGTTTTCTTCATATGTACCAAAGTAACGGTTACAGCCGGTCGACCCGACAACTTTGCTGTCTGCGGTGAAATTTGCACTGGCTAGAACGGGTGACATTGGGGCCAGTGTTTCGTTCCCGTCCACGACCATTGAGAGTTGCCAATTCTTGCCCGTTATTGCCGACCAGTTACTTACCATTTCGGGCTGTTCGGATTTGCTGGTGGTGTTGCAGGCTGCCAGCAACAGGGCACTTGCCATAGCAAAGGAAGAAAGCGTCGTCGATTTGACAGTAAGCATGATGATTTTCCGTTTTTATCTCTGTCCCGGCCGATACCGCACACGTATGGCCAGACTGTTCCCTATTCTCAGTGACACAGTCGCATATGTTTAAGGCAATATTTTAGCGCAAGGCCCAACCTTCATCGTCATCATCCATATACTGAAATGAAAAACGCTTTTGCGCACTATGGATGGATTTGGCTATGATATGGATCCTGCCGATCATGACAGAACATCCAAGTCCAAGGTCACCTCATTATGAAAATCTCCCTGTCCGATGCGCATGCGCTCGTCAGTGATACATTGATCCGATCAAAGGTCAGTAAAGACAACGCAGCATCCGTCGCAACAGCACTGGTAGCCGCCGAGGCATCCGGGCAGGGCGGGCATGGATTTCGTCGTGTGCCTGCCTATTGCGCTCAGTCACTTGCTGGCAAGGTTGATGGCTTTGCCACACCGACAATGCAAATGCCGACACCGGGTGTCTTGCTGATTGATGCGCAGTTTGGTTTTGCCTATCCGGCATTGGATTTGATGGTCGCACACCTACCCGAAATGGCACGTCGTCAGGGTATTGCGATTGCATCGATCCATAAATCACATCATGCGGGTGTTATGGGGCTGACGGTTGAACGACTGGCCGAGCAGGGTCTGGCGGCGATGATGTTTGCCAATGCGCCGGCTGCGATGGCGGCATGGGGTGGGCGTCGCCCAATGTTTGGAACCAACCCGATTGCTTTTGGTGTGCCGGTTGGAAATGCTGGTGCCCCGATTGTGATTGACCTTGCCTTGTCCAAAGTCGCGCGCGGCAAGATCATGGCGGCCAAACAAAAGGGTGTTTCAATTCCCCATGATTGGGCGGTCGATACAGATGGCAATCCGACAACCGATGCGGCGAAGGCCCTTGAGGGCACCATGGTTCCTGCTGGCGGGGTAAAGGGTGCGGCACTTGCCATGATGGTTGAACTTTTGGCAGCGGGCCTTACCGGTGCACAGTTTGGTCATCAGTCATCATCGCTGTTTGATGATAAGGGCAAGCCACCTGCATTGGGACAAATGATCATTGCCATTGATCCAGTAGCAACCGGTGGGCCCGATATTGCAGATCACCTTGCCAGCATTGCCAATGAAATTGCCGCCGAAGAAGGTGTACGACTTCCGGGGCGGCGCGGTAAGTCCATTAGACTGAAAGCCGAAGTCGACGGCATGGAAGTTGAAGAAGACGTCATGGATGCAATCAATAGATTGTAGAAGTCAGTCATGTTTGCAGCAGGAATGTGAATTTTATTTATGCTTACGTGGTTTGTTCAGGTCATTATTTTTGTACTCTGCAATTTTCTATGTTCACATTCGCGCAGAGATACGAATATGACAGTGTCCATTTTTTAATGGCTGATTTTTAATTTCAAAATTACTTGATGTATAGACAAGTTTAATTGTTGTTGGGGGAATTGGCCCCCCGTAATCATCGAACTGTAACATCAGTGTCACCATAGAGTCGCCGTTCATGCGTAGGTTCAGCTTCCAGCGAAACATATGCAGGCGAATCTTTGATGCTGGTTGTAGATATATCCGGACTGAACAAAAGCTTTTCCCGTGACAAGTGTGCTCTGAATAATGTCAGGCTCCAGGTTCGGGAAGGTGAAATGGTGGCGCTGATTGGCGCATCCGGTTCGGGAAAATCCACTCTTATTCGCCATATTGCCGGTTTGCTGCGCGGGGACCGTGACGGTGGAAAGATTTCCGTCTTTGGCGAGACCATTCAGGAAAATGGCAAGATTTCCCGTGGTGCGCGCAAAGTGCGTGCCGACATCGGTGTGATCTTCCAGCAATTCAACCTTGTGAGCCGCTTGACGGTTTTGACCAACGTTCTGATGGGGATGCTGGGACGCGTGCCAGCATGGCGCGGGTCGTTGTGCATGTTTACAAAATCCGAACGCATGCGCGCCATGAGTGCCTTGGCCCGTGTTGGCATCGATGGTCATGCCACTAAAAAAGCCCGCCATCTTTCCGGTGGTCAGCAACAGCGTGCGGCAATTGCACGCACGATTACACAGGGTGCACGCCTTATTCTGGCTGACGAACCGATTGCGTCGCTTGATCCGGCATCATCGCGCAAGGTGATGAACACGCTTGATCGCGTAAACCGCGAAGACAACGTGACTGTGATCGTATCTCTTCATCAGGTCGATTACGCCAAGGATTATTGCAAACGGACCATCGCCATGCGCGATGGTGAAGTTGTGTTTGACGGACCGTCAAGCCAACTGACACCGGCGTTCCTCCAAGAACTCTATGGTGAATATTCTTCCGAGCTTTTTGCAGATGGTTCTGATGACACGGCAAAGCCCGTGGCCGAGCCGGTTGCGAAAAAGGATCTGGCTGTGGCGACAAGCTAGCCGGGTCACTGATGTGAACTGCCTTACCTTTTTGAATTCATGTCTAAATCAAATATGACAGGGGACTTCTTATGATCCGTAAAACAATTGCGTCTGTTGCACTTGCAGCAAGCATGCTTGCTTCGGGCTTCGCCCAGGCCGATGTTGACTTCAAACCGCTTGAAAATGATCCGGAGACCATCGTTTTTGGTTTTATCTCGACTGAGTCGAGTTCCAACCTGAAAGCTCAGTGGCAGCCGATGATCGATGATATGGAAGAAGTGCTTGGCAAAAAAGTCAACGCATTCTTTGCCCCGGATTATGCCGGTATCATCGAAGGCATGCGTTTTGGTAAGGTTCACGTTGGCTGGTTTGGTAACAAATCCGCAATGGAAGCTGTTGACCGTGCAGGCGGTGAAGTCTTCGTTCAGACGTCCAAAAGCGATGGCACGAACGGGTATTATTCCCACATCATCACGCAGGCCGATAACGACAAGCTCAACACGCTTGCCGACATGCTTAAATGCGATGGTTCACTGAACTTTGGTATTGGCGATCCGAACTCGACTTCGGGCTTCCTCGTGCCGTCTTATTATGTCTTTGCACAGAACGGCGTTGACCCGAAAGATTGCTTTAAGACCGTTCGTAATGCGAACCATGAAACCAACCTGATGGCGACTGCCAACAAACAGGTTGATGTTGCTGCCAACAACTCTGAGCAGCTTGCACGGACCAACATGGTCAAGCCTGAAATCACCGACAAGGTCAAAGTAATCTGGACCTCGCCGTTGATCCCGTCTGACCCGATGGTGTATCGTAAAGACCTGTCGCGTGAACTGAAATCTGAAATCAAGGCCTTCTTCTTGGGCTACGGTCGTCTTGGCAATGTTGAAGAAGCCAACAAGGTTCTTGGTGGTATTCAGGACGGCATGGGCAAATTCATGGAAAGCTCCAACGCGCAGCTTTACCCGATCCGTCAGCTCGCTCTGTTTAAAGACAAGCTGAAAATCCAGAACACCGAAGAACTGTCTGCTGACGAAAAAGCAGAACGTGTTGCTTTCATCGACAAGAAACTCGCTGAACTCGACATTCTTGTTTCTTACGAGTAATCGGCCTTTTGGCAGGGAGCGCAGCAAAAGTGCGCTCCCTGTTTGCATTTACCATCCGGGATTAACACGATGAACAGCAGCATTTCTTCGACATCACTTGCCGCACCGGACTTGCCGCCGCGCGACCTTAAACGGTCGATGGGAAGTATGCTTCTTTGGGCCTTTATTTTTGGTCTTTTGGCATGGTCGTGGGAGGGGGCTGATATGCGCCCGATGGCCCTGATCGAAAACAGTGGCAACATGGTCGATTTCGCAGATGGATTTTTCCCGCCAGATTTTCTGATGTGGAAAACCTATGTCAGTGAAATGTGGATCACGATCCAGATTGCGATCTGGGGAACCGCGCTTGCGATTGTCTGTTCGATCCCGTTTGGCATTCTGTGTTCTGAAAATATTGTGCCGTTCTGGGTGTATCAGCCGGTGCGCCGTCTGATGGATTCCTTCCGCGCGATCAACGAAATGGTTTTTGCCATGTTATTCGTTGTTGCCGTGGGTCTTGGGCCGTTTGCCGGTGTGTTGGCGCTGTGGATCCACACAACCGGTGTGTTGGCAAAACTGTTTTCCGAGGCGGTTGAGGCCATTGATCCTGAGCCGGTCGAAGGCATTCGGGCAACCGGTGCCAATGGTTTGCAAGAAGTTATTTTCGGTGTGATCCCGCAGGTTCTTCCGCTTTGGATTTCCTATTCGTTATACCGTTTTGAATCAAATGTGCGGTCTGCCACGGTGCTTGGTATTGTCGGTGCCGGCGGGATCGGGATGGTTCTGTGGGAATATATCCGGGCGTTTTATTACGCCGAAACAGCAGCCGTCATGATCATCATCATTATTTCTGTCAGCCTGCTCGATATCGTATCGCAGCGTCTTCGTAAGCTTGTGACTTGATCAATGGGATACAAGATTACGCAAACCAAACCGGCGATGAAGAAGTTATCCGAACAGCCGACCCTTGATGAAACTGCCGTCGTCGTTGATTGCGAACTGGGGGCTTGGACCGAAATTGGCCCGCGGACCAGCATACGCGAAACGGTGATGGGTGATTATTCCTATGTCGTCAATGACAGTGAAATCATCTATTCAGACATCGGGAAATTCGTCAATATCGCGGCCCATACGCGCATCAATCCGGGGCAGCACCCGATGGATCGTGCGTCCATGCATCATTTCCAGTATCGATCCAGTGCCTATGAACTGGGCGAGGATGATCCGGCATTTTTTGACTGGCGTCGTGAAAAGCGGGTCAAACTTGAACATGATGTCTGGATCGGTCATGGCGCCATCGTTCAGGGTGGTGTCACCATCGGGATCGGCTCCGTTGTTGGGTCGGGGGCGGTGGTGACCAAGGACGTTGCGCCCTATACGATTGTGACAGGCATACCGGCTACGCCCCTGCGTCCACGATTTGAAGCCGACATTGTCGAAGCCTTGTTGCGCATCCGTTGGTGGGACTGGTGTCATGATATGCTTGCGGAAAACCTGAATGATTTCCGAACACTTCCGGTGCGTGATTTCTGTCTGAAATTCGACACGGTCTGATCGCTATCAATTTGGTCTCGTGCAATAATTGATCCTTGCCGAAGGCTATTCTTCCTCCGGCGCATCTTTATGTAACTTCCTTGTTGCGCAGCATTGGTTGCTTTCCCAAAATGCCAGCCCCTACCGTCAGTAAGATTGACCCAGATATCCCATGACCGACTATCAACGTTATGCACTTTATTTCGCACCCCATGCCGAAAGTGACCTTGGGACTTTTGGCAATGGCTGGCTTGGCCGTGACCCGGTGCAGGATGTCGATTTGCCCCGTCCTGAAGTTGCGGGACTTAATGCGAACGACATAATTTCTGCCACGACCTCACCGACACGATACGGGTTTCACGGCACGCTTAAACCGCCTTTTGCGTTAAAGAACGGGCAAAGTCGTGCTGAGCTTGAGGCCGCGGTTGAAAGTCTTTGTACAGAGACTGCGCCGATTACATGTGGTCCGCTGACATTGAAATCCATTGGTCTGTTTTTAGCATTGGTGCCGACCGAGCCGGTTGCACCACTTGAAAATCTGGCCGGAATGCTGGTGCGTAGTCTTGATGTTTTTCGTAAGTCTGAAGATATGACGGCCATGAACAAGCGCCGTGCTGCCGGGCTGACAGAACGTCAGGAAGGCTACCTTGTCGCTTGGGGCTATCCCTATGTCATGGAAGAATTTCGCTTCCACCTGACGCTCAGCAACAAACTGGCCCCTGAGCAATTGGCAAGGTTTGAAGAATCCCTCAGGTCAATTGTCGCACCGTTCTGTGATGCGCCGTTTCAGATTGATGATGTCTGTCTTTTTGGCGATCCCGGAAACGGAAAGCCGTTTCGTTTGTTAAAGCGTTTCGCTTTGGCCGGATAAGAAAATGCTGCAGAGTTTATTGCAGCATTTCTCATGGAATAGTTTCTTCAATATTGCTTGAGACAGGTTCTGAGTTTAGCTGAGGTGCACGGATCGCCTCAATAAATCGGCTGATCCCGGTTTCCAAATCTGCGTCGTTATGCACCTGCATGGCGTTTGGCCCATTAACTTGGTAGGCCGATGCGCGCGCCAGACGTTTTTCAACTTCATACCGGTCTTCGCGTCCCCGTGCTTCAAGACGTTGACGCAAAACATCTGAATTGGCGCAGATGCTGATGACACGTACATGATCTTCGCCGACAAGTGCGCGTGCATCGTCAATCACGCTGCGCGACACATTGACGATTACCGTTTTGCCATTGGTCACATCATCTTGTACGTGGCGTGGCACGCCATAACACATATCATGCGCCTGCCAACTCAGAAGGAAGGCGCCCTGTTTGGCCATTGACGGGAAATCATCCGGGCGCACCGGAATATGATTTTCACCAATGGTCCCGGCCGGGCGGGTAATACAGCGTCGTGGAAAGCAGCAATGCGTTTCTTTGGAAAGTCGGTCACGGGCACCGTCAAGAAGGCTGTCTTTTCCAACACCGCTGGGACCGACAACAAGAATCAACAGCCCGCGTTTGGGGGCATCATCCAACGGATGATGCCAGTCGTCATGTTCGGTCATGATACCCGTACGCCTTCGCGCCAGACACCGCGCACGATCGGATGATGGGGGGAGTGATGCACACGGATCAGGTCACCGCGTTTGCCAACTGCGATTTCACCACGGTCGGTAAGATCGACCTGGGTTGCCGGGTTAAGCGAAACGGTGCGAATGGCACGTGGCAGATCATATTCGTTGAAATCATCAAACAGCTTCATCGCCCCATGCAGCAGACTGTGCGGGACATAGTCGCTGGAAATAATATCAAGATAACCATTCTTGGCGAGATCCCCCGCGGCGACATTGCCGTTATGCGATCCGCCGCGCACAAGGTTGGGGCCACCCATCATCACGCCAAGTCCCGCTTCGTGTGATGCCTTGGCGGCCTCAAGCGTGGTCGGGAATTCAGCGACCGTCATTTTGTCCGCGACGGCTTCGGCCACATGGGCATTGGTGGCGTCATCGTGGCTTGCCAGCGCAAGCCCCTTGACATGCGCCGTTTCAACCACATGACGGCGATGCTTTGCGGAATAGAGTTCGGAATCGCGTTTGCGTGTTGCGACAAATTTGCGCATTTCCTCGTCATTCAGGCCATATTTCCCCTGATAATAGGTGTAATAGGCCTCGAGACTAACGAATTGGCGCTGGCCCGGTGTATGATCCATGACCGACAACATTTTCACCAGTGGCATCTCAACCAAGGTACCGAGGGCGTCAATCATGCCGGGAAACGACGTTTCGCAGCGCAGATGCAATTTGTGATCAGCACGCAAAAGATTGTTATCTTGCGCGTGGGCAAGGGCCTCGACCGATTCAACCAGCCTGACAATACGTTCTGAGCCTTCATTGACGTCGCCAATCGATACGGCGTCAAAAACAGTCGTAATCCCGGCACTTGCAACCTGATTGTCATGCGCAATGACCGCGGCGGTGGCCGGCCAGCGGGTTTTCGGGCGTGGGGTCAGATGTTTGTCGAGATTGTCTGTGTGCAGTTCGACAAGACCGGGCATCAGGTAGTCCCCACCCATATCTTCGGCGCCGGGCAAGTTGGATGCCCGATCTGACACATCGGTAATGATCCCATCCTTTATCTGCACGGCACCGTCAATGACATCGTTCGCCAGCACAATTTTGGCGTTTGTAAAAATCTGTTCAGTCATTGGCCCCAACTTTAAACGATGTCACATCAAACGACCCGGTGCAGACCGCATCACGGGTTTCATGGTCGTGGAAAATACCGGCAATTGCTGCCCCACGGGATTTGGCTTCTTCGATCAATGCCAGAACCGTTGTACGATTGTTGACATCAAGCGATGCGGTCGGTTCGTCAAGCAACATGACCGGATAATCGGCAATAAAGCCACGGGCAATATTCACTCTTTGCTGTTCGCCGCCCGAAAAGGTCAATGGCGAAAGCTGCCAAAGACGTTCAGGAATACGCAGGCGGGTCAAAAGACCGCGTGCCTTTTCCATGGCATCGGCCCGCGACGTGCCAAGTGCGACCAGTGGTTCGGCAACAATTTCCAGCGTCGGCACACGCGGAATAACACGCAAAAACTGGCTGACATAGCCCATCGTACGTTTGCGCATGTCAAGGATGGCATGGGGGCTGGCGGTTGTTATATCCATCCAGTCGCCGTCGTGCATGACGTTGATTGATCCGCTTGAACATGTGTAATTGGCGTAAAGCATGCGCATGAATGTACTTTTCCCGGAACCAGACTCGCCGGTCAGCGCAATACAGTCCCCTGCCGATAAACTAAACTCTATGTCATTAAAAACCGGGATCGTTACGCTGCCTTGCGTGTGCAACGTAAAGCTTTTTGAGACGTTTTGAGCATGAAGCATTTCAGACATTTTTTCGCCCCGGGTTCAGTTCTGAAGGATGGAAGAAACAAGCAACTGGGTATAGGCATGCTGCGGATCATCAAGAACCTGATCGGTCAGGCCGCTTTCAATCACCTTGCCCTGTTGCATCACCATCAAACGGTGAGACAGCAAACGGGCCACTGCGAGATCGTGGGTGACGATAATCACTGCGAGATTAAGGTCGTGAACCAGCCCGCGCAGCAGATCGAGCAAACGCGCCTGAACCGAAACGTCCAGACCACCCGTGGGTTCGTCCATAAAGACGAGGCGCGGGCTGGTTACGAGGTTGCGGGCAATCTGCAAACGTTGCTGCATGCCGCCCGAAAAGGTTGATGGCAAATCATCAAGGCGCTCGGACGCAATTTCGACTTTGCCCAGCCAGTTGTCGGCAGAACTGCGAATGTTGCCATAATGGCGATCACCCACCGCCATCAGGCGTTCGCCAATGTTCGCACCGGCACTGACATTCATGCGCAGACCATCCCGCGGGTTCTGATGGACAAAGGCCCAATCGGTGCGCATCAACAACCGGCGCCGGGCTTCGGACATTTCATAAACGTCGCGGGTGCCGTCAATCCGGGTTTGGTATTGTACGGTTCCCTTTGTCGGTTCTTGTTGTGCGGAAATGCTGCGCAGCAAAGTGGACTTCCCCGAGCCGGATTCACCAACGATGCCAAGAACCTCGCCCGGGCGGAGTTCAAAGCTGACATCCTTGCAGCCAACCCGGTCGCCATACATCATGGTCAGGTTATCAACGCGCAGAAGCGGATCATTCATCTTGGTCATTACTCTGCTGCCTTTTCGCTGCTTGGGCCGCTTTTGGGGCCGCCAAGCGGCTGGTCATGATGTTGCGGGCCACGATGGCCGGCGTCCTGTCGTTCGCTGCAATAATCGGTGTCAGAGCAAACAAACATCCGGTTGCCCTTGTCATCGAGGATGACTTCATCAAGGTAACTTTCACGCGAACCGCACATGCCGCATTCGTCGTCCCATGATTGCACTTCAAACGGGTGATCTTCGAAATCAAGGCTCTTGACCTTGGTGTAGGGTGGCAGGGCATAGATACGTTTCTCACGACCGGCTCCAAACAGCTGAAGTGCGGCCATATTATCCATTTTCGGATTGTCAAATTTCGGGGTTGGGGACGGATCCATCACGTAGCGATCATCGACCATCACCGGATAGGCATAGGTTGTGGCAATATGGCCATGACGTGCGATGTCTTCATACAGCTTCACATGCATCAGGCCGTATTCTTCAAGCGCGTGCATTTTCCGGGTTTCGGTTTCACGTGGCTCGAGGAAGCGGAGCGGTTCGGGGATCGGCACCTGATAGACAAGCACCTGATCCTCGCGCAGTTCCTTTTCGGGAATGCGGTGCCGGGTTTGAATAATTGATGCCTCGGCGGTTTTTTCCGTGGTCGCCACATTGGCCGTCTTGGCAAAGAACTGGCGAATGGAGACTGCATTGGTGGTGTCATCCGCTCCCTGATCAATGACTTTCAGGGTATCTTTGGGGCCAATGACGGCGGCCGTTACCTGAACCCCGCCGGTGCCCCAGCCATAGGGCATTGGCATTTCACGTCCGGCAAAGGGCACCTGATAGCCCGGAATCGCAACGGCCTTAAGCAAAGCACGGCGGATCATGCGCTTGGTTTGTTCATCCAAATAGGCAAAATTATAGGCCGAGGTGTTATCTGCCGGATTATTAACAGTCTGTTCCATGGCGATTACTCCGCAGCTTTGGGTTGGGATTTACCTTCGTCGGCATCTCGCTTGGCAAGGCGGGCTTCGACTTCGGCCCGCATGCGGCGCACCAGTTCCAGTTCACCTTGGAAATCGACGTAATGGGGCAGTTTGATATGTTCGACAAAGCCGGTGGACTGGACATTGTCGCTATGTTCCATCACGAACTCGCTGTCTTGTGCTGGGCCCATAATCTGTTCGCCCATTTCATTGGCGCGCATCGCGCGATCCACCAGTGCCATTGAAATTGACTTGCGTTCGTTCTGACCAAACACAAGGCCATAGCCGCGGGTAAACTGTGGCAGCTTGGTTTTCGATCCTTTGAACTTGTTGACCGTTTCGCATTCGGTCAGTTCAATATCGCCGATATCAATGGCAAAGCCGAGTTCCTCGGGTTCGATTTCAACCGATACGGTGCCATAGCGAATTTCACCAACAAAGGCGTGACTGTTGGCATATCCACGCTGGGTGGAATAGCCAAGGGCCAGAACAAAACCTTCATCCCCGCGTGACAGGTTTTGCAAACGCAAGTCACGCCCGGCCGGGAATTTGATCGGCTCGCGGGTTAAATCGGCAACCGGGGCATTTTCATCAACTGGGGTTGGTTCATCTTGAATAAGGCCTTCGTAATTCAGGATGTCATCCAGAACGCGCGGCATATGATCATCAACCGGGGTTTCACCACTTGGCGCATCGGCGGGTTCTTCGCCATTGGCCATCAGGGTGAAATCCAAAAGTCGGTGCGTATAATCAAACGTCGGGCCAAGAATTTGCCCACCCGGAAGATCTTTAAACGTTGCAGAAATACGGCGCGATACGTCCATTTCTGCTGTTTTGATTGGTTTGGAAAAAGCAAAGCGCGGCAAGGTCGTGCGATAGGCACGCATCAGGAAAATGGCTTCGATCAAATCACCGCGGCCCTGTTTGATGGCAATAGCGGCCAGATCGCGGTCATAAAGCGATCCTTCTGCCATGACACGGGTCACCGACAGCGACAATTGCTGTTCGATCTGGTCGGTTTCGATTTCGGCGATGTCTTTGTTGCCACGGCGCTGTTCTGCCAGAAGCCGGTGGGCATTGTTGATGGCGCGTTCACCACCTTTTACAGCAACATACATGGTTACTTGACCTCAATCCGGGTGGTGCGTGAAAGCGCGGCGATTTTGGTGCTGGACGCGAAAATGACATCCACTCCGCATGGGAAAAGATGATGGTTCTCGGTTCGCCACGTATGAAACGCCGCCGGAAGACCTTTGATATCCAAGCTATGGGTATCCTTGATCCCTGGGCCCCGAAGATGCATTTCCGGGCTGTCGGTGATGTCATCGACCATCAGGATCAATGTTGCCGACTGATCAGGGTATTCGGCAGTGCCAACCGGAAGCTGGGTGATAAAGGACAGGTCTTCATCGCTTTGCGCAACGGCGAAATCGGCCTGCGAGACGTCTGTTGTGATCGGGCTGCCACAATGGAATTTCAAATGCGTGTTGGCCGCGTTGGTCGCACAAGCGGGCGACAACCAAACCGCGGTGTCCATATCCGCCATTGCAAGGAGTGTCGCGGTCACGGATATGTTCAAGTCGTCTGGTGCAGCGATATTAACCGGCAGGTCGTAAATGCGACCGGGACGCGACATGGCGTCAAGTAACACGCGGAAAACAGCGTTCGAATCAAATGCTGCATGATCAAAACCAGGCAGCAAATCGCTTGTCTGGGATTGCAGGATCATTCGTCTTCTCCGCGGACAAGGGTAAAGAAATCGACTTTGGTTGCGGCAACCTTATGGGCATGGTCGCGTTTGGCAGCGGCTTGTTGTTGGGCAAGGATGTCGATAAAGGCGCTGGCGGTCTGATCGCGCAACATAACGGCATCAAACAGGGCGGCATATTGTGCCTGAACCCGATCACGTCCCTTGACGTATGAGTGACCAACAGTTCCGTCTGAAAGGTTTACAGCGCAGCGTGTAACCGTCATTTCGCCAAGGTTGAACCGCTGTCCTCCACCGCCTGCGCGACCGCGCACCATCACCATGCCGACTTGTGGCTCGCGCAGATGGCTCCACGTGGTCGCGCCGTATTTGTCGGACCATTCGGTTTCAAGGGTCTTACGGTCAGTGCGGGCAAGAACTGCCATCCAGCGTTGACGCGCAGCTATCGCGCTGTCGTCCGTCTTCGCGGTGTCTGGTGCTGCGGTCGGGGCGGCTTGGGCCGTCATATGTCTGATCCTTTTTCATGGATGTCAACAAATTCAAAATTTGTCTAGACGTCTATACATATTTACGTTATAAGCCGATCTATCGACCTTGGCAAAGGTCTTGCGGTGAAAGTTTTGTGAACGGGAAAAGTTATGGATTGGGAGCCGGGGCTATCTATCTGGAAGCAAATCGAAAAACAGCTTCTCAGCGATATTGCTGACGGGGTGTTTTCCCCAGGGGATAAAATGCCGACCGAAATGGAACTGGTGCGCCGTTTCGGTGTGAATCGCCATACCGTACGCCGTGCGATCGCGGCCCTCGTCGATACCAATGTCGTCCGGGTGGAACAAGGACGCGGGGCCTTTGTTCAGGAACAGATCCTTGATTACCCTCTGGGCGCTAAGACCCGGTTTTCCCAGATTGTATCCGGGCGTCATCGCTTGCCTGACAAACGCTTGGTATCGTCCGAGGTGCTCAAGGCAACTGCAACGGTCGCGCAATGTCTGGACGTAAAGCTGGGCACACGGGTGATTGAACTGTTTTCAGTGTCCGAAGCCGACGGTGTGCCGCTGGCGGTGGCGACAAGTTACCTGCCAGCCGCGCGATTTGAAGGCATTGTCGAGATTTTCGTCGAAACAAAATCGCTGACCGAAGCGTTCAAACGGTTCGGGATTGACGATTACAGCCGCAAAACCACCCGCATTTCAGCAGCACTGCCCTCGTCACGTGTCGCAAGCCTGCTAAAGCAGGCGAAAAACCGTCCGGTAATCTCGACCGAAAGCATCGATGTCGATTCGGCCGGTGTGCCAATCGAGTTCGGCGTTACCGCCTTTTCCGGTGACCGGGTGCAGCTGATTGTCGAATAGTGCAGATACGTTTACTGGGCAGGCTTTCGACACCAGAACTGATACATTGCTCTGAATGTATCGGGGTTATCAAGTTCATACGCGTGCCATTTATCAAGACGTTTTTCAGCAGAAAATCCGTTTAGTTCTTTCCGGAAATTACTGAGTTGACCTGCGAAATTCATTTCGAAATCGAGAAATTCCAGATTAAGGGTTTTCAAATATTCTTTGATTTCCGGCAAGGTGAAGCGGTGTTCCTGAATATGAAAGATCAGGTCGCGACAAGCACTCAAACTATGAAAGTCTGATCTGCGGCATAGTTGGGCTAAGACCGTATCACCTTTTGCGGCTGCGTTGATAATATATTGTCGGCACGTACGAATGCCGTCCGCGGTTGGTTCGAAATTTTGTTCGGCAACAACTTTGCGCCCTGCCAGAACGTCCTGTCGGGCTGCCTCGCTATACAGACCAATCTTCATGAGGCCGCCGGGTTTGACGCGTCGTACAAGAGTTTCCCATCCCAAAAGCGGGTTTTCGAGATGGTGTAAAACGCCGACACATTCAACAACATCAAACTGCTTCTCTATTTCATCAAGTTGTAGAATATCGGCTTGGAAAAAGGAAATGTTGTCTATGTTGAGTTTTGCAGATTGCCGTTTCGCATAAGCTAGGCTGGCAAGACTAAGGTCAACTGCGGTTACCTTCGATGCTTTGTAGCGTGTGGCAGGTTGGATAGAATGTTGCCCGGTCCCACAGCCGGCAACCAGTATTTCTGGCGCGTCTGGCGCAACATAATCGCCAAGTTCAAGTAAAATAGGGGGGGATGTCAGGACGTCGGCGATTGACAGATCGTATCTGCGAACTGCTGCGTTTATCCACCTTGGGTATGGGTTCTGCTCATACATGTCGCGTACAGAAGAAGACACGCCATCTGAGATTTTTGTCAGTTGGCCGATAGTCGGTCGAATCTCGTTTTCTTCCAGCGGCTCTTTTATCTGCCTTTCTATAACTGGCGGGAGCGAACTGGGCCAATTTTGTGCTGTCAGTATGTTTGCCCACGCATAATGAGATAGTGGTGCATAGGCAGCTAGTATCGTCAATTCCACCGGGTTCGGGGTGGCGCCATCCGCGACAATTTTTGCCAGTTTATTTTCAAGTTGGCTTATGGCCTGCTTTTCTGCTTCGGAAACGACATAAGCATACTCGTTATTAAAGCACTGCAGAGCAAGGCTGATCGCAAGGGGTAATATTTCATCATCACGTGACGTATCCGATGTCAGCATTTCCCTGCGGCAGCGTGTCAGAATTCTCTCAAGAGCAATGTTGTCGATCGGGGTTGCAGACATCAGCATCATCAGGGATGTGCATTTTGCCAACGTAATCATGTCTGACCAAGGATCTGAAATACCAACCGCATCGGGCTTGGCCCAGCGGCTGAGTACTTCGGCGATTTGCGTATCGTGCTCTGCTGCGACAATCACGGTTTGCACAAGGTCCTGCATCGGCAGAGTTTCGGAGCGAATCAGATATTGTAGCCTAATTTCGACGCCCGCAGAGGATGGTGTCAACGCGGTCAATATTTTCAGACAGTCACAAAATAGTTGCCAGTGACGATTTTCGCCGGGTCGGCGGCCAATGGCGAGGCTGTGAAACTTTAAGGCCTCGGAGTGTCAACTTTGTTTTTCGAGCGCGGTTGCGATGTCAGACAATACGTCAGGATCTGATGATCTCTGCATCAGTGCCTGTTCTAGGTGGGTTAACGCCTGATCCGTGTTACCAAGAAGCAAGTGCGTTTGGCCGAGAAGTTTGTGTCTACTTAACGCACCTTTGGGCGTGCTTGGGCTGCTTTCGAGTATCGCAAGCGCGCGCGAATAGTGTTTCTGCTTTATCAAAAGCGCACCCAGATTATGATAGGCATCAACATAGCTTGGTTGAATAGCGATAGCGCTTTTGAAGCTGGCCTCTGCGTGTATAAAATCGTTTAAGGCAACCAAAACAACGCCGAGATGGTCGTGGGCTACTGCATTGTTTTGCTGAATAGAAACGGATTGGAATATCAGATTTCTTGCCTGTTCGTGCGAACCCGTCCGGTAGCAACATAGTCCAAGGTGATGCAGGGCAACTGGGTGATCAGATTGTATGCGTAACACCTCAAGATACTTCCGTGAAGCCTCACGAAAGTTGCCTTTCGCAAAAAAATCGTCTGCTGTTTGCAATATACCCTGAACCGGATTGGACATTTTTTGCCTATTTTGAATGTCTGCCGAAGACAAGTTTATTTTCCAACGTCTTTCGTTTGGGTTTACAAAGCGCATGTTTCGTAAAAACCAAAATGACGCTGATCAATACTCCCGCCCCGGACGTGCTTTATAGACCGGGAACCCCAGTTTGAACTTGATTGCGGCAGCGCGCAGGATAAAGGCGGCAAAGAATGCGATGAAAGCAATCGGGCCACGGGGAAGTTCAAGAATATCTGTGCCAACCACATAAATACTGGCGCCCATAAAAGCACAGCTGATGTAAATTTCTGGGCGCAGGATAAGCGGGATTTCATTACAAACCACGTCGCGGACCATGCCGCCAAATGTTGCGGTGATCATGCCAAGGATGATGGCAACAAGTGGCGAAACACCAAGGTTCAATCCAATGGCCGCCCCGGTGACGCCAAAAAGTGCAAGCCCGAGTGCATCAAGCCAGATCAGCGCGACATAGCGCCGCTCGACAAGATGGGCCGTAAAATAGGTAAAGATCGCCGCGGCAATACAGGTAATGATCCAGGCCGGATCCTTGATCCAGAAAACCGGCGTTTCCCCGGTAATCACATCACGCACTGTCCCACCACCAATGCCGGTAAAGGTCGCGATTAGGACAAAGCCGACAACATCCATCTGGCGTCGGGATGCTTCAAGTGCGCCTGTGATCGCAAACACCGCAACGCCCGCCAGTTCAAGCCAATAGATAATTTGGGTAATGGTCATAGCACCCTATTTGGTTGCGGGTTGTACATGTTGGTGTTTGGTTGGTTTTCGTCGTGCATTGTGGCCATCAACATCCTGATTTTCAAATATACTATCAAATTTAAGTATAGTGTTATTGTTGTATCGAATGGTTATGGAATGGGCAGGGTACAATGAACCATTCTGTCTTGCGGGATATGCCGTCCGGTCATGAAATATCTGGTGAAGTGCAAGGGCGTGGCTAATGCTGAAGATATCGCGAAGTAGCCACATCTGCATTTATGTGGCTTGTCGAAAACGGGTTTTCTTGACTTCGCAGCACGGCATCGTAATAACCAACTCATGACAATTTCATCGGATAAAGAACTCGATCATCTGCGTCGTATTGGCCGCATTTGTGCGCGCGCGCGGGACGTTATGGGGGCTGCGGCAGTACCCGGCATCACCACCGCGGAACTTGACCTCATCGGGCGAAAGGTTCTTGAAGATGCAGGGGCCGTTTCAGCCCCGGAAAGCGAATATAAGTTTCCCGGTGCGACTTGCATCAGTGTCAACGAAGCCGTTGCCCATGGCATTCCCGGGGATCAGGTTCTTGCGGATGGCGACTTGGTTAACATTGATGTTTCCGCGTCCCTTGATGGGTATTTTTCCGATACCGGGGCTAGCTTTATCTGTGGTGCGGCAAAACCCGAACTGATCAAACTGTGCGACGATGGCAAAAAAGCCATGTGGGCCGGGATCAAGGTTGTCCGCGACAAGGCACCCATCCGCGAAATCGGGCTTAAGGTCGAAAACTTCGCGCGTAAGGGCGGCTATACCCTGATCCGCAATCTCGCGAGCCACGGTATTGGTAAATCACTACACGAACATCCTCATACCATCCCGACATGGGATGATCCCAAAGAACGCCGGACCCTTAAAAAAGGGCAGGTGATCACCATCGAGCCGTTCCTGTCTCTTGGGGCAAAATGGGCGGTGGATTGTGATGATGGCTGGACGCTGTTTTCTGATACTGGCGATGCCACGGTGCAATATGAACACACGCTTGTCGTCACCGACAAAGGCTATGAGATCATGACACTGGGTGCATAGAGATTAAAATGCTGCAATTTATGCTGCAGAACTTTGTGCAATAAAAAGCCGCCCAACGATGTGGGCGGCTTTGTTTTGGGATCGATTGTAAAGGCGGTGTTTATGCGCCGTATTTCGCTTTGGCTTCGCGGCGACGGGCATGAAGAACCGGCTCGGTGTAGCCATTTGGCTGTTCACGGCCTTTGAAGACCAGATCACAGGCTGCTGCAAAGGCAACGCTGTCATCAAAGTTCGGTGCCATATTGCGATAGGTCGGGTCCCCGGCGTTCTGCTTGTCAACGACCGCAGCCATACGTTTGAGGGTTTCCATGACCTGTTCTTTGGTGCACAGCTCATGGTGCATCCAGTTGGCGATATGCTGGCTCGAAATACGTAAAGTGGCCCGGTCTTCCATCAGGCCAACATCATTGATGTCAGGCACTTTGGAACAGCCAACACCACTGTCGATCCAGCGAACGACATAGCCCAGAATGCCTTGCGCGTTGTTATCAAGCTCTTCCTGAATTTCGCTTGGCATTGGTTTAATGTCGCCAAGACGCGGGATCGCCAGGATATCATCAAGGTTGGCCCGTTCACGTTTGCCGATTTCATCCTGTACTGCCCGAACATCAACCTGATGATAGTGAATGGCGTGCAGGGTGGCGGCGGTCGGTGAAGGAACCCATGCGCATTTTGCACCGGCCTTGGGATGGCCAATTTTGGCGTCCATCATTTCGGCCATGCGATCAGGTTTGGCCCACATGCCTTTGCCGATCTGCGCAACGCCTTTCATGCCGCACTGAAGACCAACATCCACGTTCCAGTTTTCATAGGCCGCGATCCAGTATTGATCTTTCATCGCGTCCTTACGAACCATAGGACCAGCTTCCATGCTGGTGTGGATTTCATCACCGGTTCGATCAAGGAAACCGGTATTGATGAAGACAACACGGTCTTTGGCAGCCCGGATGCACTCCTTAAGGTTTACCGTTGTGCGGCGTTCCTCATCCATGATGCCGACCTTAAGCGTGTGTTCGGGCACATCAATCGCATTTTCGACAAAGGCAAACAGGTCGCTGGTCAAGGCGACTTCTTCTGGGCCGTGCATTTTCGGTTTCACGATATAGACACTGCCATGGCGTGAATTGGCCAATTCGTTCTTGCCTTCAACGTCATGCTTGGCAATCAGGCCTGTGATCATGGCATCAAGGAAGCCTTCGGGAACTTCATTGCCGTTGGCATCAAGAACCGCGTCGGACGTCATCAGATGGCCGACATTACGCACCAGCATCAAACTACGGCCCGGCAGAACGACTTCGTGACCGTCAACACCCTTATAGGTCCGGTCCGGGTTCAGGCGACGGGTTACCGTCTTGCCACCCTTTTCGAACTTTTCCTCAAGAGTACCCTTCATGAGGCCAAGCCAGTTACGGTAGGCAAGGGTCTTGTCTTCTGCATCAACGGCAGCAACAGAATCTTCGCAATCCTGAATGGTTGTGACCGCCGATTCCATGATCACGTCAGAGACACCTGCGGCATGTTCTTTGCCAATCGGGTGGGTGGGATCAATGCAGATTTCGATGTGCAGGCTGTGCTTGCGCAGCAGAATTTCGGAAAGTGCGCCGTTCTTTTCGTTGTAGCCAATAAACTGGGATGGCTGAGCAAGCGCGCTTTCACTGCCATCAGACAGGGTCACCACCAGTGTCCACCAGCCCGATCCATCATCGCGTACTTCATATTTTGTAACGTCCGCATGATGGCCGGTTGCAAGCGGGGCGGCTTCATCAAGGAAGTTCGCCGCATAGGCCACAACAGCAGCCCCACGCTTGGGGTTAAAGCCCTTGGTCTTTTCTTTGCCATCGGCATCGTCGATGACGTCTGTGCCATAGAGCGCGTCATAAAGGCTGCCCCAACGGGCATTGGCCGCATTAAGCGCATACCGTGCATTCATCACAGGCACAACAAGCTGCGGCCCGGCAACACGGGCAATTTCCGGATCAACATTGGTGGTGCTGATGTAAAAATCATCGCCTTCCGGCAGAAGGTAGCCGATGTCGATCAAAAAGTTCTTATAGGCAACCGGATCACGTGCCTGATCCTGACGCGACACATGCCATTCGTCGATCTTGGCCTGCAGCTCATCACGCTTTGCCAAAAGTGCTTTGTTGCGTGGCCCCAGTTCAGTGACGAGTTTTTCAAACGACGCCCAGAACTGATCAGAACTGATCCCCGTTCCCGGAATGACTTCGTTGGCAATCAGATCATGCAAAACCGATGCGATCTGAAGGCCACCTTTTTGGATGCGTTGGGTCATGTTTACTCTCACCAGACTTGGAACCGTCACGGGAACCGGCATGAAAATCCTGAACCCCGCGATAACGTTTGAGACAACATATGGTCTCAAACCGCAGTGGGTCCACAGCAGGTTTTATTATTTTGGGATGTTTTCCGCATTATGGAATGCTGTCCATAAGATGCGGCAGTGGCGAAAGAACGTTGATTTTCCTGACATTGGCCCAAAAAGGCCGACGTGTTCTCGCGCAAAAAGCAGGGCACGGCCTGTGGTGCGCCATGATCGAACGGCAGCCGGGCACGTATTAAACATGCCATTACATATGGTTGTGTGAACACCAAATAGCGGTGATGCCCAATTATAATTCAGGCTGCATCCCGATTTGGGACTGCAGCCTGATAAATCTCGTTCTTATTTCGCTTCTGGTTTCGCGCTTTCGTCATCCTCATCGACTGCGACATGCCCATAGTCGTCGGGATGTGCTGTGCCATCCGGCGTCAAAAGGTCGCTGACCTCATAGGTCTCTTGCGAAGAGTCTTTTGTGGAGCTGTCCGCGCTTTCGTCGGGAACTTCATCGGTAATCGATGACAGCTCAAACGCCATAGGGGTTGTGCGCGGAACCGCCACGAACTGACCTTGCTCCTCGAGGGAGATGCGACGACCGAACCCAGCACGGTAAATGGCAAATCCGGCAACCAGAATCCCGATGACGGAAAACAGGAATGGCAGCGCCCAGGGGCCAAAGTACCCGATTGCGCTCGACCCTAGCAATGGACCCGCTGCGGCTGAGCCACCATAAATAATCAAAAGGCCGCCCGATGCAGGCACGATGTCTTCGGGTTCGAGGTAATCATTTACATAGGCCACAGCCAATCCATAGATCGGCATGATGAAGACCCCGGTGATCCCGCCCCAAAGTGTCAGGTTGTCTTTGATCACGTCGGGGATGACAAGCGGGATCAGCCCGCAAACAGCAAGACCAAGTAAGACAACAATCATCACGTATTGGCGCGGCACAATGTCAGAAAGCTTGCCGATCGGGAACTGCATGATCATGCCGCCCAGAATGACAAAAAACATGAAATAGGCGACGTTTTGCGTGCTTAAACCCAGTTCGGCGGCAAAGACCGGCCCAACACCGTAAATCGCCCCGGACAAGACCCCGGCACCGGATGCGGCGACAAATCCCAGTGGTGATATCTTGTAAAGACGACGAAACGTCATGCGTTCGCCACTAACCGCAGAAGGCGGTGGCTGACGGGTTAAAGCAAGTGGAACAAGCGACAGCGACAGCAAGACCGACGCAACGGTAAATAGCTCAAAGCTGCTGATTGGTGACATGTTCAGCAGCAATTGGCCAATTGCCAGACCACCGAGTGACACCGTCATATAAATCGCAATTGTGCTGCCGCGTGACGTGTTGTCGGACTGCGCATTCAACCAGCTTTCCACCACCAGATAGAGGCCGGAAAGACAAAGACCGGTCATGGCACGAAACAGCGACCATGTCAGCGGATCAACATACACAGCATGGAGCAACGTGATCGCCGAACCTGCGGATGCAAGGGCGGCAAAGGTCCGGATGTGACCCACCCGGTTCACAAGGCTGGCACCCCAGACAATCCCGGCGACAAAGCCGATATAGTAGGATGCCATGATGATACCAGTATAAACCGGAGAGAATCCTTCTGCCGAAGCGCGTAGCGCCAACAGGGATGATTGCAAAGATGACCCGCTGTTAAGCGCAAAGGCGGCAAACAACGTCGCAGACAATGCAATAATCAGGGCAACCGGCGAACGCGGCATGGAATCCTCAACTGAATTCTGGTGATGCAGGAACTACCCTGCGGCAAGGGTGGGAAAGCTGTCAATCATTACAACGTACTGAGCTAAAACGATTTACAACCGTTCCCGAGATCAACGCTGCTCTGTGCGTTATGTTCCCTTGGGAATGCTTGTGTCCCTTTAAGCGTGAAGCCTGGCCGCGAATAGCGTCGGTTTTGCACAACTGCCATGTGAAAACTGACCCGTTTGGCGTAAGGTTTACATCTCTGACAGGCTGTGAAATCGCATAAGCAGCTTGACCTTCATGTACTTCATGCTTTCTATGGCCGTGAATTTGGGTCATTTTTGCCAAAACGCTCCTGAAACGGGGCTGTATTTTGCGCTTATTGCCACCAACGAAAGGTTCGCTGCGAAGTTCGGCATTCAAAGCCGACAAGCGGATCGCTCATGCAAGGGGAGGAAGCCTTGAATATTCTGCGTACACTTGGCGTAATTACCGCCGGTATCATGGCACTGTCTGCGGCGTCTGTCGCACAGGCCGAAACCCGTGTCACCCTGAAATCAGCCAAAGCTGCGTCATCCTATTACCAGATGGCTGCACAGCTTTCCGAAGCGATGAAAACCGGCACCAATGGTGACGTGATTGTTACGGTCGAAGAAAGCCAGGGATCGGTTCAGAACGTCATGGAAGCCATGGTTCGTTCGGGCAACTACGTGTTTACCTCCCCGCCCGGTTTGGTCGGATTGGCCCAAAACAGCAAAGGCCCGTTTGAAGGGCGCCCGACGGAAAAATTCGAAGCCGTTCGTGCCCTGTTCCCGATCCCGTCCCTGACCATGCATTTTGTAATGCGCAGTGATTCCGGTGCGACGGACTTCGCCAGCCTTGAAGGCAAAACCATCCTTCTGGGCAAAGGGTCCTTCGGGGCAAAAGAAGGTGAAAAATACCTCGATCTGTTTGGTCTTGGCGGTAAGGTTGAGCTGGCCGATGCCGAACTTTCCAACGCGGTTGCCGCGCTTAAAAACGGTCAGATTGATGGTTTCGTTACCGCGGGCTCCTGGCCTGCGCCGAACGTGATCGAAGCAGCGGCCGGAACGGACGTCAATGTCCTGTCACTTTCCGATGAGCAGCTTGCGCTGACCAAACGCGACAAAACGGTTATTCCTGCAGGAACCTATAGCGGTCAGGACGAAGACATCACAACCGCTTCGCTGTCGGTTGTGGCCTTTGCAACGACCGAGATGGATGACGAAACCGCCTATCAGTTGACCAAGACATTCTGGGAGCAAAAAGCCAAAATGGGTGAAAGCTCGTCTTGGTGGAATGGTGTTTCCCCAGACATGCTGGGCAATATCGCGGGCAAAATTCATCCCGGTGCATTGCGTTATTATGCCGAGGCCGGTTTCCCGGTCCGCGATGATCAGCGCTAACACCTGATTGCCCATAAAACATAACAGGCCCGGCGTACCTGCCGGGCCCTTCTTTATCCAACAAACTGAATAAACATGTCGGCCATTTCTCGCCCCATCTGGATTATGCTTGGTGCAATTTCGATTGCATTTCACCTTTGGCTGATTTTTTCCGGCCTCGTCCCCAATCTTGTCAGCCGTCCGATCCATATGGCGCTTGCTTTGCCATGGGCACTGATCTTTGTTGCCAAAACACGGGCGCAAAATATATCTGGCGCGATCCTGACTGTGATTGGCCTGATCGGGTGTGGCTGGATTGTTTTAAATCATGGCAGTCTTGCTGATCAGTATGGTTTTCTGATGGGCAATGACCAGATCGCCATTGCCGTCGCCCTTTTGGGGATTGTTCTGGAAATGGCGCGCCGCGCCATTGGCTGGCCCTTGCCGATGGTTGCGGGCATTGCCTTGCTTTATGCGCTGTTTGGCGAATATGTTCCGGGCGAATTTGGCCATGCGGGGCTTCCGGTTGAAAGCATGCTGGGCACATTGACCATTGCCGAAGGCGGCCTTTGGGGCAGCCTGACCGGTGTATCGGTCAGTATTGTTGCGATTTTTGTGATTTTCGGTGCGGTTCTAAATGCTGGCGAAGCCGGGCAGGGCTTTATGAATGTTGCCGGTGCGGCTGCAGGGCGTCTTAAGGGCGGTGCGGCAAAAGTATCGGTTATTTCATCTGCTCTGTTTGGCTCCATTTCGGGATCGGCATCGGCCAACGTCGCATCGACCGGTGCGATTACTTTACCCGCCATGACGCGGCTTGGGTATCCCAAACGTCTTGCGGCTGCGGTTGAGGCGGTGGCCTCATCTGGCGGGCAGATCATGCCACCTTTGATGGGAGCAGGTGCCTTTGTCATGGTTGAACTCACCGGGCGACCCTATGTCGATATCATGGTTGCCGCGACCTTGCCGGCATTCCTTTATTTCCTTGCGGTATGGGTCGGGATTAACGCCTTTGCCATGCGGTTTGATCTTCCCGGTGTGCCAAAGGAAGATCGACCAACCATGCGCGTGGTTATCATCACGTCGTGCTTTTTCCTTGTCCCCTTCACCATTCTGCTTTGGGGCATGTTTGGTGGGGGCTATACGCCGCAATATTCGGCCTGTTTGGCCCTTGTTGTCGGGGCGGTATTGCTGTTCTTGGATGGAAATCTGTCGTTTGATCTGGCGCGCACCAAGGACCGTTTCACCGATGTCTGCTTGAATGCGGGGCGTCAGGTGGCGATGATCGGCTCGATCATTCTATGTGCATCGATTGTGATTGGTGTGCTTGGGCTAACCGGACTTGGGGTGAAAATCACATCGCTGCTTTTATCCGGTTCGGGCGGGATGCTCTGGCCAGCTTTGCTTCTGACCGCATTGGCCTGTTTGATTTTGGGCATGGAAGTGCCAACAACAGCGGCCTATGTGATCTGCGTGTCGGTTGCCGGTCCTGCCTTGATCGAGCTTGGCCTTGATCCTTTGCAGGCACATCTGTTTGTTTTCTGGTTCGCACTTCTCTCGACTATCACACCTCCGGTTTGTGGCGCGGTTTTCATTGCTGCGGGCATGGTCGAAGAAAACTGGCTCAAGGTTGCGGGCACTGCAATGGCGTTGGGTATTGGGCTGTATATCGTGCCGTTGGCGATGGTGGCCAATGCATCCCTGATTGATCTTGGGTCAGACCCTGTATGGGCGATTGCAGCAGGACTGAAGGTTGCTGTTGGTTTGACCGCCATATCGTATGGCCTGATATCACCACGGCCATTGATTGTGCGGATTGGGCTTGCGATGGCTGGTGCGATTGCGATTTTCGCGGCAGGTATTTGAAAATGCACAAAGCCCGACAGCTTGCTGTCGGGCTTTGTTGTTTTAGATGCTGGCTTTTGTTTCCAGCTGAAATCTTTCGGGCTTAGGCGCGCCCGCTACGCGGACCGGCAAACAGCCAGATGATCAGGCCCAAGACCGGCAGAACAAGAACAAGTACAATCCAAAGAACTTTCGACCCGGTGCTCGCACCACTGCCCAAAATATTAATGACCGCCCAGATATCGGCGATCAAAATGATTAAACCAAGTATCCCACCATATTCAAACATGTCCAAACCTCATTATTTGTTGCTGCGGCATTTAACACCGCGCTTGATCATGAAACGGCCAAGGACTCTATTTGTTCCCACATGAGGAAACACACACATTATATATGCGCCTAATGGTTGGGGTGTGTAAACGAATTTCGACCTTAGACAACTTGCCCGGCAGACCAGCCAGATGACCAGGCCCACTGGAAATTAAATCCGCCAAGATGTCCTGTCACATCAAGAACTTCTCCGATGAAATACAGCCCGGGAACGCTTCTGCATTCCATGGTTTTTGATGACAGCTCGTTGGTATCTACCCCGCCAATCGTCACCTCGGCAGTACGGTATCCTTCGGTTCCGTTTGGCATGACGGCCCATTGATTGACATCCATCGCCAGCTTGCGAAGCGCCTTGTCACCGGTTTCGCCAATCGGGCGTTCAAGGTCATGACGTGCCGTGATCATCTGCGCCAACCGGTTGGGCAGAATGCGTGACAGTACTGTGTGAACGGCTTGTTTTGGGGCTTCACTTTTGGCCGATTTTAAAAGATCAAAGGCGTCTTCTTCGGGGTTGAGGTTCACCACAATGCCGTCGCCTTCATCGCAATAAGATGAAATCTGCAAAATGGATGGGCCTGAAAGACCACGATGGGTGAACAGCAATCCTTCGCGGAATTGCTTTTTGTTGCATTGAACCACCGCATCAACCGAAATGCCCGATAACTGACCCATTTGCGCGCGCAACTCAGGATCAAACGTCAGCGGCACCAAAGCCGCCCGGGTCGGGATGATGTTTAATCCGAACTGACGTGCAATCTGATAGCCAAATCCGGTTGCCCCGATTTTCGGGATTGAAAGCCCGCCACATGCCACCACAAGCGATGCACACGTCCATTGTGCGCCCGTGCGTGTCGTTACGTCAAACCCGCCATCGTCGCGACGGATAATATTGGAAATTTCCGTGTTCAGGCGAATGGTGACATCTGCAGCATCACATTCATCAAGCAACATATCGATGATCTGAAACGAACTCTCATCACAGAACAACTGGCCCAGCGTTTTTTCATGCCAGCTGATTTCATGATGGTTCACCATTTCGATGAAATCATGCTGGGTATAGCGTTTCAGGGCGGATACACAGAACCGCTTGTTCTGCGACAGGAAGTTTTCCGGGCTGGTGTGGATGTTTGTGAAGTTGCATCGCCCGCCGCCCGAAATACGGATTTTCTCGGCGGGTTTGTCGGAATGATCGACCACCACAACAGACCGGCCGCGCTTGCCAGCTTCGATGGCACACATCAGGCCCGCAGCACCTGCACCGATTACAAGAACATCAATATTTTTCACGCAGAACCGACCCGTTTGAATTTTTAAATACCGAACCGCTTATACGGATAAACGTGCCCTTTGTCAGTGCGCATACATGCAAGGCTGCAATCATGCTGCAACATAGTTTGGTTGTTTGACTACACCTGTTTGCATTTTTGAAACGCTTTCTATGGGATTCTAAGCGTTACGCGGGTAACGTGACCAAATCATAAAAAGAGGAACACGGGGATGGTGACACTGTCTTTGCGATGGGCTTTGCGACGCGCAACTTTTGTTGCGGCACTTTTGATATTGGCAGGTATTTTCGCCGCACAACCGGGGTTTGCCCAAACGTCGGAGCCTGAAATCCGTCAGGATACCAAGTCGGGTGATGCATTCGATGCGGTGCCAGATGTCGATTTTAGCCCGGTGGATGCCAAAGAACGCACCAACATGCCGCCATTGATGGAACGTTATGTTCTTGATGAACTGAAAAGCCTGCGTACTGAAATGCAGGGTATGCGCGCGGAATTGATGCGCGAAGTCGTCAACCGGCAGCTTGAAGCCATCGACAAGGCGATTTCCTATTCATCCAATACCGTGACGTATTTCTTTTATTTCGTGGCCGCTGTCGGTGCGCTTCTGACCATGCTGGGCTGGCAGTCATTGCGTGAGTTGAAGTCAAGCGTGCGCAATCTTGCCAATACGGAATTGCAACGTTTGTCCGAAGAATTCGAACGACGCCTGACTTCGCTTGAGGATGAATTGCGTTTGAAATCCAAGGTGATCAACGAGCATCAGCACGAAATCGAACGCACTCAGGAAATCCACGCACTGTGGCTGCAAGCCAATCAGGTCACGAACCCGCGTTCAAAAATCGAAACTTATGACAAGATTCTTGAACTGGCACCGGGTGACCCGGAAGTCATGGCCTATAAGGCGGATGCCGCCCTTCAACTTGGAGATCGCGACTGGGCGCTAAGCCTGTGCAATCGGCTGCTGGCTGAAGAACCCGGAAGTGCCAATGGTCACTATCAACGGGCCTGCGCAAATGCTGGGCTTGGGTTCCGCGAAGCCGCCCTTGCCGATTTGCAACGTGCGATCGAACTTTCTGAATCCATGCGTCAACCGGCCTGGACAGAAGAAGAATTCGAACCTCTGCGTGACATGCCGGAGTTTACCGAAATTCTTGGCGACAAAAATGACCTTCCGCCCGCTGAATAAGCAAGGGCTTAGGACGCCATCGAACCGATTGAAAATGCAAAAGCCCCGCAAAGAAAAATTGCGGGGCTTTTGTTTGCTTGCTCTATGAGGCGGTCTTACTGCGCAGGCAGTTCATTCCAAAGTGGGTGGATTGGAGCGACGTCTTCTTCGATCTTGGTAAAGCGCGCATCACAATCAAAGAAATAGTTATCGGCAAGATCATCATTAACCTGTGAAACTTCGCCGACAATAACCGGACCTTTGCCAACTTCGCCGTAAAAGCGGTGCACAAGGGTTCGCGGCAGGGTGACGCTTTGCCCCGGTTCGAGCACAACCTTGCCGCCAGCAGGCAGGATGTTGAGCTTGCCGTCGGTACGGACATGTACGTCATTGACCCGGTCCATCTGATCATCTTCGGTCAGGTTGCAAAGCTCAATCACAAGGTTGCCGCCGCCGCGCACAATGATGTCTTCCATTTTGACCTTGTGGTAATGCCATGGGCATTCCTGATCCTCGCCGACAATCATGATCTTTTCGGCATAAGGAACCTCGCCGGGCTGACGCAGAATGCCGTTGCGCAGGCAAAACAGGATCAAACCGCGCTTGGCAAAATTACCTTCGCCATAATCCGTCACATCCCAGCCCATCTGATGCCCGCGGCACCATTTTGCCAGATCGGATTCTGCGGCCCACTGGTCCGGGCTGTAATGGCCCCAAACAGGAAGTTTAAAGGAAATGGACGCGTAAAGTTCTTTTGCATGCTCGATGCAGGCGTTGATTTCCGAACGCAGCATGATGACCTCTTGTGACATTTAATTGTGACGAAGCAGTATACCCTGCCCCTTTCTGTATGCGGGGCTTTTATCATGGGTGATATCAGAATGCGACAGTTTTTGAATGCATTCAAAGTCTGCTTTGATGATGAATTTCCTGCGAATACACTGCCTCTCTGTTGCCGCTTTTTATGTTGATAGATCGTAATTAAAGGTATGATTTGCGCAGATATAATTCATTTCGGCGCGCATTGGATTGGGAAGAGGCAAAGTCATGGTTCAGTCGTCTGGTTTGGTCAAGGTCGCCGCCGCCGTAATCGTCGGTGTGGCAATTGCCGGGGCAGGGTGGTTTGTTGGTAACGGTATCGCAAACATGCGATCGCTTGATCGCTATGTCACTGTTAAGGGATTGGCCGAGCAGAATGTGCAGGCAGACCGGGCGGTGTGGCCGATCACCTTTGTTGCAACCGATGATGTATTGCAAACAGCACAGGCCAAAACTGAGGCCGATACCAAGACGCTGATCGATTTTCTGGCAAGCCACGGCATTTCAAAGGAAATGACCGAACTGCAAAACCTTCAGGTCACCGATCAGCTCGCCCAATCATATCGTTCTGGCCCAATTGAAAGCCGCTATATCGTCAATCAGACCATTCAGGTCCGAACCGACGACGTGAAGGCGGTTGTTGCCGCATCACAGGATATCGGCAAACTGCTTCAGGGCGGGATCGTTCTGGGTGGGCAGGGCTATAACCCCGGCCCAAGTTATATGTTCACTGGACTGAATGACATCAAACCCGAAATGATTGCTGCCGCGACGGCCAATGCCCGCGAAGCTGCCTTGCAGTTCGCCGCCGACTCCGGTGGTCAGTTGGGTGGGATCCGCCGCGCGACACAAGGACTGTTTCAGATTTTGGCAGCGGACGGTGCACCGAATATGAATGAAGCCAGCCAGATCAATAAAACCGTTCGGGTTGTGACCACCATGGAATATCTGATCCGCGACTGATGTTTATGCGTCGCGCGGTGGACTGGAACGTGATCCTTTGCCGACAAAATGGCATTTGGCATATGGGGATGTGTTGACAGCTGCCGCAAAGCTGGTTTTATGCGCGCCGTGGCGCAACTGATCCTTTTGAACAAGCCGTATGGCGTTCTGACCCAGTTTACCGACCGTGAAAACGGTCGGGCGACGCTGGCTGACTATATCAAACAGCCCGGTGTCTATGCCGCTGGTCGGCTTGACCGCGATAGCGAAGGGTTACTGTTGCTGACGGACAATGGGCCGCTCAATGCGCAGATTGCCCACCCCAAATACAAAAAGCCGAAAACCTATCTGGTGCAGGTCGATGGGGAGCCGACCGATGAGGCGCTTGATGCGCTGCGCGACGGGGTCGAGCTTAAAGATGGCATGACACTTCCGGCAAAGGTGCGCCGGATTGATGAACCGGCAAATCTTTGGGAACGCGATCCACCGGTGCGCTATCGCAGAGAAATCCCGACAAGCTGGATTGAGCTGACCATTACCGAGGGCCGCAACCGTCAGGTGCGCCGCATGACCGCAGCGGTTGGTTTTCCGACCTTGCGCCTGATCCGCCATGCAATTGGCGACTGGACGCTTGAAGGCATTGCGCCAGGCGAACATCGCGTGATCGAGGTTGATGCACCGCCCGCAACCCATCGCCGCCTGTCCCCCGGATCGGCCAAGCCGCCGCGTAAACATCAATCGGGTGGCAAGGCGGATGCCGTGCCAAACAAATCCAAACCCCAGAAACCCGGCCGCCACCGGTCACGTCCGAAGAAAGGATAAGCCGCGATGCTGAGTTATCTGCATGGCTATCACGCCGGAAATTTTGCCGATCTGCACAAGCACGCGGCCCTTTGGTTGATTTTGACGCATCTGCGCAAAAAGAAAAAACCGTTCTGCGTGATTGATACACATGCCGGTTCGGGATGGTACGACCTTGGCAGCGACCAGGCCGCAAAAACCGGCGAGTGGCATGGTGGTATTGGTGCTGCACAGGCGGGCAAAAACGCGCCTGAAATGCTGCAAGACTACATGGATCATGTCAGCCGCTTTGATCCTGTTGCCAACGGGCGCGAGTATGGTGTGCGGGACACGGATGAATATGCCGGTCCGTTCTATCCGGGATCACCGTTTATTGTGCGCGAAATGCTGCGTGATGAAGACGAACTGGTTCTGATGGAACTCCATCCACGTGAAAACGAAACCCTGTATCACCGGGTGAAACGTGATCCGCGCATTCATCTGCATAAACGCGATGGATACGAAGGACTGGTTGCCATGATGCCGCCCGCCATCCGGCGTGGTTTGGTTCTGATGGATCCGAGTTACGACGTAAAACAGGATTATCAACGGTCGGCTCATTCCCTGCAAAGCGCATGGGATAAATGGCCGACGGGCACCTTTATGCTGTGGTACCCGATCCTTGAAGATGGCTTTGATGCAGACCTTCGCAAATCGATTGGCGCGATCAAATCGCAAGGCGGGGTTTTATGTGCCGAACTGGCCGCCGACCATGGTGGGGCCAAAGGACGCATGCGCGGGGCCGGACTTTTGGTGATCAATCCGCCGTGGCAGTTCGATCAGGACCTTGATGTCATCGGAAGCTGGCTGGCAAAAACATGCAAACTGCCGGGACCGGGGCATCACACAATACGCTGGCTGGTGCCTGCGGAATAAAATCGCAAACATGCTTTAAAACAAAAGCCCCGTTGGCAAGTTTGCCAACGGGGCTTTCTGCGTTGGGACGCAGTTGGATTTGGTAATCGTGCCTTAAATGCCAAAGAAAGGTTGCAGCAATTTTGGCAAAAACCCGCTGAATTTCATCGGGGCATCGGTGGCAATCAGGCAAATGCATTCTTCGGCAGTATCGGCAATCGGTTGATGATCAACATCATCATCCAGATCGGCCACATCACCCGCCCGGAACCGCCCGATATCATCGATATAGGACCCTTTAAGCAGCAAGGTCATCTCATGACCGTGATGGCCATGGTCGGGGATCGAAACGCCGGGTGCGATTTTCATCAGGCGTACCGTGCCTTTGCTTTCGACCGACTTCAGCTGAAAATGCTTAACACCCGGTGCAAGCGTCTTCCACGGCACATCTTCAAGTGACAGCACGTTGTCGGGCAAAAATTTGACCAACGGAGTGGGTATCGACGGCATGGCACTTCCAGTGATGCTTTCCCCGACGGCAATCCTGCGCGTCATTGGTAATTCTTGCACTGCCGGGTTTTCATTGGCGGTTTCACGTTCGAGCATTGCCATCACGTGATCAAGCGAATGATCGGCCATTTCCATGCGGGTCACATTTTCAAGAACAGCCCCGCCCATGGTTTCAAATTCGGCAACTTTGTCGCGGCAGTGCGGACATACGGTCATGTGCGTTGCCACAAGAAGTTCCATCGCCTGCGACATCGTGCCACTGGCGTAATCCATCAAGGTTTGGTCTGTTGGATGATGTTTAATATTCATGCGAGATCTTCCAGTCCGCCACGCATCTTGCCAAGAGCCAACCGCAATCGGGATTTTACCGTTCCGAGCGGGATATCAAGGCGCTCCGCAATTTCGCTGTGCGAGCAATCTTCAAAAAACGACAATTCAACAACGATCTTTTGGTCGGTTGGTAATTCTTCCATTGCAGCTTTAACAAGGACCGCGTGCTCATCACGGCTGACAACTTCGTCTGCCAGCGGGTCCGTATCAACAATCAATGCCGTGTCAGAATCATCAACCTCGATATGTTTGCGTTGCCGGAACCTGTCAATGCGAAGGTTCCTGGCGATTGTGAAGATCCATGTACTTGCGGCGGCCTTTGAAGGATCAAACAGATGTGCTTTACGCCAAACCTGCATCATTGCTTCCTGTGCCAGTTCTTCGGCGGTTTCAGAATTGCCACCAAACCGGAACATATACGCCTTAACCCGTGGGGCAAAATGCGCAAACAGACGCGCAAACGCCTCCCGGTTCCGTGTTGCCGCAACGGAAACGATCCAATCGGCACATTTCTTTGCCTCGACCGGGTCAACCGGACCGGGGCGTTTGGTAAAGGTGCCGCTCATTCTGGTTTCTGGTCCCCCTTGGGGCCGCGCCAAGATCATGTTCATCATGCAAAATCTTACGACGGCCGTGAACTATCGGATCACTGCTAATTATATGTTTTTGCCAGTCACTTACAAACTTGGTTGAGGCAAACGCACAAGTGATCCAGAACTTGGTGTCTTGCGTAATTATATGTAGTTTTAATTATAACACTGCAAGCGGGCCAAACGCATATGAACAACGTCACGTCGGGGAAACTAAATATAGCGGTTGTCGGGTCGGGTATATCCGGGCTTTCCGCCGCGTGGCTGTTAAGCCAGTCCCACAATGTGACGTTATATGAAAAGGACGACCGCCCCGGCGGCCATTCCAACACTGTTGATGCCGGGGATACGCCGGTTGATACCGGTTTTATTGTTTATAACACCCGTTGCTATCCCAATCTTTGCGCATTGTTTGATTATCTTGATGTGAAAACGACAGAAACCGATATGTCGTTTGCCGCCTCCATGGATAATGGTGGCCTTGAATATGGCGGGGCAGATTTGGCCGCCCTGTTTGCGCAAAAACGCAACATTCTGCGCCCGCGTTTCTGGAAAATGGTGCGTGACATTTTACGGTTTTACCGTGAAGCCCCGGCCGCGCTCAAGGATGGCACCGCAGAAGCAACCAGTCTTGGCGATTATCTGCGTGACAATAAGTACTCGCAGTCCTTCATCAACGATCACCTTTTGCCAATGGGGGCCGCGATCTGGTCAACCCCGGTTGATACCATGATGGCCTATCCGCTCGCGGCTTTTGTTCGGTTTTGCCAAAATCACGGGCTTCTGCAAATCAAGGACCGACCGCAATGGCGTACGGTTATTGGTGGATCGCGTGAATATGTAAAACGCATGACGGCGGGTATTTCCGGCGGTGTTGTTCTTGATCGTGGGATTGCAAAGGTCGGGCGCACCGCATCGGGCGGGGCATATGTCGAAGACCGATACGGCAAACGTGATGAATATGACCACGTTGTTCTGGCCTGCCACGGCGACCAGGCGCTGGCACTGCAAGATGCCCCGGACCCTCGGGTGCGTGGGTTGCTGTCGGCCTTCAAGTACGAACGCAATCTGGCGATCCTGCATGATGATGAAAGCCTGATGCCAAAAAATCACAAGGTTTGGTCAAGCTGGAACTATCTGGCTGAAGAACAGGATGGTGAACAAAAAGTCTGCGTGACCTATTGGATGAACCGTTTGCAACACCTTGATGATGCAAAACCGCTTTTCGTCACACTGAACCCGGCCCAGCATCCGCGTGACGGAAGTGTCATCCGGTCTTTCCTGTATGATCATCCGTTGTTTGATGCCGGTGCGATGGCCGCCCAGAAAGACCTTTGGTCGATACAGGGGGTGGATAACATCTGGTATTGCGGCAGTTACTTTGGCTATGGCTTCCATGAAGATGGCCTTCAGTCGGGCCTTGCGGTTGCCGAGGCCCTTGGTAACGTCCGCCGACCATGGACGGTCGAAAATGAAAGCGGGCGCATTCACGTTACCGAACGTGCCCCTGTGGAAGGCAGCGAGGCCGCATGACGCAAAAATTCGCCTCTGCCTTATATGAGGGTGTCGTCACCCATCATCGCCTGCGCCCCAAAAAGCATAAATTGCGGTATCGGGTGTTTTCCTTCCTGCTTGATCTTGATGAAATCGACGATATCGCGGCACGACTTCGATTGTTCAGCCGCAATCGGTTCAACCTGTTTTCATTTCACGATAGCGATCATGGCAGCATCAAAGGCGGCGGCATAGCAGCAGGCGCAAAAACCGATTTGCGTACCCGGCTTGAGACGGTTTTAACCGCCAATGATCTGGGCGATTGCGCGCACAAGATCGAGTTGCTGTGTTATCCGCGATTGCTGGGGTTCGTGTTTAATCCGCTGTCTGTTTACTTTTGTCACCGGTCTGATGGATCGGTGGGGGCGGTGATCTATGAAGTGTCAAACACCTTTGGTGATCGTCATAGCTATCTGATCCCGGTCGGGGAAAACGATATCGATAAAAAAGGTGTGCTTCGTCAGTCCTGTGCCAAGGGATTTTATGTATCGCCCTTTATCGATATGGAGGCCGATTATCATTTCCGCATTCGTATGCCGGGCGACAATGTGGCGCTGGGCATTCGCGAAACCGATGCCAAGGGGGCGTTTCTAAATGCGGTGTTTGCGGGTGATCGAAATGAATTGTCTGACCGTAAACTATTAGGAGCGTTCATCCGTTATCCGCTGATGACATTAAAAGTTGTCGCGGGAATCCATTGGGAGGCCCTCCTTCTGTGGCGCAAAGGGATGACATTCCACAAACGACCAGCCCCACCATCACATCCGGTGACATACGTGCTGGCAACTGGGACGAAGGCGGCCCAAGCAGGAAAGAGATAACAAGAAATGCCCAACCGCAATCGTACTGCTTCTGTTTTTGGTAATCCCCTGCGTGATCGTCTCGTCCCGATGCTTGGCAGCATGACGGGCAGTCGCAGTATTTTGAAATCGATGCTACGCCATGTTCTTGCGCATCTGCATTACGGTCGACTGACGACCATTTTGCCAGATGGCGAAAGTCTGCATTTTACCGGCGAACAGAAAACCGACCTTCAGGCCGTTATTCAGGTCCACCGTTGGGATGCTCTGCGCCGGTTGGCAACGGGTGGGGACGTTGCCTTTGCCGAAGCTTACATGGATGGTGGCTGGAGCAGCCCGGACATTACCCGTCTGATGCGTGTTGCGATGCTCAATGAGGCCATCGTTCAGGCCCGGCTCGCGGGTGGTTTCTTGTCGCGTACGATTGCCCGCCTAGGCCATTTACGCAACAGCAACACGCTTGAAGGCTCAAAACGCAACATTTCCTATCACTACGATCTGGGCAACCGGTTTTATGAGGCGTGGCTTGATCCGGGCATGACCTATTCGTCTGGCTATTGCACGAAATCCGACGTGACGCTTGAAGCATCCCAGGATGCGAAATACGAACGTATTTGCGATTTGGCACGTCTTCAACCGGGTGAAACTGTACTTGAAGTTGGATGCGGCTGGGGTGGGTTTGCCGAACTGGCAGCGGCGAAATACCGCTGCAATGTGACCGGTTTGACCTTATCGAACGAACAGCATGCCTATGCCCGCCGCCGTCTTTTGATGCAGGGGCTTAATGATCGCACAAACATTGTCCTGCGCGACTACCGCGAGCAGGACGGAAAATTCGATAAAATCGTTTCGATTGAGATGTTCGAGGCCGTAGGCGAAGAACACTGGCCAAACTATTTCGACATGATCCGAAAACGATTGCGCCCCGGCGGCAAGGCGGTTTTGCAGATCATCACAATTGATGATGACCGGTTTGAAACCTATCGCAAGGGGGCTGATTTCATTCAGCGCTATATCTTCCCCGGCGGCATGTTGCCGTCCCCGACCGCACTGGTAAAAGCGGTGAATGATGCCGGTCTGTATTTGCAACATTCTGAATTCTTTGGCCAGTCCTATGCCCGCACCTTGGCGGAATGGCAGCGCCGTTTCCAACACGCATGGCAGGATATCTCCAAACAGGGGTTTGACGAGCGGTTCAAACGCATGTGGGAATATTACCTCGCCTACTGCGAAACCGGGTTCGAGCAGGGTTCGATCAACGTTGGTTTGTTTGTGATTGAGCACCCCAACAATGCCCCATCCTGATACCAGCAGACTTTCATCGGTTTTATATGCACTTCCGGCGATGGCGGCGGCCGTGCCGACAATTCCGGCGTATGTGTTGTTGCCAAGCTACTATGGCGACGATCTTGGTCTTGGGCTTGGCATCACGGGCGCTGTTTTGTTGTTGGTGCGCATTATCGACATGATGACAGATCCGCTGGCGGGGTGGCTTTCGGACCGTAGTGGCCAACGTAAAATATGGGTCGGTATTGGTGCGGTGGTTGCGGGCATCGGGCTTTGGTTCCTGTTTACACCGCCGCCAAGCCCGAGTGCGGGTTACTTGTTCTTATGGGCCAGCATCCTGTTTCTTGGCTGGACTTTGTTTCAGGTGCCCTATCTTGCATGGGGGGCGGATCTTTCCGGAGATTATAAAAAACGGACCTCGATAACCGCCATGCGCGAAGGGGCGGGATTGCTGGGCATTGTCCTTGCAGGCGGAATACCCGTTGTGATGACCCATTCCAGTCGGGCGGGTGAAATAGAAACGCTTGCCATCGTGACAATCATTCTTGGGGCGATCTTTATTGCCCTTATGATCTGGCGGGTTCCTGACCGTGTTGCGCAGCATAGAACATCTGATGGCGGCAACCCTGACAGCCTTCAGGCTACAGTGCGCCTTGGCATCAGAAGCCTGCGTCAGAACGGTTTGTTCGTACGTCTTTTGTCTGCATGGATGATCAATGGTCTGGCGGCCGGGTTGCCTGCGGTCTGCTTCCCGCTTTTTGTGCGCTACTACCTCAAACTTGATCAGGAAACCGAAAACCTTCTGATCCTGCTTTATTTTGCTGCTGCCATCTTTTCCATTCCGCTGTGGGTGGTCTTGGCCGCCCGGATGGGGAAACACCGCATCTGGTGTGCGGCTATGGTGCTTGCGATCGTGGCGTTTATGTTTGTCCCTATGCTTGATGCCGGTGATGCGATTGGCTTTGCCGTGATTTGTATTTTTACCGGTGCGGCATTGGGGGCAGATCTTGCCTTGCCACCCGCCATTCAGGCGGATGTTGATGACTGGGATCGCTTCCGGTTTGGTAAGCGCCGCACGGCCCTTTTGTTCGCACTTTGGAATATGACCAACAAGCTTGCCATGGCGTTGGCTGCGGGCATTGCCCTGCCCATTTTGGGGGCGTTTGGTTTGACCGAGGGGCGTTCTGATAATTCTTTGGCATTGATTGTTCTGGTGCTGATCTATGCGGTGATCCCTATCGTATTGAAAGCAGGAGCAATCGGGATGATGTGGGGTTTTCCGTTGGACGCATCACATCAGGTTGCCATTCGTCGGCGCCTGTTACGCCGCAACGTTTGATCTTGGGTCTTTAAAAACAACAGGAGCAAGCTGATGCTGCGAAATTCTATGGTGCTGTTTTTTATCGTGGTGCTAACCGGATGTGGGTCGATGAAACCGCAGGACTTTGCGCAAAAACAACCCCGCTTCGATGTGTTCGACTATTTCGAAGGCGAAAGCCGGGCCTGGGGGATTTTTGAGGATCGGTTTGGGAAATTGCGCCGTCAATTTACCGTTGACATCACCGGGACCATCGAAAACGATGTTCTGACACTCGACGAGCGGTTTCTCTATGACGACGGCGAAAAAGACCGGCGCGTCTGGACCATTCGCAAAACAGGCGATCATTCCTATCAGGGTCAGGCTGACGACATTATTGGCGATGCCATCGGCAGTCAGTATGGCAATGCGCTTAACTGGTCATATGACATGGATTTAAAAGTCGGTGACGGGGCGTGGCGGGTCAGTTTTGATGACTGGATGTTCTTGCAGCCCGACGGCGTTCTGGTGAACCGCGCCCGGGTGAAAAAGTGGGGGTTTGAGATCGGCGAAGTAACGCTGTTCTTTACAAAGCCGCAACCCGCCGTGCAAGCCGCCGAATAAACCAGCCCAGTACCGGGATTTTGGCATAGAAATTTTGCGAGGCATCCCAATGATCGACATGCGATGTTAGTAAGCTCTTGTCTTCATTGAATGTTAGCGCTGTCATCCCGGTAATGTCCCACTGACCAATCACCGGCATTCTTGCGCTGAATGTCCAGCGCAGAAAGGCCATGTCGCCGTCAAAGGCCGTGTGCGTGACGTCAAATTTCGGGTTTTCGGTTTCGCTAAAGGTTTTGGCCAAATAGGCACAAACCTTGTCGGGGCCGATCACGGTCGTAAATGGATCTGTGAACGCGAAATCGGCCGTCACCATGCTTGATAACTGATCGACAGTATCAGGTGACAGATTTTCATAATAGGCACTATAGGCCGCGACTAGGTGGCGTTGACGGTCGGTTGTGTCGGTCATTTTTTCACCATTTTGCGCATCAGTT
Organism: Thalassospira sp. Z349TD_5; assembly: GCF_056173045.1. NCBI lineage: Bacteria > Pseudomonadati > Pseudomonadota > Alphaproteobacteria > Rhodospirillales > Thalassospiraceae > Thalassospira > Thalassospira sp. Z349TD_5. Next base: position 294,958 of record NZ_CM149654.1, read on the forward strand.
TGAAATAGATCCGATAGGGCAAAATACGCGCAAGTTTTAACTGACGCACAAAAGCCGGTGGAAAGGCGATTTCAAAATCATTGTTTTCACAGAGCTCACGATACATGAAATCGGCGGCCTGCTGCGGTGTTTGTAAATGAGGCATGTCGAAATCATTCTTTTCGGTCAGGCGCGTTTTGACAAAACCCGGATTGACCAGACGCAATAAAACGCCACTTCCCTCCAGCTCGGCATGCAGTGTTTCACATAAATTGATCAATGCCGCCTTGGTCGGGCCATAGGCCCCGGCATTTGGCAGCCCACGATATCCGGCAACAGATGCCATAACCGCAATTTCACCCGATTTGCGGGCACGCATTTTGGCCAGTAACGGCTCCAGACAATTCACGATGCCCATATAGTTGGTTTCAACATGATCCCGGATGGTTGCCGCACTAAATGCGTCAACCGCCATAGGCGAATAGATGCCCGCTGCCAGAACGACCAAGTCGGGCAGACCAAACTCATCTTCGATTGCCTCCACGGTCGCCTTGACTGCATCGACGTCCGTGATGTCTAGTGGCACGGCTTTCATGTCAGGTTTGCCGTCGGCCAGTTTTTGCAAGGAGTTCTGCATTTCGTGCCGAAACAATGACCTTTTGGTCGGAATCTGTTGGGGAATTCTGGAACTTTTCCGCCAAGGTCGCGCCAATGCCAGCAGATGCGCCGACAATCCAGATGGTTTTGAAGCTTTTTATCATCCCCGATCCTTTTGTCCGGTTCTGGTCATACAATTCATACAGCGATAGATGATGGTCGATCCATCATTTGCCTCAAACTGCAACCCGACCCAGCGCCCGTCCTGATCATACCACGCGTTGGTGATGAGATCGCCGCTATAGGTGAAATGCGTTGCCATGAGCGTCCCGCTGGTCGTGCGCAATTGTTCGCGGTCTTTGGCCTGAATTGTCACATCGTTGGCATTGCCGGTCAGCGTGTTGAGAACAGATGTGCTGTTTAAAACACCACAGTTCCAGTGGTCTGTTGGGAAAATCCCGGCGGGAAGATCCTTTTCACCGTCAGGGCCGGTTACCAGCAACTGTCCGTTGTCTTGTTTCGCGTTGATTGTTGTCTGTTCGCCATCATCGTCAACCTTTACCGAAAGTGCTGCAAGTTTGCCATCCTGCCACAGGCTTTCAGATCGGTAGCGGAAACTGTATGCGTTAAAGCCAAGGAACGAGATATCGATGTTACTTTGGGCGACGACCTGAATGCCGTCGGTGCCGCGATGGAATTGGACGATGTGACTGCCGACCGGGGAATCATTACGTCTGATTTGAAACCGCAGTTCATTGCCGTAGCGCTCAATCGGGTCAAAGTTCCGACAGGTCTGTGGACTGTCAAATGCAGACGTCAGTGCCGAGATTTCCGCAACCTTCCCTGTTGCGTTTGGCCCGGCAATGTCATCAGCACGGGCATTGGCGCTGATCAGCAGCCCGGTCAGGAGACTGATCGTGGCAACAGTCAAAGAGGCAGGCAAAGTTTTTCGGACCGCAATCATGGCGTTTCCCGACAAATGTTGGTGTCACACGGTATTGGTGATCTCTTCTTGTTACGCACATCAGGGGAGTGTGGATCAAACGTCATGATCATTGCTGCAAATGTCTGGATGGGGTAAGCAGGGGCAGATATGAAAGGCCACGCCATGCTTCACCCGATCGCCGAAGACCTCATCGCGCATGTATTGCATCGTGATTCAAACATCATTGTGTTGAACAAGCCGCCGGGACTGGCGTCTCATGGTGGGCCGAAGACCTATTTCCATGTCGATGCCTATTTGCCTGATTTGAAATTTGGCATTCAGCCCGAACCAACTTTGGCCCATCGGCTGGACCGTGATACGGCGGGCTGCCTGTTGCTGTGCCGTCATCCAAAATCATCGAAAAAAATCACCCGCCTGTTTACCGAGAAACTGATCGGTAAATCCTATTGGGCGGTGGTGCGTGGTGCGCTGGCCGATGATCATGGTTTCATTGATGCCCCGATTGGGAAAACCAACGATGAAAGCGGCTGGACCATGCTGGTCCACGAAGACGGCCAACCGTCAAAGACCGAGTACAAGGTGCTGGGGCGGGGCAAGGATGCCGATGGGGCCGATATCACATGGTTGGAACTTGTACCCCATACCGGGCGTACCCATCAGCTGCGCGTCCACCTCGACCACATCGGTCATCCGGTGATTGGCGACCCGTTTTATGGTCGTGGGGATGAACCGCCAATCTTTGGTGAACCCCCAACGCTTATGCTGCTGTCGCGTCAGATCATCGTGCCGTTCCATGTGGAACGTGATCCGGTGATTGTCGATGCCCCACCGCCGGAATTGATGCGGGCTGGTTTGGCGGCGTGTGGCTATGACGGCGAGTATGCCGCGCATGCGGCCTCAATTGATGCTCAATACACCGGCGATGACAGCGACGCTGAAGGCGGAGAGTAACGTCTCAAGCGTGATGATGGACGCCATGGCATCAGGGTCGCCATTCAGCTGACGTGCGAGGATATAGGCATTCCCAGCACACGGCATCCCGGCGTACAGAACCCCCATGGCCAGAACCATGCCATCTATACCGGCCAGATACAGGCAAACGCCGGTAATCACCGGCAGGACGGCAAGCTTGATGGTGGTGGCCAATGCAATTGCGCCTAACGCCTGCTTGTCCAGCACAAAGCGCAAGCCGGCCCCAACGGACAGCAGGCTAAGCGGCAAGGCTGCGGTCTTGAACAGAGCCGCCGTATTCTCGATTGGAACCGGCACGTGAATATCACTGATATTCAGGAGGGCCCCGGCCCCGGCAGCCAGAATGATCGGGTTTTTGACAATCCCGCCCAAGATGCGTTTCAGGTTGCTTTTGCCCCCGCTAAACGCGCTTAGAACCACAACGCCGAGCATATTGGTGGCAATCACCATCACCGCGATAAAGACAATGGCCAGTGCAAGCCCCGCACTGCCGTAAAACGCATCGGCAACAGCGAGAAGCACATAGCTGTTATAGCGAACTGATCCTTGGAAAATCGACGTGAACAGCGGCGTATTGCGTGTAATCACGGGGCGCAACAGCAACAATACTGCTGACAGACCAAGGGTCGCAAACAGAGTGACGGTAACAGCTGTACCAGCATTACCGCTCGAGAAATCCGCCCGGTAAATCTCGACAATCAAAAGCGACGGCAGCAATAGATAATAGGTCAGCCGATCAATTCCGGCCCAGATATCCGCCCCGGTGATCAGATAGCGTTTTAGTGCCGCCCCAACCAGAATGGCGGCAAAGATCGGAAAGATGGCGGCGATCAGTTCATAGGCGACTTGCATGGGGCGGTCACAGTTGTTTGCTGTTGTGCAGCGGGTGGCGCGGCGCTTTGCGAAAATCTGTTGGAATCAATCAGACCTTACGATTTGTGTAATCGGCAAAGGCCTGTTCTGGGGAATGACCGCGATATTGTTCGCAGATTTCTTCAAAATTCGGATTGCTGATCAGAAGGTCGGCTGTACTGCGGTTACACGCAATCGGAACTTCATACATGTTGGCAAGCCGGATCAAAGCGCGCACATCGACATCATGGGGTTGGGGCGTCATCGGGTCGGTGAAAAAGAACATTGCTTGCAATTCGCCATGTGCAATCATCGATCCAAGTTGCTGATCCCCGCCAAAAGGCCCGCTTTTCAATGCGACAATATCAAGATCGGGAAACCGTTCCTGAAGAACGCGACCCGTGGTGCCGGTTGCAAAAATCCGTGAGCCCGCGAACTGTGCCTTATGGGTTTCCAGCCAATCTGCCATTTCGCGTTTTCGACGGTCGTGGGCAACAAGTCCGATCGATAAAGTCATGGGATGCGATCCTCAGGCTGGAAAAGTTAAATCATCATACAAAATAAGCCAGTGTTTGGCAGGGCCAATTTATCCATCAGACAAAATAAAACGGCCGCCCGCAAGGGCGACCGTTTCGATCATCCGATGACGGATAGATTACATGTGGATTGCGCGTTTGTCCGCGTCCAGCGCCGCTTCCTTGACGGATTCGCCAAGAGCCGGGTGGGCGTGGCAAGTACGTGCGATGTCTTCGGCGGATGCGCCGTATTCCATCGCCAGAACCACTTCGGCAATCAGGTCACCAGCAGCCGGGCCGACAATATGCGCGCCGACAACACGGTGCGTTTTCTTGTCTTCCAGGATTTTGACGAAACCTTCCGTGCTTTCCATAGCCTTGGCGCGGCCATTGGCGGTGAAGGGGAATTTGCCGACTTTATAGTCAACGCCTTCTTCCTTCAGCTGCTCTTCGGTTTTGCCAACGGCTGCAACTTCCGGCCAGGTGTAAACAACACCCGGGACCTTGCCGTAATCGACATGGCCTTCTTCGCCTGCCAGCATTTCGGCAAGTGCAACACCGTCTTCTTCGGCCTTATGAGCCAGCATCGGACCGGCGATTGCATCGCCGATGGCAAAGATGCCACCAACATTGGTCTGGAAGTGTTCGTCGGTTTTAACCCGACCACGTTCGTCAAGCTCGACGCCAGCTTTATCAAGACCAAGGCCAGTGATAAACGGACGGCGACCAATCGCGACCAGAACGACATCGGTTTTGATTTCTTCTGCGTCGCCACCCTTGGATGGTTCAACAGTCAAAGTCACACCAGACTTGGTTGATTTCGCACCGGTAACCTTGTGGCCCAGTTTGAATTCAAGACCCTGTTTGGCAAAGATGCGCTGTGTCTGTTTGACCAACTCACCATCCATGCCCGGCAGGATACGATCAAGGAATTCGATCACGGTCACTTCGGTACCAAGACGACGCCAGACAGAACCAAGCTCAAGCCCGATCACGCCAGCACCGATGACAACCATCTTTTTCGGCACTTTCGGAAGAACCAGTGCACCGGTCGACGAAACGATGTTTTTCTCATCGATTTCAACACCTGGCAACGGGGTAACTTCCGAACCCGTGGCGATCACGATGTTCTTGGCGGTGATGGTTTCTTCGCCACCATCGAGAAGAGCAACCTTAACGGTGGTCGGCGACGTAATTTCGCCAGCACCTTTGACATAGGTAATCTTGTTCTTTTTGAACAGGAACTCGATGCCTTTGACATTTCCGTCAACAACCTTGTCCTTACGGGCCATCATCTTTTCGATGTTGACCTTCGGCTTGCTGACTTCGATGCCATGGGTATCGAAATGCTCGGTTGCTTCCTCAAACAGGTGCGAGGAATGCAGCAGGGCTTTGGATGGAATGCACCCTACATTCAAGCAGGTGCCGCCAAGGGTGCCGCGTTTTTCAACGCAGGCAACCTTAAGACCAAGCTGTGCGGCGCGGATGGCGCAAACGTAACCGCCAGGACCGCCACCGATCACGACAACGTCGTAGTTCTCACTCATGAGTTCTTTGATCCTTTTGTCTGATCAGATGTCGAGCAGGATGCGTTCTGGGTTCTCGATGCATTCCTTGACGCGTACCAGGAACGAAACCGCTTCGCGGCCGTCAATGACACGGTGGTCATAGGACAGTGCCAGATACATCATCGGACGAATTTCGACTTTGCCGTCGATTGCGACCGGGCGCATCTGGGTTTTATGCATGCCAAGGATACCCGACTGCGGTGCATTGAGGATCGGGGACGACAGAAGCGATCCAAACACACCACCGTTCGAGATGGTGAACGAACCGCCGCTCATTTCATCCATGCCGAGTTTGCCGTCACGCGCACGCTTGCCGAAATCGACAATGGTGCTTTCCAGATCAGCAAAGTTCTTTTCTTCTGCCGAACGGATAACCGGAACAACAAGACCCTGCGGGGTGCCGACAGCAACGCCGATATCGCAGTAGTTTTTATAGATGAAGCTGGTGCCGTCGATTTCGGCATTAACAGCAGGCCATTCTTTGAGTGCCGTGGTGCAGGCTTTGATGAAGAAGGACATGAAGCCAAGCTTCACACCGTGTTTCTTCTCGAAGCCTTCTTTGTATTTGTTACGGCATGCCAGAAGGTTGGTCATGTCCACTTCGTTATAAGTGGTCAGCATGGCCGCGGTGTTCTGGGCTTCTTTCAAGCGGCGCGCGATGGTCTGGCGCAGCTTGGACATTTTGACACGTTCTTCACCGTCGCGCAGGTCACGCTCAGGCTTCGGTGCCGCCGGGGCAGGAGCCGCCGCCGGGGCTGCAGAACGCGAAGCCGATCCGCCGCCTTCAAGGAAGTTCAGAACATCGCCCTTGGTCAGGCGACCGTCTTTACCCGAAGCCGGAATTTTTGACGGATCAAGATTTTTGTCTTCGACCAGTTTACGAACAGCAGGGGCCAACGGGTGGTCGCTGTTTGATGCGGTCGTCGAAGCAGGCGCAGCAGCAGGAGCCGGTTTGGCTTCTTCTTTCTTCGCCGGTGCTTCTTCTTTTTTCTCGGCTGGTGCCTCGTCCTTGGCTGGTTCCGCCGCAGCCGAACCTTCAGCGCCTTCGGTGATCATGGCGATCAGGGCGCCAACTTCAACCTCGTCGCCTTCGCCAACAACCAGTTCGGCAATCGCGCCGGCAACCGGTGAGTTGACTTCAACCGTCACTTTGTCGGTTTCAAGTTCGACAATCGGTTCATCGGCTGCAACAGCATCACCAACTTTTTTGTACCATTTCGCCACTGTGGCTTCGGATACAGACTCGCCCAGTGCGGGAACTTTAACTTCAGTCGCCATTTTTTCCTCGACCGTTTTTTCAATCAGGCAGTGTGGGCCTGCCGTGATGCGAATGAATTCTAAATGAACGTATCGGACGGGCGATTGCTCGCCCGTCCGGTAAAGTTATTTGACGCTTAATGCCGCATCGACAAGTTCGGCCTGTTCACGCAAGTGAGCCTTAAGAAGACCCGTTGCCGGCGAAGCGGATGCTGCACGACCGACATAGACGGGACGACCCGTCTTGTGTTTGATGCTGGCAAGTGTGCCTTCGATACGACGATCAACGTAGTACCACGAACCCATGTTTTCGGATTCTTCCTGACACCAGACAACATCAGCATTCGGATATTTGGCCAGTTCCGTGGCAAGTTCTTGTTCCGGCCACGGATAAAGCTGTTCAACACGCACAAGCGCAACATCTTCGATGCCACGGTTTTCACGTTCGGCGAGAAGATCGTAATAGACCTTACCCGACGACAGAACGACACGTTTGACCTTGCTGTCAGCGACCATTTTTCCGCTTTCGCTGATCACCGGCAGGAATTTGGTCCCCGTGCCGAATTCGGACAGCGAGGATACAGCCTGTTTGTGACGCAGAAGCGATTTCGGCGTCATCAGGATCAACGGTTTACGGAACGAACGGCGGATCTGACGGCGCAGGATGTGGTAATAGTTTGCCGGTGTCGTGACGTTCGCCACCTGCATGTTATTTTCACCACAAAGCTGCAGGTAACGTTCCAGACGTGCGGAACTATGTTCCGGACCCTGGCCCTCGTAACCGTGCGGCAGAAGCATCACCAGACCCGACATACGCAGCCATTTGGCTTCGCCCGAGCTGATGAACTGGTCAATGATGACCTGTGCGCCGTTGGCAAAATCACCGAACTGGGCTTCCCAGAGAACCAATGAATGCGGTTCTGCAAGGGTGATGCCATATTCAAAGCCAAGAACACCTGCTTCGGACAGCGGCGAGTTGAGAACCTCAAGCTCGGCCTGACCGGTGCGGATGTTATTGAGCGGGGTGTATTTTGCTTCGTTGGTCTGATCAATCAGCTTGGCATGACGTTGCGAGAATGTCCCGCGCTGGCAATCCTGACCAGACAGACGAACCGGTGTGCCTTCGCACATCAAAGTTCCGAATGCCATGGCTTCGGCAGTTGCCCAGTCGATACCTTCGCCGGTTTCAAACATCTTGGCTTTTGCCTTCAACTGACGAAGGATTTTGCGGTTGATGTCGTAATCAGCAGGGGCGGTCGACAATGCACGACCAACTTCGGCCAGCAGATCGTCGGCAACGCCGGTATCACCGGACCAGTCCGCATCTTCGCCGTGCGAGGATGCAAGACCCGACCATTTACCTTCAAGCCAGTCAGCCTTGTTCGGACGGTAGTTTTCCGACGCCTTGAATTCGTCATCAAGATAATCCTGGAATGATTTATCCAGTTCCTTGATGCGATCTTCGGTCAGAAGACCTTCCTTGATCAGCTGTTTGGCATAGATGTCCTTGGTGGTCGGATGTTTGCCGATCACGTCATACATCTTAGGCTGGGTGAATGCCGGTTCGTCACTTTCGTTATGGCCAAAGCGGCGATAGCAGAACATGTCGATGACGACGTCCTGTTTGAACTCCTGACGGAATTCAGTCGCGATACGTGCCGCATGGACCACTGCTTCGGGATCGTCGCCATTGACGTGCAGGATCGGAGCCTGAACGACTTTGGCAATGTCCGAGCAATAAGGCGAAGAACGTGAATCTGTTGGTTTGGTTGTGAAACCAATCTGGTTATTGACCACAAAGTGGATCGTACCGCCGGTACGATAGCCTTTGAGGTGCGACAGATCGAAGGTTTCAGCAACAAGCCCCTGACCGGCAAAGGCCGCATCGCCATGCAGGAGGATACCCATAACCTGCTCACGTTCGGTGTCTTTACGCTGGGACTGTTTAGCGCGGACTTTACCAAGGACAACCGTGTTGACCGCCTCAAGGTGTGACGGGTTCGCCGTCAACGAGAGGTGAACAACATTGCCATCAAATTCGCGGTCGGCAGATGTCCCAAGGTGATATTTAACATCCCCCGAGCCCATCACGTCGTCCGGCTTGGACGGATTGCCCATGAATTCCGAGAAAATCGCACGGAACGGCTTGCTCATAACGTTGGCAAGAACGTTCAGGCGACCACGGTGCGGCATACCGAACACAACCTCGCGAATGCCAAGCTGGCTCCCGCGTTTGAGGATCTGTTCCATTGCCGGCATCAGGGATTCACCACCATCAATACCAAAACGCTTGGTACCGACATATTTGGTGTGCAGATAGTTTTCGAACCCTTCGGCAGCAATCAGGCGGTCAAGGATGGCTTCCTTGCCACGTGCAGTAAACTGCGTCTGGTTGCCGATGCTTTCGATACGCTGCTGAATCCATGCTTTCTGGTCAGGTTCCTGAATGTGCATGAATTCAATACCGATCGACCCGCAATAGGTTTTGCGTGCCATCGATACGATCTGACGGATTGTCGCGGTCTCAAGGCCAAGTACATTGGCAATGAAAATCGGACGGTCCAGATCGGCCTCGGTAAAGCCATAGGTCTTGGGATCAAGTTCCGGATGTGGTTCACGCGGGGCAAGGCCCAGCGGATCAAGATTTGCTTCCAGATGTCCGCGCACACGGAAGGATCGGATCAGCATCAGTGCGCGAATAGAGTCATTGGCTGCCGCACGAATGGCGTCGGAATTAACCGACCCACCAGCAGGTGCGGAATAGGCTGCCGGCGCATAGGCCGCTTGGACCGGACGTTCGGCATACCCTTGTGAGACGTCGTATCCCTCCATGCCGCCGACAACCGTGGTTTCCCGTGGTTGCCAGCTTGGCCCACGCATTTCTGCGAGGAGTGCGGAGGCGTCGTCCTGCAACCCGTCAAAGAACTCTGCCCAGCTTTGGTCAACCGCAGTCGGGCTTTCCGTATAGCGCGCATAAAGTTCAGCGATGTAGGTTGCGTTCAACTCGTTCAGAATCGTGTCGAGATCTTGAGGTTTCATTTGTGGTCTTGGAAGGCATGGTCCCCAAGAAGGACCACGCCCCCCCTTGCCTTTCCTCTGACTACCCAGATTAGCCCTTCAACGCCTTGAGCATGGTCGAACCGAGGCTCGCAGGCAAATCAGCTACAAGTACGCCAGCACTGCGCATTGCTTCCATTTTCGCATCCGCAGTGCCCTGACCGCCGGAGATGATCGCACCGGCATGGCCCATGCGTTTACCCGGAGGTGCGGTAACACCCGCGATGAAGCCAGCAACCGGTTTCTTGACAGCCGAAGCTTTCAGGAACTCACATGCTTCTTCTTCTGCAGTACCACCGATCTCACCAATCATGATGATGCCTTCGGTTTCCGGATCCCGCAGGAACAGGTCGAGGCAATCAATGAAGTTGGTGCCGTTGACCGGGTCACCACCAATACCGATACAGGTTGACTGACCCAGGCCAGCGGCCGTGGTCTGAGCAACTGCTTCGTAGGTGAGGGTCCCTGAACGCGACACGATACCGATTTTACCGCGGCGGTGAATGTGACCGGGCATAATGCCGATTTTGCATTCATCCGGGGTGATGACACCCGGGCAGTTCGGACCGATCAGGCGGGTCGAAGAACCTTCTAGCGCACGCTTGACGCGGACCATGTCGGCAACCGGAATGCCTTCGGTGATGCAGACAGCCAGTTCGATTTTCGCATCGATGGCTTCAAGAATTGCATCAGCAGCAAAGGGCGGCGGAACATAGATGACCGAGGCATTTGCTTCGGTAACGTGTTTCGCTTCGGCAACGGTGTTGAAAACCGGCAGGTCAAGGTGCTTGGTGCCGCCTTTACCCGGGGTAACACCGCCAACCATTTTCGTGCCATAGGCAATAGCCTGTTCGCTGTGGAAGGTACCCTGCGAACCAGTGAAACCCTGGCAGATAACTTTGGTGTTTTTATCGACGAGAACAGCCATAGTTACGCGGCCTCCTTCACAGCTTTGACCACCTTCTCGGCGGCATCGGCAAGGTTATCGGCCGAAACAATCGGCAGACCCGATTCTTCGAGAATCTTCTTGCCAAGTTCGACATTGGTACCTTCGAGGCGAACAACCAGCGGGACGTTCAGGCTGACTTCGCGGGCTGCTGCCACAACGCCGTCTGCAATCACGTCACACCGCATGATGCCACCAAAGATGTTGACCAGAATGCCTTCGACATTCGGATCAGACAAGATCAGTTTGAAGGCCGTGGTAACACGTTCTTTGGTTGCGCCGCCACCAACGTCGAGGAAGTTTGCCGGTGCACCACCATAAAGTTTGATGATGTCCATGGTTGCCATGGCAAGGCCTGCGCCATTGACCATGCAGCCGATGGTGCCATCAAGCTTGATGTAGTTGAGGCTGTGCTTGGCAGCTTCAAGTTCGGCGGGGTTTTCTTCGTCTTCGTCGCGCAGATCTTCGATGTCCTGATGACGGAACAGCGCGTTGTCGTCGAAGCTCATTTTGCAATCAAGCGCAATGATGTCACCATCGCCGGTCACGACCAGCGGGTTGATTTCAACCATTGCAGCATCGGTATCGAGGAAGCACTGGTACATTGCTGACATGAACTTGACAGCTTTGGAAACCTGCTTGCCTTCAAGACCAAGCGCAAACGCCAGTTTACGGCCATGGAAGCCCGAGAAGCCAGCAGCCGGGTCGATGTCAACGGTGACGATCTTTTCCGGGGTTGCTTCTGCAACTTCTTCAATGTCCATGCCACCTTCGGTGGATGCCATGAAGATCACGCGTGAGGAGGCGCGGTCGACGAGAACCGAAAGATACAGTTCGCGTGCGATATCGCAGCCTTCTTCGATGTAAACGCGTTTGACTTCTTTGCCGTCCGGACCGGTCTGGTGGGTAACCAGGGTCGAACCGAGCATCTGTTCAGCGTTGGTGCCGACTTCTTCGACGCTTTTGACAACGCGAACGCCGCCTTTGTCGCCGGCTTTTTCTTCCTTGAAGGTGCCCTTACCGCGGCCACCTGCATGGATCTGTGATTTAACCACATAAACCGGACCAGCCTGTGACTGGGCAGCTTCAGTGGCTTCTTCGGCGGTGTAGGCGACTTTGCCGTTCGGCACGGTCACACCGTATTTGCGAAGAATTTCTTTCGCCTGGTACTCATGAATATTCATGTTAGGTCGCTTTCTTGCCTTCCGTACGATTTCCTGTGGGTCAGAAATCGGGATTTCAATGTCCCCGTAACTTGCGGGAGGGACTTTATTGCGAGGCCCGCGATCATTGAAGTTTGAAAAACAACAATGATTGAAAAACGGGCCGGTCAGTGACCAGCCCGCTTCGCGTTCTTAGAGCATGCCCTTGGCAGCTTCGACGAGGCCGCGGACAGCTGCCACGGAACTCTCGAAGTTTGCCTTTTCGGACTCGTCGAGATTGATCTCGACGATGCGTTCGACACCGCCAGCGCCCAGAACAACCGGGACACCAACGTAAATACCATCAACGCCGTATTCACCGCTCAGATAAGCAGCAACCGGCATGACGCGTTTCTGATCTTTCAGGTAGCTTTCTGCCATCGCGATTGCCGAAGCCGCCGGGGCATAGAATGCAGAGCCTGTTTTCAGAAGGGCAACGATTTCGGCACCACCATCACGGGTACGCTGAACGATCTCGTCGATCTTTTCCTGCGTGGTCCAACCCATTTTGATCAGGTCAGGAACTGGGATGCCTGCAACGGTCGAATAGCGGATCGACGGGACCATGGTGTCGCCGTGACCGCCAAGAACGAACGCGGTGACGTCCTTGACCGATACTTTGAATTCTTCTGCGAGGAAGTAACGGAAGCGTGCTGAATCCAGAACGCCTGCCATGCCAACAACTTTCTTCGGATCGAAGCCAGTTGCCTGCTGCATCACCCAAACCATCGCATCAAGCGGGTTGGTGATGACAATGACGAATGCGTTTGGAGCATGTTCCTTGATGCCCTGACCAACCTGGGTCATGACTTTGGTGTTGATGCCGATGAGATCATCACGGCTCATGCCCGGCTTGCGGGCGACACCTGCGGTGACGATGACGACATCCGCGCCTGCAATGTCTTTGTAGTCACTGGTACCCTTGAGGTCGGCATCAAACATGTCAACGGGGGAGGATTCAGCAATGTCGAGCGACTTGCCCTGTGGCATGCCATCAACGATGTCGAAAAGGACGACGTCGCCAAGCTCTTTCAGTCCGACGAGGTGAGCAAGCGTGCCACCAATATTGCCAGCACCGACGAGCGCGATCTTGTTGCGGGCCATTCCGTTACCTTCTTCCCTATTGCACTTCCTGGGGGTCGAAACTCAAGTTGGGAGCGCGATTGAAAATTTAAACCTGCGAACGCGAAATATTCGTTCGTAAACATCAAGTGTCGTAAACTGATTTGTCCTGATTTACAAGGGGAAACGCCGCTGTTTTTACGAGGAAAACCGCCGGTTCCCGGTTTGTTGCAACTATGGTCTAAACGCTCAAAAACCGGTCATGCTGCAATTGCGAACAAGGCAGAATATGCAGCAAAACCAAAGCCAGTTTGCGATTGCGCGATGCCTAAAGGAAAGGCAGTGCGGGCTTTTGCCGCGAATTCGGGCGCGAGATGATGTTCTGATCCGCGTAGCATTGCATGAAACTGCTATCTGCCATGCGGTGATGCTGTATTCGAAAAATCGCGCGTTCGGTGAATTTTGCGCATTTGTGCGTTTGTGATCGTGCTCACGCAAGAATCGCCGCCCGAAAAGCTACTGCGTGGCGAATAATTGCAATCGTTTTAAACTCAGGTGGGTGGAGTCGTTTTTCCCATACGAAAATATGGTGTCCGATCATGGCGCGGGGCTGGCTAGTCCGTTGTGATTTCCCCGTGGAACTGCCCAATGAAACTGTCCGGTAAAGCAGGGGATGCTGCTCATCAACTTTGCACCTGTGCGCATGTGTGATTGCCAAGCGCGCCAGATCAGGTCAGATGCGCCATATCGAGGTATTCCTGGCTGCGCATTTCGGTCATCCGCGACACAGTGCGCTGAAATTCAAACGAATAATCGCCATCGGTATAAATCTCGGTGGGGTCGCATTCAATCGCACAGATCAATTTGGTTTTATGTTCATACATCGCGTCGATCAGGGTGCCAAAACGCTTTGCCCAGTCCCGGCGCGCATCAGGCAATTTCGGGATAAAGTCGATGACAATGGTATGGAAATGGGTTGCCAGTGCAATGTAGTCGCCCGGCCCAAGCGGCCGCGTACACAGTTCTTCAAAGCTGAACTTGGCAACACCGGCCCCGACGGCCGAGATTTCGATCTTGCGACCTTTGACGGTCAGGCTATCGGGGGCGACGCGTGCACCTTCGGTCAGGGTGGTGAACATCGCGTCGATTTTGGGCAGGGCATCATCGTGCGATATCGGATAGACGAAAACGTCCGCCGCCGTCAGGTTGCGCATGCGATAATCGGTCGCGCTGGCCAGTTCTAGGACATCAAGCTTCTGCTTGATCATCTCAATAAACGGCAAGAAATTCTGACGCTGCAGGCCATCTTTATAAAGGTCATCAGGTTGCCGGTTTGATGTGGTAACGATCACCACACCATGTTCGAACAGATGTTCAAACAGACGACCGAGAATCATCGCATCGGTAATATCGGTGACCTGCATTTCATCGAAACACAACAGCCACGCGTCATTTGCCAGATCTTTTGCGATCGGCGGGATGGGGTCGGCGTCAGCGTCATCTTCTTTCTTTTGCTGACGATACCGGTGCATGCGGTTATGGACGTCTTGCATGAAGTCATGAAAATGAACGCGGCGTTTTTGTTCAATGTCGATGGTTTCATAGAACAGATCCATCAGCATGGATTTGCCCCGCCCGACTTCGCCGTAGATATAAAGCCCGGACGGCGGGGTGGGTTCATCGCGGCGGCGCGTCAGGCCAAACCGTTCGCGCCAGCCCCCTGATCCGGTTGCCGGTTCATAGTTTGACAGGGCGTTTTTGAGGCTCTGTAGTTTTTCCGCGCAGAGTTCCTGCATCGGGTCATGGGACAGCTCACCATTGGTGATTTTCGCGCGGTAACGTGAAAGTGGGCCGTCAGTCATCAACATATCTCGATTACAGTGAAAAAAAACGCGGGCGTTGGCAAAGTCATAGCGCCAAGCAGTGCCGCATTGCAACAAGCTGCTTTGCAGGACTGTTTGGCGTTCTGTGCGTGGCGGCCCTGGTTTTCGTCGTTAAATCAGGCGCATTTTTTTAAACAGCCAGATTTCAAATCCAACAATCGCGGCCAGAATAACGGCGACTGTCGCAAATCCCCACGGGCTGTCTGCCGCCGGGATCCCGCCAACATTGATGCCAAGCAACCCGGTCACAAAACTGATCGGCAGGAAAAGCCCGGCAATGACGGTCAACCAATACATGGTCCTGTTCATCCGTTCGGTTTCAAGCGCCATCAGGTTTTCATTCACGATCTGAATGCGTTCGCGCAAGGAATCGAAATCTTCGACCAGTCGCATTGTTTTGTCGGTCAGCGCACGCGCACGGCGTTTAAACCGTTTGTCGGCCCAGCTTGGTTTCTGTTCGACAAACATAACAAGCGCATCACGTTGCGGTGCCAGATGTCGTCGCAGTCGGGATAGCTGGTTGCGAATGTCTGAGCCGCGCATGCGCAGTGGCAATGTTTTGCCCTCGGTCACACCTTCCTGGTCATCCTCAATCGCTTCGACGTTTTCTTCCAGGCCACGTACGACATTTTCAACCCGATACGCCAGCCGCTCGGCAACCGTGAGAATGAAATCATCGGGGCTATGGGGGGCTTTGCCAGCCGCAATTGCAGTGCGGATATCGTCAAAGGCCTTGAGCGACTGGTTGCGCAGTGTGATGACGATGTTTCCCGACAACCAGAAACGCACCGAAATCATGTCCGCCGGATCGTTTTCCGCATTCAGGTTCACCCCGCGCAGGTTCATGGAAAAACCATGATCGTAGAAGAACACAGACGGACGTGTGCCACGTGTGGCCAGGTTGGTGGCAATCGTCGGGTCGATTCCGGCAATATTCATCAGCCAATCATGAACGCCATCGGTCATCCAGTCGAGATGAACCCAAAGATAATGACCATCGTCGAGACTGGGAATTCTGGTTGAAATGTCTTCCCAGCCCATCGCCACGCCTGTTCCATTTGAGGCGATATCGAATGCGTTGATCAGGCCCGATGTGGTCATCTTGTTTTCCTTCGCGGGGTATGGCGTGGAACATTGAATGGTGGTTGGTCGTGACCGGGAACGAAACGTTTCGTGATTCGTTATGGGCTTCAGTGTAACCTGTTTACAAATTGGGAAAAACGGTCAAATGCCGTTGGTCAAAAATCATGATGGAACATCAGGCATGAGTTTAATGCGTCGTTTATGTGTCGGGTTTGTTGTTTGCATTTTTGCATTTGCGGCAACCGCCGAACTGCAGGCTCAGAATGCCGACACAGGCGAGGGCAACCGTCCGGGACAGGAAGCGGTTCAAAAAATTGAACTGGAAAATGCCCAGAAACGCATTGCGGAATGGGACGGCCAGCTTGGTGAACTTGAAGATAGCCTTGATAGCAGTGAAGTTGCTGGCCGTGTTATTGCGGATGGCCGAAAAACAACCGAGCAGATCCTAAATGCGACAACGGCTCTACGGGGGCTGGCCGCCGACCGCCTGAAACGTTTTCAGGCCGCCAAGGGTAAGCTGGGCGATCCCCCTGCCGAAGGGCAGGATGAAGTCCCCGCAGTTGCGCATGAACGCGACCGGCTTAATCAGGACATTGCAAAAGTAAGCGGACTGATCAAACAGATCGAATTGATCGATTTTCAGGCCGCTGAATTGTCAGATCGTTTGGCAAGTTTGGCGCGTGAACGGTTTACCCGCCGAATTCTTGGCCGGGTAGATCTGCCGCTTGATCCGTCGGTTTGGCTGGAATCTGGCGGCGAAGTTCTGGCCTTTCCAAGCATGGTTCAGGCCCGCTATGCCAATCTGGAACTTGACGGCAAAGTTGCCGATGAACTGAGCGAGATTGCACCGGGGCTGGTTTTTCTGGCGATGATCGTGCTGGCGGCATTGATCGGCGGGGAAGTGATCGTCCTGCGATACATCCCCTCGCGCTGGAAAGAAACGCCCAAAGAAGACCGGATTGCGCTGGTGTCGGGTACGCGTTTTGTCTTTACCGCACTGGTGCCGGGCATTGCGCTTTTGATTGCCTACAGCATTCTTGATTCTCAGGAGGCCCTGCTTAAAGGCAGCATGGGCGATTTTGTCCATCAATGTTTTGCTGCCGCCTTGTTCCTGTTGTTTGTCGGCGCTGCGGTACGCAGTGTGCATTCGCCGTTTGCCCCAACCTTGCGTCGGTCAGGGACGACCAAACGCGGTGCGCGGGTTGTCGGGATTTCATCACTTGCGATTGCATTGATCTTCGCGGTGGACATGATCTTGCTTCAGGGTGCGACCACATTGGGCACCTCGTTAAATGTCGCATTGATTCAGAGTATTACCAACGTCCTGATCATTTCGATCCTGCTGTATGTTTGCTCGCTTGGTGTGTTTTGGGTGCATGACGAACGCGTGCGGCATGAATTTTGGGCCAAGCTGGAGCGGCGCAGTCGTCGGGGCATGAAATCAGTCGCGATCCTTTTGCCTGTCCTGATGGTTCTTGGCTATGTCGCGCTGGCCCGCTTCATCCTTGAAAACCTGATGTTGGCGTCGGCGTTTCTGACCTGTTACTGGCTGCTGCGCGGACTTTTCCGGGCCTTGATGCACACCTATCTGGTTAAGCCGGAAGAAACCGTTGATGACACGGCACCCGATACGGTTCACGGCACGCTGTATTTCTGGCTCCGGGTGATGATTGATGTCGTGATGGTCACCATTGCAATTCCCGCGGCCGTGATGGTCTTTACTGACATTGCCTGGGTTGATTTGCTCAGTGCTGGTGAGCAGGCATTTATCGGCATTCAGGTCGGCGGGATCAACTTCTCGCTACGTGCCATCCTGCTGGCGGTTCTGATGTTTGTCATCGTGCTGGGGCTGATGCGGTTTTTCCAGCGGATGCTTTCAACACGGGTTTTGCCCAACACCAAGCTTGATCAGGGTTTGCAGCATTCTGTCTCGGCGATCTTTGGCTATGCCGGTATTTGCCTTGCGGTACTGATGGCGATTTCGGCGGCTGGCATGGATTTATCCAATCTTGCGATCATTGCCGGTGCGATTTCGGTCGGTATCGGTTTTGGCATGCAAAGTATCGTAAATAACTTTGTGTCTGGCCTTATCTTGCTGGTCGAACGCCCGATCAAGGTCGGTGACTGGATTGTGGTTGGGGCTGATCAAGGGTTTGTCAAAGACATCCGGGTGCGCGCGACCGAGATCGAAACCTTTGACCGATCCTCCATCGTGATCCCGAACTCTGAATTGATTTCCAACCGTGTTCTGAACTGGACGCTTAAGGAGCGGTCAGGGCGTGGGATCATCAAGATTGGGGTGTCCTACGGCTCGGATGTCGAGAAGGTCCGTGAAATCCTTTTGGAAATGGCTGACAAGCGCCGTGAAATCCTGAGTTATCCGGCACCACAGGTGGTGTTTATGGATTTCGGGCACAGTTCGCTTGATTTCGAACTGCGTTACTTCTTGCGCGATATTGGTGATGTCCTTGCGGTTGCCAGTTCGATCCGCTTTGAACTGGTGCAGCGGTTCCGCGACGAAGGTGTCGAGGTGCCGTTCCCGCAACGTGATCTTAATCTGCGTGATATCGACAAATTAACCGACGCCATCCGCGAAGCTGGCCAAGGACGCAAGAAGTCCGAACCTGAGGCCCCAAAACGTGATGAGCCTGCGCCGTTAACGCCATCATCGGATGGCGGCAATGATACGGGCGAGATTGGCGAAGGGGCTGAAAAGAAGGCCACCCCGCCATCTGCGGCAAAGGATGTTTCGCGCGATGCCGATGCGGCTGGTCGGTCAATCCCCGATGCGGGCGGAGAACCCGACGGCGATGCGCCGCGTTAGTGGGCGCGCTTGGCTTGTCAGGTTGAAAACCTAGATATCAAACAGTGCAGCGGTGATCTTTTGGCCCATTGGTGCCATGAGATTCCGTTCACGCGGGGTGAGCCAGCGCAGCTCGGCAATTTCGCGTGCCGGGGAAAGTGTGCCGTGATAGTCGGCGACAAAGCATGTCATGCGCACAATTGCCCCGTCGGGCTGTTTGTGGCCCTGTCCGGCAAAGGTGCCGAGTTCGCGGATGGTTTCGGGGATTAGATCAACGCCAAGTTCTTCGTTGATTTCGCGCATGATCGCATCCCGTGCGGTTTCGCCCGGATCAATTTTGCCACCCGGCAGGTAAAACCGATCCCGACCATTACTGCGTACCGACAGGATTTTTGCCCCGTCGCGCAAAATCCAGTTTGCCGTTTCAATGACTTTAACGATGTCCGGTTTTGTCATTCCAGCATCTCGCGTGATTTACAGGATCGCGACATCAAGTCCGATATCAACCGCCGGGGCCGATTGGGTGATCCGACCGACCGATACATAATCAACCCCGGTGGCGGCAATGGCGCCAATGGTTTGTAGGTTCACACCGCCCGATGCTTCGGTCTTGCAGCGGCCATCGACAATCGTAACGGCTTTGCGCAGCATATCCGGGCCCATGTTATCAAGAAGGATGATGTCTGCCCCGGCATTCGCTGCTTCGTGGACCTGATCAAGCGTGTCGCATTCGACTTCGATTTTCGGCAGGTTGGCGGCCCGTGCGGCCTCAACACATTTGGTAATCGATCCGACAACGCCGATATGGTTGTCCTTGATCATCACCCCGTCATAAAGCCCCATGCGGTGGTTCTGGGCCCCACCCATACGGGTTGCATATTTTTCAAGCTTGCGCCAGCCCGGCAATGTTTTGCGGGTATCAAGCAGCTTTGTCGTCGTGTCACCCATAGCAACAACATAGCTGCGCGTGGTGGTGGCAATTCCAGACAGGTGCTGCAGGGTGTTAAGAGCTGTGCGCTCCGCCGTCAGGATGCCACGGGCATTGCCCTCAACGACAGCCAAAACGTCCTTTGCCTTGATGGCATCGCCGTCTTCGCAGTGTTTTGTGATTTTGGCATCCGGGACCAGTTTACGAAAACAGTCCAGCGCAATATCAAGCCCTGCGACGACGATATCTTCGCGGGTTTCAAGCGCGACACGCAGGCGCGCATTTTCGGGTACGACATTATCCGATGTGATGTCACCGGGGCCGATGTCTTCGGCAAAGGCGCGGTCGATGAATTCTGAAATTTCAGCTTGGGTCAGGACGGTCATGATGGGCAGCCGTTTTGAAGTCGTGTGGGAATGAAAACAGCCCCGCAAAATGTGCGGGGCTGTGAAAGGGTTCGGCTTAGGCCGCGTCGTCTTTTTTCAGCGGAATGCCTTTTGACATTTCCAGCATCCGTTCAAGCGGTTTGACGGCTGCGACGCGCAAATGTTCCGGCATGACGATCTGCGGGCCATTGTTGACCAGACACAGATACAGTTTTTCAAGCGTATTAAGCTCCATGAACGGGCAATTGTTGCACGCACACGATCCGTCGGCACCCGGTACCGGAATGAATTCCTTGTGCGGGGCGGCTTTTTCCATCTGGTGGATGATGTGTGGCTCAGTCGCGATCAGATATTTCTGATCCGGACCGTTGATCACATATTCCAGAATGGCACGGGTGGACCCGATATGATCGGCATGTTTGAGAATGCCATCATGGCATTCCGGGTGGGCGGCAACCTTGGCGTCCGGGTTTTGCGTTTGCAAACGGATCAGTTCGCGTTCTGAAAACTGTTCATGCACGATGCATGATCCATTCCACAGCGTCATGTCACGCCCGGTCTTCTTGGCAAGATATGCCCCAAGATGGCGGTCAGGCGCCCAAAGGATCGGTTTGTCCGCCGGGATTTGATCAATGATCTCGGCGGCATTGGACGAGGTCACGATAATGTCCGATGCTGCCTTTACCTCGGCCGAGCAGTTGATATAGGTGATCGACACATGATCGGGATGCTGTTCGCGGAACTTGCGGAACGGCTCTGGCTGGCACGAGTCTTCGAGCGAGCAACCCGCTTTGGAATCGGGTAGCAGAACGGTTTTATTCGGGCTCAGAATCTTGGCAACCTCGGCCATGAAGCGCACGCCACAAAACACGATGACATCTGCATCGGTTTCGGCGGCCTTGCGCGACAGATCAAGGCTATCGCCGACAAAATCGGCAAGATCCTGAATTTCCCCATCCTGGTAGTAATGGGCCAGAATAATCGCGTTCTTTTCTTTCTTAAGGCGGGCAATTTCCGCCTCAAGATCCAAAGTCGGATCAATCTGCATTTCCGACATTGCGTCCACCGAAGCTTCGGCAATTGTAATCATTTCATTCATGGCGTCGTCTCATCTCGCCTGTTGCAAGCCGGAGATAAGAAGTGGGGCCCGGCATTGCAAGTTAATGACAGTTTGAAACCTGAATATCGCCATTAGACCGCGATAGCAAGGAAATGGGGCGTCGCGCACGGATTCCCGAACTTTAAAAGGTGCATGGCCCTGTTTGCATTGTTCTGGTGCTTGGGATGTATTTGGGCTTTTCGGCAGAAACGTTGATAAATTTCGCAACGCAACAAAATATAAAAATATGTTCGTTGTAAAATATCGATAAATATTCATATAGTGAATACTGGATATTTTTTTAGTATTTCACATGTGAGAAGATATTTTTATTTTGA
The DNA here is from genome assembly GCF_056173045.1 of Thalassospira sp. Z349TD_5. Lineage (NCBI taxonomy): Bacteria > Pseudomonadati > Pseudomonadota > Alphaproteobacteria > Rhodospirillales > Thalassospiraceae > Thalassospira > Thalassospira sp. Z349TD_5. The sequence goes on from NZ_CM149654.1 coordinate 316,431, forward strand.
TCGTCGCGGAATAAAGCATCCTTTTTAAAGCACCTAAAAGGTGACGCGGACTTGCACATGGCTGAAATGAAATCCCGCCTGATTAATGACGGAAATAATTATTTCCGTTTTTTCTAACCAACGCGCTTTTGCGCGGTAGGAGCTACTTTGACAAACCGTACAACATCTAAAATTCTGAATTTTGTAAGACCGTTTAGCTTGCGCGGTCTGGCCGAAGTTCTGCCTGCCGGGTCTTATAAAGTCATGACCGAAGAAATGCAGGACGAAAAAGTCACATACCCGACGTGGCAGTGGGTTTCCACACAGATGCATTTGAACACCAATTCGGATCGCTCCGACGACGCACGTCTTATGACCGTCGATCCCCGTGATCTGGAAGTGGCGTATTTGCGTGATCAGAAAATGATCGATGCCCGCCCCAAAGTCGCCTTTTCGGCCAGAGGATCAAACACCCGGGCCAAGCGCGTCTTTTAATCGGGTTTCCCGATGATCCTGTTCCCGGTCAGGGCACCCTGACCGGAACGGTGGTCAAATCGTAAAACCGTAGTATTACCACTCCCGCCTCAGTCTTCAGTTCGCATTTCTCGTTCCCGTGGCCTTTCGGAATCGTCCCTCGGTGGTCATTCCCGAACCAAACACACAGGCCAGAAAGCTGCCTCCTGCTGTTACATATCAGCGTTGCAGAATGAGAAATATACGTTTGCCCAAGATGAGATCATAACGCATCAAGCTGATGCACATGAGAGTCTTTAATATGGATTGGGTCCCTATCGTCTTTGGTACGTTTAAAGTTGTCGCACTGCTGACGGCCATGTTCTTCGCCATCAAGTGGCATTACGATCAAGGCGAGAAGGGCGGGACGCGCGCGGTAATGCTCGCGGGTGCCAAAGTTGCCGCAATCTTCGTGCTAGCACTACTATGCCTGGGGTTCGTTACATTCTTCCTTAGCAGGGCGCTCGGTTTGAACCTGAGCTACTGATGATCGCATCGCAAAGACACCCAAAATGGGAAATGGGGACAGATCTATCTTTCTGGGAACATTAGGTTAGATCGAAAATCCGTAATATTCCCATTCTGCGGCTGATACCTTAAGTGCCATATGTTCATATTCCGCCTGCTTGATTTTGGTAAAGGCGGTATGGAAGCGTGGGCCAAGCGTACGCTTGTTGAAGTCAGAGGCGCCAAACTGATCAATCGCGTCCAGCCAGTGTCGCGGCAGGTCATTTGGGGCTTTGGCCTGACCGATTTCATCGGTACATGGCGTGCCCGGATCGATTTTACTTTCAATACCGTCAAGGGCTGCGCCCAGCGTGACGGCTGCCACCAGATACGGGTTGGCATCCACACCGGCAATGCGATGTTCAAAATGGCGGGTTTTGCCCGGCGTGCCGGGAACTCGTAATGCCACAGTGCGGTTTTCAACACCCCAGTCATCGGATGCTGGTGAATACATCGCCGACGCAAACCGGCGCCATGAATTCATGAACGGGGCCAAAAGCAACATCGTCTCGCCAATCGTGCCGCGAATGCCGCCAATTGCATTCAGCATAAGCGGGCTTAACGATCCATCCGCCTGATCGGCAAACAGGTTATTGCCCGTATCATCGGCCAGTGACAGATGCAAATGCATGCCCGATCCGGCTTCAGTGCCAAACGGTTTTGGCATAAACACGGCTTCTGTGCCAAACCGGCGCGCGACGGTGCGGATCAGGCGTTTGGCAATGATGACGTCATCAGCCGCCCGCATCAGATTGCGATAGCGGATCGTCATTTCATACTGGCCGGGGCCATATTCCGAAATCAGGGTTTCGAGTGTCAGATCAAGATGCTTTGCCCCTTCATATATCGCATCAAACAGCGGTGACATCTCATCAATTTCATCGACTGACATGGTGTTGCGCAAGGTGCTGCGGCGTTTGGTCAGGGCATAGGACGCCGGGTGATAAAGCCCGTCTGCGTCGGCTTCGTGATCAACCAAATAAAATTCCAGCTCAAACGCCCCCATCGGGGTGAAGCCGAGTTTCCGGGCACGGGTTACCTGTGCTGCAAATACATTGCGCGGGTCCACATCATGCGGCGTGCGGTCTTCGTCATACATGCTGATCAAAAGTTGCCCGCGCCCCGTATGGGGTAAATAACCAAGCGTCCCGGGTACAGGCCAGCACCGACCGTCACCGCCTCCGCCAGTTTGCACCAACCCGCAATCATCAACATCCTCGCCGGTCACATCCTGTCCAAAGATTGAACTTGGCAATCCGCGTCCGGATTTATAAATGGATTCAAGTTCATGACGCCGGATTGTCTTTCCCCGGCCAATGCCGTGAAAATCGGTCAGGATGATGTCGATGGCCTCAACATCAGGATATTTGGCAAGGAAGGCCTCGGCTTCGGAAATTTGTGAACCGCTTGGCGAAAGTGTTTCTGGAGTGCTCATTGTTTGCCTTGAACGCTATGCCCCGTGTGGAGGAAGGGGTTATTCAATTTTTGGGTGGGGTAAATATGTATTTTTCAGCTTCTGACGAAGACAGCGCATCTTTGGCGTAAGTAAAAGTCCCATGGTCTTTTACCTCGCGCGCGGCACGCATGAGGCCGCCAAGTGCCGCCCGGGCAAAGGACCCGCCAACACTGATGCGTTTAACGCCTGCCTGTTCTAGTTCGCTGACGCTGTAGGTCGGACCGGAAAGCCCCATCACAACATTAACCGGGCGGGTGACAGATGCACAAACCGTGCGTATTGCCGCGATATCAGGCAGACCCGGTGCATAAAGAACATCTGCGCCGGCCTTTTCGAAGGCCTGAAGACGAAGAATTGTATCATCCAGATCGTGTTTACCATGCAGGAAGTTTTCTGCGCGCGCGGTTAACATAAAAGGATGTTTACGGGATTCTTCGACGGCGGCGGCAATGCGTTCTACAGCAAGGTTGAAATCAAAAATCGGGTTGTTGGGATCACCTGTTGCGTCTTCGATTGAACCACCGACAAGTCCGGCTTTTGCTGCGAGTGAAATCGTCTTTGCGCAGGATTCTGGATCAGGACCAAAACCGTTTTCCAAGTCGGCGGAAACAGGCAAGTTGGTTGCGTTGACGATATCTTGTGCATTCTGCAAGATGGCTTCGCGTGAAATACATGCCGCAGAATCTTGTTGGCCAATGGAAAAGGCCAGCCCGGCGCTGGAGGTTGCCAATGCTTCATACCCAAGTGCGGCAAGGATGCGGGCGGACCCTGCATCCCATGGGTTGGGGATGACAAACGCCCCGGTACGCAGATGCAATTGCTCAAAGAGCTGATACTTGTCCATTTGATCTGTCATGCCCCCATTAAAGGATTAACCTTGATACCGGCGGAAGAAATAGCGGTCTTTAGGGACCCCTTCGGGCAGCGGTTCTGCGATGGTGTTGGGCACATCAATTTTCTGATCAGACGCAACAATGGCACCAGTCATAAGGGCCGTCGGCAGGGTCTGGCCGATAAAGGCTGCGATCTTGGCGTTCAGGTCTTCGTCCCCGGTGCCAACATCGGAATGCACAAGGGCAACTTTGCCTTTGAAACGCTCTACGGCCATTGGCAGTGTTTCAAAAATATCGCCAAGGAAAAGATGGTCATCATCGGGAATGCATTTCGGGTGTGCGGCAATTTGCCGGTCAAACACAAAGATTTCCCGGTCTGGCATGATTTCGCGCAAATGATCGAATGTGCGACCATTACCCAGGCCAACTTCTAGCACGATCCCGTCCTGATCCTTGATCATTTCAGCCGCTGCATTCAGGCAATCGCGTTGGGCCTGCAGGCGGCGGATAACACTGTTTAGACGTGACATTTAATCGGATCTCCGGGGCTTGTTGGATCAAGATGGTCAATGGGTCGTATGTGGCACTAAAAACGCCGAGCGCCATGACGCCCGGCGTTGATTTGCAAAGTCAGCCTTTGAACTGGGTCGCATCAAATGCAGGCACTCGCGACCGGAATTCATCCAGCCATGTGACGAGGTTGCCGTATGTTTGTCGCCATTTTCCGTCAAATCGCAGGTCAAGATACCCCAATGCGCAGGCAATGCCGACATGGCCGATATGAAGGTCAGCACCAAATGCCGGTGGGTTTGCGTCAATTTGATCCAGTGCACGTTTGACCTTGTCCGCCTGATAGGACATCCAGCCGTCATCGCGTTTGTCTTCGGTACGCATGCGGGTTTCATAGACCTGCAGGATTGAGGCATCAATAATGCCGTCGCCCAGTGCCTGTAAGGTAAGGGCATCCCAGCGGGCATCACTTTCGGTCGGATGCAGGGTCACGCCATCGGCCTGCGCATCCAAGTATTCACAAATCACACGTGAATCAAAAATCTTGCGACCATCATCGAGAATAAGGATCGGGATTTTCCCCAGCGGGTTCTGCGTGCGAAGGCTGTCGGCCGGATCGTTGGTGTTTGACAGTTCGACCGACAATTGGTCGTAAACACCAAGCATCTTGGCAACAATTTTGACTTTCCGGCCAAAAGGCGACGGGTCGCTGGATCGCAGGATCATGATTTTTCTCCGGGTATTTTAACTGTTTGCGCGCAGTGTAAGGGGGAAAGAACGGCAAGACGAAGTGAATTTTTCCCAAATCAGGTCGTTCAGCGTCTTCACCCTTCTACCCGGCGGGGTTGCGGGCCTGATCCGTCGCGGTTTTGGCAGGGATGTTTTTATGGGAGCCTTGGCTTTCATCGTTATCATCAAGCCCGGCAAGATGAAGTTCGCGCGCCAGCCTTACGGCTGGACGTGCTGCAAAAAACACCGAACCAATGATAAATAGCCACGTGCCTGCGTAAACTGTTGCGTCATCCAAAAACAGGATACTGCCAACAATGAATAAAACCGCCGCCAGAAGGTCGATCACTGAATAGGCAATCTCATAGGCGCTGTAGACCGACCGGTGTTTGGGACTGGCATCAAAGCGGCGAGTTCGAAATAGTTTCATCGGGTTTAGGGCCATAAGGTGTCCTTGCTGCTTTGTGTGATGATTGTCCCAACGCATCGGAAGTAGGATGGTTTCCATTCGACGATAATGTGCCGAAATTATCGCCGGGCGCGTGGATGGGTGCCGTTGTAGACCGCCATCAATTGTTCACTATCCACGGCCGTATAGCGTTGGGTCGTTGAAAGCGATGCGTGACCCAAAAGATCCTGAATGGTGCGTAAATCACCGCCGCCTGCCAAAAGATGGGTGGCAAAGGAATGGCGGAGCGCATGCGGAGTTGCGGTATCAGGCAATTGTAAAAGATCGCGAACCTTGCGCATTTCGCGTTGGGCGACCTGGGCGACCAATCGTTTGCCACGCGCGCCGACAAAAAGTGCGTCATTGCCATGCGGTGCATAGGGACAAGCACGCAGGTAATCTTCAATCGCATCGCGGATAATCGGCAAAACCGGGACAAGGCGTTGTTTGTTGCCTTTGCCCGTGATGACCATCGAGTCCCCTGTTGGGCTTTGATTGGCGTTCAGATCAAGGGCTTCGGAAATACGCAAGCCACAGCCGTATAAAAGCGTGAAAAGTGCAAGGTTACGCTTGGCAAGCCATGGTTCATCTTGCCAGACACCCGCATTTTCAAGAACGGCCAACGCATCGACCGGTGACAGTGGTTTGGGGGCTGTTTGGGGTAGGCGTGGATTGCGGATGGAACTGACGGCGGCATTCTGTCCGCGTCCTGACCGATCAAGAAACCGATAGAAATTGCGTAACGATGACAGGGCGCGGGCGGTGGATGTTTTGGCCATGCCATCCATGCTGCGGCGCGCCAGCCAGCTTCGAAAATCACGCGGGTTTAAGCGCAGAAGCGCCTTCAGGTCTGGGACATCGCCAAGATGGCCACCGATAAAGCCGAGAAAAGCATAAAGATCGGCCAGATAGTTTTCGGTCGTGTGATCGGACGCACGTCGCTCATCAGAAAGCCACGTGCGCCAATCTGCGATGGCTTCGCGCACATCGCTCGGGAGGGTGAGGGCGGTTAAACCGTTTGGGTGAGCCATCGACGCACACCAAATTCAATCACGGACGCCAAAAACATGATCAGGTCATTGGCCTGTGCCGGGCTGAAATATCCCGGCTCTTTAACGCCAAAGGCAACAATGCCAACCGGATCGCCATAAAACGGCGCAAGTCGCACAATGGCAGCCGACCGTATTTCGGATGCTTTCGGGCCAAAAATGGCCTCATCCCCGGCATCGTCGGGCAAAAGCCAGACGTCCTGCTCGTCGCCCAGAACCTGATCAACCGCCCCTTTAACAAGGCGGCGCACGCGGCCATCACAGCTTGGCACCGGCGCTTCGTCGCATTCTTCAAAGCACAATGCGATGGCATCAAGATCAAGCAGTTCGGGCACAAGGTCCTGAAGTGCTTCGACAAAGGTTTCAAACCCGCGTGCATTCAAAATGGCCAAAACAGCGCGGTGGATGCGGCTTTGGGTTTCAAGGTTGGATTTGGAAATATTGATCAGTTCGCTGGTGGCACCGCGCAGCTTTTCGCGTTCATCGCGCAACCGCGCGACGACATATTGCTGCATATCGGCGACACCTGATCCCATTTCCCGGACAGGCAACGCAAGACTTTCAAGCAAGTCAGGGCGCGAAGTGAAGAAATCAGGATGTTCGGCGAGAAAGGTCGCGACATCGTCGGCGCGCAGTGCTGTCTTTTCCATCGGTTCCGGCTTGTACAGTGAGAAATAAAAAACCCGGCTGCCACAATGCGGGCAGCCGGGTTAAATGCATGTTAAAAACCGAACGCAATGTCGGCTTTTATCCGCCCATCAGGACAATGACCTGATAACAGGCGGATGACAGGCCAGATTACAGAATCGACTGGCCAGTTTTTTCCCAGTCAGCAAGGAACGTTTCAAGGCCCTTGTCGGTCAGCGGATGCTTGGTCAACTGGGTCAGAACCTGCGGCGGGATGGTGACAACATCGGCACCAAGACGGGCCGAGTTCGACAACATGCTGCGGGCCACGTGCCGAAGCAACGAGGACTTCGGTGGTCCAGTTCGGGTAGTTGCCATAAACGTCAACGATGTCAGCAATCAGTTGCATACCATCGGACGAAATATCATCCAGACGGCCAACGAACGGCGAAACATAGGTTGCACCGGCTTTGGCCGCCAGAATGGCCTGACCAACCGAGAAGCAAAGTGTAACGTTGGTTTTAATGCCTTCGTCGGTAAAGGTACGGCAAGCTTTAAGGCCATCAGAGGTCAGCGGCAGTTTGACGACGACATTGTCGGCGATCTTTGCCAGCTTGCGGCCTTCTGCGACCATGGTGCCGTAATCGGTCGCAGCAACTTCTGCGCTGACCGGGCCGTTGACGACGTCACAAATTTCCTTGATCAGTTCGAGAAACGGTCGGCCTGTTTTTGCTACCAGCGAGGGGTTGGTGGTGACACCATCCACGAGGCCAGACATGGCGATTTCGCGGATTGCGTCAATGTCAGCAGTATCGATGAAAAACTTCATTGGATTTCCTATTCGGACCTTTTGAAGATCGTCGTTTGAAGATCGTTGTTCGATGATGCGGTTAGCTGCTAGGTTCGGGCTCCATCCAATGGACGGTTCCAGATCCAAGCTGTGGGACCGTTTTCTATTATGCCATGGGCCATCGAGGGTGTTTTTTCGAGCAGCCCGAAAGGCATTCCGACGGGGTTTATAATATATGAGCGCGGCAAAGGCCACATCTGGAAATCTGTTTGCTGATGATCCGGCCTTTCAGGTGACTGCCCAGACCATAAGTGTGCTTCCGCCGTTGCCGCTTGCCGGGCCGTATGACTACATCGTGCCCGAAGGCATATCGGTGCAATTTGGCGATTTTGTGGAAATCCCGCTCGGCCGTCAAACTCAGCGCGGGGTGGTCTGGGGCGAAGCCAAGGGCGACGTCGAACCAAGTAAGCTGCGCGAAATTTATGGTGTTCTTCCCGCCGAGCCCATGCCCGACGTCACCCGGAAGTTCATTGACTGGGTGTCGGCCTATACCATGGCACCCCAAGGCGCGGTGCTGCGCATGGCCATGAGCGTGCCTGACGCGCTGGAACAACCCAAACCGATTTTCCGTTTTACGCTGAACGCCGATTTCGACGCATCAGGTTTGCGCATGACCCCGCCGCGCAAACGTGTTCTGGCGTTTCTGGGTGAAAATCCGGCGATGGAGCAAGGGGATATCCTGCGCGAAACCGGGGCCGGGGCAAGCGTGATTAAGGGGCTGGTCGAAGCTGGGGCTGTGCGACGCCTGATGGTCAAACCACCATCGCCATTTGATCTGCCTGATTTGTCCATCCCGCGCCCGAACCTGTCCGATGAACAAACGATCGCGGCCGATGCATTATGTGACCGGGTCGATGCGGGGGGATTTTCCTGCACATTGCTTGATGGCATCACAGGGTCGGGCAAAACCGAAGTTTATTTTGAACCGATCCGTGCGGCCTTGGCCGAAGGTAAGCAGGTGGTTGTTCTGCTGCCGGAAATCGCCCTGTCGGCCCAATGGTTGCAACGTTTCCGCGACCGGTTTGGCGTTGTCCCGGCCCTTTGGCATTCCGAAGTCGGTCAGGCGCGCCGTCGTGATACATGGCGCGCGGTGGCAGATGGTTCTGTGCAACTGGTTGTTGGTGCGCGGTCGGCACTTTTCCTGCCCTTTCGCGATCTTGTCCTTATTGTGGTCGACGAAGAACACGAACATGCGTTTAAGCAGGAAGACGGAGTGATTTATCACGCCCGCGACATGGCAGTCACCCGTGCGCATCTGGGCAATATTCCGATTGTTCTGGCATCGGCAACCCCGTCGCTTGAAACCTTGGCCAATGTTGATGCGGGGCGCTATTACCGGGTCGAACTGGGCAGCCGTCATGGGGCGGCCGTTTTGCCAAGTGTTGAAGTCATCGACATTCGCCAAGACAAACCTGAACGTCTGCGCTGGATTACGCCGACCTTAAAAAAGCGATTGGCGGAAACATTCGCCAATGGCGAACAGGCGATGCTGTTTTTGAACCGGCGTGGCTATGCGCCGTTGACCCTATGCCGGGCTTGTGGGCATCGGTTCCAATGCCCCAACTGCACCGCTTGGCTGGTGGAGCATCGTGCATGGGGCAAATTGCAATGTCACCATTGCGGATATCAGGCAAAGGCACCTGATGCCTGCCCGGCCTGTGGCGCGGAGGGCAAGCTTGCGCCCTGTGGGCCGGGGGTTGAGCGGCTTTATGAAGAAGCGGTCGAAACATTCCCCAATATCCGGATCGAGGTTGCGACATCGGACAATATCATGGGGCCAAAGGCGGCAGCCGAGCTGGTCCAAAGGGTTCACAATCACGAGGTTGATCTTTTGATCGGCACCCAGATTTTGGCCAAGGGGTATCACTTTCCGATGCTCACCTTGGTTGGGGTGGTTGATGCGGACCTAGGCTTGGCGGGTGGGGATTTGCGCGCAGCCGAACGCAGCTATCAGTTGCTAACCCAGGTGGCAGGGCGTGCCGGACGGGGCGATCGTCCGGGTACGGTGATGCTGCAAACCGCCGATCCGGCCAACCGCGTGATCAAGGCAATTGCCGCGGGTGATCGCAATGCCTTTAACGAGGTTGAGCTATCGCAACGCATGACCCATGGCATGCCGCCACATGGGCGACTGGCAGCACTTATTATAAGTGGCAAAAAAGAAAACGAAGTCGATGAAGCCGCATGGCGGATCGGGCGTGCGGCCCCGCGCGGGGATGGTTTGATGGTACTGGGGCCTGCCCCCGCCCCGTTATCCTTGCTGCGTGGGCGCTATCGCCGGCGCTTTTTGATCCGTGCGGATAAAACGGTGAAAATGCAGGCATTGATCCATGAGTGGCTGTCGAAGGTCAAAACACCCGGCAGTGTGCGCGTGCAGGTTGACATCGATCCCTATAGCTTCATGTAGCCGGGACTTAATGTGGGGAGATGTCTTCTATTACGGTTGCCTAGTTGCCGTATTGCGATTTCCACCAGTTGACCCCGTCCGGGCCAAGATATCGACGAAAGATCGTCAGCAGCCTGCCATCATGGCGCATGTCACGCAGGATTTCGTCATACTGAGCCAGAAAGACCTCTTTGTCCGGATAGTCGGATGCGCGCGAAAACGGATTGTAATAAGCAGCCCGCCGAAGTGGATTGTTCAAAAAGGCGATTTTGGTGCGGGATCCGTTTTGGATCGTCTCATAGATAGTACTGAGATAATTGACCGGGACAATATCAAACCGGTTCTCGAGCAGCATGGGAATTAAAAGGTCATTTCGGGCAACCGTTTCGATATCCAGATCTGAATTCCAAAATGTCGGGGTATATGAATAGCCCGCAGCGGCCCCAACCCGATAGGCGCGCAAATCGGAATATTGATCAAAGTGAATGGTGCGCACGTCGTCGGCGCGAATGGCAAAGCGCCAATCCAGCAGCAGATGATTTTCATCAGGGTACAGCAGATAGGCTGACCGTTCGTCATTCTGTGACAGTGTCAGAACGATGTCGGAGTAACCGAGCCTGGCATTGTGAAGCAGCCGTTTGCCGCTATCGACAAAGCGGAACTCGTAATCCTTGATGTCCATTTCGCGCAAGACTTCGCGCATGATATCGACATCAATGCCGCGTGGGTTCTTACCCGAAAGCCATTTAAGCGGCGGCTCTGATAGTCCTTCAATCAGCAGCGTGCGGGCGTGTGCGGGTATTTGGGCCATGATCAATCCCGCGATGACGGCAAGCAGCTGCACCGCCCGGCGAAGCGGCCAATGGGTTTTGCTGTCCTGCCTATGGATCATGTGCTTCTCATTAATCATGCTAAAAGCATCGTCAGCCAACTTACTTTATATGGGATGAATTCTTGTGAATAATTACAAAACAAATTCATCGAAGGCAGAAACGCAGCGCAGCATGTGCGACTGGGCCGAAGCAACGTTTGGTCCGGTCAGCGCACCGGTCTCACTGGTTGATCGTGCAATGCTTGAGATGGAAGAGCTTAAAGAAGCCGTTGTCGTGCAAGATCACGCCGAGATTGGCAAGGAAGCTGCCGACGTCTTAATTCTACTCTATCGGCTTGCCGATCAGTTTGGCCTTGATCTTGATCAGGAGGTCGCCGGAAAAATGGCGATCAATCGGTCGCGGACATGGGTGCAAAAGGGTGACGGTACCGGGTCACATATCTGAGCCCAACCTTCCTTATCACCTTCAGGCAGACATTATGAGTTACACGCTTTTTTATGCACCGGGTGCTGCGAGCATGGCAGTGCACTGGATGTTAATTGAGCTGGATATGCCGTTTGAGGCGGTACTGGTAGACATTGACAGCAATCAGCAACGCAATCAGGACTATCTGCGTCTCAATCCGACGGGTCGAGTACCGACCCTTGTCGTAGATGAAACACCATACGGTGAATCCGTTGCCTTGATGATGTTGCTGGCCGAACGGCATCCGGGGTCGGGCTTGTTGCCAGAACCAGAAACCGCGCAACGCGCCGAATGGTTGCAGCTGACACTTTATATTGCCAATACATTGATGCCAGCGATGCGTGACTGGCTATATGCGGCCAAGGATGGCGACCCCAAAGGGGCCGCTGCGGTCAAAGCATTGGCTGAAAAACGGATCAGTTCGGTGTGGGACGATTTCGAAGCACGGCTTTTGCGGGGCCAAACATATTTGATGGGGCCGACATTTGGCACGGTTGACATGTTCGCGATCATGTTAATGCGGTGGTCGCGTCATATGGGATGTACTGCGACTGCCCGACCGGTGCTGCGCAGCTACATCAATCACATCTGCGCGCTGCCGTCTTATATTGAGGTGAATGAACGCGAAGGTCTTTCGGGATGGCCAAGCTAACGGCATTTGTATTCCGGTGGACGTGGTCGGCGAGGCCGCAAACCAGTTGGCCTATTCATCTGGGCGTCTTCATTTTGATCCCGGAGGAAGGACCTCGATCCGCAAAACAGACGCTTTGCCCGTTAAAATGTGAAGTCGATTACACATTTTTGGGGGAATCTGACCTTTTAAGTAAGGCGGATGTCGGGAGCCCCCATCAGAAAGTCGGGGGAATTGTACCTAAAAAGCGATTTTGCCAAGAGGAAATCCACGGAGTGCGGGAAACGGCTTGTTATAAAATAGTCGTAAGAAGTCGCGAAACGTCAGTGATTAGGCGCGGTTTTGCCACAACTTTAGGCAAGAATGAGAAAGTCCGTCCAAATGGGGTTGCGCGGGGGTTGCCCATGCAAAGGACATGTGATACCAAACGCTCGCTTCTCGGAAGGAAACCCTTTCGTGGAACCATTTTTTTATACGTATCCGAGTTGTTCTCATAACCAGAATTGAGGGCTTTCACCGGTGTCCCAAAATACTGCCGCGACCGGGCTCCAAGGGCGCTATGCCACAGCACTATTTGACTTGGCCAAATCCGCCAAGCAGCTTGATGCTGTCAAAAGTGATCTTGAATTGCTCGACCAAGCCATCGCAACAAGCGATGAGCTCCGGAATGTTCTCCGTAGTCCCGTGATTTCCCGGGATATGCAGGCCAAGGCGATGGCTGCTCTTCTTGATAAGCTCGGTGTTTCCGAGGTGACCAAGAAGACAGTTGGGCTTCTATGTCAGAAGCGTCGTCTGTTTGTCCTGCCGGGCGTAATCAATTCCTACCTTTCCATGCTCTCAGCTCATAATGGCGAAGTGACCGCTCAGGTGACCTCGGCAGCCGAGCTGAAGAAAGAGCAAATCGAAGCCGTTACCGGCGCTCTCAAAGAAGTTGTCGGCGCCACTGTAAAAGTGGACCTTAAAATTGATCCGGCGGTTCTTGGCGGTCTTATCGTCAAGGTCGGCTCCCGGGTTTTTGATGCCTCGCTTCGGACTAAACTTCAGAAGCTCGAGCTCGCTATGAAAGGGGTTGCGTGATGGAAATCCGCGCCGCGGAAATCTCCGCTATTCTTAAGGATCAGATTGCCAATTTTGGTGCTGATGCCGAAGTCGCCGAAGTCGGTCAGGTTCTGTCCGTCGGTGATGGTATTGCCCGTGTTTACGGTCTGGACAATGTTCAGGCTGGTGAGCTTGTTGACTTCCCAGGTGGTATTAAGGGCATGGCCCTTAACCTCGAAGAAGACAACGTTGGTGTCGTGATCTTCGGTTCTGACCGTACGATCAAGGAAGGTGACCAGGTTAAACGTACTGGCGCCATCGTTGACGTTCCGGTTGGTAAAGAACTTCTCGGTCGCGTCGTTGACGCACTGGGTAACCCGATCGACGGCAAAGGTGATCTGGGTGCAAAAGAACGTCGCCTTGCTGACGTCAAAGCACCGGGCATCATCCCGCGTAAATCGGTTCACGAGCCAGTACAGACCGGTATCAAGTCAATTGACTCCCTGATCCCGATTGGCCGTGGCCAGCGTGAGCTGATCATTGGTGACCGTCAGACCGGTAAAACCGCCATCATCATCGACACCATTCTGAACCAGAAGCCGGTGAACGATGCTGCGAAAAACGACAGCGAAAAGATGTTCTGCATCTATGTTGCTGTTGGTCAGAAACGTTCGACCGTTGCACAGGTTGTTAAGGTCCTTGAAGAACGTGGCGCGATGGAAAACACCATCATTGTTGCTGCGACCGCTTCTGATCCGGCACCGATGCAGTTCCTTGCACCGTTCGTTGCTTGCGCAATGGGCGAGTACTTCCGTGACAACGGCATGCACGCAACGATCTTCTACGATGATCTGTCCAAACAGGCAGTTGCATATCGTCAGATGTCGCTCCTGCTGCGCCGTCCGCCGGGACGTGAAGCATTCCCGGGTGACGTTTTCTATCTGCACTCTCGTTTGCTCGAACGTGCTGCGAAAATGAACGACGAAAACGGCGCTGGCTCGCTGACCGCACTTCCGGTTATTGAAACCCAGGGCAACGACGTTTCCGCGTTTATTCCGACCAACGTGATTTCGATCACCGATGGTCAGATCTTCCTTGAAACCGACCTGTTCTATAAGGGTGTACGCCCGGCTGTGAACGTTGGTCTGTCGGTTTCGCGTGTTGGTTCGTCCGCACAGATCAAAGCGATGAAGCAGGTTGCTGGCTCGATCAAGCTGGAACTCGCTCAGTATCGTGAGATGGAAGCATTCGCACAGTTCGCATCGGATCTTGATCCGGCAACCCAGAAACTTCTGGCCCGTGGCGCACGTCTGACCGAGCTGCTCAAGCAGCCGCAGTACTCGCCGCTTAAAGTCGAAGAGCAGGTTGTGGTGATCTACGCTGGTGTTAAAGGCTACCTTGACGGTGTTGCAATCAACAAGATTCGCGCCTTCGAAGAGCAGTTCCTGTCGGACATCCGTTCGAGTGGCGCTGACATCCTTGATGCGATCCGCACCGAGAAGGTTCTGTCTGATGACAGCGAAACCAAGCTTAAAGCGTTCCTCAGCAAGTTCGCGAAAACCTTCGCGTAAGTTTGAACTTTAGGCGAAGGAGGAAACGCAATGGCTAGTTTGAAGGATCTGCGCTCGCGCATTGCCAGCGTCAAATCGACGAAGAAAATTACTTCGGCGATGAAGATGGTGGCTGCCTCCAAGCTCCGCCGTTCGCAGGATGCAGCGGAAGCAGCGCGTCCCTATGCTGATCGCATGGGGACGATGCTGGGCCGCCTCGCAGCTGCGGTAGGTGGAGTGCAAGGGGCACCAAAGCTTCTGGCCGGTACTGGTAAGGATGACGTGCATCTGCTCGTCGTCTTCACCGCGGACCGCGGCCTTTGCGGTGGTTTCAACGCATCGATCGTAAAAGCATCACGTCTTAAAATTCGTGCCCTTAAGGCCGAAGGCAAAACCGTGAAGCTGATCTGTGTTGGCCGTAAAGGCGCAGATGCGCTTAAGCGTGAATTTGGTGGCGACATCGTCGCCCGGTATATCGGCATCGAAGGTAAGAAGGGGATTAATTTCTCTTCGGCTTCCGAAGTTGCTGACAAGGTTCTGGCGCTTTACGAAGAAGGCGAATTTGACGTCTGCACGATCTTCTACAACAAGTTCGTGTCGGCTATTTCGCAAGTTGTTACAGCGCAGCAGCTGGTTCCGTTCGCGGGAGCAGATGTTGAAGAGCAGGAAGAAGAAGTCACTGGTTCTTCTGCGGTTTATGAGTATGAGCCGTCCGAAGAAGCAATCTTGGCTGATTTGCTGCCGCGTAATGTTGGCGTCCAGATTTTCGGTGCCATGCTGGAAAGCAGTGCATCCGAGCACGGTGCGCGTATGTCCGCGATGGATAACGCAACCCGCAATGCCGGCGACATGATCGACCGACTGAGCATCCAATACAACCGCTCACGTCAGGCTCAGATCACCAATGAACTGATTGAAATCATTTCCGGCGCCGAGGCTTTGTAAGCGGGTCGCAGGAAGTTAACGGATAGTTTTGTCCGAGCAGGAGACAATACCTATGGCGAACAAGAAGGCGGGGAAAATTTCCCAGGTAATGGGCGCCGTCGTTGACGTTAAATTCGACGGCGAACTGCCTCCCATTCTGAATGCGCTGCATGTTGACAACAACGGTCAGCGTCTGGTTCTTGAAGTTGCACAGCATCTTGGTGAAAGCGCGGTCCGTACGATCGCGATGGACACCACCGAAGGTCTGCAGCGCGGTCAGGAAGTCACCGATACCGGTGACGCGATCTCGGTTCCGGTTGGTCCGGAAACCCTGGGTCGTATCCTGAACGTGATCGGCGAGCCGGTTGATGAACGTGGTCCGGTGAACACCAAGAAACGGTCCCCGATCCACCGCGAAGCTCCGGCTTTCATCGATCAGTCAACCGACACCGAAATCCTGGTTACCGGCATTAAGGTCATCGACCTTATCGCACCGTACACCAAGGGTGGTAAAATTGGTCTGTTCGGTGGTGCGGGCGTTGGTAAAACCGTCCTTATCATGGAACTGATCAACAACGTGGCCAAAGGCCATGGTGGTTATTCGGTCTTTGCCGGTGTTGGCGAACGTACCCGTGAAGGTAACGACCTCTATCACGAGATGATGGAATCAGGCGTTATCAATCTCGAAGGCGATTCAAAAGCTGCACTGGTTTATGGCCAGATGAACGAACCCCCGGGAGCACGTGCACGTGTTGCTCTGACCGGTCTGACTTTGGCGGAATACTTCCGTGACGAAGAAGGCCAGGACGTTCTGTTCTTCGTGGATAACATCTTCCGCTTTACCCAGGCTGGTTCGGAAGTGTCAGCCCTTCTCGGTCGTATCCCGTCTGCTGTGGGTTATCAGCCGACGCTGGCAACCGACATGGGTGCGCTGCAGGAACGTATTACCTCGACCAAAAAAGGTTCTATTACCTCGGTTCAGGCAATTTACGTACCGGCCGATGACTTGACCGATCCGGCACCTGCAACTTCGTTTGCTCACCTTGACGCGACTACGACGCTCAACCGTCAGATTGCCGAGCTCGGCATCTATCCGGCAGTTGATCCGCTCGATTCTACCTCGCGTGCACTCGATCCGGGTGTCATTGGCAAGGAACACTACGAAACCGCACGTGAAGTTCAGCGTATTCTGCAGACCTACAAAGGTCTTCAGGACATCATCGCCATCCTTGGCATGGACGAGCTTTCGGAAGAAGACAAACTGGTCGTGGCACGTGCCCGTAAAATCCAGCGTTTCCTTTCGCAGCCTTTCCACGTTGCAGAAGTCTTTACTGGTAGCCCGGGCGTGTTTGTTCAGCTCGAAGACACCATCAAAGCTTTCGCGGCGATCTGCGCTGGTGAATACGACCATATGCCTGAACAGGCATTCTACATGGTTGGCACCATCGAAGAAGCCATCGAAAAAGCCAAGAAGATGGCCGAAGCTGCCTAAGGCAGTTTCGGTCCCCCTCCGGCTAAGGAGCGAGGATTGTCATGACTGATACGACTGTACTGGAACTTGTTTCGCCGTCTGCCCTGCTCAAATCCGAGCCGGTCGAGATGGTCGTTGTTCCGGGCATGGAAGGGAATTTTGGTGTGCTGCCAAAGCATGCACCAATGATCTCGACCATTCGTCCGGGTGTCATCGACATCTATGCAGGTGGTAAGGTTTCCGAGCGTATCTTCGTCGCAGGTGGTGTTGCAGAGGTTAATCCCGAGCGTTGCACCATTCTGGCGGAAGAAGCGGTTGCGGTTTCCGATTTGAAAGCCGACGACGCGCAGGCACGTCTTGAAGCAGCAGATGCTGCTCTTAAGGCCGCCAGCACGGCACACGACAAAGCCAATGCCGAGCGTGAGCTCGAAATTGCGCGGGCACAGATTTCTGCCCTGTCGAACTAAGCGTCGGTTCTACGATTTTAAAAAGGCCGCCTGTTTTTGCAGGCGGCCTTTTTGTTTGTTGGTGCTCGTAATGAGCATTGCAAGATAAGCGGGCGGTTGATTAACCGCGCCAACCTTGTTGCCTGCGCAGCGCCAAACGTTGCAAAAGCCCCCCGGCACCAAAGCCGAGCAGCGTGACCATTAGCATAGCACCCCCTGCCGCCATGCCCGGAAACGCAATGACCTCTGCCCCAATGGCATGTGCAGCCAACGTCGCGATCCCCCCGCCCAGTAAAATGCCGACAAAGCCACTGCCAGCCACCGAAATGCCGGTTTCCCATGCGGCAATACTGTTTATTTGACGCGGTCGCACACCAAGGGCACGCAGCATTGCAAGTTCCTGTGCCGTGCCTTGGCGTAGCGCAATAAGGCCACTGACCACCACCAGACATGCCCCCGCCGTTGCGAGTAGGGTCAACGCCATCATCGTGATGACCACCTGATCAAAAAGCGTTTCAAGCTTAACAAGAACGTCTTGCACCCGGATCGTCGGCACATTTGGAAACTGTTGCTGTAGCGCGCTTTGAACAGATGCGACTGTCTTGGCTTTGTCTAGCCCGGTATCGGCGACCTTTCTCAGGTCAAGGGTACTGATCAACCCGTGCGGTATTGGTTTCGTCGGTGGTGAGAGGACGATCGGGAAATCAAGCGCAAGACGTGTCCAGTCGATCTTACGAAGATTTGCAATCGTGACCTGTTGTGGTTTGCCCAGCATATTAAGGGTGATCTGATCGCCGACGGTAATGCCAAGGGTATGCGCTATATCCGCATCCAGTGATGCGAGACGCCCTGCATCATGCCCCGTGCGCCACCATTCACCTGTGACTAAGCGATTGTCCTGTGCTGCCTTATGCGGATGATCTGTCCATGAAAGACCACGGTCACCCCGTACGAACCACTGGTATCGCCGGGGAACATTAATCTGGCTGATCGGGGTTTGATTGATATGGGTGACCCGTCCATGCATAAACGGCATTTGATCAACGCCAGTGACCGCTGCCATGGCTTCTGCTGTCGCGCGAAAAGACGGTCCGTCTTCTGGCGGCAGATCAAAAAACACCAGATCAGGTGTGTCACTTGGCAGTGTTGACGTCAGATGATGGCCAGCCTGAATAGCAAATAAAACGACCGCCATCAGGCAGGTCACGGACAGCCCGATGGATGTCATGACGGTCAATGTCGGCGCGCCGGGCCTCGCAATATTGCGCAACGCCAATCGAACTGACGGCAGCAGGTTGTAAGGTCGGGTCGAAAGATATCGGCAGCCCCGACGTAGCCCGACAGAAATCACCGCAAAAAGCATCAGGCAACAGATCAGTCCAACGATCAGGACAACCGAAAACCAGCCAAACCCGATTAGTTTGGTGGAAATCGACAGCAGTGCAGTGAGGATGCCGCCATAAAGCAGTGCGCTAATCGCTGTTTGACGGGGTTTGGTGCTGGTTTGGGGCGATGCCATGTGTCGCGCCACCTGATGGCGAAACAATGCGCTTGGCGATGTGATGCTGGCCTTGGTTAGCGGGCTTATGGATATCAGAGTGATGAGAAGGACAACAAACAACGCCACTGCGCCAAAGCGGATTAGGGATGCGGGCATAGAAACCGCAATATCAAGCTCCGCCATATTTGCAAAAACAGGCACAGCAAAATATTCAATCATCAGCGAAAGCACGCCGCCAGTGACCAAGGCGATGATGGTAACGCACCCGATCTGCGCGGCAATGGCACCTAACACCTGTTGGCGTGTTGCACCCATGCTGCGCAACACGGCAAAGCGCGGCTGGCGTTGGTCAAGATCAGCACGCAGGGCATTTTGCATCGCCGTTGCGCAAATCACAAAGATGGCAATGCCAATCAAACTGACAAACGCCATCGCGAAATCATTGATGCGCTCAATCCCCGGAATTCCATTGGCTGCATTGACAATTCGCCATCCTGCATCGGGGAATTTTGTTTCTATTGCCTCAATGATCTGACCGCTTTGGGCGTGTTTGTTTGGATCAAGGCGCAGCCGCGCATACCAGTAAACTTGGCTTTGTGTCGTGCCAAGGTTGGTAGTCTGAAAGGCGTTACTTGAAATGATGATCCGCGGGCCGAGTGAGAAAATCCGGAAGCTGCGTTCAGGTTCGGTTTTGATCACATCGCGAATGATGAAAGCCTGCCCGCCAAGCGTAACCTGATCACCAAGGCGCAGATGCAATGTGTCTAGGAGGCTGCTGGCGACGATCGTACCGGGCATACCATCTTGCACCGCGAGTGTCGTCTTGATCGATGAATTTGACGACAGCACCAGATCACCATACAGCGGATATGTGCTGTCAACTGCCTTCATCTCGGCAAGGATTGACGTGCCTTCGTTTTCGGAGGCAACCATGATCCGTTGTTCTGCCGTCAGGCTAAGCTGACCAAAACGTTCAAGAAAAGAAATTTCTTCCGGGGTTGGTGCGCGGTGAAACAGCCGCAGTGAAATATCCCCGCCGATGGTTTGCTGAGCCGATTGCAAGGTGGCATCGCGGATGGTCTGGGTCAGGTTGGTGCAAACAGCAAGAACCGTGATGGCAAAGACCAATGTCGCGAATAACGACCAAAGCCCGACGCCGGGGTGGCGCAACTCGCGAAAGCAAAAGCGTAAGCTTGCCGGGATATGTCGGGAATATTGAGAAGTCTGCAGGGACAAGGCAGTCTCGCTGGCACGCGTGGTTTACGGCGTGGGGGTTAAGGCAAGTCCCAGCCAGAATGATTCGATCATTTTCATAAGATCAATGAACTCTGTCACATCGACAGGTTTGCGCAAATAGCAGTTTGCGCCAGCAGCATAACATAGGTTGACATCGTGTTCCGCCCCGGATGTTGTGAGTACGATCACAGGGATGGACGCAGAGTTTGGATCATTGCGGATATCGTGCAGCATTTCGCGCCCGTCTTTACGCGGCATATTCAGATCAAGCAGGATGAGCCGTGGGCGCGGGGCATTGCGGTATGGGCCGTCTTGTTGCAGGAATTGCAGCGCTGTCATTGCATCCTTAACGTGGTGCAATTCGACCGGGTGTTTGAATTCCCTTAGTGCTTCGCGAACAAGCCGTGCGTCGCCCGGATTGTCTTCAATCAGAAGCAGGTTATTTGCCTTACCGCTTGTCGCAGGTGACATTGTCCCGATTATCCTTTTGGAGGGGTTTTTTCAAAGAAAATCCCATCTCTACGGCATATTACGATTGTTTTTTTAGTCAATGAAACAACTAAAAACCACCAGTTTCTGGCAATAATTGGCTCATGTATGTGCAGTGCCTAATTTAGGTTGGGGCTGGTGTTAAGTTTCATTCTCACATTTTTACGCGAAAATCAATGCGCTTGGGTGCTGTATGGGTATAAATCCCTATTCGTGAGTATGATACATAATATCCATTAAGGGCGGTTAGAAGGGGGATTTGAAAATTTTTATGATCAAATTGTACCCCCTCATAAACCGCTAGTTGGTGCGAAGGCCAAGCTCGTCTGCCAGTGTTGTGAAGCGTGCAACCAGTTCCGAACGGTCCGCAAATTGGGTGGTCGCGCGGGTATAGGCGGCCTGCGCTGCATCCATGTCCCCGATCACGCTATAGGCCCGTATCAGACGCGCCCAGCCTTCCGGATTTTCTGGCTCGGCTTCAAGGCGTTCGGCCAGATTGTTGACCATGGAGGCGATCATTTCCTGACGTTCTTGCGGCGTCATTTCCTCGGCAGCTTTGACGTCATCCTCGGTTGGCCCGGCCATCATCGGGGGAGATGGTTTGACATCAAGCCGTCCTTCAATATCAATGCCTTGCGCCAATGCGGCATCTTGTATGCGCGATACCACCATTGGAAGCCATCCCGCATCGGCTGGTGCGTTGTTGGCAAGGACGACCCACCGGTCAATGGCCGCGGGGTAATTGCCGTCCTGAATATCGCCAAGGCCAAGATAATACTGAATTCTGGGGTCGGTGCTATCTGTCTGTGCCGCCTCGGTCAACGCGCCGCGTGCGATGGCATTAATCTGGCCGTTATCGGCGCGAATGACACTTTCGGCATACATCGCCAGATAATCACCATCCCGGCCTGAAAGCTTGACCGCTTCAAGAAAGGCGGTTTGGGCCTCCGCCGGTCGGCCAAGCGCCATCAGGCTGGCACCGAGCAATTCCCATCCTTGAATGTTGTCCGGGTTTTCCAGAAGCTTTTGCGAAAGATCGCTTACGGCCCGGTTAAGGACGTCGTTTCTGTCCTGGTCCATGGCCTCGGCCTGACGGACAGCATTGATTTCTGCCGTTCGACTGGCAATCGGGCGATCGGGCAAGGCAGGGCTGCCAAGATCAAGATAAAGTCCAACCCCGCCGATCAAAAACAGTGCGACGAGCCCGGCAATCAATGGACGCAGGCGGGGCGATCCTTTGATGTTTATCTGGGCGGCGGATTGTTTCTTTATGCGCTGATCTGCGTTCAGGATACGTCGTTGCACTTCGATGCGTGCCGCACTGGCCTGCTCGGTCGTGAGAACACCACGATCGATATCGCGATCAATTTCAGACAGCTGATCCTGATAAACTGCCAGATCGCGCTGAATCTCATCATCAGCCCCGAGTATGTCGGGTGCAGTATCCGGTTTGCTGTCGATGTTCGTGTCGCTCGGATTTTCTTTCGCGTCACTGCGAACGGACTGGGTCTGTTTTCTGTTTATCCAGATCGGCCACAAGACAAAACCCGCCACCAGCAGGGTAACTGCGCCAAGAACAACTGCGATGGTCATAAATATTTCCTGTCGTGACGCTTATTCTGCGGGGGCTGGTTTGGGGGATGCTTTGTGGGATCGGACCGGCGCACCAATGCGATAGCGCCGGTCAGACAATGACATCAATCCGCCAAACACCATGACAAGGCCACCGGCCCACATCCATGGGATCATCGGTTTTACGTAAAACCGGGTGATCCATTTGCCACTTTCATCCTGATCACCGATCACGGCATAGATATCACCGGTAAATCCGGACCGGATTCCGGCCTCAGTGGTTGGCATGCCTTCGACGGTGTAAACACGCTTTTCCGGGGTCAGGGTGATGGTGCGTTCGCCCGGTGTGGTAATGGTCACCGTGGCTTCACGGGCGACAAAGTTCGGTCCCTGATATTCGCGAATATCAGACAGTGTAAAGCGATGATCGGCAATATGGGCACTTTCCCCAATGCCAAGCGATTGCACCGATTCTTGCGTCCATGCCTGTGATCCGGTGATCCCCGCAACCACAATCGCGACCCCGGCATGGGCCAGCATGGTGCCATGGGCAGAGCGCGGCAAATCGCGCATGCGGCGCAGACTGGTGGCAAAAGGTGCCCGGAACAGTTTGATCCGTCCCGCCCATTCAAGGATGGAGCCAACAAACAACCACGCGGCCAACCCCATGCCAAACAGCGCAAAGGCCGGACCACCCGAAAGCCAAAGCGTAACCAGTACGACCACGGCAGCAACCGACAAGGCAATCTTGAGTTTGCCCATCACGGCAAACAGATCGGCCCGTTTCCATGGCATCATCGGACCAAATGCCATGGCAATAATCACCGGCGTCATGATCGGAACGAATGTCGCATTAAAGAACGGCGCGCCAACCGAAATCTTTTCACCGGTAAGGGTTTCGAGCAACAGCGGATACAACGTGCCAAGCAACACCATGGCCGCGGCAATCGACAGCAACACGTTGTTGAAAATCAAGGCCCCTTCGCGCGAAATCGGCTGAAACAACCCGCCCCCCTTAAGGGTCGGTGCCCGCCACGCATAAAGGGTTAACGACCCCCCAACGGCGATACACAGCAAGAACAGGATAAACACGCCGCGCGTTGGGTCGGTGGCAAAGGCATGCACCGATGTCAGCGCACCCGACCGCACAAGGAAGGTGCCAAGCAGCGAGAAGGAAAACGCCAGAATTGCCAGAAAGATCGTCCAGCTTTTCAACGCATCGCGCTTTTCAACAACGATGGCGGAATGCAGCAACGCGGTTCCAGCCAACCATGGCATGAAGGATGCGTTTTCGACCGGGTCCCAGAACCACCAGCCGCCCCAGCCAAGCTCGTAATAGGCCCACCACGATCCAAGACCAATACCTGCGGTCAGGAAGACCCATGCCGCCAGTGTCCACGGCCGTACCCAGCGCGCCCACGCCGGATCAACCCGGCCTTCAATAAGGGCGGCAACGGCAAAGGCAAAGGCCACCGAAAACCCGACATAGCCGAGATACAGGAAGGGCGGATGGATGGCGATGCCCGGATCTTGCAAAAGCGGGTTCATGCCTTCCCCATCAAGCGGCGGGTTCAAAACGCGCTCAAACGGGTTGGAGGTCAGAACGATGAATAAAATAAACCCGGCCGCGATCAGCCCCATAACGCCCAGAACACGCGCAAGCAATGTCGGCGGTAAATTCCGGCCAAAGGCGGCAACCGCGCCGCCAAACAGGGTCAGGATCATCACCCAAAGCAACATCGACCCTTCGTGATTGGCCCAGACTCCGGTGATTTTATAGATCATTGGTTTGGACGTATGGCTGTTGGCCAGAACGTTCAAAACAGAAAAGTCGGAGGTCACATAGGCATAGGTCAGCGCAACAAAGCTTGCCGCGACGAGTGCAAAACATGTGATGGCCAGACGCGGGGCAACCATTAACAACACTGGATCACGGCGTGATGCCGCGATAAACGGGATGGTCAACTGGGCAACTGCCATCACAAGGGACAGTATCAGCGCGTAATGTCCGATCTCTACAATCATCAGTTGGCCTATGGTTGTGTTTTATGTGCCTGAACGCGAGATATAATCGCTTGAATGTGGCTTGGAAACCTTGCGGAATATCAAATATGCGCTATTTGCGGCACAGTGACCTCGGAAAATATGGCAATAGACATTACATATTGCGTCCAAACAGGCTATAAAATGCCTGTTAGGCTGCGGAAATTGAATGCTAAAGGTCAGTTTATATGAGTCAATGTCCCGTCATTGACATTGCACAAAAAGAAATGTGGGCGCGTCGTGCAACGACGGCCTCCATTGTAATTGCTGCAACACTGATCGGGATTAAGGCCGTTGGCTGGTTCCTGACCGATTCTGTTAGCCTCCTGTCATCAATGGTCGACAGCATGCTTGATGTTGGCACCGCTGTTGTTAACTTCATGGCTGTGCGATCCGCGTGGCGTCCGGCCGACCATGATCATCGCTTTGGTCATGGCAAGGCCGAACCGCTTGCCGGACTTTTTCAATGTGCCTTTATGATTGGGGCTGCGGTTTTTGTCGTTGCCGAAGCATCTTCGCGCGTGTTCGAACCCCAGCCGATTCGCTTTGCCACCGAAGGCATCTGGATGATGGCGGTATCGATGGTCATGACTTTTGGGCTGGTATTGCTCCAGCGCAAGGCAGCCCGCGTTTCGGGCTCGGTCGCGGTTGAAGCCGATTCGTTGCAATATACCAGCGACATTCTGGCCAATGCGGCGGTGATTCTTGCCCTTGTTCTGGGCATGTCGGGCTTCCTGTGGGCCGACCCGGTGATTGGTGTTCTGGTTGCCGGGTTCCTTGTCGTATCGGCGATCAAGGTGGGCAGACATTCGATCAAGGTTCTGATGGATGCGGAACTGCCCGAATCCGATAGTCAGCGGATCATTGACCTGACGATGAAAAATGCATCCGTGATCGGCATTCACCGTCTGCGGACCCGTTCATCAGGTGTACATCGCTTTGCCGAGATTGAACTAATCATGGATGGCGGCATGTTGATGCGCGAATCGCACACCATTTGCCATCAGGTGATGGACAGCATCCGCGCGGAATATCCCGATCTTGATATCACCATCCACCCGGAACCCCCCGAAGACATCCACCTTGATGAGTTCAGTGGATATACCGAAGACCCTGAATTTTGGCACACCGGTCGCGCAAAACGCGCCGGGCAGGATGGCATTCCGGTATCAAACAGCGGTGAAATTGCTGCGATGGGCCGATAAAGCCGGTCTGATATTCTCCAAAAAAGTGGCGGACCCTTTCGGGCCCGCCTTTTCTTCTTTGGTTTGCTGCGTCGGATCTTGTTAAAGAACGGTCAACATGCTTGCGACCAGTGGGTGACGGACAATGTCCTTGTCACGCAGTCGAACGCAGGCAATGTCTTCGACATTTTCCAGACGGTCTGACATTTCCGACAGGCCCGACATTTCCGGCAAAAGGTCGGTCTGGTCCGGGTCGCCGGTCAGGATCATGGTTGCATTCCAGCCAAGGCGGGTCACCAGCATCTTAAGCTGCCCGTATGTGCAGTTTTGTGCCTCATCAATCACGACGAAGGCATTGTTGAGTGTCCGGCCACGCATGTAGCCGATCGGGGCGATTTCAATTGTGCCGTCCGAGATATAGGTGCGAAGCCGTTTGGTGCCGAGACGATCATTCAGCGCGTCATAAAGCGGGCGCAGATAAGGTGCCATTTTGGCTTCAACATCACCGGGCAGGAACCCGATGTTTTCGCCCGCCTCAACTGCCGGGCGGGCCAGAACGATGCGGCCGATTTCGCCTTTATCAAGTGCTTCAACTGCTTTGGATACCGCGATATAGGTTTTGCCCGTTCCCGCAGGGCCAAGTGCCAGCACAAGGTTAAAGTCATCGATTGCCGTCATCAGGGCTGCTTGGTTTTCACTTTTTGGCCGGATGTGACGACGGAAACTTTGGTCGCGTTGTCCTTTCTCTTCGGAAGTTTCGAGAGGGTGCCAATCGGCGTTTTTTTCATCAAACAGGTCATGGACATTGTTGTCTGACTGTTGCGGACGATTACGACGGCGTGCTGCGCGTTTACCCATTACGATCACCTCATCAATTGTGCCAAAAAAGCAAAACGCGCCGTTCCATCATGGAAGGGCGCGCAATCAATTTTCATATTCAGATGGAAGTGGCGGCAGGAGTTTCCGCCGGACACATCATGTTGCATGTGCGATCCGGGGGGCGAAAATTCTCGTTTTAAGACGCTTTCTCGCGGCACTCGGGAACTCCTCCTGCGGTCTAGTTCTTGACCGTTAATTGGAATCGTACCCCTATATGCAGTGTCTTGTCACGGGTTTTTGTATGATGAAATTTCGATGAATTTGGAAAATGAGTCTTTTCATATGCTTATCTTGCATCTGCGAAGAAGATTTTTATTCAACTCTGCGGTGCGGGTGTCTGATGGCTCGGTAGAGCAACACTGATGATCCAACTGATGGTTAAAAACGCAATTGAGGTCACAAGACATCCAACCAGCCCGCCATAAAAGTAAGCCGCCCCGGACAGGATCGTTCCGACAAGGCGTCCCATGGCATTGGACATATAGTAAAACCCGACATTCATCGCGACCTTGTCGCCATCGGCATAGGCCAGAATTAAATAGGAATGCAGCGATGAATTTACCGCAAAGACAACCCCGAAGACCAAGAGCCCGGCCAGAACCGCAAATTCCGGAGCGAAACCTTGTTGAACGGCACTTGCAATCGCGACCGTGACAGCGATCAGGGCAACAATCCACAGCCGTGCGGTTCGGCCATCGGGTTCATGGTTTTGTGCGCGGAGCATCTTGGGGGCAATTGCCTGGATGAAACCATACCCGATCACCCATGCTGCCATATAGGTCCCGACTTCAATGTGGCTCCAGCCAAGTTCAGCCGCCAAAAATACCGGTAAACCGACAACGAACCAGATATCGCGTGAGCCAAACAAAAACAAACGTGCAGCTGAAAGAATGTTGATCTTGCGGTCCGGGGAAAAGACGTCGCGAAATTTGGGTTTGAGGGCGTTGGTCGGACCCGACATTTCCGCGCCAAGAGATAGAGCAACGGCAATCAGCGTGATGCAAAGTCCGGCAGCCATGGCCAAAAGCGCCCCCGAAAATCCCAACCACGATAAAAGCGCGCCGCCCAAAAAGAAGCCAACGCCCTTCAACGCGTTTTTCGATCCGGTCAAAAGTGCTACCCAGCGAAACAGCGCACCTTTTGCCTCGGTCGGGACAAGAACCTTGATTGCCGACTTGCTCGACATTTTGGTTAGATCCTTGGCAACGCCCGATGCCGCCTGAAGTCCCATGACATAGGCGACCGAAACAGCAGGAAGCCAGTCAGGGTTGGTAAACGACAGTGCGGTTAGCGATGCGATTTGCAAGATCAATCCGGCAAATAGTGTAAAGCGCAATCCACGCGCCTGTGCCAGCCACCCACCCACCAGATTGGTGATGATTCCGGCAAATTCATAGAGAACAAACAAAAGCGCGATCTCGAATGCCGAATAGCCCAGTGCGTAAAAATGCAACAGAACCAGCATTCGCAATGCACCGTCGGTTAGGGTGAAACCCCAATAGGCACCCGTAACCAGTGCATAATTTCGGATCGCGGATGACATTTTATGCTCCACTGGTGCTATGGCTGGGCATGCTTTGGGCAACTTTGGCGGCAAGATCGACCATGCGGCAGACATATCCCCATTCATTGTCATACCACGCCAGAACTTTGACCTGACGTTTGTCGATCACCATGGTTGATCCGGCATCAATGATCGAAGACCGCGAATCATTGAGGTAATCAGCACTGACAAGCGGGCGTTCTTCATAGCCGAGAATGCCCGCCAGATAGGTTTCCGATGCGTCGCGCATCAAGCGGTTCACCGTTTCAACATCGGTGTCGTGGGCCACTTCAAACACGCAATCGGTAAGCGATGCATTCAAAAGTGGTACACGCACCGCAAGGCCATTCAATTTGCCCTTAAGTTCGGGGTAAATCATCGTGATGGCGGTTGCTGATCCGGTGCTGGTCGGGATCAGTGACTGCAGGCAGGACCGCGCACGGCGCAAATCCTTGTGTGGTAAATCGACAATGGTCTGGGTGTTGGTGACATCATGAATGGTCGTGATTGAACCATGCACAATGCCAAGATTTTCGTGAATGACCTTGACCACCGGTGCAAGACAGTTGGTCGTGCAACTTGCCGCCGTCAAAAGGTCATGCTGTGCCGGATCATACAGATCGTCATTCACGCCATAGACAATATTAAGCGCACCTTCCTTGACCGGGGCGGCAACGATGACCTTTTTGATCCCCTGATCGAAATAGGGCTGGATGGTCTCTGGCGTTTTGAACTTTCCGGTGCATTCCAAAACAATGTCACAGCCAAATGCGGCCCAGTCTGTATCACCCGGTGCGGCGGCGTCGCTAAACGATATCTTGTGGGTTTGATCAATTACTACATGGTCGTCAATGCACGCCACCCGGTTGCTCCAGCGGCCATGCACGGAATCAAATTCCAGAAGATGGACGGCGGTTTCCGCCCCGCCATTGATTTCGTTGATATGGACAAATTCAAGGTCCGGATGCCCGAAACCAGCGCGCAGAGCCAGGCGGCCCATGCGGCCAAATCCATTGATACCAATGCGCATTTTCCTGGTCATTTTGAAACCTCGGAAGTTTGGGGTGTGGTGGTTTTTGCATCCGCAAACCAATGACGTGACCGGTTGGCAATCGCGACAAGCGACAGCATCACCGGCACTTCGACAAGCACGCCAACCACGGTGGCCAATGCCGCACCCGATGAGAACCCGAACAAACCAATGGCGGTGGCAACAGCCAGTTCAAAGAAGTTGGATGCGCCAATCATCGCTGATGGGGCCGCAATTTTATGCTCAACGCCCAGAACCTTGTTGGCGACATAGGCAATTGCAGCAATGAAATAGGTTTGCAGAATGATCGGGACCGCCAGCAGCACAATAATCACGGGCTGGGCAAGGATCTGCTGTCCCTGAAAGGCAAATAGCAAAACCAGTGTCGTCAGAAGAGCGATCATCGAAACAGGTTTGAGCTGTGCGTCAAATTTCTCGAACGCAGTTACGCCCTTTGATATGACGAATTGTCGCAAAAACTGACCAACGATGACCGGGATCACGATGAAGGCAACGACAGAGATGGTCAGCGTTTCCCACGGGATGGTGATCGCTGAAATCCCCAGCAAAAGTGCGACAATCGGTGCAAAGGCGAAAATCATGATGGTGTCATTCAGTGCAACCTGGCTGAGCGTGAAATTCGCATCCCCCTTGGTCAGGTTGGACCAGACAAACACCATGGCCGTACAGGGGGCCGCACCTAACAAGATCAGACCGGCGATATAACTTTCAATTTCGGCTTCTGGCAGAAGTGGGCGGAACAGAACCCCGATAAATAACCAGCCAAGGGCGGCCATGGTAAAGGGCTTGATCAGCCAGTTCACCCCAAGGGTGACGCCAATGCCACGCCATTGCGTGCCGACTTCATGAAGGGCCTTGAAATCAACCTTCATCAACATCGGCACAATCATCAACCAGATCAGGATGGTGACCGGCAGATTGATTTCATAGGCGGTCAGATTGCCAATGGTCTGAAACAGGTCAGGGAGCATTTCACCAAGGGCAATCCCAACCACGATGCTCGCCGCAACCCAGACGGTTAAGTAGCGTTCAAACAGGTTCATCGGGGTATCTTCTTTGGTGGTCATGCGTCCTCGCTTGATGTGGTCTGGCCGATTTCATCGAGCTTGTGCTGCAATGACAGCCGATCGAGTGACTGGAACGGAAGACTGGTAAAAATCGAAATACGATTGCGCAACATCCGATAGGCATCGGCAAAGGCCAGACGCTTTTCGGCTTCGGTGCCGGTAACGGCTGCCGGGTCAGGAACACCCCAGTGGGCAGTCATCGGCGATCCCGGAAAGATCGGGCAATCCTCGTTATTCATGGTGTCACACACGGTAAAAACGAAATCGAATTTGACTTCGTTTTTCTGGGAATAAACTTCCATTTCCTTGGATGAAAATTCTGACGGGTCATGATCAAGCGATTGCAGAAGATCTGATGTATAGGGATGAATTTCGCCACGCGGGTGGGAACCTGCGCTAAACCCGAAAAAGTGGTCATGCCCCTCTTTTTTCAGGATGGCTTCGGCCATGATGCTGCGCGCGGAATTGGCTCGGCACAGAAAAAGTACGTTATAGGTTCCACCAGACATGTCGCTTTGTCCTTTGCAGGGAAAGAATGAATTAACAGCAGTCCTTGGAGGGGGCGGTCAGTCCACATAATTCCGGACGACCATGGCAGCAATCATCTGTCAGGAACCCAAGCAGGCCGCGCATCACTTCGGGCACGATGCGATAGATCATGGATCGACCTTCACGGGTTGCGCTGATTAATCCTGCATTGCTCAATGTTGCCAGATGCGACGACATGGTGTTGTGCGGAATGCCGACCTTGCGGGCAAGTTCGCCTGCAGCCATGCCGGTTTCACCCATTTGGGCAAGCAAGCGAAAAGCCGAAAGTCTGTGTTCCTGTGCCAGAGCCCCAAGGGCGGCAATTGCATTATTTGTGTCCATATGTCTAGAAATATCGACACAATTGTTATCTGACAAGTGACAATTCTGTTTCAAAGTGGGTTCTGGGACGTGATCCTTCAGAATGTTCAATATTATCAGCATCTTGATGGAGAGGGAAAAATATCTTTAAATAACTAGAAATATAGTTATAATTGGCGGCATGAAGGAAACAGACATTGCCCCTATCCTGGCCGCATTGGGCCATTCGGCCCGTCTGAGCATTTTCCGTCTGCTGGTGCGGGCGGGAGAAACCGGATTGAATATCGGTGAAATCGGTCGCCATACTGGTCTTCCGGCCTCGACATTGGCCCACCATTTGGGTGCGCTTGTTCAGGTTGGGCTGGTTCGGCAGGAAAAACACGGTCGCGAGGTCGTTAATCACGCCGAGATCCTGGCAGTGCGCAACGTGCTGGGAACACTGATTGATGAATGTTGTATCGGGGTTGATGTCGGGAAGGAGGAAGAGGTGGTCTGAGCCATCCCCTTTTTTGCCTAAACATAACTAATATACTAGGGATATGGATATGACAGATATTGCATTGAAACTTCGCCGGTTTGCCCAAACCGGCAGGTCCCTTGACCGGGTTTGGGTCACCATTGCCGCAATATTGTTGGCACTGACCGTGGTCGTGCCTGCTCAATTACCCGGCAGTCTGGTCTTTACCGGGCAGCAGCTCGCGTCGGTTGCGCCGTTCCTGCTGTTGTCGGTGATGATTGCCGCTTGGGCAGGTGCAACCGGGGCAGATAGCCTGATTGCGCGCGCTTTCAGTGGTCATCCTGTGAAAATGGTCCTGATGGCGTCTGCATTTGGCGCATTGTCGCCCTTCTGTTCGTGCGGTGTGATCCCGTTGATTGCTGCCCTGTTGTCGATGGGCGTTCCATTGGCGCCGGTGATGGCGTTCTGGTTGGCTTCCCCGGTGATTGATCCGGCAATGTTCATGCTGACTGTCGGCACCATTGGGATGGAATTTGCGGTCGGAAAATTGCTTGCTGCGATTGCACTTGGCTTGATTGGCGGCTTTGCCACGCTTTGGCTGACCCGGCTTGGTTTCCTGACCGACCCCTTGCGCGAAGGGATTGGAAACGGTGGCTGCGGCGGGGGTAAGATGCGGTCCCCGACGCCGCCGGTATGGCGTTTCTGGCAGGAACCGGACCGTACGGACAGATTTCGCCGGGATGCCATCAAAACTACCCTGTTTCTGGGTAAGTGGCTGGCTCTGGCGTTTCTGTTGGAAAGCCTGATGGTTACCTATATTCCTGCTGAAACAGTTTCGGCTGCTGTTGGCGGGGATGGCGTTCTGCCCGTCCTGATTGCGACCCTTGTCGGTGTTCCTGCTTACCTGAACGGGTATGCCGCTCTGCCGCTGGTCGGTGGATTAATCGGACAGGGTATGCAGGCCGGTGCCGGTATGGCATTTCTGGTTGCGGGTGGTGTATCCTCCCTTCCTGCTGCGATTGCGGTCTTCGCACTCGTCAAGAAACCGGTTTTCGCGCTGTATCTTGCCTATGCCCTGATCGGGTCATTCGCTGTCGGGCTGGTGTTCCAGATTGTGCACTGAACCGGTCGTGACGGGCAGAATTCATACCCGTCATGACGATTTCGGGATGGCGCGCAGGCAAAAAATCGGTACAGTGCGCGCCAAATCGAAATCAGTATTAGTGGATCAAGAATGTCGACGATTGACCATCAGGTATCGCGTCGCCGTACCTTCGCCATCATTTCGCACCCGGATGCGGGTAAAACGACCCTGACGGAAAAGCTGTTGCTTTTCGGGGGTGCGATTCAGATGGCCGGTGCGGTTAAGGCGAAAAAGGAACAGCGCGGCGCACGTTCGGACTTTATGAAGATCGAACAGGACCGTGGTATTTCCGTGTCTTCGGCCGTGATGACGTTCGAGTTTGAAGATAACATCTACAACCTGCTTGATACGCCGGGCCACGAAGATTTTTCCGAAGATACCTATCGGGTTCTGACCGCAGTTGATTCCGCCGTCATGGTCATCGATGCCGCCAAGGGGATTGAAACCCAGACGCGCAAACTGTTTGAAGTTTGCCGGATGCGCGATGTGCCAATCACGACGTTTGTGAACAAAATCGACCGTGAAACCCGTGATTTCTTTGAACTGATCGACCAGATCGAACAGGATCTCGCCCTTGATGTGTCGCCGGTCACCTGGCCGATTGGCTCGGGCCGTGATTTTAAGGGCTGCTACGATCTGATCAATGACCGCATCCTGTTCATGGAAAAGGGCGGTAATGTTGTTAAGGATTCGATCCAGATCAATGGTCTGAATGATCCGAAACTTGATGAGTTGGTCCCAGATTACCTCGTCGCACAGCTGCGCGAAGACATCGAAATGGTCCGCGCGATGTGCCCGGAGTTTGATCTTGAAAGCTACCGCGAAGGGCATCTGACCCCGGTATTCTTTGGTTCGGCGATTAACAACTTTGGTGTGCGTGAATTGCTGCGCGGTATTGGCGAAAATGCGCCGACCCCGCGCCCGCAAGAAGCCGCCACGCGAACGGTTGAGTCGTCTGAAACCAAGGTGTCGGGCTTTGTATTTAAGGTTCAGGCCAATATCGACCCGAACCATCGCGACCGCATTGCCTTCATCCGTCTGTGTTCCGGTCATTTCAAACGTGGCATGAAGTTGAAACATGTGCGTGCAGGCAAACAGATGGCGGTGCATAACCCGATGCTGTTCTTTGCCAATGAACGTGACATTGCCGAAGAAGCCTGGCCGGGCGATATCATCGGCATTCCAAACCACGGCACCTTGCGCATTGGCGATACCCTGACCGAAGGCGAAGACCTTCGCTTCCGCGGTGTTCCGGCCTTTGCACCGGAATTGCTGCAAAAGGTCCGCCTTGATGATCCGCTGAAGGGCAAACATCTTCAGCGTGCCCTTGAACAGCTCGCCGAAGAAGGCGCATCGCAGGTGTTTAAACCGATGATGGGGGCCGACTGGATTGTTGGCGTGGTTGGGCAACTTCAGTTTGAAGTTCTCAAGGAACGCATTTCGGCGGAATACGGCATCAAGGTGCATTTCGAACAAACCCCGGCCTATGCCGCACGTTGGGTGATGGGCGATGACCCGCTCGAAATCAAAAAATTCCGCGATACCAATCAGTCGGCGTTGTTTGAAGATCACGACGAAACGCTGGTTTTCATCGCGCGTAACGCTTGGCATCTTGAAACCGCACAACGCGACTGGCCGAACCTGCGGTTCGAATCCACCCGCGAACAGAATATGGTTGTCACCTAGGCATGAAAATGCCCGGTCAGACTGAACAAAACAGAATGGCGGCAATCGATGGGTTGCGCGCCATTGCTGTTTTGATGGTTGTGGCTTTTCATTATCTGGGACGATGGCCCAACGATTATACCGGGCTTTCAATCCCGCCAATGTTTGAATTTGGCTGGTTGGGCGTTGACCTGTTTTTTGTCATCAGTGGGTATTGTATTGCCATGACGGCATCGCGGGCCGTATCGCTTGCAACATTTTGGGGCCGGCGTTTCGGGCGGATTTATCCAGCCTATGTTGCTGGTGTGATCCTGACCTTTGCGTTGGTGAGCACAATTGGCCTGCCGGGCAAGGAAGTCAGTGCCCTTCAGGCAGCCGGAAATTTGGTGTTTTTGAATGCGGTGGGCTTTCCGCCAGTGGACGGCGTGTATTGGAGCCTGATTGTAGAGCTGAAATTCTACTGCATCTATGGACTGTTGCTGTGCATCAGCCGCCGCTCAGATTTTGTCCTGACCGGGATGGCAGGACTATTTGTCGTTGGTCTGGGATTGCGGTGGATCGGAATTGATCATTTTGACCTTATCATTCGGCCTGAACACATCATCCTGTTTCTGATTGGGGCTGCGCTGTTTTTCGCCCATGCCAATACGGTGACAGGAAAACGCTATTATGCCATTGCGTCTGCGGGCTTTGTGGCAAGCTTTGCCACAGGTGCTTATGATGGAGTGATGCCCTATGCTGCTGTGGTATTGCTGGCGGGGATGGCGGTCATCGCATCACGCAAATTGCCAGTGTTTAGTGCCCTCTGGCCGCTTGGGCTGGTTTCATATAGTTGGTACTTATTGCACCAGAATATCGGACTTTTGATTATTCGCGGCCTCACAGGTGCGGGATTTGGCGATGCTGCTGCCATTGGCGCGGCCGTTGTCGGAACGTTTGGATTTTCGGCAATGCTTTATGTGGCATTT
Organism: Thalassospira sp. Z349TD_5; assembly: GCF_056173045.1. Lineage (NCBI taxonomy): Bacteria > Pseudomonadati > Pseudomonadota > Alphaproteobacteria > Rhodospirillales > Thalassospiraceae > Thalassospira > Thalassospira sp. Z349TD_5. The sequence continues at coordinate 351,324 of NZ_CM149654.1, forward strand.
GAAAACCGGACGATCCGCAGGTTGGCCAACCGATTGTTCGAACGGATTTTTGCCGCCTTGAAACTGGATCGGTTGGCCTGTCAATCAGTCTGATCAGTCCGTTCTAATGACCGATAAAATACCGCCCAACCCCCACCAAAATCATCCCAACCGCCATGGCGGCAAACAGATTGCGGGCCAGTGCCATGGTGATCACGGTGGCAGCAGCCCCGGCAATGCCAATTGCACCGGCCGAAAGCGCACTTGGCACCCAGACGGAAATCAAAACCGCACCGGGCAACCGTTCAAGAACATGTGCCCAGCGGCCATGTTGGGGTAAACGATCGGCCATCATAAGGCCCCCCAGACGCATGCCATATGTAACGGCAGCCATGCCAAGGATGGTCAGGACAGACTCAAGGCTAAAGCTGGTCAAATCAGGAAAGCTGTTCATTTGCCAACCTCCGGGTTAAGCGTGCCTTCGGGCGCACCATAGGCTTGTCGGCCATCAACGGCATATTCGGCCTCGGGGCTGGTGTCATCCATATCATCGCGCCATGTCAGGGCGGCGGTGACAACCCCGGCCCCGGCACCAGCCAAAATCGACCATGTGCCGGGCAAAAGGTAATGCCCGATGATCGACCCGATGGCGGCTGCCACCCATGGCAGTAAATCGACCTTGCCTTTCCACATGCCAATGGTCAGGGCTGCGAAAACAGCGGTGAAGGCAAAATCAAGCGCATAAACTTCCGGGTCGGGAATGCCGCCGCCCAAAAGGTAACCAACACTGTTGCCCGTCGCCCAAACGACCCCAAGGAAGATACCACCACCAAGCAAAAATCCCGGATTGGCAAGGTTTTCCTGGGTCATGGTGACGGCCCAGTTTTCATCGGCGACCATATGCATGCCGCACACCTTGACCCACAGTGGACGGCCGCGAAACACTGGGCGCAGCGACGCGCCGATCAGGATATAGCGCATATTGATCACCGCCGTTGCGATGATGATTGTCGCCGCAGGCACCGTTTCACGCCACAGATCGACCGACACAAATTGTGCTGATCCGGCAAACACCGTCAGGCTCATGAACAAAAGTTCACCAAGTGACAATCCGCGCTGGGACGCAAGCACACCAAGCACCGCACCAAAAATGATGGTGCTGGGCAGAAGCGGCAAACAGGCGATTGCACCGCGCCTTATGGTTTCTGGGGCGAAGTGCCCCATCGTTGTTGGGGGTGGGGCAGGTGTGGGGCGTGACATTTCCAACGTTTCCAAATTTTGTTCATTTGTGTGTCAGTTGACCTGACGCTTATGTGGTGGGCGAGGAGCCTGCACCGATCATGGGGGAAATCAAACGGGAAATATTGGACAATATTGCTGTTACGCAATGCTCAATCGCGTTTGGCGCCAAAATCATCAATCAGGATATCAAGGAACAGCTCGGCCACCGGATCAAGTTGCTTGCTGTCGTCAAAGCTGGCCTGAAAGGTTGCCTCGACATAAAATTGATCCGGGCGGATCGGGCGCATGCGGCCTGTCTCAACGAACTGTTTGGCATAATGTTCGGGCAGATATCCCAAAAACGCACCTGACAGGATCAGGCGTGCTTCGGCCTCCATGTCGGAAACCATCGCATGCGGCTTGGCGATGGCAAAATCCTTAAGGTCCCGACCGAGCCAGAATTTGCGCCCAACAATGCGATATCGTCTTACTTCGTCGATATCAATTCCGTCATCGGATTGGTTAAATAGCGGATGGTCGGAACTGCAATAAAACCGGTGCATTTCAGGATAGAGTGAGACGTAACTTAACCCCAGTACGGTTTTCGGAAAGGCACAAATGCCGACCTGAACCGCCCCGGTGACAATTTCACGCAACAAATCATTGGGCGGATAGGTCACAACATTCAACGTCACATCCGGGGCCTGCTTAACAAAACGCGCAATGGTTTTTTCAATCTTGCGCGCACCGGGATCGGTGATGGTGTTGTCAGTCAGGCCAATGGTCAATGTGCCGTTGAGTTTGTCGCGCAGTGACCGCATCTTGGTTTCATATTGCCCAACCGATTTAAACAGGCGGTGGGCTTCCTCAAAGACAATCTGACCTTCACGGGTTAGCGAAAATCCACTGCGCCCGCGTTTGCAAAGCGTGAAGCCAAGCCGGGTTTCAAGGGTGGTGACATAACTTGAAATCGTTGAAAGCGACAGGTTGAGTTCACTTTGTGCGGCGGCAAATCCCCCCACTTCGACAATCGTCAGGAAGATCCGAAGCAGCTTCAGATCGGTTTGGTCCATTGCCATGTGGTGGGTGCTCCATTTGCATTACTTTGAAGATTCCCAAAGTAAGTTTCAGCAATACGTGATTTTTCAATCATCCGCAATTTGATCTGCTGCTGATACGACGTCGCGGATTTGGAAAACGACGACGGGAAAAATCAAAAACGGGCGCCCAATCAGCGTTCAAAAATATCAGAGGTGGATCACATGGACGACATCAAAAAGGGCATCAGTCGCCGTTCTGTTTTAGCCGGGATTGCAGGCGGTTCGGCGGTGGCGATGGCGGGTATTGCCGGTTTCCCCGGTATTGTGCGCGCACAGGAAAAAAGCCTGAAAATCGGTGCGTATGGCGGCTATTTCAAAGACAGTTTCGATAAACACATCTTTCCGGAATTCACCAAGGCGACCGGTATTTCGGTTGAATCAATTGCCCAACCGACAGGTGAGGCATGGTTGGTTCAGCTCGAACAGGCGGCCCGTGCAGGTCAGGCACCTGCTGATGTGTCGATGATTTCGCAAGTTAGTATGCTGCGTGGTTCGGCCGCAGGCATCTGGGCAAAACTTGATCCGGCAAAAATGCCGAATATCGAAAACGTCATGCCGTCCTTCATTAATAAATATGACGATGGCAGCGTTTGTGGCGTTGGTGCCGTAACCTGGTACATCACCCTTGTTTCCAACTCCGATGTGATTGCACAGGCACCATCCAGCTGGGAAGAGCTTTGGAAGCCTGACCGCGCCGGGCAGCTTGGATTGCTCGCACTGGTGACAAATTCCTTCCTGCTTGATGTGACGGCCAAGACCTATTTCGGGGGTCAGGAAATCCTCGACACCGAAGAAGGTATCATGAAGGTCATGGATAAGCTGGCCGAGCTCAAGGACAACGTCCAGCTCTGGTACCGGGACGAAGCCCAGTTTGAACAGGCACTTAAATCGGGTGAAATCCCGATGGGTCAGTATTACCACGATGTTGCCGGTCTTGCCGCGGCGGATGGGTATCCGGTGCGTTCGACCTTCCCCAAAGAAGGTGGCATCAACGATTCCGGCAGTTGGGCCGTTTCCAAGGCATCCGAAAAGCTTGATCTGGCACATGTCTTTATCGATTTCATGAGCCAGCCAGAAATTCAAACACTTCTGTCACGCAAGGTCGGGACCTCTCCAACCGTGGCGCGGGCGAAAACCAGCCTTACCGATGCTGAATTCGCATCTGTTTCTTCGGAAATCGAACCGATAATTCCGCGGTACGACATGTATCAGCAGCGTGCTGACTGGCTGTCGCAGAAATGGACCGAACTGATCGTAAGCTGAACCTGACACAGGTTCGGCGCGCGTATCGCTGATTTTGTCAGGCAGCATGTCACCTGTTGCACTGTGCATGGTCTTGCACCGGCATGCTGTCTGACATTTTCCTAGTTGCCCCGTCTTTCGTCACATACAGGATCGCCAATGTCCGGTCTGGTCTTTGAGTCCATTGTTAAAAAGTTCGGCGAATTCACCGCCGTTCACGAAACCAGTCTTACAATCCCGCAGGGCAAGTTTGTTTGTCTGTTGGGTCCGTCGGGCTGTGGCAAGACAACCTTGCTTCGGATGATTGCCGGGCTCGACGCCGCGACAGCGGGTCGTATCTTGCTGGATGGGGATGATGTGACGCGCATTCCAACCCACAAACGCGATTTCGGGATGGTGTTCCAGAACTTGGCCCTTTTCCCGCATTTGACGGTTGGCGAAAACATCGCCTATCCGCTGCGCATTCGGGGTGTGTCCAAGGCTGACTGCTTGGCAGCGGTCAAGCGATTGCTTGATCTGGTTCAGTTGCCTGATATGGCGGGTCGTCCGGTTTCAAAACTTTCTGGCGGACAAAAACAACGGGTGGCCATTGCCAGGGCTTTGGCGCTGGAGCCAAAACTGTTTCTGCTGGATGAGCCGCTCTCGGCCCTTGACGCCAAGCTGCGCGAAAGCATGCAGATTGAGCTTAAGCAACTGCAACAAAAACTGGGTATCACGACCATTGTTGTTACCCATGACCAGCGCGAAGCCATGACTATGGCCGATCTTGTCGTCGTCATGTCTCAGGGTAAAGTCCATCAGGTTGCCCCGCCGGTCGAAATTTACCGCAAACCCAAGGATGCCTTCGTCGCCGATTTTATCGGCTCAACCAATTTAATCTCCGGGCGTATCAGTGGTTCGGGGAAACTCGCCGTGGCCGGGGGCACATTGCTGGCCGATGACCTGCCCGCTAGCGGGGATGTGACAGTGTCGGTGCGACCGGAAAACATCCGGGTAACAGCTGGTAGTGGAGACAATATACCGGGATGTTTGGCCGGTGAGGTGTCTTACATCCGTGACCTCGGCGCGAGTATCGAGATGTATTTGTCGGTCGCCGGTCAGCAGATCACAGCGATAACCACCCCGTCGGACCGTCCCGACATTGCCGCGGGTGACGCCGTTTCGGTGCATTTCCCCAAAGACGCCTGTGTGGTGCTGGGGGACGCATGAAAATCAAACCGCGCACGTTTTCCGATTACGCCACTATCGGCTTTCCGGCAGGGATGTTGATGGTTTTCTTTGTGATCCCGTTTGGCATCATGATCGCGGTGTCCTTTTTCCAACGCGTTCAGGGGGCCTTTTATGAACCGGCATTCGTGTTTGATAACTATGCCCGGTTCCTGACATCGTTCTTTGGCGGGATTTTGGGTTTTTCGATCGGGTTGGCGGCACTGGTTGCGGTCGTTTCCGTTCTGCTGGCCTTCCCGTTTACCTATATCCTGACCCGGATGGCCCGCCGCACTCAGGTGGTCTGGCTGGTGTTTTTGCTGTCGGTCTTATCGCTTTCAGAAGTTCTGATCGGCTTTGGCTGGTCAACGCTTCTGTCGCGCACAGCGGGCATAAGCAACCTGTTGGTCGCGGTTGGGATTCTCGATAAACCCATGTCGTTATCGCCCAGTTTCGGTGCTGTCATGACAGGCATGGTGTATCAAACGTTTCCCTACACCGTTCTTGTGCTGTTTCCGGCCCTGTCGCGTCTTGATCCATCCTTGGTCGAAGTCGCCCGGACACTGGGGTCGGGGCCGGTGCGCAGCTTCCTCAATGTGGTTGTGCCAGCCTTGCGCAACAGCATCGTCTCGACACTGATCATGGTGTTTGTCTTTGCACTTGGCTGTTATCTGTTGCCGCAGCTGTTGGGCAAACCATCGCACTGGACGCTGTCGGTTCTGATCACTGATCAGGCGATCTATCAATCGAACATGCCGTTTGCAGCCGCAATGGCGGTGTTTCTTGTCCTGGTCAGCCTGTCGCTGGTGGCGATCTCGCTTCTTTATGGCAAGAAGGAGAACGCCGCATGATCAACACCTTTATCCTGCGGCTGTTCCTTGGAACGATTGCACTGTTTATGGCGGCCCCCTTGGCGGTGGTGGCCGGGGTTTCGTTTAATGAACGCAAATCGCTGTCGTTCCCGCCAGAAGGCTTCTCGCTTGACTGGTACGCGCAGATTTTTACTGAAGACAGTTGGCGCAGTGCGCTTTTCAACAGTGTCGGTGTTGCAGTTGGGGCGTCCAGTCTGGCGGTGGTGGTTGCCTTTCCGCTGGCGTGGTTCCTGTGGCGGTTTCATGCCCCGTGGGCCCGGATTGTTCAGGTTCTTGGGTTGGCGCCCTTTATCTTGCCGCCGGTGATTACCGCCCTTGGGTTTTTAAGTTTCTGGACCACGGCCGGGGCCTATGGTCAGGCATGGACGGTTGTGATCAGCCACGGGATTTTCTTTGTGACTTTGCCTCTGGTGACCCTGACACTGGGGTTTGAGGCCGTCGATGACAGTCTGGTCGAAGCCGCCGCAACCATGGGGGCCGATGACCGTACCATTTTGCGCACCATCATCCTGCCATTGATCCTGCCGTACATCATATCGGGCATGGCGTTTGCGTTCGTGCTGTCGCTCAATGAATACATTGTTGCCTATATGGCGGTCGGTTTCACGGTCGAAACCCTGCCGATCAAGATTTTCAATTCCTTACGGTATGGCTACACGCCAACCATGGCGTCGGTCACCGTTCTGTTTGTCGCCATCGCGGTGGTGGTGTTTGGCCTGATTGCCCGGTTTGGTGATTTGCCGCGCCTGCTTGGCGCGTGGCGCCATGATGATGACAGTTAATATGCACGCATCCCAATAAACAATAACGTCCGATACGGATCAAGGAGGCCACCATGGTCAACACTGAAAAACTCGCAAAACTGCGCGAAAAATACGGCAACGCCAAAGGCGGCGATATGTTCGACCCGCACTTCAAGGAAGTGGCCGAAACCCAGTTTTCCGCCAGTGGCGAACGCAAATGGCCGTTTGCCGGTGTGCCGACATTTCTTGATGCACCCTTTGCGCCGGACGCGGCCAAGAATGACTTTGCCGGTCTTGATGTTGCACTTGTCGGGGTGCCGATGGATTTGGGGGTGACCAACCGGGCAGGGGCGCGGCTTGGCCCGCGTGCGGTGCGTAATATCGAACGCATTGGCCCGTATGAGCATGTGTTGCGCATGGTGCCCGGTGCCCAATGCAAGGTTGCCGATATTGGGGATGTACCGTTTCGCAGCCGTTTTTCGCTGGAAAGCTGCCATCAGGATATCGAGGATTACTTTACCAAAATCGTTGATGCCGGTGTGATCCCGATTGCCATTGGCGGCGATCATTCCATCACCTATTCGATCCAGCGTGCGGTGGGCAAGGATCGTCCGGTTGGCATGATCCATCTTGATGCCCATTGCGATACCAGCGGCGAATACGAAGGGGCTAAATTCCATCATGGCGGCCCGTTCCGCCAATCGGTTATGGACGGGGTACTCGACCCTGAACGCACGATCCAGATCGGCATTCGTGGTGGCGCGGAATATCTGTGGGAATTTTCCTATGACAGCGGCATGACCGTCATCCACGCTGAAGAAGTGCCGCAAATGGGGGTTGAGGCCGTCATTGCCAAGGCGCGCGAAGTCATTGGCGATGGTCCGGTTTATCTGTCCTTTGATGTCGATTGCCTTGATCCATCCTTTGCGCCGGGGACTGGTACGCCGGAGATCGGTGGTCTGACATCACGTGAAGCACTGGCGATTTTGCGCGGTCTTCGGGGGCTTGATTTTGTCGGGGCAGACGTGGTCGAAGTCGCCCCGCAATATGACGCCACCACCAATACCGCCCATGCCGGTGCACAAGTTCTGTTTGAGGAACTTTGCCTTGTCACCGATGCGATCAAACGGCGCAAGGCGGGGGCGTAATCAATGAAAATCGCGGTTTATCAGTCAGGCTCTGACGCAGTCATTGATAAACCGACCCGGATTGCGTGCCTTGCGCAACGTGCGCGTGAGGCCCGCGATGCCGGGGCCGAGTTGATCATTGCGCCGGAAATGTATCTGACCGGCTATAACATCGGGCGCGAACAGATAATCCAGCAATCCGAACGGTTGTCGGGCGAAAGCCTGTCGGCGGTTGCCGATATGGCCCGGGACATTGGCATTGCGATTGTGGTTGGCTTTGGCGAGTTGGGCGAGGATGGGCGCAATTACAATGCCTGTGCCCTGTTTGACAAAACCGGCAAACGGCGGTTGCTCCATCGGAAAATTCAGCTGTTTGGTGAGCTTGATCGCACCTGTTTTGCGCCGGGCAACAACATGCCGCTGGTGATTGACTGGAATGGCATCAAAGTCGCGTTGCTGATCTGCTATGACGTTGAATTTCCTGAATTGGTGCGCAGCATCGCACTTAAGGGATGTGATCTTTTACTGGTACCAACCGCCCAGATGGCGCCGTTTGACCGGATTGCAGAAATGATGGTGCCGGTCCGTGCGATGGAAAATCAGCTGTTTCTGGCCTATGCCAACCGCTGCGATCAGGAAGGTGAATTGAATTATGTCGGCAAAAGTGTGATTTGTGCGCCGTGGTCCGATCTGGCCCGTGCGGGCGATCAGGATTGCCTGATTATTGCCGATCTCGACTTTGATGCACTTGAAAAATCACGCAAGGAATTTCCATATTTGCGCGACCGTCGGCCGGAAAGCTATTTCGGGATTTTGGACGATGTCTGATCAAGATTGGCAATAAACGCCCCCGGACTGACGCCCCACATGCCTTTGAAATGCCGGTTCAAGTGGCTTTGGTCAGAAAACCCGGTGGCCGCTGCCGCATCGGCAATGGATGATCCGTCAAACAGCATCCGTTTGGCGCGGCGCAACCGCATGTGGTTGAAATAGGCATGCGGTGGCTGGCCGGTGGCCGCACGAAATACCCGCAGCAGGTGAAACCGGCTCAGTCCGGTCAAGATGGCCAGTTCATCAAGCGATATGTTGGCATCCAGATGGGCGGCCATATAGTCAATCACCGCCTTGACGCGTTTGTCTTCCGATCCAGGGTGATAGACATAGGGGGGCGCATCCGCATGACGCAGTGCCAGACGCGCCGCACTATAAAGCATCTGGCTGTCGCGTTCCAAAAGGCTTGTGGTCTGTTCAAATTCGGGCCGGAACATGCGATGGAGCCCCTGAAGCTGCAAATGCAAATCCGGGTCGTTGGCCACGCAATTGCTAAAAAATGGCAGACCAACATCCTTGGGCGAGATCTCACTGACCAGATTGCCAAAGATTTCCGGGGCGATAAACATGATCTGGTAATGATAACCGTCATCTGACGCCGGGCCACCATCATGGACCTGCATCGGGTTCATCATCAAAAGCTGCCCGCGCGATGCGACATAGTTTGTCCCGCGCGTCATGAACCGTTCCGCCCCGTTCAGGATGGTGCCAAACGCATAGTAATCATGGCTGTGCTTGGGAAAGGTGAAGTGCTTGTAATCAGCTTCAAACAAATCAATGCCATCAGCCACCCGCCAGTGGCGGGCAGTCTCGGGGGCTGTTTTGCGCGGGCGCGTCGCGACCGTTGATAAACGGCCTTCTGCCCGGCCATGTTGCGGAGCCTGATGCATTTGCCAACTATATCGCTAAAACAACATTCCAGCTTGGACAATATTGTCATGGCGACAATCAGCCGCCTGTTAGGGCCTTTAATCTGTCTTGTCCCATCATGTGTCGCGTGCGCGATCAACATCCGTATCTGGCATTCCAAATCGCCGATTCGCACCATTGGGCGGAATGTCACGGCAAGTTGGTGTGATTATGGCTTTTCCAAATGGTCAGGAAGACCCCCTATCTCTGTATAGGAAAGGTTCATTTGAACATCTTATCGGGCAATTATTGTTGATGTGAGTTTGCAAAAACATCGTCACGACCAAAAAACACTGGATGAATGCTGATTTCATCTAAGTGTTACAAAACGGTCCGGCTGCACGGGGTAAGGATCGCGCCAAACGCTTCATATATCTGTTTGGATATCTCATGTTCCTTGATCGTATTCGCATCGGATCGCGCATCTTTGCCGGTTTCTTTGTTCTGGTTGTCCTGCTTGTGGGCTTAAGCGCGCTGTCCTCAACCTATCTTCTGGGGTTTGGCGCTCATGCTGATCGCATCGCCAAAAGCACAAACCTTGTCGGCCTCGCCAATGACTACGCCCTCAAACTTGAACGCCTGTCCAATCAGGTCCTGCTGTTTGCTCAAACGGTGGATATTCAGGACCGCGAAGGCATCGCCACCATTCGCGCTGCTGCCGAACAAAGCGGCGCGACACTGGTTGATGCTTTGCGTGATGCCGGAAATGGGGATCGTGCCGACGCGCTCGAAAGCCTGACGGCTGATTACATCGCAACGCTTGAACCCCTTGTCCTGCGTGCCGAAAACCTGACGGCTGCGTCCGATACCATGTTGCTGGGTGCCAGTCAGCTTGGACAATCAGCGGCCAAACTCGAAGAATTCATCGCCAAGCGCGATCCGGTGATGGCTGAAAAATATGGCGATAAACTGGGCGTGTTTAATCTGGCTGCCATCGTCAATAGCCTGCAATACCCCATTGTGCGCACGCCCGAGGCCCTTGAGGCCGCACGCGCCAAAACCTCCGAGCTCACCGACCTTCAGGAAGAAATCAAATCGGCCTTTGGCGGGCTTAAGCGTAACGAGAAAAAGCTGTTCTCCTATGCCGTACGCGACAATGATTTGCTCAAACAAGGGGCCAATCAGCTTGAAGGCTCCATCGGCGGTTTCCGTCAATCAATGGATGACTTTAAAACGGCCGTGCGCGGTGTACAGGCCATCACCCAGAACATCCGCGAAGAAGCCATGGCCCGTCAGGCCGCACTGGTCGATGCCGCTCATGCGGACTCAACCAATTCGGCACTGACCAACATCATTGTTGCGGCGATTGGCGTGCTGATCGCGCTGACACTGGCGTTTGGCATCACCATGAGCATCCTGCGTCCGCTTAAGCGTGTGAACGGCGATATGACCCGCTTAAGTGAAAACGACACCGATATTGATCTTGTCGATATCAACCGGCGTGATGAGTTTGGCGCCATGGCCCGCACTGTTTCGATCTTCCGCGACAATGCGCTCAAGATTGAAACCATGGCCGAAGAACGCATTACCCTGCAACGCATCGAAGAAGAAAAACGCAGATCCTCGCTTGGCGCGATGGCCAACACCATCGAAGGCGAAACCACCGGTCTGGTCCAATCGGTCAGCCATCAGGTCACCCGCATGCGCGAAGCCGTGACCGAGGTCGCAGCCGCCGCCGAACGTGTCACCACCCAGACCGAAACCGCAACCGATGCCGCCGAACAAAGCCAGTCGCATGCGACCGCGATTGGCGATGCTGCCGTGCGCCTGACCAATGCCATCGGCTCGATCGCCAACCGGGTTGAACGTCAACGCGGTATTGCCCAAAATGCGGTTGGGTTGACCCAGCAATCGGCAAAGGCGGTCGATGACCTACGCGAAGTCGCCACCAGCATCGAACAGATTGTCGATCTGATCCGCGGTATTGCCGGCCAAACCAATCTTCTGGCCCTTAATGCGACGATTGAGGCTGCCCGTGCGGGTGATGCCGGCAAAGGGTTCGCGGTGGTCGCCGCCGAGGTCAAAAACCTTGCCGGGCAAACCGAAAAGGCCACCGAACAGATCACCGAACACGTCAATGCCATGGGGGCTGTAACTGATCGGTGTGTGGCATCCATGGAAGACGTCGGTGTGACTGTGCGCGACATGATGTCGATTTCCGATGAGGTCGCCGGTGACGTCGAACAACAACGCCTTGAAACCGAAGAAATCACAGGCGCGATCGCCCTTGCCGGGGATGCGGCCCATAACGTCAGTTCGGCCATCTTTGAAGTCTCGAACGACATCGAAGCCACCCGCAAACTCAGCGTCGATCTAACCCGCCGTGCTGACGAGGTTGAACGAAATGTCACGGAACTGACCGCATCGCTGGATCGGGCGGTGGCCTCTGCCGGAAGTGACGAGGATACGACCGAAGACGGACCGGACAAGGACCAAACGTCATCAGATACGCAGAACTGGGACGCAGGCAACCTTGTGCGCTTTCCTCAATCAAGCATGTTAGGGGCTGCTTAAGCACCCCCGCACAGCTACAATTTCTGGCGATTTGATCGTTTCTTTGTGAACGAAACCGGCCTGCATACCGTACCGTGTATGCAGGCCGGTTTACGTTTGCAAATTGAATGGCTGTGAAACGTCTGGTTTTGTTGGTGTCTTGATACAAACTGCGACGTTTCTGATACACTTTTTGTGTGGTTCTGGCCGACGGGTTGCAGTAGCTTTTGCCCCATAATGTATTTCACTAAAAAACAATCACCCGTGCCGGGTAAAGAATTGAAATACAAAATGTTTCCCGGACGGGAACAGGCCTCTCAGGGTGGTAGGTGAAACCTGCCCCGACTTGGAAGTATGGATGTGATGACGCGTAAGACAACGCTTCTGATCGCAGGTGTGGCAATCATCGCGATGGCAGCAACTGCATATATTTTTGCCAAAGACGACATCATGGCGCTTGTCACCCCCGGTGAGCAAGCCCCGCAGGCGCGCGAAAAAGGCGGGGATCGCGGCCTTCCGGTGATTGCCGAATATGCCAGTCTGATGGATGAAACAACCGTTGTTCAGGCCGTCGGAACAGGCAAATCAGCACTGGGTGTGACGATCTATCCTGCGGTGTCGGGCGAAGTGTCAGACGTTCTGTTTCGCGCTGGTGATAAAGTGACCAAGGATCAGGTTCTTGTCATCCTTGATTCGGATCGCGAACGCCTTGCGCGCAATCTTGCCGCCGTACAGGTAAAAGATGCCCAGCAGCTTCTTGGCCGTTACGAACAGGCCCGCCCCCTTGGGGCTGTCGCCGACAGCGAGGTCGATACGGCGCGCACTGCATTGGCCGAAGCCAAAATTCAACTCGATCAGGCCGAAGTCAATCTGGCTGATCGCACCATTTTGGCCCCGTTTGACGGCATCGTCGGTATTTCTGAAATTGAGGCAGGCGACCGCGTTGACAGTTCAACCGTGATCGTCACCCTTGATAACATCGAAAGCATTCTGGTTGATTTCGAAGTCGCCGAAACGCGGTTTGACAATGTAAGGCCGGGCCAAAAGGTCCGGGTTGAAACATGGAGCCTGCCGGGCGAGCTGTTCGAAGGAACGGTTGAGTCCATCGGCAGCCGCATTGACCCGGTCAGCCGGACGTTTAGTGTCCGTGCCCGCGTGCCCAACCCAAAAGGTCGTCTTTTGGCCGGGATGTCGTTTGCGGTTTATGTCGATATCGAAGGCAAAAGATACCCGTCCGTGCCCGAAATCTCGGTCCTTTGGGGGGACGAGGGAACCTATATCTGGCGGATCAAGGATGATGCGGTGTCGCGCGTACCCGTCCGCGTTGTCAAACGGACCAGTGGGCGCATCCTTGTGGATGGCGATATCGAAAAAGGCGATCTGATCGTTGTCGAAGGTGTCCTTCGCCTGCGTCCCGGTCGCAAGGTTGCGACTGTCATCCGCGACAACAACGATACGGGTGTTGCCACCCGCGATGGCATTGGTGAAGGTTCCTGACCATGACGATGGAAACCGGCAATCAAAACCATAATGATCTTGCGTCGCTCAGCATCCGGCGCCCGGTTTTAATCATCGTCGCGGCGATGTTGATCATTCTGGCCGGACTTGCCGCCATGCTGGGTGTTGAAATCCGTGAACTGCCAAATGTCGATCAACCAACTGTAACCGTCTATGCCACATATGACGGGGCATCCCCCGAAACGGTGGACTCGGAAGTCACCGGCATCCTCGAAGCTGCCGCATCACGGGTCAGCGGTGTTAAGGAAATCAGCTCCAACAGTGAAGAAGGCAGCGCGCGCGTCCGTGTGCGGTTCTATCCTGATGTTGAGGTCAATGATGCGGCCAATGACATCCGCGAAGCCGTCAGTCGCGCTTCACGCAGCCTGCCTGATAACGTCGAAGACGTTCGCGTGGTCAAGGCCGACGCCGATGCCAGTGCCATCATGCGCCTTGCCGTGGTCAGCAAAAGTCTGACCGAGGAAGAACTCGCCAATATCGTTGAAGACCAGATTGAGCCTGCTTTGCTGGCCGTCCCCGGCGTTGCCGAAATTTCGATAAATGGTGACCGTGAACGTGTCCTTCATGTCCGGGTCGATCCACTGCGTCTGGCAAGCTATGGCCTGTCGGTTCAGGACGTGGCCGATGTTTTGGAAACGGCACAGTTCGATATTCCAGCGGGCAGTTTTGAATCAAATGATCAAAAGCTGTTTGTCCGCGCCGACGCCTCTGTCTGGGAAGTTGGGCGCCTGAACCAGATGATGGTCCGCGACAGCATCCGGCTTGGTGATGTTGCCGATGTCTATTACGGCCCGGATGATGCGACCTCCTATGTCCGACTTGATGGACGCACCGTTATCGGTCTGGGTGTCACCCGTCAGGCGCAATCAAACACCATCGCAATTTCAAACGGTATCCGCGAAGCAGCAGAAAAACTGAACGCGCAATATGATGATGTCGATGTCTTCGTGAATTCTGATGATGCGGTGTTTATCGAAGGTGCCTTAAGCGAGGTGGTCTACAGTCTCGCCCTTGCCATCGTGATTGTGATTGGGGTGCTGTATCTGTTTTTGCGCTCCTTTACCGCAACCCTGATCCCGACGGTGACCATTCCAATCGCGCTAATTGGCACGGTTGCGGCCATCTGGGCGATGGGCTTTTCGATCAATATCCTGACCTTGCTGGCCCTTGTTCTGGCCACCGGCATGATTGTGGATGATGCGATTGTGGTGCTTGAAAACATTCAACGCCGCCGACATCAGGGGCTGGGGTCGATGGCGGCGGCTGTTCTTGGCTCACGTCAGGTGTTCTTTGCGGTGATTGCCACCACATTGACCCTGATCTCGGTTTTCCTGCCGATTTCCTTCCTGCCAAGTACCGCCGGAAGTCTGTTCCGGGAATTTGGCTTTGTGTTGGCATTTTCGGTGGCGGTGTCTTCTTTTGTCGCCTTGACCCTGTGTCCCATGCTGGCGTCGCGTCTGAAACATATTGATCCGCATGACGGGGATGCGAATGCCAAACCCAATATGCTGGAAAGGGTCGGTTATTTCTTTGCCGATATTTACAAAAGCATTCTCGAATGGGTTTTGCGGTTTCCCTATATCACGCTGATCGGCTGTATTCTTGTCGGGACAATGGCATTTGGTGTCTACAACAGCGTCACCAAGGAATTGCTGCCCGACGAAGACCGTGGGCGTATTCTTGTATCGCTGCGCGGGCCCGACGGGGTCGGCATTGATTACATGGACCGTCAGGTTGAGACGGTTGAAAGTATTTTGCGTCCGGTCGTTGAGTCCGGGGATGCCTATAATATTTACACCATTGTTGGGTTGTGGGACCCCAATCGGGCCTTGGTCATTGCGCCATTGGTTCCGTGGGATGAACGCGACCGCAGCCAGCAGGACATTACCGCCACAATCCAGGATCAGCTTAATGCTCTTCCCGGTGTGCAGGCCTTTGTCTATCAGCCCAACAGCCTTGGTCTGCGCGGCGGCAGTGGCGAGGGGCTGGAATTTGCCCTGACCGGAACCAGCTATCGCGTGCTTGCCGCACAGGCGCGCGACATGCAGCGCGAATTCGAGGAAAACTATCCCAACTTGCTGGGGATACGGATCTCCTATCAGACGACCCAGCCACAGCTTCTGGTCAATATCGACCGCGAGCGGGCATTTGACCTTGGCATTCCGGTTGAAAGCCTCAATGTGACGCTGCGCACGATGATCGAGGGATATGAAGTTACCGAAATCAACGTCGATGACCAGAACGTTCCGGTTAAGCTGCGTTCAAGCCTTGGCAGCATCAACGATCCGTCCGATCTTGAAAATCTGTTTGTAACCGGGACGGACGGACGGGTATTGCCGCTATCGTCCGTGATCAGTTTAAGCGAAGAAGCGGTCGCATCGGAGCTCGAACGCGAAGGTCAGCAGCGCGCTGTGATGGTCTCGGCCAATCTTGCACCCGGCTATACCTTGCAACAGGCGGTCGATGATGTGAACGTAGCCGCCGACAAGGTTCTCTCCCCCGGGATCGGGGTGTTGATGACCGGCGATGCTGCGACCCTTGGCGAAACCAACAATGATGTACAGCTGACTTTCCTGATTGCTGTGCTGGTGGTGTTGCTGGTGCTTGCTGCCCAGTTTGAAAGTTTCATGTCCGCTTTGGTGGTTGTCCTGACAGTTCCATTTGGTCTGGCCGCCGCGATCTTTGCGTTGGGCTTAAGTGGAACATCAATCAATATTTACAGCCAGATCGGGCTTGTGATGCTGGTCGGCCTGATGGCCAAAAACGGTATTCTGGTTGTCGAATTTGCCGATCAGCTCCGCGATTCCGGGAAATCGGTCCGTGATGCTGTGCATGATGCGGCCATGGTACGGTTGCGGCCAATCATGATGACAATGATTTCAACAGTTCTTGGCGGGTTGCCACTGGTGCTGGGGTCGGGGGCTGGGGCCGAGGCCCGGGCGGCAATTGGCTGGGTTGTGTTCGGCGGGCTTGGGTTTGCCACGGTCTTTACGCTGTTTCTGACCCCGGTTCTATATCTGCTGCTGGCACCACTGGTCTCCGCGCGTGCGGACGGTGGGCTTAAGTTGCAAAGTCAGTTGCGTGCGGCCGAAGCCATTCCTGATACCGGCGAAATGGACGACAGCAAGATTCAGGGAAGTGCGAAATAACATGCAGGTGAAACGACTTTCGGCACTTTCTTGCGCTGTCATGTTGATCGGGTTGGCCGGGTGCCAATCGGTGGGGCCAGATTATGCCGCACCGAAATTTGATCTGATCGCTGCCTATACCCCGGAAATTCCGGTTATCGCCAATAACCCTGCCGATCAGGCCCGCTGGTGGGAAACCACAACCGATCCGGTTTTGGATGCCCTGATCAAAGAAGGTATCACCAACAATATTGATCTTAAGATCGCGATCAGCCGCATTCGTGCAGCGGCAGCAACCGCGCGTGGTGTGCGCGGGGAAAATGGTCTTGAAGTCGGTGCCAGCGTCGATGGATCGGCTGAACGCAGAACGTCCAGCCGGATAGATGGCAATCGGGTTGATGATCTTGGATACGGGGCGGGGATTGACCTTTCCTGGACGGCGGATGTTTGGGGTGGCGAAGCCCGCGAAGAACAGGCTGCCGAGGCCGATTATCTTGAACAGGTTTATTTGCGCGAGGATGTCTATCGCGTGATGATCGGCGATATTATCCGCAACTATATCGAACTGCGCGGATCTCAAAAACGTCAGGAACTGTTGCGAAGCTCACTTGATCTGCAACGCCAGACCAGCAACATCGTACAGGTCCGCCAGCAAACCGGTCTTGCGTCCGAACTTGATCTATCGCGTGCGCGTGCCGAAGTGTCCGATATAGAATCAAGTTTGCCCGCTCTTCAAACCGACATAGACCGGTCAATCAATGCAATTTCCATTCTGGTTGGTGCGCAGCCGGGAACCCATCGTGATGTGTTGCTTGATGTGTCACCCTTGCCGGAATTTCAAAGTGCACCGCCGATTGGTATTCCAGCCGATCTTTTGCGCCGCCGTCCCGATGTGCGTGCTGCCGAACTGGCCTTGATTTCCGCCACGGCGCAAATCGGGGTCGAAACCGCGACCCTTTATCCTGAACTCTCACTCGATGGCTCTTTGGCCTTTGGCGTGACGGGGTATGGCACCGGTCCGATTATACGCACTGCAATGGCAGCCATTGGCGCACTGATTGATGCGACGCTCTATGATGGTGGGCTGCGCCGATCCAACATAACCGTGGCCGAAGAAGAAGCCGAGCAGGCCTTTCTGACCTATCGCAAGACGCTGTTGGCCGCGATTGAAGAAGTCGAAAGTGCGATTTACGGTTATGTCGGTGCCGTGCAGCAACGTGATTCGCTGATTGCATCGGTGCGCTATCACAGCGATGCGTTTGAACAATCGCGGGTACGCTACGTTCAGGGGCTTTCGAACTTTCTTGATGTGCTTGATTCTCAACGCAGCCTGACAACGTCACAGCAATCTCTTGCGGATGCGGAAACCGACCTCGAACTTGAAACCATCAATCTTTATAGCGCGGTTGGCCTAAGCGTTGAGGATGTCGAACGGTATGCCGATCAGGAAGGGATAGATCTGGTGAACGGCTAGGGTCTGAACTGATGTGTGCCAAGTCACTGTGGAAACGACTATATCAGTGAACTGTGTCTTGAGTTTCACCCACGTTCGTCCTAGGTGTTTGTCAGAATGACTTCCGGGGATGATCATGACCGGCGATCTGTTTGCCAACGAGCCACCACGCAATCTGCTACCCTTTGACGGGCAGGTTTTGCTGTTGCGCGGCATTATGCCTGATGACGATGCCGACCGGACCTTTGACCGGCTGCTCAGCGGAATTGTCTGGCAACAGGAAACCGCCCGGATGGCTGGTAAGGAAATCCCCGTTCCACGCCTGACCGCTTGGTTTGGCGAAGTCGCCTATCGTTACAGCGGTGTGTATCACCCGGCATCCCCTTTTCCAGCAAAGGTCGCCCCGTTGCGTGATCTGGCCGAAAACCTTGCCGGTACGGCCTTTAACACGGTGCTGCTCAACCAGTATCGCGATGGCCGCGACAGTGTATCCTGGCATGCCGATGACGAAGATGTTCTGGGCCAGAACCCGGTAATCGCCAGCCTGTCCTTTGGCGAGGAACGCCGTTTTCATCTGCGTCACAAGAAAACCGGGGATCGCATCAGCATTGATCTGCCTCATAATTCAGCCCTGATCATGGGCGG
Source organism: Thalassospira sp. Z349TD_5 (assembly GCF_056173045.1). NCBI lineage: Bacteria > Pseudomonadati > Pseudomonadota > Alphaproteobacteria > Rhodospirillales > Thalassospiraceae > Thalassospira > Thalassospira sp. Z349TD_5. The sequence continues at coordinate 369,791 of NZ_CM149654.1, forward strand.
CGAAACCCAGCATTGCTGGCTGCATCAACTGCCCAAAACCGCCAAACAGGTTGGGCCACGGATTAATCTGACCTTCCGCAATACCAGCCCCGAAAGCCGTTAAAACCAAGGGCGGTTTTCTGTAACGTCAATGTCTTGTGGCAAGACAGTGACGCTTCTGGCTATAGTGGTTTTAAGGAAAAAACATCTGCCGTCGTTGCCGTTGGGCGGGGCAGTTTAAAAACGCAGGGACTGGGAGAGCAAAACGCAATGGCTGCAAAACGCGTAAAACTTCTGGATGTCGCCAAGGCGGCCGGGGTTTCGCAAGGAACGGCGTCCAATGCGTTTGGCAAACCTGATCTTGTCCGCAGCGAAGTCCGCGACCGCATTTTTGCTGCGGCCAAGGATCTTGGCTATCGCGGGCCGCATGTCATGGCGCGGATGTTGCGCACGGGGAAGGCCGGGGCGCTTGGCGTTGTGTTTCCCGATAATCTTGAATATGCCTTTTCCGATCCGGTGGCGATTGAGCTGCTACGTGGGATCGGGCGCGAATGTGCGCGCCATGGCATCAATGTCATGATCATTTCGGCCGAAAACCCGCAGCAGGCGATTGCCGCGGTGAATAATGCCGCGGTCGATGCCTTTTTGGTGCATTGCTATTCGGACAATAACGACATCATTTCCGCCATCCAGCGCCGCAACCAGCCGCTGATCAGCATTGATACCGACATAGCCGGTGCGGCGGGGACCGTATTGCTTGACGATCATGCGGCGGCGAAAACGGCTGCCACCCATTTACTCGATTGCGGGGCGCGCAAATTTGCCATTCTGTCGTTACAGGCAACCGAACATGATCATTTCGGCCCGATGAATGCCAACCGTGTCGGTGCGGCAAGCCACCGTGTCGTGCGTGAACGGATGGCGGGCTATCACGATGCCCTGCACTCGGCGGGCATTGTCCCGACCGACATCATCCATGTCGAATGTGACAACCATTCCGAACACAGTGCCAAAATGACGGTTGAGATGCTGGTTCAGCATCCTGAAATCGACGGTATTCTCGCCATGTCCGATGTGATTGCGATTGGTGCGCTGGATGCTGCGCGCGAGTTGGGCCGCAAGGTACCTGATGACCTTAAAGTCATCGGAATTGACGGCATTGTGGCCGGTGAACGCACCGACCCGCCATTGTCATCAGTACGTCAGGATTCGGTCGAAAAGGGCCGCTTGGCCGCTGAAATGGCCCTTGGCGAAGACACCGGTCGCACCATCATCCTCGAAACCGGCCTTCTGGTACGCGGCTCAACCAAGATGGCCTGATTATTCTGGAAAATCAAAATCCGGCAAGTCGCGCTTTCCTGCCAATCCATCCCAAAGGGCAAGGTAACGCTCGTTCATCGCGGCAAGGCTGTAATGATCGATAATGCGCTGGCGCGTTGTGGCCTTGCGGAAGGTTTTGCTGTCGCTGTCTTCTGACAGCAGCTCGACAATCGCAGTGGCGAGTTTTTCGGGCGCATGCAACGGAACAGTTTTGCCTGTGCCGCCCAGAATGGCGGCCACATCGCCGACATCATTGCCAATGGCGGGCACACCACATGCCATGGCTTCGCCAATGACATTTGGAAACCCTTCGCCAAAGCTTGATGACAAAACCGCGATGTTAAATGCAGGCACGAGTTGGGCCACATCGCGGCGCAAGCCAAGGGCGGTTACATGGTCGTTGAGGTCGGTCGGGACAGTCAGGGTTTCAGTCTCCCCACCGACAAGAACCAGATGAATATCATGTCCCTGTTCGCGGACATGCTTTATGGCCTCAAACAGCGTAGCATGATCCTTTGCCGGGTCCTTGCGTGCGACCATGCCAACCACGTGTTTGCTCGGCGCGATGCCAAGTTCTTTACACAGCCGTGTTTTTGCATCCGGGTCGGGTTGCCATTCATCGATATCAAACCCGTTGGGCAGAAACGCCCACTTTTTTGGGTGATATCCACATGTAATATGATGACGCTGCCCGGCATGGGAGTTAGCGGCCACAATGGCTGGAAACCTCGAAAGCCTTGCCAAAAGCGTCAGCACAATTTGGGTTGACCGGCCATATTGCGCAAGGTCCATTTCTGCGCAACGGATATTCCATGCCAGCCGTTTGGTGCCGCGTCCTGAAAGCATGGCCGCAAGCGTACTGATGAAGTCGGAATGATACAGCCAGGACATGATGGCGTCGGGTTTTTCGCGGCGCATCAGGCCAGAAAGTTTGACGATTGCCCCGGGTAGGTCACGCAGACCTGACGTCATGCCAAGGCAGTGCAGATCAATCCCGTTGGCACGCAAATCCGTGCCATAAACGCCTTCACCCATCAGCGAGACGACGATTTGTTTGGGGCCGCCTGTTTGGACATTATGGCAGGCAATCCGGGTAAGAACGCGTTCTGCGCCCCCGGCATCAAGTTCATTGATGATGTGCATTACCGTTGTCATACCAAGGCTATAGCAGGCCTTGGGACATCCGAACAGAGGACTATTTTACCAGTTCTTTGTGCCGGTAACAGTCAACTGTATGGTCCATGACAAGGCCGGTGGCTTGCAGGAATGCATAGATGATGGTGGTGCCGACGAATTTCATGCCGCGTTTTTTAAGGTCTTTGGACAGTGCGTCGCTGAGATCGGTGGAGACTGGAACGTCGCCCATGGTCGGCCAATGGTTGATGATCGGGGTGCCACCGACGAAATTCCAGACGTAGGAATCGAAGCTGCCGAACTCTTTCTGGATGGCGATGAATATTCGCGCATTTTGAATAGTCGCGGCTATTTTTAATTTATTTCGAATAATCCCCGGATCGGCCAAAAGGGCTTCTTGCTTCGCCGCGTCATAAACCGCGATCTTATGGACATCGAAATCATCGAATGCGGCCCGATATGTTTCACGCCGGGCCAAAATGGTCAGCCAGCTTAACCCGGCCTGCGCCCCTTCAAGGATCAGCATTTCAAAAAACAGCCGGTCGTCATGCACGGGCACACCCCATTCGGCGTCGTGATATTCGACGTAAAACGGTTTATCGGCATGGCTTAGCGCCCAGCCGCATCGTTTTTTTTCGCTGTTTTGCACGCTGTTGGTCATGTTTTGCCTTTCCCGATGATCCAGTGATCTGTTGTGGCGCGAAGTGACGGCATGGGCAAGGAATGATCACAGGCAGACTGACATCTCCTGACAGTTTTATGTATGCACAGGTCTCGATTTGGGCGTTTTAAATAGTATGAGGAATAGGGTGAGGCGGAAATTTGGGGTGTGCCGCATCGTGATTGCGATCACAAACCGGGCAAAATCGGCTCAATAGGCGGTTAAATCAATGCTCTGCGCTTGCGTTGTGGGGCATTGCCGACTAGGTTTTGCTGCGTAAAAACATAATTTCGGGGCCGATTTTGCACATCACCCCCGGCGGCAGGTAAGGAGCAGCAATGCTGGCGATTTTTTGGCTTATTGATACGGTTGTGGGTATCTACATTTTCATGCTGATCGGGTCGGCAATTCTGTCGTGGCTTGTCGCGTTTAATGTGATCAATACCAGCAACAAGTTTGTCTATATGGTCGGTGATTTCCTGTACCGGGTGACCGAGCCCGCATTGCGGCCGATCCGGCGCATCATTCCCGATCTTGGCGGTATTGATATTTCGCCGATCATCCTGATTTTGGTGCTGCAATTTGCCAATATGCTGATCCAGACCGATGTCCGGATGGCGCTTGTCGGCTATTGATGTCTCATTTCGCCTATTCATTCGTCTCATTTAGACAATGTCTGATGCTGTCTGCGTGATAGGTTCTGATCAAACAGGGATAAGTCTGTTTGTCCGTTTGACACCCAAGGCATCGCGCAACGCGATTGGTGATGTGGTGGCCGACGCCAGCGGACAAATGCAGCTTAGGGTGTCAGTGACCGCCGTGCCGGAAAACGGCAAAGCCAATCAGGCGCTGATAAAACTTTTGGCAAAAGCGGCCAAATGTCCTAAGTCCTCGATCAGGATCGTCTCCGGGCTGACTGATCGTAACAAAAAGCTGCGGATAGACGGCGATCCCGACGAGCTGATGGTGCAAATATCCCAACTTACGGGGCGGACAGACAGATGAGTGACGCAAAAATCATCGACGGCAAAGCCTTCGCAGCCAAACTGCGCGAAGACATTACTTCCGAAGTAACCAAGCTGAAAGCCGATCACGGCGTTACCCCCGGTCTGGCCGTGATTCTGGTTGGTGAAGACCCGGCCAGTCAGGTCTATGTGCGCAACAAGGGCAAACAGACCCTTGAATGCGGCATGAATTCCTATGAACACAAACTGTCCCCCGATACCCCGCAGGCAGATCTTCTGGCGCTGATTGCCAAACTGAATGCCGATCCGAATGTGCATGGCATCCTGTGTCAGTTGCCGGTTCCTGATCATATTGACGAGCAGGCCATTTTGGCCGCCATCGATCCGGCCAAGGATGTGGATGGGTTTCATGTGGTCAATGCCGGGGCGCTGGCAACGGGCGGCGAAGGTTTTGCGCCCTGCACGCCGTATGGCTGCCTGATGTTGCTCAAAGACACGCTGGGCGATCTGTCGGGCAAACGCGCCGTGGTTGTCGGACGGTCAAACATCGTCGGCAAACCAATGGCGCAACTGTTGCTTAAAGAAAGCTGCACCGTCACCATTGCCCATTCGCGCACCCGCGATTTGCCCGATGAAGTCCGCCGGGCCGATATCGTGATTGCGGCTGTGGGCCGCCCGAACATGATCAAGGGCGACTGGATCGCACCGGGGGCCACGGTGATTGATGTTGGCATCAACCGGATCGAAGGCGATGCGGGCAAAATGAAACTGGTCGGCGATGTCGAGTTTGCAACCGCGTCCAAGGTGGCCGGTGCGATCACCCCGGTACCGGGCGGTGTCGGCCCGATGACCATCGCGTGCTTGCTCAATAACACCCTGATATCGGCCTGCCGTGCCAATGGCGTTGCGGTGCCGAAGCTTGGTTTTGATAGCTAAGCAAAACCTACTGCAACACTGGTAAATCGACCGTCACCTCGATGCTTTCAAATTAATAGGTCCTGAGCCTAGTCGTGGCTAAATATCCGGATGCTATTTTGAAATCATCAGAATGTTCTTCGGGCCGTTTCTCAGAGAAAATGTCCTCTCTAACGTGCCTCGCTCGCTAAAATATTAGCTTCTATAGCACAAAATTATTGCTAGAAAACAATTTTCTCTATATTTTTAATAATATTTTAACAATGTGATTATAGGAAAATCCTGTGAAGACTTCAAATTTCCCTGAATACCGGGCGGATATTGACGGGCTTCGTGCCTTATCTGTTCTAAGTGTCGTATTTTTTCACTTGGGATTCAGTGGTTTCAGTGGTGGGTTCATTGGGGTTGATGTTTTCTTTGTAATCAGTGGGTATTTAATAACTCTTATAATTTATAAGAAAAAATCAGAAGGAAGATTCTCTTTTCGTTCTTTTTATATCCGCCGGGCTAGAAGGCTTTTACCTGCGCTTCTATTTACTATGGTAGCAACAATTTTTTCTGGTTTTTTTATTCTATCACCCAATCATTATGAACAGATGAATGGTTCATTGTTGTATGGACTATTTTCAATATCAAATTTTTTCTTTATCGGCGTCTCAGATTATTTTGGCATTTCATCTCAATTTCAACCTCTCCTTCATACATGGTCTTTGGGGGTCGAAGAACAGTTTTATATTATCTGGCCAGCTGTATTGATCGGCTGCATGACTGTGAAGAAGGAAAAGGCAGATTTTTTTGTAGTTATCTCAATAATAACCTTGTTTTTTTTGTCAGTTATTATGGCATCCTTGTTTTCAGAAAGTAAATCTAGTTTCTATTTCACACCATTCCGTGTTTACGAGTTTTTCCTTGGTGTGATTCTTGTTTTTGTTCCACAATTTCGTGTAAGTAAATGGGTTTTGGAAGCTGTATTTATATTAGGGATCGCGTTTATTATTTCTGCATTGATCATGTTTGACACTCAAATGGAGATCCCATCGTACTTAGCGTTGATTCCCACTATTGGGGCATCATTGGTTATATATAGTAATAATCCTAATATTAGTGGGAAAATATTAAGTAACCGATTGTTCGTTGGGATTGGCTTGATAAGTTATTCTTTGTACTTAGTTCACTGGCCTATTTTTGTATACGCAAACTATCTTGCTCTTGGTGATGTGGCTTATCTGAATTATGTGATTTTTGTCTTCTCGATGATCTCTGCTATTGGCATGTATTACGGTATTGAAAAACCATTCAGACGACAAAAGAAGCATGTTTTTTATAAAAAATTTGCCCCCATAACGTGCGTTACATTTGTCTTTCTAGCTGGAATTTCTTTCCATGCGTATAAAACAGGCGGCTGGGACTGGCGTTTCTCTAACAGTAAAGTAGAAAATCTAAAAAGAGAAATGGAAGCTAATACAGAGTTAAGTGACGCCTACTATAAAGAGAAAAATGTTTTAAACCAAAATATGGAAATAAATGGTAAAAAAAATATAGCAATTGTTGGGGATAGTCATTCACGAGATGTATTTAATGCTCTAGCACTAAATAGTAACAGTATTGAAAACTATAATATACATCACATGTATCTAGACGAGAAATGCTTTTCTAGAAGTTATTTTAAACCTACCTTCGCCCGTAAATTTCTCGGAATAGATACACAGCATATTAGCGAAAGTTGTGCGTCAAGCAAAGCAGTTGTTAAAAAATCAAAATTTTTAAAAAATGCAGATATTGTAATCATTGCCAGTGCGCTCGGAAAAGATGAGAGAGATAACCAAGTTGATAGAATACCTAACATAGTCTCCTTTTATCGTGCTCATGCAAAAAAATCTGAAATTATTTTATTTGGAATAAATCGCCTTCCTTTTGATCCGCCTACTATGTTTATTATTAAAAATGGTTCTTCTGATATTAATAAACAAATGTATAGTTTGGATAGGTCCGACCATAAATACATGAATATGCTACTTGAGAAGGCTGCTCAAAAAGAAGGAATAAGGTTTTTTGATTTCTATTCTTTACTCTGCAGTAAGCAAAAAAAAGAATGCACTGTTCTCGATGAGGATAAAAGTATTTTGTATGATGATGATAATCATTGGACATTTGCAGGGGAACGTTACTTTGGGGCAAAAATATTGCAAGCTGGGCTCGTGAACTGAAATTGATCATCCGTCGATTACCTTGAAATAAAGAGACGTGTCATTTCCTTGTGAGAATAAGACTTTATGGTTTAGTCGGACGGTTGCGCTCGGTGAGCAGAGTAAGTCTCGATAAGTAGGTGTTTGGAAAGTTAGCTGCAGGACCTGTCAAATTTGTGTCTACGTTTTGGTTGAAAGTGGTTTCCTCTGATTGCTGACGAGCACTCTATGGGGGATCTATTTTAAAGCGTTTTGTCTTTTATAGGAATCAGAGAGGGTATTCCCCTTTTTGATTTTATGTGATTCACTTCCAGTAGGAGGTGTTTGATGGGCAAACCTTATTCAGTGGATCTTCGCGAACGGATTGTAAGCTACGTGAAACAGGGGCATTCGGCACGGGCGGCGGCGGTTGTCTTTGGGGTGTCCCCGAGCACAGCGGTGCGTTTTGCTGCTGCTTCTCGAGATGGCGGCAAGATCGGGCCAAAACCACAAGGTCGTATGCCTGGTACAGTCGGAAAACTGGCTGCACATATGGCGTTTATGATAGGGCGGCTTCAGAGCGAACCAGATATCACCTTGCAAGAGTTGGCAGATGCGTTGCGAGAGGATAAAGGCGTTTCTGTACACCTCTCCTCGATCCATCGTGCCCTCAAACGAGCCAACTATTCATATAAAAAAAGGCCTGATCGCCATTGAGCGCGAACGTGCCGATATTGTCAGAGACAGGCGATTGTGGATTAACGGACGCCAACCTCGCATGCGACATGAACCGCACCGACTGGTGTTCATTGACGAAACCTCGGTCAAAACCAATCTGACACGGTTGCGCGGCAGATCCCCCGTCGGCGAGAGGCTCTATGGCCCGGCTCCCTTCGGTAAATGGCGGACGCAAACGTTTATCGCAGGCTTGACCAGCGATGCTTTAATTGCGCCCTGGATCATAGAAGGTGCGATGAATGGTCCAGCATTTGATACCTACATTGAAACTCAACTTGCTCCCTTGCTCGAACCGCGAACCATCGTTGTTCTCGATAATCTCAGTACTCATAAAAGCCCGCGTGCCGCTGCAACCCTTAAAGCTCAAGGCTGTTGGTTTCTTTTCCTTCCGCCTTATAGTCCCGACCTCAATCCTATTGAACTGGCCTTCTCAAAGCTGAAATCTCATCTCCGGCGGATAGGCGCCAGAACCTACGGAGACCTCATCTCTGCAATCGGAAATATCTGTGACCTCTATCAACAGATTGAATGCTGGAACTTCTTCAGGGCTGCCGGATATGTGCCATATTAAAAGCAAAACGCTTTAGCTCTTCTGTTCTAACTTGCTACATATTGAGGCCTGCTTGCCATAGCGTCCGGGTTTCGCATGTTAATGACTGGGGTTGTTTTCCGGATCATCCCTGTTATTTGCAACGGTATTCGCTGGAGTAGTGCCTCGCGGGAATGCTGACCACATAAGATGATCTATCGTCGCTTTGTAAGCTGGTGCAGAATGGGTGTCTTTGATCGTATGTTCTCCACGATTACAGCGAGATGGCTCGCCCGAACATGATCAAGGGCGACTGGATCGCACCGGGTGCGACGGTGATTGATGTTGGTACCAACCGGGTTGAAGGCGATGCTGGCAAAATGAAACTGGTCGGCGATGTCGAGTTTGCAACCGCGTCCAAGGTGGCCGGGGCGATTACCCCGGTGCCGGGCGGTGTCGGCCCGATGACCATCGCGTGCTTGCTCAACAACACCCTGATTTCGGCCTGCCGTGCCAATGGCGTTGCGGTGCCGAAGCTTGGGTTTGGCGGCTAAGCTCTCGGAGATAAGCGAATGCAAAAGGCGGTCCAGTGGAGCCTGTGTCAAAACCCCGCTGCTCCTGTAGCGGGGTTTTTCATAAACTGTGTGTGTTTTCCTCATACGGGGGCGAGCAAGAGCCTTTCGAAGATGTTTTTTGCCCCGAGGATGTTGATGGCGCGCTTGAGATTGAAAGCTGTGACGGATAAGGCCATTTCTGCCTTGACCGCAGGCAAGCCCCGGCACAGGAACCTCGGTGTTCCCATCATGTGTTTGAGAATGCCAAACGGATGTTCGACAAGGGATTTTCGTCGTGTCATCGCCTCGGGATGGTCCGCCATGCGTTGGGCCGTTTGCTCGAGGGGCCCCTCAAGCAAATGGCGGCTGACCCGTCGCCGGTTGACTTTGGTGCAACGGGATTTGTGCGCACAGGCGGCGCAATCCTTCGGATCGGCCACGTAATTGGCGCTCTGGTTCTTGCGCGAGGCATTCTCGAAGGACAGGACATTTCCTGCCGGACAGATATAATGCTGCTTGGCTGCATCCCAGTCGAAGTCGGACTTTTCAAAGAAATCACCATGCGTGTTACGTGAGCGAGGATGGGGAACAAAAGCGGTGATGCCATCTTCGTCACAGGCCGCGATCTGCTCTGCATCGGCATAGCCCGCATCGGCCAGAATATCTATCTTTGTGCGCTCAAGCACGTCCTTTGCTGCTTTGGCGACCCGATGCAATTCATTCTGGTCCGATGTCGCCTGTGTCACTTCATGATGAGCGATCAGCCCGTGGGCATCATCGACCGCAGACTGAAGATTGTAGCCGACAATCCGGCCTTTGCCTGATCGCATGATCCGGGCATCCCCATCTCCGATAACCACCTGTGTCTGTCCCATCTCGTCCATCAGAAGCACCGACTGGGCCAGATCGGCTTTCTGCGCGCGCAACTTTGCAAGGGTTGCACGCACATCACCTGTTTTACCTCCTGTGCCGCCCGGGACGTCCGACGGGGTGTCCGACGGGCCATCCGTAGCATTCTGGCTATGGTCAATGGCGTCCATCTCTGCGAGATAGTCCGATATTTGCCGGTCAATATCGGCGATCCGCTTTTGAAGCTGTGACTTCGTCCAGACTTTTTGCGGACTGGTATCTGCCTGGAATTTCGATCCGTCCACGGCCAGGCACTGACCCGCGATCAGCCCTTCCCCGCGCAGAAACAGCACAAGACTGCGACAAACCCGGCCTATCCCCTCCCGGTTCGTTCGGCGGAAATCGGCAATCGTCTTGAAATCAGGGGCCAAACGGTCCAGCAGCCACAAAAGTTCGATATTGCGGTGGCATTCGCGTTCCAGCCCCCGGCTCGAACGCAAACGGTTCAGATAGCCATACAGATACAATTTCAGAAGAACGCAAGGATGATAGCCCGGACGACCTGTCGCCTTTGGCTGCACCCGGACAAAACCCAGTGCCTGTAGATCAAGGGCCGAGACAAAGGCATCAATCACCCGCACCCCATTGTCATCGGCAACAAGATCATCAAGCCGGTCCGGGAAAAGTGTTCCCTGTTCGCGACTGGTTCCTTCGATAAAGCCTGACATAAAAAAACTGCCCGAAATTCATCCTCCGGGCAGTTTCTCAAATCAGACAACGCTTGGGAAGCCTGTTTTCACACAGGCTCAGTGGGCCGCCTTTTGCTTTTGGTATCAGGTGATCGGCAGTTTTTTCTAGCAGATTGTCAGCCTTCGAATGCTTTGGAATTAAAAGAAGATCCAACCCGAATAGTGCTATTTAGTGTATTCGAAATTCTGCAGTTACCAGTGGCGAAGTACAAAACGGCTTTGGGTATTCTGAAGCATGCTTCATGCTGTGTTCTCGATATGAGATTGAAGCACGAAGCCATGTAGAACAAATCTACTACTATGCGGGAGTGGGAAAATTGGCGGGCGATTTTTGGTTAGGTGTGCTGCAAACTATGATCGGTTCCGCTATGGGTTTCGTTTTCGGTATCGCAGCTTTCTACTGGCAACAGAGTTCTCAGCTTTCTAAGCAAGAGAAAAATGAGTGGAGATCAGCACTTGATGCGCTCAATCGTCTAACTATGGCAGCTGGTGCAAATATAGAAGCACTGGCTAATAGTAAGATACATCTCATTGCGGATATGAAGCCGGAGGTGGATGCGATAAAGGCAATATCCGATGAGATTCATGAAGCCCCGAGTGAAGAACGTGCGAAGCGCGTCTCCGAATTGGTCACTCTTTCCGAGTCAATGCTTCATTTCTACATGACCCTGCCAGAAACCTCCATTATGCATCCCCCAGCGTTTTCGGAGTATTCATCTTTAAGCAAAGATATGCCGGCATTAACATTGTTTGTTCATCGTGCTGTGACGTTTACTCAGGAGCTAAACGAGTACGCTCGAGCTAGAAACAATCTGATCGCTCAGCAGGCGCTCGAGAGCGCTATGACCGCAGAGCGAACTATTTATTACGCATCAATGTTATCAGGTCTGGGCAATGCTATTTGTGAGACCACAGACAATGCGCTTGATTTTTGGTTGCTTTGTCTTGAGCAAGTGAGAGCCTATATGCAGGCTAAAGCACAAGGTGAGCATGTCGTGAGCTATCAGATCGTTCCGCAAGCAATGCAGGTTATGCCGCAAGAGGAACTATTCCCTCTAATGAGACAACAGCTGGTGACGTTTGACTAAAAAATTTCGGGCAGAATGTTAAAGTTGCTTCGCTTAAACCTTTGTTGCTCTCTAGGTCATGTTGACAAACTTCTGAGCCACAAGCGAACCGAACTTATGTGAATGAAGCCGAGATAGCTTTCTGCGGTTTTATCGTACCGGGTTGCCAAGCGTCGTGAGCATTTGAGCTTATTGAAGCAACGCTCAACGCGATTTCGCAAAGCATAGGTTATAGCATCGACCTCGATTGGCACTTTTCGATTGGTTTTACCTGGAATAACAGGGATGCCGCCCCGCAGATCGATCACGTTACGAATATGGTCGCTGTCATAGCCTCTATCAGCCAGAAAAACCTTGGCTTTCGGCAGGTCAGTATCCACTAGAATATCGAAGCCCTTGAAATCAGAAACTTCTCCGCCGGTTATTTCCGCCCTGACAGGCAGTCCGTGAGCGTTGGCAATGAGGTGGATCTTGGTCGTAAAGCCACCTTTTGAGCGGCCAAAACCTTCTTTTTGAGTCCCCCTTTTGCGCCTGCGGCCAAGTGATGAGCCCGGATCACAGTGCTATCGATCATTTGAACCTGATCTGGCATGGAGCCACTTTCATTAAGCGCTTCAAGCATCAACTCCCAAAGTCCCGCCAACGTCCACCTTCTGAATTGACGATAGACACTGGACCATTTGCCGAATTCTTCGGGCAGATCCCGCCACGGCGAACCAGTTCGCGCAATCCAGAAGATGGCGTCCAGAACGCGGCGATGATCTAAAGCTCGACGGCCACCACGCCCACGTATCGCCAAGAGAAAAGGCTCAAAAAACGCCCATTCCGCTTCTTCCATCAACAATCGCGCCAAGGAAACCTCCGTAAAAGTTACCTTGAATCACATTACAGATCTTTAGGGAATCCAGTTTGTCAACATTACCTAAGCTAACCGTGTTAACGCGGTTCAAGTAACATTCCATTCTTTACAGCGGCCAAACCCACAGCAACATCGGCACACCTACCGCCACCACGATGATTTCAATCGGGAGGCCGAGTTTCCAGTAGTCGCCAAAGCGGAAACCGCCGGGGCCGAGGATGAGTGTGTTGTTCTGGTGGCCGATCGGGGTGAGGAAGGCGCAGGATGCGCCAATCGCGACCGCCATCAGGAACGGGTCGGAGCTGGCCTCAAGCTGGGCGGCACTGCCAATCGCAATCGGGCACATCACGGCCGCGGTGGCGGCATTGTTCATGAAGTCCGACAGGGTCATGGTGACGACGAGGATCAGGCCAACGGCAATGGTTGCGTTGCCCTGTGCCACCGATTGCAGCAGGAAGCGCGCGATCAGATCGGCACTGCCGGTACTTTCCATGGCATTGGCCACGGGTATGAGGGCCGCGAGCAGGACGACAACCGGCCAGTCCACAGCATCATACAGGGTTCTGGGTGATACCACGCGCACCAGCAATGCGACCAGAACGCCAAGGGCAAAGGAAATGGCGGCGGGTAGAATGCCAAAGGCGGCCAGCAGGATGGCGATGGCCATGATCACGGTGGTTTTAAGCGCCTGTGCCTTATCGGCCAGATGCAGGGACCGTTCGGCGAGTGGCACACAGCCCAGCCGGCTGGCAAAGTCATAGATGGCTTCTGGCGGGCCTTGCATCAAAAGAACGTCGCCGGCCTGCATCGTCATGGTGCGCAAACGCGCCATCGAACGGCGGCCCTGGCGTGAAACTGCGAGCAGGTTGATGCCATAGCGGTTGCGCAGCCGTATGTCGGTCGCAGACCGGCCGATAAAGGCGGAATTTGGCAGGACAGCCAGTTCAATCAGCGAAATATCATCCGATTGCAGGGCGGTTTTATCGGCGTCTTTGGGCGCATCATTCTGATCAGCATCAGAGGGGTTTTCTGTATCATCGGCGGTTTCGGTTTTTGTGTTGTCGGACGTCTCGGTGTCGGAAAGGGTTTCTTCGTCGCTGTCCAGTGCCTTGAGTTTGGCCTGCGCATCGTTCCATTCGGCCTCAAGGGTAAGCTCAACAGCGGAAAGGGCAGCGGCGAGGCCTTCGGGTTCGGTTTCGATCAGAAGAACGTCGTTCTGATGCAATTCGCGAAAGGGGTTTGGCGCGGGGATACGGCGTTCATTGCGGATCAGCCCAATGACCTGTGCGTCGGTTTTTTCCAGTTCATTGTTGATGTCGCGCAACAGCATGCCGATGGCCTTGCTGCCCTCGGTGATGCGGGCCTCGGTCAGGTAAGAGCCGGTTTCAAATCCCTCGGCCCCGGCACGTTCGCGGGTGGGGACCAGAAATCGACCCAGCAGAATGACAAACACCAGTCCGGATGCGGCAATCGCAATCCCAACCGGGCTGAAATCAAACATCGAAAAGCCCGAGCCGTTCAGTTCGGCGCGAAAGCCCGAAACAATCAGGTTGGGCGGCGTCCCGATCAGGGTGGTCATGCCGCCCAAGATTGAGCCAAAGGCCAGTGGCATCAGGATTTTTCCGGGGGGCAAATTCTGCTTTCGGGCAATTTGAAGCGCCACTGGCATCAGCAAAGCCAAGGCCCCGACATTGTTCATAAAGGCCGACAGGATGGCAGCCAGCAGACTAAGGGCGGCCATGGTGACAAAGGGACCGGCTGATTGCGGCAGAACCGTTCGGGTTAATGTATCGACCGCCCCGGATTTTTGCAGGGCCGATGACAGGATCAGAATGCAGGCCACGGTAATGACGGCCGGATGGCCAAACCCGACAAAGGCATCGCCGGTCGGCACCAGCCCCAGGACGACGCAGGCCAATAACGATGCCATCGCCACCATGTCATGACGCCAACGCCCCCATAAAAACAGGGCAACCGTCCCGACAAGGACGCTCAGGATCATGATCTGTTCGATTTCCATCTTGCGTTCGTGTCCTGTGTTGCGGTGTGCGCGATGATCATCCGGGCAAAGACCCTTGGCAGACTTGGCAGACTTGGCAGACGGTGTGACCCGTCAAGAAATCATACATGAAAACATATGGAATCCTCCTGCCGTATTTGTCAGGGGGATATGCTAACATCATGCTGTTTTTATTTGCCAATTTGAATGTTTAACCATGCCAGATGACAGTGTTCATATCCCGATGCAATCCGTTGCCGTTTCCATCAAGCAGGCGCGCAACCTTGCGCTTGTCGGGCAGGGGTTTGATTGCAATGACAATCGCCCGGTGACCAAACGCCGGATCATCAAGGCGATCCGGCAAACCAATATGTTGCAGGTCGATAGTGTCAACGTTTTGACACGTGCGCATTACATGCCGATTTTCAGCCGATTGGGGGTGTATGACGCAGCCTTGCTTGATCAGGTTGTCTGGGGCACGGACCGGCAGCGCAAATTGTTTGAATATTGGGGCCATGAAGCATCGATGATCCCGGTTGAGGATTACCCGCTGTATCGCTGGCGGATGGAGGATGCGCGCAATGGCAAGGGGACATGGGGGCGGATCGCCCGGATGCAGCGCGAACAGCCCGATCTGATCAATGGCATTCTGGCCCGGATTGAGCGCGAAGGTGCGATTGGTGCGAGTGACCTTGAAGACAAGCGTGCCAACAGTTCGGCATGGTGGGGATGGTCGGATACCAAAACCGCGATGGAATATCTGTTCTGGAGCGGTCAGGTCATGTCGCGCAAGCGGCGTAGCAGTTTTGAGCGGGTTTATGATTTGCCCGAACGGATCATTGGCGATGCGGCCAATCTTGCCGCCCCCGACAGGCAGGATGCGCAATGTGATCTGATCTGCAAGGGGATTGCCGCGATGGGGGTGGCGACCGAGGCGGATCTGCGCAAGTATTTCCGCCTGCCAACAGCGGACGTGAAAGGATGCCTTGTGCGTCTTGTCGAAGAAGGGCGGTTGTTGGCAGCGGACGTTCAGGGGTGGAAGCAGCCGGGCTATATGTGCCCGAACGTCAATCCACGGTCACGGGCCAAGCCGACATGCTTGATGGTGCCATTTGATCCGGTGATGTGGGAACGCGACCGGGTGGAACGCATTTTCGGGTTTAACTACCGGATCGAGATATATGTTCCGGCCGAAAAGCGCCAGTACGGCTATTACGTCCTGCCGTTTATGTTAAACGGCGAATTTGTTGCGCGTGTCGATTTGAAAGCAGACCGGCAAGCCGGGGTGCTTTTGGTGCAAAGTGCGTATCTTGAAGATGGTTTTGCCGCAGGTGATGTGGCGGAGCCGTTGATGGCCAATCTTGAACGCCTGTCGGTGTTCCTTGGCCTGTCGGGTGTTGTGGTGATGCCCGCGAATGCGTTTTCGCGGTATCTGGCCAGTGTTCGCGTGGCCTGAAAAGGTAAACGGGGCGCAGGTCCCACAACCGCGCCCCGTTTTAACCATCATTCCAGCCTGACTGCAACGAGGACCTGTACTCGCCAAATTGGCTTAAATGGTCGCGAGAGATTTGGTCGGATATGAAGAGCTTGGCCGAAGCAAGGTCTTTACCTTGCGAGGTTAAGCGATGACATAGTCCGTTCAAATCTCTCCGATCCAGAGGACGTTGGAATAAAAGGCGATCTGTTGCGTCTGAACCCTTGGCCGGGGGGAAAGCCCCGGCTGGCGGCTCCATCCTTACATATCTTGTTTATTCCAACGCCATTTCAGTCAATTTGGTGAGTACAGGTCCTTGCTTCAGGAGATTACAGTCAACAGTTCCACCTGGCCTTACCAGCAGGTGTAACCCCCATCAGCCAGAACGATGGATCCGGTCATCAAGCTGGATGCGTCTGAGGCAAGGAACAGCACAACCGAGCCGATTTCATCGGTCTCGCCCAAGCGGGCCATCGGGGTGCCATTAATCCATGCGTCGTACATTTCCGGCTTGGATTTCACGAACTCATTTAACGGTGTTGCGATATAGGTCGGTGCAACCGCATTCACACGCACGCCGCGTCCGCCCCATTCAGCCGCCAGCGATTTGGTCAACTGATGCACAGCCGCCTTGGACGCGTTATAATAGGCCTGTTCCTGTGGCTTGTTGACAATGACGCCTGACATCGAGCCGACATTGACGATGACGCCATTTTTCTTGGCCAGCATCTGCTTGCCAAATTCGCGGCAGCACCAGAATGTGCCGTTCAGATTGACGTCAACGACATTGAGCCAATGTTCATCCGCAACGTCTTCGGCCGGGGTTTCCGACCGTGCGATGCCGGCGTTATTGACAAGAATATCGATGCCACCCTGTTTGGCCATTTTTTCGGCACTGGCGCGGACCTGATCGGTGTTGGTGACATCCATGATGTCGATGTCGGCGGAGTACCCTTTGGATTTCAGGTAATCACGGCCTTCTTCGGCGACAGCTTCGCTGATATCGCCAATGATGACATGTGCGCCTGCTTCTGCCAGTGCTTCACAGCAGGACAGGCCGATTGCACGACCGCCGCCCGTGACATAGGCACGGCGACCGGTAAGATCGAACTTTTTAAGATACATTTGGGTCTCACAGTTTTCTTGATTTGGTAAGGCGGGATCGCAACGCGTGTGTGGCATTGCGACCCGGTGTGCACGGTTTAGAAATTATCCAAGGGCCAGACCATGGGCGTCAAAACGATGGATGCGGTCCTGTTCCGGGGTGAGGAAGATTTTGTCATTCCCGCTCAGTGGCATTTCGCCGGTTGCCCGCACCGTCATCGCGCCAAATTCATCCGATTGCACATGGAGGTATGTTTCCGCCCCCAAGTGTTCGGCGATTTTGACCGTGGCCGGGATCACACCGCTTTCGGTGCTGACCACGAGGTGTTCAGGGCGAACGCCGATTTCATGACAACCATGTTTTGCCGCCAGTTCGCCGCCCAGGAAGTTCATTTTCGGTGAGCCGATGAAACCGGCGACGAATTTGTTGGCCGGTTTGCTGTAAAGGTCCATCGGTTTGCCGACTTGCTCCACACGACCCGCCTGCAACACGACGATTTTGTCGGCCATGGTCATGGCTTCGACCTGATCATGGGTGACATAGATCATCGTGGTTTTGAGGTCCTGATGCAGACCGGTGATTTCAAGGCGCATGTTGACGCGAAGGGCGGCATCAAGGTTCGATAACGGTTCATCAAACAGGAAGGCCGCCGGGTTCCGGACAATCGCACGGCCAATGGCAACGCGTTGACGCTGACCACCCGAAAGGGCACCGGGGCGCCGTTCGAGATAGTCGGTCAGATTGAGGATTTTGGCCGCACTCTGGACTTTCTCGTTGATAACTTCCTTGCTTTCACCGGCCATTTTCAGGCCAAAGGCAATGTTGTTAAAAACGGTCATATGCGGATAAAGCGCATAGGACTGAAAGACCATCGACAGGCCGCGCTTGGCCGGGGCTTCGTTGGCAACGTCGATACCATCAATCATGATTTTACCGTCGGTGACATCTTCAAGCCCGGCAATCAGGCGCAGCAAGGTTGATTTGCCACAGCCCGACGGGCCGACAAAGACGACAAACTCACCATCATTGATGTCAAGATCGACACCCGGAATCACATCCAGCGTTCCGAAGGTTTTCTTGACTTTCTCCAGTCGGATAGCACCCATTGCGGTGTTCCTTCTTTCTAGATTTCAATAGGGCAGCGGTTACTTGACCGCGCCAAATGTCAGACCACGAACCAGCTGTTTCTGCGAGAACCAGCCAATGACAAGAATTGGTGCAACTGCCAGAGTTGAAGCGGCTGAAAGCTTTGCCCAGAACAGCCCTTCGGGGCTTGAGTACGAGGCAATGAAAGCTGTCAGCGGTGCCGCATCGGACGTTGTCAGATTGAGTGTCCAAAAGGCTTCGTTCCAGGCAAGGATCACATTCAAGAGCATGGTCGATGCAATGCCGGGCAGGGCCATGGGCAACAGCACAAAGATGATTTCCTTGGGCAGGGTTGCGCCATCCATGCGGGCGGCTTCGAGAATGTCGGTCGGGATTTCCTTAAAGTAGGTGTAGAGCATCCAGACCATGATCGGCAGGTTCATCAAAAACAGAACCATGATCAGACCGAACCGGGTATCAAGCAGCCCCCAGTCGCGAAACATCAGATAGATCGGCACAAGAACGCCAACGGGGGGCATCATCTTGGTCGACAGCATCCAGAGAAGCGCGTCCTTGGTGCGTTTGGTCGGGTTAAAGGCCATGGCCCATGCACAGGTGACAGCAAAGACCAAGCCAACCAATGTGGAGCCGACCGCCAGAATGACAGAGTTCATGGCAAACTTGAAATAGTTCGACCGTTCCTGAACCTCGACATAGTTTTCAAGCGTCCAGTCAAAGGAGATGAAGCTTGGCGGAATGCTGACGGCTTCAAGTTCGCTTTTGAAACTGGTTAAAACCATCCAGAAGATCGGGAAGAAAATCAAAAGGCCGACAACCCAGGCAAAGGCCGAGAAGCTGATATAGCCAAGAGGTGTTTGTTTCTTTTCCATATCGCGCCCCTAATTATCCAGGTTCTTGCCGATGAGGCGGATCAGGAAGATCGCCACGATATTGGCCAGAATGACCGCGACAATGCCGCCGGCTGATGCGCCGCCAACGTCGTACTGCAACAGTGCTTGTGTATAGACAAGGAAGGCAATGTTGGTCGTTGCCAGACCCGGGCCACCACCTGTGGTGACAAAGATTTCGGCAAAGACAGTCAGCAGGAAGATGGTTTCAATCAGCACAACCACAGTAATCGCGCGGCTGAGGTGAGGCAGGGTGATATAGAAAAAGATCGATACCGGACCGGCACCATCCATCTGGGCGGCTTCCTTTTGATCGCGGTCAAGCGACTGAAGTGCGGTCAGAAGGATCAGCACGGCAAAGGGCAGCCATTGCCATGACACCATGATGATGATCGATGTCAGCGGCGCATTGGTAAACCAGTCAATTGCAGGCAGGCCAAGTAAACTGGCAAGCCAGGCAAACATCCCCGAAACCGGGTCCATCAAAAGGTTTTTCCAGACCAGTGCATTGACGGTCGGCATGATGAAGAACGGTGCAATCACCAGAAGTCGCAGGATGCCGCGCCCAAAAATCGGTTGATCGAGCAGCAATCCCAGCAGGATGCCACCAATCACGGTGATGACCAGAACCGAACCGACAAGCAGCAGCGTGTTTGCAAGGGAGGCAAAGAACGCCGGGTCGGTCAGGAAAAATTCGTAATTGAGAGTGCCGATCCATTCTTCCGTGCCTGGCGACAACAGATTGTAGCGCAGGAAGGAAAAGTAAATTGTCATGCCCAGCGGGACGGCCATCCATAAGAACAGGACGATGATCGATGGCGCGGACATGATGCGCCCGGTAAGGGTCGAGGCACGTGTTGACATGATGTGCTCCCCGAAATTGATGTTGATGTCCCGATCCGGATGGAAAGAGGGTGGCGGTGTTAGAGCAGGTTGCTCTGTGGCCGCCACCCCAAGTTCATCAGGTCAAGGAGGTCAGGCCGGATATCATTTCATGATGTGCGATGATCTGAAATCCGACCTGTAGTGCATCAGTAGTAACCGGCTTTGCGCATGGTGCGGTCGGTGCTGGCTTGTGCGGCCGAAAGGGCCTCTTCAACCGTGGACTGACCGGCAAGAGCTGCCAAGAACTGCTGGCCTACAGTCGTACCGATACCCTGGAATTCCGGGATCGCGGCGAACTGAACACCAACATAGGGTTTCGGTTTGAGGGTCGAGTTGATCGGATCTGCGCTGTCGATGGCGAGAAGCGTCTCGTCTGCAAAGGGTGCAGCCTCAAGATATTTCGGGTTTTCGTACAGCGAAATACGGGTTCCCGGGGGAACGTTTGCCCAACCTTCTTTGGAGGCAACCAGTTCGAGATATTCTTTGGACGTGGCCCAGGCGATGAATTTCTGAGCCGCTTCGACGTTCTGGGATCCCATCGGAATGCCAAGGTTCCAAGCCCAGAGCCAGTTGGCACCGGTGCAGGTTACAGCGCAAGGAGCCTCGGTGAAGGCAACCTGATCGGCAACTTTGGATTCTTTGGGGTTGGTGACAAAGGATGCTGCAACGGTTGCATCAATCCACATGCCACATTTACCGGAGTTGAACAGCGACAGGTTTTCGTTAAACCCGTTCGATGTGGCACCCGGAGGACCGTAATTGCCGAGGATATCGGTATACATGTCCAGGGCGGCTTTCCATTCCGGCCCGTCGAAGGTCGGGTTCCATTCTTCGTCAAACCAGCGTGCGCCATAGGCATTGCCCATGGTCGAGATCAGCGCCATGTTTTCGCCCCAGCCGGCTTTGCCGCGCAGGCAGATGCCATAGACGCCGTTGTCCGGGTCATGCAGCTTTTTGGCGATATCAAGGGTCTGATTCCAGGTCAGGCGACCGTTGATTTCAATGCCGGCTTTTTCGAACAGATCCTTGCGGTACATCATCATCGAGCTTTCGCCGTAGAACGGTGCAGCATAAAGCGCATCATCCTTGGAGACGGCCGCACGGATGGCAGGCATCAGATCGTCAACGTCATAGTCGGCGCCGAGATTATCAAGCGGGGCCAGCCAGCCTTTTTCAGCCCAGATCGGCACTTCGTAGGTGCCAATGGTCATGATGTCATACTGACCGCCCTTGGTGGCGATGTCGGTGGTGACGCGCTGACGCAGGGTGTTTTCTTCGAGGGTGACCCACTCAAGCGAAATATCTGGATTCTGTGAGGTGAAATCATCCGTCAGCTTCTGCATGCGGATCATGTCACCGTTGTTGACGGTTGCGATGGTCAGTTTGGTTTCGGCATTGGCGGTGAATGCAACACCGCCTGCTAGTAGCGCGCAAAGCGCGGCTCCCATAACGCGTTTCATGTTTCCTCCCTAAAGGACTATGTACCCGGTAAGCAAATTCTTGCTCGTATTGATCATTTGTTCAGGTGGTGAGCATTCACTCAATTACTGGGTCTCTTGTCAAATTAAATCGTTCTTGCGGTGCACAAAAACAACCCCTGCCAAACGGGTTGACAGGGGGGATCGGTCTTGGTTCTTCGGGGGTTGTTGCGGATGCTACTGCAATAAAGATTCTGCGGTGGCTTCGTCGGTGATCAGGGTCGAGATCAGTTTGCCACGCATCGCACCGCGAATCGCTTTGACCTTTTTCGTGCCCTTGGCAACCGCGATGGTATTGGTGGTCGGCGACTGGGCCGGGGCACTGGTAACGCAATGATTGACCGCATGATCAAGGATGGTGCCATCCTGATCAAATGACCAACTGATGACTTCGCCAATGCCGCCACTTTTGCGAAGCGACGTCAGTTCATCCTTGCTGATGAAGCCGTCAATATGAAGCGGCGCGTCATCGCCAAGATGCCCGACCCCGATAAAACGAATGTCGGCCTCGGCGGCGAGTTTGAGGATATTATCCATCGGGGGCTGTTGCTGCATGCGTTGACGCATTTGCGGATCTTCGATGATGACCGGAATCGGCAAGGGATAATGCGGTGCGCGGGTGCGGTCGGCAAGGTCGATCACCGCGTCATAGAAACTGGCAGCACCATCATGGGCAATGGTGCCGACAAGCGAGACGATCTTATGGTGGCGGCCATCAATCCGGCCAACCTCATCGACCATGGCGCGCATGGCACGCCCGGTGCCCAGGGCTATGATTTGCGGATCGGGTGATTGCAGGGCGCGTTCAAGGTAGGTGGCTGCGGCCTGCGCCATGCCAAACATCGCCTCGGGGGCGGCAGGGTCGGTCGGGACAACATCACAGGCGGCAAGTTCGTACTTTTCACAAATCGCCTTGCCCAGTTCCATGCAATGCGCAATCGGATGATCAAGGCGGACCTTGACCAGACCTTCGCTGACGGCAGCGGACACAAGACGCTGTGCGGTCGGGCGCGAGACGCCAAGTTTGGTGGCGATTTCGTCCTGTGTATTGCCAGCACAATAGTACAGCCAGCCCGCGCGGGCGGCTTCGTCCAGACGTGCGGCTTCCTTGCGTGTGCGTTTAACCATCCGATTTCCCCGAAATTATTTTTCTTCGTAACGTGCCGGGCAGGCGGTGGAATTTTTCATCCCTTAGACTGATTGCCTAGCGCCTTTTTGCGCATCTGACCAGCATGTTTGATTTCATAAACGACAAAACCCGCCTTCGAGAAGGCGGGTTTTGCATCGTGGAAAGACGTGAAACGTTATTTCTTTGGCAGGTATTCCGCGACCAGTGCTTCGGCGATCTGAACCGCGTTAAGGGCCGCCCCTTTGCGCAGGTTATCCCCGACACACCACAGCGACAGACCGTTTTCAACTGTCGGGTCCTTGCGCACGCGCGAGATAAAGACATTGTCCTCACCCTGCACTTCCTGCGGGGTGACATATCCTTCGTCCTGACGGTAATCGACCACGGAAACGCCGGGGAAGGCTTTCATTGCCTTGCGGGCTTCTTCGACGGTGATCGGGCCATCAAATTCGATGTTCACGGCTTCGCCATGACCAACAAAGACCGGGACACGGACACAGGTGGCGTGAACGGCAATTTCGGCCGGGGCCATGATTTTGCGCGTCTCGACCGCCATTTTCCATTCTTCACGGGTGGCACCGTCATCCATGAAGGTATCGATATGGGGAATGACGTTAAAGGCGATCTGCTTGGTGAATTCTTCCTTTTGCGGAAGATCGTTCACATAAATGCCCTTGGTCTGATTGAACAGTTCGTCCATTGCAGCCCGGCCCGCACCCGATACCGACTGATAGGTTAACACCACGATGCGTTTGATCGGGGCGATGTCCTGCAGCGGCTTAAGCGCCATGACCATCTGGATGGTTGAGCAGTTCGGGTTGGCAATGATGTTCTTTTTGGCGTAGCCCGAAAGTGCTGCGCCATTGACCTCGGGCACGACGAGTGGCACGCCCGGTTCCATGCGCCAGTAGCTGGAATTGTCAATCACGACACACCCGGCTTCGGCAGCCTTTGGCGCCAATTTCTTGGCCGCTTCGCCACCAGCGGAAAACAGCGCGATATCAACCTTGGAAAAATCAAAGGTCGCAGAATCCAGAACGCTGAGATCGGTGTCATCGCCATAGGAAACCGTGCGGCCGATTGATTTTGAAGATGCCAGCGCAAAGATTTCGTCAGCCGGGAAATTGCGCTCGGCAAGGGTGTTGAGCATTTCACGCCCGACATTACCAGTCGCACCGACAACAGCGATTTTATAGCCCATCAGATGCCTCTTTTCAGTCTGTGTGGCATGTCGCGCCCCCAATGCTGACCTTATGGAAACCATAAGACCGGGCAAACGGCGCGAGAAACATACCTGTGGATAGTTTTCGATGATCTGCGGCGAGATGTAAGGCTTTCGGGGCAATTGCGCAAGCGTATCCTTGGCAGGGCAGCCACGATTACTACTTGAGATCGTAGAAAATTCTGGCAGAATTATTACGGGGTTCACGTACTGAGCCCGAGATCAGAATCGTTCGGCGTCCTGCTTGGTTGATTTCTGCTTTTGGCATGGGCGTAACGCGTTGTGCGTGTCATGTGGTGTCATGTTCTGGCTTCCTTCCGAACGTCTTTAAGACATGATCCTGATTTAGGATTTTGCCTAATTTAGGGTCTGGCCTGATCTAGGGACAGGTACGTATGCGTGGGTGGCACCGCGCATGGGGCGATCAATTTTCCGACTTTTAAGAAGGAAGGGCGATGACGTACCCGATGAGTTTGGATTGGACACAAAAAAAGGTTCTCGATTTCTTCCGGGAACATGTGACGCGTGGAACATTGATATTCCGCGTTGATGACAAACACGAGGTGGTTCTGGGTGACGGCCAGGAACCAAAAGCCGCCATGACCATACCCGACTGGGGCAATACGCTGAAAATGGCGTTAAGCCCCGATCCCGGTTTTGGCGAAGCGTTCATGCGCAGTGGGTTTGATCTTGTTTCCGGCGAATTGGAAGATCTGATCAAAGTGTTGCGCCTGAATTTCGAAGGCGGTCATTCCGCCAACGGGTTTGGCAGTTTCATTGAAAAACTGCAGGCCCTGAAATTCCAGATTGCCCAGTTTACCAGCATCAAGGCGGCATCACGCCGGGTGCGCCATCACTATGACATTGGCAATGATCTTTATACCCGGTTTCTTGATCCGGATATGCAGTATTCCTGTGCGTTCTGGGATGATGGTGCGCAAACGCTTGAAGAAGCACAGCACCGTAAAATGAGCCTGACGACCCAGCGGCTTAACATCAATGAACCCGGATTGCGGGTGGTTGATATCGGGTGCGGCTGGGGCGGGTTAAGCCGTTTTATCCGGCGTGAAACCGGGGCCGAGGTGCACGGTATTACGCTGTTAACGGAACAATACAGCTGGGCGCAACAACAGCGTCTGGAATTGGGCGACAATGCCAGTCGCGGCCTTGACTACCATCTGCTTGATTACCGGGTGTTTTCCCAGGCCAATGCGGGAAAATACGACAGGGTAGTATCGGTTGGCATGTTTGAGCATGTTGGCCGCCATCAGTTCAAAACCTATTTCGAAAAGGTTGGTGAGCTTCTGAAAACGGGTGGTCGGGCGGTGATCCACACGATCATCAAACCACGTGCCGAATTTACCTCGCCGTGGATTGATCGATATATTTTCCCCGGCGGGTATATACCGGCAGTGCATGAAGTGATCGAAGCGGCCGAACATGCCAGTTTGATGGTGGACGCATCGCATTTCCATCCCGGGCGCAACTATGCCCAGACGCTGATGGCGTGGCGCGACCGGTTTCGCGATGTGGCCGATCAGCTTGATCCGGAAAAATACGACACAGAGTTCAAACGGATGTGGGAGTTTTATCTGGCAGGTTGCATCAATGCCTTTGACGAGGCCGAGGGCGGCGGTGGCATGCGGGTTGGCCAGTTTGTCTTTACCAAGCCGGGTTTTGACTACGCGTAATGTGACGGGGCGGGGAGCAAAAGTTTCCCGCCCCGTTTGATTTTAATCCCCATATGCAAAATATCGGTGATGAACACCGACACATTGGGGAACACCAAAGGCGACAAAAACAAGAAATGGCATTGTTGCCCAAAAAGATACACATCGCGTGATCGACCGGCACGTCAGATGTGACGCATGCAAAGGGTTCTAAACCGGTCATTTTGTCGGGAGGAAACGGCATGTTGAAAGTTTTGAACTGGGACGACGGTACGGACCGCACTGCTGAGATCAATGCCGGTGATGCGCCCCATATTGGTCAGGTGGAAGATTACGTCACCGCACTTGCATCTATCGAGATGTCGAGCTGTGAACGCGATATGCTGCGGGCCCATGCCAATGCACCGGGGCGTGAGATTAGCGGGTTGAAGCTTGCCCAGACGGTGGGGCATTTTGGGGCGCGGATTGGCAATAAGAAATATGGCCGGTTGGCCCGCAAGATATCCGAGGCCGCAGGACTTCCAATGTGTGACAGCGATGTCAGCGATTATCTGGCCGCGATCTTTACCCTTGCCGATGGGAAGCCGACGGACGGTGAAGACTGGACATGGGTGATGCATGAGGCGGTGGCCGATGCGCTGAAAGAAGCAGGCGTTATCTAACGCCAACAGGCGTCAGGTTTCGAAAAAATCGATCCTTTTGAAAATAATCGGGCGGGCTGTGTAACACGGCCCGCCCTTATTTCGTCCTTGTTTGCAGAAAGGGCATTTTGCCCGCCGAATTCACTGCTGCTTTCAAGGAGAACCATCATGAGCCGTTTCACCTTTCCCAAAACCAGCCCGAAACTGTTTGAGGCCATGTTTGAGCTTGCGAGCAAACTTGCGGAAGACGCGAAAATTTCGCCCGCACTGCGCAGCTTGATCGAATGCCGTGTATCGCACATCAACGAATGTGCTCATTGCCTCCGGATGCATTCAAAAAGCTATGGCGAGCAAGGTGGCGACCCGGTCAAACTTGCGATGCTGCCACTGTGGCGCAGTTCAAAGGGCTTTGATGATGGGGAGCGTGCGGCGCTTGACTGGGCGGAATGCCTGACCAAGGTTGAGAGCCAGTCGCGTATTTCGCAAAGCCACCGTGCGTTGCTTGAACATTTCGAAGAAGACGAAGTTTCGGAACTTACCTGCATCATATCAACCATGAATGCCTGGAACCGGTTGGGCATTGCGCAGCATGAGTTTGCGTAAATCCGTTTGCGCAAATCCTGAGGACGGGGGTGACCCTGCGCCTTTGCATCCCCGTCCCCTTTCGGGCAAAATGACATTCATATCGGCGATACGGGATTTTCCCGTATCGCTTCATGCGTTTGATGGACCCAAGATGGCAGATCAGATTTTCGAGGCACATCGACCCCGTTTAATGGCCCTGTCTTATCGTATGCTGGGCAGTCATGCCGATGCCGAGGACGCGGTACAGGACGTCTGGTTGCGATGGCGTGCACAGGATCATGACGTGATCAACGATGCCACCGGATGGCTGGTGCGGGTTTGCAGCAATATCTGTCTGGATGTTTTGAAGTCCGCCCGACGGCAACGTGAAAAATACGTCGGGCAATGGCTGCCCGAACCGTGGTTGCCGCCCGAGCAACCCCAAGCCGAAAAAATGCTAATCGAACAGGATGGTCTGGGTCAGGCGTATTTGCTGATGCTCGAACGGCTGGCACCGGTTGAACGGATTGCCCTTGTTTTACACGAAGTATTTGACTGGACCCATGACGACATTGCCCCGGTGATTGAACGCACAGCCAACAATACCCGTCAGATCCTGTTTCGTGCCCGGCGCAAGATGGCGCGTGAAAATGATCGGGATCCGACACCCTTTGTTGCGGCAAAAGCCTGTGATCAGTCGAAAATCGAGGCGTTTATCAATGCCCTTAGTCTGGGGGATGTTGGACAGTTGATGAGCCAGTTGGCCCCGGATGTGATTATGCATTCCGATGGCGGGGGCAAGGCATCAGCCGCACTTAATCCTGTCTTTGGCAATGATAACGTTGCGCGCTTCTTTGCCGGTGTCTGGGGTAAACGCAGCGAGGATGCCCAAATTTATTATGTGACCAATCAACACGAATGCTGGCTTTTGATGTCTGATGGGGCCGAGGTTGTCACCGCAATCAGCGCATCAGAACGCGATGGTCTGCTGGTTGATATTTTTGTTCATCGCAACCCTGACAAACTTGCGCTTTTTGCCCCGATGATCCGTCATAAGGTGGGCGTTGCCGTTCCAGATACAAAGGCCGGGATTTAACCCGGCCTTTGTAAAAGTCTAGTTTGCGTTTTCATTGGCCTGAATGGTCAGTCCCAAAAGATCGGCTGTTGCAGGTGGTTGCATGCCGCCCGCCGCCAGCACGCCAAACGGAACAGGTGCATCGGGTGCCAATGTGATGATCAGGTGCTGTGGATTGCTAAACCAATCGACAAGCTCGGTCAGTGCGTCTGACAGACGAGGATGTTGCGCGAATTTTTCCTGCGTCTGCATCAGGACCATTGCGCCAACCAGTTGCAAGTCCTCGGCGGTTTGGCCATTGCCCTGTGCCGCCAGCCTGAGGAATATTTTCACCAGTTTTTCGCCTTGAACCTCAAGACGGGCACCGTTGAAGCTTGTTTTGGTCAAGGCGATTTGGCGTAGTTTTTCGGTCTGATCAAGGCGGGTTGAAGTCAGTTCACCCATGATTTCGGGTGTAAGATTACCAACACTTGCCGAAAGACTTATGCTGCCAATGTCGTCGATGGATGTTTCTTCGATGTCGTAGGTATAAACACCGCTTTGATCATCCCACGTGACATTGATTTTGCCATTTAGGCTGAGACGGTCAAAGTTTTCCAGGCCGGTCATGCTGGCGATCAGGTCTTTCACCGGTGAGGCGTCGGGTAGTTCGATATACATTCCCTGAACGGCGCTGCGGCCCTTTTTGGCAAAGGTGGTGCCGTTTCCGTCAAAACGGACGGGATCACCGATGCTGGCGGACGCACGATCAATGCCAAACTTAAGGTTCTTGTTGGCATCAGTGTTGCCTGATAGCGAAAGGTCGGACACCAGGAAGCTTTCATAGACCATCGGTGACAGCAGAACGCCAAGATCGCCAAGTGTCTGGTTTTGAGCCTTTTCGATCTGTGCCATCGGATCGTTGCTTGTCGGGGTGCCGTACATTTCAGCAATTTGTTGCATACGGTTTAAAGACACTTTCGATATTTCGAAATGGCCAAGTTTGAAAACCGGCTTGTCTTCATGGTCCATCAGGTCGAACTGAAAATCTGAAACTGCCAGTTTAGCAACCTCGCCGTCTTTCAGGCCGTTGACGGTAACGCTGCCAAGTTTGGTGGTAAATTCGTCCTGAGAACTCGACATTTCGGTGACAGAGAAAGCATCGACCGACAGGTTATCAATCAGATGCTGCCATTCGCGGGCATCCAATTTATTGTTGCTATCAAATGCGTCAGAGCGAATGGATTGTTTCAAATTGGTCAGCGCAATTTCGCCAAAGCTGATTTGCGGTTTGTCGTCTTTGGAGGCTGTCACTTCGGTCAGGCTTATGGCCTGTGCGCCAGATGAACTCAGACCATCAAAGCCAAAGCTGGCAAGGGTGATTTTTTCTTTGTCAGCCAGTTCAAGCAGCACGCCGGTTCCTGACAGGGCAGAGCACAGATCGAAAGGTTTTTCAGATAAGTCGAAGGCTGTTTCGAACGATTGGGTGACGTCGCAATCTGAAAATGAAGCTGTTTCAACAGAAAGGCTTTGTTTTTCAGACGGAAGCTCCAGACTAAGGTTTTGTAAGGTTAATCCCCCAAGTCGGCTTTCGGTAATATCCTCAAGCGCGATCAGATCGGCCTTTGCCGTGCGGCCTAAACCGTCTTCGATGTGAATTCCGGGCAGTTCGGCGGCCTTGGCAGCGTAGTGAATGGCGCCATCCTTTTGGATCATGCGAAGATCAATTAACAACGGGGACGGGGACGATAGACGCCCGTCTTTGTCTTCGATCTGTCCGTTATCGACCGCGACAATACCGGCAAGCGTGTCGTCAAACGGATTGGCACCAAGCAGGGTCAGCCAGTTGACTTGTACGAATTTTACCGCGTCCCCGGTCAGATTGACGCCATCGGCGGTGCGCAGTGACACATCGGTTGCGAATATGGTACCGCCAAAAAGCGATAGCTGGAAATTGTCGAATTCGCCGTGCAGTTCTGATTTAGGATTGGTCAGGTAGCTGCGGAACTGATTTTCAAAGAAAGAAGGGGCGGCGAAATGCGCAGCGGTGGCCGCGATTGCAACGACAGCAACGCCGCCAATAATGATTTTAGTTTTGCTCATGTGGCCCTGCCTGGGTGCGTTTGAAGATGCATTATTTGGATGATTGTATTTCAACACCTTCTGGCGTGCGCGATGCGGTGTCAACCCACCCTAAGGAACAGGACAGCAAACAGGCCGGACTACAAAGTAGCCCGGCCTGTGGGTATCATCGTGGCAGTTTGATCGGTTGATCAGGCCATTTTGTCGAGTTCGTTGATCAGGGCTTCGCCCATCACCGTGGTCGAAACTTTTGCCATGCCAGGCTGCATGATGTCGGCGGTGCGCAGACCACCTTTCAGCACGTTCTGAACAGCGGTTTCGATCATGGTTGCATCATCACCCATGTCAAACGAGTAGCGCAGCATCATGGCAAACGACAGGATGGTGGCCAGCGGGTTGGCGATGTCCTGCCCGGCGATGTCCGGGGCGGAACCGTGTACCGGCTCGTAAAGGGCTTTGCGCGCGCCGGTATCATCGGCGGCACCAAGGGACGCGGATGGCAACATACCGAGCGATCCGGTCAACATGGCCGCACAATCAGACAGAATGTCGCCGAACATGTTGGTGGTGACCATCACGTCGAACTGTTTTGGATTGCGGACCAGCTGCATGGCGGCGTTATCGACATACATGTGGCTGACCTCGACTTCCGGGAAGTCTTTGGCAACGCGTTCGACAACTTCACGCCACAGAACGGTTGATTCGAGAACGTTGGCCTTATCAACAGAACACATGCGCTTGTTGCGTTTCATCGCCATGTCAAAAGCAACGCGTGCAATGCGTTCGACTTCGGGTTCGGAATAGACCAGCGTGTTAAAGCCAAAGCGAACGCCATCGCGTTCTTCGATGCCGCGTGGCTGACCGAAATAGATGCCGCCGGTCAGTTCGCGCAGGATCATGATATCAAGACCCTTAACGATGTCTTCCTTAAGGGTTGATGCACCGACAAGCGCATCAAACACAAGGGCGGGGCGCAGGTTGGCAAACAGGCCCATTTCCTTGCGGATTTTCAAAAGACCGCGTTCCGGTTTGATATCAAACGGAATATCATCCCATTTCGGACCACCAACAGCGCCAAGCAGAACGGCGTCTGCGGCCATGGCTTTGGCAAGCGTTTCGTCGGTCAGCGGATTGTTATGCGCATCAATCGAAGCACCGCCGATCAGGCCTTCGGTGGTTTCGAAATTGACATCGCGCTTTTTCGCCATCCAGTCCATGACGCGCTGAACCTGACGCATGACTTCCGGGCCGATACCGTCGCCCGGCAGCATCAATACTTTTTTGGTGATGGTCATAAATGAATCCTTCCCAGAATATATCGGGGCCATTCACCCCGTAGAGATAAAAAAGGGGCGGCAAACATCGGGCTTGCCACCCCTTTTTGAATTACAGCGACAGCCAGGGCTGGCTTGCAGCACGCTTGGCTTCGAATGCGTTGATGGCGTCGCCCTTTTGCAAGGTCAGTCCGATGTCATCAAGGCCATTGAGCAGGCAATGCTTGCGGAAGGCTTCGACTTCAAACTTGATGCAGCCGCCGTCCGGACCGGTGATTTCCTGTTTTTCAAGGTCAATGGTCACGGTGGCGTTGGAACCACGTTCGGCATCGGACATCAGCTTGTTGACATCTTCGTGCGGTAGACGGATCGGAAGAATGCCGTTCTTAAAGCAGTTGTTATAGAAAATGTCGGCAAAGCTTGGTGCGATTACGCAGCGGATGCCAAAATCAAGCAGCGACCAAGGGGCGTGTTCACGCGAAGAGCCGCAGCCAAAGTTGTCACCCGATACCAGAATCTGTGCTTTGCGATAGGCTGGCTTATTCAGAACGAAATCAGGGATTTCGTTGCCGTTGTTATCGAAGCGCATTTCATCAAACAGGTTCTTGCCAAGGCCGGACCGTTTGATGGTTTTGAGAAACTGTTTGGGAATGATCATGTCGGTATCGACATTGATCATCGGCAGCGGAGCGGCGACGCCGGTCAGTGTGGTGAATTTATCCATTGTCTTATCCCTTGCTTCCGGTTTCCCAAGCGAGACCAAGTGCCTCGATCAATTCTTCGGTTGCGTCAATTTCCTGTGCGACAAAATCGGGCAGGTTAATGCCCGTTAGTTGCGGCAACAGATGTTCGAGCACCGGGGCGCGTCCCAGTCGGGGCGCGCTTTCACGAAAATTGATGAGGGCTTGTTCTGCCATGGGAACCTGTTTTTAACCGAGTTTACGAATGTCAGTCAGATGACCGGTGATCGCAGCCGCTGCTGCCATCGCCGGGCTGACCAGATGGGTGCGACCCCCACGGCCCTGACGGCCTTCGAAGTTACGGTTCGAGGTTGATGCACAACGCTCACCCGGTTCCAGACGGTCCGGGTTCATCGCCAGACACATCGAACAACCCGGCTCACGCCAGTCAAAACCAGCCTCGATAAAGATTTCATGCAGGCCTTCAGCCTCGGCCTGTTCTTTGACCAGACCAGAACCCGGGACGATCATGGCGTTGACGGTTTCGCAAACCTTGCGGCCCTTCGCGACAACGGCAACAGCACGCAGATCTTCGATACGACCGTTGGTGCACGACCCGATAAAGACACGGTCAATCTTGATGTCTTCGATCGGCGTTCCGGCAGTCAGACCCATGTATTCCAGCGAACGGGCAATGGCTTTTTGTTTGCCCGGATCGGAAACATCGGTCGGAGCCGGGACTTTGCCGGTGACCGGAACGACGTCTTCCGGGCTGGTGCCCCAAGTGACCTGCGGAACGATATCGCCTGCATCAAGTTCGACAATCTTGTCGTAATGCGCACCTTCGTCAGACGGCAGGGTCTTCCAGTATTCGACGGCCTGTTCGTATGCGGCACCCTTTGGCGCCATCGGACGGCCTTTGATGTACTCAAAGGTTTTTTCATCCGGTGCGATCAGGCCAGCGCGTGCGCCACCTTCGATCGACATGTTGCAAACCGTCATGCGGCCTTCGACCGACAGGGCGCGGATGGCAGAACCGGCATATTCGATGACGTAGCCGGTACCGCCAGCAGTACCGATGCGCCCGATGATGGCAAGGGTGATGTCCTTGGCGGTCACACCCGGATGCAGATCGCCTTCGACCTTGACCAGCATGTTCTTTGCCGGTTTTTGAACCAGCGTCTGGGTGGCGAGAACATGTTCGACTTCGGACGTGCCGATGCCAAAGGCCAGTGCGCCGAATGCACCGTGGGTGGAGGTGTGCGAGTCACCGCAAACCATTGTCACACCAGGAAGGGTGAAGCCTTCTTCGGGGCCGACAATATGGACAATGCCCTGACGCAGGTCAGACATCGGGAAGTAATGAATGCCGGTGTCGGCAGCATTTTTATCAAGGGTTTCAACCTGAATGCGGCTGTCTTCTTCCTTGATGCCTTCGGAGCGATCAGACGTCGGAACGTTGTGATCGGGCACGGCAAGGGTCAATTCAGGATGGCGCACTTTGCGACCGGTATTACGAAGGCCTTCAAAGGCCTGCGGGCTGGTCACTTCATGGACAAGATGACGGTCAATATAAATCAGGCAGGTTCCATCATCCTGCGTGTCGACCACATGGCTTTCCCAAATCTTGTCAAAAAGGGTTTTAGGCGCACCCATCTCGACCTCCTCTTAAAATCGATCTCATATGCAGCGACGATCAGACTTTGGTGCGCAGATCGGACATTAAACCGGGGATTTCGACCGAATAACACCCGTGGGGTGCGATACGGTTTGGCGCGCTTGGTCGCCTGTTCCTCCGGGCATCCGGGTTTATCCCGGCTTGCGAAATATTATTATCCAGAACCGCGCGGGTTTGATCGTTTTTGCCGCGGGAGTGCCTTTATACACCTCGGTCCTTAAATCGCAAGCCGCCGGGCGGGTGTTTTTCCGTGTGGCACACCCTTAAATGGATTCGTGGGAAAAACAGCATCCCATAGTAGCTAAATGCGACAGAATCGCGATAAATAAGGGATATCTGATATAATGAAAGCTGATGAAAATATCGTATGGTTTCTGCGGGATTGGGAAATCGGGTGGAAATCATGCGATTCGGTATAATGCACGCATAGGATGTATTTCTGTGTGCTTGATCACTTGTGAGCTGGTCCGGGGCTCTTTGGCTTTCAGGTGATCACGTCATCAGGTCGGATTTGCCCGTGGGTCTGACAAAATAAAACGGGCCCACCCGAAGGTGAGCCCGCTTATTCTTCCGACACATCGGAACGCCAAGAATTACTTCTTGTTTTTGGTGCGTTCTGCGGCGGTCAGTTTGCCTTTGTGGCCGGTGGTCTGCTCGGCGATACGTGCAGATTTACCGGTACGACCACGAAGGTAGTAAAGTTTTGCGCGACGAACGTCACCGCGGCGAACGACTTCGATTTTGTCGATGGCCGGGGAGTAGTTCTGGAATACGCGCTCAACACCTTCGCCCGATGCGATTTTACGCACGGTGAAGGAAGAGTTCAGGCCGCGGTTCTTACGCGCAATGCATACGCCTTCGAACATCTGGATACGCTCGCGGGTACCTTCAATGACTTTCAGGTGTACACGAATGGTATCACCTGCGTCGAATTCCGGGACTTCGCGCTTTGCAGCGATTTTGTCGAGCTGCTCGGTCTCGAGCTGCTGGATGATATTGGTCATGGTTTAACCCTCTTTGATGTGCCCGTTTGCAACATACGCGTCCCAAAGGTCGGGTCGCCGCTCACGGGTAATTTCTTCTGCCTGAGCATGCCGCCAGGCTTGTACCTTGGCATGATGACCGGAAAGCAAAATCTCCGGCACGTCACGCCCGTTCCAATTGGCCGGGCGCGTGTAATGCGGATATTCAAGCAACCCGGTTTCAAAGCTTTCCTCATCAACGGAGGCGGTCGTATTGACCGTTCCCTCGATCAGGCGAATGCACGATTCAATCAGGACCATGGCCGGCAGTTCGCCGCCCATGAGGATGTAATCACCGATGCTGACCTCTTCGGCCTGATGTGCATCCAGAACCCGTTGGTCGATACCTTCGTAACGACCGCAAAGCAGGATGGCACCCGGACCCATTGCCAATTCACGGCAACGTTTCTGGTTCAGCACTTTTCCCCGCGGGCTGAGGTAAATCAGCGGTAACTGCGGTGCAGATGCACGCAATTCCGACAGGGCGGCGTTGACAATATCCGGGCGCATGACCATACCGGCCCCGCCCCCAAAAGGATTGTCGTCTACAGTGCGGTGGCGGTCGGTTGCATGATCGCGGATGTCTTTGACATCAAGCGACCAGATCCCGTTTTCGAGCGCCCGGCCAGCCAAGGACTGACCCAGAACGCCCGGAAACATTTCCGGGAACAATGTTGCAACTTTTGCCTGCCACACAGACATCGATCAGGCCTCCTTCCCGCTGCCGGTCGCGTTTTCCGCGCCTACTGCATCAGCAGAGACGGCATCAGAATCGCGGTCGGCCTGAGAGTCTTTGCGAGATTTGTTCGGACGACGTGCGCGATTGCCCGGTCCTTCCTCATCTTGCAGTAGCCCCTCGGGCGGATTTACCACCAGCTTGCGTTCCGACAGAACCACCTCTGGCACAGCTTCCTTGGTAAACGGAAGAACAACAACCTTGCCCCGGACTTCTTCAAGCGCGACTTCGATAACATCGCCTGCGCCAAAATCAGCCACACCCCGTACGGTGCCAAACAGCGAACCATCAATGTGGTAAGCCGTCAGACCAACAAGGTCAGCAAGATAAAATTCGTCTTCGTCTATCGTTTCAGGCAGTGCCGTCCGCGGTACATGTAGCTTGGTTCCCCGCAGCCGTTCGGCGGCGTCCCGGTCGTCCACACCTTCGATCTTTGCGATCAACTGGTCGCGGACATGTCCGACAGGGGACAGCTTGTATTTCAAGCGGCCCTTGGCATCGAACAACGGGCCGTAACCGACAAGGTTATCCGGGTCAACGGTATAGCTTTTGACGCGGACAGCACCACGCACCCCGTGTGGAGCGGTGATCATGCCAACGCAGACATAAGCGTCGTCGTTTTTGGATTTGCGGGTATCAGCCATTTCGGTTCACAAGTTTCCGGTATCTGATCAAAGCGTACGTTCAGCGATTACTCGCCAGCAGCTTCTTCAGCAGGTGCTGCTGCTTCGGCAGCGGCTTCCGCAGCAGCGGCAGCAGCAGCTTCAACTTTTTCAGCTTTTTCGCGAAGACGTTCCTGAGCTTTCGCTTTTGGAGCAGACTTCTGCGGCTGTTCGGTCGGTTTGAACGCTTCGGCCAGGCCAGCTTTGCCCAGGAAACGTGCAACGCGTTCGGTCGGCTGTGCGCCAACTGAAAGCCAATATTTGATGCGTTCTTCTTTGAAGGTTACGCGGGTATCAGAATCCTTCGGGAGCATCGGGTCGTAAGTACCGACACGCTCGATGAAGCTGCCGTCACGCGGGGCACGAACGTCAGCAACTACGATACGGTAGTACGGACGCTTTTTGGCACCGCCACGGGAAAGACGAATCTTAACAGCCATTCGGATAAGTTCCTTTCAGCTTGGGTTTGTAGTCTTCTACATCATGGCCCCGAGGGGCCTATTCATTTAGTCTATGGGCGCCGGCTTTACGGGCCGGTTTGGTTCCTGATCAGAATTCGGTACGAACACTTTCAGGAACACGTTCGAGTATCTGGGGTCTGGCTATTTCTTCTTGCCGAACCCCGGAAATCCAGGAGGCATGCCACCGCCGCCCCCTAATCCCGGGAAGCCGGGCGGTAAACCGCCGCCGCTACCGGTTAATCCTTTTGGCAAATTATTCAGGTCGGGCATGTCCCCGCCTTCAAGCATTGCCGGGTCCATTTTCGGCATGCCGCCAAACAGACCCTTTTTACCCATCTTGCCCATCTTTTTGATCATGGTGGACATGGTCTGGTATTGTTTCAGAAGCTTGTTCACATCCTGAACGGATAGTCCGCAACCTGCGGCAATACGCTTTTTGCGTGATGCCTTGATCAGGGCCGGGTTTTCACGTTCCTTGGGCGTCATCGACAGGATGATGGCTTCCTGGTGGGGCAGAAGTTTCGGATCGAGCTTGGTCTGCGACATCTGCTTTTTCAGTGCGCCCATGCCCGGCAACATTCCCATGATGCCCGAAAGATCACCCATGTTCTGAAGCTGTTTGAGCTGGGACAGAAGATCGTTGAGGTCAAACTGACCTTTAC
Source organism: Thalassospira sp. Z349TD_5 (assembly GCF_056173045.1). Taxonomy (NCBI): domain Bacteria; kingdom Pseudomonadati; phylum Pseudomonadota; class Alphaproteobacteria; order Rhodospirillales; family Thalassospiraceae; genus Thalassospira; species Thalassospira sp. Z349TD_5. The sequence goes on from NZ_CM149654.1 coordinate 406,747, forward strand.
GAAGCTTCTTGGCCATTTTTTCGGCGTCTTCGGCCTTGATGTTCTCAGCGGCTTTTTCAACAAGGCTGACAACATCGCCCATGCCGAGAATGCGGTTGGCAATACGATCAGGATGGAAGGCCTCCATCTCGTCGATTTTTTCGCCAACACCAAGCATCTTGATCGGGCAGCCGGTAATCTGACGCATCGAAAGTGCTGCACCACCACGTGCATCGCCGTCAACACGGGTCAGAACAATCCCGGTGATGCCGACTTTTTCGGCAAATTCCTTGGCGACATTGACCGAGTCTTGACCGGTCATTGCATCGGTGACGAGCAGGGTCTCAACCGGGTTGACCGCATCACGGACCTGGGCGACTTCGCTCATCAGTTCCATGTCGATATGCAGGCGACCAGCGGTATCAAGGATCACCGCGTCGTAACCTTCTTTGCGGCCCATATCCATGGCGCGCTTGGCAATCGAGACCGGCTTTTCGCCCATAACGATCGGAAGGATACCCAAACCATTATCGTCGGCCAGAACCTTCAGCTGCTGCTGGGCGGCTGGACGGTAAATATCGAGTGATGCCAGAAGGACTTTTTTATTGCGCTTTTTGGTGAGGTGCAGCGCGATTTTGGCGGAACTGGTGGTTTTACCCGAGCCCTGCAGACCGACCATCAAGATTGGAACGGGCGGGGTGGAAGCAAGATTTATCTCTTCGCCTTCGCCGAGCATGTTTTTAAGTTCGTCATGGACGATCTTAACAACCATCTGACCCGGTGTGACCGAGCGCAGAACATCCGCGCCAATCGCACGTTCGGTTGCATTGGAGATGAAGGTTTTAACGACCGGCAGCGCCACGTCAGCCTCAAGCAAGGCGACGCGTACTTCGCGCATGGCTTCCTTGACGTCGGATTCCTTGAGCGCGCCACGTTTGCGCAGCTTATCAAGAACCCCGCCAAGGCGATCGCTTAGTCCTTCAAACATTCCAAATCCCGTCTGTGTTGCTGGTGTTTCCACCGTGTGCGCACAAAAAACTAAAACCCAGTGCTCGAAAACTCGAGGACTGGGGGAGTCACCTCTGGGGCGACCTTTGGTAGGCAGGGTTTATGGGATCGGCTGTCGGGAGTCAAGCGCTATTGGGCGCAAAAGCGCAGAACATCGCGCTTTTTGAGTCAATTACGTCCCAATCAGTGATTCTGCCAGCCCAACCGGGTGTTTAACCCGCAGTATGAGAAGGCTCAATCGCGTGATTGTCAATCAAACGGGCCTTGCCAAGACGGGCGGCAACGAAGACTCGCGCCGGTTTGGTGACGGTTTGCGTGACAAGGTCAAGTGTCTGCGCATCGCGGATTTCAAGATAGTCAATCGGATCAAAACCCGCCGACAAAATATCTTCGCGCCCCTTGGCCAAAAGCGGGCCAATGTCGGCCCCGGAGGTCGCCGCAGCGGTGATAGAGGCGAGAACGCGGTTCAGTGTCGGGGCAATCGCGCGTTCATCGGGTGTCAGGTATCGGTTGCGTGATGACATGGCCAAGCCGTCTTTTTCGCGCAGGATTTTTGCACCTATGATCTCGACCGGGATGTTGAGGTCGGCGCTAAACCGGCGAATGACCATCAGTTGCTGATAGTCCTTCTGGCCGAAAATTGCGCAATCAGGCAAGGCTTGCAGCAAAAGCTTGGTGACGATCTGGGCGACCCCGTCAAAGTGGCCGGGCCGGGCCGCACCACATAAAACGTTGGTCATGCCGTCATCGACATGCACCTTGGTGGCAAAGCCGTCAGGGTACATTTCATCAACCGAGGGCGCAAAACACAAGGCGACCCCGGCGCCATCAAGCAATTTCTGATCATCAGGAAGGGTGCGTGGATAGGCACCGAAATCCTCGTCCGGGGAAAACTGGGTCGGATTGACAAAGATGCTGACGATCACGCGGTCAGCGTGTTCAAGGGCCAGTTTCGTCAGGCTGATATGGCCGTCATGAAGCGCGCCCATGGTCGGGACCAAGGCAACACGAAGACCTTCGGCGCGCCAACTGGCGACAGTCGCGCGCAGATCAGCGACAGTGTGAACAGTCGTAAGGGACATCTTTATCGTCGAACCGAAAATTTCCAGAAATTGCGGCGGTCATATGGGCAGGTTTAGCCCTTAAACCGCGCGCAAGTTACCTTTTTTCGCAATGCCAAAGCAATGTTCATCCGATGGGAATTTCCGGGTACGGACTTCCTCGGCATATTTGCCAACTGCTTCTGATACGGAATCCCCAAGGTTGGCATAGCGTTTCACGAATTTCGGGGTGAAATCGGAAAACAGCCCAAGGATATCTTCGGTCACCAAAACCTGACCGTCACAGGCAACCGATGCTCCAATGCCGATGGTCGGGATATCGATGGTTTCGGTGATCTGGCGTGCGACGCCTTCGACCGTTCCTTCGACGACGACGCAAAAGGCACCGGCCTTGGCAACAGCCTTGGCATCGGTGATCATTTTCTGGGCGGCATCATCGCCGCGTCCCTGACTTTTAAACCCGCCCATGGTATTGACCTGTTGGGGCATCAGGCCGATATGGGCCATGACAGGAACGCCGCGTGCATTAAGAAACTCGATGGTTTCAGCCATTTCAGACCCACCTTCAAGCTTCACCGCAGCACAGCCGGTCTCGGCCAGAATATGCGATGCTGTCTGGAACGCCTGTTCCTTGGAACCCTGATAGCTGCCAAAGGGCAGATCAACAACAACGCAGGCGTTTTGTGATCCGCGCATGACGGCTTTGCCATGGTTGACCATCATGTTAACGGTGACGGCAAGGGTACTTTCCATGCCGTAAACAACCATGCCCAGTGAATCGCCAACCAAAAGCAGGTCGCAATGTTCATCAAGGCGTTGAGCCATCGGTGTTGTATAGGCCGTCAGGCAGACAATCGGTTCAAGGCCCTTGCGGGCACGGAGTTGTGGAACGGAAACCCGCCCCGTCTTCTTGCTGGTGGCACTCATGACGTTTCTCCCCCGGTCCTACCGGAATTTGCTGCCCGATCTATGTCAGGCGAGGGGTCATGTTTACAATATGATGACCATTTGCGGGAAATGTTTTTTCGCAATCGCGAAATAAGTAATTCGGCCAATAGCGTGCAATTAAGCGATGTTTACCCGTGCTTTTCGAAGGTTATTGACCGATTTGGACAAATTGCGTTGCACGCGCACAGTAAAATTACAGACCTTCGGCAAGATCTTCGAGCATCTCGCGACCGACGGCTTCAATATGGCGGTTGTCTTTTAGTGAAATCGTGGCTTCCTTGCGCAGCTGGGTCAGGGTGCGCGACACGGTTTCAATGGTCAGGCCAAGATAATCGGCAATGTCTGAACGGCTCATGGGCACGCTGATCATGTCGCTGTCTTCGCCGCGATGTTCCTGACGGCGGGCCAGCATTAACAGGAAGGATGCTACTTTTTCCTTGGCGGTTTTACGACCGAGCAAAAGCATCTGGTCCTGTGCGGCAGCCAATTCATCGACAGCCATTCCCAGCATGCGTTTTTCAAGCTGCGGGAAGTCATCAAACAGTTTTTCAAGCTTTTGACGCGGAAAACGGCACGCGGTTACCGGCTCAACCGCCTCGGCGGTGTAGCTGTAATTTGTATTGAGTGCCAAACCCAGAAAGTCACCGGCAAACAGAAAACCGGTGATCTGACGGCGGCCATCGCCAAGAAGCTTGTAAAGTTTTACCGAGCCCGACGTGATGTTGAACACATAGTCAGCGTCTTCGGCTTCGTGGAAGATGGTATTATGACCGTCAAACTGAACATGGGTCAGAATTTGGCGCAAATGATCATGCTCTGATCCGTGCAAAGACGAGCAGAACGTCAGGTCCTTAATAGAACAGGCTTCGCAAAGTTGTGGGCGGACTGCCATTGCAAACTCCGTTGCTCGTAATCCAAGACGTTCAGGCAATGACAATCTATGCGATTAGGCAGGTATATTTCAAGCTATTCTAACTCTTGTCTTGTGTAGTTTGATCGAGATTTTTATGTGGTGGGGTTTCATCGTCATCATCAAACAGGATGCGATTGGCGGCCCCTTCCATATCGTCGAACTGTCCGGATTTGAGCGCCCATAGAAATGCCCCCAAGCCAAGCAAGCCAAGAAACAGTGCAATCGGGATCAGCAGCAAAAGGTTGCTCATGTGATTGGGGCTCCGGCGTGTTGAGGGGCGGGCGAGGTTTGTGAGTACGACGGACTGCGGGTTTGTTTGCCATTTGCGTGCAGGCGTAAGGCATTGGCAATCACCACCAGCGAAGACGATGACATGGCAATTGCCGCAATCAACGGTGTGACCAATCCCGATACCGCAAGCGGGATGGTGATCAGGTTATAGGTAAAGGAGATGGCGAAATTTTGCCGGACAAGCCGGTCGGCTTTACGCGCGATATCAAGGGCTTCGATCACTGTGCCAAGACGGTCGCCCTGAAAGACAATGTCAGCTGCATTCTGACTAATTTCGGCCGCACTGGCGGGGGACATTGATGCGTGGGCGGCCGCCAAGGCCGGGGCATCATTGATGCCGTCACCGACCATCAGGTCAAACATACCGGCGTCACGTCGTTTTTGAATATGGGCGGCCTTGTCGGTTGGTGTCAGGCGGGCACGCCATTTGGTAATGCCAAGTCGTTCGGCAAATTGTCGCACCGTTTGTTCGCGGTCGCCGGAAAGAAGGCTGATGTCAAACCCGTCGTTGCGCAGATGTTCGATGATCTCGCTGGCATCAGCGCGCGGGGTATCGCGAAACACAAAGCGGACCGGGGATTGGCCCGGTTGCGTCATCCAGATTTCAGGTCCGTAAATGTCACTGGGAAGATCGGCCTGTTCGGCGACATCGCAAAAACGTCAACTGCCAAGACGAATTTCACCGGCAAGTGTTTCAACCACCAGACCCAGACCCGGCTTTTCAACCACATTTTTGAGTGGTGAAACATCGCCGACCGCGCGCACCAGCGCACGGGATAACGGGTGGTTGCTGCTGGCAGCTATTTGGGCGGCAAGGGCCAATGCATCCGGATCAGCCGTGCCATATAGTTCGGGTTTGCCGGTGGTCAGTGTGCCGGTTTTATCGAAAATCACCCCGGTAATTTTTGTCAGCCGTTCCAGTGCAGTTGCCGATTTGACAAGAATGCCGGCACGGAGCAAGCGGCCCGTGGCAATGACTTGGACCACGGGGACGGCCAAGGCCAGTGCGCAGGGGCAGGTGATGATCAACACTGCAATGGCATTCATCAGCGCGTCATTCCACGTAACGCCGCCCACAAGCCACCAGCCAACAAAGGTGAGGAGCGACAATAGATGGACCACCGGGGCATAGGCCTTGGCCACCCGGTCGGCAATGGCGACGTATTTTGCCCGGCCCTGTTCGGCATTTTCCATCAGGCGCACGATTTCAGACAGAAGCGTGCTGTTACCTGTTGCCGTTACACGGATGCGCAAGGGGGCCGATATATTGGTTGTTCCGGCGAAAACCGTTGCGCCGGGCTTGATTTGGGCAGGGATGCTTTCGCCCGTAATCACACTGGTGTCGACATCTGACTGGCCGTCGGATACTTCGCCGTCAATGCCAATGCGTTCGCCTGCCGCGACCAGAACGGTCATACCGGGTTTTGCTTTTTCCGGAGAAACAAGGCGTCTGGTGCCGTTATCTTCAATGATTGTGATTGAGCGTGCGCCAAGGGATAAAAGATGTTCGGCAGCGGATCTGGCCTGCCCGCGGGCACGGCCATCAAGGTAACGCCCGATCAGCAAAAAGAACAAAAGTGTAATGGCCGAATCATAATAGGCGTGTGGCGCGCTTTGAATGGTTTGTGCCAAGCTCATGCCCAAGGTAAGGATCACGCCCAGACTGATTGGTACATCCATATTGACCCGACGATGGCGGATGGCCCCCAAGGCAGACCGATAAAACGGCATACCGGCATAGGTCGCAGCAGGCACGGCAATCAGGGCGGAAATCCAATGAAACAGATCACGGGTTGCCCCACCCATGCCCTGAAAATATCCCGCCCAGACAGACACAGACAGCAGCATAACGTTGCTGGCGGCAAAACCGGCAACTGCGAGACAGCGCAGCAGTTCCTTGTTACGCGACTGGGTGGCCTGTTCAAGGGCGGCCGGGTCAAATGGAATAACCCGGTAGCCCATTTGAAGAACAGGACGCAGCAGGCCATCGACATCTTCAATCTTGCCCGTCCAAGACAGGCGCAACCGGCGTGTGGTCATATTGACCCGTGCCGCCACGACGGAAGCATTTCGTTGCAAAAGGGTTTCAATCAGCCAGACACAGGCGGCACAATGAATGCCATCCACCATCAGATGCAGGTGATGCGTGCCGTTGGCATCCGTGCTGGCAAGATCGGTGAAATCGAAATGGCCGAAATCCTCTTCGTCCGGGCGAAGGGCCCTGGCTTTGGGATCAATCGCGCGGCGCTTGTAATAGGACGACAGGCCCAATTCACCCAAAAGCGCGTAGGCACCTTCACAGCCCGTGCAGCAAAAATCTGGTGCGGCAGGGGACATGGATGTGACGCGTTCGCCGCAATGGCGACAGGTGGCAGATTGGTTCATGGCTGTACGACGACATACTCGACTGTTTGGTAATCATCCCCCATGGCGTGTGCGATGGTACGCAACTGCCAGCGGCCATAAACCGGAAAATTGGCACTGGCGCGATATTCGCCCGGTGCGATTTCGACCATCGGTACGGTCTGATCAAGGTCGTCGCGGTCTGAACGGTTCAGCACGACAGACATTTTCGCCCCGGTAATCGGATTGGAGTCGCGATCGCGAAACAGTACGGAAATGGTCGCGTTTTGGTTTATGACGCCTGCAACCGATAGCTTGCTGCGCCAGCCAAGTTCTTGTTGGCGGGCTGCACCGGACATGGCGGCATTGTAATTATTGCCTTCTTCAAAGGCGTGTTTGGTGACAAGCCCGTTCCAGCTGGTCATGGAAAAGGTAATAAGCGAGATATTGGCAATCAGCATGACAGCAAAACCGCCAACAAAGTACCACGGGATCCAGCGGTCCGATTTGCGCGGGCCGTTTGTGTTTGTCGATTGTGAGGTCATCTGTGTTGCCATGGGTTTATCTCCTGTGCCCAAGAACGCGGTGTGTCACTAATGCGCGGTCTTTGGGCCGGCAAATACTGTATCATAGGTTATGGAATTGGCATCTTTTCGGTCGGTGACTTTGAATTCAAACGGGGTTGCATCACCGTCCAGACTGTCGGGGGCAGCGGCAATAAAGACGCGGAAACTACCCACCCGGTCGGGTGCCACATCAAGATCGAAACTACCGTCCTGATTGGGTTCAAGTCCGATGACCTGCATTTGTGTCGGGGTGATGCCCGTGACCGTCAGGGCATAGGTTTTTGTTGCCTGTTCCTTGTTCAGGACCTTGATCGTGTAACCGTTGCGTACATCCCCGTCCGACAGACGGACAAACAGCGGGTTGCGATCACGCAAGACATTCAGCTCAAGGACAGAACGATTGAGCAAGCCAAACATCATCACCGATGCGACAAGGGTCAGAATGACGGCATAGAAAATCGTGCGTGGACGTATGAGGCGTGTATGGGTGGCTTTGCCCACGGCGCGAAGCTGGGTGTTTTGGATCGAGTTCAAACCGGACCAGATCGCGCGGGAAGCCGACCTTGTCCATCATCTCGTTACAGGCATCGATGCATAGCCCGCAGCCAATGCATTCCATCTGCAGACCATCACGAATATCAATTCCGGTTGGGCAGACATTGACACAGGCATGACAATCAATGCAGTGCCCGGTTTCGGGGACTTCGCCGCGGACAAGGTTTTTGCGTTTGATCGGGCCGCGCGTTTCGCCGCGCCAGTCTTCGTAGGTGACGATCAGGCTTTCATCATCGAGCATCGCAGACTGGAACCGTGGCCACGGGCACATATAGGTGCAGACCTGCTCACGGCCCCATCCAGCCAGAAGATAGGTTGAAAAGGTTAGTGATGCGATGGTGACATAAACCGCAAGAGACGCATTGCCGGTGAATACATCGACAACAACCGTTGGCGCATCGTTGAAATACAAAACAAACGCGCCGCCGGTTGCCATGGCAATGCCGACCCAGGCCAAATGCGTAGCGCCGATTTTCCAGATTTTTTCCAATGTCCATTTTGATTTATCAAGACGCACACGCGCATTGCGGTCGCCTTGGATATGGCGTTCGACCAGCATGAAAAGATCGGTCCACACTGTTTGCGGGCAGCCATAGCCACACCAGATGCGACCAAACAGTGACGTTGCCAAAAATAGTCCGATGGCGGCCAGGATCAAAAGCCCGGTGATGTAATAGACTTCCTGGGGCCAGATTTCGATAAAGAAGAAATAAGCGCGCCCCAGATCCATATCGATCAAAACCGCCTGATCGGGGGCGGTTGGCCCGCGATCCCAGCGCAGCCACGGGACAACCCAGTAGATTGCCAAAAGGGCAATCAGGGCAAACCATTTGAGGTTCCGGAAATACCCGGAAACACGTTTGGGGTAGACCTTGTCGCGGGTTTTATAAAGCGGTTGGTCACGATCATCTTCACCGTCGGTGGCGATCGTGGTGGGGTCGGGATGCTGCAAATCGGACATGGCCATGTTCGCTACCTGAATTTTACGCCGCACAACTTCGACTGCTCTCTGTGGTGGAACCACCAGCCGGGCTCTGCGGCGGCGCTGCCATCACATTTGATGTGTCTGACAGCTTTGTGGGGCAGGCTCGAATTATTCAAATCTTAGACTGAAAGTACAAAAAGCCCGCCGCTGTCACCATGATGCACGTCAATTGCTGACAGGATCATTTACGTGACGGGGCGACGGGCTTTCTATTTGCGAGGGCCTTACTGACCACCCCCAAGGGAGTGGACATAAACGGTCAGCATTTTGATGGTTTCTTCGTCCAGTCGGTCGCCCCAGGCCGGCATCACGCCGCGCCTGGAATTTGTCACGGTGTCCGTCAGGGTTGCCTGATCGCCGCCATATAGCCAGATGGCGTCGGTTAGGTTTGGCGCGCCGAGTTCCTGAATACCTTTGCCGTTGTCGCCATGACAGGCAGCACAGTTTTCTTCAAAAACAATCGCACCACGCTGGGCGGCATCCCCGTCGGTCGCCCGATTGGAATAGCCCATGACAAACTGCACGACGTCGTTGATGTCTTCGCGTTCAAGCAATCCATCACGGCCAAAGGCAGGCATGTCGTTAAGGCGGGTATCTTCGTTTGCATCCCAGCGAATGCCGACATGAAGCGTTTCATTGATCGCATCAAGCGAACCGCCCCAAAGCCATGCATCATCCTGAAGCGACGGGAAACCGGGATTGCCCGATCCACCGGTGCCATGACAGGGCGCGCAGTTATCAGCAAAGATTGCCTTACCCCCGGCCATCGAGAAATTCAGAAGTTCCGGATCATTGACAACTTCACTGACATCAAGTGCAGCCAGACGTTCCATGTAAGGGGCGCGTTCGGCAGCAACATTGGCCATGGTTTCGTGCAGTTGGGTGCGGTTGGTCGTGCCAAACGTCCCCTTGAGATAGTCGGTCGCGGTTGGCCATGATGGGTAAACAACCCAATAGCCAACAGACCAGATGATGGTGACCCAGAAAACGTAAACCCACCAGGATGGCAGGGGCGTATTCAGCTCCTTGATGCCATCCCATTCGTGGCCGGTTGTTTCACGCCCGGATACTTGGTCTTTTTCGACGTTTGTCGGCATTGCTCTGTTCTCCCCTTAATCCTGATCCCGCAAGGGAATCTGGGCATGCGCTTCCATGTCTTTGTTGCGTTTTTTGCTTGGCCACATGACCCAGGCAATAATCGCGCTAAACAGCAGCATCAGCCACAAACCCCAGAGAGGGCGGAAAAAGTCAGCAAGTTGCGTAAAGAATTCCATGACTTTTCCTTCCCCTAGCGCAGGTTCATTTGCGGGTTGTAAGTGGTAAAGTCGACCATCCGGCCCAACACCTGCAGATACGCAATCAGCGCATCCATCTCGGTCAGTTTTTGCGGATTTCCGTCAAAATCACCCGTCGCCGCCTTCGGATAGCGTGCAAGGAAATCGTCGTCATAGGCGGCGTCCTCGCTTGCTTGCAGGTAAAGGTCTGCCTTGGCGGCCTCGATCATCTCGTCGGTATAGGGAACCCCAACCATTTTGAGCGTTTCGAGATGCGCCTTGGCGTCATCGAATTCCAAGGCACGGTTCGCAAGGAACGGGTAGCCCGGCATGATCGATTCCGGAACCACAGAACGCGGATCGGTCATATGGGCGACATGCCAGGCATTGGAATATTTCGCACCGACACGGGCCAGATCGGGACCGGTTCGTTTTGACCCCCACTGGAACGGATGGTCATACATCGATTCGGCCGCAAGGCTGTAATGGCCATAGCGTTCGACCTCGTCACGGAACGGACGGATCTGCTGGGAATGGCAATTGTAGCACCCTTCGCGGAGATAGATGTTGCGACCCGCCTGTTCGAGCGGCGAATAGGGTCGCACCCCTTCGACTTTTTCAATGGTCTGTTCCATCGTAAACAGCGGCACAATTTCGACAATGCCGCCAATGATGATGGTCAGGAAAATGCCAAGGATCAGAACGAAGACGTTCTTTTCAACAATATGGTGTTTCTTAAGAAGCATGTTTCGTCCCCCTTATTCGGCCGCAACGGTTGCGGGTGTGCCAATCGGTGCTTCGTTGCGCAGATCGCCACGGATCGTTTTGTAAACGTTCCAGACCATCAGGAACGAGCCGAGCAGGAACAGCAGCCCACCGGTTGCACGAATGATGTAGTAGGGATGCATCGCCTCGACCGTTTCGATGAAGGAATACTGAAGGAAGCCAAGTTCATCGTAAGCACGCCACATCAGACCCTGCATGATCCCCGATACCCACATCGAGGTGATGTAAAGAACGATGCCAATGGTACCGAGCCAGAAGTGATGCGATACAAGACGCATGGAATAAAGGCGTTCACGGTTCCAAAGGACCGGGATCAAATGATAGATCGCCCCAAAGGATACGAATGCGACCCAGCCAAGTGCGCCGGAATGCACGTGACCAATGGTCCAGTCGGTATAATGCGACAGGCCGTTAACCGCCTTGATCGACATAACCGGACCTTCGAAGGTTGACATGCCATAGAAGCCAACAGCCGCCACCATGAACCGCAAGACCGGATCAGTGCGCAGTTTGTCCCATGCACCTGAAAGGGTCATCAACCCGTTGATCATTCCACCCCAGGATGGCATCCACAACATGATCGAGAAGGTCATGCCAAGGGTCTGCGCCCAGTCAGGAAGGGCGGTGTAATGCAAGTGATGCGGACCGGCCCAGATATAGAGGAAGATCAGCGCCCAGAAGTGAATGATCGACAGACGGTATGAATAGACCGGACGTTCGGCACGTTTGGGGATGAAGTAATACATCATGCCAAGGAAGCCAGCCGTCAGGAAGAAACCAACCGCGTTATGGCCGTACCACCACTGGGTCAAGGCATCCTGCACGCCGGAAAACATCGAATAGGATTTGGTGCCAAACAGCGAAACCGGAATCGCAAGGTTGTTGCCCAGATGGAGCATCGCAATCGTGACGATGAATGCCAGATAGAACCAGTTCGCGACATAAATATGCGGCTCGCGACGTTTGAGCAGCGTGCCGACAAACACAGCCAGATAGCACACCCAAACGATGGTCAGCCAAAGATCGACAAACCATTCTGGTTCAGCATATTCACGACCCTGAGTAACGCCCGTGACATAGCCGATTGCCGCCATGACGATAAAGAGCTGATATCCCCAGAATACAAATGCCGGAAGCGCCTTTCCGCCATAAAGCGAGGCGCGGCAGGTCCGTTGAACCACATAGAATGACGTCGCCAACAGCGCATTGCCGCCAAAGGCAAAAATCACCGCAGACGTGTGCAACGGGCGCAAACGCCCGAAGTTGAGATATTCTATATCGAAGTTGAGGGCCGGAAACGCCAATTGCCAGGCGAGAACATCGCCCACCAAAAAACCAATCACACCCCAAAATACGGTCGCCAGTGCGCCCCAGCGCACAACGTCCATATTGTAATTAACAGCAACAGATGATGGTGCTGTCTGTGCCATGCTCCCCTGGCTCATGCTCGACTCCCGTTCAAGGTATTCGGGGAACTGGTCAACCTTTGGCTGGCCGGTTCCAATCTGTCCCGGTGAACGGCATGCTGCTTACAAGCTGCCATTCCCCTGCACCAAAAGCCCCACCCATACGGTGTCGTCCCGGATGGGCGACATCGTCACAGGCGAGGTTTTCTTAAGTCTTGAGCGATTATGCGGGATTGTGATGGTCACGCCATTGATGTGCATCAATGTATGCGCTTAAAACCTTCCTGCTACTCAATCATAAGAAAATATGGGCCTGCATATTTAAGGACTCTTCAGTGCTGAGAGTGTTTATGCGCGGTTGGCCGGGCAAAGGTGTTGATGCACATCAAGGTTGGGCCGAATTATTTGCGCCATGATCGGGAAAATTCCCAAGGATTAGGGCCATGGCAGCAACATATTACGCACGTCCCCTTACATCGCACACAGCCGACATGACGTATCCGCTGGTGCAGATGTTGCAGGCTGATCTGACGTTTGATCGGTGGTGTGAATTCGTCGCCGAATGTTGTTCACCCACGTCCGAGATCGTGCCCGGCGAGGGATGCGAAGACATTCTTTGGCTGCGGTCGCGCGGTATTATCGTGGTTGCTAACGAGCGTGGGTATATCCACGGGCTGTTTTCCTATCAGGTGCATGATGACATGGCCGATGGTCGTGTTCTTCATCTTGATAATGTGATGACGGTGGAAATTGTTTCACGGCCCTATGTGCTCGATGCCATGCGCGAAGCCATGACCCGATTGGCAGCGGAACATCAATGTGGGAATGTTTATGTCTCGCTTGGTGAAATGGACAAACGCCAACGCGATTATTTCAAGGCGGCCGGTTTCACACCGCGCAAAGTACGCTATTGCGCACCAGCGACACCTTTCAAGCCGGCAATCTCTGCCTGACCAACAGGTGGGGCGCTTATATGTCGTGATAAGCCGCATGTGGACGCAGGGTGAAATCATGATTATAAGGCAGGTATGAACGGTATTCCTTTTGTCAAAATGCATGGTCTTGGAAATGATTTCGTTGTCTTTGACGGACGACGTGATCCCGCTGTGCTCGATCTTGATCACGCAACCGCTGCCCGTATCGCGGATCGTAAAACCGGTGTTGGCTGTGATCAGTTGATTGTTATTGAGCCCGCTCGTGACGAGCTGGCCGATGCGTTTATGCGCATCCGCAACAATGATGGCGGCGAGGTCGAGGCCTGTGGCAATGCGGCGCGTTGTGTCGCCAATATTGTGATGGGTGAACTTGGCCGCAAAGACGTGATCATCGAAACCGTGGTTGGGTTGCTTGATGCCAATGGTTTGGCAGATGGGCAGATCACGGTTGATATGGGACAGGTCAAACTGGACTGGCGCGATATTCCGTTGGGCAGTGCGGTTGATAGCAACCATATTCCGCTGTCGCTGGGGCCGCTTTCGGACCCGGTCGGGGTAAATGTTGGTAATCCGCACGCTGTTTTCTTTGTCGATGATGCCGAGGCGATTGATATTGAAAAGCTTGGTCCGGTTCTTGAGCATCATGAAATGTTCCCGGAACGGGCGAACATCGAAGTATGCAGCATCATTGGTGAAAACCAGTTGCGCATGCGGGTCTGGGAACGCGGTGTCGGTGTGACACGCGCGTGCGGCACGGGGGCATGTGCCGCCGGTGTTGCTGCGGCACGACGTGGATTGACCGGGCGCAAAACCGAAATCATTCTGGATGGTGGCAATTTAACCATCGAATGGCTGCCCGATGATCATGTTTTGATGACCGGGCCGGTTGCGACCAGTTTTTCGGGCTTTGTGCATGCGTCGCTTTTGGCCCATCACTGATCAGGTTTCGATAACCGGCCCACACGAATTGTGAAGGCCGGTTTTTTGACAGGTATTCTTATGGACCCCATCTGGCCTTGCGTCGGTTGTGCTGATCGGGCAAAACAGGGCGCATCAGGATTTGGTCCAATCCATGTCGGGACATCCCCCATCCCGTCTTTTGTAAAACTCAAAAGCAGGTTCAGATAATGGCTGACTTTAATACGCTTGACGGTGTCAATGTCGCTGGCAAGCGCGTTTTGCTGCGCGCTGATCTTAACGTCCCGATGAAAGACGGTGTTGTCGGGGATACGACCCGTATCGACCGAACCGTTCCCGGGCTGATCGAACTGGCCGATGCCGGTGCGAAACTGGTTGTGATCACCCATTTTGGCCGTCCGAAAGGTGTACGTGTACCGGAAATGTCGCTCAAACCGGTCGCAGAGGCACTTGCCAAACAACTTGGTCGTCCGGTGAAGTTTGCTGATGATTGCATTGGTGATATGGCAGCTGGTGTTGTGAACAGTCTTGAAAACGGTGAGATCGCCCTTTTGGAAAACCTGCGCTATCACGCAGAAGAAGAAAAAAACGATCCGGCATTTGCCGCCGAACTGGCCAAGCTTGGCGATATTTATGTCAATGATGCCTTTTCATGCGCGCACCGTGCACATGCTTCAACCGAGGGACTGGCACGCGCGTTGCCGTCTTATGCAGGTCGTTTGATGCAGGTCGAACTCGAAGCATTGAGCGAGGCGCTTGAAGCGCCGAAACATCCTGTGATGGCGATTGTTGGTGGTGCCAAGATTTCGACCAAACTTGATCTTTTGGGCAATCTGGTTGCCAAGGTTGATCAGTTGGTGATTGGCGGCGGCATGGCCAATACGTTCCTGGCCGCCAAGGGTGTCAATGTTGGTAAATCGCTGTGCGAGCATGATCTTCTTGAAACAGCACGCGAAATTTTCAAAAAGGCCGAAGCCGCCAATTGCGAGATTGTGTTGCCGGTCGATGGTCTTGTGGCCAAGGAATTTGCTGCCAATGCGCCGCATGATGTTTCTGACATCAATGATGTTGCGGATGACGGTATGATCCTTGATGCCGGTCCAAAAACGATCGAAGACCTGAATAAGCGTCTGGAATCGTGCGAAACGCTGGTGTGGAACGGGCCTCTGGGTGCGTTTGAAATCACCCCGTTTGACACGGCAACCGTTTCGGTTGCGCAGCATGCCGCCAAACTGACCAAGGAAGGCAAACTTCTTTCGGTTGCTGGCGGTGGTGATACGGTTGCAGCCCTGCGCCATGCCAATTCTGATCAGGCATTTTCCTATGTCTCGACGGCTGGCGGTGCTTTCCTTGAGTGGCTGGAAGGCAAGGTTCTTCCGGGTGTTGCGGCCCTGCGCGGTTAACCCTGTCGCACCACAGAACACCAAAATGATAAACCTCGCCAATTTGGCGGGGTTTTCTTTTGCATCCCAAAGCGGTGCAGCATTGCTCGACAGAAGCAAAGTCGGCGCAAAAGGCCTGATCAGGAGCGTTCCGGCTTGTTTGCCGTGGTCATTCAGCTTTTTCTTGATAGAAAATGAGCCCGATGCTCCGCAAAACTGGCGGGACTGATCGAATGATGTGGGCCAGCCCCAAAACAAGTACGCCATGTGATGTGCCAACATTTCCAGACATGACATCATCAAAAAGTGTGTCGCCGGTATCATTCAGGGCGGTGAACAGTAATATGAAGCCAACAGTAGCATCGACCCATTGGTTGCGGATCCAGGATTCCACCTTTTTTAGCAACGGAAACATCAATTAACCTCTTTTGCGAACGAGAGAGAGGCCGCAGGGAAGTCTTTTCGTGAATTTTGGCTCTTTTAGTCTGGTTTCCGACATTTGGGACGAGTTTGGCAAAGTCAAATTCGTTGCGGCCGTTATTTTGCTAAATTGTGGCGAAAAACATCATGGTTGAGGTTTGCTCGAAGGTCGAGCCTCTTTGTGAATTCGAGCCAACAGCCCGTCTTATTGTTCGTTAACGTCCGGCAGGCTGCTTTGGGCTGTGATTTGCATAATCTCGTCGCGGTCCGACAGAAACGCGGCATATCCATTTTCCATCATCGCCCCACCCAGTTCGATATAAACCGTAAACAGGCGCGACAGGGTGTCGGCTTCGTCAGCATCAAGAACGGACAGCAATTCGCCAGAGCGGGCCTGACCGGTTTCAAAATGTTCCCAAGCATGTTCCATCAGGATCGAGCCCAGAAGATCAAGATCGCTATATCGGCCCTGACCGATAGCGTTGCGAATTTCACCAATTGTAATATCGGCCGCAATCAAAACTTCGGACGGGATGGTGACGAGGCGGTCGGGGCCTTTGATGTCTTCGGGAAGGTCACGCAGGATATGGATGATGTAGCAGAAAATCGCCATGTCGCGCGCATGATACAGCGGTGCATTCGTCAGCGGCGACGTATAGCCAATTGCCTCATCATACCGTGCCGACAGCAGATAAACGAAAATCGATGCCGGTGCGGCAGTCGCCCCCTCGCAATAGGAAATGAAATCGTCCCATTCATCCATCGGGTCTTCGGCAATATCGCGGCGCAAGGCGTCGGCAAGTTCGATCCATGGATCGGTTGCAAGATCGCTCCGCCCCAGTGTTTGACGCAACGCATCATAGACATCCGTGTCAAGGGGGCCGGTTTCAGGTAGCGGATTGGCCTTGTCAGCCTTGGAAGCAACAATCTGTGCTTGCCAGTTATCAAGGGTCGCAAGGACGTTTTCACGGTCGAATTGACGTTCGGTGTCTGGCAGTTCGAGAAAACCGTCGTCGACAATATCGTCAATTACCCGCATGGAGGCGTAACTTGCCAAAAAGAACCGCTGGCGTTCCGGGCTAAGCCGCATGGCAGCGCGATAAAGATTGGCATTCTTGGCCGAAGCAAGCGCATTGCAGGCGTCAAATGGTGCGCCAAGGATGACTTGTTCGGGCTGGTGCGGAGTGCTCATGCGCGTTTATATGTCCCTGTGTTTCCTGCCAAGAGTCATACAGGACAGCAAGGTGACGCAACAAGGTATTTGATGGTTGATCGGCCAAAAGATACAACGGCGAAGATGGATCAAAACTCGATCCGGTAGCGTGCGGTCAGGCCCAGCATGGCATCAATGCCATCAAGCATGCCTTGATGCGTTTGGGAAGGTGTCAGGCTGTGCGATACGCTGCCGTGCAGCCCGATCCAGATGTCTTCAAGCGGCATGAAGGATAAGGATGCGGCAAGCCCGGCATCATCAAAGCCGCTGCTGCCATCCGAGAGCATAATACGCGATGAGCGCGTTTGATGCTCATAGCTTCCGGCTTCATACGCACCGAAATTATCCGCCCTTGAACCGCTGAGATCGACAAAGGGGCCGACGGCAATGCCGACATCCGGGGTTGGGGCATAGCCAAGGCCAACTTGCGCACTCATACCGTTTGTGGCGGTAGTCTGCCCGTTAAGTTCAAGCCAGACCTGTCCGGCGTCATCAGTGTTGTTGGTGTCATCGGGGCTGATTTGGATGCCATATGTTGTGCGGCCGGAGATATAGCGCCCCAAACTGTTATGGCCAGCCGGGGGTAAAATGCCTGACATGAGATTGCCACCCGGCACAAGGTAGGATGACGAAGACGAAGGGGCATCTGTCATGGTTGATGTCGTCGTTGACTGCGCATAGGCAGTATCCAGCGGGCCAAATCCGAATACGGTGGCCAGCGGCGCTGCAAGCAGCCAGTTGATCGACAAATGCGGGTTCGTCATGCGGCTTGTTCCCAAGCAGTAAGAAACAGCACAACATTCGACGCGAGGCTCAGGACAAAGCCTGTACGCTGGCCAACTTGGGCAAGATCGGTGTCGGTCCCATACCAACGATGTATCTGTTCGCGGCGTTAATTATTTTGGCTCAACGTTTCGCGAACAGTCAGGCATCAGGCTATTTGGGCCGGGTTTTGTATGGTGCGGCATTCGTTTGAGAATGCCTATTGCGACTGGCCGGTCAAAAATGCCCTGATAGCGTTTATTTGTGCTCTGTCATTCAAATGGGGAGCATGCCCGCAGTTCGCTACTGCGAAAATCGGCATTTGTGGTTTTTTTTGTTTCATCTTGTCGACGATGCGACGCGGTATCAGGTCGGATTGTTCACCGCTGATCAGCATAACGGGGCAGGGAAGCGCATCAAAAACGTCCCATGCATCAAAAGAATCAATATGTTCGGCAAAGACGCGCATGACTTCGGGATCGTAATGCATCATGAAATTGCCATTGGGCAGACGCCGAACTGAACGCGATGCCAAAAACGACCAGGTTGCATCATCTTTGACCCCGAATGGGGCATAGATCATCCGAACGATCTTTTCGACCTCGTCGATTGTTTCAAATTCCGGTGCAGCACCAACGTAGGATTTAATACGGTCAACGGCACCTTGATCCAGTTCGGGGCCGATATCATTGAGAACCAGCTTTTCAATGCGCCCGGCGACTTCGGCGGTGGCATAAAGGCCAATCAACCCGCCCATTGATGTGCCAATCCAGTCGCACGTATCAACATTGAAGTGATCAAGCATCTCAAATGTCTGGGCGACATAAAACGGGACGGTGTATTCCTGATCGGGGTTCTTTGCCCAGCTTGAAAAACCCCGTCCGATCATGGTTGGGCACAGCACATAATACTGATCGGTAAAATGAGGTGCGACATGATCGAAATCATCTGCCAGACGGGCAAGGCCGTGGCTCATGATCAGGGGGCGTTTCGACGGATCGCCCCAGCTTCTGACATGCATTTCATAGCCGCAAGCTTTGACGAAATGTTCGCGAAAGTCAGCCATATGAATGTTCCTGTCAGCAGTTGGCGTTATGGTCGGATTTATGCCGGGCGTTTGCGCGCAATCATGAAAAGCCGGTTGAATGGAAACAGGGTGCGGCCATCATCGCGCGGGGGATAAACCTGAGACAGCCGTGCCTTGTATTTTTCGGTAAATTTTGCGCGGGCTTCATCATCGGGCAGGGCCGCCATTACCGGACGCAGTGTGGTTGAACTGACCCAGTTGTGCACCGGGTCCTCGCCGGTCAGCACATGGCAATATTGGGTTTGCCAAAGATCAATGTCGTCACATTCAGGTGCTATCGCATCAAAATAATCGCCGGGGCGCATGATGCGTGCGGCATGCATGGCCTTGGCCACTTCCTTTGGCCAATCAAGACCGGCTTCGCCGATCAACTGATGGCTGGGAGCAAGGAAATTATTGGGGACCTGAATGGCCAGTAACCCGCCGGGGCGCACGAAACTTAAAAGACGTGGAAACAGTTTTGAATGATCGGGCACCCAATGAAGGGCGGCATTGGAAAACAGAAGGTCGACTTTCTCTTCTGGTTCCCAACTGGCGATATCACCCTTTTGCCAGTCGATGTTTTCGTCGCGCTTTTGGGCGGTGTCGATCATTTCATCAGATGAATCAACCCCGACAATTTTAACGGTATCGGTTGCGGTGCCCGGATAGGCGGCCGCCAGCAATGCGGTGACATTGCCCGGGCCGCAGCCCAGATCAACGATGTGACGCGGTGAAAATCCGTCGGCCGCTTTGGGTAAGCGGGCAATCAGGTCGATGGCCGGTCGTTGGCGTTCATTGCCAAACAAACCGTAACGGGCGGGATCCCAATGTGTATTGCTCATAGACTATCCCTAACGCGCATCGACCCGGATTGAAACCTGTTAGTTGCAAGGGTTTGTATGCTGATTACGCGTGGTCGGCTTCTTCAAGCTGATCATAATGGCCTTTGATCAGGTGGAACATGAACAAGACAGCACCAATAAACAGGGCCAGACCGACAAAATAAGAATAACCGTCATGCGAACCCGACGCATAAAACAGGCCGAAAATGCCGACCACGATGGTCAGAACACCAAAGATAACCCGATCCGTACCCATGTTGGAACTCCTCTAAACCACTGGTATTTTGTATGTCATGAAATTGGGTGAAAAACACGTCGCAATCAAGCCGCGATGGTGGGGTTATAGACCCTTCATTTCACGAATTCTTTGCGGTACATCACGAAATGACTCAGCAATTTGCAAATAAACCGGTCGTTTGAACGGTACAATCAGGTCGGGCAAAGTGACAAAATCCGTCCAGCGCCACGCATCAAATTCAGGATTTGGCACATCAATCTTGATGTGTTTGTCTTTGCCGGTAAAGCGCATGGCGAACCATTTTTGTTTTTGGCCGCGATAGGCACCCTTGAACGCCTTGCCGATCAAATGGTCCGGCAGGTCGTAGGTCAACCAGTCTGGCGTTTCAGCAACGACTTGAGCCTTATCGGTGCCGATTTCTTCTTTAAGTTCGCGCATGGCGGCATCAAGGGCAGTTTCGCCGTCATCAATCCCGCCTTGGGGCAGTTGCCAAGCCCCTTCAAATCCAAGCCTGTTGCCCATCCAGACCAGACCGTCGGCATTAAAAAGGGCAATGCCGACACAGGGTCGATAGGGCAGGTCTTCGGCCTGAACCTTTGGGGTGTTGGGTGTTGGGGTATCCATGTCGGTTGCCGGGGTGGTGGTTTTGATCTTACGCGCCATGATGGCTCCTGACTACGGAAGTACCAGACAAGACTGGCACTTTTTCCAGCTAGTTTTCAATGGTGTTGGTTGGTTCGGCAGATCCGTCGCCATTTTCTTGCGCGGCGGCAGCTTCGTTTTCCAGTTGTTCGGCCTGACGCCTTGCGGCTTCGGCTTCGTCGGCGGACTGGGCGGTGACCTGACGGTTTGCAAGGGCACTTACAGGCGCGAGAACAACGCCTTGCCGACGTAATCTGAAAGCCCAGTTTTTAAGCCGCTGAATGGTGACAGGGTAGGATTGGGCAAAGCCGATGGCTGCACCATTGCGTTTGGCCAGTTCAACAAGTTCATTTAACCGAGCATCAATTTCGCGACGGCTGGGAACGTCATCAATCACGATGTTGCCAACGGCATTTGGAGAACTGGCATTTGCGGCCAGTTGCGCGCCATAGCTTGCGATGCCGCTGTTGGATCCTTCGACATACATCAGACCCGACCGGGTGATGATTTCAAGCACCGGACGGATGGCGCTATCCATGCTGCCAAACTTTGATCCCTGATGGCTGACAAGTCCGGCGTACCCCGGGAACCGGGCCAGCAACCATTCAAGCCGAACAAGGTTTTCCCCCTCCGACAAGGAGGTCAGAAGCGCACGTGGTCCCGGATCGGAAAGCGGGAAATCATTGGGTTCCATCGGCACTTGCAAGAAGACTTCATGGCCCATGGCGCGTGCATCCATTGCGACCTTGGCAATGTCGCGGGCATAGGGTGAAATCCCCAAAGAGATGTTCAGTGGCAGATCATTGATGGCAGCCTCTGTACGGGCTGTATTCAAACCCACACCGGTCAGGATGATGGCGACATAAGGCTGATTCTCGACGGTTTCAAAGGGACGTTTATAGGCGTCAAACGGGGTTGTCCCATCATCCCCAATCCGTGGAATTCGGCCAAAGCTTCCTTCTTCGTCAAGGCCAGGCACAGGGGCCGGGCGCAAGGGATCAGGTTCAATCGGATCGTCAATTGCGCCTTCTTCTGCGATCAGGGCCGCGAGTTCTTCGGGGGTTGGCTGCGTACTGTCGCCTGTAGTGCCATCTTGGTTGGGAGCGCCGATCAAATCAGACACACCCTCGAGCTGATTGGCGATATCGTCTGAAGTTTGTCCGTTTTCAGGTGTGCCGTCTGGCGCGGTTGCGTCTTGGGCTGCGCGATCACGATCCTGAACATCCTGAACGCCGCGCGAAATTTCTTCCTGAAGTTCACGTTCGGATCCAGGCACTGCAACGGTGGCCTTGGGACCGCCAAGATGGAACAGGCGCCATCCGGTTTCAGGATCAAGAACCGGGATCATGGCAACAGCTGTTGCGCCAAACGGGAATATGAAAAGCGTGATGATCAGAAGTTTAGACAGCCAGCTGCGCCGCGATTTCGGGCGCTTTGGCATTTTCTTGACCTGAACTTCAATCGGCAATTCGCTGAACAGAAGGTCGTCTTCGTCAACGCCGTCGGATGCGGCGTTATCCGCATCCGACATGGCGTCGTTCATCCCATCGTCGAGGTCATCAGCCATATCATCGGCCACGTCCTCGTCGAAATCGCCGTTCTTTTTCTTACCGAACGGCAAAGAATTTAGGATTTTCCTGAACACGACTTGTCAGTCTCTCACGATGCCGTTTTGGTCCTTAACCTTGCGGGCGCGGACCAAACAGGGAAATGCCCCTAATCATGTCCAGCGCACGCGACAGCTGATAATCGTCAATCGCAAGCTGTTCGGCATCATCGCGGCGGGAATTTGCATCCTTTTCCGCATCTGAGGTGCCTTCATCTTCATTGCGCAATGCGCCACTGAGCGATGCTTCGGAGCGACGTACATCGCTTTCGATGCTTTCGACGCGGGCCTGCGGGACGATGATGTCAGGTACGATACCGACTTCCTGAATGGATTTTCCAGACGGGGTGTAATAGCGCGCTGTCGTCAGACGAAGGGCGACGTTGCCCGGCATCGGCAGGATGGTTTGCACCGATCCCTTGCCAAAGCTGCGTGTGCCCATGATCACGGCACGGCGATGATCCTGGAGCGCACCGGCAACAATTTCAGATGCCGAAGCAGACCCGTCATTGATCAGAACAACCATCGGTAGGCCCTCGGCCAGATCGCCAGTGCGGGCGTTATAGCGTTCGGTGTTTTCCGTGTCGCGCGGACGGGTAGAGACAATTTCACCCTTATCAAGAAACGCATCGGAAACCGAAATTGCCTGATCAAGCAAACCGCCCGGATTGTTGCGCATGTCAATCACCAGTCCCTTGATTTCAGGGCCGATCTGATCGCGCATGTCGCCAATGGCGCGCTGCAGTCCGCTAAAGGTTTGTTCGTTAAACTTGGTGATCCGGATATAGCCGATCTCTTCTTTGACTTCGGCGCGGACCGATTGGATTTTGATCACGGCCCGGGTCAGGGTGACATCGAACGGGGCCTGTTCACCCTTGCGGATGATGGTCAGAATGATGTCGGTATTGACCTTGCCACGCATCATCTCGACGGCATCGTTCAGTGTTTTACCACGGATGGCGGTACCATCAATATGGGTGATGAAATCGCCCGGCTGCAGACCGGCCTTCTCAGCAGGCGTGTCATAGATTGGCGAGATGACTTTGACAAAGCCTTCTTCCATCGTGACTTCGATGCCAAGCCCGCCGAACTCGCCGCGCGTGTTGACCTGCATTTCCTCGAAATTATCCATGTTCAGATAAGAGGAATGCGGATCAAGAGATGTCAGCATGCCGTTGATAGCGGCTTCTATAAGCTGCTTATCATCGACTTTTTCGACATATTTTGTTTTGACCTGTTCAAAAACATCGCCAAACAGGTTCAACAGGCGATAGGTCTCGGCCGAGGAGCTTGAAGACTGCGCCAAACTAGGCGACGCAAGGCCGAAAGTCATGCCGGTCGCGAGAGCGAGTACTGCCAATCGAGAGGTTTTCATCCACTTACCTTGCCGTTTTTCGAGGCCAGCCACGGAAGCGGATTAATCGCTTCTCCGTCCTGACGCATCTCCAGATACAGTTTTGGCGCAGTTTCACCCATAATACCAACAGGTTCGCCAGCCAACACATATTGTCCTACCACACTGTCGAGCCGATCAAAACCGGCGATAAGACTATGGTATCCTTCGCCGTGTTCGATAATCAAGAGGCGACCGTAACCGCGGAAAGGACCAGAAAAGACAACTTTACCGTCAAAAGGGGAGACAACCTGCGCATTTTCGCGTGTGCTGATCTCGATCCCCTTCGACCGGGCGACGGTTAAACCGTCGGGCCCACGTGATTTTTCACCAAACAGTGTGACGACTTTGCCACTGACGGGCATGCGCAAATGGCCGCGCGCCAATGTGATGGAACTGCCAACCGCAAACTTTTCGTCATCCGCACTTTCCGCACTGGAGGCATTGCCCTTTTCGGCGGGTGGTTTGGGTGGTTCATTTTTCGCAATTGTCGAGGAGCCCAGCGTATCACTATCGGGTTCGGTGCGCTTGGCTAATTGTGGTTCGGGCTGTTGTTTGATCTGCTCGTCCGGGCGCATGCGTGGTATCGGCAGCCCTTCGGCGCGTGTACGCAAGGTCGCCAACAGGTCACCAAGTGACTTTGCCTCGTCGGCAAGCTTGCTGACGGCTTTGGCGGCTTCGCGGGCTTCTGCCTCAGTTTCCGACCGTAAACGGCGTTTTTCATCAAGTAACGCGGCAAGGGATCCGCGTTCTTGTTGTAGTGCGGCGGTTGCCGTTGCCATTTCTTCACGGCGGTCGCGGATGTCAGCGCGCAATGTCGAGATGTCATGCAGTTCGTTGCGCAAATCACGGGCATGCTGTTCAACACCGGGCAGGGCGGCCTTTAACAGAACCGCAGACCGCAGCGTATCTTGCGGCGATGTTGGCAGCGCAATCACGGCCTCGGGCGGGGTGGTTGAAAGCCGCTGAAGCGCCATCAGAATGCGGGCATATTGCCCGGCCTTGTCTTCTAGGCTGGTATTGGCACGTTTTTCACGTGCCTCAAGCGTTTCGAGCTGGTCTTCAAGGTCGGTCAGGGTCGTTTCAAGCCGCTGGGTGCGGCGTGCAACCGAAATGGCTTCGGATTGCAGGGCTTGTTCTTCGGTCCACAACTCACGCGATTTACGCGACAGGAATTCTTCCTGTTTTTGCTGTTCGGAAAGCTGATTTTCAAGCTGATCAAGTTTACGATCAACCTTTTGCAGCGATTGGGCAAAAGAAGGCGCTGCCCCGCCTGCAACCAGAACTGCAAAAGCAGCCAGCGCAGGCAGGGACATCTTTGAAGCTGTCTTAGCTCGCAAGAAGCGCATCATGTCCTTTCAGACCCTTAAGCAAGGGCGTGCCGGTCATCTCATCAGGTTGGGCAACACCAAGCAGTTGCAGCAATGTCGGTGCGACATCGGCAAGACGCCCATTTTCAAGCGTTACCCCTTCTGGACCGTTAACAAGAATGGTCGGCACCAGATTAAGCGTATGGGCGGTGTGTGGTTCGCCGGTTTCCGGGTTGACCATGACTTCGCAATTGCCGTGGTCGGCGGTCACAAACGCAACCCCGCCAACCGATTTGATCGCGTCAATTACTTGCCCAAGGCAGGTGTCGACCGCTTCGGCGGCTTTCATCGCGGCGCTCAGAATGCCGCTATGGCCAACCATATCGGGATTGGCGAAATTGAGGATAATCGCGTCATAGGTTTCTGCCTTGATTGCGGCAACCAGTTTTTCGGTTACTTCCGGGGCGGACATTTCAGGTTGGAGGTCATAGGTTGCGACCTTAGGCGATGCCACCAGAATGCGGTCTTCGCCCTCAAATACCTGTTCTTCACCGCCGTTAAAGAAGAACGATACATGCGGATATTTTTCGGTTTCCGCAATGCGGAGCTGTTTGAGCCCCGCCTTGGAAACGACTTCGCCAAAGATATTTGGCAGAACCTGTGGCGGGTAAATCGCATCCATATAGGCCGCATGGGCCGATGAATATTCGACCATACCCGCGGCAACGGCGAAGTTGACCGGCGTGCCACGATCAAACCCGTCAAATTCCGGCGCACAGAGGGCGGCCAGAATTTCACGCGCGCGGTCCGCACGGAAATTGGTCATCAACAGACCATCACCATCCTTGATTCCGTCAAAATCACCAATCACAGTCGGCAGGACAAACTCATCGGTGGTGTCGGCGTCATATGCGGCCTTAATCGCAGCTTCGGCACTTTGCGCGGTGTGGCCATCTGCGTAATTTTTGCCCTGCACCATTGCAAAATAGGCCTGACTGACACGTTCCCAGCGAT
Organism: Thalassospira sp. Z349TD_5; assembly: GCF_056173045.1. Lineage (NCBI taxonomy): Bacteria > Pseudomonadati > Pseudomonadota > Alphaproteobacteria > Rhodospirillales > Thalassospiraceae > Thalassospira > Thalassospira sp. Z349TD_5. The sequence goes on from NZ_CM149654.1 coordinate 432,606, forward strand.
TGTCACGGTCCATCGCGTAATAGCGACCGGTCACCGTGGCAATTTCAACATTGGCATCGCCAAGAAGGGCGCGGAATTTCTCAAGGAACTTGGCGGCACTTTTAGGTGCGGTATCGCGCCCATCAAGATATGCATGGATTTTGACTGGAATCCCAGCCCTCGCAATAATCTTTGCCAAGGCCGCCATATGGACCTGATGGGAATGAACCCCACCGTCCGACAGGAGACCTGCGATGTGGCAAACGCCTTTGCTGTCGGTCAGTTTGGCGATGACTTTTTTGACCGCATCGGTGTTGGCGATGGAACCGGTTTTGACGGCTTCGTCAATTTTGGGCAACTCCTGCATGACAACACGACCAGCCCCCAGGTTCATGTGACCGACTTCCGAATTGCCCATCTGACCCTCGGGCAGGCCAACATCCAGACCACAGGCCTTTAAAAAACCGGTTGGATAGGTAGCATAAAGTTCATCCCAGACAGGCGTGTTGGCCAAGGCAACAGCGTTGTCCTTGGTTTCTTCACGATATCCCCAGCCGTCCAGAATGCACAGCACCACAGGACGCGGGCGCTTTACGGAATTCAACTCAGTCACGTTCATAAACCCCACAGATAAGAATACTGATACAGATAAAGGCTGAATTTCCTGTAAATATGGTGACTTACAGGATGGTTCGCCAGAAATCCTGTTGTGCGCACTGGGTGGGACAGCCGTCAATCACATCAGGAAAATGTTCGATAGCGGCAATTTAGCATGAAACCCCTGTGATAGCAGCCACCCGACAGGTGAATTTTTTGCAGGTGCAAAGCTGCTTTTTGACAGGGGGGCATGGCGCGGATACTCTTGCCGACAACGGTGATCCTCAGAGGTGACATTTATGGCATCTCGTACCGTGACGGGAGAGTTCGACCATTGCGGTGGTCGGCGCCGAAGGAGCAATAGCCCCAAAAAACTCTCAGGCAGATGGACCGTCGCGGATTGAGGCTCTGGAGAGAGAAAAAGAAAGTCGCATCTATCATATCAGGGCGATGTTCGGATTCCACCGAAGGATGAAATCCGGTTGGCAGAAACATTGTTTTTGCAAGCAGGGGTACAATCTCAGGTCAAGGGACAGAGGGGGCGAGACACCGGTTCGCAAACGGCGCGACTTTTCGCGCGTTCAAGAGCCGTGAAGGAGGCCCTTTATGACCAATGTTCCCGCCACCGATCCCTCTTCGGGATCGCAAGGCAGATCATCACATGACGTAAACCTGTCTGTTGTTGATCTTTATACCATTGGGATCGGACCATCGAGTTCGCATACGGTTGGCCCGATGCGTGCGGGGTACCGGTTTTGTCTTGAGCTTGAAGCACGCAATCTTTTGGCCAAGACAGGCAGTGTGATTGTCGATTTGTATGGGTCACTTGCCCTGACCGGCAAAGGTCATGCGACAGATACGGCGGTGATTATGGGGCTTTGCGGGCAGCGGCCGCGCAGCATCGATCCCGACCAAATTCCCCCAACCATTGCCGCGATTGACGCCAATAAGCAGCTTTCACTGTATGGGCAGCATGCGGTGGCGTTTAACCGCGATACCAATCTGGTTTTTCATTTTGCCGAGACCCTGCCGCAACATCCCAACGGCATGCGCATTACCGCCTTTGACGGTGATGGGGTTAAAATCCACGCACAGGAATATTTTTCGGTCGGTGGTGGGTTTATTGTGTCTGGCGATGATCGCGGGGCGGAATATTCTGGCGATAACATTACCCTGCCATTCCCGTTTTCATCAGCCGATGAGCTGATGGCGATCTGTAAGCGTGAAGGAAAGTCGATTTCCGACATCATGATGGCCAACGAGCAAAGCTGGCGGGTCGCTGAGGAAACCATTGAATTTCTTGATCGAGTGCACGGCGCGATGATGGCCTGCATTGATCGGGGCTGCAAAACCGATGGTATCTTGCCCGGTGGATTAAAAGTCAAACGCCGGGCCAGCAAGCTTTATCATGAATTGACCGACAAACCCGAAGCGGGCCTTCGCGATCCGCTGACCGTGATCGACTGGGTTAATCTTTATGCGCTGGCGGTGAACGAAGAAAATGCTGCGGGTGGGCGGGTTGTGACCGCACCGACCAACGGGGCAGCCGGGGTTATTCCGGCGGTGCTGCGCTATTACGAACGGTTCGGGGCCAATGCCAGCCAGATTAAAATTCGTGAGTTTCTTCTGACGGCAGCGGCGATTGGATCAATCTATAAAAAACGTGCATCGATTTCGGCTGCTGAGGTTGGCTGCCAGGGTGAGGTCGGGGTTGCCTGTTCAATGGCGGCCGGGGCTTTGTGTGCGGTCATGGGCGGAACGCCAGAACAAGTTGAGAATGCCGCCGAAATTGGTATGGAGCATAATCTTGGTCTGACCTGCGACCCGATTGGCGGGCTTGTGCAGGTGCCCTGCATCGAACGCAATACCATGGGGGCGGTTAAGGCGATCAATGCAGCCCGGCTGGCGCTGCGCGGTGATGGGCAGCACACAGTGTCACTTGATAAGGTGATCGAAACCATGCGCCAGACGGGACTCGACATGCAAAGTAAGTACAAGGAAACCAGCCAGGGCGGCCTTGCGGTTAATGTGAACGTTGTTGAGTGCTAAAAGCTGTTCGGAAGAATAGGGTGTCAAATCAATGCCTTCGGATGTGATGTTCGGAGGCATTGATGTGTCCGGCCTCTTTGTTGCCATCGTTGGTTGGCAATCTGCTATGCTTGATTGAGGGAAAAGGGGCAAAGACCCCACCAAAGGTTGGATATAAACACATGAGCAAAAAGCTGTTCCGCATTTACATTGCGGTCAGTCTGGATGGCTTTATCGCGCGTGCCAATGGTGCGGTCAACTGGCTGGATCAATATGATCCGGCCGAATTCGATTTTGATAGCTTTCTGGACACCGTCGGGACCTTGATTATTGGCCGGAAGACCTTTGATCAGGTCATGCAATTTGGCGACTGGCCGTATGAGGACTGTCGCACCATCGTTTTGACATCCCGTGAATTGCCAAAAGACCGGCCCGTCAATACAGAGGCCTATGGTGGCAGTATCATCGAACTGGTTGATCAGTTGCGGAGCAACCGGGCTGATGATGGTGACATCTGGATCGTTGGTGGGGGATCTGTGGTGACACAGTTCCTGTTTGGTGGTTTTGCTGACCAGCTTGATATTTTTACGGTTCCCGAAGTTCTCGGACAGGGGATTTCGTTGTTCGGTCAGGATGCAGGTGGGATTAAGCCGAAATTGCTGGCCACCGAGCGCTATAATTCAGGGGTTGTCCGTTCCCAATACGGATTGCATTAAAAAACGAGAAATCGCGCCGGAGCCAAGCCGTTCTGGTGCGATTCCTGTTTTATGATCTTTGCTCAGGCGTGCCTGTTTCATCACCCGCCGCAGTTTTCTTTTCGCGAGTGTAATGAACGAAGTTTAAGCCGCCGGGGTAGATTATTCGCGGTGGTAGGGATGGTTGGTCTGGATGGCGTGGGCGCGGAAAAGCTGTTCGGCGATCAGGGCGCGTACCAGCATATGAGGCCATGTGGCCTTACCTAGCGACCAAAGCGTATTGGCGCGCGATTTCAAGGCGGGCCCGTGCCCGTCTGCTCCGCCAATCACGAATGCGATATTGCCGGCATATTGGTCAATCCAGCCTTCAAGTTTTTGGGAAAACTCGATCGATCCATATTCCTTGCCGCGTTCATCAAGGGCGACAACGAACGCGTTGTCAGGGATGAGGCCCAGCAGAAGTTCTGCTTCACGGTCTTTAAGCTGATTGGGGGGAAGTTTTTTCTTTTCTTCGACTTCGCGGACAACGAATGGCCAGCGAAGGCGCGCGGCATAATGGTCAAACAGGTCTTTTTCCGGGCCGGATTTCATGCGGCCCACAGCAGCAAGAGTAATTTGCATACGTTTTATCCAGACCTTTGACCGGGCCGTTATCTTGAGTGTCGTCTTGACAACATCGCGCAGTATGAAGCCGATACTGCGTGCAACCGCCTGATTGCACGCAGGCCAGCGACATGCCCAAACAAAGGGTGCTGACTGTTAATACAGTCGCGCGGCCTGCTGTTTGAGTGCCGGATTTTCAACGCCCCACATCTCTTCGATGTTGTAGAACGCACGTACTTCCGAGCGGAACAGATGAACAATGACGTCGCCGGTATCAACCAGCACCCAGTCACCCTGTTCTTTGCCTTCGGCGGCAGCGCGGCCTTGTCCAGCGGCTTTGATGGCTTCGACAATATGTTCGGCCATGGAAGCTACACGACGTGACGATGAACCGGTTGCAATGATCATGTGATCTGCAATCGACGTCTTGTCGGTCAGTTCGATGGTGACAATGTCTTCGGCCTTGTCTTCTGCGAGAGTACTCTGGATCAGCGAAAGCATTTCGCTCGGGTTCAGAGTTGTTTTTGCGGTACCTATGGTCGCCACCTTAATTTTCCGCGGGATGCCCCGGCATGTCGCCGACAGCAAAATTCACCGCGTTGCTTACACCTGCCATCTGCCTTCGGCGCGAATTGCGGTCGAAGATGCCGGATGGCGCTTGATTGGCAGGTATACCCAGGCCGGAACATTTAGATCGGCCAGCAAACCCGCCTTGTCCATCGGGATGCGCCAACGTTCCATACGGCGCGCAGCGGTCCCGGACAATGCCTTGTTAGAATACCCTTCACGGTCGATAACCGCAATGGGAGCATGCAAAATCAACCTGTTCCACCATTTCCATTTATGGAACTGGGCCAGATTGTCTGCTCCCATCAGCCAAACAAATCGTGTTTGGGTAAAACGACGTTGCAAGGCTGCAAGAGTATCCGCCGTATAACGGGTTCCGAGTTCGGTTTCAATTGCAGAAACCACAATGCGGGGATGCTTTGCCATCATTCGTGCAGAATCAAAGCGATCTGCGAGGTCAGCCATGCCATCGCGCGACTTCAGCGGGTTCTGCGGTGACACAAGCCACCATACCGCGTCAAGTTGCAGGCGCTTTAATGCCTCAAGCGAGATATGCAGGTGCCCTTCGTGGGCGGGATTAAACGACCCGCCCAGCAAGCCGACCCGTGGTGGGGCCAAATGTGATCTTGGTGCAGCAGCAATCATGGGCGCGTTTGGCCTGTGCCGCGCACGATGTATTTATAGCTGGTTAGCTGTTCGACTCCGACCGGGCCGCGTGCATGCAGCTTACCCGTGGAAATGCCAATTTCCGCCCCCATACCAAATTCACCACCATCGGCGAACTGGGTTGATGCATTGACGATCACAATCCCCGAATCAACTCCGTTCATGAATGTCGTGGTGGCGGCTGCATTTTCGGCAATGATCGCATCAGTGTGGTGAGAGCCGTACGTATTGATGTGATTAACTGCATCCGTAACGCCGTTGACGACTTTGATCGAAACAATTGCATCAAGATATTCGGTCACCCAATCCTCGTTCGTTGCCGGTTTGATATGGCCGTCAATTGATTGCGCGATGTCATCGCCGCGCAACTCGCACCCCTTGGCGACAAGGGCTTCGGCAATGCGCGGCAGAAGGCGACCGGCAACAGAACTGTCGATCAGGATGGTTTCGGTTGAGCCACATACACCGACACGACGCATCTTGGCATTGACGACAATGTCAACTGCCTTTTGCGGATTGGCACTGGCATGGACATAGGTATGGCACAGCCCTTCGAGGTGTTTAAACAGCGGAATGCGGCTTTCATCGGTGATGCGCGCAATCAGGGATTTGCCCCCACGCGGTACAATCACATCGATATAATCGGAAAGTTTCAGCATCTCGCCCACAGCGGCGCGATCTGTCGTCGGGATCATCTGGATGGCATTGTCGGGCAGGCCCGCTTTGGCAATGCCTTCAGCCATGCAGTCAAAAATTGCGCGTGACGAATAAAAACTTTCTGACCCGCCGCGCAAGATCGCAGCATTGCCAGATTTGATGCACATCGCACTGGCGTCGGCGGTGACGTTCGGGCGGCTTTCATAAATGATGCCAATGACGCCAAGCGGGACCGAAACGCGCGCGATATCAAGCCCGTTATGTTCCGGACTCCAGCGTGCCAGTTCACGACCGATCGGGTCGGGGAGTTCTGCAACGGCCTCGATACCTGCTGCCATGCCTTCGATCCGGGCCGGATCAAGGGCCAAACGATCCAGAAGGGCGTCGGTTAGTCCCTTTGCGCGACCGGCTTCCATATCCTTGGCATTGGCGGCAAGGATCGCATCTGCATTGTCGCGCAGCTTGGCAGCCGCGGCTTTAAGGGCAGAGATTTTTGGTTCTGACGGGACCTGTGCAAGTTCCAGCGCTGCTTTGCGTGCTTTGATGCCCATATCGCGCATCAGTGCTGCGATATCCTGGTTTTTGATACTGGCAAGAGCCGTCATGGTCCTGTTTCCGTTCCTTTAAGCGTGTGCGTCTTCGATCCGTATGATGGATCGTTCTTTTTGTGATTTTATCAACAAATTGACAAAATAGACCGCAAACCGTTTATCCGCAATGATCTTGGGATCAAAATACTTATCCGTGATCGAGCCTGCGACGGTTCTCCTCAGAACAGTGCGGTTTGCTCCGACGGGGTCAAGTCAACTTAAGCTTGCCAAACCGGGTGTGCCGTTCCATTTGTTGATGACAGAATGAAAAGGCACACCGTCAGAGCATACCGCAATGCCACCGGTGACCGTTTGGGGATAAGATTTTGAAAAATATGGGTTCCGGCCAGTCAACTGCGCGCGCAGAGCTTGGCGTTGTTAAGAACTTTTTGCCGTATTTGTGGCCACGCGGAGAGTTTGAGCTTCGCGCGCGTGTCGTCATTGCCCTGTTGTTTCTCGTCGGGGCAAAGGTCGCCAATGTCTATATGCCGGTGCTGTATAAATATGCCGTCGATGCGTTGGGCGGGGCAGGACAGAAAACCGGCCAGGCCGCGTCTGGTGGGACAGATACCACATCATTGATTGTTGTCCCCGTTGCCCTGATTGTCGGGTACGGGATGGTGCGCATTCTGGTGTCGGCCTTTGGCGAATTACGTGATGCGGTTTTTGCCAAAGTGGCACAGCGTGCCATTCGCACATCTGCCCTTGGTGTCTTTGAACATCTTCACGGGCTTTCGTTGCGGTTCCATCTGGATCGACAGATGGGCGGGCTTTCGCGCGCGATTGAACGCGGGGTCAAGGGGATTGAATTCCTGTTGTCCTTCATGCTGTTCAATATTTTGCCGACCCTGCTTGAGATTTTCATGGTCTCGGCAATTCTTTGGGCGCTGTATGATTTCTGGTTTGCGCTGATCACGTTTGTCACCATCGTGATTTATATCGCCTTTACCCTGATCGTCACCGAATGGCGGATGAAGTTCCGCCGTGAAATGAACTTGCGTGATGACGAGGCCAACACCAAGGCCATCGACAGCCTGATCAATTACGAGACAGTCAAATATTTCAACAACGAACCCCACGAAGCAAGGCGCTATGACGCGGCACTGCGCGGCTATGAAACGGCTGCGGTTTTGTCTCAGGTGTCGCTTTCAAAACTCAATATCGGGCAGGGTGCGATCATTGCCGTTGGGTTGGTTCTGAACATGCTTTTGGCGGCCAAGGGCGTTCAGGACGGCAACATGACGGTTGGTGACTTTGTGCTGGTTAATACCTACCTGTTGCAGCTTTATATGCCGCTTAACTTCCTTGGGTTTGTCTATCGTCAGATCAAACAGTCTTTGACTGACATGGAACGGATGTTTTCGTTGCTCGACGTCGATAAGGAAGTTGAAGACAAGGCGGGATCGGCTGAACTGGCATGCAGCGATGCGGCCATTCGTTTTGAGGATGTAAAGTTTTCCTATAACCCGGACCGCGAGATCCTAAAGGGTGTCAGTTTTGAGGTGCCAGCGGGCAAGACAGTTGCGGTTGTCGGGCCAAGTGGGGCGGGTAAATCGACGCTGACACGGCTGATGTTCAGATTCTATGACGTGTCGGCAGGACGGATCACCATCGACGGGCAGGATATCCGCGATGTGACGCAAAATTCGCTGCGTCGGGAAATCGGGATCGTGCCGCAGGACACCGTTCTGTTTAACGATACGATTGCCTATAATATCTCATACGGGCGTCCGGGGGCTGAACAGTCCGAAATCGAAGATGTCACCAAACTTGCCAGCATCGATGGCTTTATCGAAGGTCTGCCCGAAGGGTTCAAAACCAAGGTCGGAGAACGTGGTCTTAAACTGTCGGGGGGTGAAAAACAGCGGGTGTCGATTGCACGTATGTTGTTGAAACGTCCGAAAATCATGATTTTTGACGAAGCCACCTCGGCCCTTGATACCCGAACCGAAAAGGATATCCAGCAGGCGTTGCGCGACGTGTCACGCGGGCACACAACCCTGATCATTGCGCACCGTCTTTCAACCGTGATTGATGCTGATGAGATCATCGTTCTTCGCGATGGTCAGGTGGCCGAACGCGGTCGTCATCAGGACCTTTTGAGCCAAGAGGGGCTTTATGCCGAGATGTGGGCGCAGCAACAGGAGCTCCGCGAGGCCGAGGAACTCCTTGCCCATGCCGGTGAAATTCCCGGCTAAGGACAATTTTGACTGGACCCTTGTGACGTCATCCCCAAATAATGGGGTGACGTCACATTCTTTGGGGGAAGTCTGTTGTCTAAAATAACACGTCGCCAGCTTCACGCATTACAAGCACATCAAGACCATGATGGTCATCATCATGCGCATCGCCATAACGCACATTCCCATATCCATGAACCGATGGATGAGGGACAATATGCCGGTGACAATCGTGATGACGTTGACCGCATGCGTCGGAATGTTCTGGTTGGGATGGGTATGTTGCCGTTGGCGGGGATGGTCTTAAATCCCATGCATCAGGCATGGGCGCTCAGCAACGAAGTCAGCATTCGTGAAGACAGTCGGTATCGTTACATCACATCCAATGCGATCCCGGACCATTCCATGGGAAGTTTCCCCAATAGAAGCAACCCGAATTCAATCAAGGCGCAGTCACTCGAATTTCGGTTGCCGATTAATCCTGAACGCAGTGGCTGGTTCATGCCCAACCCGCGCAATTTATTTGGTGTCGCGGTAAATGGTGTGCCCTTTGATCCGTTTACGGCTGAGTACTGGCAACGTGACCGCCAATCGGGTTGGCGCTACGAGGCGATTTCACCGACATTGGATTTGGGGCTTGATCAGAACAATGCCCATGTGCAGCCAAACGGCACGTATCATTATCACGGTGTCCCTAAGGGATTGATCAAAAGCTGGTCACCAGATCAGCATTCCATTCGCATCGGTTTTGCCGCCGATGGTTTTCCGATTTATGCAATGTTTGGCTATGAAGACCCCAATGATCCGAATTCGCCTATCACACCATTGCGCAGTTCATGGCAGGTAAAAAGCGGTACGCGCCCGGGTGGTCCGGGTGGAAAATATGACGGCACGTATGGCGAGGATTTTGAATTTATTCCGGGCCTTGGTGATTTGGATGAAGCCAACGGCCGCGAAACGGTCACCCCGGAATATCCAAACGGAACATATGCTTATTTTGTAACCGAGTCCTTCCCGTTTATTCCGCGCATGTTGGCCGGCATTTCAGATCCGAGTTTTGACAAGGGACCGGGCGGCATGCCGCCCGGTGGAACAGCTGGTGGCCCAAATGGCGGCCCCCCGGGTGGTCCCGGCGGACGCCCCAAACCGGGTCGAGATGGTTTCCCCGGTCAACGCCCCCCACTTGGCAAGTCGCCGCGTTGATATGACCTTGGCCGCTCTGTCAGGGCAGTGGCCCGAAAACCTGTGTCAGGTCAAGCAACCACAAGGCGGTGCTGATGGTGATAAAGGATAGTGAGGTCGCAAACATAAGCGATGCGGCGCACAGTCCTTCGTGACCATAGCGTTGGCCAAATATCGGATAGATGCTGAGCATCGGTGAGCAGGCAAAAGCAACGCAGGCGATTTGCAAAACCGGATCGATATCGGGCAACGCCCAGACCAGTGCAAAGACCATCAACGGATGCAAAATCAGTTTTGCGGTGACGATACGCGCCACATCGGTACGCAGGCCTTTTAGTTTAAGCCCAACCAGCCCGCCGCCGATGACAAACAGCGCAACAGGTCCGGATGCGGATGCCAGCATATCAATGGCCTTGAAAATCGGGCTTGGGATGGTCCACCCTGAAAGCGAAATACATAGGCCCAGGACAATGCCGATGATGATCGGATTTTTGCCAAGTTTCAGGAATGCTTTAGCTAGAACGCGGCCTTTGCTTTGGTCTTCGTTCTGGCTGCTGTCGCCCAGCACAAGCGCCATAGGCATCATCACAAGGTTTTCGATGATGACGCATAAGGCCAAACCGATTTCAGCAGCTGGTCCCAACAGTTGTAATACAATTGGATAGCCGACAAAGCCACTGTTGGAAAACGACATGCCCATGCCTTGTAGCATTGCGTTGGATTGTCTTTTCTTCGCGACCGCAAGGGCATAAAAATACCCCGATGAAAACAGGATGATCGATGCACCGCCATAGGCGAGCAGATAAATCGGCTCGATTACTTCTGAAAGGTCACGTTGTGCCAAAGCCCGGATTAAAAGGCACGGTAGGGCGAAGTTCATAACAAAGGCGCCCATGCCACGCACAATGGTTTGTGGAACAATGTTGCGGTAAACAGCAAAATAGCCAACCGCAATAATCAGGAAAATCGGTGTGGTGACGGCAAGAATATCAATCATCTGATAGAAGATCCCGATGAGTTGGCTGGTGTTACAAGGTGTGAAAGATGCGTGCGGACAGAGGGGGCGTGATCCATTGTCTCAGGTATCAACCTTGCGTAGCACAGGGTCAAGAAACAGAACGGATTTGATCATGAACCAAACGGTAATAGATTGGCCTGATCCCTTGTGTCCTGCGGCCTTTCGCGGGCTGGAAAAGTTACAGCAGGCATCTGATATTGGTGCGAATGTGGCTTTGGCGTTGCAGCAGGCGGATGTTTTTGGCCTTTTGGCGGAATTTGATCCGGTGATCGCGGGAACCTTGCCAATCGCGATCAACACGGAACAGTCCGATATAGATATCCTGTGCCATGCGGTCGATCTGTCGCGGTTCCATGATTGTGTTGACAGCACATTTTCGAGTTACCCACACTATCGTCGTCACCAGCGCGCGCCGACAAACCATGTCGGGGTGGCAAGTGTTGTAAGGTTTGAGTGCGCCGGGGGTGATTGTGACGGGTTTGAAGTCGAGATTTTTGCAACCGATTGCCCGAGTACAGCCCAATACGGATTTATCCATATGCTGGCAGAGGCCAGAATTCTTTCCCTGCTTGGACCCGATTTCGCAAAGAACGTTCGCGCACTTAAACGCCAGAACGTGAAAACTGAACCGGCATTTGCGCAGTTGTTAAGGCTTTCGGGTGACCCCTATATTGGGGTGGCAGAACTTGCAAACATGTCAATGGATGAAATGACGGCGTTTGTTAACCGCAAGGGCCTGTTTGTGGTTGGGTGAAAGGAAATTTAGCCTATGTGGCGGGAATATTCAGCGCCTTATAGACAACGTTTTCAATGCCTTGTGATTTTGCCGAGCCAAGGGCTTCTTGGGCAACGCCAAGAATTTGATTTGCCGTGAAATGTTGCTTTGCCACCGGTGGTGCCCATGTTGCACCAACACTGATGGTAATGCGGGTTGGGTTGCCGTCAGCATCATAGAACCGGCACTGTTCGCGGACGGTGTCACAGAGTTTGAAGCCAAGAAAGCTTGTCTGTTCTTCACGGACCGTTGGCATCAGACAGGCAAAATCAGAACCATCAATATGCCCGACAACATCGCGGTCACGCAGGCTTGATGTGATGGCCGCAGAAATAGCCTGAATGATATGCTCGGCTGTTTCATGGCCGTAGTTCTGTTCCAGCTTATCGAATTGATCAATTTCAAACCGGTATATGGCAAGTGGTGCGTTTTGCAGTCTGGCATTGATCAGTTCACGATGAAGAAATTCAACAATACCGGTTTTGTTCCAGATGCCGGTCAATGGATCAATCAGCATACGGTGTTTGGCCGGTTCAAGATCATCAAGTACCTGTTGTGGACTGCGCGCACCATAGCGTATGGCGATGGTTGTTTCGGCCCAATGCCCCAAGTCTTCAAGAATTTGAATGTCTTCCGCAGAGAATGTGCGTGCCATGCTGTCAACAATACACAGGGCGCCGATTTTAAAGCCATCCGGATTGGTTAAAGGCACACCGGCATAGGCCCGAACATGCGGAACGCCAGTGACCAATGGATTATCGGTGAAACGTTGATCGCTTGTTGCATCTTCGACAATAAAAGGGACATCGTCATTAATCACATGACCGCAAAATGAAATGTCACGCGGGGTTTCGGTTGTCGGTTGATTGATGTTGGATTTGAAAAACTGCCGATCATTGTCGAGAAGCGAAATCGCAACGATTTCCGAGCCGAAGATACGCTGTGCAACACGTGTGATACGGTCCAGTTCCGGGTCGGCTTTGCTGGTCAGAATACCCATGCTTTCAAGGGATTTCTGACGGGCATATTCGTTATCTGGCCGCTGTGCGGATTTCACTGTGCATCCCCCGATGTTCCAAAGCCCCTTTGACGGTCAAGTTTTAGGGATTTTGGACACAGGATCAAGTCAGCATTTTTTGATTAAGACGTGTTTTTGCCCAGACTTCAGGCGCCTGTTGTATCCTGTCTAAACGCGGTCGGTTGATTATTCTTCGAGCGTGTCGAGACTACCATGTTCATCAAGCGGGATGTAACGCACTGTATCCCGCCCCCCTTCTTTTGCTTCGTACAGGGCATCGTCGGCCGTTTGTAATACGTGATCCGAGCTGTATTTCGTCGTCGCGTGCGGTGATAACCATGTCGCACCGACACTTACTGTCACCGATACCAGCTCGCCGTCTTTGTTGGTAACTTTGCATTGCTCACGGAATGTTTCGCAAAGCTTGTAACCAAGATACATCATCCGTTCCAGACGCAACCCAGGCAGAATACAGACGAATTCTTCGCCGCCAAACCGCCCGATAATGTCCTGATCGCGCATGCTCGATGCCATGATTTCAGAGATCGACTGTATCACCTTGTCGCCGATCAAATGACCATAGGTGTCATTGACCCGTTTGAAATGATCAATATCAAGCATGAAGATGCCAACTGGCGCACTTTTGATTTGTGCCGATGAAATCTCACGCCCCAGCAGTTCTTCAAGCCCGCGCCGGTTCCAGATACCTGTCAACGTATCAATCAGAACTTCGCGTTGCGCGGCATTCAGGTCTTCGAGAAGTTGTTTCTGGCTGCGTTCGCTATAGCGCAGCGCAATTACGGTTTCTACCCAATGGGCAAGGTCCTGAAGCGTTGCGATTTCGTCCTTTGTAAAATCACGCTTTTTACCATCAATGATGCAAAGCGTGCCAAGTTTGTATCCTTGCTGATTGGAAATCGGAACGCCAAGGTATGATCGGATCTCCGGGCCCCCTGTCACAAGCGGGTTGTCGTGAAACCGATCATCATCAAGCGCATTGGAGACAACAAGTGGCGCATTATGCATCACCGCATGGCCGCAAAATGAAATGTCGCGACCTGTTTCTGAAACCGAAAGGTTGACGCGCGACTTAAAAAATTGCCGATCATTGTCGAGTAACGATATCGCGACAATATCGGATCCGAACAAACGTTCTGTCAGCCGCGTAATGCGATCAAGTTCCGGATCGCGCGGCGTTGAGAGCAATCCCATTGCTTCGAGTGATTTTTGACGATCAACTTCGTCAGAAGGAACAGGCGCTGGTTTCACTAATCGATCTCCTAGCTTTCTCAGCCGAGATTTGGAAAATACGGGACAGTTACAACACATGTCATCAGCAAGTCGGTTGTGCGTTAAAGCAATTCGAAACCAACTTGCACCGCGATGCGTTATGGGCTCATGACGTAATGACCCATCCTATCCTAGGCAATTGATATCCCTTAATCAGGTTGGTTCGATTAGCCCGTATTTAAAGGTAGACCCTAAGTATAATCTACCAAAGGTGTCAATCGACCATCGATGTGATGTGAACAGCATCGCCACATTTAATGGTGCCATCTTTGATGACACGGCACGTCACACCGCCGCGCCAATCGGGACGAAGGGCTTCTTCAAGGCCTTTTGCGGCGTCTTCCATCCGGCGACACGGGTCGGTCTCCCCGGTGATTTCAAACACGACGGAGCCAATTGAAATTTTGGCTCCGATGTCACGCGGAAGGGGAATGCCGCTGACCAGAAGGTTTGCGCGCCGGGTCGTCCAGGGAAGATCTGTTCGATCAATAACCGCGCAGGCTGTTTGCCAGTCTTCGTTCGACAGGATGGTGACCTGACGTTTACGCAATTTTCCCCGATAATCGCCATCAACGCCCAATGCCGTCGAACATGCGACCTTTTCGAGCGTCTCCATCGGGGCGCGCGATTTTGCCTTACGCGCGATCCCAATAAGTTTGGCTTGCCCGGTCATGCTTTTTGTTCCTGTTTGCTGATGTTGCCGATGGATCAGGTTTTCCACTGACCGGAAATGACCCAGCGACCGGCGAAGTTTTCTGGCACCAGAATTGTTTGGCGCGGTGATCCGCTTTCGTCGAGTTCGGGATAATCGGTGGTGTAATGCAGGCCACGGCTTTCGCGGCGCCACAGGGCCGACTGAATGATGAGTTTGGCAACAACCGACAGGTTTCGCAGTTCGAGCAAGTCATTGGTGACGCGGAAATTGCCATAATATTCGTCAATTTCCGACAGCAACAAATCAACCCTGTGCTGGGCGCGCTGAACCCGTTTGGTGGTGCGGACAATGCCGACAAAATCCCACATCACGTTGCGCAACTGTTCCCAGTTATGGGCAACAATGACTTCTTCGTCTGAGTCGGTAATGCCGGTTTCATCCCACTCGGGGATTGGTTTGAAATGATCTTCGACCGGCAGGGCTTCGATAATGTCTTTTGAGGCAGCTTCGCCAAACACCAGGCATTCTAAAAGTGAATTTGATGCCAATCTGTTTGCGCCATGCAAACCAGTACCGGCACATTCCCCAATTGCATAGAGCCCGGTCAGGTCGGTTCGACCGCGAAGGTCGGTCAAAACCCCGCCGCATGTGTAATGTGCTGCGGGTACAACCGGGATCGGTTGCTTGGTCATATCAATGCCATAGGTCAGGCAGGTTTCATGGATGGTCGGGAAGTGTTCCCGAATGAAATCTTCGCCTTTGTGGGTGATATCAAGATAAACGCAATCGGCACCAAGGCGCTTCATTTCATGGTCAATTGCGCGTGCAACGATGTCACGCGGGGCCAGTTCGCCGCGCTCATCAAAGCGGTCCATGAAACGCGTGCCATCGGGCAATAGCAGTTTGCCGCCTTCGCCCCGTACGGCTTCGGTAATCAGGAATGACTTGGCTTGTGGATGATAAAGGCATGTGGGGTGGAACTGGCTGAATTCCATATTCATCACCCGGCACCCGGCACGCCATGCCATGGCAATGCCATCACCGGTCGAGCCATCCGGGTTGGACGTGAAACGATAGACTTTGCTGGCGCCACCTGTTGCCAGAACAACGGTGCGGGCATTAAATGATTTGACCTGCCCGGTTTCGAGATCAAGTGCATACGCCCCGATACACCGCCGGCCTTCGCCGCCAAACTTTCGGTCGGTGACAAGATCAATTGCCAGAAAGTTTTCAAAAACCTTGATGTTGGGGTGATTGGCGGCCTGACCTTGAAGCGTGGTTTGAACAGCCCGCCCGGTGGCATCAGCAGCATGGACAATGCGACGGTGGCTGTGCCCACCTTCACGCGTCAGATGAAACGGTTGATCATTCCCGCCTGCCGGATCACGGGTCAGTTGAATGCCAAGTTCATCAAGCCATGCAATGGCACGCGGTGCATTGGCCGCAACATATTCGACCGTTTCACGCTTGCACAGGTCAGCCCCGGCAATCAGCGTGTCGCGCACGTGGTTTTCGATACTGTCAGCGGCATCAAGCACTGCGGCAATGCCGCCTTGCGCCCAATTGGTCGAACCATCGTCGATCTTTCCCTTGGAAAGAACCGCGACTTTTACGTGGGGGGCGAGCTTAAGGGCGGTCGACAGCCCCGCAGCACCGCTGCCAATAACGAGCACGTCATAATTGAAAGAGTTTTCGGACATGTTATCCCATCACATTTGGGCAGGACTGGATGGCGGGGAATGGCGCGGTGGCGTCTTCATCCTGCCCTTATCAGAAGCCGCAGAATAGGACTGCTTTTCGCCAATCTCAAACATATTTGTCTGAAATCCATGCCTGAAATTGATTTGCGGGTGTTTTGATCAACGTCAACACCTTGCGATATGCCGATTACCCGATAAATTAAATCGGATGGATCAATTGTGATTGGGGGCATTGTGATGGTTAAGAAAGATGACACGAACGTCGTGTTCTACGGTGGATGCCATTGTGGTGCGGTGCGTTACAGTGTGACGGCACCGCTTGAAGATGCGGTGATGTGTCATTGCCAACTATGTCGCAAATTACACGGGCATGTCAGTTCGTATGCCGGTTTTGATAAAAGTGCTTTGACGCTTGTACGTGATGCCGGATTGCGGTGGTATCGGATATCGCCAAAGACGGATCGGGGATTTTGCAAGGAATGTGGTTCAGGGATTTTCTGGCGCCCGGTTAAATCCGATCATATGGCATTGATGCCCGGCACCCTTGATGACAGTCAGGACCTTAAAACCGGTGGTCAGATTTTCTGTGCAGATAAAGGCGATTATTATCCGATTGATCCATCGATCAAGGAAATTGCGGCGTCCTGATTTGAACGCCGCAATTTGATATGATGATTGGGTTCAGGCCCTAGTCCTGATCGGTCACGCCGGGGACTTTCAGCCAGGTCAGTTCGTGCTTGTTATTATAAAGATGCACGACCTTTGATCCCGGGATATCGGCAAACTGGGTGATGGCGGAATAGTCGGTGTCACCTTGCAGTTTGATGGTGCAGATGAAGTTGGTTGCCATGGCCGCATCCATCCACTGGTTGACCAACTGATACAGGCGATCCGGGTAACAGATCACATCCGAGCACAGCCAGTCGATATAGCCAACTTCTTCCGGGTTAAGGCCAAAGGCACTTTCCTGACGGAAATCAACACGCGGCAATTTGGCGATATTGGCGTCAAGGCGGGCTTTGTCGATGGAAATGACATCGGTGCTAAATTCATGCAAAACCCACGTCCAACCGCCGGGGCTTCCGCCCAGATCCATGGTGCGATCACCAGCCTGCGGTCCCACACCAAGGCGTGTAAAGGCTTCCCACAATTTCAAATAGGCCCGGTTGGGCGGTGTTACTTTGTCTTCTTCAAACTCGATCTCGCCGTTTTTCCAAGGGCTGGAACAATCAGCAGACGCGATGATGGTATCAGGATCAATCAGGGTCCATGAGCCAAGCGGTGCCGTTGGGGCCGGTTCGCCAAAAATCTGACGTTTGGCCGACACATGGGGCAAGTTTGCCTCAATCAGTTTGGCGCGGGAAAAATGGTCAAACTTGAACATCGCCCAATTGCGCTGATTGAATTTCAGGATTTTGGCCGCACCCTTGATCGAGGGAATTGCAATCCGTACCGGGTTGCGCCAGACATTCTGTGCCCAGAACACACGCCGTTCCGGACCGGGTGCAAACATCAAACGGTCATGGCGTTCGGTGACATCGCCAAGTTCATTGAACAACTGGTCCTCAAACCCGACAGGGGCAAGGTAACCCGTTTCATTCATTGGCTCGATCACGGATTCTACGCCGTCCGGCGTATCGAATATCTGTTTTTCTGTCATCATGGGCCTGCTTTTACGCCCATTTCACGCAATAAAAAAGCGGGAAAGCCGCATGGCAGCTTTCCCGCAGTGATGTATGGTAAAAGACAGGCTGAAAATCAGTATTTATCCGCCTGAACCAGACCGTCGATCAGGATCACCTGGGTCGGGTCGCCCTTGATGCCAAAATCGTTGTCATTGATCATTGCAAGTGCGCCATCACCCATGATTGCCAGACCTTCAAGTTTGTTGGGGGCCATCGGGTAATCGGCACTGTCAAAACGAAGAGTTTTGGGAACCGCGATCAGATCAAGCTTGGAAAGATCGTTTTCCTGCTCAAGTGTCGGTTTGGTTGACATATCATCCCAGCGGCTTGCCAGAATGTTGGTCGCACCGGCCAGTTTGATTTCATGCAGTTTGGTGGTTTTGTCGGTGCGTTCAAGAACCAGAAGGCGATCATTGCCAAGTGCCAAAACTTCAGAAATGCGTGGCGCATTCTGTTTTTTTGACGGATCGTTGCGGAAGGTCTGCGGATCATCAAGCTGATAGATATATTCGCCGCTTAGCTTTTCAGATACGCGGTCATAGACGAACAGACGGGTGTTCTTGGCGGCTTTGTACGCATCGGCATTCGGGTTTGCCAGCGGGTTCTGAACCATGAAATACAGCTTGGTTTCATCTGGCGATACGGCCATCGACTCAATGCCGCGGTTCGTCTGGCGTTTGACCAGAATGGCCGGGAGACCACCGGTGACCTTATAGGCTGCACCGTCGAAATCTTTTTCAGATCCGGCTGGGACAATACGGTTGTTCACGGTGCCGTCTGCGCCAACATGCAGAACCGACGGGCCGTTTTCTTCACCAATCCAGTAAGAACCATCGGTCAGGCGAATGATGCCTTCGGCGTCAATGGACGATACCGACTGTTCCAGCGCATTACCGTTGGCATCAACCGGCTTTTCGGTTTTGGCAACGGTCAGTTTGTTGGTAAGGCCGGTCAGTGGAGTACCGTTTTGATCCTTGATGGTGATGACATCCTTGATGTCAAAGGTACCATTGTCACCCAGGAAAATGGTGTAGATCGACGGCGAATAATCCGGGGTTGGATAGACACGGACTTTGTTGCCGTGGCAGACGGCGTCTTCTGAAACGCCAAGAACGGTTTCAACATCGCCGCAAACAAAGTTCGGGCCACGGTCAGACACTGCATAAAACATGTTGGTCGGATCGCCCGGACGACGATACGCACCCGATCCCAGACCGACTGTCAGATCACGTGCCTTGCCGCCATCAACCATAACCGTTGACAGATTGTTGATTGCGCTTTTGGTTTCGAAAATCTTGGCTTCGCCCGCCATTGCCGTTCCGGCAAGAAGCAGTGCTGCGATGCCGGCAACGCCAGCCGCAAATGTATGTTTCATAAAAGTGCCCCCAGAAAAATCATCAGAAACGTAAAAAAGCCCAGCTCAAGCCCGTTTGATGTTCGAGCGAACTGTGTTGCTTTTCACATTAGAGAGTTTCTGTGACAGTTTGTTTGCGCTTGCGCGTCGCTTTCATGAAACAAACCGGCGATCAAGTAACAGGCGTTACTTCCAAAAATCTTCGCGTTTGACGGTAAAGGTTTCCGAGATGCTGGCGTATTCCTGATACCCCAGCCGGGCAAGCGGTTCGAACAGGGTAATATCAACCATGCCATCGCGAATGATCGCATCATCAATATGCAAACCAACCACGGTGCCAATCACCATCGCGCAGGGCTTTTCCGGGTTGGCACTGGGCAATTCGACGATCTGAAATACTTCGCATTCCATATGGATTGGAACGCCCTTGATCAAATGTGGTTTGACACATTTAGCAGGCATTTTTTCCAGTCCGGCATATTCAAATTCGTCTTCTCCCGGCGGTAAGGGTGCCGAACAGAAATTGATTTCACGCAGCATGGATTTTGGTGCGACGGCGGCGACAAATTCGCTGGTATCGCGTGCGTTGCGCAGGCTGTTGACCGATCCCCCCGACGAAAACATCACCATTGGCGGATTGCCATGCACCGCATTGAAAAATGAATAGGGTGCAAGGTTTGGCCGCCCGGCTTTATCCACCGTCGAAATCCAGCCAATCGGGCGTGGTGCCACGCAGGCCTTAAAAGGATCGTGGGGAAGATTGTGGGCGGTTTTTCCGGGTTCGTAGAACATGAGACGTCCGTTCAGAGGGTAATGGTTTCTATTCGGTCGGCGGTTATGCCCCGATCAGCTTGATATGTCGATCACCGGGCTTTGGATCAAAGGGCCGGTGCATATTCATGTTCACGTACGTGGTCCGGGCGGTCATTCAGATGCAGGCGGGTTTGTGCCATCGGGGTTTCGGCAATGATTTTACCACGCCGGATGACAAACAGGCGATTGGCCCGAATGCGGATGGCCTCAATGGTGTCGCGGGCTTGCAGGACAACAAAGTCGGCGTTGTTGCCAACTTCAATACCGTATCCTTCAATCCCCATGATCTTGGCCGGTTCGGTGGTTACGGCGTTAAAGCAGGCTCGGATATCGTCGCGTGATGTCATTTGTGCAACATGAAGCCCCATGGACGCGACTTCAAGCATATCCCCCGATCCCATCGAGTACCAAGGGTCCATAACGCAATCATGGCCAAAGGCTACGGTCAGACCAGCGTTGCGCAACTCCGGCACACGGGTCATGCCACGGCGTTTGGGATAGGTGTCATGGCGCCCCTGAATGGTGATGTTGATCAGCGGGTTGGCTATTGCGGAAACCTCGGCCTCTGCCATCAGGGCGATCAGTTTGGATACATAGTAATTATCCATCGAATGCATCGAGGTCAGATGCGATCCGGCCACACGGCCCTGAAGGCCAAGGCGCTGGGTTTCATAAGCCAGCATTTCAATATGGCGCGACATCGGGTCGTCTGTTTCATCGCAATGCATATCGACCCGCAAACCCCGGTCCGCGGCCATTTCACAAAGCTCTGTGACGCTGGTGGCCCCATCGGCCATGGTGCGTTCGAAATGCGGAATGCCGCCCACCACATCGACACCCTTATCAAGCGCACGGATGACGTTTTTCTTGGCCGTTGGGCTTCGGAAATAGCCATCCTGCGGGAAGGCAACCAGTTGCAGGTCAAGATACGGGGCGATCTGCTTTTTGACGTCAAGCAACGCATCAACCGCCAACAACCGATCATCGCAGACATCAACATGGGTCCGGATCGCAAGCAGGCCCTTTGACACCGCAAGGTCACAGTATTTAAGGGCGCGTTCGATGACGGCATCGGGGGTCAAAAGCGGTTTAAGTTCCCCCCAAAGTGCGATGCCTTCAAGAAGGGTACCCGACTCATTCATGCGCGGCAGGCCAAGCGACAGCGTCGCATCCATGTGGAAATGGCTGTCGACAAAGGGCGGGCTGACCAGCATGCCGCCGCAATCAATCACCTCAAGCGCCGGGACATCAAGGTTTTCACTGATCTCGGCGATTTTGCCATCGACAACTGCGATATCAACGCCCGTTGCACCATTGGCAATATTGGCATTTTTTAGGATCAGATCGGGCTGCATGATGTCGTCCTTGGTTGGTGGTGGCGAATTCGAGTTGGAGGTCTGCTGTCAGATTAGCGCTGCCCTTTGAACCAGGGGACCAAAAGTGCTTTGGGGTAATCAGCTTTGCGCGCAACCACGATCAAAGCAATGATCGAGAGGATATAGGGCATCATCAAGAACACTTGCGATGGGAAATACGCGCCTACTTCGGTTTGCAGGCGGACCTGAAACGCGTCAAATGCGCCAAACAGCAACGCACCAATAAGCGCCTTACCCGGTCGCCAGCTGGCAAAGACGGTCAGCGCAATACAGACCCAGCCGCGCCCGTTGATCATCCCAAAGAAAAACGCGTCAAAGGCCGACATGGTCAAGAATGCCCCGCCCAGCGCCATCAAGGCCGAGCCGACCACAACAGCACCAATGCGCAATCCGTAAACCGAAAGTCCCTGTGCTTCAACCGATGAGGGGTTATCGCCAACGGCCCGGATCGCGAGGCCAAGTGGGGTGCGATATAAAACCCAGCTGGTCACAAACACCAGCACAAGGGCCAGCATCGTCATCGCGGTTTGTGAAAATAAAGCCTGCCCGATAAACGGCAAGTCAGACAGTATCGGGATATCAAGCGGCTGAAACGGGATGATCCGCGGTGGCGAGGACACATCGGGCAATGCGGTGCGATAGGTGAAATACGACAGGCTGGTCGCAAGCAAGGTGACGCCAATGCCCGACACATGCTGGCTCAGGCCAAGTGGCACGGTCAGGATCGCATGGATCAGTCCGAAAAAGCCCCCGGCAAGGGCGGCAACCAAAACCCCGCCCCAAAGGCCAGCCCCCAGCCAAACAGCCATCCAGCCCGCCATGGCACCAGCGGTAAAAATGCCCTCGATCCCAAGGTTCAGTACACCGGCCCGTTCGCAAACAAGTGCGCCCAGCACCCCGAAAATTAGCGGAGTGGCAATGCGAATGGCGGCTTCCCAAAAACTTGCGGCCAAAAGGATATCAATGATTTCCATGTCTTTTCCCCTTAACCGGCTGTCTTTTTGCGGTCGAACCGGACTTTAAACCGGGTCAAAAATCCGCCGATCAAAACACACAGCAATGACATCGCAACAATCAGATCGGCCAGATAGCTTGAAACACCAATCGCCCGGCTCATGGAATCGGCCCCGACAAATACCGATGCAACGAAAAGTGCCGATATAATCACCCCCACGGGCGACAGGCGCGCCAACATGGCAACAACAATCCCGGCATAACCATATCCCGGTGACAAATCGGTTGCGAGATATCCACGCGTCCCGGCAACTTCGGAAACGCCAGCCAGTCCGGCCAAGCCGCCAGAAAGGGCGGCGACGAGGATCATGGTTTTGGTTACTGAAATACCGGAAAATTTCGCCGCCGCAGCGTTTTCACCAACGGCACGGATTTCAAACCCCCAGACGGTACGTTTGACAAAAACTGCCAAGCCACTTGCGGCAACCAGCGCAATTATCAGCCCCAAATGTACGCGCATGCGTTCCAGAAGTGGGGGCAAAATGGCACTATCAATGATTGGCTCGGACTGTGGCCAGCCCATCGACATTGGGTCTTTCAAAGCCCCTTCCAGCATCATTTGAACAAACAGTAAGACGATGAAATTCAAAAGAAGCGTCGTGACGACTTCATCAACACCCATGCGGGTTTTCAAAAGCGTTGGCCCGATCAGCATCAAGGCCCCGGCCAATGCGCCCGCAATCATGATCGCTGGGATCATGATCCAGCTTGGCCCGTCAATCACACCGGTTCCAACCACAACGGCCGCCATGGCCCCCATGTATAGTTGACCTTCGGCACCGATGTTCCAAAGCTTGGCGCGAAACGCGATGGCAGCCGCAAGGCCGGTCAGGATCAAGGGCGTGGCGCGGGTCAGCATTTCGGAAGTCGAGAAGACCGAACCAAATGCACCAGTGATCATAAGGCCATAGGCGTCAATAATCGGCGCGCCGGCCAAGGCCAGTGGAATAGCGGCAAGCAGGATGGCAAAGACGGCGGCGAAAACCGGAACACCATAGACAAGGATCGGGCCGGGATTGGATCTGGGTTCGAACCGGATCATGCCTTTTCTCCCTGATGGATGGTGTTGCGGGTTGGTGCTTGTTGGGCGTCGGCTTTGGTTTGCCCAGCCATCATCAGCCCAAGCTCGGATCGGTCAATCGCATCGGTTGGAATGGCTGATGAAACATGACCGGCGTGAATAACGGCAATCTGGTCTGAGATCGTCAAAAGTTCGTCCAAGTCTTCGGAAATCAGAATAACCGCTGCCCCGTTTTGCCGCGCTTCAAGCAGGCGACGGTGGACTTCGGACTGCGCACCAACATCAAGACCGCGTGATGGCTGATTGGCCAAAATCAGTTTTGGTGATTTTTCCAAAACGCGGGCCAGAATAAGTTTTTGAATATTACCGCCCGACAGCAATCTTGCCGGTGCGTCCGGGCCGGGGCAACGTACATCGTAATCCTTGATTGCCTGTTCGGCGCGTTTGCGAATGGCGGCGAAATCAAGGAAGCCGAATTTTTGGTAATCCTTTGACCGGACGTCTTCGATGGCGATGTTCTCGGCAACACTCATAGATCCGACCATGCCATCGTGATGGCGGTCTTCGGGGATACGGGCAATGCCGTTCTGGGCAAATTGATGGGCATCGAATTTTGTAACGATTGCTTCAAAAATCTCGACAGTGCCGCTATCGGGTTTATCAAGACCAGCAAGCAATTGTGCCAGTGCGGCCTGCCCATTGCCCGATACGCCAGCAATGCCAAGAATTTCACCTTCGCAGGCGGTCAGGCTTACACCATGAAGGGATCGTCGAGCATCGCCACGATCAATCGTCACATCTGACAATCGCAACACAGGTGCACCTGGTACGCGTTCGGTGCGGCGGCTGACCGGGACCTCGCGACCGACCATCAGTTCGGCAATTGAGCGATGATCGGCATCGCTTGTTTGCATTTCACCGACTTTTTTACCGCCGCGTAAAACCGCAATACGGTGCGACACGGCAAGGACTTCGGCGAGTTTATGGGCAATGATGATGACCGAAAGGCCGGTTGCGGCCAGTTGGCGCAAGATGACAAACAGGCTGTCGGCTTCTTGCGGCGTCAGTACTGCGGTGGGTTCATCGAGAACCAGCAAGCGCGCGTCGCGATAGAGCGCCTTTAGGATTTCAACGCGCTGCTTTTCGCCGACGGTCAGTTTGTGCACCGGCTGATCAAGATCGACATTCAGGCCTGATCCCGACATCAGATCCGCCAGCTTGGCGCGTGCCGCCGTCCGGTCGCGCCGCAGTCTGAAGATCGGTTCGGTTCCAAGAACGATGTTATCTAGCCCCGACAGGTTTTCCGCCAAGGTGAAATGCTGATGAACCATGCCGATCCCGGCATCAAGGGCAGCTTGCGGTGCGCCGGGTTCAAGCTGTTCAAGATTGCCATCGCGATTGGTGACCGTGACGGTGCCTTCATCGGCAACGTAATGGCCAAACAGGATGTTCATCAGGGTGGTTTTGCCAGCACCATTTTCGCCAAGAAGGGCAACGATTTCGCCCTTATGGACCGTAAGGTCGATGGCATCATTGGCAATCAGCGGGCCAAATTTCTTGGTAATCCCTGCAAGCTGAAGCAGCAAGTTCTGGGACGTTTCATGTGATGAGTGCGCAGCAGATGACATCCGGGTGATCCGTTTGGTTTTTATGCGTCACGCTGAGGGGCGATTAAGGTGGTGCGTGGCCTGTTGGCCCAAAAAAGAAAGGGCAGATCGGCTTTTATACCGAACTGCCCTGCATTTTAAGGAAATCTTACATAGAAGATTTCGGTTCTTCGTCATTCACCGTGACGGTGAACTTGCCGTCAAGAATTTCAGCTTTCTTGGCCTCGACGTCTGCAACCGTGCCATCGGGCAAAAGTGCCGGGTCAAGCACGACGCTGCCGCCGTCGTATTCCATGTAGCTGAATTTGCCGTAATTTTCGGCTTTGAACTCACCGGCTTTGACCGCCTCAATCGCGTGGTCAACGGTGGCTTCCATGTGCCAAAGGGCCGAGCCCAGAATGGTCGACGGGTAATCCGCCGCGGTGTCGATCACGTTGCCAACGGCAAGGATATTGCGTTCCTTGGCGGCATCGGAAACGCCAAAGCGTTCGGCGTACATGATGTCGGCACCTTTATCGATCATGGCAAAGGATGCTTCTTTGGCCTTGGGCGGATCGTACCAGCTGTTGATGAAGGTCACCATGAATTCAACATCCGGATTGACCGATTTGGCACCTTCCATGAAGGCATTCATCAGGCGGTTTACTTCCGGAATGGCAAAACCACCGACCATGCCGATCTTGTTGGTTTTGGTGGCCGCACCGGCCGCCATGCCAACCAGATAGCTTGGCTCATGGATGTAGTTATCAAAGACCGAGAAGTTTTCGCCTTCCGGGCCAAAACTTGATCCCATCAGAAACGCAGTTTCCGGATACTGTGCAGCGACTTTACGTGCAGCACGCTCGACACCAAAAACTTCCCCCAAAATCAGGTTGGAGCCATTTTCGGCATATTCGCGCATGACGCGCTCATAATCGGTATTGGCAACGTTTTCGGAAAATTCATAGGAAATGTCACCGCGTTCTTGGGCTGCGTTCAGCGCCTTGTGGATACGCGAGACCCACTGCTGTTCGACCGGAACGGTATAAATTGCCGAAACTTTGATCGGATCAGCGGCCTGTGCCGGCGCGCCAAAGCCAAATGACACCACCGCTGCTGCGGCCGCCATGGCCGAAAGCAGTGTACGGCGGGAAAGGCCGAATGTACCAGACTTCATTATGTCCCCCTGAAGGTTATTGCCGTTGTGCGAAGTTCAACTTTTATGGTCAGTTTGTGAGCAGATTGTATACGCGATCAGAAAAGAGGCAAGGCAAGTTCTGTCCAAATGGTCAGTTTTCGCCTGTTACGCTAAGTATTTGGGATGACATTCAGTTTTGAGGATGTGTCTGGCGTGCAGAAGGCTATGGCCTTGCGTCTTTAAGATGATGCGCATTGTTCTGAATGAGTGTTTTGCACGGCAATGAGGGGGCTATTCTGCGGAGTCTGACCGGTCTGACCGGTGAAAGACGCCTCGGCGGGACACGATCCAAAATCTTCCGGTTTTTGAAGCAGACCGGTTAAGATTGTCTAAACAGTCAGCGCACTTTCTAACACAATGCGAATCCTTGAAAAATTTCGGAGTCGGTTAACTCTTTCATTAACTATTTCGGTTGATGCTTTGGTCAAGTTTCAAGGGGGAACCTAGAAGGCATCATGACAAAAAAGACATCTTTACCACTTGATCAGGTTTTGGTTGGCGACTGCATCGAAATGATGAACAGCCTGCCAGAGAAATCCGTTGATCTAATTTTCGCCGACCCGCCCTACAATCTTCAGCTTGGCGGTGATCTTCTGCGTCCGAACAACTCCAAGGTTGATGCGGTCGATGATCACTGGGACCAGTTTGACAGTTTCCGTCACTATGACGAGTTTACCCGCGACTGGCTGACAGCAGCGCGCCGTGTGCTTAAAGACACCGGTGCGATTTGGGTGATCGGTTCGTACCACAACATTTACCGCGTTGGTAATACGCTTCAGGACATTGGGTACTGGATCCTCAATGACATTGTCTGGCGTAAAACCAACCCGATGCCGAATTTCCGTGGCAAGCGGTTCTGCAACGCGCATGAGACGCTTCTGTGGTGTTCGAAAAGCGAAGAGCAAAAAGCAATCACGTTCAATTACGAAGCGATGAAGCAGCTTAATGAAGGCTTGCAGATGCGCTCGGACTGGTTGATGCCGATTTGCTCGGGCTCGGAACGTCTCAAAGACGACAACGGTAAAAAAGTCCATCCGACACAGAAACCCGAAGCCTTATTGCAGCGGGTTCTGTTGGCAACCACCCGTCAGGGGGATGTTGTGCTTGATCCGTTCTTTGGCACCGGGACGACGGGTGCTGCGGCGCGCCGTCTTGGACGCCACTTCATCGGGCTAGAGCGCGAAGAAACCTATGCCGAGGCCGCCCGTGAACGGATTGCCAAGGTGCAGATGCTTGATGGTGACAGTCTTGAAGTTACCGAGTCGAAACGCTCTTTGCCGCGGATTCCGTTCGGCGCCGTGATCGAACGTGGCCTGCTGTCGCCGGGCGAGAAAATTTATGACAACCGTGGCAATGTTGCCGCGATGGTCCGTGCTGATGGCTCCATCAGCCATAAGGATAATGCGGGTTCTATCCATCAGATTGGTGCCCGTGTACAAGGCGCAGAAGCTTGTAATGGTTGGACTTATTGGCATTACAAATGTGATGGCCGATTGGTTTCGATCGACAATCTGCGCAGCCAGCTTCGCAAGGAAATGGGTCAGGTCCCCGCCTGATCCTGATCGGGAATTCCCGGTTAAATCTATGATGCCTAAAAGCCGACGTGGTTTAAAAACACGTCGGCTTTTGCATTTTCAGGCGAAAGTTGTTATGTCTTAGGTCTTGAACTTATCCGTAAGGATAGATGGAGGCGAAAATGCAGGCAGGACCAGTAGGTGGTGCAGGATACGCACCAAACCCGATCCAAATTCAGCAGGCGACAGCACCGATTGCTGAAACCGGCAGCAATGACTTGCAGTCCCCATCGTCACAACGTGTCGAGCAAACAGCAGAAGCAGAAACTTCGCAACAGGCTGCTCCAACGCCCACCGAGGGCCGAGGACAGGTTATCGATATCTACGCCTGATCGCGCCGTGCGAGTTTACAAAATGACAAAGGCCCGTGGTTTTAATCACGGGCCTTTGTTTTGGTTACCTCAAAGACATGTCGTTTTTGACTGGGGCTCTAACGATACGTCAGCGCATGTCGGACAATTTTTTTCATCACGGTCGGCAGGGCAAAATCGGCCAACCCGTCAATGGTTGTCCAACTGCCGTCCATCTGGTCAGCCTGATCAGCGGGCAGGGTCGTGGCCAGAACGCTGACGTTCAGGTGAAAATGGGTAAAGGTATGCCCGACAGTACCTTCAAGTTCTGACCATTTTGCCGTTATCGGCGCTTCGGACAGCATGACGTCGTCGGGTGTCTCAATGGCGCGCCAGTCACTGCCCGGAACCTCATAAAGCCCACCGAGCAATCCTTTTTCCGGGCGACGCCGGACCAGAATGCGACCGTCATCTTCGCGTCGTATCCAGAATGCATAGCCAACCCGCGTTGGTTTGGCAGCCTTTTTACGTTTTTTGGGAAGATCGGGTGCGATGCCTGATTTGCGGCCTTCGCAATCGGCCTGCCATGGGCAGATGCCACAGGCCGGATTGCGCGGGGTGCAGATGGTCGCGCCCAAATCCATCAGCGCCTGAGCATAATCGCCCGGTCGGTCTGACGGGGTCAGGGCTGATGACTTTTCCTTAATTTCCGGCTTTACATCGGGAAGCGGCGTTTCAAGCGCAAACAACCGCGAAATCACCCGTTCGATATTGCCATCCACCGGGCTCGCATGACGGTTAAAGGCAATGGCGGCAACCGCGCAGGCGGTATAGGGGCCAATACCGGGTAATTTTAACAGGCCTTCCTCGGTATCAGGGAAGATGCCATCATGTTCGTCTGCGACAACTTTGGCACACTTATGCAGATTGCGCGCCCGGGCATAGTAGCCAAGCCCTTGCCAACCATGCAGAACATCATCAAGTTCAGCACGGGCTAGGTCGGTGACAGTCGGCCAGCGCTGCAAAAACGCATAAAAATACGGACCCACCGTTTGCACGGTAGTTTGTTGCAGCATAATTTCGCTGAGCCATACATGATATGGATTGGGCAAATCGCCCGGCTCTGATCGCCACGGCAGGGTGCGATGATGGCGATCATACCATTCAAGCATGCTGCGATTGAGGCGATGTATTTCCTGATTGGTGAAATGCACGGCGTTCCCGTGTTATGTTGCGGGTTGAATGACGGGTAATTTTGATCTGACCCTACGAAAGAAGCGGGCGTGAGCAAGAAAAAAGATATCACCGATACGAATGCAGGGTCCGCAGCGGATCAGGTGTCGGGCGACGTGGCGGCAAAAAACGCCGTCAAAAAGAGACAGAATATCACCCCGATGGGCAGTTCCGAACGGCGCAATGGTCTTCGTAATGTTGCGCCACTTGTCGGCAACCTAACACGTCCGTTGGTGCGTAAGCGCGGTTTTTTCCAAACTGAAATTATCCTGCATTGGGCTGAAATCGTCGGACGTGATCTGGAAAAATTCACGATGCCGGTCAAATATATCCAGCCACGCGGTGAAAATGCCGGTGGCGGGACATTGGTCATTCGGGTCAGTGGTCCGGTCGCGATCGAACTTCAGCACCGCATGCCCCAGATCATTGACCGGGTGAATACCTATTTCGGGTATCGTGCTGTTGAACGGATCAAAATGATGCAGGGCGATATATCGCGCCCTGAGCGCACGGTTCATACGCCGACATCGGTTCCCGAAGGCAATATTGCCAAGGCCAGTGAAATCAACATCGCCAAAATCGAAGATCCGCATTTGCGCGAAGTCCTGACCCGGCTTGGGCGTCACATCGCCGGGGCAACTGGTGGTCTTCGG
Source organism: Thalassospira sp. Z349TD_5 (assembly GCF_056173045.1). Lineage (NCBI taxonomy): Bacteria > Pseudomonadati > Pseudomonadota > Alphaproteobacteria > Rhodospirillales > Thalassospiraceae > Thalassospira > Thalassospira sp. Z349TD_5. The sequence continues at coordinate 462,603 of NZ_CM149654.1, forward strand.
CCCAAGGATGGCAAAAAATAACCTTGCACAAACAGGACAATCCGTCCCAAACAGGCGATCTGTTTTGACCCGCGATGGGCATTGGGCCCGTCGGAAGATATCGAATCATTTTATTGGAATGTACGATCACGGAGTTGCCGCATTTTCCCGGCAGCTTGGCGACTCGTTGGTGCGATAGCTGTTTTGGCGCGCGTGTTGACTCCCGCGCTGCAACAGGCTTGTAATCACAAAACTTTGTTTTAACGGAGGTTTCCTTGCTAAAGGCAGTTAAGTTTTTTGCTGGCGCGTTTTTGTTGGCGCTCGGCGTTGTTAGCGCACAACCGTCACAGGCAGCAGAATGGAAAGAACATGTTCTGGGCGATGCCGATGCGCCAGTGACGATTATTGAATATGCTTCTTTGACCTGTCCGCACTGTGCTGCGTTCCACAATGAAGTCCTGCCTGAAATCAAGGAAAAGCTGATTGATACCGGCAAGGCGAAAATGATTTTCCGTGATTATCCGCTTGATGGTATCGCCCTTCGCGCGGCAGCCGTTGCGCAGTGTGCCGGTGATGACCGTTATTTCGGTGTTTTGAGCATGCTGTTTAAATCGCAGATGACCTGGGCCCGTTCGGAAGACCCGATTGAGGGCATCAAACAGGTTGTGCGGTTTGGCGGCATGAACGGCGATGCGGTTGATGCGTGTCTGGCCGACGAAGCCATGATTGATGCGATTGTTGCATCGCGCATGAGGGGTGAGCAGGAATACAGCGTTTCATCTACGCCAAGCTTTATCATTGATGGTGAAACCATTGCTGGTGCACGTGAAGCTGAATTCTTTATCGACAGAGTCGAAGACCTTATCGACTGATAAAATAAGATCTGCCGGGTACCGTCTGGGACGGTGTCCGGCGACAGGGGCAAAAGGTGCGGACCGGGGGACATGATTGGTCCAGTTTAAATCGTTACGGCTGACGGGGTTCAAATCCTTCGTCGATTCAACAGATCTTCTGGTTGAAGACGGGCTGACAGGTGTTGTCGGCCCGAACGGCTGTGGCAAATCCAATCTTGTCGAAGCGCTGCGTTGGGTCATGGGGGAAACCTCGGCCAAGCAAATGCGTGGTTCGGACATGTCCGACGTTATTTTTGGCGGGACATCGTCGCGACCTGCGCGCAACGTGGCCGAAGTTAGCGTGACGCTTGATAACAGCGAACGCAAAGCCCCCGCCATGTTCAACGATTTCGAAATGCTTGAAGTCACACGGCGTATTGAACGCGGCGGCGGATCAAATTACCGGGTAAATGGCAAGGATGTGCGTGCGCGCGATGTCCAATTGCTGTTTGCCGATGCCGCGACCGGTGCGCGTTCCACAGCCATGGTCTCCCAGGGTAAAATCGGTGCGTTGATTGGTGCAAAACCAAGCCAGCGCCGCCTGATTTTGGAAGAAGCTGCCGGGATTACCGGCCTGCATTCGCGCCGCCACGAAGCCGAACTTCGACTGAAAAATGCCGAACAGAACCTTGAACGTCTTGAAGACGTCCTTGTGACTCTCGATGGGCAAATTGCATCCTTGCAAAAACAGGCACGACAGGCCGAACGGTATCGGAAACTCAGCATCGGTATCCGCCAGACCGAAGCACTGTTGTTTCATATCCGGTGGACGGACGCACAGAAACGCCAGGAAGACGCCCGTGAAGTGCTGGTGGCCGGTGAAAGTGCCGTGCGTGACCTGACATCGTCAGTCACCGAAGCCACCACCGTTCAGGCCCATATTGCCGCAAGTCTGCCCGACCTTCGAAAAAAAGAAGCCGATGCCGCCGCCGCCCTGCAACGTCTTTTGATCGAGCGCGAAGGTCTGGATAAGGATAAAGCCCAGATCGAAACCCAGATGAGCCAGCTGCGTGGGCGCATTCAGCAAATTGATGCCGATCTATCGCGCGAAGCCGAACTGGCAAGCGACGCACATGGCGCGCTTGAGAAGTTGAAAGCCGAGGGCGAAGAACTGCGTGATGCGCAGGGTGGTGAGGATGACGAGCTTGATATGGCCAAGGAAACGGCTGCTGAAAAGGCGCTGTTTGTCGAAGAGCTTGAAGCCGAGGCCGAAGCCCTGACCAGTAAGGTTGCCGACGAAGAAGCACGCCTGAAATCGGTTCAGCAACGTCTTGGTGAACTCAATGGACGGCGCAATCGCCTGACCGAGCGCCACGACGAAGCCGTTGCCAAACTTGACGATATTCGCATCGAAGCAGACTTTGACGAGGCTCTTGAAGAAGCAAGCATGCATCTTGAAGAGTGCGAAGAGCTGTGTGAGCAGCGCAAAATGGCAACCGAAGAAGCCGAAATGCGCTTGGCCGAATTGCGCGACCGCGAAGACAATCTGAAAACGGCTGAAAACGACGCCCGGGATGCTCTGCGTGATGCTGAAAGCAAAAAGTCGCGCCTTCAGGCGGAAATAGAAGCCCTTGAAAGCCTGCTTAAAGGCAACGCCGATCAACAACACCGCGCCGTGATCGAAGATATTTCTGTGCAAAGCGGTCTTGAACTGGCGATGGCGGCTGCGCTTGGCGAAGACCTTGATGCGCCCGATGCCGATGACGCACCGATGCATTGGACGGTGATTGATCCGGCCACGGATGATCCTGCCTTGCCCGACGGGGTCGCTGCTCTTGCCAAGTTTGTCGAAGCACCGGCCCTTTTGAACCGCCGTCTTTGGCAGATCGGGATTGTTGATGACGAGGCAACCGGCAATTGGCTGGCCAAGAACCTGAAGGCAGGGCAGCGGCTTGTCTCACGCGAAGGCGCGCTTTGGCGCTGGGATGGCTATCGTATTTTGGCGGGGGCAGAATTGCCGGCTGCTGTTCGCTTGCGTCAGCGTAACCGCCTTGAAGAATTGCGTGGCGAACTTGAAGAAGCCGAGGCCATCGTCGAAACGGCAAGCGAGCGTTCAGAAATCGCCAACGAAAATGTCGAACGCCTCGAAGAAGAAATCGAAAGGGCCCGTGCTGCCGAACAGGAAACTCATCGTGCGGTGCGTGAAGCCGAAGGCACTCTGTCGCGTGCCCGCGAAGAAATCGCCAACATCAAACGCGATGCCAGTGCAATCGAAGGCCGTCTGCAAAACGCAGAAGAAGCCGAAAAGCGCGCCAAACTGGACCTTGATGAAGTCATCGCCGAATACAACGAGCTGTCAGCTCTGCCCGAAGAAAGCAGCGAAGGGCTGATGGAAATCAAGGCCGAACTGATTGAAAAACGCGCCAATCTGGCCGATGCGCGTGCCGATCAGATGGAAGCCAGAAGTCAGCTTGATCGCATGTTGCGTGATATGTCGGGCAGACGGAAGCGTCTTGAATTTGTTGAAAACGAAATTTCATCCTGGAATGAACGGGCGTCCGGTGCGGGGGAACGGGTTTCAGAACTGCGCGAACGTCAGGAAGAAGCCCGGATGGAGATCGAGGAGCTTGAACTCAAGCCCGAAGAGATCGAAGAACGCCGCGCGATCCTGTCTGACCGAATTGATCTTTCCGATCAGACCCGCAAGGACGCGGCCGACGCATTACAGCGTGCCGAAAATGCTCAGCGCGAAGCCGACGTTAACCTGAAAGAAGCCGAACAGAAACTGGCCGAAGCCCGCGAGGGGCGCGTGCGCTGTGAAGCCCTTTTGGAGCAGGCCGAACAGCATCGTCGCGACTTGATCGAACGCATTCGCGAACGGATCAATGCGACGCCAGACCAATTGGTTGAGCTGGGTGAAATTGACCTGACCAAGGAACTTCCCGGCGAGGGTGATATCGACGCCCGTCTGCAACGCCAATCGCGTGAGCGTGAAAATCTTGGTGCGGTCAACCTCAGGGCCGAAGTTGAACTTGCCGAGATGCAAGAACAAAAAGATACCATGGTGTCTGAGCGTGATGACCTGACCGCCGCGATTGACAAATTACGCAACGGCATCAATCAGCTGAACCGCGAAGCACGTGCGCGGCTTAAAGTTGCCTTTGACGAAGTCAACAAACATTTCCAGCAGTTGTTTGTTCGCCTGTTTGGCGGCGGTGGCGCGCATCTGATGCTGACCGATGCCGATGATCCGCTTGAAGCCGGGCTTGAGATCATGGCATCCCCGCCGGGCAAGAAATTGCAGCATCTGTCATTGTTGTCGGGCGGTGAGCAGGCCTTGACAGCGGTCGCACTTTTGTTTGCGGTCTTCCTGACCAACCCGGCACCGATTTGCGTGCTTGACGAGGTCAACGCCCCGCTCGATGACGCCAATGTCAACCGTTTCTGCAAGCTGTTGGAAGCGATTGGCCGACACGCCAATACCCGCTTCCTGGTCATCACCCACCATCGCATGACCATGGCCCGGATGAACCGGCTGTTTGGGGTGACGATGGCAGAACGCGGCGTTTCATCACTTGTGTCGGTCGATCTGCATCAGGCAGAAGTCTATTCCAAGAAAGAACAGACCGAACTTGATTTCACCGATTAGGTCACTTTCCTATGGCGGCTTGGAATGTTACACCTCTTTGAAATTCAATGAAGGTGAAGGCGGCAATGTCCCAAAAAGTGCGTGAACTCTATGAACAGTATCCCTATCCACTGCGTGACCCGCAGGAGGAAAAGGACCGTTTGCTCATGCCACCGATGGATAGCTTGTCACGGATTAATCATTATGGCTTTGCCGGGCGCAAAGTGATCGATAACAACTTCCGTGCGCTTGTCGCCGGGGGCGGCACCGGCGATGCCATGATCTGGCTTGCCGAGCAACTGCGCGACGCCGGGGGCACGGTGACCTATCTTGAGCCGTCGCTTGCCAGTACCAAGGTTGCCCGTGCGCGCGCCGAGGCACGCGGGCTTGAAAACGTTACCTATGTCAATATGACGATATCCGACTTTGCCGCGTCAAAACCCGATGGATTTGATTACATCAATTGTGCGGGTGTGCTCCATCACCTTGAAGACCCCGAAGAAGGCCTGCGCGATTTGACGATGGTCCTGAAGCCAGATGGGGCGATGGGGGTTATGGTCTACGGCGAACACGGGCGTCTGGCGGTTACAGAATGGCGCAAAATGGTCGCACCACTTTTGCCCGAAAAGGATCTGGGTGCGCAATTAGCGATGACCAGAGCACTCTTGGCCGACCTTCCCGAAGACAACATGTTGCTTAAAATGGGCGGCGGTCCGGGCTTTATCAAAGGGTTGCTTGAAAACGATCCGGAAATTGTCGATTTGCTGCTCCACCCCGTGGAATGTGCCTATGACGTTCACGGGGTGTATGACTTTGCCGCCTCGGCCGGATTGAAGGTTGCGGCCTTTACCGGGTTCTTTGGTTTTGGCGGCACGGGCAAGGCGCATTACGCCATCGAAAACCTTGTGCGCGATCAACGTACCTTACGCGAATTGGCGACCAAGCCACTACGCGATCAGCAGGCCTTCTGTGAACGGTTTAGCGGGGCGATGCCGCTGCATGCGTTTTATCTGACCAAAGCCAAATCTGGGGCGGCAGACGATGCACAAGGTGCCGGTGGCGTGTTACCCGACGCAGATTTGGCGCCTTATTTCTTTGTCCGGCCGAACGAGACGTTTTTTGACGATCTGATCGCGCTTTCGGGGCAGCCGGTTTTGATCGAAGATGGCAGCGGGAATGCAATTGACCTGACCGGCGGGCCTGATTTGGCAAAACTGCTTTCTGTGTTTGACGGGACCAGAACGATTGAACAGCTTATTGCCGTTCTGCGTGATGAAATTCTGGATCGCCAACCCATCGACATGAACCAGATCGCCGCAAACACCCTAGGCGCTGTTTGGGCCTTGTTTAACAAGTTCGACTGGATGCTCGCCGCACTTCCTAATGGATGGCAACAGGCTGATCAGCAAAGAACACTTTCGGTGCGTAAGCTGTAATTTTCGGATATTTCGGACGCCCCGGCGCGGTGTGCGATGACGGTGAATCGGCCTTGGTAAAATCGCACTGTCTGGTTTCAAATTGCCTTTGGCGGGTGAAATATCGGTCACTTTGGTTGAAAACGCCCGAATAGATTGAAATTAAGATTAACTGTGATCTTGGGCACTCGATGTGCTTAAATGTGTAAGAAACAAGGAAAACCGCCGGTTGCAGCGGATGTTGCCCGTGATAGGGCCGTATAGTCGTCTGCAACTATCGCCTAACGTCAAATGTGTTTTCCTTCACATTATAGCGATTAAGTCTTTATTTTTCAGATGCTTAGGTGACTTATTGAGTGCCCTGTCGGGTGGGGTTTTACAGCTTGACAGCCCATGGGGTGCTAAGTATGTTGCCCGCGCATTTCCTTGCGACGTTTGCAAGGCTGCTAAAGCGGGGTTCACGACGATGAGCGATGACAAAGATCGCGCTTCATTAGAAGAGCTTGAGACGAAGCTTTCGGCAGTCGCGCACAAACGCGAAGAAAAGCACAGCCCGAACCGGGCGACTGGTAAACCATCCCAAGGGATGGCAATCGGCATGAGGATTTCGGCGGAAATGATCGCTGCGGTTCTTGTTGGTTTGCTGATTGGCTGGGCGCTGGATCGGGTGCTTGATACGACCCCTTGGCTTATTGTTCTGTTTGTCTTTCTCGGAGCAGGGGCTGGAGGTTTAAACGCTTATCGCGTTGCCAAAGGATACGACAGTGCTGTCGGACTTGGGCGTGCGATGAGGGAGCGCAGCAAGCAGGGCGACGAGGATTAACCTCGAAACCTTATAATATTGAGCGAGGATTACGGTGGCTGGACCGCTAGAGCAGTTTGAAATCAAACCATTGGCCGATCTTTCGGTTGGCGGTATTGACGTTTCCTTCACCAACTCCGCACTTTGGATGGTGATCGCAGCCGTTCTGGTAACGTGCTTCATGACGATGTCTATGCGTCGTGGTGCATTGGTTCCCGGACGCTGGCAGGGTGCTGCCGAGGTGATGTATGAATTCGTCGCCAATATGCTCAAAGATAACGTTGGAAGTGCGGGACGTAAGTATTTCCCGTTCATTTTCACGCTTTTCATGTTTGTGATGTTCGGGAACCTGCTTGGCATGATCCCGCACAGCTTTACTTTTACGAGCCACATCGCGGTTAACTTCGCGCTGGCTCTGGTGATTTTCATTGGTGTGACGGTCATCGGCTTTATGCGTCATGGTACGCATTACTTCCGGATGTTCTTCCCGGAAGGCGCGCCGATTGCGACTGCGATCATTTTGATCCCGATTGAAATCATCTCCTATTTCTCTCGTCCGTTCAGCTTGGCGATCCGACTGTTTGCAAATATGACAGTTGGCCACATCATGCTGAAGGTTATCGGTGGGTTCGTCGGCCTGATTGGCATTCTTGGCGTGCTTCCGTTTGCTCTTCTGACGGGGATTACTGTTCTGGAGTTCGGCATTGCTGCGCTTCAGGCTTATGTGTTCACAATTCTCACCTGCATCTATCTCCATGATGCAATCCACATGCACTGATGTGTGTGGTTTGGTGTGATCTCTTCTGATTGCCTTTAAGAAATTCGAAAGGGTGAAGTTATGGAACTCGATGCTGCAAAGATGATCGGTGCTGGCCTGGCTGCTATTGGTATGATTGGTGCCGGTATCGGTGTCGGTAACATCTGGTCAAGCCTGATTGCCACTGTTGGCCGTAACCCGGCTGCCAAAGCTGATGTAGAACTTTATGGCTGGATCGGTTTTGCCGTTACCGAAGCTATTGCGCTTTTCGCACTTGTCGTTGCGCTGATCGTTCTCTTCGTATAATCGGCGCCTTTTGAGCGAATACTCGGCCCGGCGAGGAACGCCCTCGCCGGTGTCGTTGAATTCGGGAGTAGGCTATGCCGCAGTTTGATATTGCGACGTTCTCAGAACAGATTTTCTGGCTGTTTGTTATTTTCACCATCTTGTATTTCTTGATGTCGAAAATTGCGCTGCCAAAAGTCGGTGAAGTTCTTGAACGCCGTCAAAAGAACATCGAAGACAATCTTGGCAAGGCTCGGGCGTTGAAAGACGAAACCGATGCCGCCATCGCGAAGTACGAGGCTGCTTTGGCAGAAGCTCGTGATGCTGCGCAAGCAGATATTCGTGAAGCTTCGGAAAAGGCTGCTGCAGAGCAGGCTAAAAAAACCGAAGCACTGGTCAAGAAGCTGTCTAAAAAGACATCTGATGCCGAAAAGGCAATTGTGGATGCCAAAACGGATGCGATGAAAGGTGTTGCGGAAGCAGCCTCTGAAATCGCCCGCGAAGCAACCGACAAACTTATCGGCGTCAAGGTTCAGGCCAAAACTGCCGACAAGGCTGTTTCGGCTATTGTAGGAGAGTAAGATAATGGCAACCCATGAGGTTACTTTCCTTACCGATCCATACACATGGACCACGCTTTCGTTCGTTTTGGTCGTTGGGTTTGGCGGGTTCAAAGCCGTCAAAGGGATCTCTGCTGCACTTGATAAACGTGCAAAGAAGATTTCCGACGACATTGACGAAGCTCAGCGTCTTCGCGAAGAAGCTCAGGAGCTTCTGGCCAATTATCAGGCCAAACAACGCGAAGCCCTGAAGGAAGCTGACGAGATCCGCGCGCATGCCAAGGCAGAAGCCGACCGTATGCTGGAAAGCGCCCAGGCTGAGCTCAAAGCGGCACTTAAACGCCGTGAACAGCAGGCTCTGGAACGTATCTCCAATCTCGAAAGCCAGGCGGTTGCCGAAGTTCGTGCGCATGTCGCCGAAATCGCAACCAAGGCGACCATGGCCCTTGTTTCTGACAAGGTTTCTGGTGCCAAGGCTGACGAACTGGTTGATAACGCGATCGCGGAAATCAAGGGTCGCCTGAACTAAGATTTTCCGTTTTACGGATTTAAAAACCCCGCAGCACTGCTGCGGGGTTTTTTGTTTGTCTGATGACAATCATCACATGACTGCTTGGGGCTGTTATGAAGGTTTGAACCTGTCGCGGTCATGGGGCGCATCGAAATCAAGAGCCGGCCCAATTGGCACCACGCCGTGCGGGTTGATGGTCGGATGGCTTTGATAATAGTGGTTTTTGATATGGTCAAAATGGACCGTTTCTTTGATCCCGGGATGTTGATAGAGCGCGCGGGTATAGTTCCAAAGGTTTGGATAATCGCGCAGCATCCGCAGATTGCATTTGAAATGCCCGTGATAGACCGGATCAAACCGCACCAGTGTCGTAAACAGCCGCCAATCGGCCTCTGTGATGCGATCGCCCGCAAGGTAAGGCTGGGTAGATAAAATGTCTTCAATCCAGTCCAGTGCGTTAAAAAGCGTCTTGGCAGCGTCTTCATAGGCAGACTGTGTTGTGGCGAAGCCGGATTTGTAAACGCCGTTGTTGATCTCGTGATACACGCGTTCATTTACTTGGTCGATTTCGCCGCGCAAATCTTCCGGGTAATAGTCGCCGGGCTTTGCGCCAACATCGTCAAACGCGCTATTTAGCATGCGGATGATTTCGGACGATTCATTGCTCACAATGCTGTTGGTTTTCTTGTCCCAAAGGACCGGAACGGTAACACGGCCAGAATAATCCGGTTTCGCATCGGTATAGACCTGATGCATGAAATCGCGGTCGGCCAGATCGTCAGCCAAACCTTCTTTGCGCGAAAACTCCCAGCCGTTTTCTGCCATATGCCAGTGAACCACAGACACAGAAATCATGTCCTCAAGGCCCTTAAGCGCGCGCATGATCAATGCGCGATGCGCCCACGGGCAGGCATAGGAAACATAAAGATGGTAACGGCCTGCTTCGGCGGGGAAACGGGCATCGGTATCTTTGGATAGCCAATCGCGAAACGCAGAATCCTGACGTTTGAATTTTCCGCCCGTGCTTTTGGTATCGTACCACTGATCTTGCCAGCGTCCTTCGACCAACAGTCCCATCTTGTTTCCTCCGGCGTCGTCGTTTTGGATTTAGGGGATCTGCTTTACGCGATCCTGTCCGTATTGTCGTCATTTCCGCGTTGAAGACAATTAGGTGATGTGACATTAATTTGTTTCCAAACAGGCAACAGTTTGGCGGCAGGCAGGAGCAAAGTAATGTTGATCGGAAATCTTGATGCGATGACTGTTTTCGCCCGTGTGGTTGAAGAACGCAGTTTTTCAGGAGCGGCGCGAAAGCTCGGTATGTCAAAATCTGCTGTCAGCAAACATGTGACCAAGCTTGAAGACAATCTTGGCATTCGGCTTTTGAATCGAACCACAAGACGGTTGAGCCTGACCGATGCCGGATCAACATTTTATCAGCATTGCGCGCGTGTGGTCGAAGAAATCGAAACCGCCGAGCATGCCCTGACCGATTTACGCGGTACTCCGCGCGGGACATTGAGAATATCGGCACCCCTGACGTTCGGGCAGATGTATTTGCCTGCCCTTGTCACAGAGTTCATGGAACAGTATCCCGGTCTGCATGTTGACATTCATCTGGCCGATCATATGGTTGATCTCGTCGCCGAAGGTGTTGATATGGCGATCCGTATTACCAGACTGAAAGACTCAAGTCTGATCGCGCGCAAGCTGGCTGATTTTTCCAGTCACATCGTCGCGGCACCATCGTATTTGCAAGAACATGGCGAACCGAAAACGCCACAAGACCTGACCCAGCATAAAACACTGTCCTACACCAACCTTCCCAGCCCGAACATCTGGGATTTCAACGGACCGGACGGACAGGTCAGCGTGCGTGTTGACCCGGTTTTATCGTGCAATAACGGTGAATTTACCTCGACCGCTGCAATTCGCGGGCTGGGTATCGCGCGCGAGCCGGAATTCATTGTCGCCCAAGCCCTTTTGGATGGACGTTTGGTGTCGATCCTAAAGGACTTTAATGCCGATAGCGGCGGGGGCATTTACGCGGTTTACCCCGAACGTCGCCATTTGCCGACAAAGGTTCGGGTCTTTATCGATTTTCTGGTGGATAAGTTCCGGGGCGGATTATGTTCGTTCCATCAACAAACCTGCGCTGAAGTGGCCCAAGGCAAAGGCCCCATTCGTTCGTCATAGTGGCCCAAAGGCAAAATGGCGGTTCGACCTATTTGCTTTCTACCCGCCAGCCAACCAGACAAATCGCGCCGATCAACAGCGCAATCAACGGGATCGGCAATAGATTGGTGATGCCACCAACAATGGTGCGATAGCTGTCTGTTTCAAGAAAACCTGCCCAGTTCAATCCATGCCGAACCCGGTCGCTTGGGATATGACGGAAATCGGGAAGCCCGTTTTCAATACGCCCGATATATCCATCATTTTGCGCAACCAATCCGGCAAGGATTTCGGGGGTGGAATTTGTATTGCGTGATTCGGCGGTCAAGACGTCGCGATCAACATGCAAAGCCGTTTGGGTTCGGTCACTAAGGTCTCGCCCTCTCACCCGGATCAATCCGCGTTCAGCCATGGGAACAACCGCCTGCCATGTCTGGTCGGGTTGTTTTTCAAAGGCGGCATTTACCTGTTCACCGGTTTCGGGGTTGATCACACTTCCAATTTCAGGATTTGCCCCAATTTTTCGCCAATTCAGGATCAGGCTTTCGCCATCTGCACTGCGTACGGTCGATATGGTGTTTTCATCGAGTGCCGGTTCTTTCATCAACCAATGCGATAACCGGCGCAGCAGTTCGGCCACCGGGCCACCACCATCATGACCGCGCTGCCAAAGCCACATCTGATCGGAGCTGAGCATCGCAACCCGGCCTTCTTCGACCCTTTGCAAGGTCAATAGCGGCATATCATCCGCACCTGTCATCAGTGTCATGACATCGGGATCAGATGTTCTGGTTTCGATTTGCCGGTACCAACGTCCCCATTTGGGCGGGGTGCTTGGCGAGCCGGCAATTGCGGCTGTGACGGGATGTAACCGGCCGGCATCGTTCACGCGCGGTACAAACGGTTGTTCCATAATCCGGCCGGTCGCAACCGCGGGCATCAGGTCATTTAGCACCGTACTCGAAAGCCCGTCTGCCCCGATATATTCCGGCCCGGCGACCACCAGCGCCGCACCACCCCACTTTACGTAGTCGACAACCTTTTCCAGATAATGAGCCGGCAGCACACCGCGCATTTGATAACGATCAAAAATGATCAAATCAAACTGGCGAAGGCGCACTTCAAACAGGTCACGAATGGGAAAAGGAATAAGAGCCAATTCATTGATCGGGGTGTCATCGCCCTTTTCGGGCGGGCGCAGGATGGTGAAATGCACAAGATCAACCCCCGGATCAGCCCGTAAAAGATTACGCCATGCACGTTCACCCGGATGAGGTTCCCCCGATAACAAGAGTACCCGCAACCGGTCGCGAACCCCGGTGGTTTCAAGGATCAGGCGGTTGTTGGTTTGATCGGTTTCATCTTCGATCTCGTCCATGCGAAGTTCGGCCAAAACCGGTCCTGCATGAGGAACCGGGATGTTGATGCGGTGTTGTTCATTGGCAGGTAGGTAGATTTCTTTCTCGGTGCCATCTTCAAGCAACATGCGCACGGCAATCGGTGTGCCTTTGGCTAGGTCATGATCAATGGCCTCGACCATGAATTCCGCATCCTTGCCAACAATGCCGTAATCGGCACTTTGACGAATTTGCAATCGTCTGTCGTGTTCGTCTTCATGTCCAGTGATCAACACATGCAGTGGCGCGCCCAGATCAAGGCGGGCGGGCACATCGTGCACCTGACCATCGGTGATCATCATTATCCCGCCAAGCCGTTCACGGGGAATGCCACCAAGCAAGCGATCAACAACCGCAAACATGCGGGTATCAGATTGGCCTGTGACATCCTCAAACCGCAGTTCAATCGTATCATTGTCGGCAAAACGGTCGCGAAGTTGCTTGATCGTTTCGTCGGTTTGCTCGGACCGGTCGCCAATTTCCTGGCTTGCACTGCGATCCACAAGGACCAGCACAATGTCGCTCAATTTTTCACGGTCCTGATCGGCAAACTGTGGTGCCAACAGTGCAAGCAGCACAAGTACCATCACCACCCCGCGCCAGATGGTGCCGCGCAGTCGAAATAGGGCAAAAACCACCACCGCAATCAGGCACAGCACAGCCAGAATTTGCAAAATACCGATATCAAGCAAAGGCGATATCTGAAGGTTCTGCCAGTCTTGGGTCATCGGCCAAGCCTTTCAAGGATGGCGGGTAAATGTACCTGATCACCCTTGTAGCTGCCGGTAAGCGCATACATCACAAGATTAACGCCAAATCGAAACGCCATTTCGCGCTGTCTTGGTGAAATATCCTCGGCGCGCATTTCTTCGCGGCCTTCGGGTAACATCCATGCCGATGCCCAGTCGTTGCCCCCAAATAGCACCGACGCCACACCATCCAGACGTTGATCCGGGCGGGCATCAAGCCAAATGGGGGCCGAAAACCGGCCATAGGCATGATCAAGCAGATAAAAACTGCGAAATACGATGTGATCGCCCGGTGCACGGTCAAGGATCGGGATTTCAAGCCCGGCCAGAAGGCGACGCAACCGGGCGGGTTCAACTTCGCGGTCGCGGCTGTCGATCAGGATCATGCCCCCGTTTTCAAGGTACTTGTTCAACCGGTCACGTGCCCGTTCAGAAAACGGTTTCTGACCATCGACAAGCGGCCAGTAGATCAAGGGATAAAAACTCAGTTCGTCCGTTTCCGGATTGACCCCGTTGACACTGCTAAGATCGGCCGCACTGCGTTGACGCAGGATTTCGGTTAATCCTGCCATGCCCGCCTGACTAAGCCGGTCCACCGGTGCAACGCCGGTTTCAAAATAGGCCAATCTAGGCGACAGGGCTGCTTCCTGAAGGGTTGCGGCATTACCATCGGTCGTCGATGTCAGCATCACGGTGATGGTCGACGTGCCAAGCATTGCAAGTGCGATGACGGTGGATGTCACCGCATTGCTTTGCCGGTTGCGGCGCAGACTGACGTGATGCACGGCCAATAAGGTAAGCCCATCGACCAGCAATAAAAGCAACGCCCCAATCAGGCACAAGGCGGCAAGATCAATCTGGTTATGATCCGTGATTTTGCGTTTATCAATCCCGGATGGCCACGTCACATCATTGGCAAGTGATCCCAGAAACGGACCAAGGTTCAGGGCAACTGCCTGACCGTTTTCGCCGTAAATGCCGGGCGGATGACGTGGTGTCGGTGTGGCGAGTGGTGCGCGAAGGGGCAGGATCATCGCATCGGGTTGATGGGCCTGTCCAAACCCGTCAAGGACCGATTGCGGCGGTAAACTGGTTTGCAGTTCGCCACTGTTGGGATTGCTCGGACTGGCAAGTGGCAGGATTCTTTGCCACAGCTCAACAAACAGTCCCGACATCGGCAAGTTCGACCAATCGGCCCATGGGGTGACGTGAAACAGCACAAGGCGTCCGGCATTTTGCGCGGAGCTGGTAATCAAGGGGGTGCCATCCGTCAGGCGCGCCCAGGTTTTACTCAAAATATCGGGGTCTGGTTCGGCCAGCAATTGCCGGGTAATGGTAATTTCCGGTGGAATGGTAATGCCAAAAAACGGGCTGGTTTCGGGGAAATCAAGCAATCGTTTTGGCTTTTCCCACGACATGGAACCGCCAAAGTCGCGATTGCCCAAACGCAAGGTGACGGGTAAAAACTCATTGCCGATTTCTGTCGAACTGTCGCCAGCAAACCGCACCAGCATGCCGCCGTCGTTGACCCATCTTTCAAGGTTTTTATGTTGGCTGCCCAATCCAGAAATCGGGCCGGTTGCCACCAGAACATCGACTTTCTGTTCCAGCAATTTGCCAAGCGGCTGATAGATGACTTCGGCATAGGGGGACAGCGCCCGATCAAGGAAGAAATACCGGTCCGATAAAACCGCCGGACTGTCCCCGGAGCTGACGATCACACCCACGCGACGTTGTTGCCAACGCGCACCTGTTTGAAACACCGTCGCGGCACTTTCGCGTCCCTCAATGCCGACGGTTTGAATGGCATTGGCGATATCACTTGGCAAAAGAACGGTCAGTTCGGTTTGTTCAGTATCGGCAGCAATTTCGGCATTGTGGCGCAACAGGACCGATCCACGTTCGCCGCGTGCAAGAAGATTGATCGTGCGGGCCGTGTCGCTGCGATTATGGGAAAGTGTGGTGATCAAGCCAGTGCGTGACCGGATCAGGGACCGTACCGCCATTCGATCATTAATCGTCGGTTCGATCACCGTGATCGGGGCAATTTGAAGAAGCTCCTCGGCAAGTTCGGATTTGCCGGGGTTTGCCATCTGGTCGCTGAGCCAAAGCACACTGCCAATCGTCGTGTTCATTTCCTGTTGATTGGAAATCAGATCAGACAGGGCGAAATAATCAGCTGCCCACGGACGCGGTTGTAACCGGCCAATAAGGTCTTGCGCCCCGCGCGGCGAAAGTGGGCCGACAATATCGGGCAGTTTCCACGTGGTTGCACCGGCGGCCTCGGGGGCGGTACGGGCGATATAAACCGATTGCAGATCAAACCGTGCCTTATTGATGATCTGATCCAAGGCTGAGCGGTATTGTGACCACTCGGATGCACTCGACCAGCCATTATCGACAATGATCAAAATCGCGCCGTTGTTTTGAACAAATTCGTTTCTGTTCATCACCGGGCGGGCTGCTGCGACAATCAGCAAGGTCAGAATAAGACAGCGCAGAATGGTTTGCCAGATTGGCGCACGCTGAACATCCCGGCGCTGGCTTTTTAAGCCGCGCAACAATCGGGCTGCGGGAAACGTGATTTGCTTTGGCGCACGCGGGGCGGAGCGTATCAACAGCCAGACAATCGGCAGGACCATAAGGCCTGCCAGCATCGCCGGATACAGGAATGTGATGGCCGAAAGGCTCATGACGTCTCCTGCGTTTTATGACCGTCCGGGATGGGGCGGTTCAGGTTGGGGCGCCCACGCCCGTTTGACCCGCTTTGGTTCTGTCGTTCGCTAAGATGTTGATACAGTGCTAGCAGGGTTGGGCTTGCACTTTCCGATGTGACGTGACGGTCGCACAGCCAGTCGTTCTGGCGCGCAGCATCACGGACATCTGCCCGCCACTTTTGTGCCCGGCTTTTGAAACCCTCGGCGATGTCTTCGAATTTCTCGCTTTTGAAAATCAGGGTGTCATTGGAATCAAGGAAATTGACCCGCCCCTGAAACGGCGGCGAGATTTCGGCAGGGTCCAGAATATGAACCAGTGCGCCGTCATTCTGATATTGGCCCAAATGACGGACGGCATTTCGTGTCTGGGTGCCGTGATCGGCAAATTCCAGAAAATCGCCCAACACCAAAACAGAATGTTTGCGCCCGGGATGCATATTCAGGCCCTGTTCGGCGATGCTTGGCGGAGTGGCCAACATGGCATGTGCCAGTTTTTCCAGATGTTCGGCGGATGTAACCCGGGTACGTTCGACATCAAACGTGCCAACAGTTTCACCATTTCGGATCAAAAGGTCGGCCAGCGCAATCGATATGATAAGCGTGCGTTCGGCCTTGCTTGGAATGTCGCGCGCAGATGACCAATACATGGATGGCGATAACACCGGCCAGATCCAGTAATTATGACTGGCCTGCCATTCAGTTTGGCGGATAAATGTATGATCACTGCGTGCGGAGCGGCGCCAGTCGATCTGATTGGTTGGATCGCCCGGAACATATGGCCGGAACTGCCAAAAATCACTGCCCGGCCCGACCTTGCGGTTGCCATGCAATCCCCCGCGCAGACTGATGGCTGTCCGGCGGGACTCATCAATCAGTTGGGGCAGTCGTGCCGCCAGCGCACGGGCAGCAGCAACATGATCATGCACGGCATTGAGCGCCAATTCTTAGCTCTCCTGAAGGTGGGCGAGGGCATCTGTGATCAGGCTTTTTGCAGTATATCCTTCGGCACGCGCACCATAGGTCAGGCCAAACCGGTGGCGCAGAATGGGAACCGCCAGTTCAGAGACATCTTCAAGCGATGGCGCAAACCGGCCATGCAGCATCGCCCGTGCCCGGCAGGCTAGTGACAGCGATTGGGCGGCACGTGTGCCCGGACCCCATGCAACATTATCGCGGATATCGACCATTGATGTGCTTTCCGGACGGCATTCTCGGCACAATGCAATGATGATATCAAGCACGCGGTCGGGCATCGGCAGGCGGCGGACAAAATCCTGTGCCTCGGCCAGGTCATCGGCTTGAAGAACCTGTCTTGGCCGGGTGGGATAGCGCCCGGTGGTTTCGGTGACGATTTTGCGTTCTTCATCTGCATTGGGATAGGCCAGACGCACTTCAAGCAAAAACCGGTCAAGCTGTGCTTCTGGTAACGGATAAGTGCCTTCCTGTTCCAGTGGGTTCTGGGTTGCCAGAACATGGAACGGTTCAGGAAGTTTGTGACTATACCCCGCCACCGATACTTCGTGTTCCTGCATGGCTTGAAGCAGGGCCGACTGGGTTCGTGGGCTGGCACGGTTTATTTCATCAGCCAGAAGAAGCTGGCAAAACACCGGCCCCTTGATAAAGCGAAAGGCGCGTTTGCCATCCGTGCCTTCTTCAAGGACTTCGGAGCCAAGGATATCTGCAGGCATCAGGTCAGGGGTGAACTGAATGCGCTTGTCCAAAAGGCCCAGTACTTTGCCCAATGTATGGGCGAGTAACGATTTCCCAAGCCCCGGCGCACCAACCATCAAGACGTGGCCGCCAGATAAAATACCGATAAGTGTTTGCTCTACTGCCTCATTCTGCCCAAATATAATGGATGAAACCATTTTGCGGGCTTCGGCCAGTCGACCGACACATTCGTCCAAACGCGCGGCGTCGCGTTCAAGACTGCTATCTTGGGAAAACCCCATCTCTTCGGGGAAACGTGGCGCGTTTGTCATGGCGGGAGACTTTGCTTCCTCTGTTGCAGTGCAATCGCGGGCCAGATTAGGGAACGCAAAAGAATTCACATAATCACTACGGGAAAACATTTGGTTCCGGAGTTAACTGTACAGCATGAGCAATAACGAAAAAACCACCGATCTCGCCGAAAAACTTTGGTCGCGCCTGCGCGGGCAAAAGCCCGACACCGGACGGCATCCGCAGATTTGCGGCGATATCCCTATGTCTATAGGTCGGGATGGCACATGGTTCTATCAAGGTGGGCCCATTGGCCGAATTGAGTTAGTGAAACTTTTTTCTTCTGTTCTGCAACGTGATGAAGAAGGCGGTCATTGGCTTGTGACCCCTGCGGAAATGGCGCGTATTGACGTTGAAGACGTTGCATTCATAGCCGTTGAGATGGAAAACAAGGGCACTGGCCATGATCAGATCCTTCGATTCCGCACCAATATTGATCAATGGGTCGAACTGGACGGCGATCATGCGTTGCGGGTTGAACATGATCCTGAAACCGATGAACCATCGCCTTATATCGCGCTTGAACGCGGGCTTGAGGCGCGCCTGAACCGGGCGGTATTTTATCAACTTGTCGAATTGGCTGAGGAAATCATTGAACCTGACACCGGGATGACGAGTATAGGTGTATATAGTCACGGACAGTTTTTTGAGATTGGCCGTATGGAGACCGTTTAATGACGCCAGCTGAAATCATTGCCGCACTGAATGCCCCGCGCGGTGATGCCGTACAGCGCCGTGGTGATCACGCTGTCGATTATCCCGGATCAAAATCACGCGCGCGCGCCTTTGCTGACGGGGATTTGATTGCCCGCCCGGCGGCGGTTCTTGTTCCACTTGTCAAACGGTCCAATGGATTACATGTCATTTTAACCCGTCGGACGGATCATTTAAGTGATCATGCCGGACAAATCAGCTTTCCCGGCGGCAGGCAGGAAGAATTCGACGTCACCATCGAAGAAACGGCCTTGCGCGAAACCGAGGAAGAAATTGGTCTTAATCGGGGCCATATTGAACTGATTGGTCGCATTGATGATTATTATACCGTGACGGGCTATCAGGTGACCCCGGTGATCGGGCTTGTGACACCGCCGTTTGATCTGGTACCAGATGATCACGAGGTGGCCGAAGTATTTGAAGTCCCGTTGGAATTTATCCTCAATCCGGGCAACCAGAAACTGCAAACCGTGACCTTTGAAGGCACACGACGGCGATATTTTGCCATCCCGTACCGGGAATATTATATCTGGGGGGCGACCGCCGGGATGCTGGTTAATTTCAGCGAAGTCCTGCGAGCATCGCGCACCGAGATGCACATATAAATGACGTTCAGGGATAAAGCGTAATGCTAAGACAAATCATTCAGATTGGCCTGCCCCTGATACTGCCGTTTGTCATCTATGGCATCTGGTTGAAGCTGGCACGTGCCAAAGCCATCCGCGAAGGCCACGATATCGTGCCACCCTGGAGCAAAGGTCCGTGGCTGTTGCTGTTTGGTGCGGGTGTTGCGTTAACCGCAGCAATCCTTATTTACACGGCACTTGGGACTGGTGCGCCGCCTGATTCCATTTATCATGCGCCTTCATTGCGTGACGGTGTTGTCGAACCGGGCTATTTCGAACCCAAGAAATAACACCCCACGACATTTGAACTTAGGTCCTGACCCTAAATAACCGACGGACATCAAGACTGTGCGATGACAGGATTGGAAGCAACAGGCAGATTGCGGCCCTATGACATTATGGTCGCGGAAGATACGGCACGCGTGTTTGACGCCATCGAACAACACGGCGGGCGTGCCCGTTTTGTTGGCGGTGTTGTGCGCGATGCGTTGCTTGGACGTGATTTGCATGATGTTGATATCGCCTGTGATCTTGGTCCTGATCAAACCACATCCGCACTTGAAAAGATGGGCATCCGGGTAATCCCGACCGGGATCAAGCATGGTACAGTGACTGCAATCACCGATGCCGGTGCGTATGAAATTACCACGTTGCGGGTTGATGTCTTAAGCGATGGTCGTCATGCCGAAGTTACCTTTACCGACAACTGGTTTGAAGACGCCAAACGGCGCGACTTTACATTCAACGCGATTTATTGCGATCTGGACGGTACTCTTTATGACCCGTTTGATGGTCAAACCGATCTGGGCGATGGGCGTGTCAGGTTCATTGGCACAGCGGAAAATCGCATCGCCGAAGATTTTCTGCGCATTTTGCGGTTTTTCCGGTTTCAGGCGTGGTTTGGCCGCCCCCCGATTGACCCGGTTGGTGCCGAAGCCTGCCGCAAGGGCGCGCGTGGATTGCTTGATATTTCGCCTGAACGCATCCGCGATGAAATGTTAAAGCTTCTGCTGGCCAAAAGCCCGGCGGGCACGGTTGGCGAGATGATCGGATTTGATATTTTACCCGTGATCTTGCCGCAACTGGCCCAGACGGCGACCCTGCGCATCATGCAATGGCTTGATAGTACCGCATTGGCCGACCCAGCCATTCAACCCGATCCGCTTCGACGTTTGGCAGCACTGTTTAAGCCCACAGATGACAACGATGTTAGCGCTAACATCGCCGAAGAATTCGCCCGGTCCTTACGGTTATCAAACACCGAAACAGATCGGTTCAGTGCGATGATTTCGCATGCGCCGCTGATTGAATCCGACCTTGATGCCGATACCGTTCGGCGTGATTTGTATCGGATCGGGGCGGATCGTTTTCGGGATGCGGTTCTTTTGGCATGGAGCATGCGTGCTTCTGTCCCGCCGCGGTGTACCCAAGACGAAAACAAAGGCTGGCAAAACCTTATTGCAGCCGCCGCTGATTGGCAGCCAGTACACCTGCCAATTCAAGGTCGCGATATTCTGGCCGCCAAGCTTGCCCCGGCGGGTCCGAAAATTGGCATGCTGTTAAAGCAGGCCGAAGAATATTGGCTGGATCGTGGCTGTGAACCCGACAGCGCAGAATTGATCAAATACCTTGCCAGTCACCCTATGACGGACGAACAGGAAGCATAATGAGCAAAGCTACTACTGGACATCGCATTTGCTGTTTTGGTGACAGTTTGGTCAATGGTGTGCGTGATGGGGAAAAAGGCGGCTGGCCGATGCGATTGGGCCGCCGTTTGCTGGGCGAGGCAAAACGCGAAACCACCATTTATAATCTTGGCATTCGCGCTGAAACGACCGAGGGCCTGAAAGCACGTTGGAAGTTTGAAGCCGAACTGCGCATGGTGGCCGAATTTCCGTCGGTCTTGTTGTTCAGTTTTGGCGTTAATGATGCCAATCATGCCGAAGACCGGGGTGAGGAAACCACGATGCGGGTATCACCGGCCAAATCGGCGGGCAATGCTGCCGAGATCATTGGTGAAGCTAGTAAACTGGCGCCGACGCTTTGGATTGGGCCGCAGGCGGTGATTGATGGTGGTAAATCAAGTCAGGAAATCAATGAACGGCTTGAAGGGCTTAACCAGATTTATCTGGAAACCGCACGTGGATTTAATGTGCCCTATCTTGATCTGCTTGGCACGACGTTGACCGATGAAACCTGGCAGCGCGCATTGCGCCGTGGCGATGGCTATCATCCTGATAAGACCGGCTATGACCGTTTGGCTGATTTGATCTGGGATTGGAATGACTGGCAAAAGGCGGTTGGTCTGATCGACTGATCTTTGCAGTATTCAGCAGTGCAGCCGGGTGGCACTGCCTGAAAATCAGGCGTAGATATCGATATACTGACCACGGCCACTTGATGGGCTTGCACCAGCATTCGCTGTGCCGGACGGATCATATCCGGTGGCGCCAAATTGTTCGATATCGTTTTCAAGAACGATGTCACGTGCGTCATTGCTGACAAACTGTTGCTTTTGATTGCGGTCCTGTTCAAAGGCGCGCACTGCGCGTTCAATTTCTTCGTCCGATGTAACGGTAGCCTGATTGTTCTTATCGACAATCTGGTCTTGCTGTTGCTGATCCTGCTGGGGTTGCTGACGCGGTGCGATTGGCCGCGTTGGACGAACCGGAATGACTTGTTGCAGGTCGGATGAAGAAGAAACGCTGACCATCGACGTGAAATGCTCGTTTAAGGTGGTGTTATTTTGACGGGATATTAAACGCAGCGTAGATAAATAAAAGCATTATTTTACTGTTTTCAAAGCCGTATAGGCGTCTTCGATTTCGCGCGATATTCAATGAAAACTGACCAAACACCGATAAACCCGAACTGCTTTAGGCGGGGATATGCGCAATTTCATCGCTCGTGCCGGGCATTTCATAACAGGCACTGGCGAACCGCGTGGGGCTGCTTTTTGCCGTCGCTTTGAGTTTGGCGGCCGCGATTGAAATATGATCAAGGGTAATGTCGCTGCGTTCCGGGGGGATGCGCACCATTGCCGCACTGACACTCATCAGGTCAAACCGCGCTTCAATTCCGTCACGTCCCTTACCGGTCAGATAGCCAGCTTCGCGTGTTTCGGCGTCATAGAAGCTTTTGATCTGCTCATCGAACATGGATTGAACGCGTTTAACCGCGGCGACGGCTTCTTCGAAATCGACTGATTGAACATAGGCAAAGAAATCATCGCCGCCAATATGACCGACAAACCAGTCATTCTGGCTTAGCACCTTGCCAAGGATATCCTTGAATAACAGGATCGCCCGGTCGCCCTGACGGAACCCATAGCGGTCATTGAATGGTTTGAAATTGTCGAAATCAAAATAGACAGCAAAGCGACGTTTGCGCGTGTTCGACAGTGCATTTGCCGCATAACGATAAATCGCACTATTGCCTGGAAGGCGCGTGAGCGGGTTTTCATCACGTGCATTCAATGTGTTGCGTTCATTTACCGCATGCAAAAGCGCACTTTGGTCAAGCACGCCAAGGTATCGACCGTTCTCGGTGAGGATGACGCCGTCAATTGCGTTGGTGTTCACAAAGGTCTCAAGCAGTTCCGACAGGCTGGTTCGGATATCGGCAACCGGACAGCGGCGCAAAAACCGTTTGATATTGGTGCGGTTGGCCGGATTTTGCAGCAACTCGCGCCCAAACGGGGTGTAAATGAAAGATTTAAATTCAGAATCACGCACCACGCCAAGTGGTTCGCCATTCTGATTAACCACCGGCACCAGCGAAATATCCGGGTTGTGTTGAAAATAGGTCAGGATATCAACCGGGTTAATGTCGCTTGGCAGGGCCGGTGTATCGAGAAGGTAAGACCGAACAACATCGTCGTCACGTTCAGTTTGCCGACGGTTGTCGGCGGCAAGGTCAGCCGCGATCTTGATGGTGTCTGTTTGTTCGGGCAATTCTATTGACGGGTGGGCAAGGAAAAAGCCCTGCACAAGGTCGCAGCCAAGTCGGCGACAACATAGGAATTCTTCGCGTGTTTCGACACCTTCGGCGACGACTTGTGCGGCAATCATATGGGCAAATGCATTGATTTGCGTGACAAACAGTTCCTTGCGACGGTCGCGGTCGATGCCGTCGATAAAGAACCTGTCAATCTTGATGATATCAGGCTCGCACTCATAGATCGCGCGCAACTGGGCAAAGCCACTGCCGTAATCGTCGATGGCAATTTTAAAGCCCTGACTGCGATAGCGGACCAAAATGTCCTGAAGATATTGGGCGTTGCTGATGTCGTGGCGTTCAGAAATTTCCAGAAAGATCGTGTCGCGCTCAAGCCCGGCATCCGACAGCAATTTTGCGGTTTGTCCGGGTTGGTAATCTTCGGTCTTAATGACGCGATTATCAAAATTATAAAACAGTTTCAGGCGCGTGGCACCGGGGAGGCGGGCAAACTTTTTAATCGCCTTTTCACGCAGCATCATATCAACGCTGTGCAGATTGCCGGTTTCCCAAGCCGTATCAAACAGAGCCTGAATGGATGCGAACCCGGCACTATCCCAACACCTTAGCAACGCTTCATAGCCAAAAACATGCCCGGTGTGCGGGCTGACAATCGGCTGGAAGGCAAAGTCAACTTTGTCGACAACCTGTTGCCAATTTCTAAGCACCATAGGCTGGGCGGTGGGTCTGTTGGTTGTCACTGCGTTGTCTGCATTATGAGCCAATGCAGTTCCCCGATTTGCCAAAATGTTTTTCGTTCCCTAGTGAATAGGATCAAGACAGTTTTTGTTTGATTTGCTCTAGCTCAGGTTTGGCAACAACTTGATGACAGTACGGCTACTAATATATGACAACCGCAGAAAACGTGCATTTTTTCGTAAAATGATCGTCGTTTCCCTATACGGACGGAGTAGACAAATCTTGCGGGGCTGCGTGCGTTACTCGGTTTTGGTCATATGTGCCAGTGGATGATGTTCCTGCACCAGACCGTGCAACCGTGACTCGAGAACATGAGTATAAATTTGCGTGGTTGAAATATCCGAGTGGCCGAGCATTTTTTGCAAACTGCGCAAATCCGCCCCGTTGGCCAAAAGGTGGCTGGCAAAGGAATGACGCAAAACGTGCGGAGATACCCGTGACGGTGCCACACCCGCATCAACCGCCAGATCCTTGATCATGTTTAGGAACATTTGCCGGGTCAGATGTCCGGTTTTTCCCCGTGACGGGAAAAGGTATGAGGATTGCCCGGCGCGATTGGCATGGCCGTCGGATTTGTCTGCTGGAATAAAAGCATCGCGCACTGCAATGTAGTCGCGCAGGGCATCACGGGCTGGATCGGATAACGGCACCAGACGTTCCTTGTCGCCCTTACCATGGACAATCAACATTTGGGGATCGCGTGCCGCCGCCGCATAGGGCAGTTCGACCAGTTCGGAAACCCGCATGCCCGTGGCGTACATCAATTCGACCATCGCTAAAAGACGTTTGCCCTTAATCCCGGAATGATTGGATGCTGCCGTAATCAGGCGATCAATTTCATCGATCGTCAGGAACTTTGGCAAGGTCTGGCCTTGCCGGGGGCTGTCGATATTGGCCGATGGGTCTTCGTTGCGATACCCGTCGGAATACAGGAACTTGTGAAATTGCCGAACGGCTGAAAGTCGCCGTGCCTGTGTGCGCGGTGCAAGCCCGGCCGCACCGAGTTCGGCCATATAGCGCCGCATATCACCATCACGCGCCGCCACAGGATCAGATTTTCCTGCCTTTAACGATCCAACATAATCGTCAAGATCGCGGCGATAGGCATCAAGCGTATGTGGACTGGCCCCGCGTTCAGCCGCCATCATTTCAAGAAAGGCCGAAATCAACGCGCTTGCAGGTGCCTTTGTCATTGCACGTGCCGTTACCGATCAGACGCCAGAAGAAGCTCAACGGCCAAGTGCTGTGCATCTGCTTGAAGGCCAACCATGGTCAGGGCGGCAACCGTATCGGCAAGTGCCTTTGGATCGGCATTTGGCATGGCTGCAATCTGTTGTGCCTGAATGGCCATTGCGACGGTTTTTGCCTTTTGATTGCCGGTTGCGCCAGCGCGCAGGTAATGATTGACCGCACTGCTGATGGTTGTGCGTTCTTCGGCATAAGGTGCAATCAGCAAGCTGTTCCACGCACCTTCCGGAACCTCGATGCCAAATCCGTCATACAGGTTGAAAACCAGTTCGGCATTGCGTCTTGCCGCAGCCTGATCGGAACGGGCTGCTTGTATTTCCTGCCATTCGGTCATACGGGACCGATGATCGGTTAGGGCCTGCAGATCGACCGTTCGCGATGGTTGTGTCGGTGCGGGTGTCACCGCCCCCCCCAGACCAAAACGTGGCTGGTTGGTGGTCGCACCATTCATGACGTCCTGATTGACTTGAACGGCATCATCGTTTGGTTTTGGTGCGCCGGTGTCTTCGAGACCCGATATCGCGAGAACAGGGTAAAGCAGGCTCAGGCGTGACGAAATGTCATTGCCGGGATTTGCCGAAGACTTGGCAACCTGCAACCAGCTTGCCGCACGTTCGATGCTGTTAACCGCGATGGATGTCTTAAGGGCCGTGATTGCAAACCAAGAGAAATCACCATTTATCGGAATTTCTTCCACCAGTGGCGCACAAAGCCGCGCGGCCTGAAGGAAATCGCCTTCGATCTGGGCGGTTTCAAAAAGGGCTGCAAGTATTTCTGCACGTACGGCAGGCACATCGCTTTTTGCGGCAGCCTGATAAAGTTTGGCGTACTGACGCGCCTGAACGCCTTCGGCGGCATCATCTAGGGCATTTTCAAGATCGGCCGGATCGAAATTAACCGCGCTGTATATATCGCCAAGCTGTTGGGCACTAATCAGGCCAAGATTTTCGGCCTTGCGGGCGGCTTCAAGGCGTACATCGGTCGGGGTTGCAACCGCGTTGGTGAGGCCAATGATGGGCACCGCATTTCCGGTTTCAAGCTGACTTTCCGGGATGGATTGCTTGGCGATAGATAAAAGCGCGATATCAATCGGGCGTAAATCAGTCAGAAGATCTGCATCAACCGCGGTTCCACTGCGAATGGCCGCGACCAGGCCAAAGAATGTTGCGTCGCTTTCGCCGTCCATTTCACGGACAAGGTTGAACCGAAAATGCAGCAGACGTCGGATCATTGGCATGAAGCGCGCACATGGCGGCTGCTTTTAGCCAGAACATTTCATCGTAACTGGCACTGTAGCTTTCGATCGTGGCGCAGGCGTCATCGATGCGCCCTGCAATCAGAAGCGCGTTGACTTCGGCCTGTGCCAGCATGGCGCCACGCGATCCTTGCGGGGTTGCGCGGACCAGATCAATTGCGCCGTCAAGCGCACCCATGTTGATCAGTTTGGCAACGCGTGCCTCAAGCAGGCTGACCTTGGGCGTGTCTTGCGGTAGGGCGGCCACCGACAGTAACAGCCGTTGTTGTAAATCACGTGCGGTATGTGTGGCCGGGGTGGCGGGAAGTTCCGAAACCAGCTTGGCAGCTGATTTACGTGTCGTACCGTTCCACATATCAACACCAAGACCGCCCTGGGACGGATCAAGGGTGCCGACTGCTTCGGCATCAATAGCCTGAAGGGTCACGGACTGAACCGCATTTGGATCAGACGGGAAACTGTTAACAGACGTTGAACCCGACCCAAATCCACCGGGGTTTGACCCGGTTGTGCCATTGTTGGCAGGCATGTCGTTCCCGGGTTGAGTTACTGCGTCTTGCTGTGCTTCCTGTTTTAAAAACAAGGGCACAGGTCCTGAATTCTGGGCATTGGCGGTTCCCGGCGCAAGTCCGGTTCCCGTCATCATTGCCAGCAAACAGGTCTGCAGTAACAGGCGGGAACGCAATGTCATCTTAATTGAACCTCGAATTCGGGATGGTTTCTTCGATTTGGCTGGTTGGGGCCGGAATATCCCAGGTGACCAGGAAAACGGCGCCGCCGACGATTACAGCAAGGACCAGCAACAGAATAATACGCGATAAGATCTTCATTTTTATCCAGACTTCGATGCGTTTGTGCGAATGACGCGTCTACCAGTATGCTGACGAAGCAGAAAGATGCAAGATACGCAAACAGCGATATACCCAATCGGGCAAGATCCCGCTTGAGACTGTTTGGCTTTGCCTCATCCGTGCCGTGATACAGGTTTATGTTCAACGGGCTGGATGACATTCTATTTCGGCAACTTCAAGGCAGTATAGGTGTCGGTTCCTCACAGAGCGTTAACAGCAAAGTCGCAAGGAACAATTGTCTGATCCGCATTCATAATCGCGGCATATAACGTGCGAGAACAATTTTACGCGGTAAATTGTCGTAAAGAGCGTGCGGTTCGCTTGCGTTCGAGGCTAAGCTGGCCTAAAGAATTAGGTAAATTTTGTTGAAACCGGATGAACTACAGGACTGCAAACCGAACATGGAGAGCAACATTGCCGAGTCGGGTTTGCACGAAGACGTGATTGCCAAAATCCGCCGGGGACTTAAGGGTTACCCTTTGGTTTTTATTGGCCTTATGGGTGCAGGAAAAAGCTGTATTGGCCGTATGGTCGCCAAGGAACTGAACCTGGATTTTGTCGATGCCGACCGCGAAATAGAAGAGGCCGCTGGCTGCTCGATTGCTGATATCTTCAAGCTGTATGGCGAAGAAGCATTTCGCGACGGCGAAGAGCGTGTGATTGCCCGCTTGCTCGAAGGTGAACAGCTTGTGCTGGCCACTGGCGGCGGGGCTTTTATTCGTGAACGCACTCGAAAACTCATTCTCGAAAAATCTGTATCAGTGTGGCTGCGTGCCGATCTTGAATTGCTGTTGCAACGGACAAGTGGACGGACACATCGTCCGTTGTTGAACCGGGGCAATCCGCGTAAGATTCTCGCAGATTTCATTGAGACCCGTTACCCGATTTATGCCGGGGCCGACATCATCTTTGATTGTGATGAATCGTCCAAAGAAGAAACCTGTGACGCAGTTCTTGAACTGATGGCCAAGTCCTTTGACGATGACGGCAATTTGATCAGAACAGGAAGCTAACACAGTGAGCAATCACGACACTCTTCGCGTTGAACTTGGCGCGCGCAGCTATGACATCCTTGTGGGTAGCAACCTTTTGGCCGATACCGCCAAATACATCGCCCCCTTCGTGCGTAAAGCCGGGGTTGTCGTCATCAGTGATACGGTTGTTGCCGACAAACATCTGCCCACGGTTCTGGTGTCCCTTGATGGTGCAAACATCGCGCACCGCGAAGTTGTCGTGCCGTCGGGTGAAAAGTCCAAAAGTTTTGCCACGTTCGCAGATGTCGTCGAACAGATACTGGCGATGGGAATTGAACGGTCGACCGTGATCATGGCATTGGGCGGTGGGGTTGTTGGCGATCTGGCCGGATATGTGGCGGCGTCATTGCTGCGCGGGCTTGATTTCGTACAAATCCCAACGACGCTTTTGTCGCAGGTCGATAGTTCGGTCGGCGGGAAAACCGGTATTAATTCCAAATCGGGCAAGAACCTTGTCGGTGCGTTCCATCAACCACGTCTTGTTCTGGCCGATACCGCCGTTCTCGACACATTGTCGCCACGTGAAATGCGCGCTGGCTATGCCGAGGTTGCCAAATACGGCCTGATTGATGATCCGGACTTCTTTGCGTGGCTTGAAGAAAACGGGCAGGCGGTTATCGATACCGACGGGCCTGAGCGCCGTCAGGCTGTGATTAAAAGCTGTGCGGCAAAGGCCCGCATCGTGTCTGAAGACGAACGCGAAGGCGGCAAACGCGCCTTGCTTAACCTTGGTCATACATTCGGTCATGCGTTTGAAGCCGAAACGGGTTATGGGCAGAAACTTCTGCACGGCGAAGCGGTTGCCATGGGCATGGTGATTGCCCA
Source organism: Thalassospira sp. Z349TD_5 (assembly GCF_056173045.1). Lineage (NCBI taxonomy): Bacteria > Pseudomonadati > Pseudomonadota > Alphaproteobacteria > Rhodospirillales > Thalassospiraceae > Thalassospira > Thalassospira sp. Z349TD_5. Next base: position 491,660 of record NZ_CM149654.1, read on the forward strand.
TGACGTGTGTGGTGCCATGGGTATGGCACCCGCAGGTGAAAAAGACCGCATTGTCGCGCATTTGAAATCGGTCGGTTTGCCGGTATGGGCATCGGAAGTTTCGGGCATGCACTGGGATATCGACAAGGTCATCAGTCATATGTCGCGTGACAAAAAGGTCCGCGACGGCGAGATCACGTTTGTCATGACACGTGGTATTGGCAAGGCGTTTACGTCCAAGGCGATGGATGTGGATAAAATGCGCGCGGCCATTACCCGGTCATGTCGCGGCTGAGCATCGTGCGATCCATATTAATCTGATTGTTTATGTCTGGTCGTTTTTAGCGGCCGGACTTGTGAAGTCGTTGACGTAGCGACAATTGACCTTACAAGTGATTTACGGACAAAGTTGTCCGGTTGCGATCACTCTTTGGAGACGGCCCTGAATGACAATCACGATTGTCGTGATTTTTTTCCTGCTGATGTTGTCGGCATTTTTCTCTGGCTCGGAAACCGCGCTTACGGCAGCGTCGCGTCCGGTCATGCACCACAAGGAACAGGATGGCGACCTCAGAGCCGCGACGGTTAACAGGCTGCGCCAGTATCAGGAACGTTTGCTTGGGGCGATTTTGCTGGGCAACAATATGGTCAACATTCTGGCCTCTGCCCTTGCGACTTCGGTGATGATTGAACTGTTTGGTGAAAACGGTGTTGTTTACGCCACCATCGCCATGACCGCACTTGTTCTGGTATTTTCGGAAATTCTGCCAAAAACCTATGCGCTTCAGCATGCCGATACCATGGCGCTGCGTGTGGCCCGCCCGATGAGCATTCTGGTGGTTGTTTTTGCACCCATCACGCAAAGCATTCAGGTGATTGTTCAGGCAACCTTGCGGCTGTTTGGCAGCGGCGAAGGCCCGGGCATGGACAGCGAACGCGAATTGCGCGGTGCGATTGAACTGCACGCCGATGACGTTGTTGTCGGTGACCATCATGCTGAACGCACGATGTTGCATGGTGTGCTTGATCTTGAAGACGTTGGCGTATGGGAAATCATGGTGCATCGCCGCAAGGTGCAGATGATCGACATTACCCGCCCTATGGACGAAATCCTTGATACGGTTCTGGCCAGTCCGCACACCCGTATCCCGATTTATGAGGAAGACCCCGATAACATCGTTGGCGTTCTGCATGCCCGTGAAGTGTTAAAGGCGGTCGTGCGCGGCGCCAAACCGGCTACGGCAAAAGAAGTCCGTGAACTGAGTTCCGAGGCGTGGTTCATCCCCAATTCAACGACCCTTGCCGATCAGCTCAAGGCGTTTAAGGAACGTCACGAGCATTTCGCAATTGTTGTCGATGAATACGGTGCGTTTGAAGGTGTGGTTTCACTCGAAGATATCCTTGAGGAAATCGTGGGTGATATCGCCGATGAGACCGATGTTGAAGTGATTGGTGTACAGCCGCAAACCGACGGATCGGTCATTGTGCGCGGTGACGTGACCATTCGGGACCTCAATCGTCGTTTCGCATGGCGTCTGCCCGACGAAGAGGCTGCAACGGTCGCAGGATTGTTGCTTTACGAAACCCGGCGCATTCCCGATGTTGGTCAGCAGTTCCGTTTCCACGGATTTGAATTCGAAGTCCTGCGCCGAATTCGCAATCAGGTCACCCGAATCCGCATGCGTGAAGTGACCGACCTTACCACCGACGACCGCGAATAGGCGGTCGTTCTCTGCCGGTGGTGTTGCCGTGCTTTGATTTCCCATTTTGGCGTAAACAGTTTTAAGTTTTTCGACTTATGGGTTAAAATCAGGTTTGAGCTCTTGACCCAAAAGATCGCAGGACCATTTTAAAATAAGGTCCACTGCGTTTCATCGCGCAGCACCAGATGATCTGATCGGGTTTGGACATGTGGCAACAGCAATCCGCAGAGAGAGAAGCATGGATACGAAAATCGTACCAGGCGTGGTCAAGGAACAATCCATCGCGACCCTTAACCCAGCCGATTCCGTGATGGATGCCGTCAACATGATGTCGGAACGAAAAATCGGCGCGGTTATCATTGTCGATAACACGGCAAAGCTCGCCGGTATTTTCACCGAACGCGACCTTGTGAACCGTGTTGTTGCAAAAGGTGAAGATCCTGCCACCACACCACTTTCGAAAGTCATGACGGCAAATCCCGATACGTTGGCGCCAAATGATACCGCGATGAATGCGCTAGAACTTATGAGCGCACGTCGTTATCGCCACCTGCCGGTTGTCGACGGGGATGTGGTGATTGGCATGGTTTCGATCCGTGATCTGTTTAACGTGGTGAAAGCCCAGCTCGAAGAAGACGTTCGCGAACGCGAAAAGTTCATCTTTGGGTCGGATTACGGCGTGGCATAGACGCCTTAACACGCTTATTTAACTCAATTTTTTATCTCCATTCTTTCGCAATGACGGGGCATGGGTCCCTTCATGGCGTAGAATGATTGGGCATATCAGGACTTTGCTACTTGACATCACATGGGTGAAGGACTTTACGTTTACGTAAAGGAGAGATAATTCTATGCCATTATCCAGCCCCGCCGCCCGCGAGCATATTCACACCCGTACTGTGACCTGTCAGGGTTTTCGCCGCACAGATGGTTTGTGGGATATCGAAGGCCATATCACCGATACCAAAACATACGGATTTGCCAACAACGACCGCGGCGAAATCCCGCCCGGTGTGCCGGTTCATGAAATGTGGCTGCGGGTGACAGTTGGTGATGATCTTGTCATTCGTACGGTCGAAGCCGTCACTGATTATGCGCCGTTCAATGCATGTGATGCGATTACACCGGCATATGAAAATCTGGTTGGGCTGAAACTTGGTCCGGGTCTTAGAAAGCAGATCAGAGACCGGGTTGGCGGCATTCACGGATGCACGCATCTGACCGAATTGATGGGGCCCGTGGCGACCACGGCCTTTCAGACAATCTTTCCGATCCTTTCGCGTGAGGCCGAGGAAAAACGTCTGGCGGAACTGGCGGCGGGTGAAGGTCCCGATCCCGCCAGTGATGCCACGCCAAAGAAACGAAAAATGCCGCTGATTAATACCTGTCATGGCTGGCGTAGTGATGGTGCTGCGGTTAAGCGTATAGCACCAAGTTTCTATACCGGTGATGAACCCATCGACGAAGATGACGACAACCTGCGGGAGCTCTGAAAACAAAACCGGCATTGTCTTGCAAGTCCCTTGCAGATTTCCAATATCATTAAGGTCACAACCACAGCGTTTATCAGGCGACCAATGATGTCTTCGCGATGCAGAAAAGAACCCATGTTGCCTAGCGATACAGGTTTGCGCGATATGTTCGTGCGCGGGATGCTGACGGTGTTGTTGGGCTGCGGGGTAGCTGGTGTTGGTAACGCCTCGCTAGCATCGGCACAAGAACTTGCCTTGCCTGTCGTAGAAGTCGGCCAGACGACTGGCGACGGCATGGATACGTTTTTGATCCTGCAAACCAACCTTCAACCACCGTATCAGGAATTACAGGACGGTATGCTAAGCGGTTATTCCATTGCCGTGCTTAACTGTGCCTTTGATCGGATTGGCATTGGATATGGGCTTGCGGTTGCCCCGCGCCTGAGAAACCGTGAAATGGTCAGAAGCGGCAGGGCCGATGGCTTTTTCCTTGCCCGCCTTAGCACGTTTATGGACGAATATGCTGTGCCGTCCCATCCACTGGCACTGGAAAAGTGGGTCTGGATCTCCAAACGGGCGGAGGCCGATGAGCCCCGTTCTGGCCTGCGTAACAAACCGGGGGATATGTCTGCGGTTGGTGCCATCCTTGGATCGAATGAAGCCGAATGGCTTTTGGAAGAAGGCTACGCTGATATTAACCGTGCGCCATCATTCTCGTCATTGGTTTCCCAAGTGATGGCAGGCCATGTGGATTATGCGCTGGTTGATAAACAAAGTTTCGAAGCTGCCCGCACTGAGCTTGGCTTAGGGTCGGAAAATTTCGAACTGCGCTTTGAACGCTATGCACCGTTGGTCGTTTATTTTTCAAAAGTGTATCTGCAAAAATTCCCCAATATGTTGAATGATCTCAACGACAATCTGGAATTTTGTGAAACCGTTCCGATGAATCTGGAGCCATGGGAAAGGGCGGCGATTGAACGCGATCAATTGCCATCAATAGAAAAACTGGCGGGCGCATCGGAGCTGATCATAAAAATTCGCACCGAACTGGATGGTGCAACCTACGACACAGAAACCCGTAAACTGCTTGATGTTGAATGGATCGCCAAAGTCCGCAACGGTGACATCAGTCTTGCGGCGTCCAACATCTTGGAAAACGATTTGTCGCAATATTTGCGGAAATTCCAACAGGCATCGGGTGGTCATGTCGCGGAAGCCTTTGTTTTCAATCTTCGTGGCGAAGTGATCGGCATGAACCGGGTGACGTCTGATTTTGATCAGTCAGACGAGACGAAATTCCAAATGACCGATAACCTAAATCGCGGCCATGCCCAGATTGATGACATCCTTTTTGATGGCTCGACCCGTTCTTTCCTGTCGCAGATTACCGTTCCTGTAATTGATCCGGATACCGGCAACGTCATGGCGGCACTCACCGTTGGTTTGGATGTGTCCGCCGCATTGCGCCCCGAAAGCTAAACTTCCCGGTCTACGCTGTTGGCGGTGATTTATTTCCCCGACGGATCAGTGATCTTGATGTCGATCTGGCTATACCAGTCTGATGCCTGCTGCATTTCGGCGTCTGTCAGATCTTTGGCAATCGGGGTCATGACGTCATGTGTGCGCTTACCGGTCCGGAATGCCTTGATCTGGGTTTCGATGTAAATGTTGGTTTCCCCGGCCAAATTGGGGGCATCGGGCAAATCCGAAATACCGGTTGCGCCATGACAGCCAACACATAGCTCCGGTGCGTCGTCTTCTGTCTTGCCTGCAGGTAAGGTGGTCACAACGTCAAAATGATTGAACCATGTTGCGACATCCCTGATTTGGTCGTCGGATAATCCGCGCGCAACCACAGTCATCATTTCATGTTCGCGTTCGCCGCTTTTGAACGCGTGCAATTGCGCCATCAGATAGTCAACGGTTTCCCCGCCAATATGTGGTGCAATCGGAATGCGGGCCTTGCCATCCAGCCCGTGACAGGTTCGGCACATGCCCGCAACCTTACGGCCATCCTTCAAGTCACCGGTGATTTGGTTGGCGGTGGCGTCAGGGGCGGGGACGTCGGTGTTTTGGGCGAATAGAACCCCGGCGGGCAAAAGCCCGCCGAGGAGTGCGATCATTAGAATACGCATCAATTACCCTCATACCAGATGCGATACAGTGCACCGGCAAGATCATCTGAGACAATGATCGAACCATCGCGCAGTTGGGCGACATCTACCGGACGGCCGAGATATTCGTCATTCTCGTCAATCCAGCCTTCGGCAAAGGGTTCGATGCTGGCGTTTCCTTCGGCATCAATAAAGGTCACCATCACACGCGCACCGACCGGTGTCGTGCGGTTCCATGACCCGTGCTGGGCCGAGAATATGGCGTTCTTGTATTTGGCCGGAAACATCTTGCCCGTATAGAAGCTCATGCCAAGGTCGGCGGCATGGGCAACGGTTTCGACCGCGGGCATCACGACGTCATAGGGGACGTCCTGTCCGGCATATTCATTGGTACGGACATCGCCGCCGCCATACCATGGATGGCCAAAGTGCTGGCCAGCGGCAGTTTGATGGTTGATTTCGCCGGGCGGAATTTCATCGCCCATGCCATCGACCTGATTATCGGTCCACCACAATTCGCCGGTTTGCGGGTGAAAATCATGACCAACGGAGTTGCGCACCCCGTAAGTATACACTTCACGCTCGGTACCATCGGTATTGATGCGGATGATACCGCCGATCCCGTGGTCGCGATACAGATCAAGTTTTTCAGGTGGAGACACGTTGAACGGCTGACCGAGCGAGATATAAAGTTTCCCGTCCGGACCTATTTTGCAAACACGTGCGGTGTGATTGTAGCTTTCTTCTGCTGGCGGGATGAGATCGCCTTGTTTTACGACATTAAATGCTGCGACGTCCGGGCTTTCATAGAAAAATTCCGCAGCCGGGAACGTCAGGACGCGGTTCTGCTCGGCGATATACAGCATGCCGTCAGGTGAGAAACATGGACCGTTCGGGATGGCAAAACGAAGGGATGGGGCAAAATCCTTCACCTCGTCAGCAACGCGGTCCTTGTTGCGGTCGGTGACCGACCAGACCTTGTCTTTGCGGGTGCCAACAAAGACAACAACCCCTTGTGGGCCAACGGCAATATGGCGGGCGTCGGGAACAATGGCATAGAGACCAATCTTGAACCCGGGCGGCAATGTGATGCCTTCAAGGGTCTTTTTGATCCCGGCGGCATAGTCGCCACCCTGTTCAATGACGGTGAATTCTGTCGTTCCGGTTGATTGGAAGTTGGATAGTTTTTCGAGATTGTCCGGCGCAGGTGCTTGCGCATGTGCGGTACCGGATAAGACAAGGGCAATGGTCGCCCCGATAAGGCGCTTGTTCATTACATAGTCCTCCCGTTTAAAACAGATACCATTGACCGGTATCTGTGCCACGCCTGCAATGGTTGCAGGCGTGGCTTGTTCTTAAAGCAATGCGCTTAAACGGGAGGATCGTCTAGGTTGATTTCACAATGTGGAAATCTCCTTATGTGTTTCTTTGTGCCGCTACTGCTTCGTACTCGGCCGAGGTCATGGTTTTCAGGGCGAGCGCATGGACCCGGTCCTTGAGAAGCTCGTCAAGGGCGCTATAAACAAGTCGCTGACGGCTGACACGGTTTTCCCCATCAAATTTGTCAGAGACAACCAGAACTGAAAAATGGGACTCGCCGCGCGGGTCTGCACCCGAATGACCGGCATGTTTCGACGAATCGTCGATGATTTCGAGTTTGGCCGGTGTAAATTCTTTGGTCAGGATGTCACGGATCTGATTGGCGACCTGCATGATAAGAGCCTCTATTTCCATTGGATGTTTGCAGATCACTGCAAAAAACGAAACGTAGGGTGACGTTCTGTCATGCGACGGCAGTTTTTCAAGCCTTTTATCGCATTTAATCGAACCGTATGATATTGCGAGCAGCGATATCCAGAACATATAGACGCACATGAACCGAGGACACCGCAACAAGCGCAGAACACTTTACCATGACGAACCGGTCTTGCCCGAATGCGATTGGCCAGACTGTGACGGTCATGGGGAATTTCGTGCGCCCAAAGATCGCAAGCTGAGTGAGTATTATCAGTTCTGCCTCGAGCATGTGCGCGAATACAACAAATCCTGGAACTACTATGCCGGCATGAAGGCCGAAGATATTGAAAGTGACATGCGCCGTGATACGCACTGGCAGCGCCCCACTTGGCAGTTCGGTCACATTCGCGGGTCCAAAAAGCCGTTCAATTTCAAATTCCGGGACGGGTTCGGCTTTTTTAACGAAGACGGCGATCAAACCCATCATGGTCCCGGGGCCGATGACCGGGCGCGCGCAGAGCAAAAACGCAAAAGCGAAGAAGCTCAGCGCCGTGCAGGGGCGCTTGGCATGCCATCCGAACAACAACAGGCCATGGCGACGCTTGATCTTGGCTGGCCGTTCACCCGTGATGAGCTGAAAACCAAGTATAAGGCCCTGTCAAAGAAGTATCACCCGGACGCAAATGGCGGGGATAAAGTGGCAGAGGAGCGGTTTAAAATGATCAGTGCGGCTTATTCGTCCTTGATGAGCTATATCCGCGATCTTGAATCGCGTGTTTCACTTTGATCCTGAGTGGATTTTTGTTAAATCCGATTGTCGAACCGGCCCGTAGGATGGCTTATCGATTAATCCTTTTGCGGTAATAGAGATTTTTTGCGCATCTTCCCTTTGTGTGATGCGACTTAGCCGCTATTAATGAGCAAGTTTAATGAAACGACCGCGCCACCAGCGTCGGTCCAAGATAATGCGCGAGTACTTATGAGCCAAGGTTACGAAGCGACAGGTGCAGCAGCCGAACATCCGCTGGATACGCCTGATACCACCATTTCCGTCCGTGATACGTTCGGGATTGATGCCGATATGGACGTCCCTGCCTTTAGCCAGGGCAGCGAACATGTGCCGGCGATTGATCCGACCTATCGGTTTGACCGCGATACCACATTGGCGATTTTGGCGGGCTTTGCCCACAATCGCCGTGTGATGATCCAAGGGTATCACGGCACGGGTAAATCGACCCATATCGAACAGGTGGCGGCACGCTTGAACTGGCCGTGTGTACGCGTGAACCTTGATAGCCATATCAGCCGTATTGACCTGATCGGTAAGGACGCAATTGTTTTGCGGGATGGCAAACAGGTTACCGAATTCCGCGAGGGCATCTTGCCGTGGGCGCTTAAACGCCCGGTCGCGATGGTGTTTGATGAATATGATGCGGGTCGCCCGGATGTGATGTTTGTCATCCAGCGTGTTTTGGAAGTTGACGGTAAATTGACACTGCTTGATCAGAACAAGGTCATCCATCCGCATTCACACTTCCGCCTGTTCGCAACCTCGAACACGGTTGGCCTTGGTGATACCACGGGCCTTTACCACGGTACCCAGCAGATCAACCAGGCGCAGATGGACCGTTGGTCGGTTGTTGCGACCCTGAACTATCTGTCGGTCGAAGATGAAACCAACATCATCGCCGCCAAGGTGCCTGATTTTGACACACCAGAAGGCCGTTCGAAAATCGAAGCCATGGTTGCGCTTGCCAACCTGACACGGCACGGGTTTGTTGCGGGTGATATTTCAACCGTGATGAGCCCGCGTACTGTGATCACCCTTGCGGAAAACACCAAGATCTTCGGTGATATATCTTATGCCTTCCGCGTAACGTTCCTGAACCGTTGCGATGAAGTCGAACGTCCGATCCTGGCTGAATACTATCAACGGTGCTTTGGCGAAGAACTGCCCGAAGAAGCCATTAATGTGATGGTTCGTTAAGCAGCGATCCCATGGCATTAAAGCAGATCGGCGAGTTGGTTCCCAAGGCGGGTGAGACAATGAAAAATGATGAGGCTCTTTCCGGGTTTTTGCGCGGCACGGCGGCGACGTTTCGCGCGCTTGCCGGGCGTAATGATCTGGAAGTAGGCTTTGTCAAAGGTGGTCGGCCTGGCGGATATGGTGAACACGTCCGCTTGCCAATGCCCAAGCAAGCCCTGCCAAAGGGCGAGGTCGCTGATTTACGCGGTGTTGCAGATGGCTGGGCGCTTAAAATGCGCCATCATGATGCGGCATTGCACGCCCGGCGTATGCCCGAAACCGCCGAAGCACAGGCTGTGTACGACGCACTTGAAACTGCGCGCTGCGAAGCGGTTGGGTCGCGGTATTTTCCCGGTGTGCGTAAAAACCTGCATGAACATTTCGAACAGGATTGTCACGCCAAAGGATATCACCGGCTGACGGCACGCGAAGATGCACCGTTTGCCGATGCCATCGGCATGCTGGCCCGTGAGGTATTTACGGGTGAAAAAGCCCCTGAATCAGCACAGCCACTGATTGATCTGTGGCGGTCGCATATCGAAGACAAGGCAGGGGCCGACCTTGGCGATCTGCGCGATGTTCTTGATGATCAGGACGCTTTTGCGCGCAGCATGCGCCGTTTGCTCGATCATTTGTCGCTTGAAGATGACCTTGGCGATGATTCCCCGCCTGATCAGGATAGCGAGGATGACGGGGAACAAGGTGGCGAAAACGATCCTGATCAGGAGGATCTGGAAAGCCAGGGCGGCCAGCAGGGGCAGAACGACGATTCTGAACCCGATGGCAGTGATGATCAGCAGGACGCTGGCACCGAAGACGCCGAAGCTGGCGAAGGAGATATCGACGATCAACAGCTTGAAGCCATGTCGCAGGAAGAACAGCCTGCCGGACCGGGTGAACAACCTGAGTTCGATGGTCGCAATGAGCCGCTTGAACGTGGGTATGAGCCGTTCACGCGAGAGTTCGATGAAATCGTCACGGCTGATGAGCTGTGCGAAGGGCTGGAACTTTCCCGTCTGCGGGCCATGCTTGATAAGCAACTGGCGAATTTGCAAAACGTGGTGTCACGTTTGGCCAACCGGTTGCAGCGCCGCCTGATGGCGCAGCAAAACCGTGGCTGGGACTTTGATCTTGAAGAAGGCATTCTTGACGCTGCCAAGCTGGCCCGGATTGTCTCGACTCCATCCACATCCCTGTCGTTCAAGCAGGAACAGGATACCGATTTCCGCGATACGGTTGTCACGCTTCTGATTGATAATTCCGGCTCGATGCGCGGTCGTCCGATTACGATTGCGGCCCTTTCTGCCGATATTCTTGCCCGTACGCTGGAGCGCTGCGGGGTGAAGGTCGAAATTCTCGGTTTCACCACCCGTCAGTGGAAAGGTGGGCAGTCGCGTGAACGCTGGGTCGAGCAGGACAAGCCGCCAAAACCGGGGCGTCTCAATGATCTGCGTCATATCATCTATAAGGCGGCCGATACGCCGTGGCGTCGTGCGCGCAAGAACCTTGGCTTGATGCTGCGCGAAGGGTTGCTTAAGGAAAACATCGATGGCGAGGCGCTTCTGTGGGCGCATGAACGCTTGCTCGGCCGGTCTGAACAACGCCGGATCATGATGGTGATTTCCGACGGTGCGCCGGTCGATGATTCCACCCTGTCGGTCAATTCAGGCAATTACCTTGAACGACATTTACGCGAAGTCATCGACTGGATCGAAACCAAGTCACCGGTTGAACTGATGGCGATCGGGATTGGCCATGATGTCACACGTTATTACCAGCGTGCCGTGACCATCAACGACCCCGAGGAACTGGGTGGCGCGATGCTGCGCGAACTCTCCGATCTGTTCGATGAAAAAGGTGCGCGCCAGCCCAAACGTCCAATCCGCCACGTTCCGGCTGATACCGGGCAGGCGCGTGACCGTGCCGCAGGTGATCGCGACCGCTGGTAAATTTCTTGGGGGACGGTGCTGACGCTATGACAGCAATTACCCGATTTGCGCCAAGCCCAACTGGCTATTTGCACCTTGGTCATGCGGCATCGGCACTGTTTTCGTTCAAACAGTCCGGGCCACATGGCCGGTTCCTGTTGCGGATTGAAGACATCGATCAAACCCGTTGCCGGCCAGAATATCTTGATGCGATTTATCAGGACCTCGCGTGGCTGGGGCTTGAATGGGAAGAACCCGTTCGTGTGCAATCAGATCATTTTTCGGATTATCAAAACGTTCTTGATCGCCTGACGGATATGGGACTGCTGTATCCGTGTTTCTGCACGCGTAAAGACATTCAGGCGGAAGTGGCCCAGATTGGTAATGCCCCGCATGGACCGGATGGGGCGCTCTATCCGGGAACCTGTCGCGCCTGTTCTGCCAAAGAACGTCGTGACCGTATCGCCGCAGGTGAAAGTTATGCCCTGCGTTTGGATATGACGGCAGCAGTTGGCCGGGTTGGTCGGGAACTGTTCTGGTTTGACCGTGCGGCGGGGCGTCAGATTGCTACACCGGAAATTTTCGGCGATGTTGTCCTCGCCCGCAAAGAGACTCCGACCAGCTATCATTTGTCGGTGACCCACGATGACCATTTGCAGGGCATCAGCCTTGTTACCCGTGGTGAGGACCTGTTCTTTGCCAGCCATCTGCATCGGTTGCTGCAAGAAGTTCTGGGCTATGACGTGCCGGAATATCACCACCATGGCCTTCTGACCGGGCCGGATGGCAAACGATTTGCCAAACGGGATAAATCCAAAACCCTGCGGTCCATGCGTGAAGATGGGCTTGAACCGTCAGATATTATCGCGATGACCGATCAGGTTTAAGCAAAACGGCCTTTAGGTGCTGTTTGGCCCATTGGTTTCCAGAAGGTCAGGGCGTTCGGTAAACCAGTTTCGAATGAAATCAATCATCAGCCTGTTCTTGACCGGAAGGTTGCCCTGATAAGCATACACAAGGTAGATCGGTCGCAAGGGGGAACGATAGTCCTCCAGAGCGGTTTCAAGCCGCCCGGCGTGGATTTCAGGCATCGCGACATAGCGCGGCAGGCGGGCAACACCCAGCCCCTGCACGGTGGCAGTTCGGATAAGTGGATAGTGGTTTAACCGCAAGTTACCCTGTGCAGTGATCGACTGCGGACCACTTTGAGAAAAGAACACCCATTTCCGGTCCTTATAATATTGAAAGTTGACCAGACAATTATGATCCGAAAGATCATCGGGCGTTTGCGGTTTGGTGTGTTGTTGCCAATATGCCGGACTGGCGCAGACCAGTTCGGATAGCTGGCCCAGCGGGATGGCAACCTGATCGGGATCGTTGGTGAGTCCGGCGCGAAGGGCGATATCAATGTGTGACGCCTGCAAGTCGCGGAACGTGTTTTCCAGTTCCATTTCGATCTGGATGCGGGGATGGATCTTTTGAAATTCGACAATAATGTCTTGTAAGAACATCTCGCCAAACGATACCGGCACCGTGATGCGCACGCTGCCAACCGGTTCACCGCGCAGTGCTTCGACCGCTTCAAACGCGGCATCGGCACTTTGGGTGATGTTCTGACAATAGGTCAGAAAAGTCCCCCCGATTTCGGTCAGTTCGAGTTTGCGGGTGGAGCGAAACAGCAATTGTGCACCCAGCACATCCTCAAGCCGTTTGACATGTTGACTGATCAGCCCTTTGGACACGCCGGTTGCACGGGCGGCATCGGTAAAGCTGCCCTGTTCAATCACCGCAGCAAAGCTGCGCATTTCGCTAAGATAATCTTTCATTGTTTAATATACTAAACAATGTGTTCGAAAATTGCCAGATTATCGACCGAACTGTTTTGTGAAATCCTTCATTCATTGGAAATTCGACATATGGAGACAGATGATGAAGGTACTATTGATCGGGGCATCGGGGATCATCGGCAAAGGCGTTGATACCGAACTGTCCGCACGCCATGATATTATTCGTGCATCGCGCAACAGCGGCGATGTGACAGTTGACCTCAAAGACACGGCATCGATCCGTGCGATGTTTGAAAAAGTCGGTGCGGTTGATGCAGTGGTGTCAACAACCGGCAAAGTCCATTTCGGAGACCTTGCCGACATGGACGAGGAAAAATACCGTATCGGGATTGATGACAAATTATTCGGGCAGGTCAATCTTGTGCTGATTGGCCGGGATTATGTTGCCGAGACCGCATCTTTCACCCTGACCACCGGTATTTTGTCCCGTGATCCGATCCGCTATGGCAGTTCGGCATCAATGGTCAATGGTGCAATCGAGTCCTTTGTCAAAGCCACGGCAATTGAAATGAAGCCGGGCCAGCGTATCAACGCGGTCAGTCCGGGTGTGATCCTTGAGGCGATGGAAGGTTATGCTCCTTATTTCCGTGGGCATGATCCGGTCCCAGCCGCCCGTGCGGCACTGGGGTATGCCAAGTCTGTTGAAGGACTTCAGACCGGCCAGGTGTTTGAAATCTTCTGATTATTGATTGGGTTCAGACCCTAATTACCCCCGAACAGTTGCGCGACAGCGGGGCTATTCGGGGTTTCTTCATGAATGAAATCAAAACCTTGTGACTTTTGGTGGGAAGTCGCTATTTCCGCTCTTTTTACGCGTGCGTTGTTTGTATATTCGTTCTGGCTTGATTTAGTACCTATGTATAGGATCATAGATACGTACGATGAAGCAGAGGCGAAAAGTACTGATGGATCAAAAAGCCACCAGTTTGGTCAAAAGGTTCGCAAAGCGCTTTGTCGATCCGGATGTCGGTCACGAAGCAGATAAAGATCTGATCGGCAAGGTGCGCCGGGATCAGCTTGATCTTGCATATCGCAATAGCTGGGCGAACATTCTGGTCAACCTTGCCGCAGGGGCAGGGCTCTTGGTGATGTTCTGGGTGCAGGGCGAAGTTGTTCTTAACACCTTGCTCTGGTTCGCCGCCGTTCTGGCCGTGTGTCTTGTGCGTTTATGGTCAGGTTTCCGGTACTATAAGGTACGTCAGAAAACGCCTGAACTTGATGATCGGGATTATAGACACTGGTATCAAGAATATGTTGCCGGTGTGTTGATTGCTGTTGTGCTGTGGGCGGTGATTGGGGTTCTGCAAATCCCCAATGTACGCAGCGAAAGCCAGTTTTTGACTCTGATTATTTTTTCCGGTCTTGCGGGTGGTGCCACCGGCATACTTGCGCCGATTTTCATTGTCGGACGGGTATATCTGGTCATTTTGTTGCTCCCTCCAGCCATTCTTTTGCTCGCGATGTCGGGGCTCAATTACATTTTGGCCATTTTGGCGATCATATTCCTGTTCGTCATGCTGTTTACCCATCGTAACAACCATGTCGTTCTGTTTCGGTCCCTGATCCTCCATCACCGCAACGAGGGGCTGGTCGAAGATTTACGGCACAAGAACCGCATTACCGAAGACTGGAATGCCAAGCTTGAGGCCCGTGTGGCACAGCGTACGGAGGAACTCCGCAATCTGGTGGTCCACGATACGTTAACGGGGCTTTTGAATCGTGACGGAATTGTCGAATGGTTTGACGAGGTCTGTGGCCGGGGAGGGGATCTTGATTTTGCCGTTCTGTTTATTGACCTTGATCATTTCAAACAAATCAATGACGGGCTAAGCCACGCAATCGGCGATGAAGTGCTTCGCGTCGTTGGTGCGCGGTTGCGTCAGTTTGGTGGGCCACAACATGCGGTTGGCCGTTGGGGTGGGGATGAATTCCTGATGGTGCTGGCGGCCCCGATTGATGATCTTCACTCGCTGGTTATGGCAACCATCAAAAAGACCCGTGACTCGGTCAATCAACCTATCAATATTTCCGGTCATACCCTGCATGTTGGTTTTAGCACCGGTGTTGCCTTTGCCTCCGGCCATAATCCGGGCATTTCCGAGTTGATCCACTGGGCTGATCTGGCTGCTGCCGAGGTCAAGCGCGAAGGCCGCGGCAACGTCCATAACTATGACAGTACGCTTCTGCTTGAACAGGAACGGCGTTTGAGCATCAATCAGGCGCTCCGTCGGGCTGTGCAGGGAAATGAGTTCTATCTTGCATATCAACCCGTGGTCAGGGCGAAGGACGGCGCCATCACCTCGTATGAGGTGCTGCTTCGTTGGAACAGTGCTGAGCTTGGGACCATCACGCCGGATGAGTTTATTCCAATTGCCGAAGAATCGGCTCAGATCGTCGGGATCGGTGAGTGGGTGTTGCGGGAAGCCTGTGCGACGCTTAACAGCTGGCAGGACATTTCACCGACAACCAAGGTGGCGGTCAACGTCTCCATACGTCAGATCGTTGTGCCAAACTTTGCACGGATGGTCGAAGGTATCCTGCGTGAAACAGGACTTCCGGCAAACCGTTTGATTCTTGAAGTCACGGAATCCATTTTTGACCAACGTCAGATCATGCTGATTGCCGATGTTTTATCGGTTCTTCATGACATGGGTATTGAAGTTCACATTGACGATTTCGGAACGGGGTATTCCTCCTTGTCGCGGTTGCATCAAATCCGGGTCGATGCGGTCAAGATTGATAAGTCCTTTGTTCTAAAAATGGATGAAAATGCCCGCGTGGTGATTGAAGGCGCTATTCTGATTGCGCATCGGTTTGGTCTTAACGTCATTGCCGAGGGTGTCGAAACCGATCAGCAGCGCGCAGAACTGGCCAGCATGGGTGTTGATGCCTATCAGGGGTATTTCTTCGCTCGCCCAGCCAAGGGCCCTTGTTTAGATCCGCACTGGCAAGCTAAGAAGTCATCAGTCTAGGTTCTGACTCTAAGGCGTCTGTAGAACGCAAAACGGCCTGCCATGATTTATGGCAGGCCGTTTTTGTGTCGTGCGCTAAGTGCGCGGTGCTAGCGGCTGAAATCAAACAGGACGACAAAGACAACGGGCACGAGTGCCAGTGCGACATAAATCCAGGCCGATGCGATCGGTATGCCGAAATGGGCCAGAACAAAGCCAACCAGATACAAGACCAGCCCGATAACCGCGACCAGCAGAATTCCCAAAAGGGGAAGGGACACATTGCTATCTGTTTTCATTTCGCACCTTGCTTTGAAAGATAATCTTGAATTCTGTGAGGATAAAGCTATCAGCACATGCACGTCGTTACTTTGATCCGTGTCAATTTCCAGTCGGGCCCCGGCGACCTGCGATGTCCGACTTTATATATATGCTTTCGGGCGGGAGAATCGGTATGTGCGGGCATCCAATTCGGTCGATTTCCCCTAAAAACATGGCTGTGATATTGTCGCGCTGGTTTGAAAAGAGGCTGATTCCTTGCGGTTGAGTTGGGGAAAATACGGCCCATACCCAAAATTGGTGGCAAAACACACCAGATCGGCGTTTTTGTCGCGTAATTGCGTTGATGAAGGCTTGACGGCATTGGTCAGAGGCGGTAATAACCCGGCTCCAAGCGCGGGCCTGCGTGTTCAGGCCAAGCGTCCTTTTGCGAATTTATAGACCAGGAGATCAGGTCATGGCACGTCGCTGCCCGGTATCCGGCAAAGGCGTTTTGGTCGGCATGAATGTGAGCCACGCCCACAATCGTACCAAACGTCGTTTCCTCCCGAACCTGCAGCCGACTTCGCTGCTTAGCGAGTCGCTCGGTCGTTCGGTGCGTATGCGTCTGACCACCAATGCTGTCCGCACCATCGAAAAACGTGGTGGTCTGGATGCGTTTTTGCTCAGCACTGCAAATGCAAAGCTTCCGGCTGATTTGGTGAAAATCAAACGCCAGGTTGCCAAAGCTGTTGAAGCAAAAGCTGCCTAATCAGGCTTCTGCTTTACGCATAGATTTTACGAGGGCTCGCTTCTGGCGGGCCCTTCGTTTTTTCTGAATATATCTGGCTTGGGTTTAAGCTGCATGAATTGCTGCACCATCATGGATGGGCGGCTTTTTTTGTGGCTGCGATATCCGTGCTGTCGTCTGGCTTTTCTTGGCTTGAGCCGGTGTGCGAACACGTAAACGCGACTCGGCGGAACACGGTCTTTGCGCTTTTGTAAAATTGGTTTATACTTTGCTCTATCAGTGGTTTATGTGGCCGCGTCGCGCTAGGTTGTGGAACGTCACGATATCTTCATCTTCCAAGATTCCCGAACCTGCTAAATAAAGGAAGCGACTCGGTAAACACGGTGGAGCGAATGGTATGCATTTATCGCCCAATGTGTGTCCTGCACTAGTTCTTAACGCCGATTTCCGGCCGTTGAGTTACTTCCCGCTGTCTCTATGGTCCTGGCAGGATACGCTCAAGGCGGTCTTTCTTGATCGCGTTAATGTTCTCTCGGAATATGATCGCGAAGTTCATTCGCCATCCTTCACAATGAAGCTTCCCAGCGTTATCTCGCTCAAGGAATATGTTCCGCTTAAAAGCAGTCCGGCCTTCACACGATTTAACGTGTTCTTACGTGATCAGTTTTCCTGTCAGTACTGCAACGATCGTCTGCCGACCAATGAGCTGACATTTGATCATGTCATTCCGCGGTCACGTGGGGGACGTACCAACTGGGAAAACATCGTCACGGCCTGTTCGACATGTAACCTGTTTAAAGGCAGCCGATCGGTGCGCGAGGCAGGCCTGCGACTGCGCAGGACGCCGGGACAGCCCACGATGCACGAACTCCAGCATACAGGACGCCGTTTCCCGCCAAACTATCTTCATGAAAGTTGGCGGGATTTTTTATACTGGGATACCGAACTGGAATACGATTTCTGATCGCATTGCCAACACAAGCAAAAAGCCGGCGGAGAGTTCCGTCGGCTTTTTGCTTTTTAGTCTTCTCGGTTCGAAAACTTCAACTGATTAGAAATCCGCCGTCAGCGAGAAAGTCGCGGTAAGTGGCTTGCCCACGGTCATATAAGAGGTTTCCGTACTGGCGGTTTCCCAATAGTCATTATCAGTCAGGTTTTCGATATTGGCTCGGAACGTAACCGGGTAGTCATAAAGTTCGGTCACATAGCGTGCGCTCATATCAAACCGCGTCCAGGACGGGATTTCCACCGTGTTGCCGGAATTGACGTATTGCGAGGCGGTATGGATCAGACGACCACCCACCGTTGCACCATCAAGGAAGGGTAGGTTATATTCCGCACCAAGGGTTACTTGATACTCCGGAACACCAGGTGCCGTATTGCCGTTATTGGTGCCGTCCTCGGTTTTGGTCAGTTCGGCGTCGATAAAGGTGATACCACCTAAGATCCGCGTACCAACTATCGGTTCACCAAAGGCCGTCAGCTCAAGACCACGGTTACGCTGTTCCCCGTCAGTGGTATAGACGTCGCTGGAGTTCAGGAAGGCCGACGGCTTTTCAGCCTGGAACAGGGCAATGCCGCCGCCAAAGGTGCCGAAGTCGAACTTTGCACCAATTTCCATCTGTTCAGTCTTGTAAGGGGCAAGAGTTTCGCCGCGGTTGGTGGCTGCTGCTTCAGTAACGGTCTTGCCTGCCGATAGGCCTTCAATGTAGTTAGCATACAAGGAAATCTGATCCGTGACATTGCCAACAATGCCCGCCATCGGTGAGTTGGCCGACGAGTCATAGTTGGAGTTCTTCGCGCCGGTTGAGCTGTCATAACCGCGCGATTTGACATTCTGACGGCGCACACCACCGGTCAGGTGGATGCTGTCATCCATAAAGCTTAGGGTATCAGACAGGAAATAGCTGGTCAGTATGTTGTGTGAACTGACTTTTGCGTCTCCGGCATCGCCAAAGACGACTGTTGATGGACCGCTATTATAGATGTTGCCAGCAACCGCGGTGCCGAAATTCCAGCTCGTCCGGACTTCCTGCCACATGGCTGTGGTTCCGGCATTGATTTCGTGCTTGACCGAGCCTGTTTCAAATTCCTGACGGATACCTGCAACGCCAGTGAAGTCATCTCGTTGATAAACAGATGCAAAGCTTCCAAAGTTGCCGGAACCATCAAGTCCGGTCAAGGTGACCGAAGAATAGTCACTGTCCTCGTCGGTATTGTGTGCGCCAATTGCGGTGTAAAGCATCGAGCTGTCGGTTGCATCATACTCAAAGCGCAACTGGGCGAACTTGTCCTCAAGATCACTAAATGAGCCATCCACGGCGAAGTTGTGCGAACCGGACGGTGCATCGATAATCGATGTCAGATTGTTTGCCCTGACGGTCGGGCGACCTTCTTCAACGTGTAGTTTGTTAATCGCAGCATCAAATGTGATCCGGGTGTCGTCACCGCGAAAATCTAGGGCGACTGAGCCAAGCGATGTTTCGCGATCTTCATCCTCGATGGAGGATTCACCGGCCCGGTGCATGATGTTGGTGCGCACGCCAAACTGATCATCAGCGCCAAAGCGACGGCCAAAATCAAAATGACCGCCAAATTCACTGGTTGCACCATAGCTTCCGGTGAAGCTGGTTACCGGATCATCACCGGCGCGTTTGGGAACAAGGTTGATGTTGCCCCCCAAACCACCAGAAGACGGTGCCATGCCATTCAAAAAGCCTGATGCCCCTTTGATGACTTCAATACGATCAAACATTTCAAGCGCGACCGATTGGCGCGGTGCCGTGCCGTAAAGTCCGTCAATAGAGACATCATCAGCCGTCAGATCAAAGCCACGAATGGTGAAACGGTTGGCAAAGGTGCCAAATCCGTTGGTGTTGACGACCGACGGGTCGTTATCCATGACATCGGAGATATCGCGCGCCTGCTGGTTCTTGATCAACTCGCTGGTATAGCCGGTTGCAGCAATCGGTGTATCCATGATGTCCTTGTTGCCAAAGGCGCCAAGTCGGGTACCTGTGGCAACCTGTCCACCGGCATAGACCGGCGGGGTTGGATCGCCGGCCTCGAGCACGGCTTCGCCTTCGATGATGAGTGCTTCGGTGGTTTCGCCGTCGCTTGCTGTCGCGTCATCTGCGGACTGCGCCAGTGCATAATTCGGGGCGGCAAAAATAAGCGCGACTGCAGTGCCGAGCATTAGGGTCGAAGACAGTTTCTGTCGTGTAAAACGCATTTGGCAATTCCCTGTGTCGGTTGTCTTTTACGACGACCAGCTTGGCGGGAACCTGCGGGTCATCTTCCATGATGGCCTTTCGGTATCACGTCAGAGGGGTGTGAATATTGAACTGGATTTGGGTGTATTGAACGAATTTTGGTTTAATTTCAGGCGGCGGTTTCTTTGCGCCATGCACCGGGGGTGGTTCCGACGATTCGGCGGAAAACACGGGTGAGGTGGGCTTGGTCAGCAAAGCCGACGCTGGCGGCAACATTGGCAAGCGATGTGCTACTCTGGCTTAGAAGGTCCATGGCACGTTCGACCCGTGCCTTCATCTGCCATTGCTGTGGTGGCATGCCGGTTGAGGCGCGAAATGCCGAGCAAAAATAGGACTGGGAAAGCCTGGTCAGCTGGGCAAGTTCATCCAGACGGATGGTGCGACCGCAATTTTGTTCAATATAGGCAACCGATTTGCGCAAGTGATGCGGGGCAAGTTTGCCGCGTTTGCGCGGTAAGGTCTCGGGCTTGCGCGGTTCAAGCAAGGCAGCGGTCAGGGCGGTTACAAGCCCGTCGCCGTAAATCTGCGGCCCGGATATGCCGTTTTCAAGATCATCGGCAATCAGCCGGACCAATGCATTGATACGCGGGTCGCAAAACCCGATGCGCGGGGTTTCCAGTGCAGTACGATCAACCGTTGTGCCAAGACTGGTTTCAATCGCGTTGACATCAAGATGGATATCAAGATGACGCAGCCGGCATTTTCCGAGAATTTCAGAAGAAACTTCCATGCCCGCTGGAATGTAAGACAGACACCCCTGCCCATGCTGATCCTGACGAAGTTCATCACCCGCAGCCTTGACCTGAACACGGGCGTCGCCAACACAGTCAAGAAAGGCAACCAGACGCGGGGCTTGCGAAACGTATGTCCCGCCAGCTTCCTGTTCACATTCGACATGCCATAGATCGGTAATGGCTGCATTCCAGCGACGGAAACGCAGATCATCACGAAGGGAAATACCTTCGATCTGACTGGTCATGTGTGGATGGAACGTGCTGTCGCGCAATTTAGCTCAGGTCCGTGTGGTGTAAAACAATGTTGTGCGAAACCGCCAAGAATCGCTGACTGAATATAACCGGGAATATCCTGCAAACAATAACAATTCGCATTATCAATCGAGTATTTGTTCATTTTGCGCGGTATTGTTCGCTTTTTAGGTGTGTCGTGTTGTGAAAAAACCCGCCTGAGGTGTCAGGCGGGTTTTGACTGTGCGTAAACCGCTATCACATCAAAGGTGTGATTTTGTATGGTTTATTTCTTCATCCAGCGTGACGGTGCGATCAGGCAAAAGACCGTCAATGCCGCAGAAAAGAACAAATTGACCGTTGGCATGGTGATACCAAACAGTTTCCAGTCGATCTTGTCACAGCGGATAATCGGCTGCGCCATGAGTTGCGCCTTAAGGTCGGCAACTGAACTGGCACCACTTTCAACGCCGCCGCACATGGCTGGACCCTGCCACCAAAGCTCTTGTACGCCGACGTGATAAAACGCAATTGCGGTGCCGGCCGCAAATGTAATGCCACACAGATAAATAACAAACCGTGCGGCAGCTGGAAAGCGCAGCAGCAATAACGCAATAACCGAAAGTCCCGCGACACCATAAAATGGCATGCGTTGATACAGGCACAAAACGCACGGCAGAAGCTTCTGGACATATTGCGCGTAAAAGGCAAAGCCAAGGCTGCCAACCGATACCAGCAAAAGTGCGACCGGTGGAAAGGCTGACATTGTGCGGGTGCGGTACTGTTTCATTATCAAGAGGTCCGTATTGCGTGGATGCTGTTTTGGGCGGGGACGGCCTTAGCCATGCGGCACAAGTTTGATCGCGGCAAAGCCACCAATAAGAACCACAACAAATATGGTGAAAAGGAGGCCCAATCGCCGTTCGATAAAGTCGCGAATTGCCGGACCGAACTTCCAAATCAGGGCGGCAATGACAAAGAACCGCAATCCACGCGCAAAGATCGAGGCAACGGTAAACACAACAGGATCAAGGGCCGTAACCCCTGACAGGATCGTGATGACTTTATAGGGGAACGGCGTCACACCGGCGATAAACACCGCCCAGGCACCCCATTCATTATAGTAATCGCGGAATTGATCAAACTTTGCGGCATAACCATAAAGCTGAAGAACGGGCTGGCCGACGGCTTCAAACAGGAAATACCCGATGCCATAACCAACTATCCCGCCAAGAACCGACCCCACAAGACAGATCAGCGCATAACGCCATGCCTTGGTCGGTGCGGCAATGATCATGGGGATCAAAAGAATATCGGGTGGGATCGGAAAGACCGAGCTTTCAATCGCAGCAATGAAAAACAGTGCCAATCCCGCGTGGCGGTGGGCGGCAAGATTCATGGTCCAGTCATACAGGCTGCGAAGCACGGCGGGTGCGCCTTCTAATCTAAGTGTTATTTTATGAGTTGATCGAAATTTGACATGTGTCGGGTTCTTACCCGCCAAATACGCGCCGATCAAAGCGTATTTTGCCCCTAATCGCAACGCTGCAGTTCATTGTGGGCCGGATCCTTGCATTTTTGCATAAACCCCCATTGACCCCACGAAAATTACAGCTATTATCCCGCCCGTTGATGGGGGTGCAGCACGCACCCATATAGCCTGCCCCTGTGGCGGAATTGGTAGACGCGGCAGACTCAAAATCTGTTTCTCTTTGAGAGTGGGAGTTCGATTCTCCCCGGGGGCACCATCACACTTTCCCTTGCTTTCAGCAATTTAATAATCGCGCCAGATATGCTCATTCCGTATGGGAAAATTGGGCCATTCCGTATTTTTGTTTGGAGCGCCTTCTCAGAGATGGCTTTAAGGCCTTAAATACCGCAAACTTCTTAATGAAGTACGACGCCGATATTTCAGGTGTTTAGTCCCGGTACTTGATGTGACATCGACGGTTCGGTGCTTGCGCTGTGGTGCTGGCCTTTTCCGCATGTATGGCAGGGGCCCGCAGCCATTGTCACTGGCTATCGCATAGGCCGCCTCACGGTTTTCTTTACCTTTGCGCGCGAAATCTCAAAGCCGTTTTTACGCAAGCCACTGGTAGCAACGCGCACCGTATGTGGCTGCTAGTATCCAGATATCCCACGAGCGCGATAAAAGTGATTACGACAGCAACATTGCATACTCTTCATCAGAGCGTCGGCGGCTTTTAGTACGCTGGTTGATGTTCGCAGACGGCAGTGAAATCGACCGGTTGATCACCAGAATGTGCTCTTCGAGCAAGGCCTGCGCGTCATCAAACTGGTGTTTCGCCATCAAGTCGCGCATCTGCGTGTGTTCGGCAAAGGAGCGCTGCCAGAAATCCCCTGCACCCGATTGCAAATGAGCGCGCAGAGCTTCCAGCGCCGTAGCCGTCAGATCATAGGCTTTTTCCAGATAGCGGTTGCCGGCATGACGCAGAATCACACGGTGATATGCACTGTCTGCACGGCTGTAGAGCGTGAATTCCTGAACATCAATCGCGTGCTGCATTTGCGCGATCGCCGCTGATAGCCCTTGCACAAGACCATCCGGGTCACGCACCAGCGCGCTGCCGAGTGCCTCGCGCTCAAGCATCGCGCGAAAATGGCTCATCTCTTTGACGTCCTGCGGCGTGGGTGTAAAAACATACGTCCCGGCCTGCGGCACAATGCTGACCAGCCCCATATCGCGCAGATCTGTGAACGCCGCGCGCACGGGTGCTTTGCTCATGCCCAGCGCACGGGCAATCTGCTCCTCGGACAGCCGCTCGCCAAATTCAAGCTTGCCCGACACGATCGCACCGCGAAGTCGTTCACAAGCCTCTTGAGTGAGCGACACAGCACTCTCCTTCGCATTTTCAGATCAGTTCCGTGAGGGCAACAATTGCCATCAATCCCCTGATTTTGCTCAGCTATCAAACACCAAAGAATCACAGTTGACAAGTCATTAAAATTCTAGAATTCTAGAATAACGATTTGATGATACCTGATGCCGATGAACCCCGAAGAGGTCCTTATGTCACGCTTCCGCCTACTCACACCCGATGCCCAGTATCCAGACGACGCGCAGATTGAGCGCCGCACGGCCGGCGATCAGGTTGACTGGAATATTTTCCGGGAACGTTTGCCGGAAAATATTCCAACCGATGTGCTGGGCACATGCGATGCGATGGTGGTGTGGCATGAAATGCCGGTGACCCGCGAGGTGATTGCAAAGCTTGACCGGTGCCGGATCATCGTGCGCGCCGGTGTCGGATTTGACCATATTGATCTGGATGCAGCGGCCGAAGCGGGCATCCCGGTGTGCAACACGCCGGACTACGGCACAAGCGAGGTTGCCGATCATGCCATCGCGCTGATGCTGACGATGCGCCGTGGTATCGGTTCGTACCACAGAAACCTGATGGACTCGCCACGGGGCGGATTTGACCATGCCCGTGCCCCGCTGCTGGCACGACTTCGCGGCAAAACATTCGGCGTTGTCGGTCTTGGCCGCATTGGCATTGCCACGGCCCTTCGGGCAAAGGCGTTCGGCATGCGCGTTCTGGCGTATGATCCGCTCGTATCGAGAGGCACTGAAATTGCCGCCGGTGTTGACCGCTGTGATCGGCTTGAGGATCTTCTGGCGCAAAGTGACGTTGTCAGCCTGCACTGCCCGCTGACTGCTGAAAGCCACAAGATGATCAACGCGGAAAGGCTGGCCGCGATGCAGCCCCATGCAATACTGATCAACACCGCACGCGGCGCAATTATCGACATTGACGCACTGCTTGATGCCTTGCGAAACGGCACGATTGCCGGTGCGGGTATTGATGTGCTGCCGATCGAACCGCCCGCACCCGAAGATGCAATCGCGCTGGCCTATGCCAATGGCAAGGATCCGATTGTCGGCGAGCGATTGTTTTTGACACCGCATGCGGCATGGTCGAGTCCTGAAAGTGTGGCGGACGCGCGCCGCCTCTCGGTTGAAACCGCGATGCAATATCTGCGCGACGGTACGCTGCGTAATCTGGTTAACGCACCGGCGCAAACCCGTTTGAGCCAAGCTAGCTAATCTTGGTGCAGGCAGACAGTCTGACTTACGAACTGACTTGCGAAATGGTCCAAAGGCATGGGATCGCTAAAACATGCTTTAATCAGGGAGGAAAACATTATGAAAAAAACATATCTCGGCGTTGCGTTTGCAGCACTTCTGATGAGCGGCACCACGGCCGCAGCACAGGAATTTGATCTTACATTCCAGTCGGTTGATCCGGCCGGAAACCCCAACTTCGCCATTCAAAAAGAGTGGACCGAACGCGTTAATAAAATGTCGGGCGGGCGTATTGCCATCGAACTTCTGCCGGTTGGCGCGGTTGTTAATTACAGCGAGACACAGGAAGCTGTCGGCTCCGGTATTCTCGATGGCCACATCACCGATGTCAGCTATTTTTCCGGCAAGGACCCGGCGTTTGGCCTTGTCGCCAATCCGATTGGCGCATGGGCGTCGCCTGATGAAATGTTCCGTTTCATCAATTACGGCGGCGGCTATGAGTTGATGAATGAACTTGAAGAGCCGTACGGCCTGCGTTTTGTCGGCGCGACGACAACCGGCCTTGAGGGCTTTGTGTCTGACCGCCCGCTTGACGGGGTTGCCGATCTTAAAGGCCTGAAAGTGCGTGCGCCCGAAGGGCTCATTCAGGAAGTCTTTGCCGCTGCGGGTGCGGTTCCCGTGAACCTGCCCTATTCGGAGGTTTATACCTCGCTCGACAAGGGCGTGATTGATGCGGCTGATTCCACGGTGTTTTCAACCAACCACCAGCAGGGCCTGCATAAAGTTGCCGTCCACCCTGTCTATCCGGGCTTCCATTCCATGCCGCTGGTCGAAGTATCGATGAACCTTGAGAAATGGAATTCGATGCCCGAAGACCTGCAGGAAATCATGACGGTTTCCGTGCGTGACTTTGCACAGGATGCCGTTGCCCAACTGTCGATGAATGACCTGAAAGCTGTGGCGGAAGCAAAAGCAGATCCGTCCATCACCGTTCACAACTGGTCGGCCGAAGAACGTGCAAAATTCCGCACGATTGCAATGGACCAGTGGTCAAAGGTCGCTGCGCAGTCTGAAAATGCGCAGAAGGTCTATGACTTGCTGACCGAATATCTGGAATCGCAAGGTCTGTTGGACTGACACCATGTTTCCGGGCGCGTTGATCGCGCCCGGATATTTTTCCGATCATCATTCTGCTTGAAACGATTGGCCAGCCATGTCCGCGCCCTCCGATCATAAACCCACCGCACCCGATGTGCCGCAAACCGGCGCGCCTCAAAGCGAAGCTCTTCCGCAGGCCGGTTGGCTTGGACGCGCCATAACAGTCGCCGCGCGTGCATTTGCGGTCTGTATCCTCGCGGCGATGGCGATCCTCGTAACGGAGGTTTTCCTGCGCTATGTGTTCAATCGGCCGACGATGTGGGCGCATGAGACAACCATATTTTTAAGTGCCGTCACCTTTATCTTCGGCGGTCTTTACTGTGTTGCACGCAACACGCATATCCGCGTTGTCCTGATTTATGATGTTGTCAGGTCGTCTGCACGCAATGTGCTCGATGTGGTCATTTCAATCGCTTGTCTGGGGGCCAGCCTGTTTTTCGCATGGGCTTCGTGGCTTATGGTTAAAAAGGCAATGTTCCGCCCAGACGGCAGCTTCGCTCTGGAAACCAGCGGAAGCGCCTGGAACTCGCCCGCTCCCGCAGTTTTGAAAATATTCCTGCTGTGCGTACTCGTTACCATGAGCATCCAGTTCCTCATCCTGACGTTCAATTACGCACGCGGCACCAAAGCGCCAAAAGGGCATGACGATGTTTGACCTTCTTGATCTTGGACTGAACCTCAAGGCACTGGGGATCGGTTGGGGAACATTGCTGATGTTCGCCGTTCTGGTCGCGCTGTTGTTAACGGGAACGCCGCTTGCAATGGTGACCCTGCTTGTCGCGCTGATTTTCGCGGTGGGCTGGTTCGGCCCAAGCTCGGTGCCTTTGATCACCAGCCGCGTTTACAGTTTCGTGTCATCCTTTGTGTTTGTCTCGGTGCCGATGTTCGTGCTGATGGCGGCAATCCTCGATCGTTCGGGCATTGCGCGCGACCTGTTTGACGCGATGAAACTCGTCGGCGGCCGCCTTCGTGGCGGTGTCGCCGTCCAGACGATTTTCGTGGCCGTCATTCTTGCGGCGATGAGCGGCATTATCGGCGGTGAAATTGTACTACTCGGCCTTGTCGCCCTGCCACAGATGCTACGCCTTGGCTACAATCGGCGCCTGGCAATCGGCGTTGTGTGCGCCGGCGGCTCGCTGGGCACAATGGTGCCGCCATCGATCGTCCTGATCATTTACGGCCTGACCGCCAATATCTCGGTCGGCGATCTTTTTACCGCAGCCTTCCTGCCGGGTTTCATGCTGGCCGGGCTCTATATCGCCTATATTCTTCTGCGCTCCTATCTTGACCCGAATGCCGCACCGCCCGCACCTGTGGAGCGTGTCGCGTTCCGCGATAACCTGCCGCTGCTGCGGGGCCTCGTCCTGCCGTTACTGGTGGTATTTACTGTGCTCGGCTCCATTTATGGCGGCGTCGCATCGGTCACAGAGGCTTCCGCCATCGGCGTTGCAGGCGTCATTGTCTCAACCATTTTGCGTCGGGAATTCTCGTTTCGCATGCTGATGGATGCAGCACTGCACACATTGGCAACAGTCGGCATGATCATGTGGATCGGCATCGGCGCAAGCGCACTGGTTGGGGTTTATAATCTCATGGGCGGCATCCGCTTTATTTCGCAGCTGATTACCGGCATCTCAGAAGAGCCGATGGTCATTATCCTGTTCATGATGCTGATTCTTTTCATCCTCGGCATGTTTCTTGACTGGGTCGGCATCGCGCTTTTGACCATGCCCATTTTCGTGCCGATCATTCTTGAACTTGGGTATGATCCGGTCTGGTTCGGCGTGCTGTTTGCCATGAACATGCAAGTCTCTTTCCTGACACCGCCTTTCGGGCCCGCCGCGTTTTATCTGAAAAGCGTGACGCCGCCCGACATCACGCTTGGCGAGATATTCAGATCGCTTGCGCCGTTCATTTGCCTTCAGGTCCTGGCCGTCGGTCTGCTGATCCTGTTTCCGGCAATCGCAATTTACTAATTCCCAGGTACCGACATGACACGCACTTTAGACGGCGAGTACGATTATATCATCATTGGTGCGGGTACGGCTGGATGCGTATTGGCAAACCGGCTGAGCGACAACCCGGCCAACCGTGTTCTGCTGATTGAGGCAGGCGGCAAAGACAATTATCCGTGGATCCACATTCCTGTCGGCTATCTTTACTGCATGGGCAATCCGCGCACCGACTGGATGATGAAAACGACTAAAGAGGCAGGCTTGAACGGGCGCCAGCTGGCGTATCCGCGCGGCAAGGTTCTGGGTGGATGCAGCTCAATCAACGGCATGATTTACATGCGCGGGCAGGCCGCCGATTATGACGGCTGGGCACAGATGGGAAATAGCGGTTGGGGTTGGGATGATGTCCTTCCGTATTTTATCCGATCCCAGGACCGGCCGGGCGGGGATGGCAAAATCCACGGCAAGGGTGGCGAATGGAAAGTCGCCCGCCAACGCCTTAAATGGGATCTGCTCGATGATTTTCAGCGCGCCGCAGAAGAGATGGGTGTGCCGCCGACCGATGATTTTAACGGCGGTGATAATGAGGGTGCTGGTTATTTCGAGGTCAACCAGAACGGCGGGCGTCGCTGGAGTGCGGCACGGGCGTTTCTTAAGCCTGCGCTTAAGCGCCCCAATTTGCGCCTTTTAACCCATGCCCATGTTCAAAAGATCACATTTGAGGATGGCCGTGCCAATGCCGTGACAATAACGCATAAAGGTTCTGTTTTTCAGGCGACGGCAAAATCGGAGATCATTCTTGCCGCTGGTGCAATCCATTCCCCGGCACTGCTTGAAGCATCGGGCATCGGGCAGGGTGAACGCCTTAAAAGTGCGGGCATTGATGTGCATTGCGATATGCCCGATGTAGGCGAAAACCTGCAAGATCATCTACAGCTGCGGATGATTTTCCGGGTTAAAAATGCCCGCACGCTCAATCAGGTGGCCAATTCATGGTCGGGAAAAATCGGAATGGGGGCGCGTTATTTGTGGAACCGGTCGGGCCCATTGTCCATGGCACCGAGCCAGTTTGGCATTTTCACCAAAAGCAGTTCCGAAATCGCAACGCCGGACCTTGAATATCACATTCAGCCGCTGTTGACCGACAAACTCGGGGAGCCGCTTCATCCCTATCCGGCGGTGACGGTGTCGGTGTGCAACCTGCGCCCCGAAAGCCGTGGTTCGACCCACATATCAAGCACCGGACCATCCGCACAGCCCGAGATTGCACCGCGTTATCTTAGTGCTAGTCGCGACGTGGAGGTTGCGGTTTGCGCGCTGCGTCAGGCGCGGCACTTGATGACCATGCAGGCATTGAAAAAATATGCCCCACACGAAAACCTTCCGGGGGCGGACATCACAGACGATGCCAGTCTGGCGCGTGCCGCCGGGGATATCGGCACAACCATTTTCCATCCCGTTGGAACCTGCCGCATGGGCGTTGATGACGCTGCGGTGGTTGACCCGCAATTGCGTGTGCGTGGTGTCACCGGTCTGCGCATTGTTGATGCGTCGATCATGCCGCGCATTGTATCGGGCAACACCGCGTCACCAGTGGTGATGATCGCGGAAAAAGCCGCCGACATGATTTTGCGCTCTGCCTGAGCGCGCACCTAAAAGAACGTTTTGAAAGGACTGAAGTATGAAGTTTCTCCGCCACGGCCCCATCGGAAGTGAAAAGCCCGGATGCCTTGATTCTGAAGGCAACATACGCGATCTTTCCGCCGTGATTGCCGACTTCACCCCAGAAACCGTGACCTGCGAGCAACTGGCGGCATTGGCGGAGCGTGATCTATCCGATTTGCCAATCATTGATGCCGCCACGCGCATCGGCCCGTGCGTTGGTGCGGCACGCAACTTTTATGCGGTGGGTTTGAATTACGCCCGCCATGCGCGCGAAACCAACAATCCCGAGCCGAAAGAACCCGTTCTTTTTTCAAAATCAACATCAAGCATTTGCGGGCCAAACGATCCGATCATTTTGCCGCGCGGCTCTGAGAAAACCGACTGGGAAGTCGAACTGGGCATCATCATCGGCCGCCCGTGCGGCTACGTCAGCAAAGATGAAGCGCTCGATTACGTCGCCGGTTTTTGTACGATCAACGATGTCAGCGAGCGCGCCTATCAGATCGAGCGCGGCGGCCAATGGATCAAAGGAAAATCAGCACCAAATTTCGGCCCGCTTGGCCCGTGGCTGGTCACACCTGATGAGACAGGCGACCCCCAAAATCTGGCCTTGAGCCTTTCTGTGAACGGCGAGACTGTGCAGAATAGCTCAACCGCCGACATGATTTTCTCCGTGGCTGAAATCATATCCTATATGTCTGGCTTTATGCGTCTGATGCCGGGCGATATTATCGCGACGGGAACGCCAGAAGGTGTGGGTCTGGGCCTGACGCCGCCGCGCTTTTTGAGTGCCGGTGATATCGTCGAACTGTCTGTTGAGGGGCTTGGCACACAGCGGCAGACTGTTGTGGCAAATGACCAATGACGATTTAGTTTTGATGTCTGTGGTTAACACTTATTCATGACGTCGATTCTGTCAGGAACTTTTAAAACACTGGTGTTCTGGCACCAGGAAACGATAGGTTGAGCTGCACGCTTTTCCTGAAAAGGTTGGGTTTTGCTGTTTCTGGGCTTCATCGTTTTTTTTAGCCAGAACAAACACCCCCGATATCTGATTAGGGTACTGGGGGTGTTTGTCCTATGTGATCGTCTTGGTTAGTAAACCTCGCGGTAGATTGCCTCAATATCCTTGGCGGTCATGTCGCGTGGGTTGCTTTCGATTAGGCGGTATATCTTGGTGAAGACTTCTTCTGCCATTTCAGGAAGCGAATCTTCGGTAACGCCAAGATCACGTAGCCGGGTTTCAAGACCGCTTGCGGGCACCATTTCTTCAATCCGGCGGACAAAGGCCTCGGCAGCCTCATCGTCGGATGCGAAATCGGCATCCTCAATCAGGCACGGGGCCAGCTCCGCATAAAGTGTGCGTGCCGCTGGCAGGTTAAACCGCAGAACCTGCGCCATCACCAACGCATTGGCATGGCCATGCGGGATATGGAACCGTGCACCAAGCGGATAAGCCAACCCATGAATGGCGGCAACCGACGCATTGGCAAATGCCATCCCGGCAATCAGGGACCCTTGCAGCATGGCAGACCGCGCATCCTTATCGCCCGGGTTTTCAATCACCTTCATCAGGTTTTTGCCCAGCAGCGACAGGGCGGTGATCGCCATGCCATCGGCAATCGGGTTTTTACGCGTCCGGCTGGTATAACCTTCAATCGCATGGACCATCGCATCAAGGCCTGTGGCCGCTGTGACCTTTTGCGGCAAGCCATAGGTCAGTTCCGCATCAAGCAATGCGATGTCGGGCATCAATTGCGGAGTATAGACAACTTGTTTTAGGTGATCTGGATCGGTAATTACCGACACCCATGTCACTTCTGATCCAGTTCCCGCCGTGGTCGGGATCTGGATCAGCGGCAGGCGATCACCTGTCGCTTTGTCTATGCCGTAAATTTCTTCGATGGTTTGGTCGCTATTGGCCAACAGCGCAACCAGCTTTGCACTGTCAAGCGAGCTTCCGCCGCCAAGGCCAATAATCCCGTCCGCCTTCCAGTCCTTGGCGCCGTCAATCGCCTGTTGGACGACATGCTGGGGTGGATCGGCGGCAACGTCGGAAAAGACCCGCACGGCGATGCCAACCGATTCCAGTGATTTTTGCGCCTGATCGGCAAAACCAAGGGCGACAATGCCCGGATCGCAAATGATGGTGACACGGGTGGCACCAAGTTCCTTCATCAGCAGGCCGACTCTGGCAATGCCACCTGCCTCGCAAACGATGCGCGCGACACTTCGAAACATGAAACTCATGGTGGGGCTCCTTGATCGCAGATCAGTTGGCTTTTCCGGCAAGACCGCCGAGGCACATGTATTTGATTTCAACAAAGTCATCGACGCCGTATTTCGACCCTTCGCGGCCGATCCCGGATTCTTTGACACCGCCAAACGGGGCGGATTCTGTTGAAATGATCCCTTCATTGATGCCGATAATGCCGTATTCCAACGCTTCGCCGACACGCCAGATCCGGCCAATGTCACGGGCATAGAAATAGGCTGCCAACCCAAACGGCGTGTCGTTTGCCATGCGGATGGCCTCATCCTCGCTGCTGAACTTAAACAGCGGCGCGACCGGACCAAAGATTTCCTCGGAAAACATCCGCATGTCATCGGTCACCCCGGTCAAGATGGTCGGGGTGAAAAAGTTGCTGTCAGGACGATGGCGGGCACCACCAAGAATGGCTGTCGCCCCCTTGGAAATCGCATCGGCGACCAGTGTTTCGACCTTTTCGATGGCCTTGGTATTGATCAGTGGACCTTGGGTAATGCCATCTTCCATGCCATTGCCAACACGCAGCTTTGCAACGGCCTCGGCCAGTTTTTCGGCAAAGGCATCATAGACACCCTCTTGCACCAGAATACGGTTGGCACAGACACAGGTTTGTCCCGCATTGCGGTATTTTGATGCAATCGCACCGGCCACGGCCTCGTCAAGATCAGCATCGTCAAACACGATGAACGGTGCATTGCCGCCAAGCTCCAGACTGACCTTTTTCACCGTATCGGAACATTGCCGCATCAAAAGTTTGCCGACCTGTGTGGAGCCGGTGAACGACAGTTTACGGACAATTGGATTGGATGTGAGTTCATTGCCGATCTCCGCCCCATGCGATGCGGTAACGACATTGATCACCCCGTCGGGGAACCCGGCACGTTTCGCCAGTTCGGCCAATGCCAATGCCGTAAGCGGGGTGTCTTCCGCCGGTTTGATCACAACCGTGCAGCCTGCAGCCAGTGCCGGGGCACATTTGCGCGTGATCATCGCCATCGGGAAGTTCCACGGCGTGATGGCGGCAACAACACCAATTGGCTGTTTGATGGTGATGATGCGCTTGTCAGCCCCGTGCGATGGAATGACATCGCCGTAAATGCGTTTGCCTTCTTCGGCAAACCATTCAATGAAGGACGCCCCATAGGCAACTTCGCCTGCTGCCTCGGCAAGCGGTTTGCCCTGTTCGCGGGTCATCAAAAGCGCAAGGTCATCCTTGGCAGCCATGCACAGGTCAAACCATTTGCGCAAAACAGCTGCGCGGTCCTTGGCGGTGCGTGCGCGCCATGCCGGAAGTGCATCATTGGCACTGTTGATTGCCTGACGAGTCTCAGACGTCCCCATATCGGGCACATTTGCAAGGTGCTCTCCGGTCGCGGGATCAAGAACGGCAAAGGTATTGCCGCTGGTCGCATCAATCCATGCGCCATTGATGTGGCCCTTGGTCTGCCAAAGGCCGGGATCATTTAACATAAGCATTGTGGGGCTCCGTCCTTAAAGCACGCTGGCGTAAATTGCGCGCGCCGCGTCAAAGGTCATCTCACGCGGATTGTTGATCAAAAGGCGTTCGACCTTCATCGCGTCAGTGGCGAGCATATCCAGATCGCTTTCGCTGACACCAACTTCGCGCAGCGTTTTGGCAAATGGCATGCGGTTGACCATGTCGGTCATGAACGCAATGAACCGATCACAGGCAGCATCATCATCGGCAAACCGTTCACCCGGCAAAACCGCACGGGCCAGTTCGCCATACTGGCGGCATGCAGCGTCACGGTTAAACTTCAGGACCTCGATCAGGACCAAGGCATTGCTATGTCCATGCGGCACATGAAAATGCCCACCCAGCGGATAGGCAAGTGCATGAACCGCCGCCACAGGCGCATTGGCAAATGCCATTCCAGCCATCATCGATCCTTGCAGCATGGCTTCGCGCGCGGCCCGGCTTGGTTTTTTTGAAACCGCATCGTCAATCGTGCTGGTCATCAGTTGCAAACCACGAATGGCCAGACCATCAGACAGCGCATTTTTCTTATGCTTGGTGGTATAGGCCTCAATGGCATGCACCATGGCATCAATGCCGGTCATGGCCGTGATGGATGCTGGAAGTCCCATCGTCAGTTTGGCATCAAGAAGGGCGATATCAGGATAAAGCAACGGGGATACAACCCCCTTCTTTTCCTGTGTCGGGGTGGTGACGATTGAAATCGGGGTAACTTCCGATCCAGTTCCCGCCGTGGTCGGCACCTGAATAAGCGGCAGGCGGGGCCCTTTGGCCAGACCGATACCGTATATGTCAGAAAGCTCTTGATCCTGACCACACAAAAGGGCCACCAATTTGGCAGTATCCATCGAGGATCCGCCGCCAAGTCCGATGATGATATCGGCCTTGAAATCAGCCGCCCCTTTGACCGCCTCAAGAATGGTGCTTTCGGGCGGATCTGCTTCAACCCGCGTCCAAAGCAGTGTTTCGATCCCGGCCTGCTTAAGCGCATCAAACGGGGCATCAATCAGCCCGACCTTTTGCAGGCCGGGATCGGTAATCAGAACAGCGCGTTTTGCACCAAGCTCGTTGCACAAAGCACCAAGCTTAAGCGCACCATCAAATTCGCAAATCACGCGCGGCGTTGTTTCAAACGTAAAGTCGGACATGGAAAACCTCGTCTTGTTCGGGGCGCTTATGCGGGCTGCATGTCGGCGGCGTGAACTGTGCCGCGTTCAATGCGATAGCTGCCCGTCACCAGATCGGATGAATGGCTGTCATCTGATTCAGAAATCAGAACACAAAGGCCACTGCGGCCCAGATTGGCGATGACTTCCGATAGACGCCGCGACAAAACAGGTGCGACACCCTCGAACGGTTCATCAAGCAGCAATAATTTGCGACCCGGCATCAACGCCCGGCCAAGCGATACCAGCTTTTGCTGCCCACCAGATAATTGCAAAGCCCGGCGTTGCCGGAACTGGGCAATTTCCGGCAGGAGGTCATAAACCCACTCAAGCCGTTCCGTTGCATCGGTAATGCCGTTTGTCCATGCGGGCATCAGGATGTTTTCCTCAACCGTAAGCGACGGGATCAGGCGACGGTCTTCGGGCATGTAACTGATGCCGTTTTTGGCCCGCGCGTGATCCGCCATTTTGCGAAGGTCGTTGCCGTCAAAGCTGACGTCGCCGCCGTCAACTTCAAGCAACCCCATAATGGCACGCATCAATGTGGTTTTACCCGCACCGTTGTGACCAATAAGACCAAACATCTGTCCCGATGGCACCGACAACGACACATCGCGCAGGATCGGAATATTGCCGATGGAAACATTCAGGTTTTTGATTTCCAGGGTCATGATGCGCCATTCCCTTTTTTATGAGTTGGACGATGGCCGGTCACAAGGTCGCGGACCCGGTTATCGGCAAGGACTGCTGCGGGTTTGCCGTCGGCAATAATTTCGCCGCTGTAAAACGCCAACACGCGCGAGACATAGCGTTCGACAACGTCCATATCGTGTTCAACAAACAGAACCGTCACACCATGTTGGCGCACCGCATTCATCACCGTATCCATAAGGCCGGTTTTTTCATCCATGCTGACGCCACTGGTTGGCTCATCAAGCAGCAACATCTGCGGATTGCCAATCAGCGCCATGGCGATATCAACCAGTTTACGCGCCCCTTGCGGAACGGCAGTGACTTTTGAATTTTGGTAATTTTCAATGCCGAATTCTGCCAGAATTTCCTCGGCCCGCGCGATGCGGGCGTCGCTTCGAAGCGGACTTAGGAAACTGGGCCGCGGGCTTTCTGCTGCGGCAAGTGCGACAATCAGATTGTCGATCACCGACATATCAGGAAACAGTTGTGCCACCTGAAATGATCGTGCCATGCCCGCACGGGTAATGGCGCGCGGGGAATGTCCAAGGATCGATTTGCCATTGAACAGAATTTCACCCCGTGTCGGTTTCAAGTAACCGGTGACCATATTAATAAAGGTGGTTTTGCCCGCCCCGTTGGATCCGATAACACCGACGACTTCGCCCTTGGCGACCTGCACGTTTAAATCCTTGGCCGCAATCACGGCACCGAATTCTTTGTTCAGGGAACGTGTTTCAAGAATGTTGGTCATGTGCGCTCTCCTGACTTTTCACGTGAGACCAGGCTCCAAAGACCTTTGGGCAGGAATACGATGACGCCAAGCAAGGTGAAACCAAGGATCATCTGCCAGGTGTTGGGCACAAATTCGATCGAATAGGTCCGAACGACCGAGAAGACGATGGCGGCAATAAAAGGTGCCGCGACATGGCCAAGACCGCCGAGAAGGGCAATGAAAATAAATTCGCCCGATGTGGTCCAATAGGCCATTTCAGGATCAACGTGACCGGTGGCAAGGGCGGTTAAGCCACCACCAAGTGCGGACACAGAGGCGGCTGCAACATAGTTGCCATACAAAAGCCAACGCGGGGACAGGCCAAGATATTCCACCCGAACTTCGTTTTCACGCACCGCCTCGCAGATCACACCGATACCGGCCTTGGTGTAACGATGGATCATCACCGCGATCACCAAACCAGACAGAATGGTCATGGTAAAGACGGTTTGCTGGCTATCCGCACCGGTTTCCGGCGCCCAACCAAACAGGGTCCAGTTATGAACGTTAAAGCCATCCGTGCTGCCCAGTCCCTGACTTTTGACCAGAACGCCAAACAGGATCATGGAAAACGCCAGTGACAGCATCGCAAAGAAGATATCGCGGTATCGGGTCAAAAGCAGACCAAGGATCATGGCAACAACAATCGCAACCGCCATACCCAGTGCAAGGGCGGCAACCGCATCATGAATGCCAAAGAACTGGCCGCCCATGCCGACGGTATACCCCCCAATGCAGTAAAACAGACCCTGACCAAATGACACGAGGCCCGACCGCATCTGCATGACCACACCCTGCACGACAAGCGCCTTGGCAAGGGCAATGGTCAAAAGAAAGATCAGCCAGCCGGGTGATACAAAACCAAACAGGACACAGGCGATTGCGACCAGCGCAAGCGAGATTTCAGTTTTATCAAAACGCATGTCAGATTTTCCTCGCCATGGTGCGGCCAAACAGGCCTTCTGGGCGGAACGCCAAAACCAGCGACATCACGCCGTAAATGACGAAAAGTTCGAACTCTGGCGCATAATGCACGGCCGCAGCACGGCTCAGTCCGACAAGAAACGCACCAACAGCCGCACCACCGATGCTGCCAAGGCCACCAATAACGACAACTGCAAAGGCCAGGACGATGACTTCGATCCCGATGCCCGGCACAACCGAAATGGCAGGTGCCGTCAATGCACCGGCAAGCGCGCCAAGCGTGGTGCCCAAAACAAAGGTGATGGTAAACATCAGGCGGACATTGACACCCATGGCAACCGCGATTTCGCGGTCATGGATCACTGCACGCAGGACCTTGCCCTGATTGGTGCGTTCCAGCCACGCCCAAAGGCCAAGGCCAAGAACGGCGGACACACCGACCAGTGCCAGATCGTAATTTGACACCTTAAGCAACCCGAACGCCGTTCGCCCAAGTTCTGTATAGGGTTGATAGGCAAAATACGGGCTAACCCCCCAGACGATTTTCATCGTGTCTTCAAGGATCAGCAAAAGCGCATAGGTAATGATCACCATCAGGATTTCGTCGCGGCCATACATCAGGCGCAGCAATCCACGTTCGACAATCACACCAACAATCAGGCCGGCAACCAGTGCGGCACCAACCAGCAACAGATAGCTGATCCATGCGGGGCCAATGCCGTTGTTGAAATACCAGCCAACCAGTGACGCCGCAGAATAGGCCCCAATGGCGTAAAAACTGCCATGCGCCATATTCAGAATGCGCATCACGCCGTAAATAACGGTCAGGCCAGCGGCAACAAGAAACAGCCACGATGCATAGATCGAACCATCAATCAGGACGGCAAGAAGACTTGTCATCACAAATATCCAATGTGCAGGAAAAGGGGCGGACATCCCGCAATGGGGATGTCCGCAGTCACAGGGAGAATGCGCTTAGTTACACTGAGCGCCCGGGAAACCCTCGGCAATCCACTCAGCAGCAGAAACGCCTTCTGGCGGTGTGACACACTCGCCAGAGAACGAGACTTTATTCACGATGGATGCCTTGTCGTCTTCGTAATGGTATTCGCCGTAGGTGATGCCCTGCATGGCCTGATGACCATTGGCACGCGCCATTTCGACGGTACCCGAAACTGACTCAAAAGTTGCGCCCTTGATGCCGGATGCAAGCTGTTCAGCGGTCGGGATTTCCTTGTCGGCAACGCCGGAATTTTCAGCAGCAAACTTCAGGCCAAGGATCGCCTGCGCCATTTTGGTTGCCGGATAGACCGGATCAAGATCATAGGCTGCGGTGTACGCACCCTTGAACCAGGTGTTCAGCGCGTTGTCCGGTGCAAATGCACCAAACGGGCCACGTGCGCCAATGATCATGCCATTGGGTGCCTGATCCTTATAGGTGGCAAAGCTTGCTTCACCACAGGTCAGAAGGCCGGTCGCATCTTCAAGAAGGCCACGGGCATTTGCCTGCAAGACAAGTGCTTCCATGTCACCACCCCAGAAGGAGGAGTGAACGATTTCCGGGCGTTTAACCGACAGGGCAGAAATTTCTGCGCCGTACTGCCCCTGATAGATTTTCGGGAACTGTTCTTCGACAATTTCTGACTCAGGAAGAAGTTTCGCAGCCGCTGCGGTAAAGTCGGCCCAACTGTCCTGACCCCAGGAATAGTTCTGCTGGATGCCCGAAAGACGGGTGACGTCCGGACGAGTCGCGGCCAGATAGCGCACAGCACCAATGTTGTCGAACGGATGCGTCAAGGCCGGTACGGAACATGTACTGGGCATCTGCATTGTCGGCAAACAGGCGCGGAGTCCCGCAATCATATGCGATGGTGAAGGTTTTAAGCTCTTCGGCGACCGGTGCGATGGCAAGACAATCACCCGATGAAACATAACCGATAACCGCATCGACTTTCTGGCGCTGAACCAGATTACGGTATTCTTCAACCTGCTTGGTGGCTCCACCGGCTTCGTCAATGATCACAGCTTCGATTTCTACGCCATTGATGCCCATTTTGTCGTATGGGGCCGGAAGGTCGCCTTTGTTGAGTGCTTCAACAAGAACCTTGGCAGCATTGGCAGACGGAACACCAAACGGGCCCGCTGCGGCACCTGACAGGAATGTCACGATACCAACGCGGAATTTGCCGTTTTCGGCTGCTGATGCGCCCGTTGCCATACCGGCAGTCAGGGCAAGGGCTGCGACGCCCGAAACCAGATATTTGCTAAAAGTTGCTTTATTATTCTTCACGTTTTCCTCCCTAGGAAAGCTCTATGGTGTTGGCGGTGGTACTGCCTCCGACCCGCCCGCCACCGCGTCGCGGCGGCGTTTGACCATCTCTTTTGACGGCTTGAGGTCTTCGGCGTCGTAGATCGCCCAATTCCCCACCATCAGTTTTGATGGCGGAAAATCTTCGTTATGGACGACCGTGCCCACGGCTTGCGCCTGGACAATCTGGTGGGTATCTGGATCGATGTAGGATGCGAAACCGGGGGGATCTTCCGGAAGGGCCAGTTGCAACCCTTCAAGCGCTTTGATCAGTGCCGCGTCGTCATTGGCTCCACCGGCTTTTTCAATCGCGCGTGCAATCGCGATGATCCCGGTATAGGCGCCTTCGGCGGCATAGGTCGGAAAACGCCCGGTCATTTCATGGAACTGGGTGACAAACCGCTTGTTGCGTCCGGTATCGGGCCAGTTGTTATGATGGCGCGCCGACAGGATCAGCCCCGGATACGGTTGATCGCCAAGGGCGGTCATCACATCGTAATTCGCCCCGGTGTCAAAATTGGCCAGCCGCGTGGTTTCAAAGAACCGCGTGGTGGCGGCCTGCTTGATAAAGGCAATGAAATCTCCGCCCCAAAGTGCGGTCACAACGATGTCGGGTTTGGCCGACTGAAGCGCGTTTATATAGATTGAGTAGTCTGGCTCATACAGCTTTGGCCAAAGTGACCCGACGGTTTCATACGCCACACCAAGATCGGAAAGGGCGAGTTGAAGGTCGGTCCATGACACATGACCGTAATCATAATCCGGGCCGATAAACGCCAGTTTGCGCCAACCGGTTTGTTTTTGCAGATCGCGCAGGTATCGGGCACCGGCGGCCATCGACGTCCAGCTGTCATTGGTCACACGGAAATAATATTTATGCCCGGCCTCGATGCTGAGCCGCGAAGACGCATGATCGGTGCCGACCATGATGATCTTTTCGCGCTGGGCAAGGTCACTAACCGCATGCGCAACACCCGATGAGACAATGCCGCAAAAGAACTGTGCCTTGTCATTGGCAATGAAATCCTGCGCCAATCGTACCGCATAGGATGCCTTGGACCGTGGATCATCGGCAATGACGCGCAGTTTTGGTGCGGGTAACCCGGCTTTGGCTTCCTGGGCAAGGTCATCAAGGGCAATCTTGATCCCGGCGATGCTGTCACGACCATAGGTCGCCGATCGTCCGGTCATTGGGTACAAACAGCCGACAACTGCGTCCGCTTCTGCGGATGTGGCGCCAAGCTCAAAACGTTCTGCCTGTGCGGGTATCCCCGCCAACAAGACCAGCGTTGCGACAATTATGGTGATGCACCCGGAAACCGGGTGTTTGAGCATCTCCATGACGTATCCTCCCTACGAATGGTTGTTCCATTCGTGTTTGTACCTTTGTTGGGCTATTGCGCAAAGGCTGTGCCAGTTTGGAGGAATGCGTCGCGAAGCCTGTCAGGGCGCGGTTTTGAACGTTTCTGGGTGTTTGGGTGGCTGGGTTTGATCGCGTGTTTGAGCGGCTTTCGCTCCAAAAGAAAAACCCTTATGAGCGGTTATCGCTCATAAGGGTTCAATTCGGTCAGTGGCGAAAAGGATTATTGCAGGCCAAGTCGCTGTAAACGGCGTTTTAAGGCATGGCGCGAAATGCCAAGAATTTCTGCGGCCCGACCTTTGTGCCCGTCCGCCTGTTCAAGGGCGTCCTGCACAATGTGGCGTTCGGTGACATCAAGGCGGTCCTGTAACTGCGGATGGGTAGCATTTGATAAACGGTTCGTGCCATCGGACGGATGCGGATCATCGGTTTGATGAAACTCACCGGGCAGCACATCTGCACTGATGGTTTTGCCCGGATAGAGGATCGTCAGACGTTCAATCAGGTTTTTAAGCTCACGCACATTGCCGCGCCACGGGTGGGCGCGCAATATACCTTGCGTTTCGCTGTCAAACTCGATCGGGCGGCATCCTTCGGCCTGTGCCTGTCGATCTGCGAAATGGCTGACAAGGCTCAGGATATCTTCGCCGCGTGCACGAAGGGCGGGAATATCGATGGTAATGACGTTCAATCGATAAAACAGGTCTTCGCGAAACTGACCAAGCCGGACTTGTTCGGCAAGATCGCGGTTGGTCGCGGCAATCACCCGCACGTCCGCCGATGCAGACCGTTCTGCCCCGACCGGGCGATAATCGCCGTTTTCAAGGAAATGCAAAAACTTGGCCTGAAGGGCGAGGGGCAATTCGCCAATTTCATCTAGAAACAACGTGCCGCTATCGGCCAGTCGTACCAACCCCGTGCGTTTTTGATGCGCGCCGGTATAGGACCCTTTTTCCGCCCCGAACAATTCCGATTCAATCAGTTGTTCGGGCAATGCGGCACAATTGACCTCGACAAAGGCGCGGTCTTGGCGTGGGCTTTGGCTGTGGATGGCGCGTGCGACCAATGCCTTGCCCGTCCCGGATTCCCCCAGTAGCAAAATACGGCTCGCACTGCTTTGTGCGACCCGGTCGATGGTGGTGCGAAGGGCGCTCATGGCGGCACAATCACCAATTAACCCGTTGGCGGGCACAGCATCACGGCGGCGATGATAATCAAGTTCCAGCGCGACCTGACTTTGATCAAGCGTGGTTTTGATGGTGTGGATCAACTCATCAAGCTCAAACGGTTTACTAAGATAATCCGCAGCCCCGTTTTTAACCGCCTGAACGGCCGCAC
This sequence comes from Thalassospira sp. Z349TD_5, assembly GCF_056173045.1. Taxonomy (NCBI): domain Bacteria; kingdom Pseudomonadati; phylum Pseudomonadota; class Alphaproteobacteria; order Rhodospirillales; family Thalassospiraceae; genus Thalassospira; species Thalassospira sp. Z349TD_5. Next base: position 533,817 of record NZ_CM149654.1, read on the forward strand.
GCGTATCGCCATGGGCCGAAATCATGATGACCGGAATGCTAATATCCAATTTCTGGATGCTGGCAAGTACCTCCATGCCATCCGCACCCGGAAGACGCAGATCAAGCAGGATGATATCAAATTGCTGTTTGCGCACCGACAAAAAGGCGTCTTCGCCGGAATGAACACCTGTGACGTCCATGCCTTCTGTACGAAGCGCAAAGCTTAAGGATCGGACGAAAGACTCCTCATCGTCGACGATCAGTATTCTGATCTGCCTGGGCATTTTTTGTTATTTCCTCCTGACCAATCCCGGGGCCACTGGCCGGGAACGTCAATATTATCGTCGTGCCCTCTTGCGGGGCGCTTTCGATGTTGATCGTACCGTGATTGGCGTCAACCAATTGCTGGCTGATTGTCAGTCCCAATCCGGTACCTTTGCTTTTCATGGTAAAAAATGGCTGGGTGACGTCAAGTAAATGCTCACGCGCGATGCCACACCCATCATCGGTAACCCGAATTTCAACCGTGTCGCCGTGATCCTCGGCCCGCAAACTCACCGTTCCCCCCGCATTACAGGCCTGCACGGCATTAATGCCAAGGTTTAGCAGGATTTGTAAGATTTGCTCAGGATCGACATAGACGTTAAGCCGCGAATCCCCGCTGGTAAAGAACCGGACGTGTACCTCATCGGCAACCGGTTCAAGCAGGATCGATGTTTGCCGGAATAACTCGCGGATTGCAGTGGCCTGTGGTGCGGCTTCGCCCGGACGGCCATAGGATAACAAATCATTGACCACACGGGATAACCGGTCGATTTGACTACCCATATCATCCAAAAGCGTGATGCGTTCTTCGTCTTGTTCGCGCCGGCTTAATGCCTGAACCGTGGTTTTCATTGTCGCCAGCGGATTGCGAACCTCATGCGCCACCCCGGTTGCAAACTGCCCGAGAACCGCAAGCTTTTCGGCCCGCACCGTGCGATCAATCAAATCTTTCAGCTGCCAGGCCATGGTATTGAACGCCTTGGCAACTGTACTGATTTCATCGCGCCGTCGGCCTTCGGGCAGGCGGTAATATAGGTCGCCCGATGCGATGCTATTGGCACCCTGCACCAATGTATCCACCCGGCGGCGCAGGCTGCGCGACAGGGCGAAGAAGATCGCCAAAATCACCGCAATAATCAGAATGGCGGTGGCATAAAGCCACAGTCGGGTTTCATCAATTGGCTGTAAAATGGTGCCCGGATGAACGCTCATGACGATGTTCCAGCCTGGAAGGATGCTGGGCCCCTCGACCAGTTCGCCGGTGACCTCGGCCGGGCGTCCCGTCGGGTCAAGTACCACACCGCCCGGTGTGCGCAGTAATGGCTCAATCACGCCAGCAACCCCGGCACTTGCCAGAAGTTCGGTCAAGGATGCCAAACGCATATGAAGGGCCACCGATACGTTTTGACCCAGTCCGGAATCGCGGATTTGCTGACGCATCAACAGCCAGCCGGAATTACCATTTTCGGGCAATTTCGGACCAATAAACTCGACCCCTTCATGGGTGACCCGCGGAAGTCCGCTGATGTCCCAGTCGGTTTTCGACCAATAGGGCGGACCGGATGCGGCCTGCCCGGCGACAAGACGATCAAGATTGTCCTGCCGGTCAAAAAACAGCACGCCATACAAATCGGGGGAGTCCGCCTCAACCCGCAACAGGGTCAGCGCCTCGTCCGCTTGCGGCGTATTGGGCGCGTCAATAAATGCCGGCAGGGCCGGGTGGTTGGAAAGCGTGACCAACTGATAAATGCGTGCATCGAGAAATGCTGAAAGCTTGTTCGATGTCGCGGCGACCTGCGCGCTCAGCCGCTCCCCGGTCAGGCGATCAATCAGTTCATTGGAAAATCGCTGATACAAAAAGCTCAACGCAATCAGCGCGCACACAACAACCCCCACCGATAACAACGTATATCGGGCGACAAGGCTCAGACGTTGATTGCGCGACCAATGAAAGGCGGACACGGGCGTTCCCTGCGAACAGAATGGCGATTTAGGTTTGTTCTTTGTCTCTGCTTGTATTGAAGTTTCTGCCGTATTCGATGAAAAGCAGCAAGACAAAGCTCTGACTTGTAATGGCACCTTGCCACTTTTAGGGCTCAAAATGATGTCGGTATGAATAGCACTCAGGCGCTATTTTCTAACCCCATTTTCTTCATCATATATCCGATGAGCAACGTTCGTTCGTCCGTTTGTCAGTAGTATTATCAAGTTTTCTGTGCCGTAGTACTTGCTCGGACGACCAGTTTTGCCCCGACTTGAACTTTGACCGCAGGCAAGGGGCCGTCAGCATTTAGCAACTCGTCGAGTACGGTGACAGCCATGCTCCCGATTTTACGTTTCGACACATCGATGGTTGTAAGTGACGGGTCCAAAGTGGCACTCATGGGCAAGTTGTCAAACCCGACAACCGAAACATCCTGTGGGATGCGATATCCCTTTTCTTTCAACGCTTTGGTGAAACCATAAGCCATAACGTCATTGGCACAAAAATAGGCTTCGGCGACGCTGCCCGTTTTGGATAGGACCTTTACGCTTTCGTCATAAGCAGATGTGAGAGTCGATCCGATGGACAGGATGTGGTCGCTATTCACCCGAAGGCCGAGGTGATCCATGTTTTTTAGGAAAGCTTCCTTGCGGAGTGCAAAATTCCGGGTTTTCGTTTCACTGCCAACAAAGCCAATTTTACTAAAACCAAGATCTTTTAGATGTGAAAGCACAGTATAAACCGCATCGCCATTGTTCATATCAACGAAGTTTGCATCAATCAGATCGTAAAAAGAATCAATGAAAACAGTCGGTAATCGGAAGTCCTGTATCTTCTGAATGTCTTCACGGGTCAGCTCGGTTCCAAGAATGATGGCGGCCGTAGCATCCGAGTTCGCCAGAACATCGATAATGTCGTTCGCGGTGACATTTTCATAGCTGAGAACCTGCAACTTGTAGCCGCGACTCGTCGCCTCGGACGACATGCCGTCAATGTAATCTGAAATGAAGTGACTGTGGTCACGATTGACCGTGTGCCCGTGCTTGGCAATCTTGAGAAATTTGATGGTTTTGGCGGTGTGCATCCGGTTTTTTGGGGCGCGCGGTGTGTAATTCAGGGATGAAACAACTTCAAGCACGCGCGATCGGGTGACGCCGGAAATTTCCCCCTTGCCATTGAGGACCAGTGACACTGTGGAAGGCGACACCCCAGCCTGTTCGGCAATCTGTTTGATCGTCGGTTTGTTATTTTTTTTCATAGTGTTAACCCTGATGCGCTTTCCCTGATTATTCTTTGTTTATGTTGTTTAGTAAACATCCTGTCAAACGCCAATGCAACTACTCCGTAACAGTTTGTGTCAAACAGATGCTTGCCAACATAAAAATGAATTGATAGTTTTTAGTCAACAAACATAAAAATTTACTAAATGTATGGGGGATCCATGCGCTTCTTTGACGGGCACTTAACCGTTCTGATCGGGCTGATCATCACATTGATGACGGCTGGCGCAATTGTGTCTGACGGAAACTATCTTTCGCTGTTCAATCTTCAGTCGATGGCAGGTCAAGTCCCTGAAATCGGTCTTTTGGCGATTGGTGTGTTGCTGGCGATGTGTGTGGGCAATGGCGGGATTGAGCTGTCGGGTATTGCGTTGGCAAATCTCTCAGGTGTGACGGCGGCCACGATTGCAGCAAGCTTCCTTTCGGCATCCCAAGACCCTACGGTTTTTTCCGTGGTCTTTATCGTGGTTGCTTTGGCGACTGGCCTTTTGGGCGGTTTGCTGAACGGTTTACTGATTGCCTATCTCAAAATCACAGCGATCCTCTGTACGCTGGGCACGCAAATGCTGTTCATCGGGCTTGCTGTTGCGATTTCAGATGGGCGCTCTGTCCGGGTCGGCGCGCCGGGGCCGCTTTATGAAATTGGCAATGGGCTACTGTTTGAAATTCCGATCAGCTTCCTTTTGTTTATCGGAGTTGCCTGCGTTATCGGTTTCGTTCTGCGCTATACGCCGTTCGGCATGTGGCTGATGATGAATGGGGCAAATCCCAAAGCCGCCGAATATGCCGGTTTCCCGAAAAATAAAGTGATCATTTCGACCTATACCGTTAGCGGCATTTTGTCTTCGTTGGCTGGCATTATCATTGCCGCGCGCACCATCAATGTGAAGTGGGATTACGGCACGTCGTACCTTCTGGTCGCGATCCTAATTGCGGTGATGGCTGGCGTTAAACCCGAAGGTGGCTACGGGCGTGTGATTTGCGTCGTTCTGTCGGCAATCACGCTGCAGATGATGTCGAGCATGCTGAACTTCATGGGTCTTTCAAACTTTATTCGCGATTTCGCATGGGGGGCTCTGTTGCTTGGGTTCCTGGCGATCGGGCGGTTCAGATTGCTTGATCTGATCAACCTGCAAAAACATGCGATCTCTGCTTCTGTGCGCAGCCCTCACGCCCAGAAGTAATTAAAAAACAGAGGGAAACATCTGGCTAAACAGAAGATTTCCAATTTGGGAGGAAGCTTTATGAAAATCGCCAATCTGATGAAAACGACTGCATTTGCACTTGCCACAATGTCGGCAATTGGTTTTGCAACCCCGGTATCCGCACAGGATACCAAATCCATCACCACCGTTGTCAAAATTAGTGGGATTCCGTGGTTTGACCGTATGGAAACCGGTGTAACCAAGTTTGCCGAAGAAAACCCGGACATGAACATCCGTCAGGTCGGCCCGGCAACGGCTGATTCAGCACAGCAACTTCAGATCGTCAATGATCTTGTGGCAACCGGTGTGGATGCATTGGCTGTTGTGCCGATGGATCCTGACATTCTCGAAGGTATCCTTGGCCGTGCCATGGACCGTGGCACAATCATTGTCACCCACGAAGCCGATAACCAGGTCAACACCAATGCGGATATCGAAGCATTCGATAACAGCGATTACGGTGCCGCATTGAACGAACGTTTGGCCCAATGCATGGGCGGTGAAGGCAAGTGGACGACATTTGTCGGCTCGCTTGGCAGCCGTACGCACATGCAGTGGGTCGGTGCTGGCGAAGAAAATGCCGAAAAATATCCGGGTATGGAATTGGTGGATCCGAACAATGAATCGTTCGACGATGCCAACGGTACTTACGAAAAAGCCAAGGAAATCCTGCGTAAACATCCTGATATCAAAGGCTTCCAGACATCTGCTGGGAATGATGTTCTAGGTGTCGGTCGCGCGATTGAAGAAGCCGGTCTTGCCGGAAAGGTCTGCCTGGTAGGGACAGGTCTTCCGAACCCGTTGACCGCTTATCTGGAATCTGGTGCGATCACTGCAATTGGTTTCTGGGATCCGCAGAAAGCGGGCATGGCAATGAACGCGGTTGCCAAACTGATGCTTGAAGGCACGGAAATCACCGATGGCATGGATCTTGGTGTTGAAGGTTACGAACACGTAACCGTCAAGCCGGGGGCTGGCAAAGGACTTCTGATTGTCGGCAACGGCATGGTCCTAGCCGATAAAGAAACCTACAAAGACTACCTTTTCTAAGCAAACCTGCTTGAGGCAGTCCGGAATGTGTCTCGGCATGTTTCGGGCTGCCCGGCCTTGCCATGGGCCGGAAAGTACTAAGCCGGGAATTGTCAGCAGAAAGGGTCTGACTGGTGACGCAAAACACGCAGAAAAATCGCTATTTTCTTGAACTGCGAAACATCCACAAACGTTTTGGCGGTGTCCATGCCCTGCGCGGTGTCGATCTGTCACTTGAAGCCGGCGAGGTTTACCACCTGCTGGGGGAAAACGGCTGTGGCAAAAGTACTGTGATCAAGATCATGGCTGGGGCACATCCACCCAGCGCCGGTCAGATCGTTCTTGATGGTGATGTGTTCGAGCAACTTACGCCGATTCAATCGCTCGATTTTGGGATTGAGACAGTCTATCAGGATCTCTCACTGATCCCCAATCTAAGCGTAATGGAAAATGTTGCCCTTGGGGAGCAACTGGTCGAAGGTCACGGTAGGCTTTTGCGCCGCATCGACCGGGCACGGATGAAGGAGACGGCAACCAAGGCTCTGTCGCAAGTGGGACTTGCCGTGACGTCTGAGCTGATGTCTACCGTCGTTTCCCAGTTGCCTTTGGCGACGCGCCAGCTTGTTGCGATTGCACGTGCGATTGCCTGTGAGGCGCGTCTGGTGATTATGGATGAGCCGACCACATCGCTGACCCGTCGTGAAGTTGAAAACCTGATTGATGTGGTGTCGCGCCTGCGGTCACGGAATGTGGCTGTCTTGTTCGTGACCCACAAACTCGAAGAATGTTATCGCATTGGCGGAAACGCCATCGTGTTCCGTGACGGGAAATGTGTTGCCCAGGGACCGATTGAAAGTTACAGCCGTGCTGATTTGGCCGAGCTGATGACCGGTCGCCAGATCAGTGAAAAACGCTACCGTGATGCAAAGCCATCACAAGAAAAGCTGATGGCAGTGTCGGGTTACAGTGTGCCTGGCCGTTTTCACGATATCGGGTTCGATTTGCGCAAAGGCGAGGTTCTTGGCATTACCGGTCTGTCGGATTCGGGTCGCAACGAGCTTGCTCTGGCGATTGCCGGTATCCGACCGGCCGCAAGTGGCAAAATATCGATCAATGGCGAAAATGTACGTATCGCAACGGCATCTGATTCAATCAATGCAGGAATTGCCTATGTTCCCGAAGACCGGCTGTCAGAAGGCCTGTTTTTAAGCAAGTCGATCTATCAAAACGAAGTTGTCCTGATCCTGCGCAAACTGGCCGGTTTTATGGGCATTCTCGACATGAAAAAGGGCAAGGAAATTGCTCGGGATATTTCAGCAGACATGCGCCTCAATACCGCCGATATCGAATTGCCGGTGTCATCGCTTTCGGGGGGCAATCAGCAACGCGTGCTGATTGGTCGTTGGCTAAGCATCAACCCGGAAATTTTGGTGCTGCATGGCCCGACCGTCGGGGTCGATGTTGGCTCCAAGGACGCGATTTATCAGACAATCCAGAAAATGGCAGAAGACGGTATGGGTCTGATCATCGTCAGCGATGACCTGCCCGAACTTCTGCAAAACTGTGACCGCATACTTGTGATGAATGCTGGTGAGGTTGTGTCCGAGCTTAATGGGGCATCTGCAAGTGAAGACGATATCTACCAGGCAATGCTTGGTTCAGTACAGGAAGGTGCAGCATGAGTTCGGCTGGAACCTCAAATAAATCTGCTGCGGGGCATGTGTCGGCATCTGGGCAGTTACAACAAAAACGCGGTCTTGGTGACCTGATTGCCAAGAAACCGGAATTGGTCACACTTGGTCTTTTGATTGCCATTTGTATTGCGGTCACCATTGCCAACCCGGCCTTTTTGCAACCATCTACCCTTATTGATATTGGCCGTGCCAGTGTTGTCACCGGGTTGTTTGCGTTGGGTGTTTTCGTGGTGCTGGCTGCAGGCGGCATTGATGTGTCATTTACCGCGATTGCGGCACTCACGATGTATTCGATCACATTGTTTGCGGTAAACCACGCGCCGGATATGTCAATTTATCTGGTGTTTCTGATTGCGGTTTTGGGCGGGATTGTACTTGGTGTTTTGAACGGCTTTCTTGTGTATACGCTCCGCGTGCCGTCTCTGATTGTTACCATCGGTACGCAGTATCTCTTCCGTGGCGGTCTTCTGGCCTTTATTGGTACGACCTGGATTATGGAATTGCCGGGTCCGATGGGCACGTTTGGCCGTATCTCGCTGCTGGAATTTGAAACTGCAAACGGCGCAATTGTCAGTTTGCCAATGTACTTCCTGATTTTGCCTGCAGCCGCCATTTTGACCTGGTGGATCATGCGGCGAACTCTGATGGGGCGCGCTATTTTCTCATTAGGGGGAAGCCCCGATGTGACCGCCCGTTTGGGTTACAACGTCAAAATCGTCCATCTGTTTGTGTTTGGCTACGCCGGGGCTTTGGCAGGTCTGGCGGGCATTGTTCAGGTGACAGCCAATCGGCTTGCTAACCCGTTCGACCTTGTCGGGACGGAAATTGCGGTGATTGCGGCGGTCGTTCTGGGCGGGGCACGGATTACCGGTGGAACCGGGTCGGTCGTTGGCACAATGCTGGGCGTTTTGCTGGTGGTTGTCGTCGATAATGTTCTTGTGATGGTTGGAATTCCAAGCACCTGGCAACGGGTGTTTGTCGGCGCGTTCATTCTGCTTGCCGCGGCGTTCTTCGTAACCCGCCAGCGCAAATTCAAACCTGCGAAATAAAGAGAAAATCATGAAAAAGTTTATGAATGATCCGAAGAACTTCGTTGATGAAATGCTTGAAGGCATCTATCTGGCGAACAAAGAGGTCACCTATGTTGCCGATGACAAGCGGTGCTATGTAAAAGCCGCACCGGTCAAAGGCAAAGTCGGCATTGCGACCGGCGGTGGGTCGGGCCATTTGCCATTGTTTTTGGGCTATGTCGGTGAAGGCATGCTTGATGGCGCGGCCGTTGGCGGCGTGTTCCAGTCACCCAGTGCCGATCAGATGCTTGAAGTAACTAAGCATATCGATCAGGGGGCCGGTGTTCTTTACATCTATGGCAACTACACAGGCGACATCATCAATTTTGATATGGCAACCGAACTGGCCGACCTTGAAGACATCAAGGTGATGTCGGTAGTTGGCAATGACGATGTTGCGTCTTCTGTCGTTGGCGAAGAACACAAGCGTCGCGGCGTTGCGGGCATCTTTTTCCTGTATAAAGCCGCCGGTGCCGCCGCGCAGGAAGGCATGTCGCTTGAAGACGTCGTCCGCGTTGCCGAAAAGGCCAAAGACCGCACGCGTACCATCGGTGTTGCGCTCAGCAGTTGCATTATCCCAGAAGTCGGCAAACCATCCTTTGAAATCGGTGCCGATGAAATGGAAATCGGCATGGGCATCCACGGTGAAAACGGCATTACCCGTAAAAACCTGACGGCTGCCGATCCGCTTGTTGACGAGATGATGGCAAAAATCTTCACCGAGCAGGAGTACAAAAAGGGCGATGATGTTGCCATTCTGGTCAACGGTCTTGGCGCCACTCCGCTTGAAGAACTGTACATCATGTTCCGCCGTGTTTCCCAGTTGATGAGTGAACGTGACATCAATGTCAAACATGTCTGGGTTGGTGAATTTGCCACCTCGATGGAAATGGCTGGTGCGTCGGTGTCGGTTCTGCATCTTGACGACGAACTTGATCGCATGATGGCTGCGAAGGCTGACACGCCGTTCTTCAAACATTTCGCACAGTGAGCATTATCAGAGGCCGAAATGGACACGATTAATACTGGAAATATTGCTGCTCTGTTCGAGGCATTTCACGCGACGTTTCGCGACAAGCGTGATGAACTGATCGCACTCGATGCCAAGGTTGGCGACAGTGACCTTGGCATTACGATGAATTCCGCGTTCGAAGCCGCATCTAATACTGTTTCAGGCATGACGAACGAACCGCTGGGCAAGCAGTTTAAAATGGCCGGTGCCGCGATGGCAAAGGCCGCCCCGTCCACCATGGGGACATTGACCGCGACTGGTTTTATGCGCGGTGGTAAGGCTGTTGATGATGCCGATACGATTGGAACCGGTGAAATGGCGGCCTTCTGGCGGGCTTACACCGATGGTATCGCCGAACGCGGTAAGGCCAAGCTTGGCGACAAAACGGTTTTGGATGTGCTAGAGCCAATTGCCCAAAGCCTTGAACAGTCGGCAGACCAAAGCGTCCCATTGGTCGATGCCGTTGTTGCCGCCTCGAATGCCGGACAGGCTGCCTTGGAAGCAACCAAGGACTTGGTGGCCCAGCATGGCAAAGCCGCAGCTTTTGCCGATAAAAGCAAAGGTCTTCAAGATGCCGGTGGCACGGTTGCCTTCCTGCTGATTGAAACGATCGCCCGCTTTGTTAAAGGCTGATCTGCGAGGCCACAGCATGATCATGTTGTAGCCTTTTCCTCCTTGCGCCACACCGCATTGATATTCATCGAAAGGACCGAGATATGGAATATAGGACACTAGGAAGATCAGGGTTGAAAGTCTCAGCCCTTTCGATGGGGACATTTACATTTGGTGGGGCAGGACCGTTCGCCATGGTCGGTTCGCAACAGGTGCCCGAGGCGCGTCGTCTTGTCGATTGCTGCATTGATCATGGGGTGAACCTTTTCGATACCGCGAACATGTATTCGACGGGCCTGTCCGAACAAATCCTTGGCGAGGTTCTGGATGGTAGACGCGATCAGGTTCTGGTGACGTCAAAGGCCCGGATGCGGATTGGTGATGGTCCGAATGACGAAGGGGTTAGTCGTTATCACCTGATCCGGGAATGCGAAAAGACGCTTCAAAATTTGCGCACCGATCACATCGACATCTATTACATGCACGAATGGGATGGCGTCACTCCGGTCGAAGAAAAGATGGCCGCTCTTGATACACTCGTCTCGCAGGGCAAGGTGCGCTATGTCGGCTGTTCGAACTATTCGGGCTGGCATATCATGAAATCCCTGCAGGCATCCGAACGTGATCGCAATGTACGGTTCGTCACACAGCAAATCCATTACACCCTTGAAGCCCGCGAAGCAGAATATGAACTTTTGCCGATTTCCGTCGATCAAGGACTTGGGGTTTTGGTCTGGAGCCCCTTGGCGGCGGGGTTGCTTTCGGGCAAGCATCGCCGTAGTCAGCCGGTGGCAGAAGGATCCCGTCAGGCGGCGGGGTGGACAGAACCCCCCATCCGGGATCAGGATCGTTTGTGGGACATCGTTGATGTTCTGGTTTCGGTGGGTGAAAAACATGGCGTTGAGGCGGCGCAGATTGCATTGGCTTGGCTGTTGACGCGGCCTGCTGTCTCATCACTTGTCGTCGGCGGCAGTAACGAGAAACAGTTTATCAACAACTTCCGAGCAATTGATGTGAAGCTCGATCGGGACGATCTTGATCGCCTTGACCGTGTTAGCCAACCACCGTTGATTTACCCCTATTGGCATCAAAACCAATTCGCTCGCGATCGCTTTTCCGACGGCGACTGGGCTCTGCACAACCGCGCGGAATAAGTGGTCGTGTACAGCGGGGGATGCCCAAGATTTTCCGTACGATGACGCAACGGCGGTTTCGGGTTTTGATCCTAAATCGCCGAATGCATCCGATATCCCGGTGCGAACAGCAGGCGTGCGGATGTGATCCCGTGATCGCCATTCCACGTTGTGCGTTCCATCAGGAATAAGGGCGCGTCTTTGTAGGTGCGCAGGATTTTGGCTTCGGTTTCCGATGCCAGCACGGCGGAAAATGAAATGTCGCCCTTGGTATAAGGCGCATGCAGCACCAGCCATTCATTGGCACTGATTTTTGAGAGATCCGCCTCGGCGATGGCTGGTGTGGCCGCAACCGAAACCCAGCGTTCTTCAAACATATAGGGTTTGCCGTCAGCCAGATGAAGCGACGTGATATGGAGCATATCACTGTCCGGTGTCACGGCCAGATTGGTGCAGATTTCTGGCGGTGGAGTGCGGCGTTCACTATACAGCAGACCATAGGCATATTTCTGCCCCCGGCCTTCGATCTCAAGCCTTATGACCGGAATATCAAGTTTGGCACGGCGCACCGGATGGCTGGCAACGCGCGTTCCGGCCTTGCGGCGGCGATCAAGAAATCCCTCAGTTGCCAGCTCGCGCAGCGCACGGTTCACGGTGGCGCGCGCACAGCCAAGCTGTTCGGCCAGCTCAACTTCCTTGGGGATCAAATCCCCCGGTTTCCATTGACGGGTATGAATGCGACGCAAAACCTCGTCATGCACGCTTTGCCAGTTGGTTTGGGCTGCCAGTGCTGCGCGACGACGTGGGGCACGGGCTGGCGTTGCCGTATCCCCGGCTGTCTTATTGCGCGAGGTTACAGTCGGCATCCCGTTCACTGTCTCCACAGTTCCCCCGGTCGATGACTTGGGGGCTGTATCATGCGCTGCTTGCTGCGTTATTTGGGTCTTGGTGCTCACACCGATGCCTTGAGTTGTTCCATGACCTTGCGATATTCATCCGTAATGGCGTCATGGGCAATGTGGTGGCCGTCGGTCACAACATGGCGACCCGCCGACCAGACATCACGCACCATGCGATCATCTCCGGCGAAGATATATGTATCGAGGATCGTATCGCCTGTTCGACCGATTAGGTCAACAGCCGTGCCATCAAGGGCCATCAAATCGGCCAATGCGCCGACTTCAATTCGACCCGCATCACGGCCGGCGGCCTGTGCGCCGCCTTTCGCAACCGCTTCAAACAAACGGCGGCCAGTGGACTGATCCGGGGTGGCAAGGGCGGCGCGTGAATTGTCGCGCAGGCGCTGGCTGTACTCAAGGGTGCGGAGTTCCTCGGACAGCGAAATGCGGATGTTGGAATCCGATCCGATCCCAATCGTGCCGCCCGCACCAAGGTAGCGCACGCCATCAAAAATGCCATCGCCAAGGCTGCTTTCGGTAATCGGGCAAAGCCCCGCAACCGCCCTGGTTTTGGCCAATCCCAGCGTTTCATGTTCGGCCATTTGGGTGCAATGGATCAGGCACCAGTTTTCATTCACATCGGCATTTTCCAGCAACCACTCGACCGGGCGCTTGCCCCAGAATGCACTGACCTCATCGACCTCGGCGATCTGTTCGGCAAGATGCATGTGGATCGGACCGTCTTTGGAAAGCTTCGTCGTGGCGATTAAATCTTCGCGACCCACTGCGCGCAGCGAATGCGGTGCGACACCCATGCGGGTATCAGACGGTAGGGATTTCAATGTCTTGGCTGATTTCTCATGCAATTTAGCGAAGCGTTCCGGATCATTGCCAAACCGGATTTGACCATCGCCAAGCGGGCGTTTGTCGCAGCCGCCAAATTGATAATGGACCGGCAAAAGGGTGAGGCCGATGCCGGTGATATTGGCGGCGGCGGCAATGCGTTCGGCCATTTCGGCAATGTTGTCATAAGGCGCGCCACCGGGTTGATGGTGCAGGTAATGGAACTCGGTATTGTTGGCATACCCAGCTTCGAGCATTTCCATTTGTACAAAGGAAGCAATGGCTTGCACGTGATCGGGGGTCAATTGATCGAGAAACCGAAACATCAATTGCCGCCACGTCCAGAAGGTATCACGCGGGTCTGGACCGCGTTTTTCGGTCAATCCGGCCATGGAGCGTTGGAAGGCGTGGCTGTGCAGGTTGGCGATGGCAGGCAAAAGCGCGCCAACATGGGTTCCGGTCGCGGGGGAAGCGGCCTGAATGCTTGATATTCTGCCGGTTTGATCGATTTCAACCCGGACGTTGTTTTCCCAGCCCGCTGTCGTAAGTGCCTGTTTTGCCCAAAGAACCGTCATTGCCTATACCCGTCTTGACAGAGTTATTATGTACGTACATATTATCGTTAATAACAAACTTATCAAGGGGTGATGCTTCGCATGTTGCTGGGAAATGCAAAAATCGCAACCATCGATAAAACGTCCGACGGGGACCGATTTTCTTATTGTATGAGGAATAGAGGTGCCGTCGCGATCAAGGACGATAAGATCGTCTGGGTCGGCGACGCCGATGCCGATGCCATCCCGGCCGAATATCAAGACCCCGCAAAATTCCCCTATCATGACCTTGAAGGTCGCCTGATTACCCCCGGACTGATTGATTGCCATACCCATGTGGTGCATGGCGGCAACCGGGCGGTCGAGTTTGAGATGCGTCTTGAGGGTGCGGGCTACGAAGAAATCGCACGCGCGGGCGGTGGCATTGTGTTGACCGTGACCGCAACCCGTGAGGCGGATGTTGATCAGCTTTTGAAAAGTGCTCTGCCGCGCGTGGATGCGCTTTTGGCCGAAGGTGTTTGCGCGATTGAGGTCAAGTCCGGGTATGGGCTGGACCGAGAGACCGAACTGAACATGCTGCGCGCAGCGCGCGAAATCGAGAAACATCGCACGGTGCGGATCAAGACCACCTTCCTTGGTGCGCATGCCACCCCGGTGGAATTCAAGGGCGAACCGGACCGTTATATTGACGAGGTTTGCATCCCGACATTGCGTGCAGCACACGCCGAAGGGCTGGTCGATGCGGTGGACGGGTTCTGCGAAGGGATTGCGTTTAATGCCGATCAGATTGCGCGGGTGTTTGATGTCGCCCGTGAGTTGGACATTCCGGTCAAGCTGCATGCCGAGCAACTTTCCAATATTGGTGGCACCAAGCTGGCGGCCAGTTACGGCGCGCTTTCCATCGATCATGTCGAATATGCCAATGAGGATGACGCCAAAGCGATGGCTGCATCCGGATCGGTCGCCATCCTTCTGCCCGGCGCATTTTACACCCTGCATGAAACCCAGTTGCCGCCGATTGAGGCGTTTCGCAAACATGGGGTTCCGATGGCGGTTGCCACCGATTGTAATCCGGGGACGTCGCCATTGATGTCGATTTTGCTGACCATGAATATGTCCTGCACGTTTTTCCGTCTGACGCCCGAAGAAGCATTGGTTGGGGCGACGGCTCATGCTGCGCGTGCGCTTGGATTGAATGATACGGGGCAGGTCAAGGCGGGCATGCGGGCCGATCTGGCGATCTGGGACGTCAGCCACCCGGCCGAGCTTTCATATCGCATTGGGTTCAATCCGTTATTTGATCGTATTTTTGGCGGTGTTTCCGTGAGAAAGTCAGTTAGCTAACTCATTAAAACAGACGCAAGACCAACCCAACCCTAATCCAATGCCTAAGCCCCACAACGCTGTATTCTAAAGGGATGCATAATGACCGCGACCCATAACCAGACCCAAGGCAACACCACACCTTTGATGCTCGTTCCTGCATCGGCAAAACTGGCGGATCTTGAAGCCATCTGGCGCGATCAGCGCGCGGTTAAACTTGATCCGTCGGCCAAGGCCGGGGTTGAGGCCGCACATGCGATGGTGCGCGCCGCTGCCGATGGCGAAGATGCGGTCTATGGGGTCAATACCGGGTTTGGCAAACTGGCATCGGTCAAGATTGCATCGGAGGATACCGAAACCCTGCAACGCAATTTGATCCTGAGCCATTGTTGCGGGGTGGGGGAAGCGCTTGATATCGCGACCACACGGTTGATGATGGCGTTGAAATTGCTGTCGCTCGGGCGCGGGGCATCGGGTGTGCGTTGGGATATTATCGATCTGATCGAAGGCATGCTGGCAAAGGGCGTAACCCCGGTGGTGCCATCGCAAGGATCGGTTGGCGCATCGGGTGATTTGGCCCCGCTTGCCCATATGGCAGCGGTGATGATCGGTGCGGGCGAGGCGGTATATGACGGTGCGACCATGCCCGGTGCCGATGCCCTTGCCAAGGCCGGTTTGACGCCGGTGGTGCTAGGACCGAAAGAAGGCTTGGCGCTGATTAACGGCACGCAGTTTTCGACTGCCTGTGCGTTGGTCGGGCTGTTTTCGGCGTGGCGCAATGCGGCAAGCTCCATCGTGACCGCGTCGCTTTCGACCGATGCGATTATGGGATCAACCGCCCCGCTGGTCGATGAAATTCATACATTGCGCGGCCATCCGGGCCAGATCAATGTGGCGCGTGCGATGCGCGATTTGATGGACGGATCGGAAATCCGCGAAAGCCACCGCGAAGGCGACACCCGCGTTCAGGACCCGTATTGCATCCGCTGTCAGCCGCAAGTCACAGGGGCGGCGATGGATTTGCTGCGTTTCGCCGGGCAGACATTGGAAATCGAAGCCAATGCGGTGACTGATAATCCGCTCGTCCTTAAGGAAGATGGCCGGATTGTTTCGGGCGGGAATTTCCATGCCGAACCGGTGGCCTTTGCCGCCGATCAAATCGCGCTTGCGGTCGCCGAAATCGGGGCAATCGCGCAGCGCCGGGTGGCGCTTATGGTTGATCCAACCTTGTCACACGATTTGCCGCCATTCCTGACACCTGAGCCGGGTTTGAATTCTGGTCTAATGATTGCCGAGGTCACAACCGCCGCCCTTATGAGTGAAAACAAACATCTGGCCAACCCGTGTTCGACCGATAGCACGCCGACCAGTGCCAATCAGGAAGACCATGTGTCGATGGCGGCCCACGGGGCGCGCCGACTGGCACGGATGAATACCAATCTGTCTTATATCCTTGGTGTTGAGTTGATCTGTGCCGCCCAAGGCGTTGAATTTAGAGCCCCGCTTAAAACCAGTGCCGGTTTGCAGGATGTTCTTAAAGCCGTGCGCAAAGATATCGCGACCGTAAAGCAGGACCGTTACATGGCGCCTGATCTGGCCAAGGCCGGTGAACTGGTGACCAACGGAACGCTTGTAAATACAGCCGGTCTTTCAGGCTTTGTCGTTGGCGGGGGTGTTTAAGCATGATTGATCCGGTTGAAATCAAGCGCGGCGATAGCCCGATTGTTTTGGGGCTGCCCCATACCGGGACGTATGTGCCCGATGAGATTGCCACCGAACTCAATGATCGTGGACGCGAACTGGCCGATACCGATTGGCATATCCATACCCTGTATGATGGTGTTTTGGACGGTGCAACCACGGTGCGTGCGACGTTTCATCGATACGTCATTGATGCCAACCGCGATCCGGCGGGGGAAAGCCTGTATCCCGGTCAGAATACCACAACCTTGGTGCCGCTGACCGATTTTGATGGTGAAAACATCTGGGATGTTGCCCCGACCGAAGACGACATCGCAGAGCGCGCCAAACAGTTCCACGCCCCTTATCATGCGGCCCTTTGGGCGGAATTGGAGCGGGTGCGCGCCAAGCATGGGATTGCGATCCTGTATGATTGCCATTCGATCCGGTCACACATTCCGTTTTTGTTTGAGGGCACGCTTCCTGATTTCAACATTGGCACCAATCTGGGCACGACCTGTGACCACACGATTGAGATGCTGACCCAGGATATTTGTGCGCAGGCCGACGGATATTCATCCATTTTGAATGGTCGTTTCAAAGGCGGTTGGACCACGCGCCATTATGGCCGCCCCGAGACCAATCAGCACGCCATCCAGATGGAATTGGCACAATCGACGTATTTGTCGGCCGAGGCAGCGCCTTGGACCTATGACGAGACGCGGGCGGCAAAACTGCGCACGCATCTTTCTGAAATTCTTGAAACTTTGGCCGCATTGGCCCCAGCGCTACGAGGTAAGTCATGACCAATCAAAGCAACAATCCACGTCATAATCAGCGCGATATTTACCCGGCAACTGGGACCGACATCACCGCGAAAAGCTGGCTGACCGAAGCGCCAATGCGCATGTTGATGAATAACCTTCATCCTGATGTTGCCGAAAATCCGCATGAACTGGTGGTCTATGGCGGGATTGGCCGTGCGGCCCGGACGTGGAAGGATTTCGATCAGATCGTTGCCAGCCTCAAAGAACTGGAAGACGACCAGACCCTTTTGGTGCAGTCGGGCAAGCCGGTTGGGGTGTTTCAAACCCACAAGGACGCCCCGCGTGTTTTGATTGCCAATTCCAACCTTGTGCCCCATTGGGCCAATTGGGACCATTTCAACGAACTCGATAAAAAAGGGCTGGCGATGTATGGCCAGATGACGGCGGGCTCGTGGATTTACATCGGGTCGCAGGGCATTGTGCAGGGCACCTATGAAACCTTTGTCGAAGCCGGGCGTCAGCATTACGACGGTAGCCTTAAAGGCAAATGGATTCTGACCGGTGGTCTGGGCGGCATGGGCGGCGCACAGCCGTTGGCGGCTGTGATGGCCGGGGCGTGCTGTTTGGCGGTTGAGTGCGACGAAACCCGCGCTGATTTCCGCCTGCGGACCCGTTATGTCGATGCCAAGACCCATTCGCTGGATGAGGCGCTGGAGATGATTGATCGCTGGACCAAGGCGGGAGAGGCCAAATCGGTGGCCCTGATTGGCAATGCGGCCGATGTGTTCCCGGAATTGGTCAAGCGCGACGTGCGTCCGGATATTGTGACGGATCAGACATCGGCCCATGATCCGGTGCATGGTTATTTGCCGCAAAACTGGACGGTTGCGCAGTGGCGCGAGAAGCAGGAATCAGATCCGAAAGCAGTCGAAAAAGCAGCCCGCGCGTCGATGCGTGTTCAGGTCGAGGCGATGGTGGCATTCCATGATGCCGGTATCCCGACGGTCGATTACGGCAACAACATCCGTCAGGTCGCGCTTGAAGAAGGTTTGGAAAACGCCTTTGCGTTTCCCGGCTTTGTTCCGGCCTATATCCGACCGCTGTTTTGCAAGGGGATTGGTCCGTTCCGCTGGGCAGCGTTGTCGGGTGATCCGGAAGATATTTACAAGACCGATCAGAAGGTCAAAGAATTGATCCCCGATGATGAGCACTTGCACAACTGGCTGGATATGGCCCGTGATCGGATATCGTTCCAGGGGCTTCCGGCGCGTATTTGCTGGGTCGGGCTGGGGCAACGCCATCGTTTGGGGCTGGCGTTTAACGAAATGGTCAAGAATGGTGAGTTGAAAGCCCCGGTGGTGATCGGACGTGACCATCTTGACAGTGGTTCGGTCGCAAGCCCGAACCGCGAAACCGAAGCCATGCAAGATGGTTCGGACGCGGTCAGTGACTGGCCGCTGCTTAATGCGCTGCTTAATACCGCATCGGGGGCCACATGGGTTTCGTTGCATCATGGCGGCGGTGTCGGAATGGGCTTTTCGCAGCATTCGGGCATGGTGATTTGTTGTGACGGCACAGAAGATGCCGCACGTAGGGTCGAACGCGTTCTTTGGAATGATCCGGCAACCGGTGTGATGCGTCATGCCGATGCAGGATATGACATTGCACTCGATTGTGCACGTGAACACGGGCTTAATCTGCCCGGGATTCTCGGCAAATAAATTCGATACGTTAAACGACAGGTGCGGGGGCTCCCCGCCCCTGATCAGGGTTCAATCAAGGAGGCTTAACAATGAAAAGACGTGATTTTCTGACCGCCGGTGTTGCCGGTGTTGGTGCAGCGGCCGCGGCCGCAACTTTTGCCACCCCTGCCATCGCACAGGATAAACGCCAGTGGAACATGGTCACCGCATGGCCGAAAAATCTTCCTGGGCCGGGCGTTGCGGCGCAGAAACTGGCCGATCGTATCACCACCCTTTCGGGCGGGCGGATTGAAGTCAAACTGCATGCTGCGGGCGAACTTGTTCCGGGCAATGGTGTGTTTGATGCGGTTGCCGAAGGCACAGCAGAAATTTATCACGCAGTTCCGGCCTATTGGGGGTCAAAATCCAAAGGCATCCTTCTGTTCGGATCGCAGCCATTTGGCCTGCGTGCCGACGAGCAGGCCGGTTGGCTGGCCCATGGTGGCGGTCAGGACCTGTATGATGAAATGTATGGTCAGTTTGGTTTGAAACCGTTCCTGTGCGGGAACTCTGGCCCGCAGTGGGCCGGTTGGTTCCGCAATGAAATCAATTCGGTTGATGACCTTAAGGGGCTTAAATTCCGTACGACCGGCCTTGCGTCCGAGATGTGCTCAAAACTTGGCATGGCGGTTCAGGCTATGGGTGGGCGCGACATGTTCCAGGCGTTGCAGTCAGGTGCGCTTGATGCCGGTGAGTTCATTGGTCCGTGGTCCGATAGTGCGCTTGGTTTCTATCAGGTTGCCAAAAACTACTACTGGCCGGGTGTTGGTGAGCCGTCCTCAGCCGAGGAATGTGCGGTTAATGCCAAGGCATTTGCCGATCTGCCCGATGATCTTAAAGCCGTGGTCAAATTTGCCTGTGACAGTCTTTATAATGAAGTCTGGACCGAGTATGAGACCAAACACGCGATGGCATTGCAGAAACTGGTGGCCGAGCAGGACGTCAAAGTCCGTATGTTGCCAGAAGAAGTGATCACCGCCATGGGTGAAGCAGCGGCCGAAGTGATTGGCGAATTGCGCGAAAGCGACGATGCGTTGACGCGCAAAGTAACCGAAAGCTTTGTTGCGTATCGTGACCTGATTGGCGGGTATATGACCTATGCCGATAATGGTCAGATGAATGCACGCGCCAAGGTGCTTGGCTTCTGATAAAGATGCTAACCGGCGCAAGGGGTTGCCCTTGCGCCGGTTTTTGCTTTCTGGGGGATTTGATGCAACGCCTTGCTGATCGGCTTGATCTTGTGAACCACTGGACCGGGATGACGGTGCGCTGGTTTGCGCTGTTGATGGTTCTTTTGCAGTTTTCCGTGGTTTTGCTGCGCTATGTTTTCGGGTTCAGCTTTATTGCGCTGAATGAAAGCGTTTTGTACCTGCATTCCGGGCTTTTCATGCTTGGTGCGGGTTACACGCTTTTGGTGGATCGACATGTGCGGGTCGATATTTTCTATGCCGCCGCCAAGGACACCACCAAGGCGCGCATAGATACGTTTGGCTATGTGTTTCTGGCAATTCCGTCGATGGCGGCCTTACTGTATTGGACATGGCCGTCGGTGGTTAATTCTGTATCCATGATGGAAGGGGCGATTTCGGTTGGGGGTATTCCGGCTGTGTGGCTTTTGAAATCACTGATCCCGGCGTTTTGTCTTCTTTTGATTATTCAGTCTGTGGCCTGTTTGCTCAGGCAAATCATTATTTTGCGCGGCGGTGCTGAAGACAGGGGTGCGCAAGACTAATGGAATATCTTGATTTATTGATGTTTGTTGCCTTGATGGGCTGCATCCTTCTGGGTTTCCCGGTGTCATTTTCGATTGCCGGTGTTGCGGTGGCGTTTGGCTATCTCGGCTGGGTTACCGATACAATGAACATCGGTCTGATGGGCGCGTTCGGACAGCGGGTCTTTGGCACGCTGACCAATGATGTTTTGATCGCCATTCCGTTGTTTGTCCTGATGGGGGTTGTTCTTGAACGATCGCGCATCGCCGAGGATTTGCTTCATACCATGGGGCGGTTGTTTGGCCAGTTGCGCGGCGGGCTTGGCATTTCGGTGGTGTTGGTCGGTGCGCTTTTGGCGGCATCGACCGGGATTGTTGGGGCGACGGTGATTGCCATGGGCATGATCGCACTTCCAACCATGTTGCGCACGGGATATAACCCGAAACTGGCATCCGGGCTTGTCTGCACGGCCGGGACATTGGGGCAGATTATCCCGCCATCGACATTGTTGATTATCCTGTCAGATGTGATGTCATCGGCCTATCAGCAGGCGCAGTATGAGCAGGGCAAATTCACGATTGAAACCATTTCCGTCGGGCAGATTTTTGCAGGCGCCTTGATCCCGGGCCTGACACTGGTGGCGATTTACATCATCTATATTTTGCTGCGCGGGTATTTTTGCCCGCAGGACATGCCGCCGGTTCAAAGTGACGATGGCCGACCCAGTATGGGGGAGGTGTTCGGCGCAGTGTTGCCGCCGGTGTTGCTGATTATCGCCGTACTTGGTGCGATCCTTGGCGGGATCGCCACCCCGACCGAGGCCGCATCGGTCGGCGCGATTGGGGCGATCCTGATGGCCGGTGTGCGTCAGGGGGCCAATCGCAATCTGGTGTTGCTGGGCACAGCCGCCCTTTTGATTTTGGCGATTATGGCCGGTGTCGCACCGGTGCGATTGCAGCGCAGTGACCTGACCGGGTTTGATTATGTGCTGGGGGCGGGGTATGTCGTGCTGTCGATTGCCGGGATTGTGGCGATTGCCGCCTGTTTGAAACAGGCGTGGAAGGCGGATGTTTTGAAATCCGCACTGACATCAACCATGACCGTGTCGTCGATGATTTTTGCCACCATCCTGACGGCCAGCATGTTCTCGCTGGTGTTTATCGGGTTGGGCGGTGAAGACCATGTTGCGGAAATCCTTGAATCCATGCCGGGCGGCCCGACGGGTGCGCTGTTCTTCTGCATGGCGGTGATTTTCGTTCTGGGCTTCTTCCTTGATTTCGTTGAAATCACGGTGATCTTGCTGCCGCTTATTGCGCCCGGCTTGATCATGATGGGGCATGATCCGGTGTGGCTGGCGATCCTGATTGCGATCAATCTTCAGACATCGTTCTTAACCCCGCCGTTCGGGTTCTCGTTATTTTACCTGCGCAGTGCGGCCCCGCCGGAAATCACCACCGGCCAGATTTACAAAGGGGTGGTGCCGTTCATCGCCCTTCAGGTGTTTGGCATTTTCGTGATCTGGTTGTGGCCGTCACTGGCAGTCTGGTTGCCGAGTGTGGTTTTCTGATCAGGTTGCAAAGAGATATGCTTAAAAGCGCCCTCGATAACTGTCGGGGGCGCTTTGTTTTGGGTGATGTCAGGCGTGAAAATCGTGCGCGTTGGAGTTACGGCTAAAACGATGATAACAAGGGGTTTGTCGTTTTCTGGTTCGCGCATGGGGTCTTGATGGACAGCAGCAAATGGTTCGTGACTTTACCGGGGCAGGTGCCCGCACGGCGGCGGCTGTTTTGCTTTCCGTTTGCCGGCGGTGGGGCATCCTTTTACCGGTCGTGGCGTAGCCGTTTGCCCGCCGATATTGAGCTTGTGCTGGTGTGCCTTCCGGGCCGCGAGCAGCGGTTTGGCGAACCATTGATTGATACAATCGATGGCATGGTTGCGGCCATCCATACGGCCATCGGGCCGTTGACCGACAAGCCCTATGCGTTTTTTGGTTATTCAATGGGGGCGATCATTTCGCACCATCTGGCGTGTAAGATGGTTGTTGAGGGTATAGAAGGGGATTGTGGGCCAGAGCATTTGTTTTTGGCGGCACGGCGTAGCCCCGATATTGCGATGAAACGAGCACCCTTGCATGGGTTGTCGTCCGACCAATTCTGGCAAGAGATCGCCAAATATGGCGGTACGCCAAGCGAAATTCTTGAAAATCAGGAATATCGGGACCTGTTTGAAGCGCTGCTTCGCGCCGATTTCAAGCTTTCGGAAACCGCATACTCCGGAGACCTTGCCAAACTATCCTGCCCGATTACCGTGTTTGGTGGGGATGCGGATACAAGCCCGGTGCCAGGCGACCTTGAGGGTTGGCAGAAGGCAACCACGGGCGGGTTTACCAAGCATGTTTATGCTGGCGGGCATTTCTTTATCACCGAACATCAGGATGCGGTGGCAGCGGTGGTTGCGGAGGCGTTTGGCGATTGATCGACGTTCGGGCCTAGGTGCTACTGGTCTCGTCAAACTGCCCATCGCGGACATGATAGATGCGATCCGCAAGGTGGAACCATCTGTCATCATGGGTGACGCAAATCAGGATTTTTCCCTGTGTGCGCAGGTCGGGCAGAATTTTTTCATAGAAGACCGAACGGAAATGAGGGTCCTGATCGGCGGCCCATTCATCAAGCACGAGGACGGGTTTTTCTTCGAGAAGGGCGGTGATCAGGGCCAAGCGTTTGCGTTGGCCCTGCGACAGCGATGTTGTTGAAAAGGCGTTGTTTTCAAGCGTTACCTTATTGGCGATTTCCATCTGATTGAGCAGGGCGTTGACCTTATCCTCGTCAATCGGGTCAATGCCATAAAGGGCGTCAAAAAGATGGTAGCCCGCCAGGACCGAGGCAAACTGATCGCGGTAGTTCTGGAGCTGATCAATACCCAGAGGCGTGCCATTGACCGTAATTTCCCCGCTGTCAAAGGCGCGAAGACCGGTCAGAAGCGCAATCATGGTTGATTTTCCCGCCCCGTTGCCCCCGGTGATAAAGGTAATTTCACCCCGTTTGAAGCTGGCGTTCAGCGGGCCGACGGAAAACCCGCCAGTTGGGCCGGGGTAGGTAAAGCGCACATCGTTCAGCGCAATTTCCGTGATGTCGGTAAGCGGTGCGCGGGCGTCTTTGCTGTCGGTGGCATTGGCTTCGCGCTGGTGCTGTTTGCTGAGCGCATCACCGAGTTCTTCTTGCAGGCTGGTGATTTTGGCAAGGGCGGCTTCGCTGTCGTTAAAGGCCGGCAACGTCATGATGGTCGAGCCGATGGGGCCAAACAAAAACAGGGTGGCGGTGGTGGTTTGCACCGCGACGTCATGATAGTCGGATGTGAACATCGGCACGATGAAAACCATGGCCGCCATCATAATATAAAATGCAAGTTGCACGGCGGCGGTTTCACGGGTCCATTGTTGTTTGATGGTGGCCTTGGTGTCGCGGGTGCGTTCCGACCGGGTTTTGAGCCGCGACAGCAGGGTTTCACGGCGAAGACTGTTCATCTTCACTTCCTTAAAACCATCAAGCAGATCGGTCAGCCCGCCAAACAATTTGCCTTCGTCCTCGGCGGCTTCGCGGACAGCGGCATTAATGCGTTTGATGCGATACAGGTGAATGCTGACAGCCAATGCAGCAAGCACGGCGATCATGGCAAAGGCAAACAGCGACAACCACGCAAGATACAGGCTGACAAACACGATCAGAACCAGTTGCTGTATGCCGTTCATCAGCATCGGCAGGGTGTTTGATATGGTCTGCATTTCCTGGGTCATGGCGGCCTGTATCGGGCCCTGACCAACGGTTTCAAGCGTTTCGGGGGAGGATGTGCGGACTTCGTCAAACAGGGACAAGCGGAATTGATGCAGAATGCGTTCGACCTCGCCTGAGACAAGCGTGTCTGCGGTGTGCTGCGACCAGATGAAGCCGATCAATGACAGCGCCATCAAGGCCAGAAGGCGCGCGCTGATGGTGCCCTCTTCGGCCTGAGACGAGGCCATGTTGACGATGACCAGAACCATGGTGGTTGAGACCGCCGCCATGACGAGGAGGGCGACAACAGTGCGCATATTGATGTTCGCGCGCGTGCGCAGGACATTGAACAGCATCATGTCAGATCCTCCCGCGCGGGTCAGTGAGATCAAGCTCGCTCAGCTTGCCGGTATCAAGGTGCAATCGACGGTCGGCAACATCAAAATAATGATCGTCATGGGTGACGGCGATGATGGTCGTGCCGCGTTGTTTAAGTTCAGGCAGAATTTCGCGGTAGAACTTTTTGCGGAAATACGGGTCCTGATCGGCGGCCCATTCATCAAGCACAATGATCGGTCGATCTTCAAGAATGGCCGTGATCAGGGCCAAGCGTTTGCGTTGTCCAGCCGACAGGGCGATGGTGATAAACCGTCCATCGCGAATGCCGGTCACGTGGGCAAGCTCAAACCGTTCGATCCAGTATTGCGCATCCTCGGTGGTAATATCGGTTGTGCCAAACAGTTCCTCAAACAGATGAGAGTCTGAAAAAACGGTCGCGATCAGATTGCGGTAGGCCGACATGCTTTGCGGGCCAAGCTGGGTATTGTTGATGCTGACCTTGCCAGAAACAGGACGATACAGACCGGTCAGAAGCTTGATCAAGGTCGATTTGCCGGCCCCGTTGCCGCCCGTGATAAACAAAAGCTCACCGCGTTTGACGGATAAGTCAATCGGGCCCAATTCAAACCCGTGGCGCGGATCACGGTTGGGATAGGTGAAGACAACATTTTCAAAACTGACGTGATCAAAAGGATCGCTGAGCGGCATGCCGTCTTCGGCAATCGGTTCGCGAATGTCTTCGAGGTCCTTTGACAGTTGCATCATGCGAACGGCCGATCGTTCGGCCATGCCAAGAACCGACATTGACTGCACAATGATGCTGATCGGGCCGATCATGAACAGGACGGCAGTACTGATTTTGGCAACGTCGGCATCAAAACTGTCGGAATATACCGGAACAATAAAGACGATGATGGCCAGCAGGATATAGAAGGCCGAAATGCCCATGATCATCTGACGCGAAATCATGGTTTGGGCTTTTTTGCCGATCTCGGCCTTGTTGTCAGACGCATTGTCAAAGGCGACCTTGAAGGCGTCGCTGCGTTTGGACCACATCCGGACTTCCTTGATGCCCGCAAACAAATCGGACACCCGGTCAAACAGGATGGTTTCAACCTGATGAAGTTTGCCAAACCACATCGAAAGCGTTTTGCCCATCCGCAGATAGATCAGAATGCCGACCCCGACCACGACGACAATGATGAAAAACGCCAGCATCGACAGCCAGAACACATAGGCCATGACAGCAACCAGCAGCAGCAGGCTTCTAAAAGCCATGCCGATCATATGGGAGTTTTGCGAGATGTTCTGTGTGCTTTGGGTGATGCTGTCAAAAAGGCGGGACTGGCCGAAAATCTCAATCTGGGCAAAGTCGGCAACGGCGATTTGCGACAACAGCTTTTTGCGGACCCGGTCAATGCCGTTTTCGATTTGCCGGGCAATTGTGCTGATCAAAAATACTTCGGCAAGGAAGTAAACAACGGCCAGCACGATAAAGGTCGCGGCAAGCGCCCAGTTCACCTCGTCAATGCCGTTATCGGAGATTTCTTCGGCGGCCGTGTTGACGATACCAAGAAGTGCTGCGCTGCCGACACCCGAAAGTGCACCCGCAACGCCAAGCCGGATGACAAGGTTGTTATCGCCCCAAGATAACAATTCCAGCAACTTCATTTAGTTAACGGCCTCCAAAACAAACCCGGCGTTGATGGATCAACTGTAGCATGGCCTGATGAACTGTCCAGCGGCCCAAATATGTTTCGTGAAATATCCATCAAATACGCATCAAACATTTGGCTGAAGATACTGGTCGGGAATAGCACCTTCGCTGTTGATCACAAGCACGCGACTTTGGCTTGTGAGCGCAAAGCGGTCCCGTAGTTCGGGGTTTTGCGCTACATGCCACAACCCGGCAATACCCGATATCCCGGTGTCCCATGTATCAAGCGGTGGATCGTTGCGGACACCAAGTGTCATCTGGTCCTGTACGCGTTTGGCAATGGCATCGTTAATCACGATATTGCCAATGCAGACGTCTTGAAGAATTTCAAATGCCGACAGACTGGGACAACCACACGACAGCCCGACCATTCGGGTCAGAAGTTTTCCCGGCACACGCGTCAATGCACCGCGTTCGATGCTGGTTTTAACGCAGGCAGCGGTTTCAGGTTCGACAGAACAGACCACTGGCTTTTGCCCGGTTTCATGCCACATGCCAATCGCACAGCCCGCCGCCATGCCGCCGACCCCACATTGCAGAAAGATGCTGTCGAGGGTTTCATTTCGGGCACGAAGTTGACGGGCGCATTCGACACCCAGCACGGCGTAGCCCGCCATGATGTCGCGCGTCACATCCAGATCGCCACTGTAATCGGTGTCGGTGATCAGTAGGACATTCGATGCGGTTGCCGCGTCGCTGGCGGCAAGGACTGCATCATCATAGGTGCCATCGACATAAACCAGTTTCGCGCCATTATCGCGGATACGCCGCATGCGTGCCGGGTCAACGTCGCTTCCGACATAGATTTTTGCCGGGCAATTGAATTTCGTCGCCGCCCACGCAGTTGCAAGGCCGTGGTTGCCATCGGTGGCGGCGATGGCGGTATAGTCGCGGCATTGAGGACTTCCGGGTTCGATGCCGCGTTTAAGGAGTTGACGTTTCAGCCCATAGGGCGCGCCAAGGGCCTTAACCCCGCCAAGGCCAAACCGCTTGCTTTCATCCTTGATCCAGACCTTGCCAATGCCAAGCTCATTGGCCAAGCCCGGACATGACAGCAAGGGGCTTGGGCTGTAGTCCGGCCAGGACGAGATCAGATCAAAGGCCTGATAAACCTCGTCGCGTCCGGGGGTGAAGGCGTTTAAACCGGTCACTGCATGATCCTGAGTGGCAAGGGTGGCGTCTGAATATACATACTAATGGTTATGATAAGGGCTCTTTGGATCGTCAAATACAATTTGCTTAAGAATACAGGTTAAATGTCTGAGAAACTTTGCAATGCGCAAGATTGAATCTCGACGGTGCGCGATAAAATCCAGTACAGTAAAGCCTGTTGCGCAAACTGGTTGTGGTAGAATTGACCTTGTGGTTTTCATCGGACGGCCTGACTAAACCAATAAGATGGACGATTGTATCGCTGTATCTCGTTTGCGGGATGTCGGTTGCTGGTTTCGCGCAAGACGCGACAACGGCGGACTCTGCGCAGGCCAGTGCGCCCCAAACCGAGGCTTTTGATGTCGATCAGTATGATGCGGATGATATCAAGATCAGCGACAGTAACCCCGATATGGTTGATGGGTGGCTTTATAAACCCGATGCCATTCCCCTGTCGCAATATCGGCGCAAGGCGCGCGATCCTGACAGTCTGATTGCATTGTCGAACGCCACAGAAATTATGGGCGATGGCAAAAGCGAACGGTCCTATTACGCCGCGATCTATAGCGGCAGTACGAATGGCGTGTATTTTCAGGTGGCAGCGAAAATCTGCGACATGATTCGTCGCAGCTACAAACGTCATCGTGTTCATTGCGTCCCGCTTCGATCCCAGGGGGTTGGCAGCAATATTCAATTGATGAAAGAAGGCCGGGTCCAGCTGGCGATTGTGCAATCAAACAACAACTGGGAAGCTCAGGCTGGGGTCAATCCTATCCCGGGCGCGCGGTCTGTCATGTCATTGCATGACGAGATGGGGCTTTTGATTGTGCGTCAGGATTCCGGAATTGAAAGCATTGCGGATTTACGCGGCAAGCGGATTAATATTGGTCCGGAAGGGTCGGCATCACGCGAGTTGTGGCTGGAACTGCTGGGTCAATATGGCATCACGCTTGACGATATGGAAACGGTCTACAGCGTTGCGCAGGACTACAACCGGCTTGGTATTTGCGAAGATTATATTGATGCGTTTGGTCTTTGGATCGGGCATCCGGCATCCATCATTGAAGACAGCCTTTCCTGTGATGCCAAAGTGATTGGCATGGGCGGACCATTGACCCAGAAACTGGTTTCGGCAAACCATTATTTCTTTGATCAGGTCCTTCCGGCGAGGACGTATGACCGGCAGGAACAGGCAATTAACTCATATGGTTTCAAGGCGTCACTGATGGCCTATGAAGTGGCCGATCCGTATGTGGTGTACTGGGTGACCCGCATAATACACGAGAATATCGAACAGCTGAAAACCGAGTTTCCGACCTTTCGCAGTGTTATGGCCGATGACATGTATGAGAAGGGCAATTTCCTGCCGTTCCATAAAGGGGCGGCATGCTATTGGGAAACTGATCTGCATGCCTGCGACTGGCAGCAATTCTACAATGAGCCAGATAGCGTGTCAAAAGCAGCAAAAACGCCTTACACCTACATGCAGTGAAACCACCTACGTGCAGTCAAGCGGCAACCAGCCGATGTCTGGGGCGCTTTGCGAGGTGGCCTTACGAAAAGTCACGCCGACATAGCCGGACTTTAGCATGCGATGACAGTTTTCAAAATCTGTTGCCGGGCACCAATGGGTGATTTCATTGGTTTGGTGGGGCATTGGGTTTTTGCCGAGGTCAGCGCGCATCAAAAACCGATGGCCGCCATATTTTTCCTTCAGACCACGAATGATCATTCCGGCAGACAGAATGTTGATCAGGCTTGCGACATTGCCTGGTGCGACGGTGGTCAGTGCAATTTCACGTCCGGCAGTGCGTGCCGCGTTTAGACGATGACACGTCAATTTATATTGCCAATTCTGCCCACGACAATCGCGTCTGACCGCAACGCCGTCGATATGCGCCACCGATTTTAGTTGGTCGGGCGGTAAGCCGTGATCGGCTCCGAAATTAAGATCACCGGGGCGTGGTAACCCCAAGACGCCATAGGCAAGCAGGGTATCTTGATCAAGGATGCCAAATATCTGGCCGCAGTCAGACAGATGCTGCTGAAAAAAGATGTCTGTTTCACCGGCAACGAGTGTGGGGTCGGCATCGGCAAGCACATCGTGATGCAACGCAATGACGGCGGACAGATGGGTTTCATTCAGACGGGTAATTACAGTCATTTGATAATTTCAGCGTAATCAAGCAACGAAAGTGGTGGATAGAGTGCCAGCCTGCGCGCCGATGACAGCCGGATCAGATAAGAAAACCGGTCAAGTGTTTCAATGGGAATATCTGCCGGTGAGACGCCATTGATCAGGATGTCTTCGACCTTGCTTGCGGCTAACCGCCCGACAAGTTCATAGCGGCTGACCAAACCCAGCATTGCCTGCCCGTCGCGGACTTCAAGTTCCGTGGCACTAAAGACGGCCAGACCGTTATCAAAGCCCGCATCGGTCAGGGCGTCGCGGTACGTGCCAATAAAGTTGTCGGGTCCAATATAGAGGATATCCGCGCCGCGTTTGGCAAGGTCGGCAACGGCGGGCGCGATATCACTTGAGGACGGATCGCCGTTTTGGCCAAGCGGGGCGGCAAGGACGTCAAACCCCATTTCGGCCCCAAGTGCGGTCAGTTCTTCGACGTTGGAAACCGAGTTGTCTTCACCGTTATTATATACAACCCCCAGCTTGGTCATCGGGCGATACGCGCGGATGGCCTGAATTTGTGCAGGCAGCGGGGCAATGTGAGTTGCCCCGGTGATGTTGGGGCGCGATTGTCCGGGCGGGGCGGCAATGCCCGTTTTCCAAGGAGACGACACCATGACAAACACCACCGGAAGATCGGTGATGTTTTTATCGGGATCGACCTGATTATATTTGCCAACAACGTTGGATGTGATCCCGGTACCCCAGGTATAGACAAGATCAGGCGGGTTTTTGCGTAAGGTCGCGATGATGCCCGGGATGCGGGAAAGATCGCGTTCAACATCATAAATCTGAAGATCGACAGGAATGCCGCGGTCGGCAAAAAAGCCCCGAAAACCGTCTTCGACCCGTGTTTCGCCGCGCCAAAGGATCATTGCAATTTTCAACGGATCGGGGCTGTTGGTTTGCGCCAAAACACTGGTCGCGGAAAACGTGACGGCCAGCACAAGCACGGTGAGAATACGCAAAAAATTGATCAGATGGGTCATGGTGCGTCCTCCTGCACGGAGGGTTTGGTTTTTTGATCTTCGGGCACGTGACCGATCATGATTTCAAAGAAAATCACCGCAACCGCGGCAATCGCCCCGAAACACAAGACGGCCGCATCGGTGCCAACCCACAAGGTTAATCCGGCAGCCAGCAACGGTCCCAAGGCGCCGCCAAGCCGTTCTGCCAGTCGCAGAACGGCAAGCACCGGGCCCGATCCATGATCGCGGGTGAAATCAGCACTGATTTTCAGACTGGCAGAAAGTTGAGCCGGGATTGAGGTTGCCTGTGCCAAACCAAGCATGGCAACAGCGATGGCAAAGGTTGCATATTGCGGCATGAAGCCTGCCAGCAACAAGCCGGTTGCGGTTAGTCCGCCGCCAATGCCCACAGCCCGAATTTCATTTTGTTTGCTATCAGTCCAGCGCGCGACCCCCCAACCTGTCAGAAGAGCAACAAGACCATAGAGCATGATCACACGCCCAGTTTCGGCGGTGGTGGCACCTGATTGCAACAAGATCAAAGGGGTCAGGTAATAAAGAAACCCGCTGAGGATCAGTTTGGCCGGGACGGCGGCAAACAGGACCAAGACTTGTAGTCGTCGATTGCCCAGCATGGCCTTGAAGGCTTTGCGCGTGGGGACAGGGGGGGATGTTTTGCCACGTACTGTGTTGTCCATCAGGAAGAAGGCCAATGCAACCGCCAGACAGGCCATTGCGGCCCCGGCGACAAAGGTGATGGCGTCACCAAAGTGACCGGCAAAAATACCGCCAACCGCCGGGCCACAAATATCGGCAAGCATAATGCCGCTGACCATCATGGCCGTCCCCTGTGTGCGGTTGCTGTCATTGGTCGCATCGAGAACATAGGACTGACAGGCGACAAAGGTTGTGGCGTAGCCGATGCCCGATAATGCGCGCCACAGGATCAGATCCCAAAGACCGGTGGCAAAGGCCGTTCCGCACAGGCCAATGGTGGCAAGAAGGGCCCCGGCCAGATACATGCGCAACGATCCGATCCGTTCCTGAAACAGGCTGCAGAGTGGCATGGCGATGGCAACCATCAGAAGATGTGTTGCCATGACGATCCCCGCACCAAGCTGCCCATCGATGGTCGGTGCGGTAACCTGACTAAAGAACGCGGGCATGATCGGACGGGCGAGTTCTTCGGCCAGAACAAACATGAAGGCCAGCAAGCGCACGCCGATCAGTTTGACTTCGCGTTCCCGGTGCGGTCGGGTGCCGACCTTTTGCGCCGAGCGGCTGATCACGGTGTTGATATGTTCCATGAAACTGCCGATTTCATCGCGTGTTGACTGACCATGCAGGATTGTGAATTTACGTTCACGGACATTGGTTAAAACCCGTCGGGCAACCCGGGCGGGCAGGGCGACATTGACGGTCAGAACCAGTAAGACAAGTTCAAACGACAGTGCCAGCGTGATGATGAAAATGATCGCGATATCAAACAGATTGTCGGTGACCGGGCGCATCAGGGCGGCGCGGTCATGACCAATGACAATTGCCAGATCATTTTCGACATGATCGTTGTGGGCGTCATGGCCCAGCGTGACACGGGTGATGATGTTGGGGTGTGTGTCGGTGCCGGCATCACTGTCACTGGCAAGTGCCTGTTTGATCGCTTCACGCGCCATGCCGCCGACATGCAGCAGGTCCTGCCCGTGCACGATTGCAGCAAAGCTCAGGTCCGGGTCGCCAGATTGCAGTTGATGCACGACATCTTCGAACCCGACAATCGCGTCGAGCGGGATGCCAAGTTCCAAGGCATGTTCGATTTTTTCGGCCAGTGTTCTGGCTTCGATTTCGGCCTTTTCACGGATTTCCGATTGCAGGTCGGCACGCGCAAGATCGGCCGCGCGCCATGAAATCCCGATCAGCGCAACACATAGTGCCAAGGTGCTAAACAGCAGTAAAATCCAGATGGTGCCCTTTGGCACGATGCGGCGATGGGATGTTTTCGCCGCACCGGGCAGAGGAGATTTTGGTTTGGTGTTCTTGGTCATGTGGATTTCTCCACCGATGTATCGCGATCTGTCTGGGGATCATCATTTGGCAACTGATCGCGGATTTCGCGATACAGCGCGATCAGGTCCATCTCGCTTTCGGTAAGAACATCCTTGTCATGGGCGGTGCTGGTGCCGGCCTGACCAGCGAGTGCGCGTTCGATATCTTCGTGGAGTTCGGAAAATACCCGGTGGCGGCGACGCATTAAAACCACCAGAAGGCCCAGAACAGGAATGATGGCGAGCATCCCGATGGCGGCCGATTTCCACATTTCGGTAAAGGCGCTATCGAGTTTACGGAAATATTCACCGCTGTCGGCGGTAATTACCAGCATACCGGCACATTGGCCCAGACTATCGCGCAGGGGTGTCACGGCGATGACGCCCTGATCGGTAAAGCGAGTCCATGATGTTTTGTCCTGTGCGTCCGGCGGTGCTGCCGTGGTACCGGCACCTTGGGCGGTCTTGGTGGCCGTATCGGGAGCTGTCTGGGTGATGATCGTTCCCTGACAGTTTTGTACGGCGATGTGGGTGACTTCGCGCGACATGCCAAGGCGGCGATCCAGAATCGCACCAAGGTTTTCCATATTTTCCAGACGCAGCCCCAGATCAATCCCGGCCAGGAGGTCCTGACTGGTTTCGTTGCTGACGACGTTGATCCGCTGTGTGACCAAGGTTCTTAGCGTTTGATCAAAGCGCAGGTAGTTCAGCACGGTTGTCATGCCAAGTGCAGCTGCAAGCACGAGAAAAAGTGCAACACCGATCTTTGTTGCCAGGCTCACTGCAATGCTCCTGCGAAAGCGCGGAAAGGGCAATCCAACATTATGGTCCTTTGTGGCAGGCGTTTTATTCTTAAAAGGCTATCGTCGGTTGCCTAAGTGCTGCGGTCAAGTGCGTATAAGCCCCTGAATCGGTTTGCAGTGTGAAAATTTAGCGTTTATGCTTTAGGTACTTAACAAAACCGGGGGGTGATATGGGCAATGCACGGTTAGAACAGTTGAAGCGCAACAAGCAAAAGCGGCTTGCTGGCGGCATTGTTCGGCGTAATATGCTTTGGGCTGCTGGCACCGGCCTTATTCCCATTCCCGTTCTGGACTCGACCGCGGTGGTTGCCGTGCAGCTTAAAATGCTGGCGGAACTGAGCAGTCTTTATAATGTCGATTTTCGCAAGAGCAGTGGACAGGCTGTCATCGCGACGATGATGACCAGTATTACCGGTGGTGTTTTAGGAAAATCGTTTTTGGCGACGGGTATTTTTTCCGGGTTGTCCAAGGCCTTGCCGGTGCTTGGTACGTCCTTGAGCATTCTGACCATGCCGGGTTTCAATGCGGCATTTACCTATGCGCTGGGCCGTGTTTTTGTGATGCATTATGCGGCAGGCGGGACCTTGAAGGATTTCGATCCGAAACAGGCAGAGCCGTACTTTAAAGAAAAATTCAAAGAAGGCTTCACGGTCGTAAAAGACGCGAAAGCGGCATGATCGATCCAGCAGGGTAAACTCGGGCGTCGGAATCCAAAGTTATGCAATTAATGATTATCATACTTTATTTACTTGCCGCGATCGTTTGCGGTCTTTTGGGGCGTAAAACCTCGTTCGGGTTTCTTGGGCATTTCATCCTGGCGGTTGTGATTACGCCGATTGGGGACTTTTTGGTGCAGCTTGTCGCCCGTCCGTCGCGCGAAGTTCGTGAAAAAATCAAAGATATCGAAGACTACTGACGTGCAATCGACTTTTCAGAAAAAGCATACGAGAACGAGATAACGAATGGTTGATGGCACCACAATGTCCGCAAGCGGTCCCGATAGAGGGGACGACGACGACGGGCGTCCACGCGGGATTGCCGGGCGGATCGTTTATGGGTTGCAAAGTGTTGTAAAGCGCTATCAGACCAGTTTTCTGATCACGATTTTTTTCGTCCTGATTGGGATGATCGCGCTGGCGCCGCAGATCTTTATCACCATTCCGTCAGGGCATGTCGGGGTCATGTGGTATCGCTTCTTTGGCGGGACAGTTGTCGAACGGAGCTACGGCGAAGGCGTTCAGCTGATCTTCCCATGGGATAAAATGTTTATTTACGATGCACGTTTGCAAAATCAGGCGCGCGTCTATGACACCATTTCATCCAACGGTTTGTCGATGGAAGTCGACATTGCTGTGCGGTATCGCATTAACCGTGAAGCGGCCGGGATGCTGCATAAACTTGTGGGACCAGATTACCCGGAAGTCCTTGTTTACCCGGAAATCGGATCGCATGCGCGTGAGTTGATTTCACGTTACACCCCTGAACAACTTTATACCGAAACGCGTGCGTTCATTCAGGCGGAGATCCTTGAACGGATGGTCAATCAGCTTGGCTCATCCCTGGTTAATCAGAGCTTTCAGGGAAGGCTTGTGACGGTTGAGGATGTTTTGATCCGGTCGGTTAAACTGCCACAGCGTGTTGCCGATGCGATTGAACGCAAGGCCGAACAGTATCAGGCGATGCTGGAATATGATTTCCGTCTGGCACGCGAAGAAAAAGAAAAGCAGCGTAAGAAGATCGAGGCCGAAGGTATCCGTGAATTCCAGGATATTGTCGCCAAAACGATTACCGAGGAATATCTGCGTCTGCGCGGGATTGAAGCGACCATGTCGCTGGCGACATCACGCAACAGCAAGACGATTATTATCGGGGGCCGAGACGGGCTTCCGGTGATTTTGAATACAGCCGATGCGCCGGGGACGTCGCGGGAGTCTGAGGAACCCGGTGCCGAATTGACCGGGGATCGGCAGGAAACATTGCCAGCGGCGAATGATTTTAACGCACGCGGTACTGAAATCTCGCCGCAGAATGCCATTTCACCGGGGCTTCGTGACCCTGATGGCACGGGGCCGTCATCAAGCCAGGCCAAGCCCAAAAATCCGAATGCCCCAGGCGGCCAGCCGACACCGGCGATGAAGCCAGACGCACCGAAAGCCGGTTCGGCAACACCAGATGTTGAAGAAGCAACCGCACCGGGCACGATGCAAAAGGTGATGGAGTCCATCGCCCCGGTTTACGATCCAAGTGGATCACGTGCCGAGGCACCGGCCGGACGCGAGCCCGCAGCCGTGCCGGAAATGAAGTCGGACTTAAAACAGTAACAACTTCTGTTTGTTGCGATAAACCGTAAGTTGGGTTAAGCTGCGGATAAATTAGGTATTCGTTTTGTAACCTTGCCAGCCAACAGATAATTGCAAAGAGGCCATGATGAGCGAAGCAGATAAAGTCGACGAGACTGAAGAAGTTGCTGTAGAAGAAGAAGCTGAGCTCCGCGCTGTCGTGCGTGGGTGCATTCATCGCCATGCTGCCTATGCGGCGGTTGGTGGGCTTGTTCCAATTCCTTTCCTTGAGATGGCAGCAAGCAGCACCATCCAGCTTCGCATGGTTGCGAAACTGTGTGATGCGTATGGTGTGCCGTTCTCGGAAAATGCGATCAAAAGTTCGATCGCAACACTGGTGGCAACGGTATTGCCGGTTACGGGGGTCGGCTATGCGACGGCACGCCTGATCCGTCGTGTTCCGGTTGTCGGGACGATCTTTGGTGTTGTGGCGATGCCGACCTTTGCCGCGGCCTGCACCTATGGGCTGGGGCGTGTCTTTGCATGGCACTTTGCCAAGGGCGGGACGATTGCCGATTTTGACGCGGATGAAGCATCTGAAAAATTCAAGGACGAGTTTGCCGAAGGCAAGCGCAAAGCGTCGGAATTTGTTAAGGGCGGCAGTAAGACGACAGCAAAACCTGCTGGTAATGCGTTAACAGCCAAAGCGTAATCGGGTTTTCGGACCAGATTACCGATATCTTTTCAGGAATGCCCAAAGCATGCTTTGGGCATTCCTTTTGTTTGTGGGGCAGGGTACTTTGCCCCATCTACCCGTCCCGCTATGATGAGGCCGCGACGTGACTGCGTCTGATGCCGTGAAACTGCAATCGTTTGACCTGCTGCGCCCGACACAGTCGGGCAGCTTTGACGCGGATAAAATCCTGCGTGCGACGCTGGCGGTGGTTGACCTTGACGTGCTGACGCCAGAAGACCGCGCGGAACTGATCACGTCATCTTTTCACATGCGCGAAACAGATCGGCTCGAAACTTTTAAACATGCCCGTCGCCGCGATAGCTTTGTGGCAGGTCGGTTGGCGGCCAAGCTGGCGTTACACCAACACTGTCCGGATTTAGATCCATCCGATGTTTCGGTGGAAAACGGCGTATTTGATCAACCAATAATGATCAGTGAAAGAAAAGAGTGCGATATTGCGCAGCTGGGCGTATCAATTTCACATTCGCAAAGCTATGGCGCGGCACTGATTTTTCATCGCGCCCATCCGATGGGGATTGATGTTGATGTGCCGTCACAAGAGGATGTTGGGCCCGTACTTGCGGGGCTTGACCCGAAAACCCGTGCGCAGTGTGACGGGTTAGCCTTATCCGATTTGCAGATGGCCAGTTTGCTTTGGGTGGCGCGGGAAAGTCTGGCAAAGACATTGACGACCGCGATGATGAGCCCGCTTACGCTTTATACCCCATCAGACATCACGCAGAAGGGCACGTGTTTCATACTGCGATATGAAAATTTTGGTCAGTATCAAACACATGTCTGGCCAGGGGCAAAAGGCTGGCTTGCCCTGACCATGCCTGCCCGGACCGAGTTTGAAGGTGCGGGTCCAAGCTTGCGGTAAGTTCCCGGTAATACAGGTACTTTGAACAAGGGTGCTACGCCTTGATCAATTCTGGTTCGGGTGTGATTGATCTGTTCAGGTTGTCCGTTCGATTTGCGCTTGCATGACCTGTGCGACATAGCTGATGTCTGCTCCGACAATCATGGTGCCATGTGTGCCCGGCACCATGGAAAGTTTTAGGTTTTCGGCCGTAAATTTGCGCCAGCCATTAAAGTCATCCCCCTCGATAAACGGTGCGCCGCGGACAATGGTTTCCGGGCGGATCAGCAGGATATCGATATCTTCGATTTTCGGCGGAATGTAATGCACGGCCGCAAGAGCGTTGTTTTGGAAAACAGCCAGCAGGCGGCGCATGGTATCGCGGTCAGCTTCCTGAGGCAGAAGGTCGGATTTTTTGCCATGTTCGAGCAGATAATCGATGCGTTCTTCGGGGGTCAGGGGGCGTAGGTCTTCGGCCTGAACAATGCCAAGTTCGCCAAAGATATCGGCAAGATATTCAAACTCGTCCTTACGCAGCATTTCGCGCACGGAATCGGGTACGGCGATGGCATCAAGCAGGCTGATGCTGCGCACATCAACGCCAGCTTGCGCCAAACGGTATCCCGCCTCAAAGGCCAGCAATCCGCCAAAACTCCAACCCGTGACGCGAATCGGTCCGGTTGGAACGGCTTCACGTATGGCCGGAAGGTAGGATGCGACCATTTCTTCGACGGTGGCGTTCAGGCCCTGTCCTTCGTCAAGGCCACGTGATTCAACCATATAAACCGGTTGTTGCGGGCCAAGTGCGCGGGCGAGTTCCTGATAACACAGGATGTTGCCGCCGACCGGATGGAAGCAAACCATCGGAATGTCTTTGCCTTCGGGGTTGACCGAGACAATCGGGTTTTTGGCCTTGTCATCGCGCAGACGGGCTTCAATGCAGGCAGCAAGTTTTCCAACAGTTGCGCCGCTAAACAGATCACTTAGCGGGATTTTGACATCAACCGATTGAGTGAGTTTGGACAGGAATTGAACCGCCAGAACACTGTGGCCGCCAAGCTCGAAGAAATCGGCATTGGCATCATCGACGGAACAGTCAAGCACATCGCCCATCAGCGCGGCGACAGTGCGTTCAAGATCGGACTGCAACGGTTCTTTTGGCTTGTCAGTCACGGTTGATTGGTTGCTCGACGGGGCCGGGAGTTTTGATTTATCGACCTTGCCGTTTGAGGTCAGCGGGATTTGATCAAGACAGATGATGTAGCCCGGAACCATATAGGGCGGTAGCGATTGTTCGAGTTGTATGCGGCAAGAGGCAATGTCAAAACCGGCATCGGTGGTGAGATAAGCGACAATATTTTCGGCCCCCTGACCAGCTGCTTTGTGCAGGATCACCGTAGCGTGGCGCACCAGCGGGTGTTTGGTGATGGTATTTTCAATTTCGGCCAGTTCAACCCGGTTGCCACGCACTTTGACTTGACCGTCTTCGCGCCCGACAAAGACGATTTCGCCATCATTGCGCCGGCGGCCGATATCACCACTGCGATACCAGCGCGTTCCGTCGGGGCGGGTGATAAAGCTTTGATTGGTTTGAGCATCGTCATTGAGATACCCCCGCGCAACGCCAGCCCCGCCAATCAGGATTTCACCGGGAACGCCGTCAGGAAGGGGACGGTTTTTATCATCGCAGATGTTGATCGTGACACCATTGATCGGTGATCCAATGGGTGGCGGCAGGATTTGTCGGAAGTTGTTGGACGTCATGACATATTGGGCGGCTGAAACGCAGCATTCGGTTGGGCCATATGCATTGACCAGCTTTATGTTGCCGTGACCGGGTAGGGCAAAAAACCGTTCGACCAAATCCGATGCAACCGGTTCACCACCAAGCACCACCATCTGTGCGGGGCAGGATTGACCGGTTTGCTGCCAATGGTTGACCAGCAGGAAAAATAAACTTGGCGTGGCATCAAGCTGATCAATTTTGTGGTCAGCGATAAAGTTATGCAGGGCTTCGGGATCGGTTCGGGTTTCGAGGCTGGGAATATGCAGGCTGTGACCGTGCAAAAGGGCCGCAAAAATCTGAACGACCGATCCGTCAAAGGCAAAGGGTGCAACACAGGTCAGGTTCAGACAGGTATCGGCATTATTTGCACCGATCAATTTGAGCTGCGTATCAAGAACCGACTGGGCAAGATTGACCACCGATCCATGTTCGATCATGACCCCTTTGGGCATGCCGGTCGTGCCGCTGGTGAACAGAACGTAGGCAAGGTCCGAGGTGTTGGTGGAAATTGCCGGTGCGTCATCCGATATGGCCGTAAGACTGGAAAGGTCATGGCGCATGCGAGTGCCCGACGACGATGTAACGTCGTTATCTGGCGACAGCACAAGATCAAAGGTGTAGGGGGCCGGATCAAAGCCGGGGGCATCGATGGCGGATCGGGTCACCTTGAACCCGCCATGTTCAAAAGCCCAGTCGGTCAGGAAGGCCTCAGGGACAAACAGGTCTTCGAGGAAATCAAGCCGGGTGTCATATCCCATACCGACATTATCAGACGCAAATTGCGCGAGATCGCGAAGATAGGCATCGCGACGGTCCGCATCCCAGATGTTGCCAAGATATATCGCGCCACCGGGGGCCAGAAGTTTGGCCGCCTTGGCCAGAACCTGACGCAAATAGCCGAAGCCCGGGAAGTTTTCAATCACACTGTTAAGGATGATCAGGTCAAAGGAGCCTTCCTCAAACACGTCTATGTCATGGGCGGCAAGCTGACGGCCCATCACATGCGTCATGCCCGAATGAATTGCCAGAGCTTCGGTGCGTTCGACATTGCGACGTGACAGGTCGGTTGCGACATAGTGCCCGACAACCGGGGCAATATGTTTCATCGTGAAACCAGATGCGCAGCCGATTTCAAGGACATTGGCATCGCTTGAAACAAGGCTGGACACCTTGGTCCGCGCATTGTTGCCAAACGCATCCATGGCCGATGGGGCAATCGGCTGACCGGTAAAGGCACTTTTCCAGCCACCCGCAAGCACGTTATCAGCCGTATCCCCGGCAAGGTGATCCCAAAGTTCGGTCGACATCAGGGAGCCGGGCATTTCGGAGATGCTGTCAATCGCATCATGATCAAGACACATGACATGTTTGACGCAATCACACCGCCACTGCATCTGATGAAGATCGCCAACATGTTTGGCATCAGCCAAAATAAGCGGGGTTACGGCATTGCGCGCAATGGCAATGCGCCGGATTAACGGAACATTGGGATCAAGGGGCACAAAGGCGTGGCCGGATTTCAAAACACCAAGAATGGCAGCAATATAATGGCGGTTGCGCCCGGTCATCACACCAATCATTGCCGCGTCGGGCAATTGTAGCCCGACGATGAAATTGGCAATCTGATTGCTTTGGCGATCAAGCAGATCGAAGGAGACGCTGTCCGCCTCGTCCTCAATCGCAATGCGGTTGGGATACTCAGACGCAATGGTCGCAAACTGTGCAACGATACTGCCAAGGGATGCCGTGGACGCAGTTTCGCCGTTGGGATTGGACGTTTCCAAACTGTCGAAGTCAAAGTCGGCGATTTTCATTTATGCATCCCTTTGGGCGTTTTTGTTCGTGTGGTTTTGTGCCGCTGCTGCGGCAAATTTTGTCAGGAAGCCAAGCCATTTTTGCATTGTTTCCGCCCCGAAAAGATCGGTGTCGTATTCCAGTGTAAAACGGGCCTGATCGCCGTCCTCGGTCAGGAACAGGATAACGTCATGCTTTGCCGTCGTGTTATCGACAAAGGCATCCATGTTGTCAGGCAGGAGACTGTCATGATCGGTATTTGCGATTGGCAGCCCGCCGCTGGTTTCATCCGTATTGGTCAGTGCGCCAAACCGCTGATATTCGAAAACGACATTCACAAGCGGCTGGCGGTTGGCGTTGCGTTTGGGTGCTACGGCGCGCACAAGTTCGTCAAACGGATAGTCCTGACGATCAAGGGCGGCGGTAACATCGCGATGGATTTCGTCAATCAATGTATCGAGTTCGGTATCGGCATCAAGTTTGACCCGGATCGGCAGAACATTGACGAAGAAACCAATCAGGCCCTCCGTTTCGGTTTTCTCGCGACCGGCAACACCCATGCCGATGACCATGTCGTCCTGTCGGGTAAGACGATACAGCATGGCGGAAAACAGCGCCATACCAACAGATGATAATGTTGCTTTGTGAGCGCGTGCCAGCGCGTGCAATCCGCGCAGGACATTATCGTCAATCATCATATGGGCATGTGCCCCGCGATAGGATTGCACAGCGGGTGCCTGATAATCTGTGGGCAGCATGATTTGGTCCGGCGCGTTTTTAAGCTTCTCACGCCAGTAGTTCGCGGCATCGGTCCAGTCTTGTTGCGACTGCCAATGGGCAAAGTCTTTATAGGTGATGGGCAAGGCCGCCAGGTCGGGCGATGTTTGAGTAAGTGCGGCCTGATACAGAACGCCCAGTTCATGGGTTAAAATACGTGATGACCAGCCATCGCCGACAATGTGGTGGGTTGCGATCAACAGCAAACATTCGTCATCAGTAATCTTGATCATGTGGGCGCGGATCAGTGGCGGTTGGTCCAGTTTGACCGGCTTTGCGGCTTCTTCGCGGGTTAGGCGCAGAGCTTCACGTGCCGGATCAGCAAGGGCCGACACATCACTGTTGATGATGTCGGGGGTCGATGTCGGGTGAACGCGCTGTTTGATAACACCGTCATGTTCTTCGAATGCGGTGCGCAGCGGTTCATGGCGATCAACAAGATTTCGAAGCGCGGTTTCCAAGATTGGACGCTGTAATGACCCGCTACAGCGCAGCACAAACAACATGCCATATGCGCCGGTATCGCCGGCCATCTGTGACAGAAGATAAAGGCGTTTCTGCGCGTGGCTGGCCGGATAAAGATCCAGTTCGGGCGCGGATGGTATTGTCGTATTTTGTGTTGTTGTGTCGGTTGTCAGCGTTTGGTCGATCAGTAGTGCCAACCCGGCGATGGTTGGAGTGGCAAAGAAATCAGCCATGCTGATGCGTGTGCCGGTTTTGTCGGCAAGACGGTTTACGATGCGTATCGCAAGCAAACTATGTCCACCAAGAGTAACGAAGCTGGTGGCTGGATCACTGATCGGCTTTTTGAAAACCTCGGTAAAGATGTCCGCAACGACGATTTCTGTGCCTGACGGTTCTGCCGACAGGGTGTTGGAAACCTCGGTCGGGGCTTTCGGTTTGGCCGCATCATGATGCCAGTGTTTCAGCGCTTCAATTGGGGTGCCAGATAGAAGGTCAATGCCGCCAATGGGCTGCGTTCCCGATTGTATCAGGCGTTCAAGGGTGGCGGCAAAGACCTGACCAAGGGCGTCAATAGATGCGCGGTCAAACATGTCGGCGTAATAGTCAAAGGCGACCGTCATTTTACCCGGCAGGTCGCGTATGAAGATACCGAGATCATTTTTACAATGATGGCGATCGACGATCACCGGTTGCGGCGCCTGATCGTTCAGGCCAGCCGCATGCGTGGTTGCTTCGTAGTTCATGTAGGAAAGTGATACTTCCGAAAGCAATGTGCGATCCGGTGACGCAGGTGGCGTGAGATCATCAAGCAATTGATCAAGGAAGTAAGCGCGGTGGCGCATGGCGCTGACATGATGTTCTTGCATGCGTGCCAGAAGGTTTGAGACGGTTTCATCGCCATCAAGGTGCATACGCAAGGGCAGAAGCGAAACCATCATCCCCGCGAGATCGCGGAAACCGCCGACATCGCGGGCACTGACCGGCACACTAATGACGAGATCATCGGTCTTTGCCATCCGGCCCAGCACGGTAAACCACGTTGCCATGACAAGTGTGAACATGGTGACATGGTTACGGGCAGCGAACTTGCGCGCGTTGCCAAGCAGTTCTGCGTCAACAGCGAATGATGTAATCTCACCATTGAAGGTGTGATAGGCGGGGCGCGGACGGTTTGATGGCAAGTCAAGCTTTGGCAGATGATCAGCGTAAAGTGATTGCCAATAGTTCCGGGCCGCCGCCAAACGTTGGCGGCTGTCGTCGGTCTGGCTCCACCATGCATAGTCTTGTAACTGGTACTTAAGCGGTGGCAGTTCGGTGCCGGTATAAAGTCCAAAGAGTTCCCCAAGCAGACGTTCGGTGGTGAAACCATCGGCCAGCACATGG
This sequence comes from Thalassospira sp. Z349TD_5, assembly GCF_056173045.1. Lineage (NCBI taxonomy): Bacteria > Pseudomonadati > Pseudomonadota > Alphaproteobacteria > Rhodospirillales > Thalassospiraceae > Thalassospira > Thalassospira sp. Z349TD_5. The sequence continues at coordinate 577,440 of NZ_CM149654.1, forward strand.
TGAATATCAAAGAACAATAATGTTTTTCCAAATTGATCTTGCAGTAACGCCCAGCGGACAGGGAATTCAGTATCAAGATCGAAAGGTGCCACCAGTGCAGTGCTGGCATCTTCAAGTGATCCGGCGACGGAGCGCACGGTCAAATCCGGGAGCGCTTGATCCACGGGCAAAATTTCCATCTGCCAGCTTTCCGTGGTGCTGTCGGAAATGATCCGGGTCCGCAGAAGATCATAGCGCTCGGTCAGTTTTCTGATCGCAGCAGCAAGCTTATCGATATCGAACTGCGGACTAAGGATATAGGCATGGGGCAGGTTGAAGGCGGTTCCCATGTTGCCTTTTTGCGCGGCATTTAGAACCGAGATTTGTTCGGCTGCAAGCGGATAGCGGTCAAGCGTTGGCGCGCGGCGCGGATCATCCGTCGGACCGGCAGGGGCTATTTTCGGCTCTGGTGTGAAGGGGGATGAGGCCTCGTTTAATCCTATGGCTGGTTTGGGCGTCAGGTGCAATTTTTGGGCGAGTTTTTCAACACTGGAATGTTCAAACAGGTCGGTCAGCGTGAGATTGTGCCCAAGTTCACTGGTCATGCGATCAATGATTTGCATGCCGGTAATGGAATCTCCGCCGAGTGCATAGAAATCGTCATCCGGTTCAACAGCGGTATATCCAAGCGTTTCTGCCCAGATTTTACAGATGGTTGTTTTCGGATCGCTGACATCGATAGAGGTGTGGGTAAGTGCCGTTGTCGTCGGCGCGATTGAGGTAGGTTGGAAACCGGCCAGTTCGACAATGGATGCGATGTTTGGTGCGGAAAACAGGTCCGAGATGGTCAGGGAAACGCCAAGATCATTGTTCACCCGGTCTACGATTTGCATGCCGGTGATGGAGTCACCGCCAAGGGCAAAGAAATCATCATCGTGGCTGATATGTTCATAGCCCAAGGTTTCAGACCAGATTGACGCGATAATTTCGCTGGCCGTTTGGGCATTGGGGGCATCTACCTTCGTTTGGGTCTTGGATGCTGCTGCAATGTCATTGCTGTTGGCCACAGAGGACGGCGCCTTGCGTAGGACCGCGGGATCCAGGACGGTCAACTGTGCGGTGGCATGCGAAATTGCCGAACGCCACAATGGGATGGCGTCTTTGGGCGAAATCCATGAACCGTCTTCAAGCCGGACCTTATGGCGTGCGGCCATGCCTTGTTCGCTGAGTGCACACCAGTCGATTGTCAGCGCCGGGCGTGTGTTTGCCGCACGATAATGGGCAAGCCCATCGAGGAATGCATTTGCCGCACAATAGGCAGTTTGACCAGGGGCGCCACTGATGGCGGTCAGGCTGCCAAACATGACGAAGGCCTCGAGGGGATCATCGCGGGTTAGTTGATCAAGATTGCGCGCCCCGATTATCTTTGCCGCAAGGACGGCATCAAAATCCGCCATATCGCGCCGTGCAAGGAAGCCGCCATCAGCAATTCCCGCAGCATGGACGATGGCCGTGATCGGTCCCATCCGGTTTCGGATGACGTCAAGGGTCGTGCTGAGTAATGCGCGATCTGTGATATCGCAGGGGAGCACCGATAGCGTGAAGCCCCGATCACGCAGGGCCGCGATCTTGGACTTGATGGCGTCATCAAGCATGGTTTCGCCGCGCCGGCCGAGCAAGGCCAACTGCACCTTTCCGTTCGCAGCGAATTCTTCGGCCAGTGCGATGGCAAAGCCACCTGTTCCGCCGGTGACAACGCAAACACCGTGATCTGGCCACGAGCCTACCGGGCTTTGTTGGTCGATTACCGATGCGGCAAGGTCACGCACATGGCGCGCGCCATTGCGATAGACGGTGACGGGATCCTGTGCGGCACTGTTGGATAGTTCAGCGCCAAGATGTTCGAGGGCCTCATGGGCGGGCAGATCGACAAAGCTGATATCAAGCTGCGGTTCTTCCTTGGCAATCGCAAGGATGAGCCCCGCCACCGCCGATTGATCCGGGTTTGGCGTGATCGGATCGGAGGCAATGGTAAAGGCGCCGCTGCCAACAACAACCAACCGTAACCGACCCTGCATGTTGTGCAGAATGGTGCGCAGGGTATCGGCGGTTCGGCGTGCGCTGTTTTCATCTGCGGACAGGGCCAATACAGCATGTGATCGCGTTGCCAGATCATTCTTGGACAAGGCGTTGGGGTGGATGTGTTTACATCCATCGGGGAGAGGCCAGAAGTCAGTGTTGCTGATGAACAGGCTGTCCGATGGAATGGGGGCAGCGGGCAAGGGGGATTGTTGCCAAACAGTGGCAAGAAGTTCGGGGCGACCCTGCGTTTGGGTCTGCCCGGTTTTGACGAAGTTAACACCGGTGGCCAACAGAACAAGCTGACTGGTCTTGGCGTCATACAGGGCAATTTCAAAGATGCCATCAGCGCGTTCTTCGCTGCAGGCATAAACATCACCGGCTGGAATACCGTGCAGGGTTATCTGATCAATGCCGACCGGGACATATCCGGTTCCGAGTTTCATCAAGGGCATGCTGCACGCAACATCACCAAGTGCAGGATGCAACAGCCAGTCATTTATATCGTGCAGATAGGCGGGCTTTAGCTGCAGGTGTTTAATCGCGACTGTTTCGGTGCTGTCGAACTGTAGCGACAGGGTGCAATCCCAACGATCACTGACGTTGATCGGGCCAAACTGGTTGGAAAATGTTGAATTGGGCACCTTGTTAATGGCGCGAAGACGGATGTCCTCAAGCGATGATGTGGGTGCCATTGTTATGGCAGGGGTCGAATGCCAAGTGGCGGTGGCAAAGACGCGCCAAGTACCATTTTTAAGGCGTCCTGCGAGCTCAACCTTACCGTCATGGTCAAAGGACAGGCTGACTTTGCCGTCTGGTAAGCTGTTTTCAACCAGTGCCGAGTGCCAGACAAGGTTGGACAGACAGATTGGTTGATTTGGCGTGGAGGAAAGGCTGGCCGCTGCCTTTGCCATCAGGGCCGGAACAGCCATGCCGACCAGTGTCGGATGGCCATTGAGTTTGTGTTCGTGCAAAGGCCAGAAAGCAGGGTCATTGATGGCGATGCTAAACACACGCGCGGTTGGTGTTTCGACCGGCCCCTGCAGGATGCCTTGTGATGTGGTTTGGGGGCGTGTTTCGAAAACAGGTTTGCATGTTTTACGGACAAACGGGGCCGGGGGCAGCGAAACGCGCCGTGCCTTGGCATCGGCAGGCCATAGCAAGTTTCCACCGTTAAGGTAGCAATCAATTTGGGTTTGTGCAGTCGCCGGGTTGTTAAGTACGACCTCGCAATTGTCGTTTGTTGGGGTTTTGACACTGCTTGGCGTTTCAATCCCGGTGGCCAGTCCAAGCAAATGATCAAGAAGTTCTGTACGGATGTGTGCAATAAAGGCAAAGCGATGTTTTAACGCATCACGCCCGGATGCGAGTGTTAGGGCAATGTCACATAGGGCCAATGACGGATCGTTGCTGATGCGGTGATGAAGGTTTGCGGCATATTGGCGCAGGGCATCAACGCTACCTGCCGACAGGGCAAAGACAAACAGCGTATCGGGTTTGAATTCTGATTGCGGACGGTTCGTCCGCTCTGGTGCGGTTTCGATCACTATATGCGCGTTAATGCCACTGAGCCCGAACGAACTAATGCCGGCCCGGCGCGCAGTACCCTGATCGGGAAGTTTTACGCGTTTTTGCGCGACCTGAACCGGGGCACGGTCAAAATTGATCTTGGGATTTGGGGTTTCAAAATAGGGTTGTGGTGGGGCTTGATCATGGCGCAGCGCCATGATGGCGCGGGCCAGACCCAGTGCGCCTGCGGTGCCATCAAGATGACCATAATTGCCCTTGCCCGATCCGATAAAGGCGAGAGCTTTTTGACCCGATATTCCCGCAAACGCGCGTGTCAGGCCATCAATCTCAATCGGGTCACCAAGGGATGTGCCGGTTCCGTGGGCTTCGAAATACGACACACTGGCAAGATCAATGTCGGCGGAACGTGCCGCGTCCTTGATAACTTCGGCCTGCATCACCGGATTGGGGGCGGCCGCACCGCTTGAGGTGCCATCCTGATTGACCGCACTGCCGCGAATAACCGCGTGGATGGGGTCGCCATCCTTTAGAGCGTTGCTAAGAGGTTTGAGCACGAAGATAACGCTGCCTTCGCCCATGCCAGTACCGTCGGCCCCGGTATCAAAGGCACGGGTACGGGCGGTCGATGAGTCGATGGTAAAGCCGTTATCGGCATCCGGCGGACAGGGCAGGAGTTTGGCCCCGCCGGCAATGGCCACCGTGCAACTGCCATTGCGCAGGTTCTGACAGGCGTGATGGACGGCAACCAGTGAAGACGAACAGGCGGTATCAATAACATTGGCCGGACCGTGCCAATCCTTGAGGAAGGACAGGCGGGTGACGATGTTTGACGGCACGTTGAGTGCAAATGCCTGTTCTGCCTTGGCGGGCGGGATGTGATCCATCGCCATGCGCCAGACCGGATTGGTGCCTCCACCGGCAAACACACCGACCTTTTGCCCCTTAAGAGCGTTGCCGCCATAACCGGCATCTTCCATCGCCATCAAGGCGGTTTCGATGAACAGGCGCTGATCGGGATCAAGCAACCCGGCATCAACCGGTGCAAGACGAAAGCGCTGTGCATCAAATTCAAACAGGGTATCAAGATAGGCGACTTCGCGGAAACGTGCCGGGACGGGCTTGCCTATTGCATGATAAAGTTCGCGGGCATCGGCGGCGCGTGCGGCGGGCAACGGGCGGACAAGATCACGCCCGGCGGCGACATCGGTCCAGAATTGTTCTGGCGTGTCTGCACCGGCAACCTGAAGCGCCATGCCAATCACTGCAATCGGTTCATCATTGGCAAGAATGGCACTTTCGGATGTGGTCAATCCGCTGTCGGTCGGGATGTTTGTATCACGGGTAATCAGGTCGGCCTGACCGGCAATCGACGGATTGGCAAACAGATCGACAATCGCGATTTTGCCGGGCCAGCGGGCATCAATTTTTTCAAACAGACGAAGTAGCAACAGCGAGTTACCACCAACGTCAAAGAACCCGTCGTCCCGCGTCGGGGTTACGTCGGGCAGGACTTCTGCCCACAACCGCGTAATGTCGGCTTCGATGGTGCGGGTTGCAGCCTGGGTCTTTTGGGCGGGCTGCGCAGCAGATTTTGCAGGTGCGGTGCTTTTGGCCAAATTGGCGCGGATCGGTTTACCGGCAAGAGCCTTACGGTCGACCTTGCCACTGCTGGTCAGAGGCAGATGATCAATCGCAAAGAACCGCGCGGGGATCATATATTCGGGCAGGCATTTGCGCAGGTGTTCGCGCAATGTTGCAACGTCAAGATCCGGCGTGCCCAGGACAAACGCATGCAGTTCATCAAGGCCCGCGACCTTGACCGCCTTGATCGGTGCGCGTTCTATATTCGGGTGGCTTTCAAGGGCGGCTTCGACTTCGCCGCACTCGATCCGGTATCCGCGAATTTTGACCTGATGATCAATGCGGCCCAGATATTCGACGGTGCCATCACGGCGCCAGCGCCCCAGATCACCGGTGCGATACAGGCGGCTTCCCGGTGATGTTGGATCGCTTGGGAATTTTTCTGCACTGAGTTCAGGGCGGTTGCGGTATCGAAGTGCGATTTGCGGACCGCCCAGAATGATTTCACCGGCAACCCCGATGGGAAGCGGTTTGAAATCGCCCGACAGAATATGCACCGTGGTATTGGCAATCGGTTTGCCAATTGGAACGACACTGCCTGTGTGATGAGGCGAACATGCCTGCCAGGTGACATCAACCGTGGCCTCTGTCGGGCCATAAAGGTTGTGAAGTTCGGTGCCGAATTTATCGAATAACAAAGCGTTGAACCGTTGCACAACAGCCGCATCAAGGGCCTCGCCACTGGCGAAAACACGCCTGAGCGTTGCCAGCTTTTCGATATCAACCATGCCGCTTTCGACGGCAAACAGGAACGTTGCCAGCATCGACGGCACGAAGTGCATTGTCGTCACACGGTTTTGGCAAATGGCATCGGCAATTTGGCGGGGATCGCGTTCAGCACCGGGGGCGGGCAACACAACTTGTGCACCAGTCCATGACCACCAAAACAGTTCCCAGACCGATACATCAAAGGTGATCGGTGTCTTTTGCAAGATCACATCATCGGGACCCAGCGGGAAGGCATCCTGCATCCAAAGGATACGGTTCAGCACACCGCGATGGGCGATCTCGACCCCCTTGGGGCGGCCGGTGGAGCCGGATGTAAATAAAACATAGGCCAGATCGTCCGGGCCGCTTATCAGCGTGGGTATATCGGCATCTTCATGACCATCAAGAACAATGGTTTTCGTCGGGTTAAACAGGTCGGTCAGATCAGGCGTTGTGATTACAAACCCATCGCCTAAATCATCAAGCATGTCTTTGCGGCGTTGTTCGGGATGGTCCGGATCAAGCGGGCTATAGGCCGCACCGGCCAGAAGAATGCCGTGAATGGCGGCCAGCATGTTAGCCGAACGGCGCACCGCAACGCCGACGACATCGCCGGGTTTGACTGATTTCCCGCGCAGTATTTCGGCGATCCCGGCTGCGCGTCGGGCAAACTGAGCATAACTGAGCGCGTCAGTATCGTCGCGAACGGCGATGGTATCGGGTATTGCTGCGACCTGATCAAGGAACGGTTCTGAGATGCTGCGATCTATCGGCAGGTGTTTTTGGGTGGCATTGAACTGGTCAATTTGGGCGCGTTCAGCATCGGGCAGGATCGACAGAGCTGATAGCGGCGCATTTATCATCCCCGATAGGGCAGCATGGCACAGCGTTTCAAGCCGTTCGACAAAGGATGCAATCGTTGCCCGGTCAAACAGGGCGGTGTCAAACTCGATATGGCCGGAAAGCTTTGCGTTTTTGCGGAAAAAATAGAAACCCAGATCAAATTTGGCAAAGGGGAATTCGGTTTCGCGCAGCGAGATGCCCATGTCGCCAAAGGTGTGAATTTCGGGCATGTCGTCCTGCCAGGCAACCAGCACGTCAAACAGCGGATTGCGCGACAAATCACGCGGCGCATTGACGGCATTGACGACGTCCTCAAACGGCACAGCCTGATCGGACAGGGCCTGCATGATGGTTTTTGTGGTGGTCGTTAGATGGGCGTCAAACAGTGCATCTGGATCGACCTTCTGGCGAAGAACGACCGTATTGACGAAGAAACCAATGACATTTTCCAGCGACGCATTATCCCGCCCGGCGACCAGCATACCCATCGGGATATCGGTCTGCCCGCAGTGACGATAAAGCAGAACCTGTGTGAGGGCCGTCAGGATGCTAAACGCTGTTGTGCCATACCGCTCGGCGGCTTGGTCAATCAGTTGCGATGTCGTGTTGCTAAATTCAACGGCCTGAAAATCACCGGCAAAGCGCCGTTCGGCCGGACGTGGATAATCTGTTGGCAGGTTTAGGGGCTCTGCCAGCGGAAGAAGGCGATCTTTGCAGCGCGTCAGGGCCGCTTTACCAGCGTCCTTTGCAAGATAGGCGCGTTGCCAGCTTACGAAATCCTCATAGTGATGGGTGATCGGGGGCAGTGACGGCGTGCCGCCATTGAGTTCGGCTTGGTAAAAGGCGGTCAATTCGCCCAGCAATATCGGCATCGACCAGCCATCGCATATGGCGTGATGCAGCGATATCATCAACAGGTGATGGTCCGGGCCCAGCGTGATCAGATCAGCACGTGCCAGTGGCCGATCCTCAAGATCAAATGAGCGGGCCGTTTCGGCGGCGACAAAGTTGTTGGCTGTTGCTTCATCCATATGATGATGGCGCAACGCCCATGATCCGGGCGGTGCAAGAACCTGAACAACACCGTCCGGGTGGTCCAGGTCGGATGTAAAGCGTAAACGCAAAGCGTGCTGGCGGTCTTCAAGGTGATGGAGTGCGCGCTGTAACGCGGATACGTCGACTTTGCCGGTCAACTCAAACGTAATCGGTACAGAATAAACGGCCAGTTCGGGCTGCATGCGTTGCAATACCCACAAGCGCGCCTGTCCACTTGAAAGGGCAAAGCGGTCTGCGTTTATCCGGGGCAGGATTTCCTGTGCGGGCGCATGCTTTCCATCCCCGACCAGTGTGGCGATATTTGCGACCGTGCGTGCGGTAAAGATGTCTTGAATTTTCGGGCGCTGGCCTGTGTGGGTTTCGATCATGCCAGCAAGACGCATGGCAAGAAGACTATGACCACCAAGGGCAAAGAAATCAGACGATGGCGTAATTGCCTTGCCGGGGAACAGTGTTTCAAAGTGGCCCGCGATAAGGTCTTCGGATGGCGTGCTTTGCGTTTTTTCGACAGCACGAATATGATCGGCTTGGGCAATAGCCGCTTGCAGATTTTTACGGTCAACCTTGCCATTTGCGTTCACGGGAAGATGCGGGAAAACCACGAAACGTTCGGGGACCATATAGTCGGGGAAATCGCGGGCAAGGGTGGCTGCCCACGCGTCCCTGTCATCATTGTCCGCGGCAATCGCGGCACCGAGAAACGCGTCTGCACCGGTACCAATCGGTAAGACACAGACGTTGCGAATGCCCGCAAGGCTTGAGAGTTTCTGTTCGATGGCTGTCAGTTCAATGCGGTGGCCGCGGATTTTGACCTGCCCATCCCGGCGCCCGCCAAATTCGATGGTGCCATCCTGGCGCCAACGTACCCGGTCCCCGGTTTTGTAAAGGCGCTCTTCGTCAATGCCATCAATCTTTACGAATGATTTTTCGGTGCGTTCGGGGGCACCGGTATAGCCAAGTGCAAGCCCGTCTCCAGCGGCGTACAGTTCACCCCAGACATCGACCGGGGCCAGTTGGCCGTCGCCATCGACAACATAGATGCGGGTATTGCCAATCGGCTTCCCAATCGGAATGTGACCTGTTCCAAGATCATTTTCAGTGATCAAATGTGTACAGGTAAATGTTGTGTTCTCGGTTGGGCCATAGCCGTTGATAAGCATGACGTCAGGACAGGCCGCACGGACCTTGCGCAAATGGGCAGGGCTCAGGGCCTCGCCGCCGCTCATCAAACGTTTGAGCGATTTGAACGATTCTGGTGTTTCGTCAGCAATGAGGTTGAACAGGCTGGCTGTCATCCACATTGTCGTGACACCGGCATCGGCAAGTGTGGTGCTCAGTGTCGAAAGGTTAAAAAGGGCCTCATTGTCAAGGACATGTAAGCGCCCGCCGTTCAAAAGCGGTGCCCAGATTTCAAGTGTGGCGGCGTCAAAGCCAAGAGAAGCTGCCTGTGCAATGACGTCGTTTTCATCAAACGGAATGGCGGGGTTGTTCAAAACAAGGCGTGCAACGGCCCGATTGGGCACAAGAACGCCTTTTGGTTTACCCGTTGATCCTGATGTGAACATGACATAGGCAAGATCATCACCTGACCGTTTCGCAGGGGATTTGAATTTGGCGGTGGCCCCATTGGCCTGTGCCTTTGGCAGGGGTGCAACATTAAAACGTGCAGCCAGTTCCGCCAGACGATCCTGCTCGTGGGGGCTACAAAGAAGCGTGTGTGCGCCGCATTCGTCCATCAAATCGGCAATTGCATTTGCCGGTAGGGATTTGTCGATTGGCAGGTAGGCATTGCCATGCCAGACCAAACTCAGAAGGGCGATAATCGCATCGGTATTTCGCTCTGTGGCAAGGGCGACGGTTTGGTCGGGCTGGACACCAATCTCGTCGAGTTTGGTTGATTGTTCTGACAGCAAGATGCCAAGGTCGCGATAGCTGATCCTGGTTTTGCCATCACTAATTGCAATGCGATTGGCACAGGCGGGGTCTTGAATGCGCAACGCAAGTAATTCACCAAGCCCCGTGTCGCGCGGGTATTGGGAATGTGTTGCGTTAAGGTCTTCGATTAAAAACTGCCGTTCGTCACTTGGCAGAATATCAATCTCACCCAGTGGTTTATCCGGTTCTGTGGCCAAGCTGCCAAGGAAGGAAAGTAAGCGTTCGGCAAAGCGATCTGCCCATTGAGGGCCATAAACCGATGTTTTATATTCAATTGCGATAAATGTTCCGGCACCGCATTTGAGCAGTGTTGCCATCAGCGGGAATTTTCCCGCACCGAAATCAATATCGTTGATGTCGTCAATATCTTCGTTGATTTCGATCGTGCTGACCGCATCAAACGGCAGGTCGACCGGCGCTTTTGCCATCTGTGACAGATCTTTGATCAAACGCGATAACGGATAATCCTGGATATCGAGCATCGATAGTATTTCGCGGGCGACAGTGCCGACCAAGACGTCAAAGCCTGCCTGCAGGTCAACCTTGATCGCAATTGGCAAAACGTTGGCAAAGCAACCGATGATCTGTTGGTTCTCGCGACCATGTCGCCCGGAAAACGGTTGCCCGAGAACCGCGACGCCATGTTCCTTGTGGCGTGCAATCACAGCCAGAATGAGTGCGTTCCAGATGGCGGTCGGCGTCGCGGTTTTAATATGGCGCGATAGCGTCGTAAAGGCGTCAACCTGCTGGCTGCTCAGTTTCTTAAACAGGCGCGTGGAACGACCAGGATGTGTCGCATCTGATCCGGCAGGCAATGGTGTTGCTAGCAGCAATTCACTGCGTTCTTTCCAGAAATTTTTTCCTGTTTTCCCACGGTTGCCGGCCAAATCCTCATGCCCGCGCCTCGCAATGGATTCTGCCGTTTCGGGATGGGGTGTCTTGATACCATGTAGGGCGTCGAGAAACGCGCGTTCGAGGGTGGGGGCGGATTGTCCATCAAAGCAAATGTGATCAATGGCAAGTGCAAGGATCGGCGGACGGGAGCTATTTTGCGCAATATAGCCAACTCGGGCCAGCGGACCGTTTCGCAAATCAAACAGGCCAATTCGGATGTTTTCAACGCGATCAAGTTCTCTAATCGGGACCGGCATAGTGGCGTGAACGCGATGCTGCAGCTGACCTTGGTGCTCGTCAAATGTGGAACGCAGGGCGTCATGGCGCTCTATGACCTGTTCAATGGCGCGTTTGGCGTCTTTAAAATCGGTTTTTTGAGGCAATCGGAAGCTGACAATAATGTGATGGCTGTTGTCTGCTGGCTGATCGCGACGGGCCAGCCATTGCCCCTCGACTGCAGGATGGGCCGGAAACGCAGACACGATGGGGCCGGGTTTTAGATCTTCCTCGTCATTTGAGGTTTGTGCCGGTTGCTGTTGCGGTTCTGCGGAGCCGGTTGTTCCAGAGCTAAACGCAAGCTGTGCGCCATGTGCCCACATGGTTGCCAGGCCATAGGCGAGTGCATCCTGTCCCCGAAGCGTTTTCTCTAATGTGCTTTCGCGCGGGGAGGCAGATTGCAGGGCAATGCAGTGTTCTGCCTTGACCCCGTTCACCGCTGCCAGACGGGTTGCCGTCTGGCCCGGACCGCATTCAATAAACAGACCTGTGGGGGCGGATGACAACAGGCCATGAATATTGTCGGCAAACCGGACACCATGACGCAAATGGCGCACCCAATAATCCGGGTTTGTCGCGTCTTCATCGGTCAGCCATTTTCCGGTCAAGTTCGACTGGATCGGGATGTTTGGTGCGTGCAGGCTAATTGTGGCAACTTCATCACGGAATGCCGCAACGATAGGATCCATCAGATCAGAATGGAAGGCGCGTGAGACCACCAGACGCCTGCCAGATTTACCCGTCGCTTTCAGATGATTTTCAAGGCGATCAATAGACGCGATATCACCTGCAACCACATGCTGGCGCGGTCCGTTTTTCGCCGCCAAGGACAGCTTGGAGCCAAAATGCGTCAGAATATGGGTAACGTCGTCTTCGGGCATGGAAAGGGCGTACATCGCACCGGGGGCGGTTTGGCGCATGAGTTTGCCGCGCATCACAACAAGGCGCAGGGCATCTTCAAAGGACATGACGCCTGCGATGCAAGCTGCGACATATTCACCGATACTATGTCCAGCCAAACCTGATGGCGTGACGCCATACCGCATCAACCAGGTCGCAAGTGCATACTCAAATATAAACAAAGCCGGTTGGGCATAGTCGGTGTTGGCAAGTTGTTCTGTTTCGGCAGGCGCGGGGGCGGTCGATAAAAGCAAATCACGCAGGTCAATCGGGCCGGAAAAGCCGATAACTTCTTTACAGGCGCGATTGATCAGTTCGGCGGACTCCGGGTCCGCATCAAACAGGGCACGGGCCATCCCCGGACGTTGCGATCCTTGGCCGGGAAATAGCAAGAAGGTTTCGATTGGATCGCCCGAAAGGCTTGCGTCGATGCGCATTGGCGAATGGTTAGACGTAAGTGCGTCAATGGCTGATGCTGTATCGTGCGCGAGGATCACGGCACGTTCTGAATGAGGTTCGGCTACTGCCAGTTCCGTTGCCAGAGGGGTGAGCTGGTTAGCTGAGCCATCATGGCTTAGTTGCGCGGAAGCATGTGCGGTAATTGCGTCGAGTTCGCTACGGGTCGGGGCGCTGAACTGCAATATGTGAAGGCCATTTTGCCAGATAACCGGGATTTCTTTTGGCAAAGATCGCACGGGGACACTTGTTTCTTCTGACAAGGGGGCGTTGGTGATTGCGTTTTCACGCACCGTCTCGAAATTGGGGCAGGTTTCGCAGATACGGTCAGCGAGGGCATTGATTGATGCACACTCGGCAATCTCAAGCAGGGACATATCAATCCCGAAGAGTTCCGAAAGCTCGTACTGCACGCGGGGCAGTAGCAGCGAATGAGAACCCGCTTCGATCAGATTTTCATTCGGCCCGATATCGTCATTTTCAAGCAACACGGCCCAGATACGGGTGATGTCAGCGACAATCTGTTGTCTATCCTGTGCGATCGGCTCAGGAGTGCCTTGGTGCGTCCCGACAACGGTGTTTGTGTCTGGTGCGCCGTCGATACCTTGACCGTGGTTAGCCGAGGCCACCTTAACACTGGGAAAGGTATCGCAGATATAACGTGTCAGGCCGTTGATGGTTGGGTGTTCAAAAATCTCAAGCAGGGAAAGATCATGACCTACAAGTCGCGACAGTGCATATTGCGCGCGGGGCAGCAGCAGCGAATGCGCGCCAGCTTCAATCAGGTTGTCATCTGGCCCAATATCGTCATTTTGGATCAACCCGGTCCAGATGCGGGTGATGTCTGTTGCAAGTTGTTTTTCATCTTCTGATGCGAGAACCGGGGTTTCATGCGAACTGGCGGACAGTTTTTCGCTATGTGACGTGTTGTTGTTCAGACCAAGGCTTTCTTGGTCAATCGTCACAAGATTGCCAAGGGCCGCGATATCCTGATCGGGATTGGCCAAAACTGCTTTAAGAAGCAGTTCAAACTGATCTGCAATTTGTCTGACGGCAGGTTCATCAATGCGATTGGCATCAAATTGCCAGATCAGTTCTGCTCTTGATTGGGTGGGGGATATTGCTTCGCTGAAGAATGCCAGGCTCAGGTCATTGGCCGGGCCAACCTGAATGTTGATGCGTCGGGTTGAAAGGCCGGAAAAAGCAATCGGTGTTGCAGAATCAAGACTGTTGAAATTAGCACCTGACGCCGAAAGGCTTTTTGCGCCAATACTGGCCATCCGTAAACGCAGCGGGGTTATGCGGGCATGACGCACATCTCGGCGGGATGTGGCGAAGATGTTTTTTCCCAGTTCCGCTATGCTTTTGTGTTCACTTAAATTTGTATCGTAGGGGGCGACGCATGTGAATGTGCCGGGTGTGTTTCGCTCAGCCTTACCAAGCCGGTTGAGCATCGGCATATTCCAGACTGGATGATTTTGATGTGTAATCCGCCCGAGCAGGATGGCAAAAAGGCTCGTTGTCATCGCGGTTGCTGACATGCCACATGCGCGTGATACGCTTTGTAATGACTTTAGCGTCGCGTCATCAAGAGTGTCGGTAAATTGAGCACTTTTCTGTGCCTCTCCAACCGGGTGGGCCGAAAACGTGGATGGTGGCCTGTCAGGGGTCAGGCGTTCGCGCCAATAGACCAGATCATTTTGATATGCGGGCCCATCAGAATAGGCAGCGTCGGCTTTAACAAACGCGCGGTAGGAATGGAATGGGCATTCGGGAATATCGCTCTTTGCGCATAGCGCGTTATAGATCGATGCTGTCCGTTCGGCGATCAAGTGCCCCGCGTATCCATCACACACAAGATGGTGATAAACACGGACCCACCAGAAAAGGTCGTCGCCTAGCTGCAGGACCTGATGACGACAGTTCTCGCCAACCTCAAATGCAAGAGGGCGGGTTTGAAGGGCTTTGGCTTCGCGGAAGGCCGCGGCCTTTGGATCGTCCTCAGAGCGCAGATCAATGACACCAAAGTCTGTTGGTCGGCATTCATCAACAAAGAACTGAGTGACCTCGCCTTGATGACTTGAAAAATGCAGGCGCAGGGCATCATTTTCCCCGTCACACTGGACAATGGCCCGGTGCAAAAGGTCTATATCGAGTTTTCCAGCGAACTCAATAACATTACAGATATTATATTGTACGGGATCACGGCCTTTGGCCAAATCCAGCCAAATAGCTGCTTGTGGCGATGTAAGAGGATAATGGTCCTTATCCTTCCCAGCCATCATATTTGCTTGTTCTTTTTGCAACGTCTGGCCCTTCAAACGTTGGTGCTGAAATCAAAATGCTCGCTCAAGAAACGTGTCTTTGGGTGTTTTTTTGCGTTGAACTTTTTGATTTCCCCCGAAACCTTGAGGTTGGAATATGACGTTGTTTAAGCATGGTTTTCAAGTGGTACATGAAAAAAAACTGTTAAAGTTTAATGGTGTTATGCAATTTTTGGTTGGGCGGTAATTTTGCCGAAAGGAAGGGACCTTATGCGCGTCGTGTTTATGTTTGTTGTGAGTGATTTCGCATTTGAGCGATAACCGATCATTCTAAATTCAAGGTTGATCGAATTTCGCTCTTTATAACGCAATTTTTCACGGTTTCCCTAGTTGTTTTCTTGGCATGTTAATTGCCCATCCTTGAGTCCTTATCAACTTAGGGAGGAAACAATGCGTAAATCAAAAATCCTGATCGCAGCGTCGGTTATTCTGGGCATGGCCTGTGCCAATGCTGTTCATGCCGAAGACCGGTTTGCCTCAAAATTTGGTCCGAATGACCAGATCGGGGCGGCCAATAATCTAAGTGCAGAAACAACCCTGGCAGCGATCAAGCTGATCTCAACGGGAAAGGTCTATTCACTGGGGATGGAAATTTCACGCGAAACACCGGCCTTTGCGCCGCGTGGTGTTGCGGTAACAGTATTCTCGCCCAGTCAAAGCGGGAATAAAACCATCGGCAGCAATTCCGGAACATATAACGATGATATGTTCACTGGCTGGCTGGGCGTCGGGACCCAGATTGATGGCCTTGGTCATCTTGGCGATCATCACACCTATTATAACAATAATCATGCCGAGGACTTTGTCATGGCCACCGGTCTGACCAAGCTTGGCATTGAAAATGTGCCACCGATTGCGACGCGGGGTGTGTTGCTTGATATTGCAGCGATCAAGGGAACAGATCGCCTTGACGGTGGGTATGTGATTACCCTTGATGATCTGATGAAGGCGCAAAAAGCGGCCGGAACAGAAATTCGCAAAGGTGATGTGGTTTTGATCCATACCGGATGGCTTGATCTGGTGGGCAAGGATGATGGGCTTTATGGCCGTACCGAACCTGGTCTTGGGCTTGCGGCCGCGTCCTGGCTGGCTGATCAGGGTGTTGTCGCCGTTGGGGCCGATACATGGGGGCTTGAAGCCGTCCCGCATGAAGACCCGGAGGCGTTTTTCCCGGTTCACGTCAAACTTCTGGCCGAAAACGGGGTTTATATCCTGGAAAACATTGTCACTCGCGACCTTGCTGCAGACCGTGCGCATGAGTTCTTGTTTGTACTGGGTCAGGCCAAGCTTAAAGGTGCGGTGCAGATGATCATTAATCCGGTGGCTGTCCGTTGAACTGACAATTGGCATTTGATGTTAAACATAGAAACCGGCGGTCCATCAGGATCGCCGGTTTCTGTTAGCTTGCGTTAAGTCAGGTACTTGTTGAACCAGTCGATGGTGCGTTGCCATGCCAGTTCGGCCGCGTCTTTGTCGTAGCGCGGGGTGGTATCATTGTGGAACCCGTGATTGGCACCGGGATAGATGTGGGCCTCATGGACCTTATCATTGGCTTTGAGCGCCGCTTCATAGTCGGGCCAGCCGGCATTGATGCGTTCATCAAGCTCGCCGTATTGCAGCAATATCGGGGCTTGAATACGGGGCACGTCTGTGACGTCTGCCTGACGTCCATAAAATGGTACAGCAGCCCCCAGTTCCGGGTAGGCCACCGCCGCCGCGTTGGCAACACCCCCACCATAACAAAAGCCGGTGATGCCGATCTTGTCGGTTGTGGCATCATGAGTGGTGAGGAATTCAATGGCGGCGAAAAAATCATTCATCAGCTTGGTCGGGTTGACCTCGCGTTGCAGTTCACGGCCCTTGTCATCATTGCCGGGATATCCGCCAACCGATGTCAGGCCATCGGGGGCAAGGGCGATAAAACCCGCTTTGGCAACGCGGCGCGCGACGTCTTCGATATAGGGGTTCAAACCGCGGTTTTCGTGCACCACGACAACGCCGGGAAGCTTGCCGGTCGCGTTGGCGGGCTTAACCAGATATCCGCGCACATCGCCATGGCCGTTGGGAGATGGATAGGTGATGTATTCGGGGACGATATCGGGATCGGTAAATTCAACTTGATTGGCAAGCGCGTAATCCGGGCTCATGGCACTTAGAGCCGCCGCAGCGGTAATGCCACCCACTGTGTAACGCCCTGCCCGGTCAAGGAACTCGCGCCGGGAAATAATCCCGTGGGCATAAAAATCATAAAGCTCAAGAAGCTCTGGCGAAAAATCCTTGGCAGTCAAACGTTTCATCGTGTGCTCCTTCGTCGGTGTGACTAAGTGGTGCAGAGATGGTGACGACGATTGAATTCAGGCATTTAAAAGGTGGTGTAGGCCGGGGGCAGGGGTTTGAGGATGTGATTTGAACGCTGTTTAGACGGTGCGGGAAGTTCACAGGGATGGCAAGTCACATTGGCGAGATCATTGTTATGAATGTGAGCCCGGTTACATCTGTGCATAATCGACGATTAAAAGACGGGATGTCAGGGCGTAATCACGCGAACCGGCTTTCCAGCAAGCCATGCCATAATGGCACCGACCGTTTCACCGTAAAATACATCCCACGTATGGCGCGTGACATAGCCAAGATGCGGGGTCAGCAAAAGACCATCGCAGCGGCGCAGTGGGTGGGATGCGGGCAACGGTTCGATGTCATAGACATCCAGACCGGCCCCGGCAATCTCGCGGTTGTTAACCGCCTCTATCAGGGCCGCGTCATCGACAATCGGGCCACGAGATGTGTTAATCAGATAGGCGGTTTTTTTCATGCATTTGAATTCATCGGTGCTTATCATGTCAGTGGTTCGGTCGGACAGGCGTTGATGAATGGTGACAAAATCGGCATCGGTCAAAAGGGCTTCTTTGTCTGGCATGTATTCGACGCCAAGTTCCGCACAGCGTTCCTTGGTTAAATTTTGGCTCCAGGCCGTGACGCGCATGTCAAAGGCCTTGGCGATGGTTGCAACCTTTGCACCCAGCCGACCAAGCCCGATGATGCCAAGGGTCGATCCGGCAAGGTCCTGCCCAAGCCCGACCTGCCAGCCGCCGGTGCGCATGGACGTGTTTTCCGGCACAACACCGCGCGCCAGACCCAGCATCAATGCGAATGTCAGTTCCGGTGTTGCGGTGGAGGGTGAATTGGTGCCGCAGACTGTTATGCCATGATCGTTGGCATAGGTCACATCAATCGCATCGTTGCGTTTGCCGGTGGTGACAATCAGTTTGAGGTTGGGAAGGTTTGACAGAACGGATGCAGGCAAGGGCGTTCTTTCGCGCATCACACAGAGCACATCAAACGGTTTGAGGCGTTCGCACAGTGCGTTGGGATCGGTGAGGGTGTCGTTAAAGACGCTGACATCGGCTTTTGACGTAACTTCTGACCAGTCGGCAGAGGACAGGGCAAGGTTTTGATAGTCATCAAGGATGGCAATGCGCATTGTCAGGCTTTTCCCATGAGGTGAAGGCTGGTGGTTGAGGCCTATGGTAGCGTGAAAATCAGCGACGTGTTGATGCCGCCAAAGGCGAAATTATTGCTCATCATATATCGGGCCGACAGGCTGCGTGCGGTGTCCTTGATATAATCAAGCTCCGCACAGGCCGGGTCGGGGGTTTTAAGGTTTGCGGTCGGAACAAACTTTCCGTCGCGCATCATTTCCAGTCCCAGCCATGCCTCGATCGCACCACAGGCGCCCAGCGTATGGCCAAAGTGGCCCTTAAGGGTATGGATCGGAATGGCGCGGTCAAACACGGCACGGGTGGCCTTGCTTTCGGCCAGATCGCCGTGGTCGGTGGCGGTGCCATGGCCATTGACGATGTCGATATCGGCCGGGGTCAGCCCCGCATCCTCAAGCGATTTACGCAGGGCGATTTCCATTTTGTCGGCTTGTGGCTGGGTGATATGGGCGCCATCGGAATTGGACGCAAACCCGACGATTTCACCATAAATGGTCGCCCCGCGCGCCTTGGCATGTTCGTATTCTTCCAGGATCAGCGTCCCGGCTCCTTCGCCAATCACCAGCCCGTCCCGATTTGCGTCATAGGGACGCGGGGTGATTTCGGGGTGGTCGTTATTGTCGCTGGTGGCAAACAGGGTGTCGAACACCGCGACCATGGTCGGACAGAGTTCCTCGGCACCACCGGCAATCATCAAATCCTGCATGCCGTATTTGATGGCTTCGTAAGCATAGCCGATCCCCATGCTGCCGGATGTGCAGGCGGTTGATGTTGGAATGATCCGCCCGCAAATGCCGTATAAAACGCCGATATTGACCGCCGAGGTATGGCTCATCATCTGGATATAGCTGGTCGCGGTGATGGCGTTGCTATCGCCAGTTTCCATCAGCTTGGTAAAGCCCATCACCGGCGGGGTGCTGCCAAATGATGACCCATAGGCAATGCCAAGGCGTCCGCCCTGCAAGGTGGCGGTATCATCGCGAAGCCCGGCCATCTCAAGCGCCTTGTCGGTGGCGGCAACCGACATCTGTGCAACACGGCCCATGCTGCGTAATTGTTTGCGGGTAAGCTTGCCCTTAAGCGTGAAGTCCTCAACCGGGCCAGCAAGGCGGGTGCGCAGATCATAGCGCCCATCCCAGTCATTCATGCGGCGAATGCCGGTCTCGCCCGCATACATCCGGGCTGAAATGGTGGGCCAATCATCGCCCAAGGCCGTAATTCCGGCCATGCCGGTGACAACAACGCGCCGGGTCATAGCATGCCCCCGTTTACACTGATGACCTGACGGGTGATGTAGGCGGCATCGCCTCCACACAGAAATGCAATGGTCGCGGCAACTTCATCGGCCGTACCATATCGGCGCATCGGGATCATTTTTTTGACCTCATCGGCGGGCAATTCATCGGTCATCTGGGTTTCAATCACCCCCGGCGCGACGGCATTGACGGTGATTTTGCGTTTAGCCAGTTCAAGCGCTAGCGATTTGACTGCGCCAATGATCCCGGCCTTGGACGCGGCATAATTGACCTGCCCGCGGTTGCCCGCCAGACCGGCGATGGAGGTCAGTGCGACAATACGACCGCCCTTTCGGCGCTGGATCATCGGCATGATGAGGGGCTTTATGACGTTATAAAACCCGTCCAGATTGGTATGCAGCACCGCATCCCAATCGTCATCTTCAAGGGCGGGAAAGGCGGCGTCACGGGTCAGGCCCGCATTGAGCACCACACCAAACGGCGCGCCATGTTCGGCAATGTCGGCTTCAAGGGCTGTGCGGGTGGCATCGCGGTCAGCAATGTCAAAGCGGATAAGACGCCCGGTGCGTCCCATGGCAACGACGTCATCTAGGACCCTTTGCGCGCCATCGCGGTCGGAATGATAATGAACGATGACATCATATCCATCGCGCGCAAGGCGTTTGGCGGTGGCGGCCCCGATGCCCTTGCTGGCACCTGTTACCAGAATGGTTTCTGTCATGGCGTTGTCGTTTCTTGGTTGTGGGTCGTGTGGGATGTGGCAAGAATGGCGTCTGTGTCACCGGGTTGAAAGACATTGATCTGGGCAGAGACAATCACATCATTTCCGTCGCGAATTTCGCCTTTGAAGACGCCCATTTCGCCATCTTCGAAAACATTTTCGACATATATATTTAATCGGGTGCCCGGTTCAAACCAGTCGCGGGTCATCGTCATTTTGCGGGTACCAAGCAAATAGCCGATGCGTGGAGCTGCGGCAGGATCGGCAGATTTGGCGCGCCAGCCACCATATGCGGCGACGGCCTGTGCGATATATTCAATCCCGACATAGGTGGGTACGCCGTGGTCTTTTTCAAAAAACATACTTGTTTGTTGAATCGTGACTTCAGCCTGAAGATGATCAGGCCCGGCATCGCAGACCCGATCAATCAGTAGCATCGGGACGGCATGCGGGACCAGTTCAGCAATGTCGGGCATGGTCTTTGTGGATGTGCTGGTCATGATGGCATCCGCGCGGGGATAAAACCGCGTCCGAGAATGACTGATACGTTGCTGCCGCCAAAGGCGAAGGAATTGCTGATCATGGCAAGCCTATCGTTCGGTGCAAGTCGCTGCCCCGATTGTTCGACGAGGTTCATTTCGGCAACAGCCGGGTCAGTAACACCGTCCCAGTGATGGCGGGGCAATGGCGCGCCATCATGTGCCTGTTGTAGTGAAAGCCAAAGAATGGCGGCCTCAATCGCGCCTGCTGCACCCAGTGTGTGACCGGTCATGGGTTTGGTTGAACTGACGGCGACGGATGGGCCGAATATCTGTGCGATGGCGGTGCTTTCCATGCTGTCATTTAGCGGGGTCGCGGTGCCATGCATGTTGATATAGCCAATATCATCAGGCGTCAGTCCGGCATGCGCCAGTGCGGATTTCATCGCGGCAATTGCCCCGGTCCCGTCGGGGTGCGGGGCATTGGGATGATGGGCATCGGATGTTTCACCAACCCCCATCAGGGCAATGTCGCCTGTGTCCCGGCGCAGCGTGAACAGCGCACAGCCTTCGCCGATATTGATGCCGTCACGATTTTTACTGAGCGGATTGCAGATGCCTTCGGAAATGGAATTAAGCGCATCAAATCCACGCACGGTCAGGCGGCACAGACTGTCGACCCCGCCAACAATGACGGCATCACACATGCCCGCATCCATCAATCGCAGGGCGGATGCGAAGGCCTTACCACTTGAGGAGCAGGCGGTCGAAATCACATAGGCAGGACCCGACAGACCCAGCGCATCGCGCAAAAACGCGGCAGGCGATCCGATTTCCTGATGCTCATAGCGAAAACCGGGGGCCCATGTGCCGGTTTGCAGCATGTCCTGATACCCGGTGGTGCCTTCTTCGATGCCCGAGGTGCTGGTGCCCAGAATGATGCCGATGCGGTCTTTGCCAAAGGTCGTAATCAGATCGTTAATTTCAGAGGTGATCTGAGCCGTGGCGGTCCATAGCAGGCGGTTGTTGCGGGTATCATATTGCGTAAGATGATCGGGCACGGGGGCAAGCGGGCCGGTTACGGTGCCAAGCATGGTGGTGCGATCAACCAGAAAATCGTCATGGGCAATCATGTCCGCCGGGCGGTCGCCAAACAGGGTGCGCGATGTTTGCTCTATCCCCTGTCCAAGGGCGGAGACAATACCAAGGGCCGACAGAAAGGTAGAAGTCACCGACATCATCAGGACCCCAGTCTCTGCGATCTGATGGTCAGGGTATAGCCCAGTTTCATATTGCGCAGGGTTGCCACACCCTGCCACGGGTCGCGGATCGGTTTTTCAATCGTAACAAACACCAATCCATCACCGGTGGTGCGGATGGTGCGTTGACCCATGGTTTCCTCGACGGTCATGGATTGGTCGACCACGTCACTGACAACATCGTCGGGCCAATAGGTCATGACCATATCGCCAAGCAACCGTTCAGGGTCAAGGGCATCTGGCACCCAGTCGGCCTTGACGATGTTGAGCCCATCAAGGGTCCAGTCAATGGTCATGGCCCGGCGGCCAAGGTCATCAAGAACGGCAATCCTAACCTGACCGGGCTGGGCCGAAATCCGGGCAAGGAAAGTGGCCGTGCTCGGCTGACCGTTTTGGGGGCGCCATTGTGCAGTGACCTGTTGGGTGGCCTCAAGGCTTTGAACATTGTCCCACGGGTTTTCCGGTAACTCGATGGTGATCCCCGGTGCCAGTGCAACCGTATACGCAGGATTGGACGCAAACGGGTTCGGGACCGTCAGGTCGGCAAAATCCGTCACGCATGCGTTCAGAGACAGGGTCATGAATAGGATCAGGATGGATCGCATAGGTCGTGCAACATCTCCAGATAACGGTCGGTTTTGCTTACCAGCGGATTGTCGAGGTTCCAGGCGTATCCTGCAAGGATCGAAACAACCATACGTTTGAGTTTTGTATCATCATCGGGCTGATTGAAAATAATCGTTTGTAGACGTCCGTCATACCATGCATCGACATATGAACGGAACGTTTCCACACCCCGGTTAAGCGGAATGGCGTAATCCGCATCCCAATCGACGGCCTGACCATTGTGACGCGCAATAAGCGCCTTTGCCGCCAGTTCGGCGGAATGCATGGCAATGGTCACACCCGATGAAAAAACTGGATCAAGGAAACCAGCAGAATTGCCGAGAAGGACATAGCCGTCGCCAAAAAGGGTGTCCGATTGCGCGCTGTATCCGGCAATGGCATTCAGCGGACGGGTTGGTTCGGCCTTGGCCAGAAGGGGACCAAGGCCGGTATCGCCGATCAGGCGATCAAAGATGGCCTGATCATCAAGACCATCAAATTCCGGGTCCTGATCGGGGTAAATCACCCCGACAGAGGACGTGCCATCGGAAAACGGAATCAGCCAATACCAGATTTCGGAGCGGACGGGGTGGACCGTGATCAGGATTTTTTCCCGGTCATAATTGGGGTCGGATATATGGTCGCGCATATGGGTAAAGATGGCGCGTCGTTCTGCCAATTGACCGGATTTGGCGCTGCCGAGCATCCGGGGAAGGACCCGGCCATAACCACTGGCGTCGAGAACAAATGTCGATCTTATTCGACCGGTTTGACCCGCATCATTTTCATAGTCGAGGGTACAGTCACCATCGCGCAAGACCGCATCGGTGACCTTATGCCCAAAACGGATGTTGACCCCGGCGTCGATGGTGGTTTGGGCGAGAATGTGATCAAAGCGGCTGCGTTGAACCTGAAAGGTGGTGCCCCATCCGCTGTCTTCGAAATTTTCGCGAAAATCAATGGATTGATAAAGTGGTCCGCGTTCAAAGATGGCCCCGTTTTTGTGCTGGAAAGCGGCCTTTTCAACCGCATCAAGCAAACCGGCCCGCTCAAGCACATTCATGCAGTGAGGCAGAAGGCTTTCGCCGATGACAAAGCGCGGGAAGGTTTGCGCTTCGAGCACAATCACGCTTAATCCCGCATCACGAAGAAATTTGGCGGCAACCGTTCCGGCTGGTCCGGCACCGATGATGGCGATGTCACAATCGGTCATGAGGTGGCTTTCAGAATGATTGTCAGACATCGGATTGATCGGCTTTCACGGATGTGGGGCACATGGCATAGGACAGCACCCATGCAGTTGGAAGTCCAATGGCCATGATGGTTCCGATGGCACTGACCACGGGAACAGAACTGCTGGCGAGCAGGCCAAAGGCCAGAATGCTGCTGATCAGCGATAAAAACACGGCAAACCGGGTTGCATCCTGCTGGCCGTGCTTTTGGCTTTCAGAAAAGAAGATCACGTAGTCAGCCCCGATGGCAAACACCAGAAACAGTGCCATGATGGTGAAGAAATTGATTGTGATCCCGATTGCAGCCGCCCCGCCAAGGGCAACAAGCATCGCCCCCGCAGGCGTTCCCAAAACACATAGCCCACGGATCATGCCATAGCGTCCCATGGCAAGGCCCCCGGCAATCAGCAAGGCAATCGCCAATCCCATCGTTGCTCCGTTGCGATAACGGGTAAACTGGTCGGTGATGGTGGCACGCGGGTTGATCAAACGGGCGGCGTCGATGTTGGCAATTGCCGTGGCAACGGCATTGGCATCGGTCACGGCGTTTAGCCGGACGATATCGGTCATGCCATCACGCAGGTTTGCCAGTTCCGGGAACTGGGCAAAGGCATCTTCGTCGGCCTGTAAATAAGGGGCGTCGGGGTTGGGCGTTTGAATGTTGATCGGAAGCAGCGGGGCCAGTTTTGGTGCGTAGGCTTCAAAGAGCTGATCTTTGATCAGGGTACGGTTTTCGTCCTGTCGTTTGATTGATGGGATCATGTCCGACAAACCAAAGGCAGACCCGACAGTGCCGTCTTTGATCAGGGGGCGGAGTGCGTTTTGTACGGCCTCGCCCGTTTGAAGGCGGGTTTGGCTGTCTGCGCCATCAATCCGGATAAAGACGGGGTTACCGCCCATGCCCATGGTATCCCCGATCAGGCGCGCCTGCGTTGTCAGGGGGTCGTTGCCATGCCCGAGATGGCGGATGTCATCGTCGGTTGGTATGAACAAAACGCAGACCGCAAATCCACCAAGGATGGCAAGCGCACCTATCCCCCGGACCAACCGGGGCAGTTGTAGGCGGCGCAAGGTATCATCAAGTTTCTGATACGCACGCGGGATGAGCGACCGGTGCTTGACGCTTCGCACGGGCAAAAGTGGGAGGATGAAAAGCACGGTGACATAGGCCGCGATAAGCCCGGCGATGGAATAAACCGCGATTTGAGCCAGAAGGATGGCCGGGCTGATGGCCAAAACCGCAAAGCCGCAAACCGAGGTCAAAAGGCCAAGGCTTAGGCCGGAACGGATCGTCGCAATCCGGGCCGTCGGTGATTTTTCATCGGCGGGTAGCACCAGATAATGCAGCGCATAATCGACCGATATCCCGATTAGACTGGCCCCGAAGACCAGCGCAATGGCATGAATGCCATCGAAAATGAGGGTGACGGCAGCAATACCGGCGATCAAGCCGCTGCCGACCGTGATCAAGGTGCCGATTAACGGGAGTGGGGAGAAAAACACACTAAGCACCATGGCAAAAATGCCAAGGGTCGCAATGATGGCGATGCGTTGGACATCGGATTTTGCCGCTGATGCCTCGGCCACAGCGAAAAAGACTTGCCCGGTTTTTGCGATGGTGAGCCCGTCAGATTGATCTGCGGTGCTTTGGGCGTTGGCGATGGCGTCATTGACCTTGCCCACCCATGCGATGTCCCGTCCTTGACGCCGAAGGTCCAGGGTCAGGGTTATAAGGATCGGGGTGTGGAAGTGGTTGTCTCTTTGCACGATCCCGGAAGAGCCAAGTTTGTTGCCCAGTTCGGCCAGAAAACCGGGAAGCAGGGAAAACGGATCAGCACGGAGCGATGCCGCACTGAGCATTGAAGCAGGCGCATACAGCGTTTTGACGGCGTTTTGATAAACCGCTTCACCGTTGCCGTCACGCAAAAGTGCCCGGTCCCTGTCCGACAGCAGGCTTTGCGCATGGGGCAGGTAAAAATCTGAAAGCCGCGCAAGGTTTCCCGCGTCATATCCCGGCATAGAAACCGACTTTGTGCCCGGAATGTTTGTGATGTCAGAAGCCAACGTACGGGTTGCCGTTTCAAGCATATCTTGCTGGTTGGCCGACACCATGATGATGGCCTGATTGGCATCATTTGCCAGTAAGTCGCGCACGGTTTCGATATCGGGTTTGCGGGCAGCATCGTCGGTTTTCTCCAACCCGATCAGGGACAGGACATCGCCATCAATCCGGGCATTGCCCGATGTGACCTGCCAAATGGCAAAGGTCGCCATGATCAACAGGAAAATACCCCATATACCCCCCCGCACTGCCATCAATCAGGGTTTCCCGAAAGCAGATTGGCAAGATCATCGGGAAGTGGCAGCTCGTGGCGTTTTTGGTTGCTCAACGTGATTTCGTCGCGATCACCTGATGGTTTGTGCAGGGTGACGTGGGTGACAAACTCATCGCCCTTAACAATGATCTGGCTGACCTGTTCGGACAATCCGTTGTTGTTCTTTGGGGCCAGTGTGACTTGCCAGTTCGGTGCTGTGGCGGTCTTTGTCGGTGTGATGGTGAATTGATCAGACAGCGGTTCCCAGTTTCCGGCAAGAACGGCTGAAATCAGCGCGATGAACTGATGAAACCGGGCGCCAGATGCAATGGTTTCAAATGTGCCGTCATCATGTTTGCGGGTAATTCCCTGATCGTTCATCACGGTGGTATCGGGAAACGGTTTCAGGTTTTGCCAAATCAGACCTTTGTGGGGCGACAGGGCAAATTCACCGGTCGAGGTCAGCGGGGCGTCAAAGCCGTCAAGATGGCGGTCAAGGGCAAAGGTGCCGGTCAGATATTGCTGATCGCTGATCGGGGTTGGCATGGCGGCGGACGGCAAATCTGCCTTGGGCGCGGTTCCGTCGGCGCGTGCTGGAATTACCGACAGCATTGCGACTAGGAACAGAGTCAAGGCGGATACTGCCAATGGTAAAAACCAGCGGTGCGTCATGGGGTCATGGCCTCCAGCCTCTCAATCAGGAAGTCGGGACTGCGAAACAGCATTTCGCCGGTGTCTTTTTCAACGGCGACCTGAATGGTAAAGCCCTTGGTCAGTTTGGTGCCGGTTTTTGCATCCGTGATCAGATAATCAATTTTCAGGCGGTTTTCGAATTCGTGTAAGGTTGCTGTGATGGTGATTTTTTGCCCAAAGGTGCACGGGCCAACATATTTGACCCGCATGTCAACAATCGGCCAGACATAGCCTGATGCATCCATTTGCGGATAGTTGTAGTCAATCTTTTCCAAAAGAGCACAGCGTGCATTTTCAAAGAACTGCACGTAGTTGCCATGCCAGACGACATTCATCGGATCAAGATGATAAAACTGGATCGTTTCGGTGACTGATGCACTGATCATGACGGGATTTCTTCATCATAAAGCGCCCAGTGGCGGTTCTGAATGCGCGACACCAGAAGGCGCAAGGTGCCTTCAAGCGGTTGGTCTTCGGCGATGAAGGGAATGTCTTCCTTTAGGTTGTCGATAAAGGCCGAAACCTTGGGGCCGAGTTGTTCCTTGGTTAATTCGCCAGATTTTTCGCGCAACGCGATGGCCTGACCAACAGCCAAAAGGTTTGCCGCCACGACCTGTTCGGTCAGTTGCAGGACGCGCAGGCAATCGCGTGCGGCAATCGTGCCCATGCTGACTTTGTCCTGATTATGACATTCGGTGGAGCGCGAAAAGACGCTGGCGGGCATGGTGTGTTTCAATGCCTCGGCCGTCCAGGCGGATGCGCCGATTTGAACGGCCTTAAGTCCGTGATTAATTGATGTGCGGTCGGGATCGGCCCCAGACAGGTTCGATGCCAGTCCGTGATTGAATTTGGTATCGACCAGAAGCGCCATCTGGCGATCCATCAAATCAGCCAGATTGGCCACCAGCGTTTTCATGCCATCGGCCACAAAGGCGACATGCCCACCATAGAAATGCCCACCATGCAGGATGGTGTTTTCCGTAACATCCAAAAGCGGGTTGTCGTTGGCACTATTGAGCTCAATTTCGAGGGTACGTCGGAAGGCCTGCATCATATCGGCCAGAACCCCGATTACATGCGGTGCGCAGCGCAGCGAATAGCGATCCTGAAGCCGGGCTGGTTGATAGTCATCACCCAGTGATGACAGATCGTCTTCAATCCATGCGGCGATTTGGGCCTGTCCGGGGTGGGGTTTGGCGGCAAAAAGACGTTTGTCGAAATGGGCGGGATTGCCAAGTAATCCCATGCTGGCAAGGGCGGTAATACGCGATGTGAGTTTGCACAGATAATTGGCACGGACAAAGGCCTGACACATCAAGGCGGTCATTACGGCCGTTCCGTTCATGATCGCAAGCGCCTCTTTGGGGCGCAAGGTCAGTGGGGTTAATCCGGCGGTTTCCAATGCGTCTTGGGCGGATGTTTTCAGACCGCGATAAAGAACGTCGCGTTCGCCGATCAAGGCAGCGGCAACATAGGAAAGCGGGGTGAGATCCCCACTGGCACCCACCGATCCTTCTTCGGGGATCAGCGGGGTAATGTCATGGGCAAGCAGGTTTACCAGTTGATTGAGCAAATCGACACTGACACCGGAATAGCCGGTGCAAAGCGATGCCAGACGCACGGCCAAAACGGCGCGTGCCTGTTCGGGGCCAAGAATATCGCCGAGCCCACAGCCGTGAAAGCGGCTCAGATGAAGTGGTAGTTCCGCAACCAGTTCGGGTGGCACGCGGCGTGAAACAGAATCACCATAGCCGGTGGTCACACCGTAAATATGGCCCTTGTCGCGCAGTTGCTGATCTAGGAAATCAGCACCCTTTTGAATGCGGGTGCGAAAATCGCGATCCCCTGAAAGCACAGGCTGGGCGCGTTGTTCGGACAGGGCAATGACATCTTCGACCGTAAGATCGTTTTCGCCAAAGATTACATTGATGTGGTTATCGGTCATTACCGTCCTTTTTCTTTGCCCAGAAGTCATGGAAATTGAACCATTGTAGTGGTTCAGTAACAACTATCTTTTCAAGCCATTGCGCATATTGGCTGGCATAGGCTGCGATGGCGTCGGTTCGGTTTTGACGCGGTAAGGTCAGACTGTCGGCCAGTTTTTGCCACGCGATTTTAAAACGTTTGTCCGTGCGCCAAGCCGCTGCCATATAGACTGGGCATTGTAGCAGATACGCCAGAATAAACGGTCCCTGCGGGAAAGGTGCATCTTGGCCAAGGAACGGAACTGCGACGGATTTATCGCGTGCACCAATCGCAACCCGGTCCGAGGCAATGACAATCCATTCCCCGCGTTCAACCCGCTCACGCAGCATGATGGCGGTATCGGGTCCAATGTCGGTGACCTCAATCAGATCGACCTGGCTTTCCGGCGCCAGTTTTTGCACGACGCGGCCAAACCGGGCGGCATTTTTTTGATGCAGCAAGACATTGACGCGGAAATCGCGGTCGCGGCTGGCGATGGCGCGCACCAGTTCCATATTGCCAAAATGCGATACCAGCAGCACTGCGGCCTGATCACGCGGCATATAGGCAAAGAGGTTGTCGGCGTCATCGGGCAATTCCAGATCGCCCAGTTTTAATTCACCACACCAAGCGGCGATTTTATCAAGCGCACTTTCACCAAAGCGCAGGAAATGACGGAAGCTGTTCCAACGGGTTGGGGCAACGGGTGCACCATTCTGGTGTGCACGGGTCAGAAAATCATGCGATGCGCGCCGTGCAATGCCGCCGGTCAGATAAAAATAAGTAATGACGGGCAGCATGATGGCAAGGCAAACCCGCCGTCCGGCAACGCGGTAAACCCAGCCAAGAAACCGCACGCCAAAATACATGCCGCGTTCGTCGATTTCAGACCAGTGGTTTGAGGCATCTGTGCTGGGCTTGGCAAATTTTCCACCGCGCCAGATAAAGCCGGGCAGGCGGCCAAGCATGCCAAAAACCAGCCTTGTGTGCATCGCACTGATCAGAAGGTTATCTTCGAACATGCGAAAGTTTGACGTATTGCCTTCGGGATAGGTGACCTTTGTCGGCACATGAATGATCGGAACCCCGCGCCAATACATCCGCACCATCAGTTCGGTGTCGAAATCCATTTTGTTACCCGCACCTTCGTCGTGCCAGACCGCGAGGCTTTGCTTGATCGGATAGACGCGAAACCCGCACATGCTGTCGCGGATGGTGGTCGACAGGGTTTCAATCCAGACCCAGACATGGGTGATCCAACGGCCGATTTTACGGCCCAATGGGATGGTGTCGTCATAGACCGGAAGGCCGGTGATCAGCGCGTTTGGATGGCGGCGGGCCTGTGTCAGCATTTCCGAAAGCTGGTCGAGGTCATGTTGACCATCGGCATCAATCTGAATCGCATGGGTAAATCCCGCCGCACTGGCATGTGCCATACCCTGCATGACGGCAACACCCTTGCCGCTGTTGATTGCCAAGCGGTGGCAGGTTACCCCGTGTTCCGGATCGTGCAGGGACTGGACTTTTTGTTCGGTCGCAACGTCGGACCCATCATCAATGATGAAAACATGCAGGTCATGGGTGCGTACGTGCTCAACAACATCGGCCAAAACCTGATGGTGGTTATGGGTCGGGATCAGGGCGCATATTTTCACGGTGCGGTTTCCTGATCCTGGCTGGCGATGCGAAACTTGACTGTACCGGAGCTATGAACGCCGCCCGCGTCGGAATGATAGCTAAATCGCACCTTTGGCCCGGTGACATCAAAATCAAGATCAAGTTTAAGTTCGTCATCGGGCGATATTGGTCGGCGGAACTTAAGCTGGCTGACCTCTCCGACCGTGTTCGGGCTGCCAAAAAGGGTGGCGGCGGTTTGAACAACCCAGTGCAGTTGAACAACACCGGGAAGGATCGGATGATCTGGAAAATGTCCCTGAAAACAGGTCATATCGCGACGAAGGGTTAAGCCAAGAATGGCCTTTTGCCCATCACGGGTTTGGCTATGAATGACCGGCCCAAGATTGGCATTTTTGGTGAAAAGGGCGCGCAAAAGATGCAAGGGGCGTTTGCCCTGACTGTCGGTCGGGAGTTGGTCGACAAAGCGCCAGCGTTGCGGGAGTGCTGCGTCGTCTTCAAATCGGGCAACTTCACGGCGCAGCAACCGACCCATGCGAAACGGGCCACGTTTTTGCAAGTGATCCTTGCCGGGTTCGGTCAGAACCGCGACTACTGCCAAGCGGCGATCATTTTCGTCGGCCAGTAAGGCAACGGCGTCTTGAACCAGATCGCTTTGGCGCAGATGTTGTTCAACCGCGCCAAGGGATATGCGTTTGCCTTCGACCTTCACCACCCGGTCGGCGCGACCGTGCAGGGTGAAACATCCGGTATCACTGTCAATTGTTGCGCGGTCTTCGGTTTGATACCAGTCATTCCCGGCAATATGGCGGGCGCAAACGCGCAGGCATCCCGCATCATTAAGGCTGGTTTGCAGGCCCGGTAATGGGGTCCATGCAGACAATGGCCCGGTTTGTTGGCGCCACGCAATGCCGCCGGTTTCCGTGCTGCCGTAAATTTCCGTCGGGCAAATGCCCAGAACGCGGGTGGCTTCCTGTGCAGTGGCAAAATCAAGCGGCCCGCCCGATGACAACACCAGTGACGGGCGCGGTGCAGCTTCAAGGTCGGGATGCAGGTTTTTAAGCTGAGCGGGGCTTGTAATCAAAACGTCACCGGCGGCCATGTCAGGAATGATCATGTCCCAGAACGGCGTTGGGTCTGCACTAAACGTCTGTTTGGTGATGACAGGCCAGATGATGCGAAAGATCAGGCCGTAAATATGTTGATGCGACACCAGCCCGATCATGCGGGCACCCTGTGGCATTATGGGATGCCAAAGGGGAATTTGGGTTTGAATTTCGTCTTCGATCTGGGCGAGTGATTTTATGACCGGTTTGGGCTGTCCGCTTGACCCCGATGTAAAGAAAATGGCCGCGCATGCGGTGCTGGTTGGTAACCGCATGTCAAAGGCGGAAATGTCCGTCGGGCTCACCAGACGGGCATCAATGGCATCGTCATCAAGATACAGATCAAACTGCTGATTGATCTCATCAAGGTAACCGGGTTTGTCGGTTGCGGGCAGGATGGCTGTACCGCCACTGCGCCAGACCGCGGCAAGGGCAATCAGAAACCGGCGTGCGGATTGGCAGTAAATTGCGATGCGTTGCCCGGTCGAGATCGAGGCAGCCAAATGGTCAATGTCGCGAACGATATCCGTAACGCAATAGGTCACGCCGTTTTCCAGACACAGGGGCGTCTGCGCGTTTTTGTCGTCATATAGATGTTCGAAAAAAACGCTCATACCTGTTCCTGACGGGGACGGTTCTGGGTGTGACGGTCGTGACGGGCGCGCAGAAGCCGACGCACGGGCCATTCACCAACAAACAAAATGCCGATCAGAACATAGGATATCAGCCCGTTATAGAGCGTCCATGTTTCCAGACTGGCATAAAGGGCCGTCCATCCGGCAATAAGCCCATTCGCAATGAAAAACCCGATCCAGACCTTGGTCAGCTTACGTGTATAGGCACGGGCATAGCCATCTAGTTCTGCCGACCGCATGCGGGCAAACCTTTCAATAATCGGCATGCCCGAAAACAGCGAGACGGTGAAAACCGCTGCAAGGGTGGTAGCAACAATGACCGGGTAAAAGCGGATGGCGACCAGTTCACTGGCGATCCCGGCAAGGGACAGAATAATGGCGACGAGTAAGGCCAGTCCGGCCTGCAGATGCTTCCTGTTGATTAGAAACAGGATGGCGCGGACGACAATGGCAGCCAAAAGCAAAAACAGGATGACACGCGATGAAAATGACGACAATCCAAAATAGACCAGTACCGGATACACCACACCCAGCAGGGACAGGACGAGTGTGGCGATGCGGTTAGGAGCTGACCAGGACATGAATCTTCTCGACCACGTCATCGACTGTTCGAACCGATTTGAATTCTGTCGCCGGAATTTTTTTGCCTGTGAGTTCCTGAAACTTCACGATGAGATCGACGGCATCGATACTGTCAAGATCGAGGTCTTCCATCAGGTGCGCGTCCGGGGTGATGTCTTCTGCCGGGACTTCAAACAGGTCAACGAGGTAGGTATGCAACTGGTTATAGATTTCTTCGCGGCTATGCATGACTAGACCTGTTTCCCCGATGCCTGAATAAAGTTCGCAAGATTACGGACGGACGCAAAATGGGTTTTGACGTTTTCATCCTTGGCATCAATGCGCACATCATACTTCTTTTGAAGGGCAACCCCCAGTTCAAGGGCATCAATTGAATCAAGCCCCAAACCGTCAACGAACAAAGCTTCTTCGCTGTCGATATCGTTGACGTCAACATCTTCGAGATTGAGGGTTTCTATGATGAAGGCTTTAAGTTCGGTTTCCAGCGAAGTCATTTTCAAGTCTGTCCAGAATGTAATCTTTGATAAACCGGGTTAAGGCGCGGGACTGTTTGGCGCGCGGCAAGTCCGGATCATTAATGTCTCTAAATAATAACGGATGATCGACGTCCAGTCGGTAGCGAATTTTCGACGGAGGAATGCGATACCACGGGACCCCTTTTTTCAAGGTATCGTGATTACAGTGCACAACCACAGGAATCAAGTCGGCTTGTGTCTCTATCGCAATGTTTGCGACGCCGCGTTGCAATTTTCCAAGCCTTTTTTTGCTGGGTGTGCGGGTGCCCTCGGGGAAGATCATAATATTTGCCCCTTCGCGCAAATGATGCCGGGCCTGCGTGATCAGGTTTTCCGGGTTGTCATCATTGCGAATAAATCCGGCGGCACGGACAACTCCAAACAAAAACGGATTGCGAAACAGTTGATGTTTAACCACGCATTGGCAGCGATCAAGTTGCGAGAGGATCATTACCACATCAAGCAAGGTCGGATGGTTGGCGATAATCAAAACACCGCTGGCATTGCGCAGACGGTCTATATGCCGGGTTTTGACTTCTGCAACGCCGGTTACATCGAGCATCCAGACAAACAGGCGAAAGCCACGGCAAATCACCAGTTGGGCATATTTCCGCCGCTTTGCGCGATTGCGTAAAATCACCATCAGGATCGGGAAAATGGTCAGCGCCATGAATAGGCCACCCAGCCCGAAGATGGAAAACGCCAAGCCAGTGCCAAAAAGGCGCCAGTACCAGTTCAGGTTCCTGTGTTGGGTGCTTTGCACTATTTCGGCGCAGCCATACTTAGTCATGACGCGAAACGGTCCATGCGGTGGTGCTGCTGCCAAGAGTTAGAGGGCGGGCAGAGGGGGATACAAAAAAGGCCGTCAGGTTTTTGATCTGATCATATGGAGATGTGGCAGCGGCCTGTGCCTGATCTGCTCCGCAGGATGAGAATGTGAGGGCTTTGCCTATGCTCGGCGGCTCAGGGGTGATGGCTTTATCGGGATCAAGGCGCATGGCAAAGGCAACCCCGGTCTGGGGTTCTGCAAAAGTGTTGGCATAGACGTCGGGTAACGGCAAATCGACATAGCACAGAATAACGGGGCTTTGCGTTGCCATCATTTGACATATGGTTTCGGTCAGTCCTGCGATCAGGCTTTCATTGCCTGCGGCAATGGCCGTATGGCTCTGGGTGATCGACCAGTTGATCGACGCAATACCGACAAAGGCATTATGGACCGACATGCTGAAATCCGCCGGGGAAAGGGCCTCGTTGGTTGCGACCTGATGGAGAAGCTTGACCGTGCGGTTGATGTTGCCGTGCCGGGAACAGAAAACAATATGCGGGTTGTCGGCGGGGGAGATCATCTGGGTAAGCGTTTCGGCGGCGGCGCGACCAAACAGGTCAAGCCGCCGCCGCCAACCGGGTTTAATGCTGCGCGCCAGATCGTTCTGGGCCGACGGGTAGGATACAGCCGACGTGTTTTCGGATGTGTGCAAGGTCAGGCTGGCCTGACCGTTGGTATCTTCCCACAAAGCCCAACGTGACAGTCGGGCGCACAGCAAAGTCATCTGGTGTCCTAGTTGGCAAGTGCCGCACGGGCCGAAACCGCGCGCAGGATGTCCTGTCTCAGGTTATTAACCCACCGGTTATAGTTCCGATGAATCGTTGTACCATTATATTGGAGATTACTACTATCGGCGTAAATGATTGAGTACTGTTTCTGATTAAACGAGATGGCAACCTTTGCACTGTGCGACCGCGGAGCATAGGTTGCGGTCAACTGGCCTTCGCCTTCGCGCTGAACAATCCATTCGCGTGTCGAAGCGGTTTCAATGATGGTTTCTTCAATCTCGGCCATGCTGAGTTTGGCGACATCGGCGGGGAAGGGCTGATTGGAGAAGTTCTGAACGGTTGCCGAGCATGCTGCGAGCACTGCGACAACGACAAAAACAGAAGCAAGTTTCAAACTACGCATTTTGATCTGCCTTGATTAATGGGTGGAAAACTGACTCAATCATGTCGGTTTGGGTCAAATTGCCCCGTGACCAGTGCGGGGGCGTCCAGGCACCGCCCAAAAGCCGTTCTTGGAACGATTTTACCAGCGATGCAGGGCGCGTGATTGTAATTCAGCAATAATGGATTGTGCAGGTGGCGGCAAGTACCACTCTTGGGAAGTCTAACTCATCGGACGCAACGCGCTTTTTCCACTTTGATGGCAGGGTTGTTTCGGCCATCCACAAACTTGAAGATGCGACGTTGAAACGAAGTGCAGCGCGCCAAGCGTCGTCATTGTTGGCGTGGGATATGCTGTGCGACCTTGTTGCCGATGTCGCAAAGGGGAACGATGCAACATGCTTTAAGGACGAGGACGGTCGTCCTTGGGCGGAAATTGCCGGTCATCGTCACGGCGTAAGCATTAGCCATAGTCGCGGTTGGGTGGTGGTTGCGGTTGCGGTTGATCCGGGGCTTTTGATCGGGGTTGATCTTGAATATCGCGATGAAGGTCGCTCTATTCCCCAAATGGCAGTACAGCTTGGTTTGCCACGCACGACGTCCGTCTCTGACTTTTACGATGCCTGGTGCCGGTATGAAGCCATTTTTAAAGCGACGGGGGAAAGTGACCCCGATGTTCAGCTTGATTTATCCCCGGTCGTCCTGCCCGTGCCAGTGGATTTTGCCAGCAGGTTGGTCATGGTAGACGCCAGGGAAAAGTCGCATCCAGACTCGATTAATAGGTAGGGTTAAACCCGCATCGTCTTGCAAATTCTCAGTGTCCCTGTGTGTCGCCGTGAGTGATCAGCGGAATTTGGGCGCTAGACAGCTGATTTCACAAAAAGTTTACATTACATTCGTCTGACTTTTGCCTGTCGGCGGTGGTTTTTGGCGCGTGCCAATTGATGTGATCTATCTGTCTGTAACTAAATAATAAAACAAAAAATCGGATTTTTTGGGCGTGCTGAATTCCCGGTCAACTGACCGACAATTCAGCTATGATGGGTGCGGTGCGGCAAGTTATTTTCGCCGTCTGACTTGCGGTGGCGCAAATTCGCAACATTTTCTGTTTAATCGAGATCAATTTCGGCGTAATGCTTTCATATATTATTGACCAACGGTCACTATTGTTACGCGCATACGAAGCATGGTATTCATGTTAAGCGATAATTCAAACCATGCCGGGTGCGATGTGATGTCAGGTGATGATCAGGGTTCCATCAGCGTAAAGACTGCGGTCGACACGGATGACAAGGAAGCCGGCTTGGTGGATCAGGAAGGCAAGAATACGTCTGGGAATACACAGTTGTCTGAAGTCGGATTGGATCAGAATATGGACGCCAACTATTGTTTTGCAGATATCTATGTACGTAACGCACCCGTTTATTTAAAGGGCTTTACCGGCGAGCCGGATGGTTCTGTGCAGGCAGAGTTGCGTGACAGCAACAAGGGTCTTCTTGCGTTCGAGCAGGGGGTGTGTGAAATCACCGCAAGCTCGTCTTTCCTGACAGTTGCCATGTCGGCGTCTGACAACGCCGGACTTGACCAGATCCGCGACTATTTTGAACAGACTTTGCGCAAGATGTCGGCTGAAAAAGCCATTGAATTTGATTGGCGCAAAAAGTGACCAATAGTCATCTGATCAAGTGAGTTTCTGCTGTCGCCCTAACGGAGCAGCGACCGCTTGATAAAAGATGCGACACAAAAACAGGCGCAAGGACATCATTCCTTGCGCCTGTTTTTGTATGCTGTCAGGCAACAACAAACCGATCACGCGCCGCACGCACAACACGGGTAAGATGTTCGGCAACGGCGGCGACACTTCTGGTGTCTTTGGTGTCGGGATGTTGCAGCATCCAGTAATTGCGGGTGAACCGGATTTCAGGCAGCAAACGGATCAGGTCGGGGATGCCCTGGGTGGCGTAATCATGCAGGATGCCGATGCCGTGACCGTTGCGCACGGCCTCCATCTGGGCGACCACACTGCCGCATTCAAAGCGACGGCGCATCAGTTTGCCAAGGCGCGCAGCATAATCAAGAGCGCGGCTGTAAATCAAATCTTCGATATGGGTGACAAACAGGCGGTCGGTCAGGTCGGCCTCGGTTTCGACAGAGCCGAACCGGTTGACATAGGCTTGCGTGGCATAGACGCTGAGGGTGTAATCGGTCAGTTTCTTGATCACCAGACGGCCCTGTTTGGGGCGATCAAGGGTAATGGCGATGTCGGCTTCGCGTTGGGATAGGGAAAAAGTGCGCGGCAGAGGCACAAGCTGAATGACAAGGTCGGAGTGCTGGGCGGAAAATGCCGCCATCTCGCTGGCGAGGAAATAGTTGCCCAACCCGTCAGGAACGCCAACACGGACCGTGCCGCTGATGGTTTCGGTCTGGTTCGACACTGCCGTTCCGGCGCGCAGGAAGGCCGCTTCAGCCGCTTCCGCCGCGATCATGAGTTCACGCCCGGCCGTGGTCAGCTCCGACCCGGTGGTGCGCCGCTCAATCAGCTTCGTGCCAAGGTCATGTTCAAGCGCGGTCAACTGCCGCCCGACGGTGGCATGGTTGAGGCCAAGTTGACGGGCGGCGGCAAGGATTTGTCCCTGCCGGGCGACGGCCAGAAAAATGCGAAAGCGATCCCAATCCACGATCAAATCCTTACAAGAACTGACGACTTTAAAAATTGCACATCGAATTTGCATAAATGATAGTTGATGTGCATCGGTGTGCATACCCATAATGTCGCCACTTTGCCGGTCATACGATCAGGCAATCGAAAAATCAGGTTTATCGGGAGGAACCCCCATGTCCAACCAGCTTACCCATTACATTGGCGGCAAACGCGTTGCCGGAACATCTGGCCGTACGGCGGCTGTTTTCAATCCGGCCACAGGTGCTCAAAGCGGCACCGTCGATCTTGCGTCAAAATCCGAAGTCCGGGCGGCAGTTGAGTCGGCGGCGGCTGTGCGTGCGGAGTGGGCAAACACAACCCCGCTGCGTCGGGCGCGTATTCTCAATAAATTCCTTGGCATTCTTGAAGACCGGTCCGAAGAACTGGCCGCAGCCATCACGGCCGAACACGGCAAGGTGTTGTCCGACGCGCTGGGCGAAGTCACCCGCGGGATCGAGGTTGTTGAGTTCGCCACCGGCGCGCCGCAGCTTTTGAAAGGTGAATTCACCGAAAACGTCGGTACCAAGGTGGATAGCCATTCTGTGCGTCAGCCGTTGGGTATCGTTGCCGGTATCACCCCGTTCAACTTCCCGGCCATG
Source organism: Thalassospira sp. Z349TD_5 (assembly GCF_056173045.1). Taxonomy (NCBI): domain Bacteria; kingdom Pseudomonadati; phylum Pseudomonadota; class Alphaproteobacteria; order Rhodospirillales; family Thalassospiraceae; genus Thalassospira; species Thalassospira sp. Z349TD_5. Next base: position 615,795 of record NZ_CM149654.1, read on the forward strand.
GTGCCAATGTGGATGTTCCCGGTCGCGCTTGCGTGCGGCAACTGCTTTATCCTCAAGCCGTCAGAACGTGATCCGTCGGCGTCGCTTCTGATGGCAGAATGGCTGACCGAGGCCGGTTTGCCGGACGGCGTGTTCAACGTTGTTCAGGGCGACAAGGAAGCGGTTGATGCGTTGTTGTTCGATGCCGACGTCACCGCGATCAGCTTTGTCGGGTTGACCCCGATTGCGAAATACATCTATGAAACCGCAACCGCGCAGGGTAAACGCTGTCAGGCGCTGGGTGGTGCGAAAAACCACATGATCATTATGCCGGACGCCGATATGGATCAGGCGGTTGATGCCCTGATGGGCGCGGCTTATGGATCGGCAGGTGAACGTTGCATGGCGATTTCGGTCGCAGTACCGGTCGGTAAGGAAACCGCCGATACCCTGATTGAGAAGCTCGTACCGCGCATCAATGAACTGCATGTCGCACCGGGTACGGATCCGAAAGCCGAGATGGGGCCGCTGGTCACCGCGATGCATCGGGACAAGGTTGTTGGCTATATCGACAAGGGTGTCAAAGAAGGTGCCAAACTGGTTGTTGATGGCCGTGGTATCAATCTTCAGGGCTATGAAGACGGCTATTTCGTCGGCGGCACCCTGTTTGATGATGTCACCCCGGATATGAGCATCTACAAGGAAGAAATCTTTGGCCCGGTTCTGTCGGTTGTTCGTACCGATGATTTCGAAACGGCTGCGGATCTTGTGGATAGCCACGAATACGGCAACGGGACTGCGATCTTTACCCGTGATGGCGATACCGCCCGCGAATTTGCTGCACGTACCCAGACCGGCATGGTCGGTATTAACGTACCGATCCCGGTTCCGATGGCGTTCCATTCGTTTGGCGGCTGGAAGGCATCGCTGTTTGGCGATCATCACATGCATGGCCCGGAAGGTGTTCGGTTCTATACCAAGCTTAAAACCATCACGTCTCGCTGGCCGACCGGCATTCGCAAGGGTGCTGAGTTTGTGATGCCGACAATGAAATAAGCAATCGGCTGATTGCAGAAAGAAAGCCGCGTAAGGAAACTTACGCGGCTTTTAGTTTGTGGATGACAGGGGGCCATAATCCACAGGGGGACATATGAAGGGGGTTAATGCGTGATCGGCTGGGTCAGGGTGACGATATTAAAACCCTGTCGCGCAAAGATTTTTGATTGCTGGGCAATGCTTTCGCGTTTGCGTTCGGGGTGTTCGTCAAGCGTGATGCAGCCAATCGGGATGACGGTGGCATCGCGACGCGCAAGGGTCAGGATGTCATCGGCAATGTGATCTTCGTGAAAGACGATGTCGGCGGTTTCAATCGCACGCGCAATGCCGTGCGGCAGGTCAAACGCGTTATCAACATGAACATCCGCCATAAGTGTTTGGCCGCCGGGCACGGTTGCCGAACTGCCATCGGGCACGAACTGACGAAGGGCAAGATCGACGTCTTCTGGGCAAATGGACCGTGCAGAGTGGGTTTGTAATCCACGCTGGAAAAAATGCGTCCAGAACCGTTGGCGCGATACATTGTCATGCAAATGATCGGCAACCTTTTGCCGGGCATCGCGTGCAACTCGGGCAAGCTGCGACATGGTGGCGGGCAGAACCGTTTCAAGGCGCTGACGAATGATGCGGGCCAGTGCCGGGGCACAGGCCCCGGTCGAGATCGTGATCATCACCGGCGAACGATCAAGGATGGCAGGCACAATGAAATCACACTGTGCGGTTTTATCGACAACATTCAACAGGATGTTGCGCCGTTTGGTTGCCGCCTTTACGCGTGCGGTAAGGTAGGGATCGTCGGTGGCGTCAAACACCATCGCGGCGCCATTGACCATGGTGTCAACGAAGGGCGTGCTTTCCCAAACAATGCGCCCTTCGTCCACCATCACAGCGATATCGTCACAGATTTCGGGTGCGACGACCGTGATCTTGGCCTGACTTTTACTTAAAATGCGAAGTTTTCCGGTGGCAACTTCACCGCCGCCAAGAACAAGAACCTTCTTGCCGGTGACATGAATGAAAGCCGGGAAATAGGCATAGTTTTCGGTCCGGTCAGGGTTGGTGGTCCCCATGCCCGGATCACGGATGCGATCATTCAGCGGCGCGCGGTAGTGCGTCATCGAGAATCTCCTTTATTTCCGGCAAACAGGAACCACATCCCGTTCCAGCCTGAAGCAAGCGGCCGATATCGGTTGGGGAAACGGCGTTTTGGTCGACAATGGCCTTGCTGATGGCGGCCAATCCGACCGAGAAGCATGAACAGATCAGACGGTCATTAATTGCACCGGCATCGGGCATGCGCCCGGCGAGCAAGGCGTTGCGTTCCGGCGTTGCAAGGGCATCTGCCGCCAGCAGGTTTGATATCCAGTCGCGCCCAAGGGCCGGGCGGTCCGGACCGATGAACAGCGCACCGGTGATGCGGTCACCGCTTAATCTGGCGTAACGGTGAATACCTTTTTTGCTGTCGCTATATTCAATGATCTGTTCATCGTTGGTGTTGGCCGCCATGGGTAGAAGTGATTTGAACATGCATGATTGTTCGCCGGCGATTTCATAGATCATGCTGCCCGGCCCGGTGGCCCCGACCCAATAGGGCAGATGCGCAAGATCAACCGGAGTGCTTGAAAACAGCAACCCTTGCCATTTGGCCACGAACGGTTCGATTGACACCGGCGTATATTTGGTTTCGGGTTGGCCCGAATGGGGGTCAACATTGGGGGGCGTGAGCCGACCAATCCCTCCCGCGGCCGAGTAGACATCGTTCCAGTGCATCGGAACGAAAACCTGTCCGGGGGCCTGCGCGTCCGTGATTGCAACACGCATCAGCGATGTGCCGTGTTTGCTGTTGATCCGGGCGAGGCCGCCGTCTTTGACCCGGTAACGGGCGGCATCCTCAGCGCAGATTTCAAGCAGCGGTTCGGGGCGATGGGCCGACAGGCGTGCTGCCGTTCCAGTGCGTGTCATGGTGTGCCATTGATCGCGGTAGCGACCACTGTTGGCGACCAACGGGAAATCGGCACTTGTTTGTGATTGCGGGATGATATGTTCAACCCCGATCATTTTCGCACGGCCACTTGATGTGGTGAAAATGCCATTGCCATAAAGGCGTTCAGCGCCGGTAATAGGCTGGTTCTTGCGCGATGCGGGCCATTGGAAGGGCTCCATTGCGTCATAGGCGGATTTTTTTGCCTTGTGCCAGACGCCAATGTCAAAGGCGCGCAGCCCATCATTTTCAAATTCTGACAGGGCGGCATGTTCGGCGAAAATATCACTTGGACCGCTATATTTGAACGATTTGCCGTATCCCATGGATTTGGCGACTTCGGACATGATCCACCAGTCGGGTTTGGCATTGCCCTGAGCATCGCGGAAGGGGCGTTGGCGTGAAATACGGCGTTCGGAATTGGTGACGGTGCCCGATTTTTCCGCCCAGCCAGATGCGGGTAATTTGATGTGGGCGTGGCGCAATGTGTCGGTGTCACTGACCACATCAGATACAATCACCAACGGGCACCGCGACAGAGCCAGCCGGACGCGATCGGCGTCGGGCAGGCTGACGGCGGGATTGGTGGCCATGATCCAGACGGCCTTGATCTCGCCGGTTTCAATCGCGCGAAACATATCAACCGCTTTAAGGCCTTCGCCCGGTTCCAGAACGTCTGATTTCCAGAACCGTTTGACGCGATCAACATCAACCGGATCATTGGGGTTCATGTGGGCGGCGAGCTGATTGGCAAGGCCGCCAACCTCGCGCCCGCCCATTGCGTTGGGCTGGCCAGTGACAGAAAACGGGCTGGAGCCCGGTTTCCCAACCCGACCGGTTGCCAGATGGCAATTAAGGATCGAATTGACCTTGTCCGATCCGCTTGACGATTGGTTGACCCCTTGTGAAAACACCGTCACGGTGCGATCAAAGGCGGCAAACCAGCTAAAGAACGTTTCCAGTTTCCCCAGACCTGAGCCGAATGCATCAGCGCTATCATGGGTGTCGAGCCCGCATTTTTTTGCGGTTGTCTCGAGATCGGGGCAGTCGGCACGGGCCTCTGCCACGGCCTGTTCATAGCCGCTAACATGGCGGGCGACGTATTTAAGGTCGGTATTGCCGGTCTGATCAAGCCATGCCAGCAAGCCATTAAACAGGGCAACGTCGTTGCCCGGTTTGATCGGCAGGTGCAAGTCGGCAATATCGCAACTTGCCGTGCGGCGTGGATCAATCACGATAATCTTCGTGCCGTGCTTTTCCTTGGCCGCGCGCAGGCGCTGATTAAGCACCGGATGACACCATGCCAAATTTGATCCGGTCAGAATGACCAGATCGGCAATTTCCAAATCTTCGTAACAGCCCGGCACCACGTCCGCACCAAACGCACGTTTGTGCCCGACCACTGTCGATGCCATGCACAGACGCGAATTGGTGTCGATATGGGGCGATCCGATGAAGCCCTTAATCAGTTTGTTGGCGACATAATAATCCTCGGTCAGAAGTTGACCGGAAACATAAAACGCCACCGATTTTGGCCCGTGCTGCGCGATGGTGTCGCGCAGGCGGTCGGCGGTTGCGGATATGGCCGTCGACCAATCGGTTTTTGCGCCGTCAACCTCCGGTTCGAGTAACCGGAAATCACGTTTGGTTTCCGCCGTGATTGTATCAATCAGCGCGGCCCCTTTGGAGCATATCCGCCCAAAGTTGGCCGGGTGATCGGGATCGCCGCCGACAGCAAATCCATCACGGGTTGGCGAAATGATCAGGCCACAGCCAACACCGCAATAGGGGCAGGTTGTTTTGACCTCATCCCGCATGGCGCAGTCCGGCTTGCAGTTCGGTTAGTCCGACACGCACGGTCCCGTCAACGATTTTGCATTCGACCTTGGCCGCACAGCCATCATCAGGTCCCTGTGCCTCGCCGGTTTCAAGCGAGAACACCATGTTATGGAGCGGGCAGGTTACGAAATGACCATGGACAATGCCCTGTGCCAGCGGCCCCTGTTTGTGCGGGCAGCGGTCAAGAAGCGCGTAGACCTGATCATCAAGAGTGCGGAAAATGGCAATCCGGTCGGTTTCGGTTTGCAGGGTGCGGGCACCTTGGCGCGGGATGTTGGCCACAGGCCCGACATCAATCCAGCTTAGAATGTCTGTCATTTTCCTACTCCGCTGCGACCATGGGAAGGGGGGTGAATTCATGGGCATCAACGCCTTGGCTCGCGCGTTCTGCCCATGGGTCTATTTGTGCTTTTTGCTGACTGACCTTAAAGCGATCAAACAGCGCCTTGCGGTTGGCTGCGTCATCGACCATCTGGTCCTGAACGTGTTTCAGGCCAACCCGCTCGATCCATGGCGCGGTGCGCTCAAGATAACGGGCTTCTTCGCGGTATAGCTGGATGAAGGCACCGCAATATTCCATGACCTCCTCGTCGGTGGTAACCTTGCACAGAAGCTCGGTCGCCTTGACGTGAATGCCGCCATTGCCACCCACATGAAGATCCCAGCCACCGTCGGTTGCAACCACACCAAAATCCTTGATCGTGGCTTCGGCACAGTTACGCGGGCAGCCCGATACGGCCATCTTGAATTTATGGGGCATCCATGATCCCCATGTCATTTTTTCAAGTTCAACCGCCATGCTGAGCGACATCTGGGTACCAAAGCGGCACCATTCCTGCCCGACGCAGCTTTTGACGGTACGCAGTGATTTGCCATAGGCATGGCCCGATACCATGCCCGCCGCATTCAGATCGGCCCAGACGCCCGGAAGGTCTTCTTTTTTCACACCCAGAAGGTCAATACGTTGCCCGCCGGTGACCTTGACGGTCGGGATTTCAAACTTGTCGGCAACGTCGGCAATAGCGCGCAATTCGCGCGGGTTGGTCAAGCCACCCCACATGCGCGGAATAACCGAATAGGTGCCGTCTTTTTGGATGTTGGCGTGAACACGTTCGTTGATAAAGCGCGATGCACCGTGATCAACATATTCGTTTGGCCAGGCCGCCAGCAGATAGTAATTCAACGCCGGACGGCAGACATGGCACCCATCCGATGATGCCCATTCGAGCTCCTGCATGACTGCGGGCATGGATTTGAGTTTCTTGGCAACGATCAGGCGGCGCACGCTGTCATGATCATGTTCGGTGCAGGTGCAAATCGGTTTGACGGCTGCGACCTGATAATCGCCGCCCAAGGTCGCTGCCAGCAGGTTTTCAACCAGACCGGAGCATGATCCACAGGACGCGGATGCCTTGGTATGGCCCTTGACCTCATCAAGGGTGGTGAGCCCCTTTTCAGTGATGGCCGAAACGATGGATCCTTTGCAAATGCCGTTGCAGCCGCAAATTTCTGCATCATCAGGCAGGGCTGCAACGGCATCAAGCGGGTTTCCGGCAGCACCCCCGGCAAATGCCTGACCAAAGGCAAGCGTGTCACGTAATTCGGTGACGTCCTGCCCGTCTTTCATTAGCTGGAAGTACCAGCCACCATCTGATGTGTCGCCATAAAGGACCGCGCCCTTGATCTTGCCGTCTTCAAGAACGATACGCTTGTAAACACCGCGACCGGCATCGCGGAACACGATTTCTTCGGTGTCACCGCCGCCGGAAAAATCCCCGGCAGAGAAAACATCAACCCCGGTCACCTTGAGCTTGGTCGAGGTGACCGAACCGGCATAGCCAAGGGTTTCGATTTCAACCAAATGATCGGCACAGGATTTGGCCATTTCAAACAATGGGGCCACAAGGCCATAGCATTGACCGCGATGCTGTACGCATTCACCAACCGCGAAAACAGCCGGATCACTGGTGGTCATGACATCATCAACGACAATGCCGCGTTCGACGGTAAGCCCGGCATCCGTGGCAAGGCGTCCATTGGGGCGAATACCAACAGCCATAACCACCAGATCCGCCGGGATCATGGTGCCGTCCTTAAGGCGAACGCCGGTAACGTTTTCGGTGCCGACGATTTCGCCTGTATCGGCAGCGGTAATGACCTTGATGCCGCGGCGCTCGAGCTCCTGCGCAAGAAGGTAACCCGCCGAAGGATCAAGTTGGCGTTCCATGACATGGCCCGCAAGATGCAGGACCGTTACGTTCATGCCGCGTGCCTGTAGTCCAACTGCTGCTTCAAGGCCAAGAAGCCCGCCACCGATGACCACGGCCGGGCCACCTTTGGCGGCAGCACCCAGCATGGTATCGACATCATCGACATCACGGAAAGTGACAACGCCATTCAGTTTGTGGCCGGGGACCGGAATAATGATCGGGTCGGAACCGGTGGCCAGCAACAACCGGTCATATTCGGTTTCCGTTCCGCTTTTGGAAATAACAACCTTACGGTTGCGGTCAATCGAAACGACGGGATCACCGGAATAAAGGTGAATGTTGTTTTCGCTGTACCATTCCGGGGTGTTGATGACGATTTCATCGAAACCCTTTTCACCTGACAACAACGGCGACAGCATGATGCGGTTGTAGTTAACCCGGGGCTCTGCGCCGAAAACGGTGATGTCGTATTTGTCCGGATTGCGGGACAGGATTTCTTCTACGGTGCGCATGCCGGCCATGCCGTTGCCGATGACAACCAGGCGGGCTTTTGCGGTCTTTATTGCGGCAGGGACGTGGTTCATTTGTCTCTGGCTCCTCGTCGCGGGATGCGAAGTTGGCACAAAAAAACGCCCGATGCGGTCTGCCTTCGAAAAAGGCATGTCGCAACGGACGTCATTATCCGGGGAACCCGTCATTGGATTCTTTATATATGGGATCGGCATCTTGGCCGGAGCTGCAGGCGACACTGCCCGCGCTCATGTGTTTCTGTATTCAAGTGCCGTGCCAGAATGTGAATTTCGGTAAATTATCTCGTAAGCAACTGAGATATATAGCTGATCATAGGAAGTGGCGATTGCCTGATATTCGGGTAAAGCAGTAAATCGCACAAAAAATAAACAGCACAAAATGTGAGTGATCTATTTTTGTGCATGTTCGCCTGATTTTCAGGCGTTCCATTTTTTACGTTGCAGTCGCGATCAGCTAAACTTGTTATATTTCAATATGTTGAAAGTTTTATCCCGCATCGCGGAAAAATTGGCGCGGTGTTTGCATATCCTATTTCCGTGTGAGCAGCTTTGACGAAAGCAGGCCCAATGACGGGTGGCTCACAGTTCTTCGTCCAACGGCGGACGATCAGACGTTTGGAACTGCCGCGCGATGACCGCGCAGCGCGTTCGATCCGAATGACGGGCCGCCTGCGGAATCCATCTGATGAAGCATGAAGGCCCATAGCAAAAACCGTCGGTTGTTCACGGCACTCAAGATGCTCTGTTCGGCCAAAACGAAGGGCTTCACCGTTATGGAAATCAAGAACAAGGCTACACGCATAAACCTGTTCAGTCTCAAGACTGTCCAGATGCGCACTTTTCACCTGACCTGGCTTTCATTTTTCCTGTGTTTTTTCGGCTGGTTCGGGATCGCACCGCTGATGCCGCTGGTCCGCGATGATCTTGGCTTAAGCAAAAGTGAAATCGGCAGTACGATCATTGCATCGGTTGCCATCACGGTTCTTGTGCGACTTCTGATCGGCCCACTGTGTGACAAGATCGGTCCGCGCAAAACCTATACCGGCTTGCTGGTGCTTGGGTCGCTGCCGGTGATGCTGATTGGGCTTGCCGATAGCTATGAAACCTTCCTGCTTGCGCGTCTGGCGATTGGCTCAATCGGCGCATCCTTTGTGATCACGCAATATCATACCTCCACCATGTTTGCGCCCAATGTTGTCGGTACGGCCAATGCCACAACAGCCGGCTGGGGGAACCTTGGCGGTGGTGTGACGCAGATGGTCATGCCACTGATCCTTGCCATGATCCTCGGGTTTGGGCTTTCCGAAACCATGGGCTGGCGTTTGGCGATGGTCTTCCCGGGCGCGATCATGCTTGTGGTTGCGGTTCTTTACTGGGTCTTCACCACCGACTGCCCGGAAGGCAATTATGCCGAAATGCGTAAAAGTGGCGCGTTGTCGGCCGAGGATGATCATGCCGGTGCGACCAAAGGCATGATGGCCGCGATGTCTGATTACCGCGTTTGGGCCTTGTTCCTTGTTTATGGGGCATGCTTTGGCGTTGAGCTGACCATCAATAATATTGCGGCGATCTACTTCTTTGACCGTTTTGATCTCAGCCTTGCCACGGCGGGTGTGATTGCCGGTCTGTTTGGCCTGATGAACATCTTTGCCCGGACGCTGGGTGGCGTGTTTTCCGATAAGTTTGCCGCCAAAGGCGGCCTTTCGGGTCGGGTCAAATTCCTGTTTTTCGCATTGTTTGTCGAAGGCATCGCACTTGTTGCCTTCTCGATGATGGATGCCTTGGTCATTGCCGTTGCCGTGATGATTGTCTTCTCGCTGTTTGTTCAGATGTCAGAAGGTGCGACTTTCGGTATTGTGCCGTTCGTTAACCGCAAGGCACTTGGCTCGGTCGCGGGCATTGTCGGGGCCGGTGGAAATGCCGGTGCGGTTGCCGCAGGCTTTTTGTTCAAGTCCGAGGCGCTCACCTATCAGGAAGGGCTTTTTTATCTCGGTTGTGCCGTGATTGTGTGCTCTTTTGCGGCCTTGGCTGTCCGTTTCTCGGCAGCAACCCAGGCTGAAGAACAGCAACGGTTTGATCGTGCGCATGCAGAACGTATGGGCACATCTGGATCGGGTCAGCCGGTACCTGCGGAATAAACGCATAACAATGATTTTTCGGGATGCGGCCCGTGTCGCATCCCGGTCCTTCAACCGGTCGAAAAAAATGCCGGAGAAGATAACACAGACAGAGAGGCCTCGGCCGTCAGGGAGTTTGGGATAACTTGGTAAGGACAGAAGACTTCAACATTCTGGTGATTGACGAAGACCCTGACCGTGCGGCGATTGTCGAGCGCGGACTGGTTGAAAGTGGCTATACCCGTGTGGCCCGGATCGGGACGTCTCACAATCTGGTCGAACGTATTCAGGCACTGGCACCCGATATCATCATTATTGATCTGGAAAACCCGGATCGCGATACGCTCGAACAGATGTTTCAGGTGTCGCGTGCCATTGCGCGCCCGATTGCCATGTTCGTTGATAAAAGTGATTCAAGCATGATCCACGAAGCGGTTGCCGCCGGGGTCAGTGCCTATGTGGTGGACGGGTTGCGCGAAGACCGCATTCGTCCAATTGTTGAAATGGCAATTTCGCGGTTTAATGTTTTTGATCAGTTGCGCCGTGAACGCGACGAAGCAAAAGCCAAACTCAATGAGCGCAAACTGATTGAGCGGGCCAAAGGTATTTTGATGAAGGAAAAGGGTCTGACAGAAGAAGATTCCTATAACCTTCTTCGAAAGAACGCCATGAAACAGAACCGCAAGATCTATGAGATCGCGCAAAGCGTCATCACTGCGTTTCAGTTGGAGTTTTAGGGAATGGGGAACAAGGTTCGTCTGGGCTTCGTGCCATTGGTTGATTGCGCCATCCCGGTTGTTGCGCGCGCCATGGGATTTGCCGATCAGGAAAACATCGAACTTGAACTGATACGCGAAATGTCGTGGGCGGCCATTCGTGACAAGCTGTCATATGGCGTTTATGAGGCCGCCCACCTTTTGGCCGGTATCCCGATTGCAGCGCGCCTTGGATTGGGTGGCGTTCCGGTGCAGCATCTTGTTGTGCCGATGGCGCTTGGCCGGGGTGGTAATGCGATCACGGTGTCCACGCGGCTATATCAACGGATGCTTGAAGCCGATCCTGCGGCGATGCATGGGCCACGTGGCTTATCGGCGCGTGCGTTGAAAAAAGTCATCGACGAAGACCGGGCATCGGGCCGCCCGGTCATGTCATTTGCAACTGTTTTCCCGTTCTCAAGCCATAATTACGAACTGCGCTACTGGATGGCTGCCGCCGGGATTGATCCGGACAAGGATGTCAATATCGGGGTGATTGCGCCACAACGCATGTTTGACAGTCTGCGCAATGGCTGGGTGGATGGCTATTGCGTCGGGGAGCCGTGGAACCAGCGTGCTGTTTTCCATGGTGATGGGGTCATTGTCGCGTTGAAAGACGACATCTGGTCGCGTAGTCCGGAAAAGGTCCTTGGTGTGCGGCAGGACTGGGTGGATTCAAATCCTGACACGGTTTCGGCACTTGTGCGGGCCCTTGTCCGGGCGGCGGAATGGGCCGATCAACCGGGCAATCGCGCTGAACTTGCCCAGATGTTGTCAGAAGAATCCAATGTCGGTGCACCCTATGATGTGCTTAAGGCGTCACTTGACGGGCGTCCGGTTCTGCGCCCCGGCGAAGCCCCGATTGAGGTGCCCGATCGGCATGTTTTTTATCGCTATACCGCGACCTTCCCGTGGTTGTCACAGGCAAGCTGGGTCGGCGCACAGATGAAACGATGGGGGCAGGTGCCCGCCAACACCGACCTTAATCAGGTGATCCGGCAAGTCTATCGCCCAGACCTTTATCGAACGGCGGTTAAGGGGCTTGATGTTGCCGTGCCGGCACATGATTGGCGTGTAGAAGGCACAAACGGTGCCGAGGACCGCGCGTTTGTCGGACCCGACAGTTTCCTTGATAACTCGGTATTTGATCCTGATCTGACCAGATGATGCATCAAATCAGGTGATAAACAGACAAAGGGCAGCTTGATCGAGCCTGTGTGAAAACAGGCTTCCCAAGCGTTGTCTGATTTGAGAAACTGCCCGGAGGATGAATTTCGGGCAGTTTTTTTATGTCAGGCTTTATCGAAGGAACCAGTCGCGAACAGGGAACACTTTTCCCGGACCGGCTTGATGATCTTGTTGCCGATGACAATGGGGTGCGGGTGATTGATGCCTTTGTCTCGGCCCTTGATCTACAGGCACTGGGTTTTGTCCGGGTGCAGCCAAAGGCGACAGGTCGTCCGGGCTATCATCCTTGCGTTCTTCTGAAATTGTATCTGTATGGCTATCTGAACCGTTTGCGTTCGAGCCGGGGGCTGGAACGCGAATGCCACCGCAATATCGAACTTTTGTGGCTGCTGGACCGTTTGGCCCCTGATTTCAAGACGATTGCCGATTTCCGCCGAACGAACCGGGAGGGGATAGGCCGGGTTTGTCGCAGTCTTGTGCTGTTTCTGCGCGGGGAAGGGCTGATCGCGGGTCAGTGCCTGGCCGTGGACGGATCGAAATTCCAGGCAGATACCAGTCCGCAAAAAGTCTGGACGAAATCACAGCTTCAAAAGCGGATCGCCGATATTGACCGGCAAATATCGGACTATCTCGCAGAGATGGACGCCATTGACCATAGCCAGAATGCTACGGATGGCCCGTCGGACACCCCGTCGGACGTCCCGGGCGGCACAGGAGGTAAAACAGGTGATGTGCGTGCAACCCTTGCAAAGTTGCGCGCGCAGAAAGCCGATCTGGCCCAGTCGGTGCTTCTGATGGACGAGATGGGACAGACACAGGTGGTTATCGGAGATGGGGATGCCCGGATCATGCGATCAGGCAAAGGCCGGATTGTCGGCTACAATCTTCAGTCTGCGGTCGATGATGCCCACGGGCTGATCGCTCATCATGAAGTGACACAGGCGACATCGGACCAGAATGAATTGCATCGGGTCGCCAAAGCAGCAAAGGACGTGCTTGAGCGCACAAAGATAGATATTCTGGCCGATGCGGGCTATGCCGATGCAGAGCAGATCGCGGCCTGTGACGAAGATGGCATCACCGCTTTTGTTCCCCATCCTCGCTCACGTAACACGCATGGTGATTTCTTTGAAAAGTCCGACTTCGACTGGGATGCAGCCAAGCAGCATTATATCTGTCCGGCAGGAAATGTCCTGTCCTTCGAGAATGCCTCGCGCAAGAACCAGAGCGCCAATTACGTGGCCGATCCGAAGGATTGCGCCGCCTGTGCGCACAAATCCCGTTGCACCAAAGTCGACCGGCGACGGGTCAGCCGCCATTTGCTTGAGGGGCCCCTCGAGCAAACGGCCCAACGCATGGCGGACCATCCCGAGGCGATGACACGACGAAAATCCCTTGTCGAACATCCGTTTGGCATTCTCAAACACATGATGGGAACACCGAGGTTCCTGTGCCGGGGCTTGCCTGCGGTCAAGGCAGAAATGGCCTTATCCGTCACAGCTTTCAATCTCAAGCGCGCCATCAACATCCTCGGGGCAAAAAACATCTTCGAAAGGCTCTTGCTCGCCCCCGTATGAGGAAAACACACACAGTTTATGAAAAACCCCGCTACAGGAGCAGCGGGGTTTTGACACAGGCTCTGATCGCTGCCCTTTGTTGTTTTGTGGCGTGTGCCTGGCGTTAGTTTGACTTGTGCTGTTCAAACAGAACGCCTGGGTTCATCCGGTTATCGGGGTCAAAGCTGCGTTTAACGGTCTGCATCAGTTCATAGCGCAGCGGATCACACAGGCGTTTTAACTCGTCGGTTAGTTTACGTCCGACACCGTGCTCGGCACTAAAGGTACCACCAAAACTGGCTGCGATGTCATGGACACACGCCTGAACATCGTGGGTGACAGCATCGGGATCATCCAAACTGTTCCAATACTCATGCGGGAACATCAGGATGTAATGCACATTACCATCGCCAAGATGGTTGACCAAAATTGGTGTCGCCATCGGGAATTTTTCTGCGGTGACATCCTTGGCCTTGGCGATGAAGGCCGGGACTTTGGACACTCGCACCGCGACGTCATGGACAAGGCCCATGCCTTCGAGTTTGTTGGCTTCGGTCACGGAATGACGGATATGCCAGATTTGTTCAGCTTGCGCCGAGTTGCTGGCGATAAAGGCATCAAGAACCGATCCGTTTTCAAGGTTTTTACCAAGAATTTCCTCAAACACGCCATTCAGATCAACTGATGTGTCAGTCGAGGTCAGTTCAATCATCAGTGACCAGTCAGGGACTGTTTCGAACGGCACATGTATGCGGTCGATATGGCGGACAACCGCGTCAATTTCAGTACCAGAAAGCAGTTCGAAGGCTTCGATATAAGGACCGCATTTATCCTGAAATTCGGTAAATAGGCGGACAGCTGTTTCGGGGCTGTCAACCGACACCCACGCATGGGCATCATTGGTGTTTTCGGGATGCAGGCGAAGTGCGGCACCGGTGACAATGCCAAGGGTTCCTTCGGCCCCAATAAACAGGTGTTTGAGGTCATACCCGGTGTTGTTTTTCTTTAAGCCTTCAAGATCGCTCAGAATGCGCCCATCGGCCAAAACAACTTCGATACCACAAACTAGATCTCGCATCGGGCCGTATTTGACCACCCCGGTGCCCCCGGCATTAGTCGAAATCAGGCCGCCGATCTGTGCGCTGCCCTCACTGCCCAGATACAATGGGAACTGCCGTTTGTGGGGCTTACATTTTTCGTGCAATTCAGCCAGAATCACACCCGCGTCAACAGTTGCGATATTGGCCGCGGCATCAATTTCGCGGATCTGTTTCATCCGCTGAAGGCTAATCACGATACCGGGTTTGTCTTCGGGCGACGGGCTTTCAGGAACCCCGCCGTAGCAGAGGCCGGTATTCCCCCCAAGGGGAAATACCGGCTGTCCTTCCTCGGAAGCCACTTTCATCGTCCGGGAGACCTCCTCGACATTGGCTGGAAGCGCAACGCACACGGCATTGCCTTTCCTGCGATCTCGCCAATCGATCAAGTAAGGGTGCATTTCTTGAGGATCGGTGATCAAACCTTTATCGCCGAGGATTTTTTGGAGACGATCAATCATGGCTGGTCCTTGGAAAGAAAAATCAGGCTACGTTTGCAAGCGATGCGGCATCGAATGCGGTTTTAAGTGCCGTAATGGTCGGGGCTGATGGGCCTTCAAGCGGCAAGCGAACGCCACCCGCAGAATAGCCAGCCATTTCCATGTATTTCTTAAGTGGCCCCGGATTGGTTTCGCGGAAAATCGCATCAATTGCAGTATCAAGCTTTGTCTGAAGCTTAAGCGCTTCGTTCAGCTTGCCCTCGCGTGCAAGGTTAAAGACTTCAATCCAGATTTTTGGATAAACGTTGGCAGATGCCAAAACCCCGCCTTTCGCGCCCATGGTGACATGGGTGGCAAACAGGGGTTCTTCACCACTGAGGATGGCCATTTTGTCACCGGCCAGTTTCATGGTTTTGATGAAGGCTGGCATGTCGTAGTTCGAGCATTTCATACCAATGATCGATCCGTCTTCTGCCATGGCCTGAATGGTTTCGGCATTGGTTGCGACAGTCGTGCGGCGCGGTATTTCATACAGCAAAACCGGAACACCGATTTCATTGCGGTAATTGGCAAAATATTCGCGCATGCCATCCTGTGTGCCCGCTGCGTAATAGGGGGTCACGGTCATGACTGCGGCCGCACCGGCGTCTTCAAAATCCTTGCCGGCTTCGACGGCATCGGGAAAGCCGGTCGAAAGGACGCCGGGAATGATAGGGGCGCTACCCGCCGCATCGACACAGGTTTTGACAATGTCCTTGCGTTCCTGACGTGAAAGGGCTGGGTATTCGCCGGTCCCGCCAATCGGAACGATGCCAGTAGCACCCGCTGCAAGTTGCCGGGTTACCAGATCAGACAACGCTTTGTGATCGACGGATTTGTCTTCGGTGAAGGGCGTTACAATGGCGGTATAAAGACCATTGATATCGTTTTTGGTAAGCGTCATGTGAAGTCTCTTGTCTTTTGGGTGGTGGCGATATTGTGATTAGTTCAAGAAGCCAAACAGTCGCGGCAGGGTCAGTGACACCGCCGGGATGTAGGTCACGATCATCAAGACGATCAGGTTCGATATCAGGAACGGGAAACTTTTTCGGACAATGTTGGCGAGGGGCTGTCCGCTAATGGCTGATCCAAGATACAAGCCAAGTCCATAGGGCGGTGTCATCAGGCCGATCATGACGTTGACCACCATGATCACGCCAAACTGCACCGGATCGACACCCATCGCTGCAACGATCGGGGTGAAAAGCGGGGCAAACAGCAACAGCTGAACAGAATCCCCGATCCACAGACCGTTGATCAGGAAGAAGATGTTCAGACAAAGCAGCAGCATCCAGGGTTGCAGGTCGAGTGTCTCGACCAGCATGGTCAGCTCGGATGGCACCCGTTCGTTGGCCAAAATCCAGCTGATGACACTGGCAAAACCGACAATCAGATAGACCGAGGCCGAGGTCCGCACCGCGCGGTCAAGGATGGCCCAAAGCTGTTTCAGCGACAGGCTGCGATAGGCGCAGATACCCACAACAATCGCATAGGCAACCGCGATGGATGCGGCTTCGGTGGCTGTGAAAATACCTGAAATGATCCCGCCAATAATGATCAACGGCATGAACAACGCCCAGAAGGCATTGTAGAAAATCTTAAATGCCAGACCAAGGGTCAGGGCCTTGATCGGGTTGGCCGGGAAGTTGTTTTTACGTGCAATGAAATAAATCACGATAATCTGCGCGATTCCCATCAAGGCACCTGGAATAGCCCCGCCAAGGAACAGTGCGGCAACCGATGTGTTGGTCAGGCTTGAAAAGATGATCAACGGGATTGACGGTGGGATGATCGGCCCCTGAATGGCCGAGCTTACCGTGACCGCGGCGGCAAAGTCCGCGTCATATCCGTCCTTTTTCATCATGTCGATTTCGACGGGACCCAAGGCGGAGATATCGGCAAGTGCCGAGCCCGAGACACCTGAAAACATCATCGACCCGACAACGTTGACATAGGCAAGACCTCCGCGCCAGCGCCCCACGAGAAGGCGCGAGAACTGGACAAGTCTGTCTGTCATCCCGATAGATGTCATGATCTCGCCGGCGATTATAAACAGTGGAATCGACAACCAGATGAAGACATCCATTCCCGTAAAGAACTTGTGGGAAAACATGTGCAGCATGTCGGTCATGCCGGGTTTGACGAAGAAATAGGAAAGACCGGCAAAGCCGATGGCAAAGATCACGGGGCTGCCGAGGAACATCAACAGCAGCAACAACCCGATCATGGTGATAAGTGCGTAATCCATAGTGTGCCCTTACAGCTCTGCGCGTAAAAGTGATGCTTCCTGTTCTGCGTCCGGACCTTTAATGATGTCGCGAAGGGCAAGAACAACCATGTGGAAAAGCATCAAGGCGGCTCCGACCGGAACGGCAAGATAAATCCAGAACCATGAAAGGTTCAGTGCAGCGGAGGTGCGACGCAGGCCAAAGATTGCCGAATCAAAGCCTTTGACAAGCAGGACAGCCAATAGCCCTGCGAGCAGCAAACGGAAAAAGGCATTGCGATAGCCAAGCCACCGGCGCGGCCAGAAGGCGTCGAAGAAATCAACACAGACCAGCTGTTCGTCGCGAACAAGCAGGCTGCCGCCCAGCATGACGACCCAGATCATCAGAAAGCGCGATGCTTCTTCGGGCCAGGGGAGCGAAAAGCTGAAACCAAAACGTAGAACGACCTGAACGAACAGGACAACCGCGACCGATGCCAGCATCAGTCTGGCAGCAATCGACGTCAGGTTTGCGATGGTCGTCGATAGTTTTTCAAGGAACAGAAGCATGGGGGGCCCTCTCTCGGACCGTGTTTTCTGCGGATGACAACACGGATTTCAGAACAGCGCACGGATGGACCGGACGCAATTCGCAAATCTAGCAGCTATTGAAAAGGCCCGGGAAATGGGTTCCCGGACCTTGTCATTTTATTCCTGCGCGGCTTTGACGGCAGTCTCAAGTTCGTTGATCAGGTCGGCACCAACTTTTTCTTCCATGAAGGCACGGATTGGTTCTTTGGTGGCATCGACGAATTTCTGGAATTCGGCCGGGGTCGGCTGATAAATCTCGACGCCTGCGTCACGGATCACTTTAAGATCCTGTGATTCCTTGGCGGCAATAATGCCAAGCATCGCAAAGGTTGCTTCGCTTGATGCATTGTCAAAGATCTCTTTGTCTTCAGCGCTCAGACCCTGATAAAAATCATCATTGATCGTGATCAGCGGCATGTTGATCAGGTGATGATCAAGCGTGTAGTACTTTTGAACTTCCTGAAGGTTGGTCAAAAGCATGGTGTAAGGCGCGTTTTCCTGACCATCGACAACACCGGTCTGAAGTGCGCTGTAAAGCTCTGCCCATGCAATCGGGGTCGGTGATGCGCCAAGGGCCTTAACCATTTCCATGTGCAGCGGAACGGTCTGGGTTCGAATTTTCAGACCCTTCATGTCTTCTGGTGTATGGATCGGGCGGACCGAGTTCGAGAAGTTACGGAACGCACCAGTCAGGTAGCTCATGACGCGGACACCACTGCCTTCTGCAATCATGTCGGACAATTTTTTACCAAACGGCCCGTCATTGAGAACCTTGCGCGCAACTTCGGTGGTCGGGAAGGTATAGGGCATTTCTAGAATCTGTGCTGGCGGATAGTAAGCCGCCAGATGGCCCGCGTTCAGACCACCAACCATGTCGACAACGCCAATGGCGTTTTGTTCGGCAAGGGATTCAAGATCGCCAAGCTGACCGTTCGGGAAAACTTCAAGTTTGAAACGACCGCCAGATTGGTTTTGCAGAACGTTGTCGAAAACTTCGGTGAAGGTCCAATACGGATTGTTCAGAAGGTCGCCTTCGCCATCAACATGGGCGAATTTGACAATGGTTTGTGCATTGGCGGATGCGGACAGTACGGTGCCAAGGCCGATGGTGGCGGCGAGGGTGACATGCCGAAGTTTCCGAATGAAGGTCATTCTTTCTCCTTTACCGGGCAACGGACAAAGCAGTGGCGCTTCGAAGGTGGCCTGGTATTTCCCTGATAAAGTTATGATCAGTTGCGTCGGGCATTCATGCCGGGCTGCAATTGACGGCTTTGTTACCGGATGCATCCGAAAGGTTGTGCAGCGACGATTGGGCGAGAAGAGCATCGCAAAATCGGTTTGCATCCGGTGAAATCAGAATATATCCGATATGACTGATGTCAACAAAATACGATAAAATTTTTCCTATAGTATATTTTTTATCAAATGTGGCATATTTCCCAAGATGGGATATGCTGCTGTTGGTTCATTGGAATCGCAGTGGATTCAAGTAACGGTTGTCAGGCTATATGGGGTCGGACACATAAGTGACGATGTTTGCAAAAGGAATATTACGGAATGAACGTCGATCTGGAAGATTTCCAGTCCAACCGTCGGCAGGGGAATCCCGCCAGCAATAAATCCGACGAAATTGGACCACGGTTGCATCAACTGCGCAAAGGGCGTGGCTGGACCTTGCAGGACGCCAGCAAGGCGTCGGGAATTTCGGCATCCGCATTTTCCAAAATTGAACGCGGTGAGCTTTCGCCGACCATTTCAACGATCCAGCGCATTGCACGCGGATTTGAAATGGATGTGCTAAGCCTGCTGGCCGATCCGGAAACGCAACCCACCCTGCTTGGCCGTCGCAGTGTTACACGGGCAGAAGAAGGAAAACCGCATCTGTCAGGCAACTGCGATAATAAGCTTTTGTGTGCGGATCTGAAAAACAAACGAATCACGCCGATAAAGACCCGTGTGGTTGCGCGCGATGTTGAGGAATATGACGTCTGGCCCAAAACCGATGCCGAAATATTCATGACCATCCTGAGCGGGACCGTCGTCGTGCACAGCAAGATTTACGAGCCGCTGGAGCTGCACGAAGGTGACTCGATGTATTATGACGCCAGTGCCGAACATGTCTGGACCCGCAAAGGCCCGGAAGAAGCAGTTGTACTGTGGGTATTAACGAGCTGATCAATGGCCAGACTCTTGAATGCCGAAGACTTTCGAGGTGCTGCGCGCAAACGCCTTCCCAAAGGATTGTTTGAATATATCGACCGCGGTACCGAGGCTGAGCTGGCCATGGCCGATATTCGGCATTCACTTGACCGTATCAAGTTCAAGCAATCCGTTCTTTCCGGTCAGTCGCAATGTGACATGACAGCAGAGCTGTTTGATCGCAGTTATCCCGCAGCGTTAATTGTAGCGCCGACGGCCTTGGCCGGATTGGTCTCCTATGACGGGGAAGTTAAACTTGCGCGCGCGGCCAGCCGGTTGCAGATACCGTTTTGTGTGTTGACCCAATCGGTCACTAGCATTGAGGGTATTCGCGAAGGTGCGCCAGATTCTGAACTTTGGCTTCAGCTTTATGTCTGGAAGAACCGGGAACTGACGTGGCAATTGCTTGATCGTGCGCGTAATGCCGGGGTGTCAATTCTTGTAATTACGGCGGATACGCCGCTGTCGCCAAAGCGCGAATATAACCAGCATAACGGGTTTTCTGTTCCCTTCGTGCCGTCAGTTCGCGGGGTGGCGGATGTTCTATCCCGGCCGGCTTGGCTGGGATCGGTCATGATGCGGTATTTAATGACAAGCGGCATGCCCAGCTACGCGCATTATCCTGCCGAGTTCAAAACGGCAATCACCCGCGATGCCGTCGCTCAAGACGTTCAAATTGAAAGTGGTCTTGGATGGGATGATATTGCGCAAATTCGTGATCGCTGGTCTGGAAAGATCATCATCAAAGGCATCCTGTCGGAGAAGGACGCGGTGCAATCGGTGAAGGCTGGTGCCGATGGCATTGTGGTTTCGGCCCATGGCGGGCGGAACTTTGATGTCGCCCCGGCCCCGGCAAACGTCCTGCCGGGTATCGCCGCTGCAGTTGGCGAAAAGATTGCTATCATGGCCGATAGCGGCGTGCGCCGTGGCAGCGATGTTTTGAAATACCTTGCCCTTGGCAGTCGATCCGTTCTGGTCGGGCGTTTACCGCTTTATGGTTTGGCCGCGGCGGGTGAGGAAGGGGCCTTTGACGCGCTTTCAATGCTGATGGATGAAATGCACAGCAACCTGATTTTCGCAGGTGCCAAAAATCTTGAAGACTTCAAGAAAAACGCGATTGCGTCATCTGGGCATCCCCAAAGGGAGTGACATTTAAAATGAAAAGAGACGGAATTACCCGCCCCTTTTCATCGTCATTTTCATCGCGATTGTGCGGAAATTTCTGTCGTTGATTACTGGGAACTCAGCACCGGCGTTTCCAGAAGTTTACCGATTTCGACATCGCCAATGCCGCGATCGGTTTGGTGGGGGCCCGCGTTGCACGCAAGGGTCGCGCCAAACAGCGCCTTGAACACCAGATACGGCGGGTTCCAGTCAACGATGGCATCGGTAGCCGCCCGGATGTGGGAGAATTGTTCGGCGACTTGATCCATCGGGGCATCGGACACCAGCCCACACAGCGGCAGCGGCAAGATCGCATCAAGTCTACCGTTTGACGCAACCGCCATTCCGCCACCGGCCTTGATCACCGCATTGGCGGCAATTGCCATGTCTTTGGGGTTGCCGCCAAAAACAGTCAGGTTGTGGCTGTCGTGCGAAACAGTGGTGCAAACCGCACCGCGCCAAGTGCCCCAGTTTTCCAACAGGCCCACACGTGGTGTGGCATCAACCTTGCCATGGCGATGGGCGACCGCGATCAAAGTCGTGCCGTCGGGCGGGATGACAAAACCGTCTTTGACGTCTGCCTCAACCTCGCCCCAGCGGGTGAAGCGAGGGCGATCAATGGTGGCGATACGGACTTTGTCACCGGTCGCAGCAATGCGGAAATCATCGACTGTCAGCGGGGCGATCTTCATGGTGTCGGTCAGCGGGGCCGGGTCAAGGGCCGTGGGCTGTGTTTGAAGTTCGCCAGATTTTGCGACCATTTTGCCATTGGCAAGAACGGTGTGGGCGACAAAGCCGTCAAGATCATCAAAAATGACAATATCGGCCCGCCGTCCGGCCGCAATGAGCCCTAAGTCATTGCGCCCCAAACGCGTGGCAGCATTCAGCGTTGCGGCGCGCAAGGCCCATTGGGGTTTCATGCCATAACGCACCAAACGCCGCACAACATCATCAAGCCCGCCTGCGTTGGCCAGATCATCGGGGAAAACATCATCTGTGCAAAGTGTGACGGTTTGTGGCAGGAATCCAAGCTCATTGAGAGTTTGCACAAACCCCGGCAGCAAATGGTCATGCGATCCGCGCATTTCAATCGTCAACCCGGCTCGCAGTTTGGCCATCAGATCGTCGTTTGACACCAGCTCATGGTCCGATCCGATGCCGGCAGCGATAAAGGCGGCAAGGTCGCTGTTTTCCAGTCCCCGTGCATGGCCGCACACCAGTTTTTGCGATGTCAGGCCCGCTTGGACTATGCTGCTCATGCGCGGATCACGGTCGATGACGCCGCGCATGTTCATGACCTCGGCAACGCCGTGGATGTCTGGCCATGACAGCATTTCAGTCATGGCATCGCCATCAAAATCAGCCCCTGATACTTCATACCCCGGTGCGGCGGGAACGCAGGACGGCGCAAGGGTAAGGACGCGCAACGGCAAATCACGCACCGCATCGGTTGCCCAGCGCACCCCGTCAAGCCCCAGCACATTGCCAAATTCATGCGGGTCCCAGACCGTGGTGGTGACACCGCGTGGCACGACGGTTGCGGCATAGGTTGCAGGCGTCGTCATCGAGCTTTCAACATGCATGTGCGTGTCGATCAGGCCCGGACTGATAAACCTGCCCCGTGCACTGATCAGGGTGCGGGTATCGCTTCGGGTGGCGGGTTCGTGGACACTGGCGATCATTTTTCCAACAATGCCGATATCGGCAAGGCGGATTTCGTCGGTGACCATATCAACGATTTTCCCACCGACGATCAGCACGTCAAACGGGGCATCGCCACGGGCAGCAGCAACCGCGCGCGCACGTAAGGCATCGTCATGCAGGTCAAGGGGTTCTGAATTTCTGTCTGTCATTTTGCGGCTTCTGCCTTTAGCGCGTCAAAGATCATGGTGCGTGCACGATCAGCATCAACCGTGACACCATATTGCGCATTGAATTTGGCGGTTGCGGTGGGATCAATATGGGTTTGCCCCCGCGCGACACCTTGGCTGGTGTCAACCGCAACATGGGTGTTGGCAAATTGCACAACGTCAGGGTCAAGGAGTGTAATTGCGGCAACCGGATCAAAAATCGCCATGCCACTGCGTCCACGTGAAATCCCGATATTGATGTAGCCGTCGGTCAGATCGGCCAAAAGGCTGGCATTCTGGCCGCCCGCAATGCGGATGGCATGGACATCGTCCGGGGTCGCAATAACCTTGCGGCACAGATCAAGTTCAACCATGCGAACAGGCAATTCATGGGCCAGTACAATTGCCAGCGCTTCGGGATCGGCAAAGGCATTATATTCGGCAAGGGCTGTATGATTGCCGCGCCCCGCCGCACCGCCCATCCAGGTGATTTGATCAATCTTGCGGGCCAAATCTGGACGGGCCAAGGCCAAAGCGGCAAGATTGCCAAGTGGACCAAGGGCCAGAATATGTTTTTTGTCATCCCCAGCGGCAGGCTGTTCAAGCCACTTGCACAGGGCGCCAAAAGCACAGCGTTCAGTCACAGGGCGACATTCAGGCAAATGTGCGCCTGCACTTTGCATGCCGCGTGGGCCAAGGATGGCCTGTGCGGTTTCAAGCCCCCCCAGAACAGCCTTTTCACGCCCGGTAAAGATCGGAAAATCCCAGCCAAACAGTTTGGCCGCACTGGCCGCATTGCTGCGCACGGTTTCAAGCGGACTGTTGCCCGCAATCAAAGACATGCCGTCAATCTGGCGTCCGGCATGGGTTAGAACCAGCACAGAAGCCAGATCGTCAAACCCCATATCGGTGTCGATCCAAAGTCCCATTACAGGCTCCCGGTGCGGGCAAGCTGGGCAGCCTTGGCGACCGGAAGATCAAATTTAAGCAACGCGCCAAAATTATGTGCCGGAAGGGCGGCATCACATTCGGCCTTGATCTGTCCAAGCGGGGTATCAAGCAGGTATTCGCGTGTGCCCCCGGCAAAGGATGTGCCACGCACGGTTCCCTCATAGGGGCCTTCGCCCAAGGTTACCATGGACGGACGCCAGGCAAGACCCTTGGTCGCATCATCAATGTTGCCCGAAATGGCAACGTCGCCATTTGCGGTTTTGATGGTGTTGCCGACCCGCTCAAACACGTTTTCAAAACCAACAAAGTCGGCCACGAAATCGGACGCCGGGTTGTTATAGATGTCTTCGGGGGTGCCGATCTGTTCGATATGACCATCGAGCATCACGATGATACGGTCCGCCATGGCAAGGGCTTCGACCTGATCATGGGTAACAAAAATCATCGTCACGCCGCTTTCTTTTTGCACACGCTGTAGCTCGGTGCGCATTTCAAGTCGCAGGCGCGCATCAAGGTTCGAAAGCGGCTCATCAAGCAGCAAGACCTTGGGTTCCATCACCATGGATCGCGCAAGGGACACGCGCTGTTGCTGGCCACCGGAAAGTTCGGCGGGTTTGCGCGTGGCATATTGCGACAGACCGACGGTTTTAAGGCCATCGTTTACACGGGTTTCAAGGTCCTTGCCCTTAACACCCATCAGTTTCAGGCCAAAGGCGACGTTTTCATAAACGTTGAGATGCGGGAAAAGCGCATAGGATTGAAACACCAGCCCGACCGGGCGTTTGTTGGCTGGAACGCGGGTGATGTTTGTGCCGTCCAGAACAATGGCGCCCGATGCCGGTTCCATCAGCCCGGCAATGGCGCGCATGGTTGTGGTTTTGCCACAGCCCGACGGGCCAAGCAGGGCGACAAGTTCGCCTTTGGCGATATCAAGGTCCATCTCCGGCACGGCAACGTTTTTGCCATAGGACAGGGTCAGTTTTTCAAGAGACAGAAAACGGGAATCAGACATAGCGGGAAAATCCTAGGAAACGTTCGGCCAGAAAGACAATGCCCAGCGACATGAAAGCAAGAAGGGCCGACAGGGCTGCGACCGATGGGTCATAGGTGATCTCCATATAGGAGAGCATGTCGATTGGCAGGGTGCGCACACCCGGACCAGACAGAAACAGCGACACGGGCACCTGATTAAAACTGGTGACAAACCCCAGAATGAAGGCGGCCAGAATACCACCGCGAATATTGGGCATCACCACCCGGAAAAAGGCACCAACGCGCGAACAGCCCAACAACACGGCGGCTTCTTCGATGTCGGATCGAAGGTTGGTCAGGCTGGCCGATACCACCCGCACGGCATAGGGCAGGATCAGGGCGGTGTGGGCCAGAAACAGTGCAAACAGAATGCCGAAATTAAACGGCACAACGAAATAACGCAGCAACGCCAAACCAACGATGATACCGGGCACAATGATTGGCGATGACACGATGGTGCGGATGGTTTCGGCACCCGGCACCTTGTAACGCGATAGCGCATAGCTTGCCGGGATGCCAAGGATCAGGGCGGCAATTGTGCCGCCAATTGCCAGAAACATCGAAATGCCAAAACTGGCCCGGAAACTTTCGACCTCAAACACCTTGATCACCCAGCGCAACGACAATCCCTGTGGCGGGAAGGACAATGTTTCACCCGCTGACAGCGACGCGGCAATGATGATGATGAACGGACCGATCAAAAAGGTCAGAACCAGCAACAAGATGATCGGGGCATAAAGCTTGTTACTCATCGCTTGTTCCTCGCAGTTGCCAGTCGTTTAAGCAAAAGGTTGGCGGCAAACGCCATCACAATCAGGATCAGGGCAATCACCGAGGCCGAGACAAAATCATTGGCCATCGTCACACGCTGATACAGTAGCGTTTCAAGCATCAGAACTTTTGACCCACCCAGAATGGCCGGGGTGATGTAGGCGGTCATGGATCCAGTGAACACAAGTGTTCCACCAATAACCAGACCTTCCTTGGTCAGCGGCAGGATGACCTTGGTAAACACTTGAAGCCAGTTCGCACCCAGAACCCGTGCGGCGGGGACCGCATCGCGTGGCATGTTCTCAAGCGCGCTGATCAGTGAAATGATCATCAACGGCAAGAACAGTTGCAGCAACCCGATAAACACCGCGGTTTCGGTAAACAGGAAGCGGATCGGCTCATCGCTTAAGCCCACAGCAACCAGTGCCTCGTTGACAATGCCGGTACGGCCCAGAATGACGATCCATGCATATGTCCGGGCAACCGGCGAAATCATCAACGGCAAAACGACAAGCCCGGTGATGCGGCCTTTGCCCTTGGGCGGCAAATTGACAATTGCAAAGGCTGCGGCATAACCGATGACCGCAGATGCGGCTGTGACCATGGCAGCAAGTTTCAGGGTGCGCAGAAACACCGCCTGATTAAGCGGCTGCGCAAAAAAGTCGATATAGGCTTGTATTGTCCAGCTATCACCGGATCGGAATCCCTCGGAAAGAAGGATCACCACGGGCACCAAAAAGATGGCACCGGCAAAGATCGCGGCAGGCAGGACCAGCGCAAAGGCCTCGGCCCGGTTCTGAAACATCTCAGCAACCTTGTCGTCGATAAGTTAAGTAAATGGTGGCGCGACGGGGAGGTGGGGCGTCGCGTTTAGCGTCTTGGATCGATCATCGGGGCCGGTGCGGTCACCAGCCCCGAATTCAGATCCAGCGCCTTATTGACCGACCTTGTTGTTCCATTGCGATAACCAGTTTTCGCGGTTATCCAGGGCAACTTCAGACGGGATGAGATGGAGGTTCTTAACCGTTTCTGCGCCATAGGTCAGGTTGTCGGCAACCTCATCAGATACCACGACATCCTTGTTGGCCGGGCTGTCGACAAGGTTCTCGGCCAGGGCGGTCTGAATGTCGGTCGACAACCAGAAATCCATGAACTCAAGTGCGAGATCGCGGTTCTTGCTGCCTTTGGTCAGGACCATAACGTTCATGCCGCCAGACTGGCCTTCTTTTGGCGTCGCCCATTTGATCGGCATGTCCATTTTGGAAAAACCGGCCCATGCAAAACGGCCAATCGGTGCAGCCCAGATTTCTTCCTGCTGCATCAACTGAACCAGTTGGGACGACCGGACATAGAAGGTGACGATGTCGTCTTTTTTCTCGCCAACCTTGGCAATCGGAGTTTTAAGCGACGGGTCTTCATCCCCCAGTGCCTTGCCCAGCATATAAAGGGTCAGCGGGCCTTGCGTCGTGGTAACGTTTGGCAATGCCACGCGCCCGGCAAGATCGTCAGACAGAAGATCGGCCCAGCTGTTGATGGTGACCTTGTCAGAACGATAGGCGATCGAACTTGCATAGAAGGTGTAGCCGATGCTCATGCCATCGCCATTGGGGTCTTTGGCAATGTCATAAAGCTTGTCAAAATTGGCAAGCTTGCTGTTGTCGATTTTGTCGGTCAGGCCGTTGCGTGCCGCCGAAAGCGCATCGCGCATGGAAATCACCGCCAGATCAATGACCGGGTTTTCCTTGTTGGCTTCGATTTTGGCCAGACGTTCGACGGAGTTTCCAGTTTCAACAACCAGTTCACAGCCACATTTTTCTTCGAACGGCTCATACAGGTGTTCCTTGAAGGCATCCTGTGCAAAACCATAAACGGAAATGGTCAGGGTTTTTTCTTCGGCCTTGGCAGCGGTGACGCTTAGAATCAGCGCGGCAGATGCCATCATCAGCTTTTTAATCGCCATTATAGAATTTCTCCATTCGGGCTTGGTGTGGCGGGTGAAACTGCCGGGCCGCTTGAGGCGCGCACCATCAGTTCCATGGAAACCTTGGACGTATCGGCTTTGACAGTGTGTGAAACCGCCGCACCGTTCTTGTGTTCAATATTGGGATCAATTGTTTTGGGAATTTCGATTTCTGTGATCAGGGCGGCAATCGCGATTTGTGCGATCTGCGTCATGTTCATATGCACCGTGGTGAGCGATGGGGTAACCACTGGCGCAAACACCAGATCATCAAAACCGGTAACGCTGACCTGTTGCGGAACCTTGATGCCCGCTGTTTGCAGTTCGGTCAGAACGCGCAAGGCATGCAAATCCGAAACCGCGGCAATCGCCGTAACGCCGGATTTTACATGATCCATCAGGCCAAGCGACGTGCGGTCTGGCTGCGCATTGAGCAGCGTTTCAATCCAGATCGTCTGATGGCGTGTATCGGAACCAAGGGCGGCTTTCATGCCGCCAATGCGGTCATTTTGCACGTTTGACGCCTGATCATGGCCGACAAACAGGAAATTGCGATGGCCAAGGTCCTGAAGGTGACGGGTGATTTCTGCTCCGCCTTCCCAATGGTCGGCTGAAACGGTGTTGCCCGGTGTTGACGGGGTATCAACCATGGCAACCGGGCAGCTTACCGACCCGATGCGCGTCCCGCGGCGTGGAATAACCACCAGCCCATCAACGCCGCGTTCAATCAGCCGTGCGATGGCCTGTGTCTGGGTGGTGACGTCACCGCGTGAATCGGCAATCAAAACCCCGTATCCGGCATTGGATGCGGCGACTTCCATCGCCTGTGCGATTTGCGGGAAAAGCGGATTGGAAATATCCGGCAGGACCAGACCCAAAACATTGGATCGCCCCGTGCGAAGCGCGCGCCCGGCATTGCTGGGGACATAGCCAAGTTCGGCGGCTGTCGCGCGGATTTTTTCGACCAGATCGGCCGATACACGACCCTTGCCAGAAAGCGCGTTGGACACAGTCGCCGACGACACGCCAACGGCTTTGGCGATCTGGGTCATGTTCGGTCCGATACGCGATGCAGCCAAGGGGGCCTCCCCAGAAACGTGAAACTGTTTCAAGTCAAGTGACGTGATTAAACGATTAACCAAGTGCGTCAGTGTTAATCGAACCGATCCTGTGAGTCGAGTTAAAATTTATCCATTATCCCTGATGGGATAGGATTCCTATGGTGAAAGCACGGGTGAAATTTGCGATAGAATATTGAAAAACTGATATAAATATCTGCTGGGGACCGAGTGGGCAAAAGTGCATGCGAAAAAGCGTGCGCCTGTGGTCAGGATGCGGTGGGACACAGCAGAATGACGGACGCATTGACAGGTGATCGTCCCGATTCATGATTGGGGTCTGAAGGGTCGTTATGTGCTTGGGGCAAACACATGACCGGGGATAAAGACACGGAATGTCGCGCCTTTACCCGGTGGGCTTTCGGCCCATATTTTGCCCTGACAATGTTCAACAACATGTTTGGCAATCGCCAGGCCCAATCCTGATCCCGATGGTTTGGGCTTATCATCGGCATATTTCCCCCCGCGTGAGAATTTATCAAAAATGATCTCAAGCTCGTTGGGGGCAATGCCGCGGCCATTATCGGTGATCGATACCAGATACCCACCGTCCATGGCCTCGCCCCGGACAGAAACGCTGGGATATTCCGGATCCGAAAACTTTGCCGCATTCGACAACAGGTTGATGAACACCTGTGTAAGGCGGTCCCGATCAACATGCAGCATCACGGTCTGTGCGGCGAGATCGGTGGTAAGCGCAACCCCCTTGCGATCCAGCAACCCTTTGACCGCATCGACACTTTCATCAAGCACGGTACGCGGATCAACATCAATCGCCCGCCAATCGGAATGACCGGCTTCAAGCCGGGCCAGATCAAGGTGATCATCAATCAGGCGGGTCAGGCGTTCGCTTTCACGCACAATGATGCTGAGGAAATGTTCAGCCCGTTCGTGATCAAGGGTGGGGGTATCAACCAGAATTTCGGAAAATGACCGGATAGAGGTCAAAGGTGTTCGGAATTCGTGACTGACCATGGTCAGGAATTCATCCTTAAGCCGGTCGAGTTCTTTGAGCCGGTCATTGGCCGCGCGCAGCTCGGCAGCAGCCTTTTCAAGCTCCGCCGATTTTTGTTCAAGCCGCTGGGAATATTCAATAACGTGCGATGTTTCCTCAAGTATTTCAAGTACTTCCTCAAGGCTGACCATTTCGCCCTTGGCCACCGATGACACCATCACACGCGCCGATGCGGCCCCGATTGACCCGGCCAAAAGCCGTTCGGTAAAGGCAATCATATCGGCGTTTGCCTCCCCCTTGCCGCGCCATGGTGTGTCTTTTTCCCAGCCAAAGTCGCGGAACGAATGAAACGCGCGTTCACGGCCCAAAAACCGTTCGACAAGTTCATAAAGATCATCGACCGATGCCGATGACCGCCAGATAACGGTATCCTGACCCTTGCGCGAAAAGGCATCGACAAACAGGGTTGCCTGAATGCGTTCTAGCGCACTTGGCGATGTGAACAGGCTGATCAGAACGTAAAATGCGGTATTAAGCGACATTGACCAGATCAGCGCATGGGTCAGTGGCTCGAAATCGGAAAGCCCAAACAGGCTTTCGGGGCGCAACCACGGATGACCAAACGCACCGTTCAGGATCAGGGCCGGGTTCATCCAGCCGCTATCGGCAAGCGACGGCAGCAAAAGCGTATAGGTCCAAATCAGAAAACCAACCACAAGCCCTACCTGTGCGCCGGTTTTTGTGCCACCTTTCCAATACAGCCCGCCAATCATGATCGGGATGAACTGTGCCGTGGCCGCAAAGGAAATCAGCCCGATTTCAGCCAGGGCGTCACTGGCCCCGGCGGACCGGTAATAGGCAAAGCCCAAAAATACGACGACGACGATGGATGCGCGCCGGATGAAGATCAAAAGCCCGGTCAAATCATCGCGTTCAGTCATGCGAAACGGCCGAATGCGTAGCAAGGCCGGCACGATCAAATCGTTACACACCATGGTCGAAAGCGCGATGGTCGCAACAATCACCATGCTGGTGCTGGCCGATAGCCCCCCGACGTAAGCCAAAAGAGCCAGAAGCGACTGGCCTTCAAACAGCGGCACGGATATGACAAAAAAGTCCGGGTCCGACCATGCCGGAAGGGCGCCAAGCCCCGCCAGCGCAATCGGCAGGACAAACAGGTTCATGCCCAGTAAATAAAGCGGAAAGGCCCAGCTTGCGGTGGGTAAATGGCGTTCATCGACATTTTCAACAATGATCACCTGAAACTGGCGCGGCAAGCACAGGATGGCCGCCATCGACAGCATCATCAATGTCATCCAGCGCGCACTACCATCTTCAGGCAGTTGCAAAAGCTTGGCGGTATCAGGCGTGTTGAGTGCCTGTGAAAACAGGTGATCAATCCCGTCATACATCACAAAGCAAACAAAGATGCCGACCGCCAGAAGGGCAAACATCTTAACCAGACTTTCAAAGGCAATGGCCGCAACCATGCCTTCGTGATGTTCATCGGCATCAATGAAGCGCGTGCCAAACAGAATACCAAACAGGGCCAGCCCAACGGCGGCCCAGAAGCCGCTGTCTGAAAACACGCTTATGGTTTCGGTAACCGGTTGGGTCATGCCGTAATCCCAGACGGTCAGAACCGTATAGCTGGTGGCAATCGCTTTGAGCTGAAGGGCAATATAAGGCGTTGTGCCAATCACCGCGATCAAGGTGACCAATACAGAAAGCTGCGTACTTTTGCCGTACCGTGACGAGATAAAATCGGCAATTGAGGTAATGCGGTGCGCCTTGGAAATGCGCAGCATCTTGCGCAGCAAAAACCACCAGCCAAGGAAGATTACCGTCGGGCCAAGGTAAATGGTCAGATATTCAAGCCCGTTACGCGCGGCCGTGCCGACCGCCCCGTAAAAGGTCCAGGATGTGCAATATACTGCAATCGAAAGCGTATAGACGGTTGGATTGCGGACCCATGATCGCCCGTCGCGCGCACGTTTGTCGCCCCACCATGCAATGGCGTACAATAAGCCGACATACCCAATCGATACCAAGATGACCAGTTCAGAGGAGAGCATATAGTCTATGGCCTCTCTGACTGGGCGACTTTACGCAACGATCGCGTGAGAATGGCGCAAAGTGCAATCAGGACAGCCCATCCAGCAAAAAAATACACAAACAGGATCGGCAGGCCAAAGATTTGCCCATCAAGCGAAAAGACCCCAACCAGCGGCGGTATCCATGCAAAAAACGCGGCAAGTACCAAAACAAATGCCCGTTCCGTCAATCTGCGTGGTGGTGTCATGATGGGGCTCCTGCCAATTGGGTGAAGGCTGCGTTAGCATTCCGTTCGTTCAAGCAGGGCCTTGACCCGTGATACGACATCGCGGGTTGAGAAGGGCTTGGTAACAAAGTCATCAACGCCAAGTTCCAGTCCCTTGCGCCGGTTGACTTCGCGTGTTTTGGCCGTCAGCATCATGATCGGGATCGGTTTGGTTTTCGGATCGGCGCGCACGGCGCGTACGACTTCAAACCCGTCACAGCCGGGCATCATGACATCAAGGAGCACCATGTCGGGAATGTCGCGGGCGATCATTTTAATCGCGGTTTGGCCATCTGTGGCCACGCTGACATCATAGCCTTCTTTTTCCATCAAAAAGCTAAGTGACTCAACAATGGTTTCCTCATCTTCGGCGATCAGGACCTTGGGTCTCTTATTCAAAGGACGTTCTCCCCGATTTTTCGGATTTTATGCGGCCAATCCTAACCGTTAATTGATCGAATTATAATGCTACTTTGGGGTGGTATGGTTCATGCGATCAGTCAGGGTGCCAATGTGCGTTAAAATTGCAAGGATCCTGCAAAACACGTGTGACTATGCGCCGGGCGATACAAGTGCCGTATCCGACATTTCATACGCCCGTTGCCGACAATCTTCGCGCGGGCATTGTCGGCACGATATCCCGACGGGAATGGCTGAATCGGGCCGCTCAAGCGGTAGCCCATCGGCATAGACCACATCATGGGCAAAGGCCGT
Source organism: Thalassospira sp. Z349TD_5 (assembly GCF_056173045.1). Lineage (NCBI taxonomy): Bacteria > Pseudomonadati > Pseudomonadota > Alphaproteobacteria > Rhodospirillales > Thalassospiraceae > Thalassospira > Thalassospira sp. Z349TD_5. The sequence continues at coordinate 648,413 of NZ_CM149654.1, forward strand.
ATCACAGCCAATCATCACCGAATAAACCGATTGCGGAACCCCGTATCCGCCCGCCCCTGTGCGAAGTGCACGCGCGACAAACAAATATTCACTTGTGTCAGGCAGGCGGACAAATTGCGGAATGACCCGTTCGGGGGCAAGATATGCTTCATGCACCGCCCAGCGCGGGCAGGCCCCGCCATAGCGCGGCAGTTGCAAGCCCGATGCTGAAAACCGCTTGGAAATATTACCGGCAATATCGGTTCGCAAAAGGTGGAAGGGAATGCCTTCCGACCCGGTGCGCCGTAAGGTTGTCAGGCGGTGACAAATCTGTTCCCAGCTTGCCGCATAGCGTTGCTGAAGCAATTCAATGTCATGGCGGAACGTGCGCGCATCGGCAAGAAACTGTTCATAAGGAAACAAGAGGGCCGCGGCACAATAGGACACCAACGCCTCGGTTGCGCGGTGTCGTCCGGCATCGCTGCTAATCGATGCCTTATCAAGAACGCCGTTGATGGCATCAATCGCCTCGATGCTGCAGATGGTGCGCGCTGCCTGAAACCGTGCGGACGTGATTGGCAATGCGCGCGAAAACCGCACTGTTTTGGTTTTCTGGTCCCACTCAAACCCGCCGGTAGGGAATTCTTCAGAGGGTAAGCGTTCAACCCTGATCTTGTGATGGCTTTCAAGGTAGTTGATCAGGTCGGTCAGGAACAATCCACCGTCCGGGTCAATCGCCGGGCGCATATTCGCGGCCTGATCCTCAAGCGACGGGAAGTAGTTGGCATTGTCATTAAGCAGATCATCGACTTCTTCGGCCGGGCTTGTTGCCGGGCGTCCGGCATCACCGCGCTCAAGAAAGTTGAAAATCTCGGTCGCGGATTCGGCCAGTCTCTGTGATTCACGCACCAGTGTGGCGTTAAAGCGCGCGCGTTGTTCATTGGGAAGGTCGTCATAATCGTTGAAAATCTCGGCAACAGAACGGATCGAGGTGATCCGCGTCAGGATCGAGTGGCTGGCTTCGGTCAAAAATGGATCGTGGCTAAGGCGCTCGGACAGGGCATCGACATTGTCCAGCCCGCTGCGATAGGCGCGATACAGCGACAGAAAAGCCGCAATCATGCCCGGTGCGGCGGCGATCATGGACGGAAACTCGCTGCGTTCAATCGGGGTTGTGCGAAACACCGGATCAGACGCGGCTTCGCTGAGGTCTGATAAGAGGCGACTTTCTTCTGAACCTGACAATGTATGGGGTTGAATGTCCAGCGCCTCGGCAATGCGCATCAGCAGCCCACCCCCAATCGAACGTCGGTTATGTTCGATAAGGTTCAGGTACGACGGCGAAATCCCGGCGGTCTTGGCCAGCGCATTCTGGGTCATGCCGATGTCTTTACGACGACCGCGAATACGATGTCCGATGGGGGCCTGACGGGTCATACTAAAGTCTCATTTTTGACAAAATTTACAAATTTTCACAACGTCCATCTATATATTTACAAAAAAACTCTTCTATATCAACTAGGTGTTGATTCATTTTCAACGCACCCCCATTGTTTTGACAGGTCGTGAAAAAAACAAACCAGAAAATAGGCCTCAGATTTTTCTGAAACAAATCCCAAGACATTGGGGAGGAAAACCATGTCGGAGACCAAAAATATCCTGAATGTATCACGTCGTACGGTCCTTAAAGGATCCGCGGCAACCACAGGTGCGGCCCTTATCGGCGGCACTTTCCCGATGCATTTCATCAAGAACGCCCACGCCCAGACTTTCCGGGGCGACCCGGGCAATGCCAGCAGCATCAAACTCGGCTTTAACGTACCGCAGTCCGGTCCGTATGCCGATGAGGGTGCTGACGAATTGCGTGCCTATCAGCTTGCGGTCAAACACCTCAATGGTGAAGGCGACGGCGGGATGCTCAATACCATCAAGCCGCTTGAGCTTAAGGGCAACGGTATCCTCGGCAAGAAAGTCGAGTTCGTGACCGGTGATACCCAGACCAAATCCGACGCGGCACGTGCATCGGCAAAACGCATGATCGAAAAAGACAACGTTGCCATGATTACCGGTGGTTCGTCCTCGGGCGTTGCTGTCGCGGTTCAGGGTCTCTGCCAGGAAATGGGTGTGATCTTTATGGCGGGTTTGACCCACTCGAACGATACAACGGGTAAAGACAAAAAGCGTTATGGCTTCCGCCATTTCTTCAACGCTTACATGTCCGGTCAGGCAATTGCGCCGGTTCTTTTGGATGAATATGGCGCAGAACGTCGCGCCTATCACCTGACGGCCGATTACACTTGGGGTTGGACTCAGGAAGAATCGATCAAAGCCGCAACCGAGAATATCGGTTGGGAAACTGTGAACACTGTCCGTACCCCGGTTGGTGCAGGTGACTTCTCGCAGTATATCACGCCGGTTCTGAACTCTGGCGCCGATGTCCTGATCCTGAACCACTATGGTAAGGATATGGTCAACTCGCTGACTCAGGCTGTTCAGTTCGGTCTGCGTGACAAACAGGTAAATGGCAAGAACTTCGAAGTCGTTGTTCCGCTGTATTCCCGCCTGATGGCACAGGGTGCTGGCGATGCTGCAAAAGGCATTCTGGGTACCACCAACTGGCATTGGTCGCTGCAGGATGAAGGCTCACAGGCCTTTGTGAAATCCTTTGGTCAGGAATACGGCTTCCCGCCGTCCCAGGCTGCGCACACTTGCTATGTTCAGACGCTGCTTTATGCAAACGCGTGTGAAATGGCCGGTACGTTTGCACCTTGGGAAGTCATCAAACAGCTCGAAGGTTTCGAGTTCGATGGCGCTGGTAACGGCAAGACCCTGTACCGTGCAGAAGACCATCAGTGCTTCAAAGACGTTCTGGTTGTACGTGGTAAACAAGAACCACAGTCCAACTTTGACCTTCTTGAAGTCGTCAAAGAAGTGCCGCGTGCACAGGTTGAGTATCCGGCCGACATGTTCGGTGGGGAACTGGGGCCGTATCAGGTTTGATACAGTCCAAATAATGCAAGCAGGGCCGACCATTTCCGAATGGTCGGCCCATTTGCCAGCACGCAGGTCTCTTTGGTCTTTTCATTAAGTCCTTTACGAATACGCGGCGGATAACTGATGGACGCTATATTTCTTCAAATTCTCAATGGTTTGGACAAGGGCGGTGCTTACGCACTGATCGCACTTGGCTTGACTTTGGTGTTCGGCACGCTCGGTGTGGTGAACTTTGCCCATGGCGCCATCTTTATGATGGGCGCCTTTTGTGCGGTGACACTGGAAAAAATCCTGACCCTGTCTTTGCGGGTCAAAGATGAATCCGTGACCTTCTTTGATGCCTACAAGGAAACGCCTTACCTTGAAGTCTGGTTTGGCGATACCGGGACGGCAATCATTGACTGGTCGGTGCCGTTATCGATCATTCTTGCGATACCCGTGATGTTGTTGATCGGCATCGTGATGGAACGCAGTTTGATCCGGTATTTCTATAAACGTCCACACGCCGACCAGATCCTTGTGACCTTTGGCCTGGCCATTGTGATGCAGGAACTGATCAAGGCGTTCTTTGGCGCCAATCCGATCCCGCAGGGGGCACCGGATATTGTTGCCGGTTCTGCTGCAATCGGGGCCGTGTTCGGCCTTGGCGAAGCTGTTGTTTACCCTTGGTGGCGTCTGATTTATCTGGCGTTCTCTCTTGTGACCATCGGGCTTGTTTTCTCGTTCCTGCATTTCACCACCTATGGGATGGTTGTGCGCGCCGGGATGGCGGACCGCGAAACGGTCGAGCTTCTTGGGATTAACATCGAACGGCGCTTTACGATTGTGTTTGGCATGGCTGCGGTGGTCGCAGGCCTTGCAGGCGTGATGTACACGCCAGTTCTGCCCCCGGATTACCATTTGGGGATGGATTTCCTTGTGCTGTCATTTGTCGTGGTGGTTGTCGGGGGGATGGGCTCTTTGCCCGGTGCGGTGCTCGCAGGGTTCCTGCTGGGTATCTTGCAGTCCTTCTCATCCATGACCGAGGTGAAAGATATCTTCCCGGGCATTGACCAAGTCATCATTTACCTTGTTGCCGTCGTTATTCTGCTGACCCGCCCGCGTGGTCTGATGGGTCGTCGCGGTGTGATGGAGAGCTAAAATGACAAACACAAAAATCGTCTCGCCAAAGCAGGATATCCTTTACATGGTCATTCTGTCGGCAGTGGTCCTGACCATGCCGATCTGGCTGCAGCCCTTTGGAGCGGCCTATCCTGACCTGATGCAGAAATTCATGATCTTTGGCATCTTTGCCATTGGTTACAACATTCTGTTTGGTCTTACGGGGTATCTTTCCTTTGGCCATGCGGCCTTTCTCGGGGTGGGCTCTTACACCGCTGTCTGGTCGTTTAAACTGCTGTCGATGAACGTTATTCCGGCGTTGATTTTCGGAACTGTGCTGTCAGGGTTGTTTGCGCTGGCCATCGGGTTTGTCTCGTTGCGCCGCTCGGGGATTTACTTCTCGATCCTGACACTCGCATTTGCGCAGATGTCCTATAACCTGGCCTATTCTGTTCTGACCCCGATCACCAATGGTGAAACCGGTCTGCAGTTGACCCAGGGGGATGCGCGTATTCTGGATCGTGCGGCTGGTATTCAGGCTGATGCGTCGCTTCCGACCCCGAACCTGTTTGGGATTGAAGGCATCGGCTATTCCGGGTTCTATATTTGTGCGGCCTTGATGTTGATTTCGTTCTTCATCTATCTGCGCATCTTCCGGTCCCCATTTGGCCTGAAACTGCGTGCGATCAAATCAAACCAGAGCCGTATGGGATACACCGGGTATAATACCCGTCCCTATTTGATGACGGCCTTTGTCATCTCGGGCATGTATGCCGGGCTTGCTGGATCTCTTCTGGCGGTCACCGATCCGTTGGCAGGTGCTGAACGCATGCAATGGACCGCATCGGGCGAGATTGTCCTGATCACCATTCTTGGCGGTGTTGGAACGCTGATCGGGCCGTTGCTTGGGGCGGGCGTCATCAAATATTTCGAGAATATCCTGTCGGCCTTTAACGATTCAGTTCTTTTGAATGCGTTTTCGTTCCTGCCGGACTGGATGGCAAATGCATTCGCATCGGTTCTGAGCCTGTTTGTTGGCGATGGCTGGCATCTGACACTTGGTCTGGTGTTTATGCTGATCGTGATCTTCTTGCCCGGTGGCATCATGGAAGGGATTAGTCGCCTGTGGCGTCTTGTCAGCAGCCGTTTGTCATCTCCATCGGCGCCCAAAGACACAGAAAAAGAACAACCTTCGACGAAGGAGGCCTGATTGATGTCTGAATACATTCTTGATGTAACCGATGTGGACAAGAATTTCGGCGGTTTGCGCGCGTTGTCTGACATCAATCTTCGGGTCAAGGAAGGCACAGTTCATGCCATCATTGGTCCGAACGGTGCGGGGAAATCGACGCTTCTGAACGTGATCGTCGGGCGTCTTGCCCCTAACCGGGGGCGTGTTTTGCTTGGTGACGAGGTCCTGACGGGCAAACAACCCCACGAGATTAACCAGCTTGGGGTTGCGCGTGTCTTCCAGACACCGGAAATTTTCCCGGATTTGTCATTGTTGCAAAACGTGATGATCCCGGCCTTTGCCAAGCGCGATGGCGAATTCAAAATGGGCTTCCTCAAAAGCCTGTTTGCGGAAAATGAAATCCGCGAGCAAGCCGAACATCTTCTTGAGGATGTCGGGTTGATTGATCATCAGGATCAGATCGCAAGTTCGATGTCGCGCGGCGATAAACGCCGGCTTGAACTGGCAATGTGTTTGGGCCAGCGTCCCAAGCTGTTCCTGCTTGATGAACCGACTGCCGGTATGTCGCGCCATGACACCAACCGCACGATTGAACTGCTGCAAAGGATCAAGGAACGCGGCATGACCAAGGTGATTATTGAACATGACATGCATGTTGTGTTCAGTCTGGCCGACCGCATCAGTGTTCTGGCGCAAGGAGCGATTATTGCCGAAGGCACCCCTGAAGAAGTGCGCAATGATCCCAGAGTAAAAGAAGCCTACCTCGGAGGGGAAGCGGTATGAACGCAGTGCCAAAAACGGAACCTGTTCGCAATCAGGGCGGTGACCCGGCGTTTTTCTCGGTCCATAACCTGCATGCCTATTACGGCGAAAGCTATATCGTGCAAGGTGTGTCCTTCGATATCCGTGAAGGTGAAATCCTGGCCCTTTTGGGGCGTAACGGGGCGGGTAAAACATCGACCTTGCGGGCCTTGGCCCGCATGGCGAACCCGGAACTCAAGCATGGTGAAATCTGGCTCGACCATCAGCCGCTTCACACCATGAAGGCATGGCAGGCGGCCCAGCTTGGGCTTCAGCTTGTGCCAGAAGATCGTCGGATCATTCCGGGCATGACAGTTGAGCAGAACCTTGAACTGGCCCAGATTGCCGAGCCGATCGGCTGGTCGATTGAACGCATCTATGAACTGTTCCCGCGTCTTGGCGAAAGGGCGGAACAGGAAGCCATCACGCTTTCGGGTGGTGAACAACAGATGCTGGCAATTGGCCGGGCACTTGCCCGCGATATCAAGCTTCTGTTGCTTGATGAGCCATACGAAGGCTTGGCACCGGTGATTGTTCAGGAAATTGAAAAGACGCTGCAAAACGTCAAAAAACTGGGCATCACCACGATCATTGTTGAGCAAAATGCCATTGCGGCACTCAAGCTTGCGGATCGCGCGATCATTATGGACAGCGGCGAAATCGTCTTTGATGGCACCGCGCAAGAGGTTCTCGATAACGAAGAACTGCGTGACCAGTATCTCGCGATCTAACGATTTGATTTGGGGGGAGTTCGAAGCTCAGGGATAGGGGGAGTTTCGAAACAGAAAAGACCGTACCTTCGGGTGCGGTCTTTTTTCGTATGGGCGTGCGGGTCAAATTTCAGGTTTGCGCACCAACGGCCACCCCCTCAAAATCCTTCAGCACGTTTAGGACAATTGATGTTTTGACATGCTGGACCGAGTCATGGGGCAAAAGCACCTCATTGACGAAATGCGACAATGCGGCAAGATCGCGTGTTGCGACCTTAAGGTGATAATCCATCTCCCCAGTCAGGGAAAAGGCCTCAAGGACCTCGGGCAAATCGGCCAGAAGGCGGGCAAACCGTTTGGCATTGTCACGGTTATGGGTGGCAAGCGTGACGGATATCACTACCAGCAACCCCAACCCCATTTTCTGACGGTCGATATCGGCACGGTATCCCCGAATGACCTTGTCATCTTCAAGCCGCGCACGACGGCGCGAACATTGTGATGCCGAAAGCCCGATCCGCTCAGACAGGTCATTGTTGGTCAGGCGGCCGTCCTTTTGCAGTTCGGCCAGCAATTTAAGGTCTAATTTATCAAGTTGCATGATATCCGCGCTATTTTGATGAACTATGCATGATGTGTGCATTACGTAGTCAGAATCAACCATAAATGCATGCACTTTGCGCGCGGTTTGGCGCACGATTGGATTAATCAGAAATTGAATAATTCCAGTCAGAGGAGACTTCATATGGGCCCGTTCCCCCATGATGCGCCGCGCGCCACCATCACCGACAAAAATCCCGCCGGTACGGACGGGTTTGAATTTGTCGAGTTCGCCCATGAAGACGCCGCAACACTTGAAGCCTTGTTTACCCGCATGGGCTATGTACCGGTCGCCAAGCACAAAACCAAAAACATCACCGTCTGGCGTCAGGGCGATATCAACTACATCCTCAATGCCGAACCGGGCAGCCACGCAATGACGTTTGTGCAAAAGCATGGCCCGTGTGCGCCGTCAATGGCGTGGCGTGTGGTCGATGCCAAGCATGCCTTTGATCATGCGGTCTCCAAGGGGGCAGAACCTTATGTTGGCAATGACAAGACACTCGATGTGCCAGCCATTGTCGGGATCGGCGGCTCCATCATTTATTTCATCGACACCTATGATGAAGCCGGATCGGCCTATAACGCGGAATTTGACTGGTTGGGTGAACGCGATCCAAAACCAGAAGGGGTTGGCTTCTATTACCTCGACCATCTGACCCATAATGTCTATCGCGGCAATATGGATAAATGGTGGGATTTCTATCGTGATCTGTTTGGCTTTACCCAGATCCATTTCTTTGACATTGCCGGGAAAATCACCGGTTTGGTTAGCCGCGCAATCACCTCACCTTGTGGTAAAATCCGCATTCCGCTGAACGAATCGACCGACGATAAAAGCCAGATCGAAGAATACCTTAAGAAATACAAAGGCGAGGGCATTCAGCATATCGCGGTCGGCACGGACGGCATTTACGACGCCACGGATAAGCTTGCGGCCAACGAGCTTAAATTCATGCCCGGCCCGCCGGAAACCTATTACGAAAAATCACATGACAGGGTGCAGGGTCATGATGAACCGATTGACCGGATGAAACAGCACGGCATCCTGATTGACGGCGAAGGGGTGATTGATGGCGGCATGACCAAAATCCTGCTGCAAATCTTCTCGAAAACCGTAATCGGGCCGATCTTCTTTGAATTCATTCAGCGCAAAGGCGACGAAGGCTTTGGCGAGGGCAACTTCCGCGCCCTGTTTGAAAGCATCGAAGAAGACCAAATTCGCCGTGGTGTCCTGAAAGTCGACGCCGCCGAATAGGGATTGAAGCGAAACCTCATGAAAAAGGCCCGAAACAGGTGATGCTGTTTCGGGCCTTTTTGCTGGGATGTTGTTGATCAGGGTCAGTAGGCGCCAAACCCCAAAAGATGTGGCAGCCAAAGAATAAGACCGGGAATAGCCACCATTAAAACCACGCGGACAATGTCCGCCGCCAAAAACGGCAGGATACCGCGCGACAGGGTGGTAATTGTCATATCCGATGACACGCCCTGAATGATAAACAGGTTCATGCCAATCGGCGGGGTGATCAGGCCGATTTCAACCACCGACACCAGCAAAACCCCAAACCACACCGGGTCATAGCCAACCCCGGTAATGACGTTAAAGGCCGGAACAACGGTCAGAAGGATCATCGACAGGCTGTCCATAAAGCAGCCCAGAACGATGTAAAACGCCAAAAGCGTTACCAGCACAGCAAGCGGTGAGTACCCCTGTGTGGTGATCCAGTTGACCAGTGTCTGGGTCAGCCCACTTGTTTCAATAAAGAAGTTAAAAAGGGCCGCACCGATCAGGATCAAAAAGATCATTCCGGTCATGCCCGCCGTTTCGCGAATGCCCGCACGCAATGTCGCCCAGTTAAGCTTTTTGCGAATGCCCGCAAACAAAAGTGCCCCACCCGCGCCAACAGCCGCCGCCTCGGTCGGGGAAAACAGTCCGGCATAAATCCCGCCAATGACAAGGACGATCAGAACAATCGCATCCCACATCTGAAGCAAAGCACCCCAGCGTTTCGACCACGGCACATAGTCACTGACCGGCGCAAGCGACGGATTGCGCATTACCTGAAGGCGGATGGACGCGATATAAAGGATGGTCGCCAAAATCCCCGGGATCATCGCGCCGGCAAACAGTGCACCAATCGATTGTTCAGTCATCAGCGCATAAATCACCAACAGGATCGACGGCGGGATCAAAACGCCCAGCGTCCCACCCGCCGCAATTGACGCCCCGGCAAGGCTTTTGGCGTATCCGCGTTTTTGCATTTCGGGCAAGGCCACCCGGCCCATGGTTGCACAAGTCGCAAGCGACGATCCGCAAATCGCACCAAACACGGCACTGGCCCCGACACTTGATGCGGCCAAACCGCCAGGACGATGCCCGGAAAATGCGGTGATGCCGCGAAACAGATTACCCGACAGGCCGGAATGGGATGCAAACACACCCATGAAAATAAACAGCGGAACAACCGACAGCCCATAAGGGAAAATGGCTTCAAACGGCAGGCTTGCCATCACATAGCTTGCCGACATCCAGTCGGTCAAAAGCAAGGAGCCGCCAATGCCGACAACTGCCATCGCAATCGCGACGGGGACGCGCAAAAGTGCGAGTGTCAGGGCGACAACAAACCCGATTAATCCTGCCCATTCGGTGGCCATCAAATAGTCTCGTTGGTTAAAAGCGTTTTAAGAAAATGCACCAGACACACCAGTGTCGAGATCGCCATGCCGCTGAGCAAAAAGCCCCAGAACAGGACCATCGGGATCGCAAGGTTTTGCGACACATCACCGTAATCCCATTGCTCCATCGCCCGCCCCCAGGACAGATACAGCAAAAAGGCCATGATCCCGGCGCAGAGAAGCGGGATCAACCTGTCGATGGTGTTGAAAAGGATGCGAAGACGGTTTTTACCGATCAGATCGACCGTGACATGGGCGCGCGCACTAAAGGCATAGGGGATTGCCCATGAGGCCGCCGCCATGACGCAAAACTGGGTCAAATCAACCACGCCAACCATCGATTGCCCGCCGATCCGCCGCCAGACAATATCAACAACCACAATGCCAATCGCGCCAATAAGGGCTGACATGCCGACAAATGCCAGAATGTCGGTCAGCCTGTTCATCGCGCGGTCAAGGTGGTCAACCGCGGCATAAAGCCGCGATCCACCAGATTTGTAAGCGCGTTGCGTCATTTGTCGCCAGCGTGATATTTGGCGTCAAATTCAGCGACCAATTCCTGCGCACGTTTGTAAACGGCTTGCGGATCGGCAACGCCTTTTTCTTTCAGGCTTTCAAGGTAATCCTTGATCATCGGCTGGACCGATGCCTGCCATTCCGCGCGCGTCGTATCATCAATGACGATGATTTCATTGCCGCGTTCTTCGGCGGCCGCTTTGCCAACCGCTTCCCATTTGGTCCACCAGTCACCGAATTTACTCACCAGTGCATCGCCGGAAATTTCATCAATTGCCGCACGGACATCTTCGGGCAGGCTGTCATATTTCTTCTGGTTCATCACAAAATAGAACCCGGCGGTATAGGCCGCCGCATCGGTATGATATTTCAAAAGCTCGTTGGCCTTCACCGCATTGACCAGATCCCAGGTCGTTACCAGACCTTCGATATTGCCTTTCTGCAGGTTTTCGTAAATCGCTGATGGCGGCAGTCCGACCGGCGATGCGCCAAACGATTCAAGCATGGCCGAAACCGCCGGGCTTGGGGTGCGAAGACGAAGACCCTTAAGGTCGTCAAGCGATCTCACCGGGGTATCGAGGGTATGGATCAGCCCGCCTTCATGGGTGAAAAGACCCAGAACCTTAAAGTCCTGATAGTCACTGCCAAGAAGGCCTTCCTTATACAGGTTCCAAAGCGTTTCCGACCCGGAATCGGCATATTTCACAAGGAACGGCATTTCAATGACCGACGCAGCAGGATAGCGATCACGCGGAATGCCATTGAGGCCCACGGCCATATCCATCACGCCCGCACGCACCTGATCGGCCTGTCGGTCGATCTTGCCAAAGGCGGATGTGGCGTCAAAGATTTGCACCTCAACCTTGCCATTGGTCTTTTCCGAAAGCTGCTTGCCCCAGTTTTCAAGAAAATCGACCTGAAAACCATGGCTTGGCGGCAGATAGTGGCTGACCTTAAGGGTGATGTCGGCGGCCTGTGCCACACCGGCCCCGGCAAGCATGGTGGCCCCGGCCAGAATGCTCATCACCGTTTTGCGTAAATTCATCGGTTTCATGTTCCTCTCCCTGTTTTCTTGATCATGGGGTTGTTGTTTGTTTGGGCGTCGGCATTTCCGGTCTTATTGAGCCTGGCCGGTGGATGGGGATTGCGCATCCAGTCCATCGGGTTTGATCCGACGCCGAATGTGATTTCCTCTTTGCTTTGGAATTATGATATATATAATGAATTACGCAATATGAAATTTATAAAGGTAATTTTTTGACCCAGTTTCCGACAAAAGACCTTTTGACCGATCAGGTTGACTTGGATGCACCAGACGCAATGAGTGCAACCGATGCGGCGGACACGCGCAAAGGCATCCAGTCGGTTGAGGTCAGTGGTGTCATCATTGCCGCTTTATGCGATTTCAAATTCCCGGTCCCGCTAAAGGACCTGGCCGCCGCGGTCGATATGTCACCGGCCAAGGTGCATCGTTATCTGGCAAGTCTGGTGCGGATCGGTCTTGCGTGGCAGGATGACCAAACCGGGCTTTATGGGCTGGGCCCGATGGCGCTTCGTATGGGAATTTCGGCGATTGAGCGCAATGACGTTGTCATGCGTGCCGGGCGTTTATTGCGAAAATTGGCCATTGAATTGCGCTCATCCGGGCATCTGGCAATCTGGGGTGAACGCGGCCCGGTTCTGATCCGCACCGAACATGGCGGTCCGCCGATCATATCAACCATGGGGTTGGGAACGGTCATGCCGCTTTTGCGCTCAGCCACCGGGCAGGCCTTTTTGTCGGCCATGCCCAGAAGTGCGATCGAACATGTCATTCACGCCGAACAAGACATCCTGCATTGGGATGATGCGACGGTGGATCGCCTTGTTACCGATACCCGGGCGCGCGGCGCGGCGGTGATCGAAGGCGATATTGTGCCCGGCTTATCGGCGATCAGTGCGCCGGTTTACAATTTGGACGGGGCGGTGGCGTGCTGTGTGACGCTGATGAACCCCAAGGCCGATTATTTTCAACCCGGACACCCGGCCTTCGATGCGTTCCGCACTGAAATTGATGCATTCACCCAAAGTTGGGGCGGTGATCCGCGTGACGAAGATTGAGGTGGCAAAGGAATGCTGATCAAAGATCGTTCAGCTTCGTCAGGAGGGCAGACAGCCGACTGAAATCATCCTCACCCAGAAAGTCGCGGACTTTTTGGTCATAGGCAATGCCTGCTTTGCAAAGCGACGCAAACGCCGACTGGCCTTGGGAGGTTAATTCAAGGCGCTGAATACGGCGGTCCTGTTCGTCCTGACGACGTTTTAACCAGCGGCGCTGCTCGATGGAAAAGACTGCGCGCGAAACCTTGGTTTTATGAAGCCCGGTATGGGTAACGATTTCGGTCGCAGTCAGCGCGCCATATTGGCCAAGGGTGGCAAGAACGCGCCATTCGGATCGGGTCATCCGGTATTGATCGCGATAAATGTCGCGGAAACCGAAACTGACCTTTTCGCTGGCGTGATGCATCAGAAACGGCAGAAAGCTGTGTAAATCGAACTCGGGTTTCATGGCTGAAAAAGGCCGTTTGATAGTTACAAAAATAATGGTTACGAATGTAACTATATCAAATATTGTTAGGGAAAAGGCAATGACCGATCATATCGCAACCCGCAAAACCGCCCAAAACGGCGCAAGCAGCGATTTGTCTTACATGCCCGGTTTTGGCAATGATTTTGAAACGGAATGCCTGCCCGGTGCACTGCCCCAAGGGCAGAACAGCCCGCAAAAATGCCCGTATGGCCTGTATGCCGAACAGCTTTCTGGATCACCCTTTACCGCACCACGCGGCACCAATGAACGGTCATGGTTGTACCGTATTCGCCCCAGTGTGCGCCACAATGGCCGGTTTAAATCCCTCTCCCTGCCTGATTGGAAAACCGCCCCTTGCGTCGGCGATCATAGTCTGGCCCTTGGGCAGTTGCGCTGGGACCCGGTCCCGATGCCGTCCGAACCAACCGACTTTATGACCGGCATGCGCACGGTGACCACGGCCGGGGACGCCATGACGCTCAGCGGCATGGCAAGCCACGTCTATGTCTGCAATACCGATATGGTCGATGATTACTTTTTCAATGCCGATGGTGAAATGCTGATCGTGCCCGAAAGTGGCACGCTTCGGATTTTCACCGAACTTGGCATCATGAATGTTGAACCGCTTGAGGTCGCCTTGATCCCGCGCGGTATGATGTTCAAGGTATCTATCGTCAAAGCCGGAATTGACGGCGGGGCGCGGGGCTATGTCTGTGAAAATTACGGCGCAAAATTCACCCTGCCCGAACGCGGGCCCATCGGGGCCAACTGCCTTGCCAATCCGCGCGATTTTAAAACGCCCGTGGCGGCTTATGAGGATAAAGAAACCCCGTGCCGGATTTTGATCAAATGGTGTGGCAAGTTCCATCAAACCAACATCGACCATTCGCCTTTGGATGTGGTGGCGTGGCATGGTAATTACACGCCGTTCAAATATGATCTTCGGACCTTTTCGCCGGTCGGGGCGATTTTGTTTGATCATCCCGATCCGTCGATCTTTACCGTTCTGACCGCCCCCTCGGGCGAGGCCGGGACTGCGAACATCGATTTCGTCATTTTCCCGCCGCGCTGGATGGTCGCCGAAAACACCTTCCGTCCGCCATGGTATCACCGCAACATCATGTCCGAATTCATGGGCCTGATTTGCGGGCAATATGACGCCAAGGAAAAGGGGTTCGTGCCCGGGGGCATGAGTTTGCACAACATGATGCTGGCCCATGGTCCGGATGCGTTCGGGTTTGAAAAGGCATCGAACAGCAACCTTGGTCCGGAAAAACTCGAAGGCACCATGGCGTTTATGTTCGAAACCCAATTCCCGCAGCAACTGACCAAATTCGCCGCCGAACTTGAAACCCTTCAGGATGATTATCTTGAATGCTGGGACGGGCTTGAACGCAAATTTGACGGCACCCCGCAAGGTCGCCCATGAAGCCCAAATTTAAAGCCCAAACTTAATGGCCAAACGACAAAAAGACGATTTTCTGGACTTAACGACAAGAATGCCGGAGGCATGAAACCCAATGAAACTTGCAACCCTTAAAAACGGTACACGCGATGGCCAACTTGTTCTGGTGACAGGTGATCTTTCACATTATGTCGATGCCAGCGCGATTGCGCCCACCTTGCAGGCCGCCCTTGATGACTGGGCGATTGTTGCGCCGCGTCTCACCGAACTGGCTGATGAAATCGCCGCCGGGTCATCGATTGCCAAACGCGAAGCCCTTGATACCACCCAGCTCCATTCCCCCTTGCCGCGCGCGTTTCAGTGGGCGGATGGATCGGCCTATGTCAACCATGTCGAACTGGTGCGCAAAGCCCGCAGTGCGGAAATGCCCGAAACATTCTGGACTGATCCCCTGATGTATCAGGGCGGATCGGACCGTTTTCTGGGGCCATGTGATGATATTGCAATGGCCGATACTGCGTGGGGCATTGATATGGAAGGCGAGATTGCGGTTATCACCGACGATGTCCCGATGGGTGCCAGCCTTGATCAGGCACGCGATGCCATCCGCCTGATCATGCTGGTCAATGATGTGTCGCTGCGCGGGTTGATTCCCGGCGAACTGGCCAAGGGATTTGGCTTTTTCCAGTCCAAACCATCTTCCGCCTTCTCGCCGGTTGCCGTCACCCCGGACGAACTTGGCGATGCGTGGGATGGGGGCAAGGTGCATTTGCCTTTGAACGTTGATTTGAATGGCAAACCGTTTGGCCGGGCCAACGCGGGTGTTGATATGACCTTTGATTTTGCCCAACTGGTTGCGCATGCCGCACGCACACGCCCGCTTGGCGCGGGCAGTGTGGTCGGGTCGGGCACGGTGTCAAACAAACTGGACGGGGGCCCGGGCAAGCCGGTCGCAGAAGGCGGGGCGGGATATTCCTGCATTGCCGAAATCCGCATGATTGAAACCATTGAAACCGGTGCGGCCAAAACCCCGTTCCTGCAGTTCGGTGATCGGGTCAAGATCGAGATGCTGGGAAAAGACGGCACATCGATCTTTGGCGCGATCGATCAGACCGTCACGCAATATAAGGGCTAAGGTGGCGGATCATGGCTGAGGTCGTTTTATATGATTACTGGCGATCCTCAGCCAGCTATCGGCTGCGGATTGCCTTGGGGCTTTTGGGCATTGCGTACCGCACGGTGCCGGTGGATTTGCTCGCCGGGGGGCATAAGTCGCCCGCGTACCGGCAACGTAACCCCCAAGGATTGGTGCCCGCGCTTGAGATTGACGGGATCATGATGACCCAGTCGGTGGCGATCCTTGAATATCTTGATGAAACCCGACCGGGGCAGGGATTGTTGCCCACCGATACCTTGGCCCGCCAACGGGTTCGCGCACTTTCACACGTGATCGCGATGGATATTCATCCCGTTTGTAACCTTGGCGTGGTGCGCCATGTCATGGATATGGCCACCACCCACGGCGAGGACCCCGATGCGGCGCGATCAGAATGGATGGCAAAATATATCGGATCGGGTCTGGCCGGGTTTGAGGCCATGCTGGCCCAAGGTCCTGAAGCTTCCCAAGGCGATTTCTGTCATGGGGGTCGGCCCGGCATGGCCGATATCTGCCTGATCCCGCAGCTTTATAATGCCCATCGCTGGGGCGTTGATACCAGCCGTTTTCACCGGATCAAGGCCATTGCCGAACGATGCAGTACCATCAAGGCGTTTGAAAACGCCCATCCTGATCATTGCCCGCGATAGCCCGTTTCAAACCCCAATCGCCATGCCGTCGCTGCGCGGGTCATGCGCCCCATCGACAAAACCGTCTTCATCAATGCGGATGATCCCCGCCTGACCGGCAAGGGCACTTTGGGCTTCGATCTCACGCAAGATATGCCCGCGTTTGGCAAGGGCATCAAACACGTCATCCCCGGCATCGGCTTCAAGTTTCAGGCTGTCATTGGCATCTGAAAATGTCTTGCCCAGCAAGAAGCGTGGTTTTGCCAATGCCTCAGCAGGCGACAGGCCAAAATCAAGTAAACGGCTAAGGAGCATCGCCAATGTTTGCGGCTGTCCATCCGCACCCTGCGTCCCATACAGCAAATGCGGTTTGCCGTTCTTAAGCGCCAAGCCGGGGTTGAGGGTATAAAATGGGCGTTTGCCGGGTTTGAGTTCATTGGGGTGACCGGGCTGGGTGCTAAAGGCAGCCCCCCGATTTTGCCAGATGATGCCGGTATCGCCCGCGACAACTCCGCTGCCCCAATCAAAATAGGTACTTTGCAGCACACTGGCGCAATTGCCCTGTGCGTCGGTTGCCGCCAAAAACACTGTATCGCCATGGCGGAACGGGTGGGGCCAATCCATTGCGTGCGCGGTTGAAATATCGTCGGCGGCGGATGTCAAAACACCATCGGTCAACATGTCGCTCAGATCATCAAGATTGAAATCCGGGTCGGCAATGCGGTCGCGTGCCAGAAACGCGCGTTTAATCGCCTCAACCACCAGATGGTAATGATCGGCCGCGCCTTCGGCCCAGTTCTTTGACCCCAGTTCGCGCAAGATGCCCATGGTCATCAAGGTTGCCAATCCTTGTGTCGGGGCAGGCGGGGAAAACAGGGTCACATCGCCATAAACAAGCGACAGGGCATCGGTCGTGCGCGTGCGTGTTTTGACAAGATCGTTTGCGGTGATGGGCGATCCGGTGTTCGCCAGGCCCGCAACAATGCGCTTTGCCAGTTCGCCCTCATAAAAGTCACGCGCACCGTGGGCGGCAATCCGTTTCAGGCTATCGGCAAGTTGCGGTTGTTTAAAGGTTTCACCGGGTTTGGGCATACGGCCATTTGGGGCAAAAATTTCGGCAAATCCCGGCCATTTTTCAAACTCGTCTTTGCGAAAATCCAGCCAGAAGCATTGTGACGCGCTCATCGGGAAACCGTTTTCGGCCAAATCAATCGCCGGGGCGATCAAATCCGAAAGCTGCTGTTTCCCGCCCCAATGACGCGTCGAATGATCAAGGGCATGCTGCCATGAATCGACCGTGCAGGCGGTGGTTAATGTCGATCCCGGTCCGCGAAGGGAAATCGCGGTGCCCGGTGTGATGGTTTCACAGGCATTTTCACCTGCCTGACCAATGCCAAGGAACGATTGAACCTTGCCCGATTTGTCCGACACCATCCAGACCGCATCCCCGCCAATACCGCAGAAATGCGGGCATGTTACCGCTAACATCGCGGCTGTGGCGACGACCGCCTCAATCGCGGTGCCGCCATCGCGCAGCACGTTTGCCCCGGCTTGGCTGGCGGCGGTGCTGGGGCTTGTGACCATGGCGCGGAAGGTGGAAGGGGCCGTTATGTCGGTCATGGCAGCGGTTTCTTTCCGTAAATTCAGATAGGGGTATCTGTGGTGGCTAAATTGTATGCAATCAACTATACAAACGAGACGGGTAAATTGTATGGCGCATCAAACGTGACGGATCGGCATGAAGGCATCTGATAAGGTAAAACATCGCACCGACATGATCAGTTCGGCATTGCGGTCGGCCATTCTTGAACGGGTATTGATGCCCGGTATGAAGCTGCCCGAAGATTCGCTTGGCGAACGGTTTGGCGTCAGCCGCACGCTGATCCGCCAATCGCTTGAACGCCTTGCCGCCGAAGGCCTGATTGAGCTTCGCCGTAACAAGGGGGCGATGGTTGCCAAGCCCAGCCTTGAAGAAGCCCGCGATCTGTTTGAATTGCGCACCCAGATCGAAGACCTTGTGATCAGCCGGGTGATCAAGAATATGACGCCGGACATCATTGCCGAACTTGAAGGCCACCTTGCCAAGGAAGTCGAGGCCGAACACGCGGCCGAGCCAAAATCGATCCGGCTGGCGACGGAGTTTCATATCTTGTTGGCAAAACTTGCTGGAAGCCCGGTTTTGCTGCGCTACGTCGAAGAAATCGGCTATCGCTGTGGCTTGACGCTGTCGCTGTATGCCCGGCCCCATTCGACCGATTGCGGCATTGCCGAACACCGCCAGATCATCGAAGCCCTGGCGACGGGCGATGAGGAAACCGCGCGCAAATTGATGCGCCATCATCTTAATGCCGTTGCCGACCGGGCCCTTTTCACCACTGACGAGGGCGGGCCGCTTGTGTATCTTGATGCGCTTGAACCCTATGCCAAAAAGGTGCGTGACGGCGGCGCGTGATATACGCAAACCGCCGTGCGCATAACCACCCGTCCGCAAGATCAGTCGGTTATCAGGGATATCGGGGTGCCTTTGCATCCGTGTCACCAGCTAGCTGTGATTAGGCCCGAATGCCCTTGCGCACCAGAATGCGTTCGGCACTTTCATTCCAGACATCCATTTTGACGATCTTGCCGTTTTTGATCACAAAGCGATCAACATACCGGTTGCCGTCAAACGCTGTGCCATCCGGCCATTCGCCGTACAGCCAGCCGGTACTGTAAACCACGGTTTCATCGTCATTCTTAGCGACGTCAAACTGACCGAACTTCTTTTTCACCCATTTATAACGTGCCGCGTTAAACGCGGTTGTGCCTGCCGGATGGTCGTATTTCTGACCATCGGTAAAGGTGATGACAACATCATCAGACATGAATGTCGCGGCCAGATCCGGGTCGGGCTTCATCGATGCATCCAGGAAATCGCGCACGGTTTTGGCTTCTGGCGGCAGGGTATCAAGCACGTTTTGTGCGGGTGTCTCAGTCATTTGGAAATCCTCATTCACGGCATTTGATCTGCGATAAGCATAATACGTGAGCAGAAAATTTGCATGCACTAATTTTATGCAATAATTGCATGCAATTTGCGTATACATAAGGCAATGCACAAATTTCACACGGTTAAAAATCTCGTAACTATCTGATTATATTGAATTCCTGTTTTTGGCACGCCCCTTGCTGCAGTGCGAAGGTCATTTGGCGCGCACCGTGAAACTGCGACGACCAACTGTAAAAGTCATATAATCAGGGAGTCTCACATGCCTATTTCTTCGCCTATCCCGAAACTCACGCGCCGTGCCGCCCTTCTGGGTGCTGCGGCGGTACTGATGTTTTCCGCCGTCTTGCCCGCCCATAACGCCCGTGCCGAAGATACCGTCAAGCTCGGCCTTGTTGCTGCGCTAAGTGGTCAGTCGGCCAAATCGGGTGAGGCGATTACGCGTGGTATTATGCTTGCGATTGACAAGATCAATGCCGACGGTGGCGTTCTTGGCAAGCCGCTTGAACTTGTATCGCGTGATGATGAAGGCAACCCGGGAAAAGGTCTGGTTGCTGCACGTGAACTAGCCCAGCGCGAAGGTGTTGCTGCGATCATTGGGGGTCTTGATACGCCGGTTTCCTTCGCCATTGTCCCGTTCGTCAATCAGCAGAAAATTCCGTTCATCGGCCCGTGGGCAGCAGGCACCGGGATCACCAAAAACGGTGCGGATGAAAACTATGTCTTCCGTGTTTCGGCCGTGGATGAATATGTTAACGAAGCGATCACTGAATATCTGATTGCCAATTACGGTGCGAAAAAACCGGGCATGATCCTGATCAACAACTCGTGGGGTGAGTCCAACGAAAAGGGTTTGCTCAAGGCACTTGATAAACGCGGTATGGAACATGCCGGGATTGAAAAGTTTGAATCAAACGACGTTGACGTTGTCCCGCAGCTGACCCGCTTAAAAGAAAACGGTGCAGATTCCCTGTTTGTCGTGGCCAACGTTGCCCCGACCGCACAGGTGATCAAATCGCTTGATCGTATGGGTTGGGATGTGCCGATTTCTTCGCATTGGGGCCCGGCCGGTGGT
This sequence comes from Thalassospira sp. Z349TD_5, assembly GCF_056173045.1. Lineage (NCBI taxonomy): Bacteria > Pseudomonadati > Pseudomonadota > Alphaproteobacteria > Rhodospirillales > Thalassospiraceae > Thalassospira > Thalassospira sp. Z349TD_5. Next base: position 668,802 of record NZ_CM149654.1, read on the forward strand.
CGTTTCACCGAACTTGCCGGTAAATCTGGCGAAAAGGTCCACTTCATTCAGACCTATCTGTTTACCGATGCGGCCGATCCGATGTTTGTCAAGCTTCAGGAAAAGTTCCCTGAGATCAAAACGCTGGCCGATGTGACCCCGGCAACCGGCATTGCCAATGCCTATGACGCAACCCTTTTGACGGCTGCTGCAATTGAAAAGGCTGGCTCGACCGATGGTGCGGCCATTCGCCAAGCCATGTACGAGATTTCCGGCATCAAAGGCATGATCAAAACCTATGACATGCCGTTCACCCCGGATGATCAGGACGCGCTTGGTCCCGAAGATTACACCTTCGCGCATTTCGTCGAAGGTCAGATCATTCCGATCAAATAATCGATCTTTTTCACCCCTTGCGGTGCTCTGTGCCGCAAGGGGTTTTATCCCTTTGAACGCTGCACCTATGTGCAATCGACAAGCAGGTAACCGGCAATGACACTCTTAATCGCAGCCCTGATTACCGGCATCGGTCTTGGCAGTATGTACGGACTGGTCGCACTCGGATTTCAGATCACCTATTCGGTGTCCTCAAAAGTCAATTTCGCGCAAGGCAGCATGGTGATGCTCGGTGCGGTATTGGGGTTTGTGTTTTGTGAACAATATGGCTTTCCGGTTATTCTGGGCTATCCGCTGGCGATCCTGTGTTGTGGTGTGGCCGGTATTCTGGTGGAGTTTTTCCTTGTCCGCCCGTTTGCCATTCGCAATTCCGAAGCCTGGCTGATGGCAACGGTTGCGGGCGGTATCCTGCTTGATAACGTGGTGCTGTTCACCTTTGGCAATGAGCCGCGCACATTGCCGTCAAACCTTGTCGGTGAAAGCTGGAATGTGTTTGGCACCGGGGTGTATCCGCAACAAATCCTGATCCCGATTGCCGCCATTGGTGTCGCACTGGCCTTGCACGCGCTGTTTCGCCATACCCGTCAGGGGCGCGCACTTTTGGCCGTGGTGCAAAACCTTCAGGCCGCCAAGCTGATGGGCATTAACACCACCGTCATGGTGACCGGATCGTTTGCCATTTCATCCATGCTGGCGGGCTGTGCCGGGCTTTTGATCGCGCCGTTGTTTTCCGTACATTCCGATATGGGCACGTTGTTTGGCCTTAAGGCGTTCGCGGTTGCCATTCTGGGCGGGATGACATCGGCCTATGCGGTGATGCTGGCCGGATTTATCTATGGGCTGGTCGAGGCCGGTGTCACCACCTATCTCGGCTCGTCCTATACCTTCATTGTCGTGTTTGCCTTGGTGATCGCGGTTCTGACCATCAAACCAAGTGGCCTGTTTGGCCGTGCTGCGATCAAAAAGGTCTGATGATGAAAAGCCTTCCCAAATTCAAAAATCCCATCCCGAAGTTGAACAAACCCGTGGCACTCGATTGCACGATTATTCTCGCCGTCATCGGTGGTCTGATCGGCGTTTCGATCACTGGCGGCTATACCCAGTTCATCATTGGCCTTGTCGCCATCACCACGGTTTTATGTGTCGGTCTGAACGTCCTGTATGGTTTGACCGGTCTTGTATCACTGGGGCAGGTCGGGTTCTTTGCCATTGGTGCCTATGCCAGTGCGATCCTGACTTTGGCCGGGGTGAATTTCTGGTTCTCGCTGGTGGCGGCAACCGTGATTGCCGCGATTGCGGGCTGTGTGCTGGCCATATCGGCGGTCCGGAAGGCCGGGCCGTTTTTGGCGATGGTAACCATTGCATTCGCCTTTATTGTTGAGCATGGCGCAATTGAATGGCGGTCTTTGACCGGCGGGCAAAATGGCCTGATGGGCTTTCCAATGCCGCAAATCGGATCTTACGTTTTTGCCGAGCGTGATCTTGTGATGCTGTGTGTGATTGTCGGCGGGATTGGTTTGCTGGCGTTCCGGCGTCTGGCCGTTAGTGGCTGGGGCATGGCCATGACCAGCATGCGCGATGCCGAAATCGCCGCCAGTTCCCTTGGCTATAACGCCTTTGCGGTCAAGGCATCTGGCTTTGCCATTGCGGCTGCCATGGCCGGTCTGGCGGGTGCGTTGTACGCACCTTTGATGATGTTTATCGCACCTTCGAACTTCCCGATCAGCCAGTCGATCCTGTATCTGTTTGCCGTCATTCTGGGCGGGGCGGGGACGGTGCTGGGGCCATTGGTCGGGGCATCGGTTTCGGTTTTATTGCCTGAACTCCTGTCTGATTTTGCCGAATATCGCCTGCTGATTTTTGGCGCGCTTTTGATTGTGGTGCTTTTGATTGCACCGCGCGGGTTGGTTGGGGTTGTTGAACGCTTCATCCCGATTGCCAAATGTGGTGTTAAGGCCGTTCCACCCGCCGACATTGAAGCCGGGCTCAAATCATACCCAAAATCTGACGGCTTGATTGTCGATGATGTGTCGATTGCCTTTGGCGGGGTCAAGGCGGTCAACAGCGTTTCCTTTGCCGCCAAGCCGGGACAGGTAACATCGATCATCGGCCCGAACGGGGCGGGTAAAACCACGCTTTTGAATATCATTAGCGGCTTTTACAAACCAACCGACGGGGCGGTGCGCATCGGTGATCAGGATATTGCCGGACGCCCCACCGACTTTGCCGCACGCAGTGGCATTGCGCGGACCTATCAGGCAACCCGTCTGTTTGAAAACATGTCCGTGATCGACAATGTGATCGCGGGCCTTCCGGTCGGGCGGTTTGGCACACCGTTTTCGGTGATTGCATCGGACAAAAACCGCAGCCACGCGGCAGGACTTTTGGCATTTTGCGGTTATGCTGGCGATATTGATGCCCGGGCCGGTGATTTGCCGCATGTGGATCGCCGATTGGTCGAAATTGCCCGGTCACTTGCCACCAAACCCGGCGTGTTGCTGCTTGATGAACCGGCAGCTGGTTTGATGCATGCCGATAAGGTGTCACTGGCCAAACTGTTGCGTCAGTTGGCCGATGCCGGGATGACGGTGGTGTTGGTCGAACATGACATGGAAATGGTCATGGGCATTTCCGATCATATTCTGGCGGTTGATGCCGGAACACCGATCATTTTCGGATCGCCGCAGGCGGTCCAAAACGATCCACAGGTGATCGCGGCCTATCTTGGCGATGGGGAAATGAAGGCCCGCCCGCGTCCCATTCCGTTTGAGCCGGGTGCTTCCCCGGTAATTGAAACCCTGCGTCTGACGGCGGGATATGGTGCCGCACCGGTCTTGCAATCGGTTGATTTAAAAGTCCAACAGGGCGAAATGGTCGCCCTTCTGGGCGCAAACGGGGCGGGTAAATCAACCTTTCTGACCGCCCTTGCCGGGCTGTTGCGCCCGGTCAAAGGCAGCATTGTTTTAAACAACGAATATATCCATACGCTGGCCCCCCATCAGATTGTCGAACAGGGCCTGATCCTTGTCCCCGAAGGACGGCAGGTCTTCCCCGAACTGACCGTGCGCGAAAACATCGAACTGGGTGCCTATAAACAACCAAAACCGGTCAGTAAGGATGAACTCGAAGCCATCCTGAAACGCTTCCCGCGCCTTCGTGATCGCATCAACAGTCTGGCCGGACATTTGTCGGGCGGTGAACAGCAAATGATGGCGATTGCGCGTGGATTGGTGGCAAAGCCAAAGGCACTTTTGCTTGATGAGCCATCCCTTGGTCTGGCCCCTGCCATGACCGAAGAACTCTATGCCATTCTGGGTGAACTGCGTGATGACGGGGTGACGATCCTTCTGGTCGATCAGATGGCGACCATGGCGCTTTCCGTGGCCGATTATGCCTATGTCCTTGAACAGGGACAGGTAGTTGCCCAAGGCAAGGCGTCCGAACTTCGCCGCGATGAACGCCTGATTGCCGCCTATCTTGGCGGTGCCGAACAAACCACAAAAGAACCCAAAAAGGTTGCACAGTAAGATGCTTGATTATCTGGTGAGGAACGCCTGCCTGCCCGGTGACAACACGCTGGTTGATATTGCCGTTGGCCACGGAAAGATTATCGAGATTGCCACGTCACTAACCGGCGATGCCCCGGTTTTTGAGGCGCCGGTTTTTGATGCGGGTGGTCAGTTGATCAGTTGCGGCTTTGTCGAAAGCCACCTGCATCTTGATAAGGCCTGTATCCTGGGTCGGGCCAAAAACAAAACCGGCACGCTCCAAGGGGCAATCAGCGCGGTTGCCAACGCCAAAAGCGGCTTTACCGAAGATGACATTTACGCACGCGGCGCACGCGTCATTGAAAAGGCAATTACCGAGGGCACCAATGCGGTGCGCACCCATGTTGAAATTGATCCGGGCATTGGTTTGGCGGGCTTTTACGCGATTAAGCGCCTGAAGGCCGATTACGCCTGGGCGATGGATATTGAAATCTGCGTCTTTCCGCAGGAAGGCCTGTTTAATTATCCGGGGACCGAAGAACTACTGCGCGCAGCCCTTGATAACGGCGCGGATTTGCTCGGCGGGTGTCCCTATATGGATACCGATCCCGAAGGACAGATTTTGCGCCTGTTTGAAATGGCGCGTGACTATGACGTTGATCTGGATTTCCATCTGGATTTCGATCTGGATGCCAGTTGGCGGCATTTGGACGAAGTTGCCAAACAAGCCATCGCCTTTGGCTGGCAGGGACGGGTGATGATTGGCCATGTGACCAAATTATCCGTCCTGCCCAAGGCACAACTTGATGACACGATTGCGCTGATGCGCGACGCCGGGATTGGCTTGACGGTTTTACCGGCAACCGATCTTTTCCTGACCGGGCGCGATCATGACCATTCGGTCCCTTGTGGTGTCGCCCCGGCGCACAAACTGGCCGCGCACGGGATTTGCTGCACGATTGCGACCAATAATGTGTTGAACCCGTTTACGCCCTATGGCGATTGTTCGCTGTCGCGCATGGCAAATCTCTATGCCAATGTCAGCCAACTTTCGACCGAGGCGGAACTTGAAACCTGCTTTGCCATGGTGGCCGATGCCCCGGCCAAATTGCTGGGACGATCCAGCAAAATCGCGGTGGGTGAGGCCGCAAGCTTTATTGTCCTGCCCGCCAAAAGCCGCGCACAGGTGATCTCGGAAATCAGTCGTCCGATCTGGGGGATGAAGGATGGCCGGGTGACGTTTGCCCATCCGGCTGCGACCATATTCCATCCGTGATCAGCTTGTCACAAGTTCCGGTTCTGGTTTGACCAGCGTATCAGGGCCGGGGTCAAAGGTCACCGACATGCCACCATTTTGAAGGTGGGTCGGCGTGCAATGCCAGTTCAGGCGCGCGCAAATACGCCGGACAAGTTGCAGGCCGATGCCCTCGCCCTGCGGGGTGGCACATTCACCCGTGCAGGTTGAAATTGTGTTTTTGATGGTCAATGCCGTCCCCTTTAGCGTGATGGTTACCTGCCCCTTGGGGGTGTGTTGAAACGCATTGCGGATCAGGTTGGATATGACAATCATCAAGGCCGCCCGTGACGTGGCAATCACGGTGTCTTCGCTGTCGGGGATAAAGCTGCATGTGACGTGCTTGCCGTCGGTCAAATAAGAAAGGTCACTGATTTCCTGTTCGATGAAGGCTGCGAAACTGATGTGTTCGGTGCTGCCGACCGGTGCGTTGTCCCGGCCCAGCCACAACAATGTTTCCAGCAGTTGCTGCATGTTCCGGTTTGCCCGTTTGATCCGCGTCATGACCCGCGATTGGGTCTGGTTCAGCGGGCTTTTTTCCAGCAATTCAACATTGCCAGACACAATGGTCACAGGGGTGCGCAATTCATGGCTGGCTTGGCGCAGGAATTCACGTTCGCGCGCGACAAACTGGTCAATCTGATTGACCGACCGATGCAATTCACGCGCAACGTCATTCAGCTCTTCGAACCCGAAATCAGGGATCGGATCGGCCAACCGTTCGGTCGTCAAATTGTTGGCCCAGTCTTGCAGGTTTTCAGATGGCTTGGTCAGGCGTTTGCCAATGATCCACAGGAACCAGGCAAAGATGCCAATAACCGCCATGGCAAACGGGATCGAAAGCAGGGCCAGATTGTGCAGGCGCTCAAAAAAGACGCTTTCGCCGTCGCCGACATGATAGGTCTGCAAAATCAGGATTTCGCGACCATCGGCAAGCTGATGGGGAAAAACCAGAAAGATCGGATTTTCTGGGTCTTTCTGGTCGGCATATTGATCCGTGTTGATATAGAAAAGTTCGTTAAGTTCGAGGTCATTGGGGCGTGCATGCGCGCGCAGCTCTGCGGGCAGTTCGTCAAAACGTTCAAAGGATTCAATGTTGAACCCCTTGGGCAACGGAGCATCCGGGTCGCGGGCAAGCTGATCGTCATATTGCTCGGCAATCAGTTGAAGCTGAAAGGCCGCGACCATCCATTTGCCATAGAGCATGTAGAAATTCAGCACCGCAGTATAAAGAACCAGCGTGACCACCAATCCTAGCAAGACGTAATTGCGCACAAAGCGCGAAAAGGATCGGGTTTTGGGGGCACAACAGGTGGTGTTCATAACAGTTACTCGCGCAGGGCCACGCCCTGGCCCGGAATGGTGTGAATCAGATTTTGCTCAAACGGTTTGTCGATCCGATGACGCAATTTGTAAAGATGCGTTTTCAGCGCATTGGTGTCGGGCGGGTCCCCCTGCCATAGCGCCATCGACAGGCGCGACCGGGTAACAACCCGTGGGCTGTTCTGTGCCAGCACCTCCAAAATGGTCCAGCCGGTCGGCGAAACATTGATGTTTTGACCTGACCGGACAACCGACCGGTTTTCAAAATCAATCATCAAATCGCGCAGGGCAAACCGTTTGACCTCTCCGCTGCGCCGACGTGACAGGACCCGCGTACGGAGCAAAAGTTCTTCAAGCTCGAACGGTTTAACCAGATAGTCATCCGCCCCGGCATGAAATCCTTCGACCTTGTCTTCGAGTGTGTCGCGTGCGGTCAGCATCAAAACCGGCGTGTCGATGCCTTCATCGCGCAGGGCCCGGCAAATGCTGATACCATCGCGAAACGGCAACATGACATCAAGCAGGATGACGTCATGTTCGCCGGTCAGCGCGCGCTGGTACGCAGTTTCCCCGTCATAGGCATGGTCGCATTCAACGCCTTCTATCGTCAGATAATCACTGATGGTGGCAGCGATATCCATGTTGTCCTCGACCAGAAGGACCATGATGTTTGCAGTTGCTTTCATTCACGTCGTCTCTTTTCCTGCGGCGGTCAAGCATGCCGCACTTCCAATCGGGGGCTGCCCGAAACACTCATGTCGTCGCCAAATCGCTTATTTAGGTGTTCTGCACGCGCATTGCGATCAGATCATCTTGTGTATCGATATCATCTGCCGCATTTGGCAGATCGACGCCAATCACTTCATGGTGCGCCCCATTCAGAACCTTGCGTGCGCCTGCCTGCCCATTAAGCGCCGCGAGCGATTTAAACATACGCGCCGGGAAAATCGCCGGAACACCAAATCCATTATCATGGCGGGTGGCCACGATGCTCTGACCGTTGAACGCGGCAATCAGTTTATCATAATCGGCGGGCCCGAGACGGATCTGATCACACAGTGCGATCAAAACCCCATCATAAGACCCGTGATGCTGGATTTTTGCCATTCCGGCCGCGATGGAACTGCCCATGCCCGATGCCCAGTTGTCATTCGTGATAATTTGGGCAGGCGCGTTGATCACAGGTGCGATTTCGTCTTGAAACGCGCCCAGAACAACAAACAAATCTGCCCCGGAAATCGTGCTTAATGCCTTGATGGTGTGGCAGATCATCGGGCTGCCGTTGATATCGGCAAGCTGTTTGCGTCCGCCAAACCGTGCACTTTCACCTGCGGCAAGAAGCAGCAAGGCAAGAGGGTGGGGCGGGGGCTTGGCCTTGGCAGGTGTGTTCATCACGCTAACGGTATCATTCTGCGGCACGCGCCATGGCGGGAACAGCGGAAACAGCGGGCACGGCACTTTGTTTAAACAGCCCGGCATGAATGCCCGACAGCATCGAAAGGGCAATGCTTTCTGGCAATTGTCCGCCGATATCAAGACCGGCAGGGCTGGAAATATCAAATGCCAGATCAGAACGGGTGATCCCGGCGTGTTTCAACACCTCGGCAAAGCGATGATTTGGTCCCAAGGCCGACAGATGTTTGATCGGTGTGTTTTTAAGGACCGCAAGGGCATCGCCATCAATGCTGATGCTATGGGCCATCAGGATAACGGCATCGACTTTGGCCTCAAACACGTGGCGGGCAAGGTCATTGTCAATCTTGCGCAAAATCGTATCTGCATGTGCGAAATGTTCGGCGCGTGCATTGGCCGCACGCGGATCAACAAGTGTCGTTACCCATCCCATTTCATGGGCAATGTTAATCACGGGGCGCGCATCAAGCCCGCCACCGACCACCAGAACATGGGGTTCAGGGCGGATCGGTGTGATCAGCCAGTCATCATCGGTCCGCTTTTCGATATGGGCGGTCTGTTGTGCGGCGATATCGCTGGTTTCAAAATGCCCGGCAACGTCGCCGACTTTCTGAAAATACCGACCACTTTCGCGCTGCGTCAAAGCGTGATGTAAATCGGACAGGCCCAGATCATTTTGGGCGGTGACAGGTTGCAACATGATGTACACCGTGCCGCCACACCCAACGCCAAGCTTGAACGACAGATCATCTTCGTCATTGCCATCATAGACCAGCATCACCGCCTTGCTGGTGATCATGGCCTTGCGGGCATTGCGGATAATATCGGCCTCAAGGCAGCCACCGCTAAGCAGGCCGAACTGCTGTCCATGACCATTGATCAGCATCATGGCCCCGGCCTTGCGATAGGCCGACCCGTCGGTGCGATACACCGTGCCCAGAACCCATTCGGTGGCGTCACGGTTCGCATGCCAGGCGTTTAGCATCGCAGAAAGTTGGTTGCTCATTATCTGTTCCCTTCAAGGGAAATAGGGCTGCCCGGAGAACACAAGGGAGGGGGGGAAGAAATTTGGTTCTCCGGGCAGTATGCCTTACACGAAGTCGAAACCGGCCTTGGTCATTGGAAGATCCATGATCCGCTTTCCGGTTTGTGCAAAAATGGCATTGGCGACAGCCGGTCCGGTCGGGGGAACGCCCGGTTCGCCAACACCGGTTGGTGCATTGTTTGACGGAACAATTGCGACTTCGATTTCAGGCATCTCTTCGTTGCGCAGAAGCTCATAGTCCGGGAAGTTGTATTGATCGACTTCCCCGTCGGTCAGCGTGATCTGATTGCGCAAGATGGCGCTGAGCGCAAAGCCAGCCCCGCCTTCCATCTGTGCCCGGATCACATCGGGGTTGATGGCAACCCCGCATTCGACGGCCATGAACAGTTTGTTTACGTGCACACTGGTTTCCTCAACCGTGATATCGGCAACAACCGCAACACATGTATTAAACGAAAGGTGGCTGGCAAAGCCGCGCTTATCGCCTTTTTTCCAGCCCGATATGTCACGGACCAGTTTGATGGCTTCGATCATGCGGGCCTGATTGGCCGTACCACCATCGAGCATCGAAAGGCGCATCTCAATCGGGTCTTGCCCGGTTTGGGTGGCGACCATATCCATCAGGGTTTCCATGACAAACCCGGTATGGGTATGTCCCACCGAACGCCACCAGTTGATCGGAACCGGAGTTTGGAAATCGCTGAGGCCAATGCCGAAATTCGGCACGTTATACAGGCTTTCAGCAACCCCTTCTGCGGACGTTGGATCAATGTCGTTTTGAACCATCCCGGCCATCGGCGTGCCTTTGACAATGGATTTGACCGCAAGCCGGTGGTCCCAACCGATGATTTTGCCATCGGCATCAAGACCGATTTTTGCCCGATGGGCGGCCATGGGGCGGTAATAGCCGCCTTTAATGTCGTCTTCGCGGCTCCAGACCAGTTTGACCGGAACCTTGCGCCCGGAAACGGCAAAGGCCATCGCGGCTTCGGTATTGTAATCAGACGTGGCATTGGCACGACGGCCAAATGATCCACCGGCATAAAGTGTTTTGACCTCGACCTGTGACGGATCAAGTTCAAGAACTGCGGCGACCATTGGCTGGGTAAAGGTCGGGAACTGGCAACCGTCATGGACGCGAACACCATTTTCGGTGGGTTCAATCGTGCAGTTTTCCGGCTCGAGCGGCGCATGTGCCAGAAACGGGAAATCGAATTCTGCGTCAATCGTTGTGACCGCGTCGGCCAAAATCGGGGCGACGGAGGCCAGTGGGACTTCGTGATTGACGTCAAATTGCGGGGCATCAAGCATCGCCTTATGGTCGGCCATCATGGCATCGGTGCTGCGCGTTTCGGCGGCACTGAAACCCCACTCAACCGACAGCGCATCACGGGCCTGAAACGCCGCCCACGTGTTTTTGCCAAACGCCACCACACCTGCCTTGTTGGGCAGAACCTGTGCGGCGATAAAGCCACCAACGTCTTTAGCACCACTATCGTCAAACGATACGACCGTGCCGCCAAATTTCGGGCTGCGCATGATCGCGGCATAGATCATGCCCGGCAGATTGACATCCATGGCAAACATCGCGGTGCCATTGGTTTTGCCGGTATTGTCCTTGCGGTGCAGTTTTTCGCTGCCAATCAGTTTGAACTGATCGGGGGTTTTAACCGTTGGTTTTTCGATTGCTTCAAGCGTTGCGGCGATGGCAACAAATTCACCGAAATGCGCAGAATTGCCACCCGATGTCAGCATGCCGTTTTCAACCGAAATGCTGCTGGCGTCCACGCCCCATTTCTGGGCGGCGGCCCGGACCAAAAGATCACGTGCGGCTGCACCGGCTTCGCGGTATTGCATGAACGAGTTGGCGATTGAGGTCAACCCACCGGTGCCCTGTGCGCCAAAGAACAGGTTTTTATACTGTTCGGTATTGGCCGGTGCGAAATCAATGGCAACCGCATCCCAGTCGGCATCAAGTTCTTCGGCGACCAGTGTGGTCAGCCCGGTGGTGGTACCCTGACCCATTTCAAAATGCTTGATGATGACAGTTACCGTGCCATCGGCATCGATTTTAACAAACGGGTTCAAATCGGTGGCGGCGGATGCGGTACTGCCCGCAGCCAGAACACCCTTGGCGTTTACACCGACCAAAAGGGCGGTGGTGCCAGCAGCCGATGCTTTGAGGAAACCACGGCGTGAAACATTGATTGTCATGGCTTAGGCCTCCAGCTTTTGCGATGCGAGCTTGATGGCTTCGTTAATGCGGACATAGGTCACACATCGGCACGCATTGCCGTACATGTATTCCTTGATGTCGGCATCGGTCGGGCTGGGGTTTTCGGTCAGAAGTCCGATGGCCGACATGATCTGGCCGGACTGACACCAACCACACTGCACCACATCCTTTTCACGCCATGCGGCCTGAACGGCCTCGGCAACTTTGTCGGTGGCCCCTTCGATGGTGGTGATTTCGGTTTCAACCGCATCCTCGACAAAGGTCTGGCAAGACCGGGTCGGATAGCCATCGACATGCACCGTACAGGCGCCGCAATAGGCAACGCCGCACCCAAATTTGGTGCCGGTAAGCTGTAGTTCGTCGCGCAGAACCCACAGCAACGGGGTGCCCGGTTCGGCGTCAACGGTTCGGGATTCACCATTGATCTTAAGCTGATATTGCATGACCGCCTCATCTCTCTTTTGACTTGTTGGCTGATCATTGCGGGGCTGTGGGTAACCGACGGGTAACCACCCTGAAAAGAAAAAAAGCCTGCCGATACAGGATATGTACCGGCAGGCTTTTCATCACATCGGCAAACAGGGTGGGGCGCCAGTTTGCCGATGGGGAATGGGTAATCAGTAATCAGTAATCAGTTCGGCAGGCGACCGTGTTCGCAGGCGAATTGAACGTCGCGGCGTGCAATGCCGATATCGTCAAGAACTTCGCGCGGGGCCGACCGCAGCATTTGGGTGTCGCGGGCGATCTTGTATGCGTGTGCCCATTTGCGGGGCAAAAGGACGAGCCAGCGCCAGACAGATGCGCCCGAAACCGGCGCAACATTGGTGGTGGCGACGAGGGGATCAGTCGTAACTTGTGCTGGCATGATGCTGGCTCGCGAGTTTGTTTGCTAATAAGGGGTTAGAGTTTCCTCTGAACCCACAGATAAACTACGCCTGCGATATGTTGTTTGGCGTGCAAACTTTGCCATTCGGTGCGAGATTTCCGCAAAAATTTTATAAAAACGATTTTCTTTCGCGCGCAGCTTGGGTCATCCTTGTTTACAGGGTGTTACATTATGATGAACCGGAAAGACTGAACCGTGGCGGAGCTTGATAAATTCGACCATCGCCTGCTTGAACTGTTGCAGGAAAACAGCCGTTTGACGGGCAGCGAGCTTGCCGACCGTGTCGGGCTGTCGTCGGCGGCCTGTTTGCGCCGGGTTCAGCGGTTGCGCGAAACCGGCGTGATTGAGCGCGATGTTGCGATTGTATCGCCTAAGGTTTTTGGCAAAAAGATGATGGTTATCGTGCTTTTGACCATGGAGCGCGACCGGCCGGATCGGTATATGTTGATGCGTGAGGCCTTTGCCAAAATGCCCGAAGTTGTCCAATGTCATCATGTGACGGGTGCACATGATTTTGTGTTGCGAATTCAAGTCACTGACATGGAAGAATACAGCGCATTTGTCGATCGGGTGTTTCATGAACCCTATATCAAACGCTATGAAAGTCTGGCGGTTCTGGGGTCGCTGAAGTAGCGGTTCGGGCTGTTTTTATTATTCATATTTTTTGAATAATCATCTTTATTATTCATTTTAAGCAAATGACCAAATGGCGAACCAGGGACCCGACGAAGGTCCGCCATTTGGGTGACATTTGACCGCATTTTAATTGTATGAGGATTAAAATGCGTCATCGATCAGGCCGGAATGGTTTTTTCGGCGGCATCGAACAGATGCACATTTTCCGATCCAAATGTCAGCCCGACCACATCGCCGACCGATGCGGCGGAATGGCCGACGATGCGCACGGTGAACAGGCCGACATCGGTGACATTGACATAGGCAAAGCTGTCCGAGCCGAGATGTTCCATGACATCAATCTGACCGACAAGGATGCCGTCCTTTTCCGAACAAAGTGACATATGTTCGGGACGGATGCCCATTTTGGTCGCCCCGTCGGCATTGCGGGCAATATCGGATGTGTTGCCATCGCCAAAGGTGAGCGTGGTGCCAACACCGGTGCAATCGACGACATTCATTTTGGGCGATCCGATAAATTGCGCGACGAACAGGTTGCCGGGATGGCGATACAGATCAAGCGGGGAGCCGATTTGTTCGATCTGGCCTGCTTGCAGCACGACGATCTTGTCGGCCAGCGTCATGGCTTCGACCTGATCATGGGTGACATAGACCATGGTCGCACCAAGTTTTTGATGCAGACGGGCGATTTCAAGGCGCATTTCAACGCGCAAGGCGGCATCAAGGTTCGAGAGCGGTTCATCAAACAAAAAGGCACGCGGTTCGCGGACAATGGCGCGGCCAATCGCAACGCGTTGACGCTGCCCACCCGACAGGGCCTTGGGTTTGCGGTCAAGGTAGTCTTCGAGTTTGAGGGTTGCGGCGGCCTCATCGACCTTGGCGGTGATGTCGGATTTGGGCATGCCGGCCACCGTCAGCGCAAAGCCCATGTTTTCACGCACGGACTTGTGCGGATAGAGCGCATAGGACTGAAACACCATGGAAAGTTCGCGTTCGGCGGGCGGTTTGCCCGTCACGTCATCGCCATCAATGATGATCTGACCGTCGCTGGCCTCGACCAGACCGGAAATAAGACGCAGCAAGGTGGATTTGCCACAGCCCGACGGGCCGACGAAAATAACCAGCTCGCCCTCGTCGATTTGAAGGTCGATGCCTTTGATAACCTCGACACCGCCAAATGATTTACGGATGTCTTTGAGTTCGATCTGACCCATTTTATTTGGCCTCCTGATCTTTGGCGGTGGGCGTTTGTTGTGTGGGTGGTGTGGAATGCTGTACGGGCATTTGATGGATCGGTGATCTGATCATCCCTTGACACTCCCGGCCGTCAGGCCCTGAACAAGGAAGCGTTCAAACCAGAGGAAAATCGCCAATATCGGCACGGTGGCAATTACTGCACCGGCCATAAGGTGCTGACGGGGAACCTCGGAGGAATTGAGCGAGACAACCCCGCGCGACAGGGTGAAGATGCCCGGATCATCCAGGAACATGAAGGCAAACAGGAACTCGTTCCAGGCAATCATGAAGACATAAAGCGAGACCGATGCAAGGGCGGGAAGGGCGAGTGGCAAGGTGATTTTCCAAATCACGCCAAGGCGCGACAGACCATCCATCAAACCGGCTTCTTCAAGTTCGGCGGGAATGCCGCGAAAATATCCCTGAAGCATGTAAAGGGCGACGGGAACCGTGGTGGCCGGATAGACAATCAAAAGGCCAACCAGCGAGTTGCGCAGGCCAAGCTGGCTAAACACCGCATAAAGCGGGATCACCAGAACGATCATGGGCACAAGGTAAATCAGCAGGATCGAGCTTGAAAGCACGGTCTGGCCGGGGAATTTCAGGCGCGCCACCGCATAGGCACCGGGAATGGAAAAGGCCAGCGTGATAAGGACGGTCGAGACGGAGACAATGGTCGATGTCAGAAGGAAGCTGCCAAAATTGAACTGGGTAAACAGTTCGACATAACTGTCGGTCAGGCTGGCAAAACCCTGCGAGAGATCAATCGACAGATCAAGCGGGTTCAAAAACAGGTCTTGCTGGTTCTTAAGACTGGTCATCACCATCACATAGAAGGGCAGGATGACGATCACGCTGAAAAACACAAAGCCAAGCCCCTTGAACACGCGCACAATGACAAGATCAAGGCTGTAGCGTTTGAGCATCCCCGCATGCGCATCCATCAGGCACATGCGGTTGGCAAAGGTGATGGCCAGTGCAATCAGGCCAACGCCAAAGGCCTGAGTGGCAGAGTTTTGCGAGAATGACAGGCTGAACGGCATACCAAAGGACACCAGCATCATCGCAATCACCACGGCGGCAAAGGCGACAAGATACAATCCCGGTGTGCGGTTTTTGGGGGCGCGCGAGATAATGATCGCGGCATTGACCGCCCCGGCAAGCGCCCCGGCCGAAATGATCGGGGTGGCGGCAAGCCCGGTAATCAGGGTCAGGGAGATGCCGGTAATGACAATGGCAATCACGCCCCAGATCAGGCCCGAAATCAGGGCGAGTAGAAGACCCGTACCAATACGCATTACTGATCCTCCCGATGGACGAATTTGAAGTAGAACACGGCAAAGACCAGAAGCAGGATGAAGATGGCGACGGCCACGGCCGCCCCGGCCCCAAGGTTTGAAAGGGCAAAGCCCTGTTCATAGACATCGACGGTCAGGGTTCGCGTGCCCGCAGCCCCGCCGGTCAGAAGGAAGATGTCGTCGAATTTGTTGAACGTCCAAATGAAGCGCAGCAAAAACAGGGTCGATAGAATGCCCAGAAGCTGCGGCAGGGAGATGTGCCAGAACTGTTGCAGCGGGGAGGCACCATCGACCTCGGCGGCCTCATACATGTCTGAGGAGATCGACTGCATCCGGGCGAGAATAAACAGGAACGACAGCGGGAAATACCGCCATGCTTCAAAGGCGATCACGGTGGCAAGGGCCAACGGGAATTCAATGGTCAGGCCAAAGATATCAATCGGAAGCGCCCGTTGGCCAAAGAAGTTTACCCCGGCATCGGTGACGTTCATGCGTTGCAAAATGGCATTGAACGTGCCGTTAAACGGATCAAGCAGGATCACCCATGTAAAGGCGACCGCGATCACGGGTGCGACATAGGGAAACAGGAAAAGGCCGCGAATGATCGCGCGGCCCTTAAAGGGCTTGTTTAAAATCTGTGCGGCAAACAGACCAAGGACCAGTGCGCCCAAGGTGCCAAAGACGGTATAGGCAATGGTGACCCAAAGCACGCTCCAGAATTCGCGGGAATCAAAGATGCGCGCAAAGTTATCAAGCGTGAACTGGTTGTTGGTGAGAATGTTTTCCGAATTGCCGGTCAAGGTTGGTTCGCTGTCGCGGGGCGAGACCGGATTGGCGGCAAAATCGGCATCGGCGGTGGCTTTGAGTTCAAGGCGTTGACGGTCCCCGCCGTCAAGCCGGTCGAGACGGCAGGTGACGTTTTGACCGGTGATTTCACAGGCCGGGTCAATGTCGGTGACGGTGATGCCAGTCGGCAGGGTATCGGTCAGAACAACATCGTCAATCGCCCCGGTTTGCGATGAATTTCGCATGCGGTACTGAATGCGGAATTCTTCGCCCGCGACATCCATGTCGCCGCGGATACGTTCGGACACCACCGGGGTTGGCGGGCGCAAATCAGACAGTTTGACCGGCTTTACCGAAATCCAGAAATTGGCCAGCAACGGAAACAGCACAACGCCCAGGACAATGATAAACGTGGGGGCGAGCATCCAGAGTGCGAGGCGTGCTTCGCGCCGGGCCATAGGGCCGAGGTTTGATTTTTTGGGCGGTGCTGTTGCGGATGGTGTCTGGGTGCTGTGGGACGTTGTCATCGTCTTTGGTCCGTTGTGAAAACCAGATATCCGGGGCGGCCCAAAATCAGCCCGCCCCGAATTCAAGATCGTTTATTCGACGGCGGCGATTTCTTCGTTGATCAAATCAGCCGTTGCCGATGCATCACGTTCGCCGTCGATATATTCGCGGACCAGCGTGTTGATGATCTGGCTGTTGATGATGCGCGATGCCTTGGCCAACTGGCCTTCGGCGACACCCCAGCGGTTGGCCGTTTCAAGCCCCGAAACGATTTCGTGGATCACGGCCGGATCATACAGTTCGGACAGCGGTTTTTTACGATCCACGCCAACCGGCAGGGTCAACCACATATCGACGAATTTTTCCGGTTCGTCGGCGGTGCCATTGCGGACCGGGAATTTGCCTTCGGGGGCGATGGACAATGTATTGCCATAGCCCTCGTCCATCGAGAATTTGACGAATTCTTCGGCGGCATCGGTATCGGCGTCATTGGTGATGCCGAAATAGTTGATGTCCCCCCATGCGGCCCCATCCGGGTTGGACGGGCCGGTCAGACGGGTGACGATGCCGGTTTTCGATGCCAGTTCGCCCGATGTCGGGTCATCGTTGATGGTGGGCGGGGCGCTGTCGCGCAGGCCCGCCAGTTCATCCAAAATGAAGGGCGACCAGATGATCATCGCCGCCTGACCGGCGAAATAGACTTCGCGCGACTGTTTCCAGTACAGATCACCGGGGGGCGATGCCTTGGCGATGGATTTATAGAATTCGAGTGCTTCAATGAGCTTGGCCTTGTCAAACCCGACCGAGCCATCCTTGGCAACCGGGGTGGCACCATTGGCCAGAAGGACATGTTCGAGCACCTGGCTCATGAAGTTGTCGTCGATCTTGGTTGCGGCGACAAAGCCATACATTTCCGGCGGATTGTGCAGTTTTTCCAGCGCCTTTTGAATGTTGGCGTAGCTGTTAGGGGCTTCTAATCCGGCTTCGTCAAACAGGTCCTTGCGGTACAGCACCATCTGGGTCCAGCCATCGGACGGAACGGCGGCGGTTTCACCATCAAAATCGGCCATCGACAAGGCGGCCGGGGCGAACGTATCGGCCCCAAGATCGCGGATGACTTCGTTGTTGGCTTCGGTATCAAGGATACCGGCCTCGGACCATGGCAGGACATATTGCAGGGTCAGGTAAATCACGTCAGGCAAATCACCCGCCGCATAGGCGGCCGTGGCCCGTGTGCCCAGTTCGGATTCGGTGACCGGGATGACTTCGACGGCGGTGCCGGTTTTTTCCTCAAACGCCTTGGCCATTTCCTGTTGCTTGGCAAGGCGGTCTGGCTGTTCTTCGATGGTCCAGAAACGCAGCTGCGCACTTGCCATGCTGGTGGAAACCAGCAGAGCAGCGGCTGCGAGAGTCAGCGTAAATCTTGTTTTCATGAGATGCCTCCCTTGGCATTGGTGACCAGCTTTGGCGCTGGCGGATTGGCTGATCCACGGATGGTCAGCGTTGCTTCCCATAGAATCTGGGAAAACTCGGATGCAGGCGCGTTGGCCTCTTTGGTCTCGTTCGCCTGGGCGACGACGATCCGGCCAACCGCGCGGCCGACCTGATAACTGGCCTGGCTCATGGTGGTCAGGCCGGGGTGGATGGCCTCGCCCATTGGCAGGCCATCAAAACCGATAACCGATATTTCTTCGCCAACCGTGATCCCGGCATGGGCCAGCGCATGGATCGCACCAATGGCGACCGCATCGGTGACGCAGAGGATTGCGGTGGGGCGGTCGGGATGTTTGAGGAGGTCGGCAACGGCGTGCCGGGCGGCCATTTCATCGGTGATGCCGTCATGAAGGTAGCCATCAAGAACATCGCAGCCATGGGTTTTTGCCGCGCTCAGATATCCGGACCGGCGTTGCCACGCATAGTTCAGGTCGGGATCGCCGCCGAGATAGGCGATCTTGCGATGGCCCAAACCAATAAGATGGTCCATGGCTTCAATGAAGGCCTTTTCATTGTCGATATCGAGCCACGCGTAATCGTCGCAGTCTTCGGTGCGGCCTTGCACGACAAAGGGGATATGCGATTTGCGCAGATAGTCGATGCGCGGATCGTGGCGCCGGGTGCGGGCAATGACAAAACCGCCCACTTTGCCAGACCGGATCAGGCGGTCCATGACTTCGACTTCGTCATGGCCTTCGGGGACGGCGGCAACCAGCAAATCCCAGTCCGACAGGGCAAGCTCGGTCGCCAGCCCATCAAGGATTTCGGCCAGAAACGGGTCAATTTGATGCCCATGACGGGCGGGCAGGACAAAGCCAATGGTTTCAACCACACCACGCGCCAAACGCCGGGCGGTGGTGGACGGGCGATAACCCAGTTCATCGGCGGCCTTGCGCACACGCGCGATGGTTTTGTCGGCAATGTCGGGATAGTTGTTCAGCGCGCGCGAAACCGTGCCCTCGGACAGGCCAAGGTGCTTTGCCAGTCGGGCAATAGACATGGTCTCGCTACGTTGTGGCGCGCGTGGCACGGAACCTCCCTTATCTTTTCTTCATCACCTTTGTGGGGATGTTTGCTTCTTTTCCGAAACCGCTTTCGGAAAGAGTTTGAGACGCTACCGAAAGCGGTTTCGGTTGTCAAACCGTTGATTTTGAAAGGTTTATTTTTGCGTGTGCGAAATGCCCAGAATCCTATGCGTAAGGATGGGATTATTTTGGGCGAAACCATAAGGGAACCCAACGTTTTCGCGCATTGCGCGACCGAAGGTATAGGGCGTAGATGTGTGCCGCGCGGGAAAGGGATAAACGCCCGGTTGTGGGTTAAAAAGTCGGCTTCCTGACCAGAAGGTCAGGACTCGGCATAAAAAATGGCGGGCACTGAGGCACGGCATTGGCATCTTTGATGCGGGTCGGAAGGTCTATGCCGTTGAGAAAGTTCAGGAACGGTATGGCGGGCAGGTCTTCGACGTAGGCTATTTTTTGACATCCGCTACCCTACTTGACTTTCCTACCCTGCCTTTTCTGGGAAGTTATTCAATATCAAGATCGTCAACGACCTGCTTTTGCGCTTCTGCTTCATTCGCAACCATTTCCGGATTGCGGGTCATCGATCTCAATCCATCAATATGTGTATGTAAATCTGGATGGATATGGTTCCACATTGGATCAAGAATAAAATCAACGCCCTCTCTACGAGCCAGTTTGGCTGCGGGCACGAAGTCGCTATCTCCTGCAACCAAAACAACTTGGTCGATCAGACGCTTCTGAGACAGTTGTGTGATATCGACACCAATCCGCATATCAACACCAGTTTGCTTTGCCGTATAAACGAAATCATGATCGGCAAGCTCTTCCCATTTACGTTTGTGCTTTATCAGATCCTGCATCACACGCGGCCGTAATGACCAATTTGCATTCTTGTCGTTCAAATGCCCCAATCGAAGGGCAACTTTTCTGCGCTTGGTCAGGTTAAGATGCAGCGCATTTCGAAAAATCGCCTCATCTGATTTCTCAAAGTTTATGACTTTCTTTTCAATTGGCGTATGCACGCGCTTTGTTAGTGGCGGGCAATCGTAAAAGAAAATGCGATATAGATCGGAACGCTTGGCATTGGGGTTTTTTGGCTTAAGGTGAGAGATTGCCATTCGGAATAGAGTCTCTGCAACCACTTCAGGATCACGGGCATCCTTACCTGGGAAGACAACCGGGAAACGCTTCAGAAAGAACGCCCCGTCAATCATAATTGCCATGCGCTGCATATTTCTCCCCAATGATTTTATTTTTGAAATTATAGAAACAGACAAAAAAAAACCCCTTGGGGTCGGTAGCCTGCTATTAATCCGTTCTCACGGGGGCTACGGACGGCCAAGGGGGCTATCTGTTTAAAAGGTGGTCTTTTTGCCACCTTTTGTAAGCTTGTTATACAAATAAAATTTGTACTGAAGCAATACATTTTTGCATTACAAACATCGCACATTTTTGTGAATACAAATTCGTCCACAGATTAAATACGCAAATGTCTCCCTTTTTCACATGCCAATCATGTCCGGAAATTGCACGCGCATTGCGCAAATCCCTTTTGACTTCATTATGAAATCTCGCTTTCTCTTGCCAAAAAAATGGCGGGCCAAGTATGCGATGGCCCGCCATTTTAACTGTTACATCCGAATGAGAGCGGCTTAGCTAAAATCCAGTGCCCGGTCGCCATTGGCGTCTTTAATACGGGTTGGAAGGCCCATGCCGTTGAGCAAGTTCAGGAACGGCTTGGCGGGCAGGTCTTCGACGTTGGCCATTTTTTTGACGTCCCATTCGCCGGTTGCAATCAGCATGGCGGCCGCCACCGGCGGCACGCCAGCGGTATAGGAAATGCCTTGGCTGCCGACTTCGTTAAAGGCGTCTTTGTGGTCAGCAACGTTATAGATCAGGACTTCGGTGTCCTTGCCGTCCTTGGTACCCTTGACGAGATCGCCGATGCAGGTTTTGCCGGTGTATTCCGGGGCAAGGGAACTTGGATCGGGCAGGCAGGCCTTTACGACCTTGAGCGGAATGACTTCCTGTCCTTCGGCGGTTTTGACCGGCTGTTCGGACAGAAGACCGATGCTGTTGAGCACGGTAAACACATTGACGTAGTGATCGCCAAAGCCCATCCAGAAGCGCACATTTGGCACGTCCAAATTCTGTGACAGGGAATGGACTTCGTCATGGCCGGTCATGAAGGTTTGGCTTTCGCCGACGACTGGCATGTCCCAGATTTTCTTGATCTCGAACATCTTGTTGGACTGCCATTTGCTGTCCTGCCAGGAATAGACGGTGCCGGTAAATTCGCGGAAGTTGATTTCCGGGTCGAAGTTGGTGGCAAAATATTTGCCGTGGCTGCCGGCATTGATGTCGATGATGTCAATCGAGTCAATTTTATCGAAGTAATCCTCGACCGCCAGTTTGGCATAGGCATTCACAACACCCGGATCAAACCCGATGCCAAGGATGGCGGTGACGCCGGCCTTTTCGCATTCTTCGCGGCGTTTCCATTCATAGTTGGCATACCATGGCGGGGTTTCGCAGATTTTGTCCTGCTCTTCATGGATGGCGGTATCAAGATAGGCAACGCCGGTTTTGATACAGGCCGACATGACGGGCATGTTGACGAAGGGCGATCCGACATTAATGACGATCTGGCTTGCGGTTTTTTCGATCAGGGCTGCGGTCGCATCAATATCGGTGGCATCCAAGCCGTGGCCTTCAAGAACGCCGGGGTTCTTAAGCGCCTTCTTTTCATGGATGCTGTCGATGATCTGCTGACACTTCACAGCAGTGCGTGAGGCGATATGAATATCGCCCAGCACGTCGTTATGCTGTGCACATTTATGGGCAACCACCTGGGCGACGCCACCGGCACCAATAATCAGAACATTCTTTTTCATGTCGGGCCAAAAACTCCCTTGTTTGAGAGGTGGGGGCAGGCTTTGTTCTGCCCCGGTTCGCTATGAAAACAGCCCTTTCGGGTTACGAAAGGCTTGAGACGAAGTCAGTAAAGTCAAATTCGCGAATAACGCGTTCTGTGCCGTCCAGTTCCCGGATGACGATGGACGGCATGCCGACCCCGTTAAACCAGTTCTTCTTGACCATGGTGTAGCCCGCGGCATCGTCAATCGAGATGCGGTCGCCGACCTTGATTTCATGTTCAAAATTAAAGTCGCCAAAAACGTCCCCGGCAAGGCAGGATTTGCCACAAATCATGTAAGCATGGTCGCCGGTGTTGGGCAGAACCTTGGCATTTTCGCGGTAGATCAAAAGGTCGAGCATGTGGGCTTCGATCGAGCTATCGACAATCGCCAGATTTTTGCCGTTAAACAGGGTATCAAGCACGGTGACCTCAAGCGTTGTGCTTTTGGTGATCGAGGCTTCGCCGGGCTCGAGATAAACCTGTACGCCGAATTTTTGCGCGAAGGCCCGAAGGCGCGCACAGAATTTATCAAGCGGGTAATTGTCACCGGTAAAGTGAATGCCGCCGCCAAGGCTTACCCATTCGACACGCGATAAAAGCGATCCGAATTTTTGTTCGATGTCACTCAACATGCGGTCAAACAGATCGAAATCGTCATTTTCGCAGTTGTTGTGGATCATGAAGCCGGAAATCTGATCCATTACCGCTTCGACCTTGGCGACATCCCATTCGCCAAGGCGCGAAAACGGGCGGGCCGGATCGGCGAGATCAAAGCTGGAGGTGGAGACCTGCGGGTTCAGGCGCAGGCCGCGCACGATGTTTGAGGCCTTATCGCCAAAGCGGGTCAGCTGGCTGATGGAATTGAAAATGATCTTGTCGGCATTTTCAATCACCTCGCCAATTTCGCCGTCCGAATAGGCGACACTATAGGCGTGGGTTTCCTTGCCGAATTTTTCACGGCCCAGTTTGACTTCATAGAGCGATGACGACGTGGTGCCGTCCATATAGTCGGCCATGAAATCAAATACCGACCATGTGGCAAAGCATTTGAGGGCCAGAAGCGCCTTTGCCCCGGAATGTTCGCGCACATAGGCGATCTTTTCCATGTTGCGCAAAAGCTTGGACTTGTCGATCAGGTAATATGGCGTTGCGGGCATGGGCGGCTCTCTACAACTATGTCACGGGGATGTGGGATGATTGGGGGCTTTGGCCTAAAACGCCAAAGCCGGACGGTCCATCAGGCGCACCAACATGTGGTGCGATCCTCTAATGGTCGGGGAAACGCTGCGTCATCCATGATCCGGAGACGGATAAACTATGGTCATTCATCGTTTATGTCCCCCATCAAAGGCGGTGATGCCAAATGCGCGTCATTTGAATATGGGTAACAACGCGCGCGATTGCCGGTATGTTCCGTAAAGCTATGCTCCGCGACCCAATAGCAGCGGGGGGCAAGGGGGTCAATACGGTAATCGGCCTATATGTACTGTGATTTCGCACATGGTTGCATGTTGTGATTTCATGACGATTTCAAAAGCAGGACATCGGATTGATTTTGGAGCGAAATTCACCATCTGTTGAGAAGGGCAAATAAGACCAACGGAGGCATACATGACAGCTGCACCAGTCAGTGTCGATCATCTTGCATTTCCAACCCGTGATCTTGCGGCGACAGACGCGTTTTACTTGAACGTCATGGGGGCAACACTTGTGCATGCGGAAAGTGGCTATAGCCCATCCTGGAAAAGCGATTACCTGCTGATCACCTATGCCTTAAGCGACGGCACGCGGTTGTCCTTTTATGACTGGCCGGCCGATAACGGGCCGTATGCCGATGATCCGCAGATGCCCGATGATGTGTTTCACATCGGGTTGCGGTGTCGGTCGGCGCGCGATGTGATTGCGTGGCAGAACCACCTGTTTCAGCACAAGGTTGTCTATCATAACGAAGATGATGGCACGTCACGCCGCCTTTTTGTGCGCGATCCCAATGGCATCCGGTTTAAGATTTTTGCATCTGAAAGTGCGAAATCAAGCGAGGATCATGAAGGCCGGGCGCGGGCGGTTTATGATGAGTGGCGCAACATTGGCAACGGTTAAGGAACCTGACGTCAGGGCCGTTAGTCTGGATGTCAGCCTTGCGGGCAGGGGCCGGTACTTTGCCGGATGATCAATTCGGTCGGGACAATGACCGGATCGGTTTTGCCGGTTTTGGTCGGGGTCTTGGGATCAAGCCGATCAAGCAACAGGGCAATGGCCTGTTCGCCCAGACGGCGGCGCGGTTGACGCACGGTGGTGAGCGGCGGGTCATAGGCCGCGGCGAGATGAATATCATCAAAGCCAAACACCGAGACGTCCTGTGGCACGCGCAGGCCAAGTTCCTTGGCCGCAACAATCACGCCGATGGCCATGCCGTCACTGGCACAAAACAGCCCCGTCGGGCGCGTTTTGGGATCGGCCAGAAGGCTGCGCCCGGCGGCAATCCCGGCATCGATTGAATAATCCCCGACAAAGGTCAGTTTGGGATCAATTGCAATGCCATGTTCGCTCAAGGCCCGGCGGTATCCGGCGGTGCGATCGATGGTCAGGATGTTGTTGCCCGGCCCGGCAACATTGGCGATCTTGCGGTGGCCATGGTCTATCAGATGGGTGGTGGCCTCAAAGGCGGCCTGTTCATTGTCGATAATCACCGTGGGCAAGCCACATCCGGGGATGCGTTCGCAGGCAATGACGACCGGCGGGGTGGCATTGGCCGGGGAATTGGCCAGTGGTGCGGGAAGACGCCCGTTCAAAAGGATCATCGCGTCGGCCTGATTGCTGCGCAGATAGGCGGCATAGGTGGCTTCGCGGTCGGGGTCGTTTTGGGTATCACCGATCAGGACATTGTAGCCCGCCTTGCTGGCCCCTTGTTCAATGCCAGAGAGGATTGCTGAAAAAAACGGGTTTCCGATGTCGGGCACCAGCAAAAGAATCATGCCCGAACGGTTCAAACGCAGGTTTCGGGCCATGACATTGGCGGTATAGCCGGTGGTCGCAATCGCGGCCTGCACTTTTTCGCGTGTGGTTTGGGAAACCACATCAGGTTTGTGCAAAGCCCGGCTGACAGTGGCAATCGATACCCCTGCGTGGCGGGCAACATCTTCAATCGTCGCGATTTTTTCGTGCATGCTTCTTCCTACTCCGCCGGTCACAGGCTGTCCAGCGGCATTCAACACGGTGGTGCGCTGGGTGATTTTGGTCACTGTAACGTAAATGTAAAGGTTTACATGAAAAATGAAAACGTTTACACAGAGGTAAATATCAACGATTCCAGCTCTTGCCCTGCTTGATGGAGTCAAATTCGTCCGCGCGGCCAGACGCGTCGTGCAGGTCATATCGGGGATATGGGCAAGCGACGGAACGCAGCCGATGGACGAATTTGGCCCACCCAAAGGGCCGGTTTATCGCGCCCGCCGGACATCGTTGTGTCCCGCTTGTGGTCGTAAAGACCACGGCGCGGAACACGCCTTGCCAGCAGACGCGATAAACCGGTCAAGTAGGGCAAGAGCTGGAACCGTTGGTATTTCAACAGATGATCGCGAAAATGCGACGCTAGGGAGGATATATTCATGACGGATGCGGCCGTTCACGCCGTTGATCCCGATCAGGAGGGGCGCGTACGCCTGTCCGGTCGGCAGATTTGCAAGTCATTCGGATCGGCACAGGTGCTTTTCGATGTTTCCATCGATCTGCATGCGGGCGAGGTCCATGCGCTTTTGGGCGAAAATGGTGCGGGCAAATCCACGCTGGTTAAAATTCTTTCGGGCTATCATCAGCCAACCAGTGGCGAGTTGATCCTTGATCAGGCGCCGGTCAGTTTCGTTGATAGCGAAGTTGGCGAAGGCCACGGCGTGATCCTGATCCATCAGGAATTGAACCTTGCCGAGCAACTGACCGTCGAAGAAAACATCTTTCTGGGCCGTGAGATCAAGCGCGGCTGGTTCCTTGATAAGGCAACCATGCGCGCACAGGCGCAGGAGCTTCTGGATCAGCTGCAATGTGATGTCGATCCGCGCGCACGCATTCGCGATCTTGCGGTGTCGGACCGTCAGATGGTTGAAATCGCCAAGGCGCTCAGCAAAAAGGCCGACATCCTGATTTTGGATGAGCCAACCGCGGTTCTGACCGGGCGCGAAGTTGACATCCTGTTTGATCAGATCAAGCGCCTGCGCGAACAGGGTGTCGCGATCCTGTATATTTCTCACAAGCTTGATGAAATCAAAGCGATTGCCGACCGGGTGACGGTGTTGCGCGATGGCCACCACGTCGTGACCGAAATGGTGGCGGAGGTCGAAAAGGATGATATGGCGCGGCTGATGGTCGGGCGCGATATCAAACAGATGTTCCCCGAACGGGCCCCCGATCACAGTGCTGACACCGTATTGTCGGTGCGTGATGTTTCGGTTGATGGGCAGGTGCGCGACGCCAGCTTTGATCTGAGGCGGGGCGAGGTTCTGGGCTTTGCCGGGATTGTTGGTGCGGGGCGCACAGCCCTTATGGAAGCCATCATCGGGTTGCGTGAGCGCAGCAGCGGGCGCATTGAGCGCAACGGTGAGCCTGTCAAAATCAACAGTCTGCAAGATGCCAAGAAATGCGGCATTGCCTATTTGACCAAGGACCGCAAAGGCAGCGGGCTGCTGCTTAATATGGATATGCGGCCCAATTTGACGTTGCTGGCCCTTGAGAAATTCGGGCGGGTGTTCATTGACCGCAAGGCCGAGGAAGCCGCCCTTGAGACCGCCATTGAGGCGTTTGATATCCGGGCTGCTGATCGCAAATCAAAGGTCGGTGATTTTTCTGGTGGTAACCAGCAGAAATTGCTTCTGGCCAAGGTCATGGAAACCGACCCGGACATCGTGATCATTGATGAGCCGACACGCGGCATCGATATCGGCACCAAAAGCGAGATTTATCATTTCATCGGCGATCTTACCGATTGCGGAAAATCCGTCATTCTTCTGTCGTCCGAGATGCCAGAAATGCTGGGGTTGTCTGACCGTATCGTGGTTATGGCAGCCGGGCGCATTACCGGCGTTC
This sequence comes from Thalassospira sp. Z349TD_5, assembly GCF_056173045.1. Lineage (NCBI taxonomy): Bacteria > Pseudomonadati > Pseudomonadota > Alphaproteobacteria > Rhodospirillales > Thalassospiraceae > Thalassospira > Thalassospira sp. Z349TD_5. Next base: position 695,837 of record NZ_CM149654.1, read on the forward strand.
TCGAAGGTAACGACCGCAATGAGCATGAGATCATGCGGCACGCGACAGGAATCTCAGGCAAGCAGGGAGCGTCTGTTCATGAGTAGCGTTGAGCGCAACGAAGCACCGACAAAGAAGACTTCGGGCGGCTTTAGCATTGATTTTAAAGCGCTGGGCCCGTTTTTGGCGCTGGTTGGTCTGTTTGTTTTGGGGACGGCGATTAATGACGCCTTTCTGAGCGGCGGCAACCTGTCGAACATCTTCACCCGTGCGGCCTTTATCGGCATCATCGCGGTGGGGGCGACATTCGTGATTACCGCCGGCGGCATTGACCTTTCGGTCGGGTCGATGGCGGCGTTTATTTCAGGTGCGATGATTGTCGTGATGAACGGTCTGGTCGAGACACTGGGAGCGGGGGTTGAAACCGTGCTGCTGGGTGTCGTGCTGAGCGTGATCCTTGGCATCGGGGCCGGGGCGATTAACGGGCTTGTCAGCACCAAGGGCAAGATCGAAGCGTTCATTGTTACCCTTGGCACCATGGGGATTTATCGGTCACTTGTGACCTATATGGCCGACGGCGGGACCTTGTCGCTCGATTTTGATATCCGCGGCGTGTATCGCCCGATTTATTACGGCGATATCCTTGGCATTCCGATCCCGGTTCTGGTGTTTTTTGCCGTCGCGGTGGCCGGGTATGTTTTGCTTAACATGACGCCGTTTGGCCGCAAATGTTTTGCCATTGGATCGAACGAGCAGGTCGCGCGTTATTCAGCCATCCATGTCGATCGTATCAAGACCCTGACCTATGTCATTCAGGGGCTGTGTGTGTCGATTGCGACGATCATTTATGTGCCGCGTCTGGGGTCGGCATCAAGTTCAACCGGGGTTCTGTGGGAACTTGAAGCGATTGCGGCCGTGATTATTGGCGGCACGATGCTTAAGGGTGGCTATGGCCGCATCTGGGGCACGGTTGTTGGTGCGATCATGCTGACCACGATTGGTAATATTCTGAATTTGACGGATGCGATCAGTAACTATCTGAACGGAGCAGTTCAGGGGCTGATTATCATCGTTGCCGTGTTCCTGCAGCGCGGGGACTGGCGACGCAAAAAGAGCAAATAACCGGCGATCAACGTCCGGGATGAATGTGAAAATGCATCATTTTTTTTGATCAGGAGGAAGCGTTGATGAAAACGTTTGCAAAATATCTGGGGGCCGCCTGTGTTCTGGGTCTTGGCCTTGTGTCTACCGGTGCGATGGCACAGGAAAAAATTAAGATCGGTGTTTCCATTCCAGCAGCGACCCATGGCTGGGCCGGTGGTCTGAACTGGCATGCCGAGCAGGCCGAAAAACGGATTGAAGCCACCTATCCGAACATCGATGTCATCGTTGTTTCGGCAAATGGCGCAACCGAGCAGGCCAATGATCTTGAAGATCTGGTGTCGGTTCAAAACATCGATGCACTTGTGGTGTTGCCGTTTGAGTCTGATCCGCTGACCGTTCCGGTTCAGCAGGTTAAAGAAGCTGGCAAGTTTGTTACCGTGGTTGACCGTGGTTTGTCCCTGCCGGGGATTGAGGACGTTTATGTTGCGGGGAATAACCCGGAACTGGGCCGTGTATCGGGTGAATACATCCGTAAACGTCTCGATGACGAAGGCAAGATCGTTATCCTGCGCGGTATTCCGACCACGGTTGATACCGAACGTGTGGATGCGTTTATCGAATCCATCGAAGGATCAAACATCGAAGTGCTTGATATGAAGCATGCCAACTGGAACCGCGATGATGGCTATGAAGTCATGCAGGACTTCCTGTCGCGTTTCCCGCAAATCGATGCTGTCTGGGCACAGGATGATGATATCGCGCTTGGCGTGATCGAAGCTGTCAAACAGGCTGACCGTACTGATGAGATGTTCATCGTTGGTGGCGCTGGCATGAAAGACATCATCAAACGTGTGATGGATGGCGACAAACTGACGCCGATTGATGTTCTGTATCCGCCGGCAATGATCGCAACCGCGATGGAACTGACCGCGCTGAAGTTCACGTCTGGTGTGCCGGTTGAAGGCCGTTATATCCTTGGTGCGACTGTCGTTACCGAAGAAAACGCCAAGAACTTCTATTTCCCTGACAGCCCGTTCTAAGGCTGGAACTGCAAACGGGATCGGGTGGCATGATGGTTGCCCGGTCCCGATTTTTCCCATTTAACACTGCCACAGCGCTAAGAGGTTATCGATGAAAACGCTCAAGGGACCGGCATTGTTTCTTGCGCAGTTCGCAGGTGACGACGCCCCGTTTAACAGTCTTGATTCCATCGGAAAATGGGCTGCGTCACTTGGCTACAAAGGGGTGCAGATCCCAAGCTGGGACAAACGCCTGTTTGATGTTGAACGCGCAGCACACAGCAAGGATTACTGCGACGAGGTCAAAGGGACACTTGGCGCACATGGTGTGGAAGTAACCGAACTTTCGACCCATTTACAGGGTCAGCTTGTTGCGGTTCATCCGGCCTATGATGAAATGTTTGACGGTTTTGCCGTGCCCGAAGTACGCGGCAATCCCAAAGCCCGTCAGGAATGGGCGGTCAATCAGGTTAAAGCAGCCCTTAAGGCATCGCAAAATATGGGCATTGATGCCCACGCAACATTTTCCGGCGCACTTGCCTGGCCATATGTCTATCCGTGGCCGCAACGCCCGGCCGGTTTGATTGAAACCGCGTTTGATGAATTGGCCGCACGCTGGACCCCGGTCCTCAATGTTGCCGAGGAATGCGGTGTGGATGTTTGCTATGAAATTCATCCGGGCGAAGACCTGTTTGACGGGGTGACGTTTGAGATGTTCCTTGAGCGGGTGAACAATCATGCCCGCGCGAACATTTTGTATGACCCAAGCCACTTCGTGCTTCAGCAGCTTGATTACCTTGATTTCATTGACATTTATGCCGACCGTATTCGCATGTTCCATGTCAAGGATGCCGAATTTAACCCGACCGGACGCCAGGGCGTTTATTCCGGCTATCAGGGCTGGGCAAATCGGGCGGGGCGTTTCAGGTCGCTTGGCGATGGTCAGGTTGATTTTGGGGCGATTTTCTCAAAACTGGCCGCGATTGATTTTGATGGCTGGGCCGTGCTGGAATGGGAATGTGCACTTAAACATCCCGAAGATGGGGCACGCGAAGGGGCGGAGTTCATCAAGAACCATATCATTCGCGTGACGGAAAAGGCATTTGACGATTTTGCCGATGGTGGCACGGACGAGGCGGCCAATCGCCGTATTCTTGGACTAAGTTAAGGTCCGGTCATATGGTGTCTGATCTGGTGTGATCAGACATCAACAGGCACCGGCAGGCAACACGATATTTGGAGGCAGACATGAGCAAAACGACCCCCCTTAACCGTCGCATTCGATTGGGTATGGTTGGCGGCGGCCACGGGGCATTTATCGGGGCGGTGCATCGCATTGCCGCCCGGCTTGATGATCGTTATGAACTGGTCGCAGGCGCGTTATCGTCCAAGCCAGATGTTGCCCGTGCGTCGGCCGAGGAACTGTTTATTGCAGCCGATCGCAGCTACGACAGTTTTGAGGCGATGGCAAAACAGGAAGCCGCGCGCGACGATGGCATTGATGTGTGCGCGATTGTCACGCCAAACCATGTTCATTTTCCCGCCGCCATGGCGATGCTTGATGCCGGTATTCACGTGATTTGTGACAAGCCGCTGTGTTTGACCGTGGATGAAGCCGAGCAGCTTGCAGCCAAGGTCAAGGAAACGGGTCTTCTGTTTGCATTGACCCATAATTACACCGCCTATCCGATGGTGCGCGAAGCCCGCCAGATGGTGGCCGATGGCAAGCTTGGCGATATTCGCCTTGTACAGGTTGAATATCCACAAGGCTGGATGGCGACCCGTGTGGAAGATACCAACAACAAACAGGCCAGTTGGCGGGCCGATCCGGCCAAGGCGGGCATGGGCGGCGCGCTGGGCGATATTGGCACCCATGCGCATAACCTTGCAAATTTCGTCTCGGGCTTGGAAATCAGCGAACTGTGTGCCGATGTGGATGCCATCGTTGCGGGTCGCAAGCTTGACGATAATGTGCAAATCCTGATGCGCTATGCCAATGGCGCGCGTGGGATGCTGTGGGCCAGTCAGGTTGCCGTGGGCCACGAAAACGGCCTGAAATTGCGGGTTTACGGCGACAAAGGCGGGATTGAATGGGCGCAGGAGCACCCCAATCATCTGCATTTCCGTCCACTTGACGGCCGTCCGGAATTGATGACGCGCGGTGGGGCGGGCATCGGTGCCGAGGGGCTTCGCGGTGTGCGTGTACCACCGGGGCATCCGGAAGGATATCTTGAAGGGTTTGCCAACCTTTATACCGATTTTGCCGACCAACTTGGTGCGTTTTTAAATGGCACCGCGCCAGATGCCGCATCGCTTTTGGTGCCGGGCATCCAGGAAGGTCTAAACGGCATGAAATTTGTCGAAGCCGTCGTGCGTTCCGGACGGGAAGGGGCAACGTGGGTTCGACTTTAAGGGGGCAGGTTTTCTGGGGAAACCTGTGACCACACAAGGAACTTAACCGTGTTCTTCCCGCCGACGTGTGTCGGTTGCAGGCCGTTGCTTTTATGAAGCAGCGGCCTTTTTTTGTGGCTTTTGGGCCGATTTAACGGCGTCTTTCGCGGTCATAGGCGGTTTTCATCGCGAGCTTTGCCGATGAGACAGGAGAGGCTTATTTTTTCCGACTCGGATGGATAAGGCGATCTAAGGGCTTGTTTGATCAAGGTTTCCGGGCCGTGGGCGACAGCCATCTTATGGCAAAGACGCAGGATGCCGCGTGTTGGTTTTCCACGAAGTGAAAAAGAATAGCCCTTTGATTGATCGCCTATTGATGGAATTTCCGTATAGGTGTTTGCTTGGAAAATAATAAATAAACCAGTCCTGTCAGGGAAACACCGGGAGCGTTTTAATGCCCGACAAGCCAAGGCTTCTTATCACACGCAAACTGACCGACGCCGTCCAGACACGGGCAGCGCGCGACTATGATGTGGTGATAAATGCCGACGACCACGTTTTTGCGACCGATGAGCTGATTGCCAAATGTCAGGATGTGGACGCGGTACTTCCGTGTCATTCCGAGCATTTTTCTGCCGATGTGATCAGTGCATTGCCCAAACGGTTAAAAATCATCGCCAACCATTCGGTGGGGGTTGATCACGTCGATCTGGTGGCCGCCAAGGATGCCGGGGTTGTTGTGACCAATACGCCGGATGTTTTGTCCGATGCGACGGCCGAAATTGCCATGCTGTGTATGCTTGGTGCGGCACGGCGCGGGGCGGAAGGTGATGCGATGATCCGGGCCGGTAAGTGGGATTTCTGGTCGCCGGCCTTTATGGTCGGGCGGCAAGTGACCGGCAAGCGGTTTGGCGTTCTTGGGATGGGACGTGTCGGGCAGGTCGCGGCCGAACGTGCGCGCGGTTTTGGAATGATAGTTCACTATCACAATCGCAAACCCGTTCCCGAGCATCTGGCCAAAGGGGCTGTGTTCCACGATACGGTCGAGGGATTGTTTGCCAATTCCGATGTGCTGTCACTGCATTGCCCCGCCACACCGCAAACCACCGGAATAATTAACAAAGATACGATTGCATTGTTGCCCGATCGCGCGATCCTTGTGAATACGGCGCGCGGCAATCTGGTCGATGAGGCGGCCCTTGCAGATGCGCTTGAAAGCGGTAAGCTGTTTGCGGCCGGGTTGGATGTGTTTTGCGATGAACCGGGTGGAAATCAACGGATTAGCGCGTTGAAAAACGTTTTCCTGTTGCCACATATAGGGTCCGCGACCGAGGAAACGCGCGATGCGATGGGGTATCGCGCGCTTGATAATCTTGATGCTTATTTTAAGGGTCGTGAACCGGGTGACCGGGTGGCCTAACAAGGCGGGTTAACCGTCAAATATCAGTGAATTCAAAGCTTTAACAATAACAAAATGCGTGCCGGTTTTTGGTCCCGAAACGGGGAAAGCGCATCGACATGATCTTCAACAAAAAGGTCAGGGGCTTTTGAAGGCTGAATTTACCGTTCGTTTGTCGGCAATGGTTGTCGATTTATGGCGGTATTTCTGGGAGGAAGTAATGAATACGAAAGTTAATTCTGAAGGCAAGAAGTCCGTCGAAGTGTCGCGTCGTTCGTTCCTGACCAAGGGGGCGACCGGTGTGGTTGCCGGTGGTGCCGCAGCATCCGGGCTGTTTGCAGCCCCTGCTGTTCATGCACAGCCAGCACCGATGGTGTTGAAAATGCAGACGTCCTGGCCGTCATCTGACATCTGGATGACGTTTGCCCAACAATATGTTGATCGTGTTGAAGCCATGTCGGGTGGTCGTTTGAAAGTCGATCTTTTGCCTGCTGGTGCGGTTGTTGCCGCGTTTCAGGTTCTCGACGGTGTCAATGACGGCGTGATTGATATTGCCCATTCCGTGCCGGTTTACTGGTACGGCAAAAACAAGGCCGCATCGTTGTTTGGGACCGGTCCGGTGTTTGGTGGTTCTGCCACCACCATGCTGAGCTGGTACTATGCCGGGGGTGGTCAGGAGTTCTACCGCGAGCTGACCCAGGACGTTATGGGACTTGATATTGTTGGTCGTCTGGGCTTCCCGATGCCAGCACAGCCTTTTGGCTGGTTCAAAAATCAGATTAATGCGGTTAGCGATATCGAAGGCCTTAAATACCGTACGGTGGGTCTGGCAGCAGACCTTCTGCAGTCGATGGGCATGTCCGTTGCCCAGCTTCCGGGCGGTGAGATTGTGCCGGCGATGGAACGTGGCGTGATTGACGCGTTCGAGTTCAACAACCCGTCGTCTGATATGCGTTTTGGCGCACAGGATGTGGCGAAAAACTACTATCTGTCGTCATACCATCAGGCGTCTGAAAGCTTCGAGTTCCTGTTTAACAAAGGGCTTCTTGAAGACATGGACCCGGACCTTCAGGCCATCTTGCTGCACAGTGTTGAGGCGGCTTCGACGTCAAACACCGCCCTTGCCATGGACAACTATTCTGCCGACTTGCAGAAACTGCAAGACGAAGGTGTGGAAGTTCACCGGACGTCAAAAGACATCCTGGCAGCACAGCTTGAGGCCTGGGACAAACTGATCCCGACGCTTGAAGAAGATTCGTTCATGAAACGGGTTCTCGATAGCCAGCGTGCATGGGTGGAACGTGTGACCTATTACGAACTGATGAACTCACCTGATTATCAGCTCGCATACGAACACTACTTCCCGGGCAAACTGAAACTCTGATCAACCCATAGGTTTTTCAGTGTTTAGATGACCCTGACCACCCCGTCTGCCGGGTTCGGCGGGCGGGGTGGTCAAGATGCGAACGGACAAGGTTTCATGATCAGATTTATCGAATTTGCGGACAAGCTGTCGGCGTGGTTTGGCAAGGCGTTTGGGTGGCTTATCATCCTGATGACGCTTGGCATGAGTTATGAAGTGGCTTCGCGATACCTATTTAATGCGCCGACGACCTGGTCGCTGGATGTGTCATTTATCATGTATGGCACGATGTTCATGATGGGCGGGGCCTATACCCTGTCACGCGGTGGGCATGTGCGGGGGGATTTCCTGTATCGTCTTTGGAAACCCAGAACGCAGGGCATGGTTGATCTGGTTCTTTATCTGTTTTTCTTCTTCCCCGGTGTGATCGCACTGATCTTTTCGGGTTGGAAATATGCCGCCCGGTCCTGGGGATATGGCGAGGTCAGTGTGAACAGCCCGGCGGGCGTTCCGATCTTTCAATTCAAGGCCGTTATTGTTGCCGCGGGCATTCTTCTGTTCATTCAGGGCATCGCACAGGTGATGCGCTGCATCATGTGTATCCGTGAAGGGTACTGGCGCAATGCAGAAGACGATGTCCAGGAAACCGAAGAACTTCTGATGAAGCAGGGTGTCGCCAAAAGCGATGGGTCCTGAACTTCGGACTGACTTGGACCCCAACAGTGATTGCCCCCGAACGGAGCTGCCAAAGTGATTGACGCACATGTCGCCCTAATGATGCTGGGCATCTTTATTATCCTCGTATTTCTGGGCTTTCCGGTGGCCTTTACCCTGATGGCTTTGGGGATTGGTTTTGGATATTACGCCTATTTCGATGACGGTCGGATGTGGCGGGCCTTTAACCGACTTGCCGAAGACAGTGACACCCTGACATCCGCGATTACGTGGTTTGAAGGGGCGTTTAACAACCGAATATTCGATTTATTTATCAACCAAACCTATACGGTGATGTCCAACGAGGTCCTGACAGCGGTGCCGTTGTTCCTGTTTATGGGCTACATCGTTGAACGGTCAAACATCGTCAATCGGTTGTTTAGCACCCTGAATGTTGCCGCGCGCAATATCCCCGGATCGCTGGGGGTTGCAGCCCTTGTCACCTGTGCATTGTTTGCAACCGCGACCGGGATTGTGGGTGCTGTTGTGACCCTGATGGGGATGCTGGCCCTGCCTGCGATGCTTAAAGCACGTTATGACAAAAGCTTTGCTGCGGGGATTATTTGTGCCGGCGGGACGCTTGGCATTCTGATCCCGCCGTCGATCATGTTGATTGTTTATGCCGCGGCATCGGGTGTTTCGATTGTGCGGCTTTATGCCGGGGCGTTGTTGCCGGGCCTGACACTGGTGGGTTTGTATCTTCTGTATATCGTTGGCCGTTCGATGTTGCAGCCAAAAGCAGCCCCGCGTCCGACCAAGGAAGAAGTTCCTGAAGTGCCGCTGCCCAAAGTTTTGTGGATGCTGGCAACCTCGTTCTTCCCGTTGGCTTTCCTGATCCTGTCGGTTTTGGGATCGATCCTGTTTGGGTTGGCAACACCGACCGAGGCGGCATCGATTGGCGCGCTTGGTGGTATCATTCTGGCGGCGTCTTACCGCGCGTTGACGTTTGATCGGTTGCGTGAGTCGGTTTACCTGACGGTGCGGACATCGGCGATGGTGTGCTGGTTGTTTGTCGGGTCTTATACGTTCTCGTCGGTGTTTTCATACCTTGGCGGGGAGCATGTTATTTCCGAGTTCGTCAGTGGACTTGATCTGACACCATTGCAGTTCCTGCTGTTGGCGCAGCTGATCATCTTCTTGCTTGGCTGGCCTTTGGAATGGTCGGAAATCATCATTATCTTTGTTCCGATCTTCCTGCCATTGCTGCCGCTGTTTGATATTGATCCGCTGTTCTTTGGTATTCTGGTGGCGTTGAACTTGCAGACCTCGTTCCTGACCCCGCCGATGGCGATGTCGGCCTATTACCTTAAGGGGGTTGCCCCTCCGGGGATATTGTTGACCGATATCTTTAAGGGGATCATGCCGTTCCTGTTCATGGTGATTGTCAGCATGGTGTTGATGTACACTTTCCCGCAGATCGTTTTCCATCTGCCTGATCTGTTCTATGGTGCGCGTTAAATGCAAAAGGCTTTGGGAAATTGTAATGAGTAATATCAATCCACTCCTGACACTTGATGTTGTCGAACTGCGCGACCGCCTTGCCAGCGGGGCGGTGCGCGCCGTCGAATATGTCGAGGCGTGCCTTGCGCGTATCGAAGAGATCGAACCACAGGTGCAGGCGTGGGCATGGCTTGATAGTGATTTTGCCATTGCCCAGGCCCGGGCCCTTGATGCGCGGCGTCAATCCGGGGCCGCTATTGGCCCGTTGCATGGGTTGCCGGTGGGGCTGAAAGACGTCATTGATACCGCACGCATTCCGACGTCCAACGGGACACCGTTGGACGAAGGGCGGGTGCCCGAAGAAGATGCGGTTCTGGTGGCACGGCTTAAAGCCGCCGGGGCCATCATTATGGGCAAAACGGTGTCAACCGAGCTTGCCTTTATGCATCCATCCAAAACCCGAAACCCGCACAATCCGGAGCATACACCCGGTGGGTCGTCTGCCGGGTCGGCCGCCGCCGTTGCCGCAGCCATGGTGCCACTTGCGGTGGGGACACAAACCGGGGGATCAGTGATCCGGCCCGCATCGTTTTGCGGTGTGGTCGGGTTCAAGCCAAGTTTTGGCGCGATTGCCCGAACCGGGGTTCTGCCACAAAGCCCGACGCTTGATACCATTGGTGTGTTTGCCAATTCGATCAATGGGGCGGCGATGGTGGCCGAAAGCCTGTTTGGCTATGACGCGGGCGATCCTTATACGTCGCCAAGCCCGACGCCAAGGTTGCTTGATGTTGCCAAAAGCGATCCGTTGGTCACCCCGATGTTTGCCTTTATCCGGCCGCCACAGTTCGATGAACTGGCCGATGAGGAAACCGTGATGGCGTTTCGCGAAATCACCAGTGTTTTGGGCGATCAGTGCTTTGAAGCACCGTTGCCCAAGGCATTTGATGATGCGGCCGCCTTGCGGGCCAAGATCAATTTCGCCGAGATGGCCAAGCATTATTATTCCTATGAAAAGCGTGGCCGTGCGCAATTGTCATCGGAAATCATTGCCGCCATCGACAAGGGCAATGATGTGACGGCCCGCGATTACTTGGCCGCCCTTGACTGGCGGGGATTGTTTAATGCCGGGTTGGAGGAAGTTTTCCAGCGGTGTGACGTGATCATCACACCGGCGGCCACCGGGCAAGCACCGGCGAACTTAAACACCACGGGGGATGCGATCTTTAACGGGCTTTGGACGTTTTGTGGCACGCCCGCGATCACCATTCCGTTGCTGTGGTCGCAAAACGGCATGCCGATGGGCGTTCAGCTTGTCGGGAAGATTGGCAATGACGCACGTTTGCTGCGCACCGCAAACTGGTTGAAAACATATCTCAGCACGCAGGGAGATGCCTGATGACGGGTGATACTCTAAACCGCGCGATGGCGCTTCTGGCTTTTGTGATCCTTACCGGATTTGTCGCTATTTTGATTGCATATGTCCCGCGGTGGGATCTGGCGATCATGTCGATAATTACGCTTGTGCTGGCCGGGTGGGATTTCTTCCATACGGCGACGGGCCGCAAAAGCGACCATCACTGATTTTAAGAACGTCAGGCCTGCCGTGTTTCGGCGGGCCTGACGTCATAGCCAAACCGTTTGGCGGCAATCATGGTGATGTCGCGGATTTGGTCGATTTCATCGTCACCGAAATTCGGGCGATAGTAACTTGGCGCATGGATCGTCGGGGCCACGCGGTCAATGATCGGTTGGGCATCGGCAAGCCCGGTGTGATCAAACAGCGTGCGCAACTTGCCCGCCGGATCGGCCACCAGATCCTCGTAGCGCACAACAAGCGTTGCCTTTTCAAGGTTCTTGTTCACGGTTAACCGGTCTGCCAGATAGTGATGCAGGTTGGACCAGTAGTGCGCCCATCCTTCGACTTCCTTGCCGTTTTTCCAAAGATTCATGATGTCGAGGGTTGCGTGCAAGTCCCCGGTGTTGATCGGGCGGCGGTCCAGTCCAAATTCGAAATGCCCGACACGCTGCATGTGGGCAACCGCACGGGGGTTGTTCTGTTCCCCGGCACAGAAAAGAGTGTGTTGCTTGATCAGGGATGCGATGTGCCAAACCGGATCGCGCACGGGTAAAACAAAGCGCGCATCGGGAAACAGCGACAACAGATATTCCATCCGGGTGACGAGATAGTTTGCCTTGGACACATAGCGCGTGCCGCCGCGGACATGGATCAGTTTTCGAACGTGGTCACGGTAGAATGCCTCGAACGCGGGGTTGCTGATGTGTTCATCAAGCGTGTTGTTGTCCCCAACGTCATGGAGATGACGGAAAAACGCCATCCAGATCATTTCTTCGAACGCTTCGGGGCTTTCGGGGGTGATGTTGATGCCATCGGCATGGGTGCGTTCAACAGCCACGTTCTTTTTGCCCGGTGCCAGATCGACAAACCGGTTCCAGAACCACGGGGTAAAAACAGGCGGATAATCGCGATACTGATGGGTGGCGGCATCGGGGTGCTGGGCAAGGGTTTCAAGCAAGATTGTGCTGCCCGACCGTGCCAGACCGGCAACAAAAATCGGTTTTTCAATTTCGATATCTTCGATGGCATCAGCAGCCATTTTCGTTTCGAAATTGCCAAGCCGGATCCATTTGGCCGGGTGACGGGCGATCAGGCCGCTGAGCCAGTGATCCCAGCCCGAAACGTGGAAGGCTTCGGGTTTTGGCGATTTTTGCGAAACGACCTTGTCAGATGTGGTGCCGGTTGGATTGGTCATTCGATCCGAAATCCTTTCTTGATCCCCAGGGATGCCAACAACAGGGCGACAAAGAATGTCAGTTCCCAACCACGTGCCCAGCCCGGACCAAAGGCGATGATTTCCTGTGCGGGCAGGTCAAAGCGTAATTGCGTTACGGGTGTATCGTCGGGCAAGTAGCCCGCCGGATTGCCAATCAAATGGTTCCACCAGACTTTTTGGTGCATGACCGGAATGGCCGCAGCCGGGGCAATGACATGGGTTTGGCCGTCAAGAGTTCCGGGGATCTGGACGGTTGGGCAGCTGCTGTCTTGGGCGTCGGAATTAATGCCGACTTGCTCAATCGGGGTGCCTTGTGGTTCGACCGAAATTGCAACGGTCTGATCGGGGGCCGGGCAGCGATACCCATATTGCCCGTCCAGCCAGACAATCATGGCAAGGGCGGGCATGGACGCCAGAACCGCCGGACCGATCACAAAGCCGACCAGTTTGAAGGAATGCCCAAGCTGTGCCCTGGCCAGACGCATGCCGTGGGCGAAGTCCTCGCCATCGTCGTCAGTCATGGCTTTTTGGGCGGTTTTGACATCGGCCTTGATCTGTTTGATCCGGGTTTGCGGCGATAAAACCCGATAAAGGACCATGGAAATCACCGCACAGAGCAGCCCCCAGATCAGCACCCGGCCAAACGGGCCAATGGCGTCGCCCATCAAGTCGTCGAGAGTTGTGAATGCCGGGGCGGGCCAGTCAAAAAGTCCCATTATGTGCCGTCCTGTTGTGCGTCAATGATGCGGTGTGTTCACGAACTTGAATGTTTTGAGCTTTCGGTCGTGCTGTTTTGCGCCGTCGTGCGATTGGCTTTGCGTTTGCGCATCATTTTGCGAATGGGCCACATCAGAACGAAGCCAACCGCAACAAGGATCGCGGCCAAGACCGCCCAAAGGGCGGACAGAAGGCTTAACCCCGCACCCGGGCCGACATAGGCATGGGCCGGAAAGGCGGTGAGCAAAATGGCACAGGAAAGGGCCGCTGTGGTGCCGATGGTGAGCATTTTTGAGCTGGGGGCGGACATGCGTTGGGCATGTGTCATTGCGTTTCGGGTCTGTTTCATTGTGCGGCTCCGGTGTTGGAGGCAGGGACAGTGTCGCGATACAGGGCCGCACGCGCATCGGTGATGCGTTCGGCCTGCGACACAACGGGGATCAGTTTTTTGTCGGGATTATCAGGATCGTCGCGACGGATCGGATTGTGGAATTCCCACACGATGTCGCCGGTCGGGGTGACTTCAAACAGTCTGCCGCCGCTTGATTCCGTAATCAGTGTATTGCCATTGGGCAGGCGTTGCTGATCAGCACGGATGTTGCTGTCAAACTTATGGGCCGCTGTGCCCTTGTACTGCCACGTGATGGCGTTGGTTGCCGGATCAATTTGCAAAACGCGCGATTGTCCGGCATCCGGGTCGGCAAGCTGCCCCTGATTGTCAAACAGCAAGATATCGCCGTTGGGCAGGACATCGGGGTCATGTTGCCCCAGCCATGAACCGCGGGTGGCCCAGACAATTTTTTCCGCATCCATATCAAGCACGGCGATGATGCCAAGATCGCGGAAGGACACGACAACATCGCCTTCCTTGCCATAGGCAAAGTTCTTTGCGGTGTCGGCGTCAATCAACTGGATTGTATTGGTATGAAGAATATCTTCATTGGCGAAATAGGGCGCAAAATCAACCATGTTGGCGTAGCTTGAATTGATCAGCGCATCAAGGATCGAGACCTTTTTGATCTCCTTGCCTTCGGGTGACAGGATCACAGCGAAATCATCCAGACGCGGCGGGGTCAGCTGTTTGCGGTTGGCATAGGTGTTGAACCGGAATTCCTGTGTCAGGGCGTAGACCCGGCCATCATCGGCGATGGAAAAATCATGGTGGGCGGTGCCAAGATATTTCCACACCGGTTTGGAATTTTGGTCGATCTTGGCCATGCCATAGCCGTACGGGGTGTCGCCCGCCGCCGTGTATTGCACAATCAACCCGCCATCGGGTGCCATCTTGGCGGTGTGCCAATGCATGAAGTCGTCTTTTTGCGGATTGGGGATCGGGGATGTTTCATCGTGGATCATGCTAAAGGGCATGCGCCATTCATGGACAATATTGCCATCCATATCGATCAGCACGGCATGGGGACCATCGCCCGATGAATAAAGTGTCAGGCCATTTTGCGCGCGATTGGCATCATGGATGGTAACGCCGGTCTGATCGCTTCTGGCCGGGGCCCAGAAATCAAGCCGTTCGACATCGGTGTATTTGGTGCGCTGTTCCCAAAGGGCCGTCCCGGCACGCCACGCATTTTTCATCGATTGATAAGGCGGCACTTCTGCCAGCACGACAAACGCACCCAGACCAAAGCTGATCGCGGCAATACCAACAAAAAAGGCAGAAATAAAAACGCGATCGCCGCCATTATTGGCGGCGGTTTGATCTTCTTGATCGGAACCAGACACGCATAACCTCCATATCATTTGAAACGGAGGTTACGGGGCAGTACAGGCAAATTTGCGGCCATTTTTCCGATGATTATGGCTTTTTGGCCGGTATTTTGTCGCCGTTTCGCCTTAAACGTGAATGGTAAATATGGTTTTTCGCGTGCGGTTTTGCCGAGCCTTTTCCACGCAATAACGGCGCTGCTACTCGCCGATTTTGGCAAAAAGTGCGGTCATCACGGGCCAGCCTGAACTTGATCAGACCGGCCCGTGACGATCACATAACCATTGAAAGCCCAACACCACGACAAGAACAGCGGTTATTTCCGTTCGGGGGACTCAACCAGATTTTCAATCGGGGTGATGGCGGTGGTTTTGACCTTTTTGGTGACGATATAGGTGAAATAGCGATCAATACCGATATCAGACACCAGAAGGCGGTCGATCAGGCGTTGATAGGCATCAACATCGTGACAGAGCACCTTGAGCATGTAGTCGACCCCGCCGCCAAGCGCATAGCATTCGACGATTTCGGGGATGTCCTGCACGGCTTTCTCGAAAATCTGGAAATCGCCATGCTGATGATGGCGCAGGGTGACTTCGGTCAACACCAAGGTCGGTTTGACCAGCTTTTCAAGATTGATATGGGCGTGATAGCCCGAAATCACGCCCAAGTCTTCGAGGCGTTTGAGGCGTTCCCAACACGGGCTTGGCGACAGGTTGACCGCCTCGGCCAGTTTGACCTTGGTGATGCGCCCTTCGCGTTGCAGGGTTTTGAGTATTTTAAGATCCAGCTCATCAAGCCTGATCATGGTCACAGCACCTTTGCAATCACGGCCAGACAATCACCCATCTTGATCAGGCCGGGGAAGTGACGGCACGATAATATCCCGTCACGCGATGCATGATATTCGCGCGGGGCTGTGCCGGTGCACTCGACATCATAAATGCGGGCAATCAAATCGCCCTTTTTAACCATATCGCCCAGATCAACGCAGGGTTCAAACAGGCCTGAGTCTTGAGACGCGACAAAGCAGTCATCGCCGGGCATATCAAGCATGGCGGTGCCATTCGGGGCGGCTTCAATTTCACCGCCGACAATCCCGGCATGGATCAGAATATTGCGCACACCGCGATCAGCAATGGCTATGCGTTCTGCCGTGGTGGATCCACCGCCGCCAAGTTCGGTGGTGACAAAGGTTTTGCCAGCTTCCTCGACGACGGTATCGAACATGCCAACCGCATCGAGTTCGAGCATCATCATCGAATAGGGCGCGCCAAACGCCTTCATCGCGGCCACACATCGGGCTTCCTGTTGCTTGTCAGGCAGGACATGGGCTGCGGCAAACGGGATGAAATCAAGCGTCTTGCCGCCCGAATGGATGTCGAGAACGATGTCGGCCTCGGGCACGAGATAGCGCAGGACGTAATCGGCGATTTTCTGAGTGACCGTGCCATCGGGTTTGCCCGGATAAGACCGGTTCATGTTGCCCGCATCAATTGGCGATGTCCGCGATGCATTACGAAATGCCGGATAATTCATCGCGGGCAGAATGATCACGCGCCCGGTGACATCGGCCGGGGTAAGGGAGCCCGCCAGTTTGAACAGGGACACGAGGCCTTCGTACTCATCGCCGTGATTGCCGCCGGTCAGAAGGGCGGTGGGGCCAGCCCCATTGCGGATAACCGTGATGGGGATCATCACAGCCCCCCATGCGGAATCGTCACGCGAATAGGGCAGCTTTAAAAAGCCGTGATGGATGCCATCGCGATCAAGCGGGATCGTCGGGCTGATGGGGGAGGCTTTTGTCATGGTCGTATCCTTGAAGGGCCGAATGTCGCGACCGTCGAAATTCGGCATTGGTACTGTTGCACCGGGGACGAGCGGCTTGGCATATTGCCGTTTGGCACGTCGGCCCGGTGCGGTGTTGGTGTGATCGCCGGTGGCTAGTTCTTCACGAACAGCTGCCGTGGGTAACTGGTCAGTGTTTTGCTGCCGGTTTCCGTGATCATCATGCTTTCGGTGATTTCGATCCCCCAGTCATCAAACCAGAGACCCGGCATGAAGTGGAAGGTCATGCCCGGTTCAAGAACCGTTTTATCACCGGGACGCAAACTCATGGTGCGTTCGCCCCAGTCGGGCGGATAGGACAGCCCGATTGGGTAGCCACAGCGGCTGTCTTTTTCGATGCCGTATTTTTGCAGAACGCCAAAGAAGGCCAGTGCGATGTCTTCGCAGACGTTGCCCGGTTTGGCGGCCTCAAGCCCGGCCTGAAGGCCTTCGATCAGGGCACTTTCAGCATCAAGGAACCTTTGGTCCGGATCGCCAAGGAAAATCGTGCGCGACAGTGGCGCGTGGTAGCGGCGATAACATCCGGCAATTTCAAAAAACGTTCCGGAATTGCCCGGAATGGGTTTTTCATCCCATGTCAGATGCGGTGCACCGGCATCGGCACCCGATGGCAGAAGCGGCACAATTGCCGGGTAATCCCCGCCAATTCCGTCCACACCGGCGATGCCGGTACGGAAGATTTCCGCGACCAGTTCGTTTTTCTTCATGCCCGGTTCGACGATTTCGAAAATACGTTCGTGCATGTTTTCAACAATGCGGGCGGCCTGACGCATATAGAAAATTTCGGTTTCCGACTTGATCGCACGTTGCCAGTTTACAAGGGCGGTGGCGTCGGAAAACGTTGCATTGGGCAAATGAGTTTGGAGCTGTAGGAAAGCCTTGGCGGAGAAATAGTAATTGTCCATTTCAACGCCAATTCTGCGCGATCCCCATCCGCGATTTGTGATCACCTCGGAGAGATAATCCATCGGATGGTGTGTGGTCGATTGTACGTAGTAATCAGGATAGGGAATGATGCGATCATGGGTCATATAGACCGTACGCTTTGCCCCGTTTCCATCCTGGGAACGCCCAAACCAGATTGGATCATCCTCAATCGGAACAAGCACACATTGATGGACATAAAATGACCAGCCGTCATAGCCGGTCAGCCAGGCCATGTTTGACGGATCGGACACGATCAACAGATCAAGTCCCTTCTCCACCATGGCTTTTTTGGTTTTCTCCAAGCGCTCGGCATATTCTTCGCGCGTGAAATTCAATTCAACCTGGCTCATCGCAGGCCTCCAGAAAAAGGCGGGGTTTCAGCTTTCCTGACCCATGTTCCTTTTGTTGTTACGAAGATACCTCTATCCCGGCTGCTGCTGCGTCACAGCGGCTTCGGGCGAGGGTGGCGATTGCGGTGTCCTGAACACCAGTCCCGGTCAGGTCACAGATGGTAATCTGATCATCGGATGTTCTGCCAGAAGCATTTCCGGCAATGACCTGTCCAAGTTCGGGGAATGTCGCGTCAGCCGTCACAACCCCGGCATCAATGGCGTGATGAAGTTCACCAAGGATACGGGTTTGTGCCTGACTGTCGCAGACATAAAGGTCGGCCTGCCCGATCAGGGCAGGGTCAATTTCGTTTTTATGTTCGGCGTCCGACCCCATGGCGGTGACATGGGTGCCCGGTTTGACCCAATCGGCCATCAGAACCGGTTCGCGTGCGGGCGTGGTGGTAACGATGATGTCGGCATTGGCGGCCGCATCCTTGCCATCACTGGTGGCCGATACCGGAATGCCAAGTTCAAGCGATGCCTTTTTGGCACAAGTTTCGGCCTTTGCCAGATCACGGGCCCAGATGGTGGCCGAGATGATATTGCGCACCAGTGTCAGGGCCTTGAGCTGCAATCGGGCTTGCACACCCGCGCCAAAAATCGTGGCATGTTTGGCATCCTTGCGGGCCAGATGGTTGGCGGCAACACCGCCAGCGGCGGCGGTTCGGATATCGGTCAGGTAGCCGTTATCAAGAAGGACGGCTTCCAGCATGCCGGTTTTCGATGAAAACAGGTTCATCAACCCGTTGACCGAGGGCAGGCCGAGTTTGGGGTTGTCAAAAAAGCCGGGGCTTATTTTAATCGCAAAGCCATCCAGACCGGGGACATAGGCGGTTTTGACATCGACCTCGCCATTATAGTCGTCAATGTCCAGACGCAGGATCGGCGGCATGCGGACATCCTTTGTCGCCAGTGCAACAAAGGCGTTTTGCACGCAATCAATGGCATCGTGATCAAGGTCGATGACCTTGCGAAGATCGGTTTCGGTGAGGATTCTGATGTTTGGCATGTCGGTTACTCCGCCATCAGGTTAACGTCTTCGCCGCCAACGATCCGTTTATGCAGCGCCATGTCGATATTGCAGCCCGTGGTCAGGGCAACCGTGCGCCCCGGATTATCAATCAACCCGGCGCGAAGGGCAGCAATGCCCACAGCACCCGATCCTTCGATGACCTGTTGATCATCGTGATAGGCCGCCCGGATGCCATCGGCGATCTGGGCTTCATTGACCAGCACGAAATCATCGGTGAGATCACCGCACATATCAAAGGTGTATTGGTTGTTTTCGCCAATGCCGCCGCCCAGACTGTCGGCCAAAGTCGGCAGTTCCTTGACTGCGGTTGGTTTGCCTTCTTGCAGGCTTGTGATCATGGCACAGCCGCGTTCCATGGTGATGCCGACCACGCGAATGTTTGGATTGATCGATTTTGCCACCAGTGCAACACCGGCCAAAAGACCACCACCCGACAGGGGCACAAGCAGGGTATCAACATCTGGCAGGGCTTCGATGATTTCAAGGCCAAGCGTCCCCTGACCGGCGATGATGTGCGCGTGGTCAAAGGGCGGGAGCATGGTCAGGCCTTCTTCGGCGACAAGACGGTCAACTTCGTGCTGGGCCTCGTCCTGTGACTGACCGATGATGCGGACTTCGGCCCCTTGGGCGCGGATGCCATCGACCTTGTTTTGCGGGACCAGCTCAGACATGCAGATGACCGAGCGGACCCCGGCATTGTGCGCGGCATAGGCCAGCGCCCGGCCATAGTTGCCGGTGGAGACACCGACAACGCCCTTGGCCTTTTGCGCGTCGGTCAGGCGCAACACAGCATTGGCCGCCCCGCGCAGCTTGAAGCTGCCGGTGTATTGTTGCTGTTCACATTTCAGCCAGACGGGGCTTCCGATCCGGTCGGAAAGCGACGTGGACGGACGCAACGGCGTATGGATCACGTGGCCCGCGATGGTTTTGCGGGCAGAAAGAACATCAGCAAATGTGATGGGGTCTTTCATGGCGACCTCGACTTATTTTAAAGGTTGTGGGGCATGGTCAAACAGGGTTCCGAACCCTGTGACCGGCTTTGTGTATTTCATCAGATGAAGGGCATGCCAGATCAGGGCCTGATTGCTGGTGATCACGGGCTTGCCCAATTTTTGTTCGGCCTCGGCCACGATTTCGGCGGAGCGGATGGCGGTGCAGGAAATAAACACCGCATCGGCATCAGGCGTATCGGCGTTAAGGGCCGCCTTAAGAATGGCGCCGGGTGGAAGCGCTGTCATATCGAAATCATTGTCCAGACCAAAGCCCATCACACGGGTTGTCGTGAACCCCTTGTCGATAAAGCCATCCGCGACCGAGCGGGTCACATCGGCAAGATAGGGGGTGACGATGGCAATTTTTTGCGCACCGACTGCCTTTAAGGCCAATTCGCCCGCCAGAAGCGGGTTGGTCACGGAGACGCCCGGCATGCCCTGATTAATCAGGGCGGCGATCTTGTCCGATCCGGTGACGGCGGTGCCCGATGTGCAGCCAAATATGGCAACATCAACGCCGTAGCCGGGCAGCAAAGTGCGTGCGGCACGGGGTAAATCATTGGCCATGGCGCGCAGGTTTTCGACCGTAACCGGGTTGGCATTTTCAATCCGGGTGGTGAACAGGCGCACGTCGCCGGGCAGGATGCCGCGCAGGTCATCCTCGCTGTTGAAATCGGTGGCAAGTGTAATCAATCCGATCCGCCCTGCCGGTCCGACAGGATCGGGCGAATAGGACAGGTTTACCGGCTCTGGCGTGACCGCTGGGGATACGGACATCATCCTGAACTCCAAGAGGCGGGGTGGTCCAAACCATGTTGTTTGGACCACCCCTGTTTCGGTTTCGTGTTTAGGTCGCTTCGGCGAACCCGGTTCTTGCTGATTTGCCGGACTTAGTGGAAGGCAAGCTCAGGCAGGAACAATGCAATTTGCGGCACAAGCACCAGGATAACGGCAGCCAGAAGCAGCATGATGATGAAGGGTGGCGTGCCGCGAATGACCTCCGCATAAGGTCGTCGGAAAATCGCGATGGCGGTAAAGATATCGCAGCCGAACGGCGGTGTGGCCGAGCCGATGGCCACCTGAAGGGTGACAAGTGTCCCCACCAGAACCGGGTTAAGGCCCGCCGCATGTACCAACGGCATGAAGATCGGGGTCAGAACCAGAATCACGACAATCGGATCGACAAACATGCACCCGATGAAGAAGGCGATGGAGATTGCGGCCAGAACAACGTATTCGTTGGCCCCTTCGAGCCCCAGCGCACCAATCACATGTTGCGGGATCTGGGCAAAGGAAATCACGAACGAGAATGTCGTGCCCGCGCCGACCAGAATAAACACAACGGCGGTGATCAGGCCGGTCGATCTGGCAATATCAAGCAGTTCAGACCATTTGACCGATTTGAAAATCAGCACTTCAAGAATGATGGCATAAACGACGGAGACAGCGGCAACCTCGGTCGGGCTGACCCAGCCCAGATAGATGCCCCCGACAATCAGAACCGGGAACATGATCGCAGGACCAGCATTGATGATGGCCTTACCACGTTCGGTCCAGTTCATGCGCGGGATGGTCGGGATGTTGTTCTTTTTGGCGTAATAGACACAATAGGCGGAGAACATCAGCAAGATCAAAATGCCAGGGCCGATACCCGCCAGAAAAAGCTCACCGATGGAGACTTTGCCGACAACACCAAACACGATCATGCCAATCGATGGCGGGATCAGAAAGGCGATGTCACTGGCGTTAATGATCAGGGCCATGGCGAATTTGTCTTCGTA
Source organism: Thalassospira sp. Z349TD_5 (assembly GCF_056173045.1). Classification (NCBI taxonomy): domain Bacteria; kingdom Pseudomonadati; phylum Pseudomonadota; class Alphaproteobacteria; order Rhodospirillales; family Thalassospiraceae; genus Thalassospira; species Thalassospira sp. Z349TD_5. The sequence continues at coordinate 717,448 of NZ_CM149654.1, forward strand.
GCCAGCCTTGAGCATTTTCGGGCGCAGCGGGCCGCCCATGGCAACCACGGTGGCCTGCGTCGAGCCAGAGACCGCGCCAAACATGGTGCAGCCAAGGGCGGTGGTGACGGCAAGACCGCCGCGCACATGACCGACAAAGGTCATGGCAAGGTCAATCAGCCGGTTGGCGGTATGCCCCTTTGTCACGATATCGGCGGCAAAGATAAACATCGGCACCGCAATCAGGGCGACCGGGGATATGCCCGTCACCATTTGCTGAATGAGGATGCGTTCGGGGATGGGCATGTAAAAGGCAAATGCCACGACGCTGGCGGTGGCAAGCGGGACCATCATGGGGAAGCCAAGTACGAGCAGTACAAGCATCACCAGAAGGATTGTGGTTCCAAGATCCATTTTTCCGTTCTCCTTACAGGTGAATATCTTCAGCTTCGAACGTATCTTCGACCCGGTAGGACAGATGTGTCCCCGGCCTGAAGATGTTCGTTGCTGCGGCAAGGACGAACTGGATGCCCGTTACGGTCAGGCCGAATGGAACCCAGAGGACGGTGAAATAGTATGGAATACGCAACGCAGGCGTCAGTCGGTTGGACTGGATCAAAGACGAGACGTAATCAATTGAATACCACGCCAGCAGGAACAACAGAGATGCTGTGCCAAGTGTGATGATAATCATCATGACCTTGCTGGCCTTGGGGCCGAGCATATCGGTAAAGGCCGACATGCGAATATGGCGCCCCATCCGGGCGGCCTCGCTGATGCCGACGAATGTGACGAGAATGATCAAAAATTGATTGAGTTCTTCGGAAAAGAAAATGCTCGAACTAAAGACAAGACGCATGATCACGTTGGCGACGGTATTGACCGCCATGATCACAATGCTCCAGCCAAGAAGCTGACGCTCGATCACGGACAACCCGTCATCAAGTCGTTTTAGAATACCCAATACCCCACCACCCGGGGCGGGGGTTTCCCCATTTGAAGCTGACATACGACCTCCTTGATGCGCGTGCGAGACATTATAAAAAACGCTGTGTGCAGTGATCGGTTCCCTCCCGCACATGTCGTCTTCGCTTCACGCGTGAAGGATCAGAATAAAAACGCTTTGTGACGGTTCAATCACATTTTTGTCATGAGACAAAAATCAATACATAACGTCGAAGGCATGGACACCCGGCATTTGATCCATTGTGTGACGGATCTGCATCAAGCCGTGATGCAATGCCGGGGTATCGACAGCCCCGCCAAGGCACAATCGAATGGCGTTGGGGCGGGGGACCTTAACGGTCATGAACGGGTCGGAAATCGTAACAGCCACGCCATTTTTGCGCAGTTCAGAAGCAAACCATTCTTCCTGCCAATGGGCGGGGATACGCACCCAGGCACTGAGTGATGTCGGGTGATGACGGACAACCGCATCACCAAGGATTTCGGCGACAAGGGCCTGTCGTTCACGCATCAGGGCGCGCTGGACTGTGACGGCCTGATCGACGGTTCCATCGGCAATCCAGCGTGCGCCGATCTCGGCCATCAATGGAGTCCCCATCCAGCCAGTGACGCGTAAAACGCTGCTGGCGCGGATTGAAAGGTGCTGCGGGACGGTCAGAAAACCGGTGCGAAGCCCCGGCATGACAATCTTGGTCAGGCTTGAAACGTGAAAGCCAAGCTTGGGCAGGAAGCTTGTGATTGGGGGCAGGTTTTGTTCAAGCAGCGGGCGATAGACGTCATCTTCAATGACGTAAACCCCGTAGTGTTCGGCGATTTCGGCAATTTTTTTGCGCCGCTCCAACCCCATCAGGCAATTGGTCGGATTGGTGAAAATCGGTGTGACGACAAGGGCGCGGACTTGGCGTTGATGGCATTCGCGTTCAAAGGCCTCGGGCAGGATGCCCTGTTCATCGGTGGGAAGCGCCCCCAGCTTGAAGCGAAGGATACTGGCGGTGCCGATCACCCCATGGTCGGTCAGGCTTTCGGTCAGGACAACATCATCAGGCTGCACAATGGTGGCAAGGGCGGTGAACACCCCCTGCGCGGCGCCATTGGTGATCAGAAGGTTGGGGATGGTGCAGTCGATCCCCATGGTTGCCAGCCATTTGGAGCCGATTTCGCGGTGATATTCGAATCCGGCAACCGGACGGCAACTTTCCATCCAGCCATGCATTGTTTCTTCGGCCAGGCGGGCATGCATCTGGCGCGACAGATCATTGTGAAAGTCGGTATAGGCGGTTCGAACAATCGACAGATCAATCAGGTCGGGTTGGCGGTTATCAAGGATAAAGGAGGACGCACGGTCGGTCAGGCGGGCCTGAACGAATGTGCCGCGTCGTCGTTCGGATCTGAGGTATCCCTGACGTTCGACTTCCTTGTAGGCGGCACTGACGGTCTGAACGCTGACTTTGAGGCGGTAGGCCAGTTCACGGTGGGTGGGCATGCGGACATCATGTCGGAGTCGTCCCGATTCGATGTCGGTGATGATCGCTTCTACCAGTGCCTTGTATTTGGGCCCGGTTTCGCCACTCAGATCGATGTCTGGCAACCACATTATGCTTTTCCACCCTTTAATTTGGCCTGACCCTAACATGACCTGCGGGTAAATGTGTAGACGTCAAAGTTATTATGTCCTGATACAAAACTAGCATTGACCTGATGCAGGAACATTTCAACACTTCGCACGTTCATAAAATTGATGTGCCAATCATAACGCCGCCGTAACCGGGCAGATCCCGGACGTTGTGCGTACAATAAGGGAGACTTCGATATGAGTTTGAACAAACTCCTCAAGGCGACCCTGTCTGCTGCCGCTTTGTTCGCAGTAGCTGGAACCGCCGCCCATGCAGAAGAATGGAAATTTGCCCACGAAGAAAGCCCGGGCGATGTTCAGGACCTGTATGCACAGGAATTCAAACGCCTGGTTGAAGAAAAAACCGATGGCGACGTGTCCGTGACCATCTACACCTATGGTCAGCTCGGTACGGAAAATGACATTACCGAATTGACGTCTGCGGGTGCAGTTCAGTTCTCGAACGCATCGCCGGGTCACTTGGGTACGTTCGTGCCTGAAATTCAGGTCTTTGGCGTGCCGTACCTGTTGTCGCAGGACAACGAGGTCAACAAAAAAGTCCTGTCGGGCAGCCCGACCATTTATGACGGCCTGAGCAAGGATTTCGAGTCCAAGGGTCTCAAGCTTTATACCATGTACCCGGAAGGGGAAATGGTTTGGACCACCAAGAAAGAAGTTGAAAAACCGGCTGATTTCGACGGTGTGAAATTCCGTGTCATGACCTCGCCGATCCTGATCGAGAGCTATAAATCCTTTGGCGCTGATCCGGTTGCCCTGCCGTGGGGTGAAGTTTATTCGGGTCTTCAGACCAGCGTTATCGACGCACAGGTTAACCCGATCTTCTTCGTCGAAAGTGCAAAATTCTACGAAGTTACCGATTATCTGATCTATGCCGGTCAGCAGCAGTACACCACCACCGTGGTATCGAATGCTGACTTCTATGCCGGTCTGTCAGATGAGCGTAAAGAGATGCTTGCCGAGGTTAAGGCTGAGCTTGATGACTTCATCTATGATGCGCAGACCAAGGCAAATGAAGCAGCCCTTGACCGTATCAAGGAAGCCAAGCCTGACATCAAGGTCATTCGCCTTGATGACGAACAGCGTGCCGCGTTTAAAGAAGCTTCCAAAGGCATTGGCGCAAGCCTTGTCGACGAAGTTGGTGGCGACACCCAGGAAGTTCTTGATGCGCTTCGTAAGGAATTCGGTACCGCGATGTAAGGCTTCCGCCTTTATCACGTAACGACTTCACAAAACCCCCGCAGATTTTTCTGCGGGGGTTTTTGTTTTGGGCTTGGCAGGTTCGTTGGGGATTCTCACAGCACAGGGGCTTTGTGCGTCAGATATGGAGCACCTGTTAACATCATGTTGGCGGGTGCGATCAGTCCACATTTGAAAGGAAAAGGCTGTGAATGATTTTAATCTTTCTCAAGCGCTGCGGGATATTCTGTTCCCGGCAGTGATGATGGCGTTCGTGCTGTTGGGGACGTTTATGACGTCGGCGAATGCCGAGGTTCTGTCGCCCAATGGGGTGTCGATGAGCCCGGCTGAATGGGGTGAAAAGTCGCCCGATAAAGCAGGCGTTACCGTCAAAGCAGCGCTCAGCAATGCCGACAATGCGACAATCGTTTCCGCAATCCCCAGCAGTTCTTCGACGACGCTGAACCTTATTGGTTCCGGGGGCGGTATCTGGTGGTCTGAGGGCGATGGTGCCGAGATCAAGCTGAATATCATCAATTCATCGGGCAGCCAGATCGGGTCTTGTACGGTTTCGTCAACCAAAGGCAAAAACGGTAAATACGTTACCGAATGTTAGTCGGTTGCCGCGTGATGCATTCTTTGCGCACATAAAAACAGGGGCCGGTCATCTGACCGGCCCCTGAAAAAGCATGGATATTTTACGTTACAGCTTGATTATTTGCCTGCGGCAACTTCGTCAGCAACCGCATCAACGGCCTGTTTGGCAATGTCGATGACTTTGTCAACTTCGGCCTTGGTGATGCACAGTGGCGGTGCAAAGCCAAGGATGTCGCCGTGCGGCATTGCACGTGCGATCATGCCGCGTTCAAGGCAGGCCGCCGAGACGCGCGGACCGATTTTCGCATTCGGATCAAACCGTTCTTTTTTGGTTTTATCGGCAACGAATTCAAGGGCGGCCATCAGGCCAACACCGCGTGCTTCGCCGACCAGCGGATGGTCGCTAAAGGTTTCACGCATGCGTTTTTGCATGTAGCCACCGGTTTCGGCCGAATTGCCGGTCAGGTTTTCACCATCGACAATATCAAGGTTGGCATTGGCAGCCGCGGCACAGACCGGGTGGGCCGAATAGGTCCAACCGTGGCCGATTGGGCCCATTTTATCAGAACCCTGTTCGAGAACTTTCCACACACGTTCGCCAACAATCACACCCGACAGCGGCAGGTAGCCCGATGAGACACCCTTGGCAATCGTGATCAGGTCCGGTTTCATGTCGTAGTGCATGGAGCCGAAATAGGACCCGGTACGGCCAAAGGCGGTGACAACTTCGTCAGCGACCAGAAGCACATCATATTTGTTCAAGACGGCCTGAATGGCGGCCCAGTAGCCTTCTGGCGGGGTGATGATGCCGCCCGTGCCCATGACCGGCTCGCCGATGAAGGCGGCAACGGTTTCAGGACCTTCGCGCAGGATCATTTTTTCCAGATCGTCTGCGCAGCGTTTGGCAAATTCGGCCTCGGTTTCACCGGCTTCTGCATTCCAGTAATGGTGCGGGCAGGTGGTGTGCAGGATCGGCGCACGCGGCAGATCAAACGCATTGTGGAAGGCAGCAAGGCCGGTCAGGCTGCCGGTCATGATCCCGGAGCCGTGATAGCCGCGCCAGCGCGAGATGATCTTTTTCTTCTGCGGCAGGCCACGGATGTTGTTGTAGTACCAGATCAGTTTGATGTTGGTCTCGTTGGCGTCCGATCCGGACATGCCGTAATAGACGCGCTGCATGCCTTCGGGGGCACTTTTGATGATGCGCTCTGACAGACGAATGACCGGCTCGTTCCCGTGCCCGACATAGGTGTGGTAATAAGCCAGTTCCTTGGCCTGCGCATAGATCGCATCGGCAATTTCGGTCCGGCCATAGCCAACATTCACACAGTACAGACCAGCGAAGGCATCGAGGCTTTCGCGGCCTTCGGTGTCATGGATGTAAATGCCCTTGCCGCCGTTGATGATGCGGTTGGGGGTCTCCCCATCGGCGTGCTGGCGCATGTGGGTCAACGGGTGCATGAAGTGCGCCCGGTCCATTTCCTGCAGGTCGGCCGTGGTGTTTTTGATGACATTCATTGTTGTTCTCCCATGTGAATGCGGTGGTGTCTGAGGCGCGCGTTACTGTTTAAACGCAGCGCAGACGTATTTGAGTTCAGTGAATTCTTCGAGGCCATGGCGCGATCCTTCGCGGCCCAGACCAGATTGCTTGACGCCGCCAAACGGAACCGGGGCGCCGGTAATTTTTACGCAGTTAAGCGCAACCATACCGTATTCAAGCGCGTTTGATACCCGGTTTGCGCGGTCATGATCGTTGGTAAACAGATATGCCGCCAGACCATATTCGCTGTCATTGGCCTGTGCGATGACCTCATCCTCGGTGTCAAAGGGCATGACAGGTGCGACCGGGCCGAATGTTTCTTCGCGGTAGATTTGCATGTCATCGGTGACATCGGCAAGCAGGGTCGGGGCATAGAACAGTCCGCCCATTTTCTTGCCACCGGTCAGAACACGCGCACCTTTGGCGCGTGCATCAGAGACGTGCTCATCACATTTGGCAACCGCACGGTCATGCATCAGCGGGCCGATTTCGACATGTTCTTCAATGCCGTTGCCAACCCGCAATTGCCCAATTGCCTTGGCATATTTGTCGAGGAATTCGTCATAGATGCCGCGCTGGACAAAGATGCGGTTTGCCGCAAGGCAATCCTGACCGCTGGTGGCGAATTTGGCGTTGATCGCATGGGCGACGGCTTCGTCAAGATCGACATCATCAAACAGGATGAAGGGCGCATGACCGCCGAGTTCCATCGACATTTTCTTGATCGTCTGGGCCCCTTGTGACAGCAACAGCCGACCGACTTCGGTTGAGCCAGTGAACGACAGGGCGCGCACATCGGTACTGCCGCACAGCTCGCCAACCACCGGGTTTGGATCACCCGTGACAACGTTAAACACGCCTGCCGGAATGCCCGCACGTTCAGCCAGTTCGGCCAAGGCGGTTGCGGAAAACGGGGTTTCGGTTGCGGGGCGGACAATCATGGTGCAGCCCGCAGCCAGTGCGGCGGCGGCTTTGCGTGTGATCATCGCGCACGGGAAGTTCCATGGGGTGACGGCAGCCGTCACACCGATGGCTTCGCGTTTGACCGACATGTTGCGGCCCGGCAGGTGGGACGTGATGTTTTCGACGTTCACGCGTTTGGCTTCTTCGGCGTAAAAATCGATGAAGCTTGCGGCGTAGTCAATTTCGCCGCGCGATTCATTGATGGGTTTGCCCTGTTCAAGCGTCATCAGAAGGGCGAGGTCTTCTTTGTTTTCGATCAGAAGATCATGCCAGCGGCGAAGTGCGCTTGCGCGGTCCTGTGGCAGCATGGCCGACCATGCCGGGAAGGCTTCCTTGGCCGCGGCAATGGCCTTGCGGGTTTCAAAGATGCTCATGTTCGGGACGGTGCCGATGAAGCTGCCATCGAACGGGTTGGTGACTTCGATAACCTGAAGGTTGTCGGCCGAGCACCAGCGGCCATCAATGTACGCATGTTCACGCAGCAGGCGCAGATCAGCGAGCTGGCTTAGGGATACGCAACGCTGTTCTTTTGATTGTGCCGACATCGGAACCTCCTTGAAACGGGCTGACGCATTTGCGACCAGCTTGTTTGTTGAACTGCAAGGAAGCTATCAGGGCGTGGCAAGAGGAGGTGTCCGAAGTGCGTGCCAAATGATGCGTTTTTTTTGGCTGATGCCGGTCAAATAGGAATGTTTCTTCTGCCAGAGGCGTGAAACACAGGGGAATCAGTCGTCTGAGGATTTCAGGTATTTCTGCATTTCGCGTTTCTGACGGCGTTTTTCCATGACAGTCCGGACAATGATCACGGCAAAAAACAGCACGACGATGCTGGTCAACATCGGAAAGGCAAAGGGAATGCCGATCAGAAACATCAATCCCCCCAAGATACTGCCGCCCAGAAGGGCGATAAACCCGCCAAGCATGACGATGGCAAACAGAGAGGCAATCAGGATGGATGCGATTTTATTCATGAAATTGCGGAGGGTTCCGTGCTTTGGGTGGTGTGAAGATGGATTAAATTGCCGATCCGATTAACGCGGAAGAGTTGACCGATGTGCAGTCAGGTGCGAAACCTTCAAGCTTCCTTTGCCAAACATATAAAGAAATAGTCCGCATGACCAAAGTTTCCTTCGTTGTCACGGTTTTTAACAAAGCAGAATATCTGCCGTTAGTGATTAGATCGCTTGATGCGCAGATTGGTGACTTTGAGCGCGAGTATGTCTTTGTCGATGACGGTTCAACGGATCGTTCGGTTGAGGTCATCAAGGAATGTACCAAGGATGCAGGCTTTGCGGTCAAGGTTGTCAGTCAGGTCAATCAGGGGGCGTCGGTTGCCCATGATGCCGGGGTTGAGGCGGCAACAGGTGACTGGATCAAGTTTTGCGACGGGGATGATTTGTTAGCGCCCGATGCAACACGAAACCTTTTGGCCGCATGTACGCGCCATAACACGGAACACGCGTGGGGTGATCTGGAGTATTTCCAGTTTGGCGGCGATAAAGATCCACTGGATCGACCCGCCACAGATTTGCCCGAAGAATTTCAAAGTATTGATGATGGGCTTAGCTTTTTCATCCGTAATTGCCCGGCCAATTCAACATCGATGCTGATTGGACGCGCATTCTATCTGCGTGCAGGGGGCTGCAACAAGGCGTTGGTGTCGCCTGATCAGATGTTGTTCTTGCGTTTGTTTCGAACCGGGGCCGGTGTGCATTTAAAAGGTGCAGTTGGCTTGTTACCGGACGCGGCACCGGGACGGTTATCTTCGCAAAAGGGGCGGTCGCGTTATGAGTCGGTTCTTGCCCTTTATACCCTGATGACGGAAGCACCGGGAATTTCCAAACGTCATCAGGCAGAAGCATACCGACGGGCGACAGCGCGGGCCTATCGGTTTGATCGCCGTAATCATGGCAAGGCCGTTTCAGGCCATCTTTGGCGCTATCTTGAAAGCAAGGTTATGGTTCCAGCCAAACCGGAAACACGCGTGTATGCCGCACTCGGTGCCTTTACCGAGGATGGCAGTACCGAGCGTCCAGAGAACTGGAAACCTGCGGCCATTCGCAAAATGTCGTAACACTATATAGTTTGTCTCAAACACAATAAAAAACGCAGCATTGGTTGGAGCCGATGCTGCGTTTTTTGCAAATAAGGTGCCTTAGATTAATCGTTGTTTTTACTGCTGAGCTGTTTGGTGGTTTGGTCGAGACGGTCAGCGAGAACACGGATCAACTGGATGGCAACCGCCTGATCCTGTCTGACCAGGCCAAGGAATTCGGCCTTGTCGAGTTTCAGAACGGTCATGTCCTCGACCGCACGAATGGTTGCGGACCGGGGGGCATCGACCAGAAGGGCGATTTCGCCGATCACTTCCTTGGGGTTTACATCGCGCAGTTTTACGGTTTGCATTTCGTCGGTGGTCAGCCAGATTTCACCGCGACCGGAAATAACGATATAGGCAGCATCGCCGGGATCGCCCTGTTTGACCAGAACCTCACCATGTTTGAAGGTCAGGCGCGGGCTCGTAAAGGCGAGGAGTTTGACCACGCTTGCATCAAGCCCGGCAAACAGCGGAATGGTGCGAAGTAGGCGGACTTCCTGATCAATGTCACCATCGGCGACAGTGGTTTCTTCGTCGGATTCGGTGTTGTCAGGCGTTTGATCGTCTGACGACTGACCACGGCGCTTAACCAGTTTTCCGTTCGACATATGCAGTAAAGCATCGAACTTTTCATTGTCGTTATCATCACCATCCACCCAGAGAAGACTGGTGTTGTCATTCTGTCCGGTGAGATAGGCGATGACGTTTTCGCGGGTTTCACGGTCGAGCGCAGACAGGCCTTCGTCAACCACCAGCAGATCAGGGTTTTTGATCAGGGCGCGGACAAGGGCGATTTTCTGACGCAGGGTTTGCGAGACGCGGCTGCCGCCAACGCCGACCTGACTTTCAAGGCCAAGAGCAACAAGTTCTTCGTAAAGGCCGCCTTCATGGGCGATTTCAAACAGGACTTCGCCCACGCGTTCTTCGGAATTTGCACGGCCATAGGCAAAGCGACCAAACAGCAAGTTATCAAGGATCGGGGCGGCCGGGGTATAGCCATCGCCATCGAAGAAGTCGATGAATTTCGCCAGTGAGTCTGGCAGGTTTTCGTGGAATTTAGGACGTGCAGACAAGACCAGTTGACGGAAATCGTCATCAATCACCCGAAGACGGTGACGGGCGGGTGTCAACTGCATGGCGACGTCGAGAAGATGCAACTGATCTTCTTTGCGGATGTCGTCAAAGGCAACGCCTTCGGTCCGTTTGAGGATGTTCTTCACTTCGGGAATTTCATCGGCCGACACGAAACTGTAGCGGTCAAAGAACTCATGTCCTGCGGGCAGGCCGGTAAACAGTTCGATCATCAGATCAAGTGTTTCGCGGCCCATTCTGACCATGCGTTCATAAAGACCGGTATCGCGCAGGGTTTGCTGCATGAACGGATGAGACAGGAACTCAAACCGTTCAAAGTGGGTTTGCGACGGCGTGCCAAACACAAGGTTCACACCCACCGGTGCGTTGTCATTGTATTTTTCAATGTCATAGGGTTCGACAAGGTCGGACAATTGCCGTTGATCAAGAATTTCCTTTAGGCGTGGTCGGACGGTCAGGACCGATGCAACCAGTTCGGGATGTGCAGCCGGATCAACGCGGCGTTGCAAACCAATGCGATAGATGTCGCGGTCCAGACCGACGACCTCAAGCAGACGCATCAGTTCGCCGTGCAATTCTTCGCGTGATGAGAAGCCCGGTCCGACATAGTCAATCCAGTTCGCCGACGGGTCATAGGGAATGTTGCCTGATCGCTGAACCTCGTCATACATCTCGCGGGTGAATTGCCATGGCAGGGCTGCCGGATCTGAAATGTCAATCTGATCGACAAAGTTCGGCAATGGGAACTCGACTAGGTCATTGTATGCTTTGGACTTGCTGGCAACGGCTTTGTCTTTTTCGTCCGCACGTGTAACCGCATTATCATTGTCACCCGTTTGGGGGGCTTCGTCGCTGGTGGCGGCTGTCTGATCGACAATGATCGGACGATGTTTCAGGCCATACAGCAGGTTATCGGAAATGCTGCCGTTAAACAGATAGGCATCACTGCCGATATAGGCCAGACGTTGACCGATGATGGCGGCCGGAAGATTGGTGGCATCCATATCGTTGAACTGAATCCGACCACTTGTCGGGTCAAGAATCCGTGCCAGCAATCGGGCGACTTGCGATTTGCCACTGTCGGCAGAGCCGGTCAGAAGGGCGGTACCCGGAAGGGGCATGTTAAACGACACATTTTCAACAACGCGGGTTCCGTCATCGTCAGTCCATGACAGGGCGGTCACATCAAGCGGGCCATTCAGGCGCGGTGACAGCGGCACGGTCAGTTGATGTTCAGATGACAGATCGGGCAGTTCAAACTGTTCGTGGAGCTGGTCATATTTAATTCGCGCGTCGGCAAGGCGTTGATAATAGGCCAGAAGTTCCTTCCATGGGGCGGACATATCCTTATAGGCGGCAAGGGCTGCGACCAGTGCACCGAAACTAAGATCACCGACAATCACCAAATAGCCGCCAATCGAATAGAAGAAGAACGGGGTGATCTGGGCGATGAAGTTATTGAGGAACTTGATAAAGAATTTACGGAAGTAGATTTCCTTGCGGATTTCAAAAATCCGTCCCAAACGCTGGGTAAAGTGGGTCAGCTCAAACCCGTGGGTTTCGTTGGCACGGATGTCGGTGGCACCGCCAACCGCCTCGCCAATATGTTCGGACATCCGGCGGACATTCTGTACCCGCTGCTTACCCAGCAGATTGACGCGTTTTTGCAATTTCGGGATCAAATATCCCTGCAATGGATAGAACGCGATGGACGCCAAGCCCATCAACGGGTCCTGAATAAAGATAAAGGCCGAAATCGTAACCAGAATACCGCCCTGATACAGGGGGAGCGAAAAGGCCTCGCCAAAGAAACCGCCAAGCGGTTCGGCCTCGGCCGTGATCATCGAGACGATTTCGCCCTGACTGGTTTTGCGAAAATGCGGCAACGGGAACCGCAATACCCGTTCAAACAGGTTATAACGCAACCGGCGCAATAGTCTTTCGGACATCACGCCGACATAGACGTTGATGAAGTATTTGAACCCGCCATTGACGAAAACAAGGGCGAGGAAAATCCCCGACAGGGCAAACAGATATTCGATCTGATCGAGTTCGACCCCGAGAACGTCATAGGGCGAGCCCGCGCCGCCGATCGCTTCGTTGACGATCAGTTTGGGCAGGTCGAGGGAATAATACAGAAACGGAAATGAAAACAGCGTCACCAAAGTCAGGATGATCTGTTGCAGGCGGCTATATCGCCAGATATAGGCAAAAACCGATTTTGGCATTCGCGCGTCCCGTTTTGTTGGTCAGGAACAAATTGTTCCGGTTGCTCGCTGTTTATTGTTATCGCGCAGATTACCAACCAGACGTGGAATTAGCCAAGGTCGAAACTTTGTTCCGGGCTGATAAATCCGCAAAAACCGTCTGCTTTGGCATCGGGCTTATCATATGCCTGATAATGATACAGCCACATCTTTGCCTTTACGTCGGCAGGGAGCGTGACAAGTTGATCATAATGGGCGTGTACACCTGAACGACGTGGACCTAATTCGCAATCCTGAAAAATGATATCTGCCTTTTTGTAGAAGGGCATATGTGCATCAGGATCGAATATCGCATCTGTTGTCAGGAAAAAGCTTTTGTTTTTTGCGTGCCCGAACAGCGCGAAGGAAAACATGGTTTTTTCCTCGGTCACGACATGGGCCGCCGGGATGACATCAAACTTCAGACCCTGCCATTCAAACCCGTCTTCGGGTTCAAGAGCGATAACATCGAAATAGGAGGACAGCGTGCTGTTGCCGTGGTCGCTGGTTTCCAGACCACCGCGAAGCGAATGTTCCCACAGCGGTTCGATCAGCTCGCGTGCGGTGATCAGATCGACACGGTGCCCGTCAAAGATAAAATAGTTGGCAAGCGCCATCCATTCCAGACCACCAATGTGATCTGAATGCAGGTGGCTGATATAGACGGCCTCAAAGTCATTTGGCATACAGCCAAGTTTACGCAGCGAATGACGCGCATCTGAACCGCAGTCAATCAGCAGGCGTTTTGGCTGTTCGTCACCCGACGGGGTGGTTTCCAGAACCATGTTGCTCTGAAAGTTGTCGGCTGCCATACAAAATGCCGACCCTGTCCCCGCAAAAGTAAGCTTCATTTTCCCCGTTCTCCCGACCTTTTGACGAAAGACTAGAGCAACATTCCAGAAAGATGAATTAATTTGTTTGGAAAATGCCATGGCGTCGCACAAAGCAGCCAGTAGCAGACGCGCAATCGCCCGTGATCACGTGATGCAAAAAATCAGATATCTGGCAACGTCACCGACCGGACCGGGGGCTGCATGGCAGAAAATTTCAAGTTCGGTGCGATGGGCAAAGCCGCAGGATAGCTGAAACACCCGCTTTATCAGAAAAGCCTGAAGTTTTTCGGCAGCGGAAAGGCTGACCCGATGTCGGTTAAGGTGAGGGCCGGGATCGCTATTTTATCTTGGGTGCCTTTTCGTCACGTTCCACGCGGGCGTTGAGTTTGGCGAGTTCGTGGCGCAGTTCGCGAAGTTCATTCATGATTTCACCATGATCACTTTCGATCTCGTCGCGAGTCTGGGATCCTTCGACATCGACATGGGTGGACATGGCATCAACCACAATCGCGATAAACAGGTTCAAAACCGCAAACGTTGTCACCAGAATGAATGGCACAAAGAACATCCATGCATGCGGATAGGATTCCATCACCGGGCGGACAATGCCCATCGACCAGCTTTCAAGGGTCATGATCTGGAACAGGGAATACAGCGACGCCCCGATGGATCCGAACCATTCAGGGAAGCCTGCGCCAAACAGTTTGGTCGCCATGACGGCGGATACATAAAACACCAGCGACAATAGGGTCAGAACCGAAATCATACCGGGAATGGCCCGCATCAGGGCTTCGACCACTTTGCGCATGGAGGGAACCGTCGATATCAGGCGGAATGCGCGCAAAATACGCAAGGCGCGTAGTACTGAAAGCCCCTGTCCGGCGGGCAGGAGCGTAATGGCAACGATGGTGAAATCGAAAACATTCCAGGACCGCTTAAAGAACGAAAGGCGGTAAACAAAAAGCTTCATCGCCAATTCGACGACAAAAATTGCGACCGCGATCTGATCAAGTGCATGCAGGAACGGTCCCGCCACATCCATGATTGTTGAGGATGTCTCAAGCCCGAGAATGATGGCGTTAAGGGCAATGACAGCCGTAATGAAGTTCTGAAAACGGCTGGATTCAATAAACCGGCGCAACATGGTCTGGTGCCTCCCGACAGGGTCGGAAATTGGCGCGGGCTTGCCGGATATCACCGACGGCAGACAGCGCCGGATGAAATAACAACAGGACGCAGTCACCCGAAGATGATCTGCGTCCTGAATGGAAAAATCAGTTCAGGCCTTTACGGCCCATTTCAAGAAACTTGTCGCGACGGCGGGCTTTAAGAACGCCGCCTTCGACGTCATCCATGCTTTCAAGGGCCTTGATGATGGCAGCACCAACACGTTTGCAGGCCTCGGCTGGTGAGCGCTGTGCGCCGCCAAGCGGTTCCGGGATGATGTCATCAATCACGCCAAGCTGAAGCAAATCCTGTGCGGTAAGGCGCAGGGCCTCGGCGGCGGTTTTGGCCTCGTCGCCGGAACGCCACAGGATCGATGCGCAGCCTTCTGGCGAGATCACCGAATAGATCGAGTTTTCAAGCATCAGCACGGTGTTTGCGACAGCAAGTGCAATCGCACCACCTGATCCACCTTCGCCGATGACGATCGAAATCAACGGCACCTTGATATCAAGGCAGGTTTCGATGGACCGTGCGATGGCTTCTGACTGACCGCGTGCTTCGGCATCCGCACCGGGGAAGGCCCCGGCGGTATCAACCAGTGTGACCACCGGGATGTTAAACCGTTCTGCCATGCGCATCAGGCGAACCGCCTTGCGGTAGCCTTCCGGGCGGGCCGAGCCGAAATTGTGTTTTACACGGGTTTCGGTGTCGTGACCTTTTTCGTGGCCAATCACCATCACGCTGCGGCCCTGAAGACGGGCAAGACCACCGATGATGGCCTCGTCTTCGCCAAACAGGCGGTCGCCGGAAAGCGGGGTGAAATCTTCGAAAAGATGACCGATATAGTCGGTGAAATGCGGCCGATCAGGGTGGCGTGCAACTTGCGTCTTTTGCCACGGGGTCAGCTTGCCATAGGTGCCTTGCAGCAGTTTGGTCAGCTTATCCTGCAGGCGTGCGACCTCATCTGCGATATTGACTTCGTCATTACCGGTAAGATGACGGAGTTCTTCGATCTTGCCTTCAAGTTCGGCGATCGGTTTTTCAAAATCGAGGAAGTTATGCATCAGGGCATCATATCCGACTGGGAAACAATGGGCCGGAACATAGTATATCGGCCCGCTACGTCAAGCGTTGAGGGAGCCGTTACACATATTTTCCGTTTACGTAAGAATTATGGCGTATGTTTCACAAAACATAATGACAGTTTGCACACGGTTGCCCCATGACGTCCAGTATTCAGATTATTTGCCCCTCAAACCCCCAAGAAGTCCCGTTTCAACACCTGACGGAAATGCTTTTGGCAGCGTTTGCCGCGCAAGACGGCATTGTTAATCCGCCAAGTTCAGCAAAATCGGTCACGGTATCCGAGCTTCAGTGGCGTTTCGCCCGAGACAGACTGTTTTTGGCAACCAATGAGACGGGGACGGTTGTTGGGCAAGTCTGGGTCGAGGATACTGGCAGGGATGCCTATCTGTATAAACTGTCCGTTGATGCCGCCATTCAGAAAGGCGGAATTGGCAGGGCATTGGTCACTGCGGCATGTGACGATGCGGCGCGCCGCGGCAAGGAAAAGATGCGTCTGCATGTGCGTGTTGAACTGACGGGCAATGTTGCCTATTTCAAGTCACGCGGGTTCGAGATCGTCGGCGAAGGTATGCACGACGGATATGATCGTGCGACATTCTGGAAAATGGCGCGCGACCTTGACGGGATGAGCAGACCCTAAAGTTCATTAAGTGGGCGACGTCGTTCGCAGCCGACTATCTGGTCGCAATTATCTGGCCGCACCGGGGTCATTACGGCGTGTATCGCCGATCATGCCTTGAGGCGTTCGGGGTTCTGTTTTTTGTCGTGCGCGTAATAGGGTACATGGGTTTCGCCCCATGCCTTAAGGGCGAGAATGATCTGGCGGAGGGTGTCGCCCTTTGCCGTCAGGCTGTATTCAACCCGGGGCGGAACTTCGGCATAGACTTCGCGATGCACCAGTCCGTCTGCCTCAAGCTCACGCAGCTGACGGGTGAGCATCCGCTGGGTGACACCCGGCATCATGCGGTGCAGTTCGTTAAAGCGTTTGGTGCCATCAAGCAGATGGTACATCACAACGCCTTTCCACTTGCCACCAATGACATCAAGTGCGCCTTCCACCGGGCAACCGGGGCTGCGATTGGGTGCGCAACGGTCCATATTTAATCTCCTGATGCTCTGAAATCCGCAGTAAAGTCCATTAGTATACAAAATGACACTATGGGTCGAAATTGTGCGTACTTCTTATTGAGGGCATTATGAGGTATCTTCGGCGCATTCACAAATCAAACGTGCGTTACAAGGAATACAAATATGAAATCCATTGGTATTAACAAACCTGCCCCGGTCGAGACGCCCGGCCTTTTTACCCAGATTGACACCGACACGCCGACCGCCGAAGGTCGCGATATTCTGGTGCGGGTAAAGGGTGTCGCGGTGAACCCGGTTGATTTTAAAGTACGTAAGGGTCGGGCCAAGGAAGGTGAATTTACCGTGCTTGGCTGGGATGCAGCAGGCGTGGTTGAGGCCGTTGGTGAAGATGTCACCCTGTTTCGTCCGGGCGATGAGGTTTGGTATGCGGGCGATGTAACCCGTTCCGGGTCAAACAGCGAATTTCAGCTTGTCGATGAACGCATTGTTGCGCCAAAGCCCAAATCGCTTGATTTCGCAGCGGCGGCGGCCTTGCCCTTGACGACGATCACCGCCTGGGAGGCGATGTTTGACCGACTGTTGATTGACCGTTCTGCAACCGATGCCAATGCGGGCAAAACCATCCTGATCATTGGTGGTGCGGGGGGCGTTGGCTCCATCGCGATCCAGCTTGCCAAGCTGGCCGGGTTGAACGTGATTGCCACCGCATCGCGCGATGAGACCACCAACTGGGTCAAAAAACTGGGTGCCGATCAGGTGATCAATCATCGCCGTCCGCTTAAGGATGAATTGGCCGCCCTTGATGTTGCTGCGGTTGATTACATTTTCTGCACATCTGAAACCGATCAGTATTTTGACGTGATGACCGAAATCATTGCCCCGCAGGGACGGATCGTGACGATTACCGAAGCATCGAAAGAGCATAATGTGGATTTGCTCAAGGCGAAATCGGCCAGCTTTTCCTATGAGTTTATGTTTACCCGTTCGATGTTTGAAACGCCCGACATGATCGAACAACATAAATTGTTGGCGACCGTCGCCCAACTGGTTGACGACGGTGTGATCAAAAATACAGCCACTGAAAGCTTTGGTCCGCTGACGCCTGAAAGCCTGAGAAAGGCGCATATCCTTCTTGAAAGCGGCAAGGCGATTGGCAAAATCACCTTTGAGGCCATTCCGGAGTAGTCGGAAACTTCGCGGTGTGACAGCCGGACCTGATGCAAGACATCACAAAGGGGCGCCAGATAATGGCGCCCCTTTGAGTTTAACGGGTGTTATGGCGGGACGATTTGGTCGTCAGCTTTCGTTAAGTGCGGCGATGACGTCTGCTTGCCTGACCATGACTTCGGCCTGTTTGATGGAGGCGATATCAATCAGGCGACCATCAAGTGCAACCGCACCGGCGCCTTCGGCCTGAGCTTTTGCCATGGCTTCAAGAATGCGTTTGGCCTTGGTGACTTCGGCGTCTGACGGGGAATAGACTTCGTTTGCAAGGGTGATCTGGCTGGGGTGGATGGCCCATTTTCCTTCGCAGCCCAGCACCATGGCGCGCGCGGCTTGTGCGCGGTAGCCATCCGGGTCGGAAAAATCCCCAAACGGGCCATCAATCGGGCGCAGACCATTGGCGCGGGCCGCGACGACCATGCGGGCAATGGCGTAATGCCACATGTCACCCCAATGGTAATTGCGTGGTGTGTCGCCGTCCTTATCGGTCAAAACGCCGTAATGCGGGTTTGGGCCGCCAATGCCGGTTGTCATCGCCTTGGTCGAGGCGGCGTAATCGGCCACCCCGAAATGCAGGCTTTCATTGCGCGGTGAGGCGGCGGCGACTTCGTGGATGTTTTGCATGCCAAGGGCGGTTTCAATGATCAGTTCGAACCCGATGCGTTTTTTGCGGCCCTTGGCGGTTTCAATCTGGGTGGCGAGCATATCCAAGGCATACACATCAGCCGCCGTCCCGACCTTGGGGATCATGATCAGATCAAGCCGGTCGCCAGCCTGTTCAAGCACATCAACCACATCGCGGTACATATAATGGGTATCAAGTCCGTTGATGCGCACCGACAGCACCTTATTGCCCCAATCAATGTCATTGATCGCAGCGATGATGTTTTTGCGTGCCTGTTCCTTGTCACTGGGCGCAACTGCGTCTTCGAGATCAAGGAAAATGGCGTCGGCTTTTGATTTGGCGGCCTTTTCAAACAGTTCGATCCGGCTGCCGGGAACGGCAAGTTCGGACCGGTTCAGGCGCGCGGGGGCCGGGGTCGGTGTTGTGAAGCTCATGATAACGTTTCTCCAAAACCTGTCATTTCAAGACGGCAACGCGTCGGCAAGTTCGCCGTGCGATGCCTTTGTCGTATTCTTGTGGCGTGTTATTGCGTCCCGTTTTCGGGATCGTACCGTGGCCGCCGTGACAGTCTGCTTTTCTGCGATCATTGTGCGCCGCAGTAGGCTGGGTTTCAATTTATGGTGCAGATGCGAATGCTGGCAAGCTTAAAAACACCGGGTCGTATTGTGCTTTGGGTGCAGACCGATGCTCAATAAGAAAAACTGCAACTACGAAGGACAAAGCAATAGCCCCTTAACCCAACAGCCGTTAGATTACCGCCGATATAATGGTTCGGGATCATTTCCCAACACGCGTTGCCCCATCTGCAGGTAGTATCAAACGACCCATGCGTCGCGCTTATTCCACCCTTGTTTCTGTCGGACTGGCCCCATTGTTGATCATGGGGGCCTGTTTGGTGCTGGCGATATCGCCCGGCCTTGTGCCGGCGGAACTTTCGGGGCTGGTGCGGTATGGCCCGTTTCTTCTGGCTGGGTTGGGCGGGGCGATTGCGTGGTGGTTCAACCGTGGGCGCGCGGTTTTTGTCATGCTGCTTTTGCTGGTGTGTTACTGGCTTTTGGTGGGCAACGGTGGCGGGTTCTCGCCCGATGGAATGGCCTTTTTACGCATTGCGACCCTTTATGTGATCCCGGCAAACTTGTTGATCCTTGGTTTTACGGCGGAACGCGGTGTTTTAAACCCGCGTGGCATTGCAAGGATGCTGGTGCTTGGGTTGCAGATTTTTGTCATGTTGATGCTGGCAGGGCAGCCAGATGTTGGCTTGGCACTTTATCGCGTGCTTGATACCCGGTTCATAAATGATGGCGGGTTTCTGTCGGTCATGCCGCATCCGGCCATGATCCTGTCTGTGGTTGCGGTGATCTTGTTGTTGATCCGTCATAAGCCGCTTGAGACAAGTTTTGCTGCAGCAATCATTGCCATCACAGTGGCAACGGTGATAGGCCCCGGTGCCATTCAATATGGCTATCTGGCGGCGACTGCCGTGGTACTGGCCGGATTGGCGCAGGAAGCGTGGCGGATGGCGTTTGTCGATGATTTGACCGGGCTTGCCGGGCGGCGTGCGCTTGGCCATGCCATGGCGGAACTTGGCAGCCAGTATGCGATTGCCATGCTTGATGTTGATCATTTCAAAAAGTTCAATGACACCTATGGGCATGACGTTGGCGATATTGTCCTGAAAAAGGTCGCGCGTGAGTTGGGCCGTGTTGGCGGGGGCGGCAAGGCATACCGATACGGCGGGGAAGAATTCACGGTTGTCTTTGCCGGGCGCACGGCAGAAAAAGTCCATGAACCGCTTGAGGCCCTGCGCAAACGGATTGCCGAGAATAAAATCACCGTGCCCGAGAAAAACAAAACCGTATCGGTGACGATTTCAGTCGGTCTTTCGGAAATTGACGAGGATGTAAAAGACCCTTGGGCGGTTTTGAAGCGCGCCGATCAGAAGCTTTACGAGGCCAAGCAAGCTGGACGCAATCGAATTTCCATCTGAATATAAGAAAATGTTCAGTATTCGAATGAAATTTCGAATAATATTAATTCAAATTTGAAGTAAAAATACACAATTATTGGTTCAATATATTTATTGTTATTATCGTTTTACGATTAGTTTTGTGGTGTTAGTCTTTTGGAGTCTTTTCATTATTTATGGAGGATTCCAATGGCGCGCATCATCGGTACAAATCAAGACGACGTAATCTGGGACGAATGGACCAATGACACTGTCTATGGTCTGGAAGGTGATGACACCATCTATTTCGGCAGTGGAGACACCATTATCGGTGGTCTTGGGGCAGATACCTTTATTGCCCGGACGAGCCAGGATTATACGCTGTCCTATGAACTGTCAGACGACCCGGTTCATGTCGAGTTTTACAATCATTATAATGACGACCGCGAGACTCGCGATATCGAGCTTACCGGACATGGCGGTGATGCCGAGGGCGATACGTTAGAGTTTTACAACGACGATTATTACCATGAGCAGGAGTTCGACCTCACCGGTTCCGATCATGATGATTATCTTCAGGGGGAATTTTATTCCGTTGATGGCGGCGGCGGTGCCGATACGATCATATTTGATTATCGGGATGTCAGAAATTTCGGCCCTTATGAGGCAACAGTCACATACGTCAAATCACCAGAAGGTGTCATTTTTGATCAGGACAGCATGACCGGTGTTGGCGGTGATGCGGACGGCGACCAGATTTCAATTCTCGATGACACGGAAGAAACCCCCGATCTTAATGTGCGTGGCTCCAATCATGACGACACCTTGATTGCCGGTGAAGAGCGCGGCGGTATCCTGATGGGAGCTGGCGGGGATGATTTCCTTGTCGGGAGCGAGCGTTCCAATGAACTTTGGGGTGAGTGGGGCAATGATACACTGCTGGGCCATGGCGGTGATGACACACTGAATGGCGGGTCGGGTGCCGATTTCATCAATGGCGGAGACGGTCAGGATGAAGCCACATTCATCCATTCCAACGAGGGTGTTCATGTCGAGTTGACGGATGGTGCGGCGATTGTCAGTGGCGGCCATGCCGAGGGTGACGTCATTACCGGCGTCGAGGATATATTCGGGTCGCGCTATTCAGACGTCCTGATCGGCAATGACGGCGACAACGTGATCGACGGCTTTTACGGATATGATTCGATCTATGGCGGGGAGGGAAACGACACCCTTTCGGGCACATTTGTCTATGGCGAGGCTGGTGATGACATCTTGCATGGCCAGCAGCACGGCATGGGCGGCCGCGATACGCTTGATGGCGGGGATGGCGACGATACCCTGCATGGCAATGACGGGGGCGATCACCTTTATGGCGGGGAGGGCAATGATACGCTGACCGCCCTTAACGTTTATTACGATGATTTCATTGAACCTGATCCAACCTCTATGTGGGGTGGGAATGGTGATGACATGATGACCGGCCATGTCGCCGATGATGTTATGTTTGGCGGTAACGGTGATGACGTAATGAACGGCGGGTTCGGCGACGATTACATGTCGGGCGGTGCTGGCCGGGATGTGATCTATGGCAGCACGGGCGATGACCATGTTTTTGGCGGTGACGGGCATGACGTTCTTAATGGTGGGCATGGCCAAGACGATTGGGTCGAAGGGGGCGACGGCAATGATCTTCTGACCGGCGGGACGTTCGTTTGGCGTGTGTTTGAAGGCGGGGCTGAACGCGACCGCATCACCGATTTCAATCCCGATGCCGGGGAATACAGCAATCATTTGATGTTTGGGAAAACGTTCCAGGAAAAAAGCGGCATCGAGGACTTCGATGATTTCCTTGAACATGCCAGCGATAATGAAGACGGCGTCTATATCGATTTTGCCAATGGGCGGCATTATGCCTATGGGGTGCAAATCGATGACATGACAGTTGACGAATTGACGCCCGACAATGTCATTTTCGCCGATTATCTTGGATAGCTGTGCGTCAGGCGAGGGCATTGATCCAGATCGAAATTCCAATCCACCCTCTATTTGCGCACCTTTGACGGAGGGCATGATCGTGCCGCTTATCGGAACAGATGGTGACGACGTTCTGTATGAAACCACGGCAAACAGTACGCTGTATGGCATGGATGGCGATGACACGTTGATTGGCGATGATGGCATCAGTTCCCTGTTTGGTGGAAACGGGGACGATACACTGGTTGGCGGGGGTGGAAACGACCGGCTGACCGGGGGGGCCGGGGCGGATGTGTTGGACGGTGGCTCGGGCATCCGGGATGCGGTGTTTTATGAGGGTGAAAATGCCACGGATGCGGTCCACGTCAATCTTGCAACCGGCACAGGATTTGGCGGTGAAGCCGAGGGGGATGTGCTGCGTGACATTGAAGTCGTCTATGGCACGGAATTTGACGATACCCTGATTGGCAGTGATCAAAGCGATGTTCTTTGGGGGCGGGGCGGTAGTGACCTTCTTATCGGGGGTGACGGGGATGATTTTCTGTATGGCGATTATCTTGGCGATACGTCCGGTGACGACACCGTTTTGGGCGGCGATGGCAATGACACCCTGACCGGGCGGGACGGTAATGACATTCTGATTGGCGGCGATGGGAATGATCGCCTTAGCGGCGGGGCCGATGGCGACATCCTGTCGGGTGGGGCCGGGGTGGATACCCTTGATTACAATGATAACGGCACCGAAGGGGTGGCGATTAACCTTGCGACCGGGACCGCATCGGGTGGCACCGCCGATGGAGATGTGTTTGACGGGTTTGAAAATGTGCGTGGTTCGGGTGTCGCCGATGTGATTATCGGTGATGAGGGGCGCAACCATCTGGACGGATTTTACGGTGACGATCATCTGCGCGGCGGTGATTTCCACGATGTCCTGACGGGCGGTGGCGGCAATGACACCCTTGAAGGCGGGGATGGCAATGATCTTCTGACCGGTGATGGTCGGGATGCCTGTGGCGCGCCCGGATCAGATACATTTTTATGGACGGTTTTTGAAGGCGGTGCCGAGCGTGACCGCATTACCGATTTTGACACCGGTGAACAGGGCGACCGGTTTGTTTTTGGCAAAACGTTTCAGGAAAAAAGCGGGATTGAAAGTTTCGATGATTTTCTGGACCACGCCAGCGAAAATGACACAGGCGTGTATGTCGATTTCGCCGATGGCCGTCATTATGGATATGGCGTTCAGATTGACGGGGTCACGCTTGATGAACTGACATCGGAGCATGTCGTTTTTGATGATGACGACGATGGTGAACTGCCGATTGACGATCTGTAATCGGTGGAGTGTTAAGCCCGATCAACCCAGTGGAGGACGCCATGGCCAAGATCATCGGAACAGATGCAAATGACAGCCTGATCGGGACTGCCGATGTTGACCAGATATACGGGTTTGCGGGCGATGATCGCCTTGAGGCGGTTGGTATTGGCGATACCCTGATCGGTGGGCCGGGATCGGATACATTTGTTCTGACCGAAGACTGGCAGGATGTGACGCTTGATTACGCTGATTCTGATGTGGCGATCGAACGCGCATATCTGTATCGGGATGGCACAACCTATGTTCGTGACGGTGCGGGTGATGTTGACCGGAGCGATGTTCAGGCCGATTTTGCGAACATCAGCATCACCGGAACCAGATATGACGACGCGTTTAGTGGTCATTGGAAGCTGGTGGAAGGCCGGGCTGGTGCAGATCAGTTTGATCTGACGTCGGGGGCGGTGACATATGCGCATTCGCCCGAAGCTGTGCATCTTGATTTCGATGCCGGCCTATTTGACGGCGGGGATGCCAACGGCGACGTATTTTTAACTGTGCGTGGCCTTACCGTTCATGGCTCAAACCATGACGACCATCTGGTGGGGGCAAGTGGCCTTTATAATGACGTTTACCTGCATGGCGGGGACGGGGATGACCTGCTTGAGGCGCGCGGTGACGGTGGTGCGCTGCACGGGGATGCCGGGAATGACACGATGCTGGGTACCAGCGGGAATGACTATTTCAATGGCGGGCCGGGCCGGGACGTTATGATCGGCGGTGACGGGCAGGACCGGATCGACTATCGCGACGCGTCTTCGTCGGTTTACGTCAATCTTGCGACATCGCAAGTCAGTGGTGCTGAGGCGGACGGGGATGTATTTTCAAGCATTGAAGATGTCTATGGATCGTCTTTCGAAGACGTTTTGATTGGCAGCGACAAAGACAACGATATTGATGGCTATGCCGGGGATGATTTGATCATTGGTGGCGATGGCAATGATCAACTGGCCGGTGACGGCTATGACGGAGTTCGCGTTACCGTCGGTGACGATACCATCCTTGGCGGTGACGGAAAGGATTTGCTTAACGGCGGTGCCGGAAATGACATTTTGCTTGGCGGGGCGGGTGACGACCGGATCGAAGGCGGTGTCGGTGCGGATGTTCTTGATGGTGGGGATGGCGAAAACTGGCTGGTGTATCAAAAGACATTGAGTACGGGTTCAGAGGGCGTTTATGCCAATATCGAGACCGGCGTTGTGTCTGGCGGGGATGCGCAAGGGGATGTCATTTCCAGTTTCACCCACATCATCGGATCAGCAGAAGACGATTTCCTCATTGGAAATCAGGACCGCAACGAACTGTATGGCGGGTTTGGCGATGATGTTATTTCTGGCGGTGGCGGACATGACTTTCTGATCGGGGCTTATGGCGCGGATACCATCGAGGGTGGTGACGGGAATGATTATCTTCTGGGCGGAACCGAATGGCGCCAAGATGGCGGCGGGGCTAATACATTCGTCTGGAATGAATACGAAGACGGGCCTGAGCGCGACCGGATAGGTGATTTTCAGGCGGGGCGCTATGGTGACCGTATCGCACTTGGTTCCGAGTTTCAGGACAATAGCGGCATTCACGATATTAGTGACGTGCTGGCGCATGCCCAGCAAACCGACGAAGGTGTCTATATCGATTTTAGCAACGGTCGCGGGCACACCTATGGTGTGGTGCTTGATGGTGTTGAAAAATCCGATTTGGACAGCAGCAATTTCGACTTTGCTGATGACGATATTCTTGGCTGAGCCGGGGCATGCCCCTTAAAGCTCGTCAAACTTAAACACCAGCCGCAT
Organism: Thalassospira sp. Z349TD_5; assembly: GCF_056173045.1. Lineage (NCBI taxonomy): Bacteria > Pseudomonadati > Pseudomonadota > Alphaproteobacteria > Rhodospirillales > Thalassospiraceae > Thalassospira > Thalassospira sp. Z349TD_5. Next base: position 742,849 of record NZ_CM149654.1, read on the forward strand.
TGATCCGGCCGTATTGGCCAGTGTTGCCAGACAGTTGCTAGCCCGTTCTGGCGCGATGGTAACGGCAAAGCGTGTGGTGTAAATCCGGGCGTCCTTTTCATCGGTGCTTGAGGCGGCAAGGCGCACGATGTTGGCGTTGTATTCGATAAAGATTTCTGACAGACGCGCGATTAGGCCGGGCTGATCAATGCCGGAACATTCGATCATGTGGGTTGCGCCAGGCGCTGTGGTGAGTTCCGGGATGGCAACGATTTCTTCCACCTTGATATCCGCATTTTCCAGTGACAGCGCGTTCAGTGCGGTTGCGCATTCGCTCACCGGGCAGCCGTCAGGCAACTCACAGCTGGTTTCGAATTTTGCCGTGCCATCCTCAAGGGCAAAATATGTCGGTCCCAGATTGGCGCCGATGTCAAAAATACGGCCAGAGATGTCGGACACAAGACCGACCCGGTCATTGCAGGAAATGGTGATCCGCGCATTGGCATTCATTTGAGAATCTCCGTCATATTCAAGGTCGCGTGGGCATTGGCGAGGCTTGAGCATATCATCGCAGTCGCCCGACATGCAGTGATAATTATACCCGCGATCGCAAGGCCGCAGATACGTGCCGATGGCACAAACGGATTACTAGCAGATGATCACAATCATATGAATGAACTGATCGTCATGACGGCCCCGTAAGCATCCCGACAGCGTAATTTCGAACAGCAATGTTCAACATAACAAACTTACAGGAGTTTGAGAGATGCGTGCGTTCAAAAAAACCGTTCTTGCAGTTGTTGCCGGTGCGACTTTGACCTTTGGCGCAATGTCGGCCAAGGCCGCAGACATTGTCAACACGGCGGTATCTGCCGGATCGTTCACGACACTGGTTGCCGCAGTGAAGGCCGCAGGTTTGGTCGATACCTTAAAGGGTGAAGGCCCGTTCACGGTATTTGCACCGACCGATGAGGCCTTTGCCAAATTGCCCGCCGGTACGGTTGAGGATCTGCTCAAGCCGGAGAACAAAGACAAGCTTGTGGCCGTTCTGACCTATCACGTTGTGCCGGGCAAAGTGATGTCAGGTGATATCGCAGGCAAGGAAATGATGGTCAAAAGCGTTCAGGGCGACACGATTGATGTGAATGCCATGAACGGCGTGATGGTTGACGGCGCAACTGTTACCTCGGCCGATATTAAGGCCGATAACGGTGTGATCCACGTCATTGATACCGTGATCATGCCGGGCATGTAAGTCGCAGGCCATTTAAGCAGCGCAGCCCCGCACGTGTTCGTGCGGGGCTGCGTTTTTTTACGATGATGCACGTAATCGGTTTGATCGCCTTGGGCATGTCAGAAAAGGTTCAAAGCGTTGGAATGCTTCCGGATTGGGCCATTACGGATTGGGCTGCTTTAAAGCAAAAGGGCTTAGCTGACCGGGGTGGTTTCAAGCATATTCTGACGGACGCTGATGGCCTGATGATCAAGGTGCCGGCGTAAATCCATTGCAAGGTCGAGGCAGTCACCAAGGCGTTCAAGATAGCGTTCTTCCTCTGGATCATCCGGGTCGATTGCCAGACAGGACGCAAGATAGATTTCTGCGGCCTGTTCCTGAGTGCGTGCCAGCTTGGCGGTCTGCATCGGGTCGGAATCAGCGGAAAAGGCGTCAAACAGGAATGCCTTTTCGTTTGGGCCGAGGTTAAGGGCCTCAATCTGTTTGGCGATGCGTTTATGTTCCGTCTGATCAATATGTCCGTCGGATTTGGCTGCTGCGATCATTGCGCGGATCAAGGTCAGGCGAAAATCGGCGTTGTCGCGGCTGCGTTCGAGTTCCGGGGAAAAGCCGCTGTCGGCAGGGACGTGGTCAAGGTCGCTGTCCTGACTGTGATCCTTGGGGGACGCGTTGTTTTTGTAATCGCGCCATGCCTTGTAAGCCAGACCGGCAACAAGGGCTGTGCCGCCATAGGCCAGCACTTTCCCACCCATTTTGCGGCCTTTCTTGGAGCCCAGGACGGCCGACATCAAGCCGCCGCTGATCGCACCCCCCACCAATCCGCCACCAACGCCACTGCCCAGGCTATTCCCAACCATGTTGGCCAAGCCGCCAGATTTACCGCCAGTATTGCCGCTGGTGTTGCCACCTTTGTTGGCGAGGCTGTCTGCGATACCGCCCAGTTTTCCGGACATTGTCGAACGCCCGCCACCCGAGTTTCCCAAAACATCGCTTAGAAGTTTTCCGATATCCATGAACATCTCCTGCATTTTTTTACTTTGCCCAATGCTCGATATGTTTAGGGGGCGGCAAACGGCAAGACCGATATGGGCAAAGTCGTGCTTTGAGGCCCTTTTTGTGGGCAACGCAGTGATATGGGTCACATTTTCGCGGGGAAAGTCAGGGGGGATTGGGGAAGGTTTGCGCAAGACTGTTCCGGGCAAATGACAAAGGCCCGACGCGGGAACGTCGAGCCTTTCAATGGTGCGCCCGGAAGGATTCGAACCTCCGGCCCTCTGATTCGTAGTCAGATACTCTATCCAGCTGAGCTACGGGCGCATTTTATGTTCTACGCTAAATGGCGAAGGCTCGACGCGTGAACGTCGAGCCTTCCGATGGTGCGCCCGGAAGGATTCGAACCTCCGGCCCTCTGATTCGTAGTCAGATACTCTATCCAGCTGAGCTACGGGCGCTTTGTCTAGCGTTTCCGCCGGTTTGCTCTGTACGAACTCCCCGTCGGCGGAGCGGAACTTATGCAAACGAGCGGGTCATTGCAAGCAGTAAATTTCAAAAAACCGTATTTTTCCCGTGAGGGCCATTTTCCGCCTTGCTAGGGCGTTGTTTTGCCCGGCTTTGTCCCGTTTGTCGGCATTATGGAGAGGACTCGGCAAAAAAGGGGCAAATGCGTCTTGTTCCACAAGTGGTCGTAGACTAAGATGCATTCAATCCCGGGGGAACAGGGGCTTGTTTCTTCTCATAAAAAGCGGGCCCAGGGAGATTCGCATATTTCTACTTAGGTAATAGATCGAAATGGCCGTTCGTAAAACCTACCTTGCCTTGATTGGCGCCGCCCTGATGCTGGGGGGATGTTCTTTTTCTTCTGAGGCCCTTTGGCCGACACTTGCCGGATCAGACTCCGATACGGAAAATTCCGCTGTCGCTGCTTCTGAACCGATGGGGAGTGATGCCGCAACCAGTTACGATGCGGCGCAAAGCACGCAGCCGTTAACCGGTGTGTCACAGACCGGAACCTTTGTTGGTTCGCGGGTTGAAAACATGCAGCAGGAGCTGAACCGTCTTAAGTCGGCTCTGAACCAACACAATAATGAATTACAGCAGTTGCGTGGACAGACCGTATCGCATTCGCAGGCCTATCATGGCACTGTGGCGGCGATCAGTGCGCGCCTGCAAGTTGGCACCACGCCGGGTAACCCGGTTCTGGTCCAGCAGTGGAACACCGCACAGTCTGAACTTGACCGTGTGAACGACGATATCGCCGCGTTGAACTCATTGGCCAACAAGGTTGCAGCAGATTCGACCCTGTCAACCTTCTTGCTTGAGTCCGTTCGCTCGGCCTATCAGGTTTCCGGTGCTGTTGACGAAGACCATCGTCAGTTGGCACTGCTTGAAGACGAAACCAACCGCACCACGGTGCTGATTGACCGTCTTCTGAACGAAATCAGCGAAAGCCTTTCGCGCCAGACATCTTATGTCAGTACGGAGCGGGCGAACCTTAACGCGCTTGCACTGGCTGTTAAGAATGGCGAGATTTTCGGGGACTCACTTTCCAAGCGTGTCTTCCAGTCGCAGGCCGCACCAGCGCCCAGCAGCCAGCGCATGGCATCAACCAGTGACCGCCCGCTTGTGGTGATCCGGTTTGATAGTGCCAGCGTGAAATACGAGCAGGCCCTTTATAACGCGGTTAACCGCGTTCTGGAGCGTCGCCCGCAGGCAAGCTTTGATGTTGTTGCGGTGACACCGAACCGGGGCACCCCGGCACAGGTTGCGCTGAATTCCAATAAATCCAAGCGCAACGCGCAGGCAGTTCTTCGGTCGTTGGCCGATATGGGCATGCCAGGGTCGCGCGTGCGTGCTTCTGATGCGACCAGCGCATCTGTTTCTGCCAATGAGGTCCACGTCTTCGTGCGCTAAGTCGGCAGACAGAACGGATTTTAAGAACGGCTATGGCGGGTGCCTCGATATTTCGAGGCGCCCGCTTGTTTTTTGGGGCTTGTGCAAACACATTATAGTCTGATCATGCCAACTGTTGGTGTGGCCAAATGATGTGTGACGGACAACAAGCAAGGTGCTATGGGCGACCTCGTTAATCTGCGGCAGGAACGCAAACGCAAGCAACGCGATCAGAAGGCCAAAAAGGCCGATGCCAATCGTGCCTTGCATGGGCGGTCACGCGAAGAACGCCGATTGACGGATGCCGAACATCAAAAGGCAGACAAGCATCTTGATGGGCATCGTTTGATGGTGGATGCGTCTGTGCCGGTTTCCGATGTTGGCGCACATGCCGATCAGATCAATTCCGGACTGAATTGCGGACCGGTGGTTTCGGATGGTCCTGAAACCAAGGACGGCGATGCCGCCCCTGTCAAAGATGACCAAACCAACGTCATTTCAATATTCTCACCCAATATCCCCGACCGCCAATAGGGGCGCCGAATATGATGCCGTTTCTCAAAACGCTATGACGGACGTGTTCTGTCGTCGGGTTTTGAGGAGGCTGTCGCTGCGCATAAGGGGAAGGGTATCTTTGCCCGGATCTGGTGCACTGTGACAGGTATTTGATGCCAGCAGCGAGATCACGCGGACAGGAAGCAGGCCGATCAAAAGCAGATGCTTGGCGGCCATACCGGCGGGTGTTGCCGGGAATTCAAATCACACTACCGATGATGCGATGCGGGATTAATGTAGCTTAACGCAGCACACATATTCCCACGCAATTCGGTAGTGGTCACATATCTTCTTTTTACATTCCAAGATCAAAACGCGGCGCTAGTTCAGAAGCGTTTCTGCTTCGCGTTTGCTTTGATCAAGGGCCTCATCCCAGCCCATAAGCCAGTCTTCATGGTCGCGAGAGTCTGATGGATAGGGGTTTTCAGTCAGTCGATGCGCATCGAGCCCTGCGGAAAATCCAGAGCCAAGGGCCGAATTTGGCAGATAGCGCTGGCGGACCACCGGTGCGTTGGTTTCATACATCTGGTTGCGGAAAGCGGGAAGAGAGCACAAAACGCCGTCATCAATACCAAGCGGGTAAGCCATCATCATGGCCGTGCCAAGTGAGGTGATGGAAAGTTCCGCCCCGGCTGTCTGGCAAATCAGACCCGCCATTTCAAGATGGGTAACCGCATTTTCGATGCGACGCTGCAGGTCAGCGTTGTCTTCAATGGCAACCTGATTGCCATCATCGTCAGTACAGAAAAGGGACAAAACACGCCCCAAAAGCATACTGCGATCAAGGTTTTCCCCGGCACTGCGCAGAACCGTCAGCATCAAGGCAGGGTCGCCAGGCGCAAAATTCATAGAACTTGTCATTCATGGGCCTCCGTTCAGATCGAAACGAATTCCCTCCCAAGCGTGCAGCTATTCTGTGGTGGGCAAAGCCCTGCTGCTTTTTATTATTATAGTTTGCAGATATGTTTCTAACTTGTGAAGACAAGATTGCGCTTTGGTTGAAATTTTTATCTTGCTGTGTGGTTTTGGCCCATCAAACGGCTAATAAACTGAAAAAGCGTGTGGTTTTGCGTTGCCCGCGTGCCGAAAGGTTTTTGATATTTTTGATCAATTTATCGGCATCAACCTGACGACGCCGGTTTGATCAGAATGTGACACATCCTATCAAGCGTTGCTTTGCCGGTTGAAGTTTACGGCGCGTATCGTTGCGGCTTTGTCGGGAAGGTGCGAGCCGATGCGCTATTTTTTGTGCTTTTTTGCGGGTTTTTTATCGTCCGGATTACGCCAGACGCGGACCCGGTTGCGGCCGCCTTGCTTGGCGGCATAAAGCGCCTGATCGGCCTTTTCGATGATTTGTTCGACGCTGCGCCCCTTGGTCATCGGGGCTGCGCCAATCGATGCGGTTACCGGCAAGGTGGTTGTCTCGGTGATGGGGACGGGGGATGCCTCGACCACGCGGCGCAACCGTTCAAGTACGCGCGCACATTGTGTCATGTCGGCGTTGGGCAGGCAGATCAGGAATTCTTCACCGCCATAACGGTAAACCTTATCAAACGGGCGTACATGCGATTGCAGGATGCCGGCAATCGATTGCAGGACCATGTCACCGGTCTGATGGCCGTGGGTGTCATTAACGGCCTTGAAGTGATCAAGGTCCACCAGAGCAACGGCGGTTGGGACTTCGGTCCGGATTGCGCGTTCGCGTTCGGCGTTCAGGTCGCCCAGCATGGTTTGCCGGTTATAGGTGCCCGTGAGAGGATCGACATCGGATCGGGCGGTTCTAAAGGCGCGTTCAAGGCGGCGCAGTTGGGAAAAAAAGGATTCGGCCCGTAAGGCCATCATATCGAATTCAGCGGGGTCAACTTCGCCGTCAAGCTCACGGCCTTCGATAAGTCGTCTGGCCGACTCGTGAAGTTGCTGATGCGTTGTTGCCAGTGCATGCATTGCAGGCTGGTCAATCAACCGGTTATGGCGGTTGATCGCGTACCAGGCCCCGAAATCACAATCATGGTGATGGGTAGCGTCATGGTCATGGTCATGGTCGTTGCCATCGACGTCCGATGGCAACGGAGAATCGGGCAGCACCAGTATCCTGTTCCAGCGCAGCAGCAAGGCAACATGTTCGCCAAGGGCCTTGTCGAGTTCGGCCAGAATGTCGCGTTCGGCATCCGCCATTCCGCCGTCAGCAACACTTCCAGGCATTTTATGGCCTTTGGCGGGGCTTTTGGCAGCGGCTTTTACTGGGGCCGATTGCGACCTGTCACTCATGCAGATGTTCCGGGAAAGATTTCCGTAAAGGTTTGTTTTAACAGGCGGTCGAGTTCTTCCATAGAAATATCGACGCCAAGGTCGGCCAAACTTGTGACGCCGTGGTCGGCAATGCCGCAGGGAACAATGCCGCCAAAATGCGACAGGTCGGGTGATACGTTGATCGCGATGCCATGAAAGGTCACCCAACGACGCACCCGCACCCCGATGGCGGAAATCTTGTCTTCGCGGCCGTCATCGCGCACCACCCAGATGCCAACACGTCCATCGCGGCGTTCGCCGGTGACACCGAGCAGGGAGAGGGTGCGAATCACCCATTCTTCGAGGTTATGAACATAGGCGCGCACGTCACGACCGCGTGTTTTAAGGTCCAGCATCAGGTACGCGATGCGTTGGCCCGGTCCATGATAGGTATATTGTCCGCCGCGTCCGGCGTTATAAACAGGAAAGCGATCCGGATCGACAAGGTCCTCGATATGCGCGCTGGTTCCCGATGTATAAAGCGGGGGGTGTTCCAAAAACCATATGAGTTCCCTTGCTTTTCCCGCATGGATGGCGTCAGCGCGGGCTTCCATTTCTGCCAGTGCTTCGGGGTATGAAACCAACCCGGAGGCGGTGCGCCAGTCGGGGATTTGCGCGGTTGGGGCGATGCTTTGCATTTTTCCTGTCAAATAAGTGAAATGAGCCCTTGATCAGGGGTAATCAATTTGCTATCTCCCTTTTCGCAGCAAGGCAAGCCTACAAACTTACCTCAGTAGCCTTGTTGTTACGACATATGCGGTCGTGGCGGAATTGGTAGACGCGCAGCGTTGAGGTCGCTGTGGGCTAACCCCCGTGGAAGTTCGAGTCTTCTCGACCGCACCAAAAACGCCTCCTCTTTTTAAGAGGGGGCTTTTTTGATTCTGGCCCTTGGCTCAGGCCATAGGATATCATGAAAAAGACCCCGCCAGAAATGGCGGGTTTTTTCGTTTTTGGTTCCTGCTGATATATGTCCTACAATGCGTTTGGAACAGCAAGGATCAGACAGGATGTTTGGCCACGGGCCGTGCCGGTGCAAGTGATTGATTTATTGTGCAGTGCCGCGTTGAAAATTACGCAATGCAGCCCTTTGGCGGAACGACACACTGAATGCTTCAAACGTATGGGAAACTGCTTTAGTCTGTATATCCCACTAAAATGAATTATCAGGATTTAACCACTTGATGGTTAATTAATGTAAATACCTGAGATTAAAAGGTATTATAATGGCAAATCGAAATGACAAGCTGCGCGAAGCAGCTTTGGACTATCACCGGTATCCCACCCCGGGGAAATTGTCCGTAACAGCAACCACGACCCTTGCGAACCAGCGCGATCTTGCGCTGGCCTATTCGCCGGGGGTGGCATTCGCCTGTGAGGAAATCGTCAAAGACCCGGAAACCGCAGCGGAATATACCGCGCGTGCCAATCTGGTCGGCGTGATTTCCAACGGGACGGCGGTGCTTGGTCTTGGGCCGATTGGTCCGCTGGCGTCCAAACCGGTTATGGAAGGCAAGGCGGTTCTGTTTAAGAAGTTCGCCAATATTGATGTCTTTGACCTTGAAGTTGACGAGACCGACCCGCAGAAATTTATCGATATTGTGGCCGCACTGGAGCCGACTTTCGGGGGGGTTAACCTCGAAGACATTAAGGCGCCGGAATGCTTCATCATCGAGAAAGCCCTGCGCGAACGCTGCAACATCCCGATTTTCCATGATGATCAGCATGGCACGGCAATTTGCGTTGCCGCAGCCGTCCTTAATGGTTTGCGTGTCACGGGCAAGGATATCAACAAGGTCCGCCTTGTGACGTCGGGGGCCGGTGCGGCCGCCTTGGCGTGTTTGAACTTGCTGGTGTCCATGGGGCTTCCCAAACACAACATCACGGTCACGGACCGTTTTGGTGTGGTGTACAAGGGCCGTAAAGATGAAATGGACCCGTGGAAAGACGAATATGCCATTGAAACCAATGCCCGTACGCTAAGCGATGTGATCGAAGGGGCTGATATTTTCCTTGGTCTTTCGGCACCAAACGTCATGGGTGAGGAAGAGCTTCGCAAGATGGGCGAAGGCCCGATTATCATGGCGTTGGCAAACCCGACCCCGGAAGTGTCCCCTGAACTGGTCAAGGAAATCCGCCCCGATGCGGTGATGGCCACCGGACGTACCGATTATCCCAATCAGGTGAATAACGTTCTGTGTTTCCCGTTCCTGTTCCGTGGGGCACTTGATGTTGGTGCGACCGAGATCAACGAGGAAATGAAGATTGCCGCGGTGCACGCCATTGCCGATCTGGCAAAGGCCGAGGTATCGGACATTGTCGCAACCGCCTATGGCGGCATGGAACTTAAATTCGGGCCGGAATATTTGATCCCCAAACCGTTTGATCCGCGTTTGATGATCGAAATTCCGCCGCGCGTGGCCAAGGCAGCGATGGACAGTGGTGTTGCCAAACGCCCGATCAAAGATTTTGATGCCTATCGCCAGCAGCTTGAAGGCTTTGTCTTCCGGTCCGGTCTGGTGATGAAGCCGGTCTTTGATATGGCGCGTGCGCATAAAAAACGCGTTGTCTATCCCGAGGGCGAATCGCGCCGTGTGCTTCAGGCCTGTCAGGTCCTTGTCGATGACGGCATTTGCCACCCAGTGCTTATTGGGCGTCGCAGTGTCATTCTTGAACGGATTACCGAGCTTGGCCTGCGCATCGTGCCAGATGAGCAGATCGAAATTCACGATCCGGACGACAATGCGCATTTCGAACAGGATTGGCAGGACTTCCACAACATCATGGGCCGTCGCGGGATCAACCCGGAATATGCCCGTGCGATTGTCCGGACACGTCCAACCGTGATTGCATCCCTGATGCTGCGCCGTGGCGAAGTTGACGCGATGCTGTGTGGCTGTCAGGGCGGTTTCCTGCGTCATCTGCGCTATGTCCGCAACCTTGTGGGTTTGCGCAAAGGTGTGACCGATTTTTCCACGGTCAACATGATGATCATGAAACAGGGGACGTTCTTCCTGACCGATACGTATGTGTCGGTTGATCCGACCCCTGAGCATGTTGCGGAAACCGCGATTATGGCCGCCGACGTGGTCAAACGGTTCGGGATTACGCCAAAGGCGGCGTTGATTTCGCATTCCAACTTTGGCAGTCACGAAAACAAATCGGCGTGCAAGATGCGTGATGCGCTTCAACTGATTCGAACGCAGGCACCTGATCTTGAGATCGAAGGTGAAATGCATGCGGACGCGGCGATTTCGCAGCCGATCCGTGATCGCATTTTCCCCCATTCGATGCTTAAGGGATCGGCCAACCTTCTGGTGATGCCGACGCTTGATGCGGCCAACATTTCCTACAACATGGTCAAAATGTTGGGTGATGGTTTGCCGGTGGGGCCGATCTTGGTCGGTGCGGCGAAATCCGCCCACGTGGTGAGCCCGTCGATTACGGTGCGTGGCATTGTCAACATGACAGCCATTGCCGTGGTTGATGCGGTTACCCGCAGTCAGGAAGGCGCATAAAATCTATCTGCAATTGTGCCCCTTGACCGGGGCCATGTGATAGCGCAGAAACAGCCGTGTCGGGAGATCGATCAATCGATCCCCGGCACGGCATTTTTAGGGTCTGAACCCAATCAGGTTGCAGGACGTAAAACCAGCACGCACATCAGGAGGGGCAGATGACAAGTGACGTCGAAGAACTCGACCGTCCTGCGGATAGCACATCCAGCAGCGACGACTATGTTGATCTGACACCTGAATATGGGCGTGAAGTCCTTGATGCGCTTGGCGAAGATGATCATTCGCGCGCGTCCGAACTTATTTCCGAACTTCACTTTGCCGATATTGCCGACCTTTTGGGGTGGGCAAGCAGCAATCAGCGTGAACAGCTTGTTGATCTGATCCGGCCGGACTTTGACCCGGAACTTCTGACCGAGCTTGATGACGAACTGCGTGAAGAGGTCATCAGCCGTCTTGGCACGGATGTTGTTGCCGAGGCGATTTCGGAACTTGATTCCGATGACGTGGTCGAAGTCATTGAGGATTTCGATAAGGAAGAGCAACGCGAACTTCTCGGTGCGCTTTCTGATATTGAACGCGCGCGTGTTGAAGAGGCGCTGTCGTATCCGGAATATACCGCCGGTCGTATCATGCAGCGCGAGCTGGTGGCGATCCCCGATTATTGGTCGGTTGGGCAAACGATTGATTTCCTGCGCTCGGCAAAGAACCTGCCGGAAGATTTTTACGACATCATCATTGTTGACCCGCGCTATAGCCCGGTCGGGATTGTGCCGTTATCACGCGTGATCCGCACCAACCGTCCGGTCCTTGTGCGCGATGTCATGGAATCGGATGAAATGCGCACGGTCGTTGTGACCGAAGAACAGGAAAACGTCGCCCATCTGTTCCGTCAACGTGACCTTATTTCTGCGCCGGTTGTCGATGACAGCGGGCGTCTTGTCGGTGTGATCACGGTCGATGACGTGGTTGACGTTATTGACGAAGAATATGAAGAAGACATGATGCGCCTTGCCGGTGTTGGCGAGGAAGATGACCTTTCAAGTGCGATCCTTGATACCACCCGGTCGCGGTTTACGTGGCTTTTGATCAATCTGGGCACGGCGATCATGGCGTCCATGGTCATTAGTGCGTTTGAAAATACGATTGAAAGACTGGTCGCGCTTGCCGTCCTGATGCCAATCGTGGCCTCAATGGGCGGGAATGCAGGCACACAGACCCTTACGGTTGCCGTGCGCGCGATTGCCACGCGTGAGCTTACCAGTACCAACGCATGGCGTGTGATCCGCAAGGAGGTCGCGGTGTGTGGCCTGAATGGCTTGGCGTTTGCGTTTCTGGCCGGCGGGGTGACCTGGTTCTGGTTTGAGGATGGCTTGCTGGGATCGGTCATTGGCGTTGCCATGATCATTAACCTGCTGTTTGCCGGTTTGTTTGGTGCCTTGATCCCGCTTGGTCTGGAGCGTGCCGGGATTGACCCGGCGGTATCCTCATCGGTCTTTTTGACCACGATTACCGATGTGGTTGGGTTCTTTGCCTTCCTTGGTTTGGCAGCCCTGTTTTTGCTGTAGGCCGACTTCGCGCAAAAGAGCAAAAAAACACCTGTCAGGCGGATGCCGACAGGTGTTTTTTTATGGTGGTTTCTGTGTTTGAAAATCAGCTTTTGGCGGTTGGCGACGGATCGGCGTTGCTTAACCGGGGCAAAAGGCCAGTGGTTTTTGAGGCATCTACCGGCCGGGACAACAGGAAACCCTGAATCTCGTCACAGTCGGCTGATTTCAGCATGGCCAGTTGTTCTTCGGTTTCGACGCCGACGGCGACAACTTTGCGGTTCAGGCTTTTGCACAGCCGGATTGCGGGCTGCAAAATGCTATTTTCAGGTTGCTCATCGAGTGCGAAGTCAAACAGCGACTTTGACAGTTTGATGCGCTGGATCGGGAACCGTTTGAGATACCGAAGGGATGTATTGCCCGCGGCAAAGTGATCAAGGGTCAAGCCAATCCCGGCCTCGGCAAAGCGATAGAACTGTCCAAGGGCGCGTTCGGGATCGCGCATGGCAATGTCTTCGGAAACCTCAACTTCGATGATGCCCGGATCAATTTCGTATTCGGCTGTCAGGTCGAGGATGTTTTTGATCAGGTCGGCCTGAATGAATTGACGGCTGGACACATTCAGCGCAATCGGAACCGGCGCATAACCGGCATCGCGCCATTCGGCGATCTGTTTGCAAACGGTTTCAATGATCCAGTGACCCAGTGGCGACAAAAGCCCGGTACGGTCGGCGACCGCGATGAAATCAGGCGGCAGGCGACGCTTGCCACTATCATCGATCCAGCGCAGCAGGGCTTCAAACCCGGTCAGGTTTTGATCCGATGTGCGATAGCGCGGTTGATATTCCAGAACAAAGCGTTTTTCATCAACAGCACGACGTAACTGCGTTTCCATCGACAGGCGCGCGTGCATCACATTGTTCATCGTCTCGACAAAGAAGCAATAAGACGATTCCGCTGATTTCTGTGCACGGTACATGGCCGCATCTGCATTGGCCAGCAATTGGGACGGTGCGCGGGCATCATTGGGATACAGCGCAACACCGACACTGACATGCAGCCGGATTTCCTCGTTCCCGCCGGTTTGGATAGGTTGGGATATGGCTTCGACAACGCGTTCAGCGACAAGGGCGGCACCTTCGGCCTCGGAAAGGTCGGTGGCGATGATGGCAAACATGTCGCCCGAGAACCGAGCACAGCTGTCTTTTTCGCGCACAGTGGCGCGCAAGCGGCCCGATATGGTTCGCAATGTTTCATCACCGACATCCGCACCAAACCGGTCATTGACGGCGCGAAAATTGTCGATATCGACCACCAGTACGGACAGCAGCTTTTCATAGCGTTTTGCATGCGCAACCGCCTGATTAAGCCGGTCATCAAACAGGGCATGATTGGGAAGCCCGGTCAGCGGGTCATGTGTTGCAAGATACCGCAGACGGTTGACCGACGCATTTGCCGCCGGATTGTGGTGCAGGGTGATGTCCACACAATCAGGATTGGCCGTTGATGGTTTCATCGCCAGATTACAGACGACGTGAACGCCTTCGGAGCTGCGCACAATCCATTCGCGGCGCACTTCATCGTCGCCACGGTTGATGGCGAGGAGCATTTTTTCCTGCGATCTGCGCGATGAACTGCCGTCTGACTGGAATTCGGGGGCCAGATTGTAAAACCGGATGAAGCCGTAATCTTCTTCACGCAGGTCAAAGAAATCAGCCGTTTCCGGTGACATGGATTTCAAATGACCATCAAGCTTGGTAATCGACAACGCCAGATCATTAATGTCATCACCGGCATTGATGTGATGCATGGTTCGGCGCGCTGCGGCCTGTTGGCGGTTTGCCAGAACAAAGATCGCAATCGTAAACAGGATGGTGGCAAGAACCCCCAGGATCAAAATCAGCTGCGGGTTTGTCGTGCCAGCACTTGCCAGTTTCGGATCGGCAATGACGTCGATATGCCATTGGCGACCGACAATGTCGGCTGCGGCAGTATGTTGAAGGGTTTCGTCATCACCTTCGCCGCGGATTTCAAACAATACGGTATCATTTTCGCGCACGCGCACGGTGTAATCATTGACCTGTTCGGTATTGATGACAGATGCAAGCATGGACCGAATGCGAAAGGCCCCGTTGATGACGCCGATGATTTGTCCATCGCGTCCCAGAACCGGGCTATAGGCGGCAAATCCGCGTCCACCTTGAAGAAGTTCAAGTGTTGGCGTGATTTGGGCGCGCCGTTGATCCAGTGCGATGTCCAAAACCGGTCCCGCGACAGGGTGGCGTTTTAAATCAGCGCCCATGGCCGGAACGTTGCCCTTGATCGGGGCGACGTACAGAATGATGTAATTTGGCGAAATCCAGTTAATTGCCTGAAGGGCACTGAAACGGGCCTGTAACGGGGTTGCAACCGAAAGATAGGCGCGTTCGTCCTCGGGCGGGCCGTCTTGCCAAATGTCGGCAAAACTTTCCAGAACACCAAGATTGGCCTCGACAATCTGTTTGACCTGCTGGGCAATCGCGGTGGCGGTGATATTTGCGGCAGATGCCAAAATCGCCCGACGGTTCTCGATTGCGGCTGTCCAGAAGAAGAATGTTGCTGATGCGAAGAAAACGGCGGTCAGAAATGCCGCCAACAGTGCGTGCCTTTTGACGCGCGATTGTTGTGTCGCGGCTTTTTCTTCGGTCGTCTGTCTGTTTTCAGTTTCCATGTCTTCCCCAAGAACGACATCTCATTCAGGCGCCCCCCGCCCTGAATATGTCAAATGCGCAATATTCGTTAGAGCATTTAAGGTGTTCTGTATCTTTGCGACGTTGCGCAAACGACGAGGGTTTTACGCTGTTGTGCGGGTCATTGTTGTAAATTCAATGATCAGCGTTCTACCCTGCGTTAAGCACTTACAAGTGTTTTATGGGGGTATTCTTACACGATTTTAAGGGGTTGGTCGCGTTCAATTGCGCATTAATTTTTAGATCAAAGGTTACGTGCAGGGCGATTTGTCTGGGGTGTCATGCAAATCGGGACGTATATTTAACCAGACGGCCCTGTTCTGAGCGGCCCATCTGGTGTATCTCAGGCGTGCGTCAGGTACCCGTCGAGATTTTTCCTGGTCAAAAGTGGCGAAGATCACCTCCGAGAGAGAGTTTATGAAACATCATCAGCGCAACCCCCGTGCACGCGGCGGACGCAAACGTCAATCAGCCCGGCGCGATCCATTGATCGGATTTGAAGCCCCGGTCACGATTGAACAAGTTGGCGCACGCGGCGACGGCATTGCGCATGTCAGCGCACCAGACGGCAGATCAGTTCTGGTGTATGTCGATTGCGTTTTGCCCGGCGACGAAGTTCGTGTGGCGTTGCGGTCGAAACGCGGTGATGGATATGGTGCGGAAGTGGTCGCGGAAATCGCGCGCACGGCGCTTTTCAATGAGCCACGGTGTTCGCATTTCAAGGAATGCGGCGGCTGTGCGCTTCAGCATATGGATGACGACCAGTATCGCGACTGGAAACGTCAAAAAGCCAAGGTCGCGGTTCAGCGTGCCGGTCTTGACGCCGATGATGCCGAACGGCTTGTCGCACCCGTCGAAGTTTCCCCGGCACAAAGTCGCCGTCGCGCAGGATTTTCTGTGCATGTGGGGGCAACCGGGGTGCATGTTGGTTTCCATGGCCGATTTAGCCACACGGTCTTGAATGTTCCAGATTGTGCCGTTTTACGTCCTGAGTTGATGGCCTTTCGTGCGGCGTTTGTAACGTTCCTTGAGGCCTGCCCGCCCGATCATGCGCGTGATATCAAGGAAGTCTTCGTCACACTGGCCGATAACGGGCTGGATGTTGTCGTTCATGCGGCCAAGGACCCGGATCTTGATATGCGTCAGGATCTGGCCGAGTTTGCCGATGACAATGACCTTGCGCGTCTGAGCTGGAAAACTGGTGATGAACCCGATGAGCCTGTCGCGGCCCGACGTATACCTGTTGTCAGGTTTCAGGGTGTCGATGTTGCGGTGCCACCGGGCGGCTTTTTGCAGGCAACCCGCGAAGGGGAACACGCCCTTGTCGCTGCGGTGACATCGGTACTTGAAAAAGCACAGCCGCGTCAGGTCGCCGATCTGTTTTGTGGTATCGGAAGCTTTACCTTTGCGTTGGCACTTGCAGGCAAACGCCGGTCAACTTTGGCGGTTGAAAGTGATCCACGTGCGGTGGAGTTGTTGCAATATGCGGTGGGCCAGTCTGGTAGCCCGATACAGGTCATCAAACGTGATTTGTTCCGCCAGCCGTTAACCGGCGATGAGCTTAGCAACCTTGATCTGGTGTTGTTTGATCCCCCGCGGGCAGGTGCCCTGTCACAGGCAGAACAACTGGCGGCAACCGGACCGGAATGGGTCATTGCGGTGTCATGTAATCCGGCAACCTTTACCCGCGACATACGTGTTTTGCGCAATGGCGGGTACGAGCTTGAGCAGGTTGTGCCGATTGATCAGTTCCTGTGGTCGCCGCATCTTGAAATGTTTGCATTATTGCGTCGTACGTAATCCCGTGGCCGCCAAAATGCGGCGCATGAATAGGCCAATTTGACCGAATGATGCACATCTTAGGTGATTAGGTGTGCATGGTTATGCATTTTGGCTTAATTTTTCTCTGCTAATACACTATACTATCGGTTGATATTTCCGCCGGACACCAGGATGGTCAGGTTTATAAGGGTTTATGAATTTCCTCAGAACCCTTGTTTGCGCAACATGTAGTTGTCTTGCCGGCTTGTTTGTGCGGAAAAGCAATGGAACCGCTGGGTAGTCAACTTCCGATCTATACCAACACTGCGCGTGCGATTGCACCGCAGAATAGGTTAATCGACTCTGACGCCAGCCAGTCCAGTCAAAGTTCTTTGCGTTCTGACCGCAATGCAGATTTCCTGCGCAATGCCAATTACACCTTTGAAAATTTGCGCGGATCGCTTGGTGGTGCCAGTGACCTGTTGTCACAGGCCTCAACAGATTTGTCGCGCATCGGTGACGCGCTTGATGAAATTGATGCGCTGGTCGAGTTTGCCGAAGAAAACAGTGACCTTTCCAAGCAGCAACGCGCCCAGTTAACCGCCCAGATCGAAGATTATCTTGCTGATATTGACGGTATTGCCGCCAACAGCAGTTTCAAAGACAGAAACCTTCTGGCCGAAGACCAGACCATCACCTTGCAGGACGGTTCTGGTACGTCATCGGATAACCAGATTGATGTCGAACTTTTTGCGTCGGCATCCGAGGACCTTGCGACCGGCCTTTCGTCAATTGATCTGTCAGACAATACGGCTGTTGCCAATGCACGGACCCTGGTGGACGAAGCGCAAGAAGCCCTGCGGGACCGGGAAATTTCACTCAATTCTGATCGCGGTAGTCTGGCCGTGGCACAGGATCAAAACCGGATTTCACAGGTTGCCGGTGATACTGTTCTGCAGGCTCAGATCGCCGCATCGCAAAGCGATCCCGCCGCAGAAACGCAGGCGCGTATTTCTGAAAACCTGCAGGCTTATCTTGGGAATATTTCGGCCCAGCTTGAAAATCAGACAGTGACTGTTGGTGGCTTTGGCCTGCCAGAACCGAAATCTGATCCGATCCCAGAACGGGTGGAAGATCCTTATGCCTTTGATCCGTTTGCACCAAACACTGACGATCAGGATCAGGCGTTTGGATTTACCCAGCAGCAGACACTAGGCGAAAGAACCGCACCGCAAAGCCGCAGTCAGCCAGCGTTCACCGGATATGACAACGGTGGCAATGGGACATCCGCGCACAGCGGATCATCTTCGGGTGGTTCAAGCAATCGGGTTTCGATTGACGCCTGATCAATGAGCACTCGCCGCATGTGTGTTTAAGTATCCGTGTTTCAGGCAACATAAAAATCATGCCAGTGAACGGCGTTATCCTTCGACCTGCTCGTCCTCATAAAGGCCCCAGAAGCCTTGGCGCGGCGCCCAACCTTCAAAATCACCAAAGCGCAACTGGCACCAGTTCATGCTTGCCGGGCAGTCTTCGACTTTGCCAATGACATTGGCGGAAACCAGCGCGATCTTGCGCGCGTTTTCATCGGCGGCGGAATACAGCGTGATGGTGTCATCAGTGACAATCACATGACGTGCCCCAACCAGAAGGCTTTGATGTACCCAGCCTTCGCTGCCTTCCCAATCACGGACTTTGCGCCAAGTATCAAATTCCGACACAACTTCCATCGGCATGTTGCGGCGCTGGTATATCCAGATCTTTGGGTATCGCAGCCCCGGCCCGGATCGCAAAAATACCTTGTCTGACCGCAGTGCGACAAAGCGCGGAATGGGTAAGCCGGATTCTTGTGCGCTTGCCACGATGGGTGTCGCGAGGCTTGCGAAAATCGCCAAAGCCATCAAACGATACAAAAAGGTGCGAAAAATTCGCGGCATGTTGCTGGTATTCCCTGCTTTTTTCGGCATGTCGCATCAGTATTTCGAAAAACGAACGCGAAATAAAATTACAAAAATGATGTCAAAATCCTTGCTTTTGTACCTTTTGGCATGCCATCACTGCAATGCGGCAAGGTGCAAAGCCCCGACGTAGACCATTTTGCCAGCAAAAGAGTTAAAAGACCGCATAGGAACGGCGCATGACCAAGAAAAAACCGCTCGTTGTCGTAACCCGCAAGCTGCCGGAAGCGATTGAAACCCGCATGATGGAACTGTTTGACGCCCGTCTTAACATAGATGACGCGATCATGAGCAAACAGGAACTGATTGATGCGGTCAAACAGGCAGATGTTCTTGTCCCGACCGTCACTGACAAGATTGACGCGGCTGTTCTTGCCCATGCGGGGCCGAACCTGCGTTTAATTGCCAATTTCGGGACGGGTGTTGATCACGTCGATCTGCAAACCGCACGGTCGCGTGGCATTACGGTGACCAACACACCCGATGTCCTGACCGAAGATACCGCCGATATGACCATGGCGCTGATCCTGTCGGTGTCGCGCCGTTTGGCCGAGGGCGAACGCGTGATCCGTAAAGGTGACTGGGCCGGGTGGGGGCCGACATTGATGTTGGGTCACCGCATCTGGGGCAAGCGTCTTGGCATTGTCGGTATGGGGCGTATTGGTCGTGCGCTGGCGCGTCGGGCAAAGGGGTTTGGATTGTCGGTGCATTATCACAACCGTCGCCGTGTGCATCCTGATACCGAAGAAGAACTTGATGCAACCTATTGGGAAAGCCTGGACCAGATGTTGGCGCATGTTGACGTGGTGTCGGTCAACTGCCCGCATACGCCGGCAACCTATCATTTGTTGTCCGCACGCCGCCTGAAACTGATGCAACCACACGCGATTTTAGTCAATACGGCGCGTGGTGAAATCGTTGATGAGCCAGCCTTAACCCGGATGTTGTCGGACGGCGAAATCGCCGGGGCCGGGTTGGATGTTTTTGAACATGAACCGGCAGTAAGTCCAAAATTGCTGGAGCTGCAAAATGCGGTTCTGCTGCCCCATATGGGGTCGGCAACCATCGAGGGCCGTGTTGATATGGGCGAAAAGGTTCTGATCAATATCAAGACCTTCGTTGATGGGCATACTCCACCTGATCGGGTGATCGAAGGGCTGTTGTAGGTCAATGAAGAACGCTGTTTTCATTTAATACATAGGTATAATATCGTACTATACGGTTGCCTCCTCATTTGGGGATATTGATGTGTTCAATCTTGCTGCAGAAGTTGTCTGCAGAACACAGATATATCCTTGTATGGGAGCCTTGATATGGGATGTCAGCAGACAAGAACTGAACGTGACTTAGTGATTGGCTCGGTTCACGAAGAGTCACGACAAGGTAATCTCAACTCGGTATCATCGGCGATCAATTCCTCTGAAGCCCTTATGGGACTGTTGGGCGAAACTCGGGTTGTTAACGGCCCGTGGCGGATTCAAGAAATAAGAGACATTCATGCTGACAAGGTTGTTGTAGTTCTGTCTGGCCGCTTGCATGTCTTGGTTGGCAAGGATCAGCAAACTTTAAGTAGCGGTGAAACAGTCGTGATCCCGCAGGGTGTTGCTGCTTCCTACCGTGTTGCAGCTGTAAACAAGGCAAAGATTCTTGTACTGACGGTCCCCGCGGCATTGTGACGGCGGGGTGGCCTTGCATTTTTGGCCTTTATTAAAAACAATCCTTTGAACCAAGCTTTGAGAATATTGCTCGGTTTGCCGATTTGGCAGGCCGTCTTTACTGGTTCCTGACAGGAATTGGCAGGAGATGTTCTGTTTTTATTTCCCTTGGGTGTGGTCGGGCATTTCCTTTTGCCCGTGGCTTAGCTATCAGTATGGCAAAGATATCCTGATCAAAGGAGGCCACCATGGATTTGATTTTTCCTGCTGCCGAACCAACCACCATTCCAATTGCAAATTCCGATCAACTGTTTGCTGTAAACCGCATTTTCTGCATTGGTAAAAACTATGCCGATCACGTGCGCGAAATGGGATCCGATCCGTCTGATACTCCGCCTTGTATATTCATGAAGCCGACCGATTGTCTGGTGGTGGGGAATGGCGATTTGCCATATCCGTCCGCGACAGAAGACTTGCACTATGAGGGCGAACTTGTGGTGGCCTTGTCACGCGGGGGCAAGGACCTTGACCGTGCGGCCGTCGAAGATGCGATTTTCGGATATGCCGCCGGGCTTGATATGACCCGACGTGATGTTCAGGCCGACCTTAAAGAACGCCGTTTGCCGTGGGATATGGCGAAATCGTTTGATGGTTGTGCGGTTGTTTCAGCGATCAGGCCAAAGTCCGATGCGGGCAATCCGCATGCGACCAATTTGAAACTGTCTGTCAACGGGACGGCCCGACAAGATGACACGACAGCAAAAATGATCTGGCCGGTGGTCGATGCGCTTGTGCATTTGTTGACCCTGATTGAGCTGAAACCCGGCGATCTGTTGTTCACTGGAACGCCCGAGGGTGTTGGTCAGGTTGTTCGGGGGGATCGCATGGATTTGGTCATTGCTGATGTGGCCGAACTTTCCGTGACGCTGACGTAGTTCTTTGTGTTTTGGGATTTCGGGTCAGAAGCCGATTCCATCCCGCACCATCCCGACTAAGATAAAACGGAGCCCGTTTTGAAAATTGTAAGCTGGAACATCAATTCCGTTCGTCTGCGCATTGAGCAGGTGGTTAAGTTTCTTGAGGATCAGCAGCCAGATGCGCTGTGTTTGCAGGAACTGAAATGCCCCGATGAGCATTTCCCGCATGACGCATTCGAGGCCGCCGGATATGTCCATCGCCATAACCATGGGATGAAAAGCTATAACGGCGTGGCCATCGTATCGCGTTTGCCGTTTGTTGAAACCGACATCAAGCATTTCTGTGGCAAGGAAGACCGCCGTCATTGCATGGCGAAGTTTGAGAACGGGGTTGAACTGCATAACTTCTATATCCCGGCAGGCGGCGATGAACCCGATCCGGCGATTAATGAGAAGTTTGCACACAAACTGTCGTTTGTTGATGAAATGACCAGCTGGTGGGCCGATCGCCGGGCAACCGACCCAAATCGCAAAGCGGTTCTGGTTGGCGATTTCAATATCGCGCCATCGGAAAATGATGTTTGGTCGCATAAGAAGCTGCTGCGTGTGGTTAGCCACACGCCGGTCGAGGTCGAAATCCTTGAAAAGTTCCGCCAGTCCGGTGATTTCATTGATGCGGTGCGTGAAGTCGTGCCGGAACCCGAAAAACTGTTTAGCTGGTGGAGCTATCGCGCGCGCGACTGGCGAGCCAGCAACAAGGGGCGGCGTCTTGATCATGTCTGGATAACGCCAAACATGGCGGGAACCACCCGGACAGCTTCGGTGTATGATCTGGCCCGTGATTGGGAAAAGCCATCGGATCATGCACCTGTGGTGGTTGAGTTCAATCTCTGAGAAAAGATACCGATTTTTGATACCAAAACAGCGCGCATGGGAAACCTAGTCCGCTGTTTTTTCATGGGAAACAACTTGATTGTCGCGTCGAACGGCGCAACTCTTATGGTTGAACAAGGCTGGAATTGTGCCCATCTTCTGAATGGCGCACTGTTTCGGTGACAAACAAGGCAGGATACGGGCAATGAAAAAGATACTGATTGGTCTGACGGTGATCGTTTTGATCGTCGTTGCAGGGCTTGTTTATGTGTATGTCAATCTCGACAATATCGTTAAATCCACGATCGAAGAGGCGGGCACACGTGTGACGCTGGCTGATGTGTCGGTGGATAGCGTTGCGATTGATACCACACAGGATTCGGCCGCAATCAATGGGTTGATTGTTGGCAACCCGGATGGGTTCAATACCGATTACGCGTTCTCGCTTGGCAATATTTCGGTCCGACTTGATGGATCGACGCTTACCAGCGACACCATTCGGGTTATCGAAGTTATCATTGCAGCACCCAGCGTGACCTATGAGCTTGGCAACAACACGTCAAACATCGCCACCATTCAGCGCAATGTTGAAAGTTTTGTTCAGCGTGTATCAGGGCCGACCGGTGCAGGCGGCGCTGATGGTGCTGAGGATGCTTCATCGGAAAATGCATCTGGGACAAAGGTCATCATTGATAACGTTTATATCCGTGATGGTGACGTAAGTGTTTCCGCAGGCTTCTTGCAGGGTAAGAAGATGTCGGTTGGCTTGCCGGAAATCCATCTCAAAGATGTTGGCAAGGAAGACAATGGTGCCACCCCGGCCGAGGTTGCCGGTGAAATCCTGACCGCGATCAACACGTCAGTGTTCAAGTCGGTTTCAAGCCTGAATGTTGACGGCTTGATGCAGGGCGTTGGCGACCTTAGCAAAGGCGTGATGGGCGCTGTTGGCGGTGCCGCCAGCGGCAGTGGCGGCAAGATCAAAGATGGCGCAGATGCGCTTGGTGGTGCTGTCAAAGGTCTGTTTGGTGGATCTTCTGACAAGGCCGAATAATTGTCCGTCTCGTAACAAGAGATGATCAGAACAAAGATGGCCCGATACGTAAAAAGACGTGTCGGGCCATTTTTCATTGGTAAAAATGGATGGTGTATATCTTGAGTATCTAATGGTCTGGGCGCTTGGAAATTGCTGGTTGTATCCGGTCAAACCCGGATGTTCGGTGTTATGAGAATGTGAATTTTCTCTATCCCACTGCTTTTTTTCATGAATTCGACTTCTATATATCTCTGAATAGGGATAGTTATATCCAGGAACAATGTTGTCTTGGGGCATTTGATCCGGGCGTTTTGCCGGGTCAAAATTCGGGGTCAGATTGGAAATGATCTGATCGACTGCAAGAACGACATCGGAAAAAACAAAAGGCCAAAATGGCCATCATAGCGGATGTGCAAGGTATCGGAAAAACAGATGCCACCATATTCGCGATAATGAAATGGGTTTGGGACCTGATTGTCGGTCAGACAAGGAGTAACACCGATGAAAGCTAAACTGCTTGCCGTTGTATCCGCCGCTGCATTTCTTAGCGCGTGCGCGAACATGAATATTCCCGGGGTACGTGACATGGCCGACGAAGGGTCGGCTTTTGACGCAGCCCTTCACCAGAATTACGCCGATCTGGCACAGGCCGAGTATGACGAGGCCGACTGGGCCGACGCGCGGTATTTCACCAGCCGTTCGAAAATGGCCGCTGCCGGACAGGATAGTGGTCCGCAGATGATTGCCGAGCGTACCTTGCCAGAAGGCTCAATGGGCGAAATTGAAGTCGCCCGTGCTGACCTTCTTGCCGCACTTGACGGTGGTGGACGTAACAAGGCAGCATCGCCTGCTGCACGCGCGCAGACGAGCTTCGATTGCTGGATGCAGGAACTCGAAGAAAACATCCAGCAGGAAGACATCGACAATTGCCGTTCTGCCTTCTATCAGGCACTGGCAATTGTTCAGGCCGAAATTGATACCGGCCCGGTGGCCAAAGCAATGCCAATGGCAATGCCGGTTCCGATGAATGTCTATTTCGGGTTCGACAAATCTGAAATCGACAGCAAAGGCATGTCGGTTGTTGACGGCATTGCAGAAGCCTATGCCAAATACAACCCGGCAATGATCAGTCTGGTTGCTTATGCTGACCGTGCTGGCGATGCGATGTACAACGACATTCTTGCCAAATCGCGTGTTGATGCGGTTGTTAGCGCATTGCGTGCGGGTGGTGTACCGGCAAGCAAGCTTGCCATTAGCATCAGTGGCGAAGCCAATGTTCCGGTATCAACCGCGGACGGTGTTGCCGAACAAGGCAATCGCGTCGTGACTGTTACTTTCGAAGACGGCATGTAACGCCGTCCCACATCAAAGGGGATTTCATCCATGCGTCTTTTGATCGCACTTCTTCTGCCCTGGTTACTGTTCTTTACCATTGGGCGGCCTTTTGCCGGGATTATCTGCCTGATTTTGCAGATCACGCTTCTGGGCTGGATTCCGGCCGCGATCTGGGCTGTCTATGCGCTTAGTCAGTATAACACTGACAAGAAAATCAGCAGCGCCATGGGTGGCGGTCAGGAATAACGGACCCGATCCACGTTGTGTTCATGCATGAACGTGGAAATCCATAGAGTAAAGGCAGGCTTTTGGGCCTGCCTTTCTTTGTTTGTGCTTAATGCAGGTGACGCCGAACGCCGCCGACAAACCGCGCAAGAATGCGCGAAATAATAAACCGGGTCAGGATAAAGGTGATTGCACCTGATATGGTGGGCCAATACCATGCCTGCATTTCCGGACGCGTGCTTTGTTTAACAAGGCCGTAAACGATGGCGGCCAAAGCAGCGGCGGCAAAGAATGCGGTTCGGCGGCGATAGCGTGCGATAAAGGGACCAAGCAACCACATGGGTCAGTGCTGCCCGCCGCCAATGTCGCGCGCAAGTCGGGCGGCAAAATCATCGGTCATGCCCGAGACGTAATCAAGGATCACCAGATAAAGATCATACAGGGATGCGCCAATCGGCATGGCGTCGGTGCCGATCAATTCGCGCACCCGCCCGGCACGATAGGGAATATCGGCGTCAGATGTGGCATGGTGCACATCAAAGGCCGTACGGCAGAACGTATCAAGCAGGGTTTCAAGGTGGGCGAATGCCCCGACCTCGATCTGAACCTTGCGCCGGTTGAGGATGATTTGCTTTTCAGAAAATGACTTGGCCGTTGTGATCAGCTCGTTATAGGGGCCAGTAGCGGAGCCCAGAAGCTCGCCTTTCCATTCACCGGCAAGAAGGGCTTCTTCGTTGGCGACAAAGGCATCGACCAAGGCATCAAGCAACCCGGTTATGATTTTACCGCGCAGGAACGAAATTTTGCGGCTGATGTTGGTTTCGCGGTGATATTCGGCCGGAAGTTCTTCGGAAATGCACGGCAAAAGCATGTTTTCGAGAACCGTGAAATCAACCAGTTCAAGTTCAACCCCGTCTTCGATGTCAATCAGGGCGTAGCAAACATCATCGGCGGCCTCGACCAGATAGACAAGCGGGTGGCGGCAAAAGGCTTGCGCGTGTGTACGGATAAGGCCCGTCGCCTCGGCGACTTCTTCGAGCAGGGCGAATTCCTTTTGGAAGGCGCCGAATTTCTTCTTTTGCGGGAAGGGGCTTCCGGCGGCCGACCAAGGGTATTTGATGAAGCTTGCCAGCGTCGCATAGGTCAGTCGCATGCCGCCATCATACAGACCAGTCCGTTTGTTGGTCAGAAGACGAAACCCCTGCGCATTGCCTTCATAGGTGGTCAAATCGGCGAACTGTTCCGGGCTAAGCGATGATGTGTATTCCGGTGCGGCATCTTCAAACCACTGACGAATGGCATATTCCCCGGCGTGGCCAAAGGGCGGGTTGCCGATGTCATGGGAAAGGGCTGCGGCCTGAACAATGGCGGCCATGTGATCGGGTTCGATCGATGCCGGGAGGCTTCCGTTTTCGTGCAACCGATGACCGACCATCAGGCCCAATGAACGCCCGATGCAGGACACCTCAAGGCTGTGGGTGAGCCTTGTATGGACATTGTCATTTTCGGGCAGCGGGTGCACCTGCGTCTTGCGCTGCAGGCGCCGGAACGCTGCGGAAAAGATGATCCGGTCATAATCCTTGTGAAAATCGGAACGGCCAAAGGCGCCAACGCTGGAATGACGGGTGCCAAGCCGGGCCGGTGACAGCAGTTTTTGCCAGTTCATCATCGCAGTCATGGTGGTTTGGGCCTTCCCGACGGGTTCCGGTCTGTCTTGTATGTGGGTCTTTATGAACGGTGTTGGTAAATAAGCATTTTAAATTTTGCATAAATCCAAAAGAAAACGGCGCATCTTTTGACGCGCCGTTTTGCATGTTCATTGGCAAGCGGAGTGGGTTAGGCGCCCAAACCCTTTTCCATGATCAAATCCAACCGACGTGCAAAATTGACCGGATCAGGAAGCGCCTCGCCCTCAAGAATACGGGCCTGATCAAGCAGAAGCAGGGCCGCGTCATTCAGGATCGGGGCCTTGGCATCCTTAATCGCAATGTCTGACAGCTTTTTGATCAGGCTGTGCTTGGCATTGATTTCAAGGATACGCGGGCTGATTTGATCGACACGGTTGTGCTGTTTCATCAGACGTTCCATGCGCAAATCCATGCCGGTTTCATCGGCAATCAGGCAGCAGGCGGAACTGGTCAGGCGATCCGATTCCCGAACGTCCTTGATCCCGTCGCCAAGGGCGATCTTGATCGATGCAATCAGGGCATCAAGCGATGCGTCACTTGCGGCATCGTCCTTTTTGTCGTCCTTGGCATCGTCTTTGTCATCGGCCTTGACGTCATTGAGGTCAGCACCGCCACGGGTGACGGATTTGAAGTCTTTTTCGTCAAACTGGCCAACCGATGGCAGCCAGAATTCATCAACCGGATCGGTCAGAAGCAGGACTTCGATGCCCTTGGCGGCAAAGCCTTCAAGCTGTGGGCTGCGTTTAAGGGCCTCGATGTCTTCGCCGCTGATGTAGTAAATCGCCTTCTGGCCATCCTTCATGCGTTCGACATAGTCGGCAAGCGTGGTCCAGCCATCATCCTTGGTTGAGCGGAATTTGGCGATCTTGAGGATACGGTCGCGGTTTGACGGATCCTCATACAGGCCTTCCTTGACGACGGCGCCAAAGTTTTCCCAGAAGGTTTCGAACCCGTCGGCATCTTTTTTCGCCGCTGTTTCAAGTTCGGACAGGAGTTTCTTGGTCAGGCCGTTTTTGATTTTGGTCAGAACCGGATTGTGCTGGAGCATCTCGCGCGAGACGTTCAGCGGCAGGTCCTGACTGTCAACCACACCTGATACAAACCGCAGCCATGGCGGCAGCAGGTCATCGGCACCCTCGGTGATGAACACCTTGCGCACGTAAAGTTTCAGATGGCCTTTGCGTTGTGGCTCATACAGATCGAACGGACGCATGGTCGGCAGATAGAGAAGGCCGGTATATTCAATTGCACCTTCGGCGCGGTAATGGATGGTTTTCCACGGATCATCGAAGGCGTGCGAGTTGTGTTTGTAAAACTCTTTGTATTGTTCTTCGGTGATTTCTGATTTCGGACGAGTCCAGAGGGCGGATGCCTCGTTCAGCGTCTCGTCCCCGTCGCCCTTCATCAAAACAACCGGAATGCCGATATGATCGGAATAGGTTTTGACGATGTGTTTCAGGCGGTGTTCGTCGGTGAATTCTTTGTATTCGTCGGTTAGATGCAGGGTGATTTGCGTGCCGTGGCCTTCCATTTCGGCCTCGGCGATAGTGTATTCACCTTTGCCGTCCGATGACCATTTCCACGCCTGATCTTCACCGGCTTTTTTGCTGACGACATCGACTTTGCCAGCGACCATGAAGGCCGAATAAAATCCGACCCCAAACTGACCGATTAGATCGACATCTTTTGGCGCGTCGGATTTGGCAACCGCATCGAGGAATTTGGCAGTGCCGGAATTGGCAATGGTGCCAAGGTTGTCAATCAGGTCTTCCTTGTTCATCCCGATCCCGTTGTCGGCAATCGTCAGAACATTACGAACATCATCGGTCAGCAGGCGGACCTTGAAGTCAGCATCCCCTGCAAGCAGATCCGGATTGGCAATTGCTTCATAGCGCAGCTTGTCACACGCATCGGATGCGTTTGAGATCAGCTCGCGCAGGAAGATGTCCTTGTTGGAATAAAGCGAATGGACAACGATATCGAGCAGTCGGCTAACCTCGGCCTCGAACCGCATTTTTTCTTCCGTCATGACCTCTTTTTTCTCCTGTATTTCAATCATCTACTGACCATCCCCGATATTAGCAGAAGGTTCAGCAACTCAAAGGGTTAAAGCATAAGCCGTGCTTGATATGCGTCAAGGCACCTTGCAGCGCAAGTCCTCTATCCTAAGTATAGATATAGACGGTTTTTTCCGGGGGCGCGCAAACCACACAATACGCGTTCCCAAATGTCCCGATGCTGCAAAGCATCCGGGGTGAAACGGTGGGGTGCAATGCCCTGCTACACGTCCAAGGCTGTATAACAGGAGGCCGTATCATGAACGTTCCCGTTCAGATCACCTATCGCGATGTTGATCAGTCAGATGCGCTTGATGAGCGTATTCATTACAAGGTGCAAAAACTCGAAGACACCTTTGATCGCATGACCAGTTGTCATGTCATTGTCGAACGTCCACAAGCGTCTCATAAACACGGAAATCGCTTTGCCGTGCATTTCGGCATCCATGTGCCGGGCAAGGAAATCATGGTGAAACGCGACAGTGCCGACCACGCGCATGAGGATGTCTACATCGCACTTAAAAACAGTTTTCAGGCCGCCCGTCAACAGCTCAAGGAATATGCCGATAAGATGCGGAACCATTAAGGTCCCTGTTGGGATTAAATATAAGGACGGGGCGACCGGTTGGTCGCCCCGTTTTGTGTTTCGGAACAGTCCCCATCGGCGGGTGGTGCAAGGGGGCAGGTCCATGGGGGCAGACCCAAGGGATTTCCGAAACGCAATTGTGTCGCTTGCACAGGATAATGTGCGTGGGCTTAAACGTTGCCTGACTGGTAAAGGACGGTGAACCGGCCGGGGTTTGCCGGTTCAATCATTGGCCGGACACGAAGCATGTGCTCGGCAAACCGGGGTGATGACGTCCAGTTTTTCAGGTCCGCGCGAGATCGAAAACGGGACATGATGACAAGCGTTTTGCCGTCGTCTCCGCGGAACAAACGCCCGCCAAGAAGGCCGTCGATTTCCGGGGCAACGCGGGTTTGAAATGCTGTCTGAAGCGTGACAAAGGCATCATATTGGCCGGGTTTTGGTGCAACCTGACTGATGGTGATGATTTCATCCGTCGGTGTTTGATGGGGATCACTCATGCACAAACCTCCAGCATCTTTTGTGGTGCCTGTGATGCCTGAGGTGCGTGTGGATAGCGGGCATTTCGAAGGGCTGTTGCCCACCACTTCAAGTCACCGACCATGTTGTTCAGGGCATTTTCGCTGCTGGTGGCGTTGATTGGCTGTCCTTGGGAGTCAAACAGGTCCCAAACATTGGCAAAACTGACCACGTCGCGCATGGTGACAACGTGCAGTTCGGCAAAGACAAGGCGCAACTGTTCAACAGCACGCAAGCCGCCAGACATCCCGCCATAGGATACAAATGCCAGCGGTTTACGCCGCCATTGCGGTTTCGCGGCATCAATCAGCAACTTAAGCTCGCCGGTAAAACTGTGATTATATTCCGGGGTGACGACGATGAAGGCGTCCGCCTCGCTCAGGGCCGTGTGCAGTTCCGCAATGCCCGGATGCTGGTCGTCAGCATGACGTGACGGGAGGTCCAGAACAGCAGGATCAATCGTTTCAACGGACAGTTCCGGGTCTTTTTTCAGGGTTTCTAAAGCCCAGTTCGCGACCGTGTCACAGAACCGTCCTTCGCGCGCACTGCCGTAAATGACAGCAAGATTAAATGTCTCTTTCACGGGTTTGACTCCTTGATGTTTTCGCAACAAGGAGTAATGCTATAAAACCTTAACTATAGTTCAGGTCAAGCAGGAAAGTGCGCATCCTGCTTGTCACAGGCAGGGAACCTAAAAATGGCGGAAGTCGGACCATTACAGCGATATTTAAGTGTTGGCGATGTCGCACGCCGTTGCGGAATTTCCGTCTCGGCCGTTCATTTTTACGAGCGTAAAGGCCTGATCAGCTCCATCCGGACCGATGGCAATCAACGCCGTTTTCATCGCGGTATTCTGCGTAAGCTTGCGATTATCAAGGTGGCGCAGAAAACAGGTATTCCGCTTGCGGAAATTGGGGCAGCCCTTGATAAATTACCACGCAATACGGTGCCAACGGCCGAGGATTGGGCAAAGCTGTCCTCGCAGTGGCGCGATGATCTGAATGAACGGATTGATCAATTGACCCGGCTTCGGGATCAATTGGGGCAATGTATCGGTTGTGGGTGTTTGTCAATTTCCGACTGTCCCTTGCGCAACCCTTATGATGAGTTGGCACAGGCCGGGCCGGGGGCCAGGTTGCTTGAGATGGATGAGCCCGACGCACCGTAATTCCCCCGCAGACTGTTTGGTCCTGCGTCGGACGCATGGGAGGCTGCGGGCTGAATGCTTGACATTACAGCGGTTCGAGTGTTGAAAGGCCAGATGAATGGGGCGGCCCGGATCATTGGGCTGTCCATTGAAAGAGTTTGATGCAGATTTCAACCCGATCCGGTCCTCGTATCCTTGCCATATTGGGGCCGACCAACACCGGCAAGACCCATCTGGCCATGGAACGGATGTTGGCACACACGACCGGGATGATCGGGTTCCCGCTGCGTCTTTTGGCGCGCGAAAATTATGACCGCGCGGTGGCCAAGGTTGGCAAGGGTGCGGTGGCGCTGATTACCGGCGAAGAACGCATTCTGCCCAAAACAGCCCGTTATTTCATGTGCACCGTTGAAGCCATGCCGGTGGCCAAGCAGGTCGAATTCCTGGGTGTTGATGAAATCCAGATGTGTGCGGACCCTGAACGCGGGCATGTGTTTACCGACCGGCTGTTGCATGCGCGCGGACGTTCGGAAACCATGTTTATGGGGGCGGAAACGATCCGTCCGGTGATCCGCAAGCTGGTTGAGAATGTTGAATTTGACACGCGCGCGCGTTTTTCGACCCTGACCTATAACGGGGCCAAAAAAATCCAGCGTCTTCCGTCGCAATCAGCCATTGTGACGTTTTCAGCACAGGAAGTGTACGCCGTTGCCGAGCTGGTGCGGCGTCAGAAGGGCGGGGCGGCGGTGGTGCTTGGCGCGCTGAGCCCGCGTACGCGTAATGCCCAGGTCGAAATGTTCCAGAATGGCGAGGTTGAGCACCTGATTGCGACGGACGCAATCGGCATGGGGCTTAACCTTGATCTTGACCATGTCGCCTTTGCCGCCATGCACAAGTATGATGGCAAATTCAACCGGTCGCTTTCGGCGGCGGAAACCGCACAGATTGCCGGGCGTGCAGGACGCCACATGAACAACGGGTCGTTCGGGGTGACGGGCAACCTTTCGGGAATTGATCCCGACATCATCGAACAAATCGAATCACATGAATTCGAACCGCTGGCAAAAGTGTTTTGGCGGAATGCGCGACTTGAATTTCGCAGCGTCGATGCGCTGCAAAAATCATTGCGTCGACGGTCAGATGACCCGTCCCTGATTTTGGCGCGCGAGCCGGTTGATGAAATTATGTTGGAGCATCTGGCCCAGAACGAAGACGTTGCACGGATTGCAACTGCACCGGATCGGGTGCAATTACTTTGGGAAGTCTGCCAGATTCCCGACTTTAGAAATATCCATACCGATACGCATCCAAGGCTGCTAACATCTATCTATCGTTATCTGGCGAAACCCGGAAGCAGACTGCCAATCGACTGGTTGGGCGAACAAGTCTTGCGTCTGGATCGTTATGATGGTGATATCGATCAGTTATCATCACGTTTGGCAGGTATTCGCGTCTGGACATATGTATCGCATAAGCATCACTGGCTCGAAGATGCCAATCATTGGCAGGAACGTACACGTGCCATTGAGGACAAGCTGTCAGATGTGCTACATGAACGCCTGACCCAAAGGTTCGTCGATAGACGAACTTCGGTTTTATTGAAAAGTCTCAAGGACAAGTCTGAACTCATGTCTACCATCACTGCGAATGGTGAAGTACAGGTCGAAGGTGAATTTGTCGGCCGTCTTGAAGGATTCCGTTTCATCGCTGATGAAACCGATGCTGCTTTCGAAGGCAAGGCAATTGCCAGTGCCGCACGTCGCGCGTTGACAGGCGAAATCGCCCAGCGCGTCAAACAACTTGAAACCGATGAAGACGATAAATTCTCGGTGAATGGGCAGCTCGATGTCATTTGGAGCGGTGCGCAGGTTGGCGTGCTGAAAAAAGGTGACACGGTTCTGTCTCCTGAGGTCCATGTGATCGACAGCGAGTTCTTTGACGGTCCGACCCGCGAACGTGTGCGAACACGTCTGCAGAATTTCATCAATTCCCATATCGAAACGCGGCTTAAAATGCTGACCCGTCTGCGTGACTGTCAGCTTTCCGGGCCTATTCGGGGGCTTTTGTTCCAGTTGAACGAAGGTCTGGGCTGTGTTCCGCGTTCGGAACTTGAAAGCCTGGTCAAGGATTTGTCGGACGAAGACCGCAAAGCACTTGCCAAGCTTGGCGTGCGTTTGGGTGTTGAAACCGTCCATGTGCTTGACGCGCTTAAGCCCGATCCGGTTGAGCTGCGTGGTATTCTTTGGGCCGTTGCGCGCGAACTTGATGCATTGCCAGAGCTGCCGCCTGCGGGCCGCACGTCGGTGCCCAATGATCGCGCGAACTCCAAGGGGTTCTATCTGGCGGCTGGCTATATGCCGGTGGGGCCTTTGGCCGCACGTGTTGATATGCTCGAACGCTTTGCCGCGTTGCTGCGTCAGAAGGCACGGGAAAACGATGGCAAAGTCCGTCCTGATCCCGATCTTCTGTCACTTCTGGGCTGTACGGTCGAACAGGCTGAAGGCGTGTTTACCGCACTTGGCTGGCGTGCCGAGGTGACCAAGGTCAAGAAATCGACGCTTGAAGCCAAAGAGGCCGAGAAAAATGCGCCAGCACCTGCGAAAGCAGAAAATGCTGATGCAGCCAAGGATGCCGTCAAGGCGGATGCTGCTGAGCCTGCTGCAAATGCAGAAGCACCAACCGAAGCAGAAGCATCTGTCGAGGCGAAAGCCGAAGAAGTCGCCAAAGAGCCAGAAGCAGCGGCTGAACCTGTTGTTGCCAAGGCTGAGGCGGGTGCTGGTGAAGACGCCGCCGATGCAAAACCGGTTGAAACCGACGCGGATGGTGATGAACTGGTCGAAGTTAAATTCTTCGTCCGGGTTGATCGTCGCAAGCGCGGTGGTGCTGCTGGTCGTGGCCAGCGCGGTCCGCGTCAGGACGCACGCGGTGGTAAAGGCGCACCAAAAGGTAAGGGTGGTAATCGTCCGAACCGTGGTGGTGGTAACGGTGATCGTTCTGGAAAACCAGGTGGGCGCAATCCTGCACCGGTGAAAGAAAACAAGATCAACGAAGACTCGCCCTTTGCCAAGCTCAAGGAAATGCTTGAAGCCAAAGGCTGATCGCGTAGCATATGAATTTCCAGAACGGCGATCCTTTTTGGGTCGCCGTTTTGCGTTTGAAGGCCTGTTGCGTTAAAGGATGTTTGATCAATGATACGGGGACCGAGACGGTCGTGACGGAACTTGCAGAAAAACTTCGGGTTGATAAATGGCTGTGGCACGCACGGTTTTATAAAACGCGGTCACTTGCCAGCAAAGCCTGCCAGGCGGGCCATATTGTTTTAAACGGTCAGTCGGTGTCCAAGGCCAGTGCGACGGTATCGGCGGGCGATCATCTGCAATTCTTTCAGGGTCCGCATCTTCGTGTGGTCGAAGTGGTCGCACTTGGCGAACGTCGCGGTCCCGCCCCTGAGGCACAGGCGCTTTATACCGATCATTCCCCGCCGCGCGTGGCAAAAAAGGAAGTTGCGTCTGATATTCGCACCGCCCCTGTGGGCGCGCGTGAAGCAGGTTCCGGACGGCCGACAAAGGCAGAAAGACGTGCGCTTGATCGTTTGCGCGGCGACGACGAGGACGCCTAAAATCATTGAAATTGATGTGATTCTTTCAAGTTAGTGTGATCTGCGACGGGTGGATACGCGAACACAGTAAGGAGCACGTGTATTATACTGTTGGTAGCCTTTCGTATCGGGTTGTACGCAGATCAGGAATTTCTTGCCAGTGAGGAAGGGATCAGTTATTGATCCTATCTAATGGTATAGTTAACCACCTTTTGGGTGGTATGGATTTGGAGTCACGGAGTATGTCGGCCCTATGACACGTCACGCCAGACGACATCCCGCATTGAATATCGGGACATTGTCGCATTTGCAGACAGGCCGCTTTGCCTTGTTGGTTGCCGCATTGGTGATCAACCTGTTGTCACTGGCGTTGCCGATTACCTTGCTGCAAGTTTATGACCGTGTGTTGCCGCATAATTCGATCCCGACACTGACCCTGCTTATTCTTGGTGTGATGGCTGCGTTGATGATTGAGGCCATTTTGCGTTTGGGACGGGCCTATATCTCTTCGTTGTCCGCAGCAAAGTTTGAACATCGCAGTTCACAGGCCGCTGTTGGGCATCTGCTGTCGGCAAGTTTGACCGATTATGACAAAACCGCCCCCGGGTTACATTTGCAGCGCCTTAACAGTCTGAACATGTTGCGTGATTTCTATTCCGGTCAGGCGATTGGCGCGGTCATCGACTTGCCGTTCATTGTTCTGTTCCTGGGCCTGATTGCGGTGATCGGCGGGGTGCTTGTTGCGGTTCCGCTGGGCATTCTGATTGCGTTTTTTATCACCGCACTCGTGCTGGGGCGGCAATTGCGCAAGGCGCTTGATCAGCGCAGCCAGTCTGATGAGCGGCGCTATAATTTCATTATCGAAACCCTTACCGGGGTACATACGATCAAGTCGATGGCGATGGAAAACTTGATGATCCGTCGTCATGAGCAGCTTCAGGTTCAGTGCGCCGAAGACGACCTTGTCGCGGCACGTTCCGCCCATGCGGCCGTCAATGCCAGTGCGACATTTTCAATGCTGACCATGGTTCTGGTTGCCGCGGTTGGTAGTGTTCTGGTGATTGATGCGGATCTGACGGTTGGGGGGCTTGCGGCCTGTACCATGCTGGCCGGGCGATCTATTCAGCCCCTTCAGCGCGCCATGAGCTTGTGGACCCAGTTTCAGAATATCCGGGTGGCGCGCCAGCGCTGTCAGGAACTGTTTGAAATAGAACCAGAAGACGATGATGGTTCGCCCGAGATGCCGTTGCTTGATGGCAAGATTGAATTGCTCAATGTGTCCTTTGCACACGGCGATGGCAAAAAGGTGTTTGATGGTCTTGATCTGGTGATTGAGCCGGGTGAATCTGTTGCCATTACCGGTGACAACGGGACCGGTAAAACCACGTTGCTGTGGATGTTGATGGGGGCGTTGCGTCCGGATCAGGGCGAAATCCTGCTCGATGGCAGGGAAATCGGTAACTACAGTTCTGAATCCATTCGTCGCCAGATTGCCTATCTGCCGCAACATGGCGTGATGTTCAAAGGGACGATCATTGAAAACATCACCGGTTTTCGCAAGGACATCGGCGTTGAACGTGTGGTCGAAATTGCCCGCCGTCTTGGGCTTGATGATATCGTCATGCGCATGCCGCACGGCTATGACACCGAAGTGGGCGGGCAGGCATCGGAAACCCTGCCGCGCGGGGTAAAACAGCGGATCGCCGTTGCCCGTGCGTTGATTGATTATCCCCGTATTGTGCTGTTTGACGAAGCTAATAGCTCGCTTGATATCGCGGGTGACAACATCATGACCAGCCTGATGCTGGAATTGAAGAAACATTGCACGCTTGTGATGGTGTCACACCGTCCGTCATTGATTGCGCTGGCCAACAAGCAATACCGCCTGGTTGATCAACGGCTTGTGCCGGTTCTTAAGCGGACCAACCAACGGGTTGCAAAGGTGGGTTCAAAAGGCACAGTGTCTGTTAAGGCGGGGGCGTCGTCATGAATATCGACAACATGGAATTTGCCCAAAATTACCGCATGGGCCTTGCCAGCACAGATTCGCAGTCGGACTTTGATGCCTGTCTTTGGCCGTTGCTTCAGGCCTTGGGATGGCGCGGCCTGCCCCGTCAGGTCGCCGAAGCTTTGCCGCATATGGATCAGGCGCTTGATCTGACTGATTTTCGTAATGTCCTCGCGCATTTGAATTATCAGTCGCGCGAAATCGATGTGGTGTTTAGCCAGATTGATGACCGTCTGATGCCGTGCCTGTTTGTGCCAGATAACGGCACCGCACTGGTTGTCATTCGTCCGGAAGCAAACGGCATTCGGGTTTATGACGGCGGCACCGACCGTGAGATAGTGATCAAGGCGTCGTCCTTGCCCGGCAGGCTCTATCAATTCAGCAGCGCAAACCGTCGCGAACGTTATTTTGAAGATGACAAGCGCGGCTGGTTTGGCGGTATTGCGACGCGGTTTTCGCAGCTTGGGTAT
Organism: Thalassospira sp. Z349TD_5; assembly: GCF_056173045.1. Taxonomy (NCBI): domain Bacteria; kingdom Pseudomonadati; phylum Pseudomonadota; class Alphaproteobacteria; order Rhodospirillales; family Thalassospiraceae; genus Thalassospira; species Thalassospira sp. Z349TD_5. The sequence goes on from NZ_CM149654.1 coordinate 779,413, forward strand.
CAGTTGTTACTGATTACCTTTGTGCTCAACATCATGGCATTGGCGACGCCGATCTTCGTGATGGGCATTTATGATCGCGTGATTGGGACGCGGTCGATTTCAATGTTGATCCAGTTTTCAATTGGTATCGGCATCATCCTGATCATGACATGGGTGCTGCGCACATTGCGCAGCCAGATCGTCAGCCATTTTGGGGCGCGACTGGATACGCTGGTCAGTGGGGCGATCTTTGAACGGTTGCTAGCACTGCCGCCGGCATTCACCGAGCGTGCACCGGTCGGTGTCCAGATTTCGCGTATTCGTGATTTTGAAAGTGTGCGCGAGTTTTTCACCGGTCCGATGGCCATGGTGATGCTTGAAATGCCGTTTGTGCCGATCTTTTTGATTGTGATGTTCTATCTCGGTGGCTGGCTTGCCATGGTTCCGATTGCGCTGATTGGCGTTTTTGTTCTGATTGGCCTTATATCCTTCCCCATCGTTTCTCGTCGGGTGTCGGAGCTTGGGCGCAATGGTGCCAACCGTCAGGAATTTCTGGTCGAAACGGTCGGAAAGATGTCGGCCCTGAAATATACCGCGTCGGAAAAACGCTGGTTGTCGCGGTTTCGCGAAATTTCGGCTGATACGGCCTATGCCGGTTTCCGGGTTTCGATGGTCAATAACGTGATCAACACGCTGGCACAGATTCTTATGATTTCATCTGGCGCTTTGGTGTTGGCCTTCGGGGCCTATCAGGTGATGAATGCCCAAATGAGTGTCGGTGCCCTTGTGGCATCGATGATGTTGGCGTGGCGTGTTCTTGGCCCGATCAATCAAGCCTTTATCGGTATGCCGCGGTTGGCGCAACTGCGCGGCAGTGTGCGCCAGATTAACCGGCTTATGACGATTGCGCCCGAAGGTGACTTGGTGCCGCGTTCCGTTGATCAGCGCCGTTTTGCAGGAGCTGTCAGTTTTTCCCGCGTCAGTTTCCGCTATAGCCCGGAGTCAGATCCGGCACTTGTCGGGGTTAATTTTGATATTAAACCGGGACAGGTCATTGCCGTTGTCGGGGCAAATGGTGCAGGTAAATCATCGTTGATTAAGCTGGTCGCGGGGATGTATCAACCCCAGGCTGGTGCGGTTTTGATTGATGGGGCCGATATTCGCCAGATGGATCCGCAAACGCTGCGTCAGGCGATTTCATATGTGCCGCAGGATATTGAATTTTTCCGCGGCTCCATTGCGCAAAACCTGCGTCTGGCGAACCCGGTGGCATCACAGGATGATTTGCGCATGGCCTGCATGTCGGCTGGCGTTTTGCAAGATATCGAAAATTTGCCCAAGGGTTTCTCGACACGTGTCGGTGATCAGCATTCTTCGCGCTTTTCCGCAAGCTTCCTGCAGCGCCTTGCCTTGGCGCGTGCATTTGTTCGCGAAGCCCCGGTCATTTTGTTTGATGAGCCGACCAACGGTCTGGATCAAAAAGCAGATCGGGCGTTTCAGCATACGATCAACCGTTTGCGGGGCGGCTCGACCATCTTCCTCATTACCCATCGGCCAAGCCATCTTGATCTGGCCGATCGCATACTTGTGCTTGAAGCCGGACAGTTGCGCGGCGATGCGCCGCCCGAACGGATCAAGCAGCAAGTGATAGACGGAGGCTACCTATGAGTGACGTGGCAGTTCAGAATACTGCGATCGAGCGTTTCCGTCGTTCACGACGTATGGCGCGCTATTTGTCGCATGCGGTATTGCTTGAAGAAGGCGGGATTTCGATCTTTGTGCGGTCCGCCCTGATTATGCTTTCGGTCGGTTTTCTGGCCTTGATTGCATGGGCGGCGACAACGCAAATCAAGGAAACCGCGATCACATTTGGTCAGGTTATGCCAACGGGGGCGGTGAATAAAATCCAGCACCTTGAAGGCGGGATCATTGATCAAATCATGATCCGTGATGGTGATCTGGTTGAAAAAGGGCAGGTTTTGATCCGCCTTAAGCCCGAATCAGCGCAGGCGGAGCTTTCGCAAACCGAAACCAAACTTGGCAATTTACGTCTGGAAGCTGAACGCTATCGCGCACTGGCCGAAGGCCGCGTGCCTGATTTTTCGACAATGCTGGGGCAGTATCCTGAGTTGGCGCTTAATCAGCAGGAAATCTATAATATCCAGACTGAACTTGATGCCAATCAGACCGAAATTCTTCAGGTTCAGATCAAGGAACGCAATGCGGAGCTGGCACAGCTAAGCCAGCAGGAAGCGACCCTTCGCAAGTCGCTTGGCCTGCTAAATCAGGAAGTCACCATGCGCCGGTCGCTCTATGAGCAGGGGCTGAACTCCAAGGTGCTGTTTCTCAATATCCAACGGGAATTGAACGAAGCACAGGGCAGTCTTTCGGGGGTAATTGCCGAAAAGGCACGTGCACGCGAAACTATTGCCGAAGCAAACTTGCGGCTTAATGAGTTGGAAAAAAGTCAACGCGAAGAAGCCATTACAGAGCTTGGTCGTCTTGGCGGTGAAATCGCACAGGCCAGCGAAACCTTGCGGAAATTACGTGATCGTGTCGCGCGACTTGAAATCGTGGCGCCTGCGCGTGGCTATATCAAGGGGCTTCAATTCTCAACCATTGGCGGGGTGATTGCTCCGGCACAGGTGGTGATGGAACTGGTCCCGGCAGACGACGTGCTGATTGCGGAAACCCGTATATCGACTGAGGATATCGGACATGTTCATCTTGGTCAGCCGGTCACGGTTAAAGTCAGTGCCTTCGACTTTATACGATATGGTGGTATCAAGGGTGAATTGGTATCGATATCGGCCTCTACTTTTGTAGACGAAGATGGCCAACCGTATTATAAAGGTAAAGTTGCTCTTAACGCTGACTCTGTCGGTGAGGGGGCTTCTGCTCAAAAGATCATACCCGGGATGACCGTTCAGGCGGATATTCAGACCGGGGAGAGGACCCTTCTGCAGTATCTGCTGAAACCGGTTTATGTCTCGCTTGATCAGGCGTTCTCTGAACGATGAGCATTTAATTGGTCCCGCTGGAAATGAAAAAGCTCATTTCTACTGCCCGGCCGCACATTTCTCTGGTTTAAATCAGGGAGTCTATACTAATGTATAGAACGTGTGGGGTGGGTGTATCCATCTCGCACTTTACGGAGAGTGGGTGAATGGCGGACGATCCTCGCGAAACTGAAAACGCACGTGACAATGGCAACGGTGACTTCAATCAAGAAGATGCACCGAATGATTTGTTGCGCGGTGATGATCAGGGGGACGAAAGCGAAGAGCTGGTCGAGCTGCATGATGATCAGGCCAATGCCCCCAGCGTCCCCGATCAGGAATTAGGATCTGTCCACTACGGCAATCAGGTCTTTAACCCACAGGGCGAGCAACAGCAAACCTTCCGTCGTCGCAATGCATCCAGTCAGCGTCAGGAACGCAGTCAGGCTGCTGAAGCCACCGAAAAGCAGACCATAGCTCAGGCCGAACAGGTCGAGTTTGATCGTAACGTCGATACAGGTGCAGACACAGCTGATTCCAGTGCCGGTGCGGCGGGGGCGGATGATGTGTCGCTTAAATCGGATCTCAGCACGGTTGACCTGCCCGAAAGCAATCTTTCGACCAATGACACAACCGATTTGCGCGGTGAACGCGACGTTCCCGGCCGTGAAGGCCGTGAGGGCCTTAACCCGGATGTCGTGCCAGCCGTAGAGCAGGCTGCTGAGGTTGAGGCGGAGGAACAAGCTCTTGCCGAGACCGAGGATACGCAAGACGATACCGTTGACGACATCGTCGAAGATGTTGTCGAAGCCGCCAAAGTTGCCGATGCGCCTGACCTTGAGGCCGGTGATATCAGTGGCTCGGAAGATAGCGCGATTTCGCTTAATGTTTCTGCGGCACTCAATGACCTTGATAGCGGCAATGAGACGCTCACAATTGTTATTTCCGGTGTTCCAGATGGCGCAACCCTGTCGGCAGGCACCGATAATGGCGATGGGACCTGGTCACTTTCGGCGGGCCAACTTGCGGGACTTACCATCACGCCAGCCGACGATTTCAGCGGCAGTTTCGACCTTGGCGTGACGGCAACCAGCCGCGAAAGCAACGGGACAACGGCATCAAGCAGCTCGACCATGACGGTTGATGTTGCCGGTGTTGCTGATGGCGCGACCCTTGATGTCTCAAATGCCAGTGGTTCTGAAGACAGCGCGATCGCGCTTAGCATTGATACCGAGCTTCTTGATGACAGTGAAAGTCTGTCTATCACGATTTCCGGTGTTCCGGACGGGGCGATCCTGTCGGCTGGTACCGACAATGGTGATGGCACATGGTCGCTCACGCCTGAACAACTCGAAGGTTTGACGATCACGCCTGCGGATGACTTCAGCGGCGAAATCCACCTGACCGTTCTGGTGTTGACCACCGACGGCGATGACACCGCCGTCGTGATGGAAGAACTTACCGTCGATGTTGGCGGCACGGCTGATGCGCCGACGTTGGATGTGTCTGACGCGAGTGGTTACGAAGATCGCTCAATTGCACTTGATATTGACGCAGGTCTTACCGACAGCTCCGAAACTCTGACGGTAACCATCTCCGGTGTTCCGGATGGCGCGACCCTGTCTGCTGGTACGGATAATGGTGACGGCACCTGGACGTTGAGTTCAGGTGACCTTGAAGGTCTGACGATTACGCCTGCGGATGACTTTAGCGGTTCGTTTGATCTTGGTGTGACGGCGCAATCTGCCGACGGCGAAGATGTTGCGGTTACGACCGACAGTCTGACAGTTGATGTCGCGGGCGTTGCGGATGCGCCGACGTTGGAAACGTCTGATGCGTCTGGCAGCGAAGACTCAGCTATTGCGCTTGATATCGGTGCTGGTCTTACCGACAGCTCTGAAACCTTGACGGTTACCATCTCTGGTGTACCGGACGGCGCAACCTTGTCAGCTGGTACGGATAACGGTGATGGTACTTGGACTTTGTCGGCAGGTGATCTGGACGGTCTGACGATTACGCCTGCGGATGACTTCTCTGGCAGCTTTGATCTGGGTGTCAGTGCACAGTCTGCAGATGGCGAAGACGTTGCCGTAACGACCGACAGTTTGACCGTCGATGTTGCCGGTGTTGCTGATGCACCGACGCTTGATGTGGCGGATGCGTCTGGCACCGAAGACAGTGCGATTGCACTCGATATTGATGCCGGTCTTACCGATAGTTCGGAAGTTCTGACGGTTACGATCAGTGGCGTGCCCGATGGTGCGACTTTGTCGGCTGGTACGGATAACGGTGATGGCACTTGGACGTTGTCGTCGGGCGACCTTGAAGGTCTGACGATTACACCTGCTGATGACTTTAGTGGGTCGTTTGACCTTGGTGTGAGCGCACAGTCTGCGGATGGTGAAGACGTTGCGACGACGAGTGGCTCGATCACAGTCGATGTTGCGGGCGTTGCGGATGCGCCGACCCTTGATGTTGTGGATGCATCTGGCAGTGAAGATTTGGCGATTGCGCTTGATATCGATGCGGGTCTTACCGACAGCTCCGAGACTTTGACAGTAACCATCTCCGGTGTTCCGGATGGTGCGACCCTGTCTGCCGGTACCGATAACGGTGATGGTACGTGGACTTTGTCGTCGGGTGATCTTGAAGGTTTGACGATTACGCCTGCGGATGACTTTAGCGGTTCGTTCGACCTTGGTGTGACGGCTCAGTCTGCCGACGGCGAAGATGTCGCAACGACGAGTGGATCAGTCACAGTTGATGTAGCGGGTATTGCCGATGCGCCGACGCTGGATGTCGCGGATGCCAGCGGTTCGGAAGACAGTGCGATTGCGCTTGATATCGATGCAGGACTTACCGACAGCTCCGAAACGCTGACAGTCACGATCTCCGGTGTGCCTGATGGTGCGACCCTGTCGGCTGGTACGGATAATGGTGATGGTACGTGGACTTTGTCGTCGGGCGACCTTGAAGGTCTGACGATTACACCTGCGGATGACTTTAGTGGTTCGTTTGATCTTGGTGTGGCGGCGCAATCTGCCGACGGCGAAGATGTTGCGGTTACGACCGACAGTCTGACAGTTGATGTCGCGGGCGTTGCGGATGCGCCGACGTTGGAAACGTCTGATGCGTCTGGCAGCGAAGACTCAGCTATTGCGCTTGATATCGGTGCTGGTCTTACCGACAGCTCTGAAACCTTGACGGTTACCATCTCTGGTGTACCGGACGGCGCAACCTTGTCAGCTGGTACGGATAACGGTGATGGTACTTGGACTTTGTCGGCAGGTGATCTGGACGGTCTGACGATTACGCCTGCGGATGACTTTAGCGGTTCGTTTGATCTTGGTGTGAGCGCACAGTCTGCCGATGGCGGAGACGTTGCGACGACCAGTGGTTCGATCACGGTTGATGTAGCTGGTGTTGCGGATGCGCCGACCCTTGATGTTGTGGATGCATCTGGCAGTGAAGATTTGGCGATTGCGCTTGATATCGATGCGGGTCTTACCGACAGCTCCGAGACTTTGACAGTAACCATCTCCGGTGTTCCGGATGGTGCGACCCTGTCTGCCGGTACCGATAACGGTGATGGTACGTGGACTTTGTCGTCGGGTGATCTTGAAGGTCTGACGATCACGCCAGCGGATGACTTCTCAGGTAGCTTCGATCTTGGCGTCAGTGCACAGTCTGCCGACGGTGAAGATGTCGCGACCACGTCCGGTTCGATCACGGTTGATGTCGTGGGTGTTTCTGACGCTCCGACGTTGGAAACGTCGGATGCCAGCGGTTCGGAAGACAGTGCGATTGCGCTTGATATTGATGCCGGTCTAAGCGATGCGTCGGAAGTTCTTTCCGTCACGATTTCTGGTGTTCCCGATGGTGCGAGCCTGTCGGCTGGTACGGATAACGGTGATGGTACGTGGACTTTGTCGTCGGGTGATCTTGAAGGTTTGACGATTACGCCTGCGGATGACTTTAGCGGTTCGTTCGACCTTGGTGTGACGGCGCAGTCTGCCGATGGTGAAGATATTGCGACCACTTCAGGTTCGATCACGGTTGACGTTGCGGGTGTTGCGGATGCACCGACGCTGGAAACGTCGGATGCCAGCGGTTCGGAAGACAGTGCGATTGCACTTGATATTGATGCGGGTCTGACAGATTCCAGTGAAGTTCTGTCTGTCACGATCTCTGGTGTTCCGGACGGTGCGACTTTGTCGGCTGGTACGGATAACGGCGATGGCACTTGGACGTTGTCGTCGGGCGATCTTGAAGGTCTGACGATTACGCCTGCGGATGACTTTAGCGGTTCGTTCGACCTTGGTGTGACGGCGCAGTCTGCCGATGGTGAAGATATTGCGACCACTTCAGGTTCGATCACGGTTGACGTTGCGGGTGTTGCGGATGCACCGACGCTGGAAACGTCGGATGCCAGCGGTTCGGAAGACAGTGCGATAGCACTCGATATCGACGCTGGTCTGACAGATTCCAGTGAAGTTCTGTCTGTCATGATCTCCGGTGTTCCGGATGGTGCGACCCTGTCGGCTGGTACGGATAACGGTGATGGCACCTGGACGCTGTCATCGAGTGATCTTGAAGGCCTGACGATTACGCCTGCCGATGACTTCTCTGGCAGCTTTGATCTGGGTGTCAGTGCACAGTCTGCAGATGGCGAAGACGTTGCCGTAACGACCGACAGTTTGACCGTCGATGTTGCCGGTGTTGCTGATGCACCGACGCTTGATGTGGCGGATGCGTCTGGCACCGAAGACAGTGCGATTGCACTCGATATTGATGCCGGTCTTACCGATAGTTCGGAAGTTCTGACGGTTACGATCAGTGGCGTGCCCGATGGTGCGACTTTGTCGGCTGGTACGGATAACGGTGATGGCACTTGGACGTTGTCGTCGGGCGACCTTGAAGGTCTGACGATTACACCTGCTGATGACTTTAGTGGGTCGTTTGACCTTGGTGTGAGCGCACAGTCTGCGGATGGTGAAGACGTTGCGACGACGAGTGGCTCGATCACAGTCGATGTTGCGGGCGTTGCGGATGCGCCGACCCTTGATGTTGTGGATGCATCTGGCAGTGAAGATTTGGCGATTGCGCTTGATATCGATGCGGGTCTTACCGACAGCTCCGAGACTTTGACAGTAACCATCTCCGGTGTTCCGGATGGTGCGACCCTGTCTGCCGGTACCGATAACGGTGATGGTACGTGGACTTTGTCGTCGGGTGATCTTGAAGGTTTGACGATTACGCCTGCGGATGACTTTAGCGGTTCGTTCGACCTTGGTGTGACGGCTCAGTCTGCCGACGGCGAAGATGTCGCAACGACGAGTGGATCAGTCACAGTTGATGTAGCGGGTATTGCCGATGCGCCGACGCTGGATGTCGCGGATGCCAGCGGTTCGGAAGACAGTGCGATTGCGCTTGATATCGATGCAGGACTTACCGACAGCTCCGAAACGCTGACAGTCACGATCTCCGGTGTGCCTGATGGTGCGACCCTGTCGGCGGGTACGGATAATGGTGATGGTACGTGGACTTTGTCGTCGGGCGACCTTGAAGGTCTGACGATTACACCTGCGGATGACTTTAGTGGTTCGTTTGATCTTGGTGTGACGGCGCAATCTGCCGACGGCGAAGATGTTGCGGTTACGACCGACAGTCTGACAGTTGATGTCGCGGGCGTTGCGGATGCGCCGACGTTGGAAACGTCTGATGCGTCTGGCAGCGAAGACTTAGCTATTGCGCTTGATATCGGTGCTGGTCTTACCGACAGCTCTGAAACCTTGACGGTTACCATCTCTGGTGTTCCGGACGGCGCAACCTTGTCAGCTGGTACGGATAACGGTGATGGTACTTGGACTTTGTCGGCAGGTGATCTGGACGGTCTGACGATTACGCCTGCGGATGACTTTAGCGGTTCGTTTGATCTTGGTGTGAGCGCACAGTCTGCCGATGGCGGAGACGTTGCGACGACCAGTGGTTCGATCACGGTTGATGTAGCTGGTGTTGCGGATGCGCCGACCCTTGATGTTGTGGATGCATCTGGCAGTGAAGATTTGGCGATTGCGCTTGATATCGATGCGGGTCTTACCGACAGCTCCGAGACTTTGACAGTAACCATCTCCGGTGTTCCGGATGGTGCGACCCTGTCTGCCGGTACCGATAACGGTGATGGTACGTGGACTTTGTCGTCGGGTGATCTTGAAGGTTTGACGATTACGCCTGCGGATGACTTTAGCGGTTCGTTCGACCTTGGTGTGACGGCTCAGTCTGCCGACGGCGAAGATGTCGCAACGACGAGTGGATCAGTCACAGTTGATGTAGCGGGTATTGCCGATGCGCCGACGCTGGATGTCGCGGATGCCAGCGGTTCGGAAGACAGTGCGATTGCGCTTGATATCGATGCAGGACTTACCGACAGCTCCGAAACGCTGACAGTCACGATCTCCGGTGTGCCTGATGGTGCGACCCTGTCGGCGGGTACGGATAATGGTGATGGTACGTGGACTTTGTCGTCGGGCGACCTTGAAGGTCTGACGATTACACCTGCGGATGACTTTAGTGGTTCGTTTGATCTTGGTGTGGCGGCGCAATCTGCCGACGGCGAAGATGTTGCGGTTACGACCGACAGTCTGACAGTTGATGTCGCGGGCGTTGCGGATGCGCCGACGTTGGAAACGTCTGATGCGTCTGGCAGCGAAGACTCAGCTATTGCGCTTGATATCGGTGCTGGTCTTACCGACAGCTCTGAAACCTTGACGGTTACCATCTCTGGTGTACCGGACGGCGCAACCTTGTCAGCTGGTACGGATAACGGTGATGGTACTTGGACTTTGTCGGCAGGTGATCTGGACGGTCTGACGATTACGCCTGCGGATGACTTTAGCGGTTCGTTTGATCTTGGTGTGAGCGCACAGTCTGCCGATGGCGGAGACGTTGCGACGACCAGTGGTTCGATCACGGTTGATGTAGCTGGTGTTGCGGATGCGCCGACCCTTGATGTTGTGGATGCATCTGGCAGTGAAGATTTGGCGATTGCGCTTGATATCGATGCGGGTCTTACCGACAGCTCCGAGACTTTGACAGTAACCATCTCCGGTGTTCCGGATGGTGCGACCCTGTCTGCCGGTACCGATAACGGTGATGGTACGTGGACTTTGTCGTCGGGTGATCTTGAAGGTCTGACGATCACGCCAGCGGATGACTTCTCAGGTAGCTTCGATCTTGGCGTCAGTGCACAGTCTGCCGACGGTGAAGATGTCGCGACCACGTCCGGTTCGATCACGGTTGATGTCGTGGGTGTTTCTGACGCTCCGACGTTGGAAACGTCGGATGCCAGCGGTTCGGAAGACAGTGCGATAGCACTCGATATCGACGCTGGTCTGACAGATTCCAGTGAAGTTCTGTCTGTCATGATCTCCGGTGTTCCGGATGGTGCGACCCTGTCGGCTGGTACGGATAACGGTGATGGCACCTGGACGCTGTCATCGAGTGATCTTGAAGGCCTGACGATTACGCCTGCCGATGACTTCTCTGGCAGCTTTGATCTGGGTGTCAGTGCACAGTCTGCAGATGGCGAAGACGTTGCCGTAACGACCGACAGTTTGACCGTCGATGTTGCCGGTGTTGCTGATGCACCGACGCTTGATGTGGCGGATGCGTCTGGCACCGAAGACAGTGCGATTGCACTCGATATTGATGCCGGTCTTACCGATAGTTCGGAAGTTCTGACGGTTACGATCAGTGGCGTGCCCGATGGTGCGACTTTGTCGGCTGGTACGGATAACGGTGATGGCACTTGGACGTTGTCGTCGGGCGACCTTGAAGGTCTGACGATTACACCTGCTGATGACTTTAGTGGGTCGTTTGACCTTGGTGTGAGCGCACAGTCTGCGGATGGTGAAGACGTTGCGACGACGAGTGGCTCGATCACAGTCGATGTTGCGGGCGTTGCGGATGCGCCGACCCTTGATGTTGTGGATGCATCTGGCAGTGAAGATTTGGCGATTGCGCTTGATATCGATGCGGGTCTTACCGACAGCTCCGAGACTTTGACAGTAACCATCTCCGGTGTTCCGGATGGTGCGACCCTGTCTGCCGGTACCGATAACGGTGATGGTACGTGGACTTTGTCGTCGGGTGATCTTGAAGGTTTGACGATTACGCCTGCGGATGACTTTAGCGGTTCGTTCGACCTTGGTGTGACGGCTCAGTCTGCCGACGGCGAAGATGTCGCAACGACGAGTGGATCAGTCACAGTTGATGTAGCGGGTATTGCCGATGCGCCGACGCTGGATGTCGCGGATGCCAGCGGTTCGGAAGACAGTGCGATTGCGCTTGATATCGATGCAGGACTTACCGACAGCTCCGAAACGCTGACAGTCACGATCTCCGGTGTGCCTGATGGTGCGACCCTGTCGGCGGGTACGGATAATGGTGATGGTACGTGGACTTTGTCGTCGGGCGACCTTGAAGGTCTGACGATTACACCTGCGGATGACTTTAGTGGTTCGTTTGATCTTGGTGTGACGGCGCAATCTGCCGACGGCGAAGATGTTGCGGTTACGACCGACAGTCTGACAGTTGATGTCGCGGGCGTTGCGGATGCGCCGACGTTGGAAACGTCTGATGCGTCTGGCAGCGAAGACTCAGCTATTGCGCTTGATATCGGTGCTGGTCTTACCGACAGCTCTGAAACCTTGACGGTTACCATCTCTGGTGTACCGGACGGCGCAACCTTGTCAGCTGGTACGGATAACGGTGATGGTACTTGGACTTTGTCGGCAGGTGATCTGGACGGTCTGACGATTACGCCTGCGGATGACTTTAGCGGTTCGTTTGATCTTGGTGTGAGCGCACAGTCTGCCGATGGCGGAGACGTTGCGACGACCAGTGGTTCGATCACGGTTGATGTAGCTGGTGTTGCGGATGCGCCGACCCTTGATGTTGTGGATGCATCTGGCAGTGAAGATTTGGCGATTGCGCTTGATATCGATGCGGGTCTTACCGACAGCTCCGAGACTTTGACAGTAACCATCTCCGGTGTTCCGGATGGTGCGACCCTGTCTGCCGGTACCGATAACGGTGATGGTACGTGGACTTTGTCGTCGGGTGATCTTGAAGGTCTGACGATCACGCCAGCGGATGACTTCTCAGGTAGCTTCGATCTTGGCGTCAGTGCACAGTCTGCCGACGGTGAAGATGTCGCGACCACGTCCGGTTCGATCACGGTTGATGTCGTGGGTGTTTCTGACGCTCCGACGTTGGAAACGTCGGATGCCAGCGGTTCGGAAGACAGTGCGATAGCACTCGATATCGACGCTGGTCTGACAGATTCCAGTGAAGTTCTGTCTGTCATGATCTCCGGTGTTCCGGATGGTGCGACCCTGTCGGCTGGTACGGATAACGGTGATGGCACCTGGACGCTGTCATCGAGTGATCTTGAAGGCCTGACGATTACGCCTGCCGATGACTTCTCTGGCAGCTTTGATCTGGGTGTCAGTGCACAGTCTGCAGATGGCGAAGACGTTGCCGTAACGACCGACAGTTTGACCGTCGATGTTGCCGGTGTTGCTGATGCACCGACGCTTGATGTGGCGGATGCGTCTGGCACCGAAGACAGTGCGATTGCACTCGATATTGATGCCGGTCTTACCGATAGTTCGGAAGTTCTGACGGTTACGATCAGTGGCGTGCCCGATGGTGCGACTTTGTCGGCTGGTACGGATAACGGTGATGGCACTTGGACGTTGTCGTCGGGCGACCTTGAAGGTCTGACGATTACACCTGCTGATGACTTTAGTGGGTCGTTTGACCTTGGTGTGAGCGCACAGTCTGCGGATGGTGAAGACGTTGCGACGACGAGTGGCTCGATCACAGTCGATGTTGCGGGCGTTGCGGATGCGCCGACCCTTGATGTTGTGGATGCATCTGGCAGTGAAGATTTGGCGATTGCGCTTGATATCGATGCGGGTCTTACCGACAGCTCCGAGACTTTGACAGTAACCATCTCCGGTGTTCCGGATGGTGCGACCCTGTCTGCCGGTACCGATAACGGTGATGGTACGTGGACTTTGTCGTCGGGTGATCTTGAAGGTTTGACGATTACGCCTGCGGATGACTTTAGCGGTTCGTTCGACCTTGGTGTGACGGCTCAGTCTGCCGACGGCGAAGATGTCGCAACGACGAGTGGATCAGTCACAGTTGATGTAGCGGGTATTGCCGATGCGCCGACGCTGGATGTCGCGGATGCCAGCGGTTCGGAAGACAGTGCGATTGCGCTTGATATCGATGCAGGACTTACCGACAGCTCCGAAACGCTGACAGTCACGATCTCCGGTGTGCCTGATGGTGCGACCCTGTCGGCGGGTACGGATAATGGTGATGGTACGTGGACTTTGTCGTCGGGCGACCTTGAAGGTCTGACGATTACACCTGCGGATGACTTTAGTGGTTCGTTTGATCTTGGTGTGACGGCGCAATCTGCCGACGGCGAAGATGTTGCGGTTACGACCGACAGTCTGACAGTTGATGTCGCGGGCGTTGCGGATGCGCCGACGTTGGAAACGTCTGATGCGTCTGGCAGCGAAGACTCAGCTATTGCGCTTGATATCGGTGCTGGTCTTACCGACAGCTCTGAAACCTTGACGGTTACCATCTCTGGTGTTCCGGACGGCGCAACCTTGTCAGCTGGTACGGATAACGGTGATGGTACTTGGACTTTGTCGGCAGGTGATCTGGACGGTCTGACGATTACGCCTGCGGATGACTTTAGCGGTTCGTTTGATCTTGGTGTGAGCGCACAGTCTGCCGATGGCGGAGACGTTGCGACGACCAGTGGTTCGATCACGGTTGATGTAGCTGGTGTTGCGGATGCGCCGACCCTTGATGTTGTGGATGCATCTGGCAGTGAAGATTCGGCGATTGCGCTTGATATCGATGCGGGTCTTACCGACAGCTCCGAGACTTTGACAGTAACCATCTCCGGTGTTCCGGATGGTGCGACCCTGTCTGCCGGTACCGATAACGGTGATGGTACGTGGACTTTGTCGTCGGGTGATCTTGAAGGTCTGACGATCACGCCAGCGGATGACTTCTCAGGTAGCTTCGATCTTGGCGTCAGTGCACAGTCTGCCGACGGTGAAGATGTCGCGACCACGTCCGGTTCGATCACGGTTGATGTCGTGGGTGTTTCTGACGCTCCGACGTTGGAAACGTCGGATGCCAGCGGTTCGGAAGACAGTGCGATAGCACTCGATATCGACGCTGGTCTGACAGATTCCAGTGAAGTTCTGTCTGTCATGATCTCCGGTGTTCCGGATGGTGCGACCCTGTCGGCTGGTACGGATAACGGTGATGGCACCTGGACGCTGTCATCGAGTGATCTTGAAGGCCTGACGATTACGCCTGCCGATGACTTCTCTGGCAGCTTTGATCTGGGTGTCAGTGCACAGTCTGCAGATGGCGAAGACGTTGCCGTAACGACCGACAGTTTGACCGTCGATGTTGCCGGTGTTGCTGATGCACCGACGCTTGATGTGGCGGATGCGTCTGGCACCGAAGACAGTGCGATTGCACTCGATATTGATGCCGGTCTTACCGATAGTTCGGAAGTTCTGACGGTTACGATCAGTGGCGTGCCCGATGGTGCGACTTTGTCGGCTGGTACGGATAACGGTGATGGCACTTGGACGTTGTCGTCGGGCGACCTTGAAGGTCTGACGATTACACCTGCTGATGACTTTAGTGGGTCGTTTGACCTTGGTGTGAGCGCACAGTCTGCGGATGGTGAAGACGTTGCGACGACGAGTGGCTCGATCACAGTCGATGTTGCGGGCGTTGCGGATGCGCCGACCCTTGATGTTGTGGATGCATCTGGCAGTGAAGATTCGGCGATTGCGCTTGATATCGATGCGGGTCTTACCGACAGCTCCGAGACTTTGACAGTAACCATCTCCGGTGTTCCGGATGGTGCGACCCTGTCTGCCGGTACCGATAACGGTGATGGTACGTGGACTTTGTCGTCGGGTGATCTTGAAGGTTTGACGATTACGCCTGCGGATGACTTTAGCGGTTCGTTCGACCTTGGTGTGACGGCTCAGTCTGCCGACGGCGAAGATGTCGCAACGACGAGTGGATCAGTCACAGTTGATGTAGCGGGTATTGCCGATGCGCCGACGCTGGATGTCGCGGATGCCAGCGGTTCGGAAGACAGTGCGATTGCGCTTGATATCGATGCAGGACTTACCGACAGCTCCGAAACGCTGACAGTCACGATCTCCGGTGTGCCTGATGGTGCGACCCTGTCGGCGGGTACGGATAATGGTGATGGTACGTGGACTTTGTCGTCGGGCGACCTTGAAGGTCTGACGATTACACCTGCGGATGACTTTAGTGGTTCGTTTGATCTTGGTGTGACGGCGCAATCTGCCGACGGCGAAGATGTTGCGGTTACGACCGACAGTCTGACAGTTGATGTCGCGGGCGTTGCGGATGCGCCGACGTTGGAAACGTCTGATGCGTCTGGCAGCGAAGACTCAGCTATTGCGCTTGATATCGGTGCTGGTCTTACCGACAGCTCTGAAACCTTGACGGTTACCATCTCTGGTGTTCCGGACGGCGCAACCTTGTCAGCTGGTACGGATAACGGTGATGGTACTTGGACTTTGTCGGCAGGTGATCTGGACGGTCTGACGATTACGCCTGCGGATGACTTTAGCGGTTCGTTTGATCTTGGTGTGAGCGCACAGTCTGCCGATGGCGGAGACGTTGCGACGACCAGTGGTTCGATCACGGTTGATGTAGCTGGTGTTGCGGATGCGCCGACCCTTGATGTTGTGGATGCATCTGGCAGTGAAGATTCGGCGATTGCGCTTGATATCGATGCGGGTCTTACCGACAGCTCCGAGACTTTGACAGTAACCATCTCCGGTGTTCCGGATGGTGCGACCCTGTCTGCCGGTACCGATAACGGTGATGGTACGTGGACTTTGTCGTCGGGTGATCTTGAAGGTCTGACGATCACGCCAGCGGATGACTTCTCAGGTAGCTTCGATCTTGGCGTCAGTGCACAGTCTGCCGACGGTGAAGATGTCGCGACCACGTCCGGTTCGATCACGGTTGATGTCGTGGGTGTTTCTGACGCTCCGACGTTGGAAACGTCGGATGCCAGCGGTTCGGAAGACAGTGCGATAGCACTCGATATCGACGCTGGTCTGACAGATTCCAGTGAAGTTCTGTCTGTCATGATCTCCGGTGTTCCGGATGGTGCGACCCTGTCGGCTGGT
This sequence comes from Thalassospira sp. Z349TD_5, assembly GCF_056173045.1. Classification (NCBI taxonomy): domain Bacteria; kingdom Pseudomonadati; phylum Pseudomonadota; class Alphaproteobacteria; order Rhodospirillales; family Thalassospiraceae; genus Thalassospira; species Thalassospira sp. Z349TD_5. Next base: position 795,686 of record NZ_CM149654.1, read on the forward strand.
ACGGATAACGGTGATGGCACCTGGACGCTGTCATCGAGTGATCTTGAAGGCCTGACGATTACGCCTGCCGATGACTTCTCTGGCAGCTTTGATCTGGGTGTCAGTGCACAGTCTGCAGATGGCGAAGACGTTGCCGTAACGACCGACAGTTTGACCGTCGATGTTGCCGGTGTTGCTGATGCACCGACGCTTGATGTGGCGGATGCGTCTGGCACCGAAGACAGTGCGATTGCACTCGATATTGATGCCGGTCTTACCGATAGTTCGGAAGTTCTGACGGTTACGATCAGTGGCGTGCCCGATGGTGCGACTTTGTCGGCTGGTACGGATAACGGTGATGGCACTTGGACGTTGTCGTCGGGCGACCTTGAAGGTCTGACGATTACACCTGCTGATGACTTTAGTGGGTCGTTTGACCTTGGTGTGAGCGCACAGTCTGCGGATGGTGAAGACGTTGCGACGACGAGTGGCTCGATCACAGTCGATGTTGCGGGCGTTGCGGATGCGCCGACCCTTGATGTTGTGGATGCATCTGGCAGTGAAGATTCGGCGATTGCGCTTGATATCGATGCGGGTCTTACCGACAGCTCCGAGACTTTGACAGTAACCATCTCCGGTGTTCCGGATGGTGCGACCCTGTCTGCCGGTACCGATAACGGTGATGGTACGTGGACTTTGTCGTCGGGTGATCTTGAAGGTTTGACGATTACGCCTGCGGATGACTTTAGCGGTTCGTTCGACCTTGGTGTGACGGCTCAGTCTGCCGACGGCGAAGATGTCGCAACGACGAGTGGATCAGTCACAGTTGATGTAGCGGGTATTGCCGATGCGCCGACGCTGGATGTCGCGGATGCCAGCGGTTCGGAAGACAGTGCGATTGCGCTTGATATCGATGCAGGACTTACCGACAGCTCCGAAACGCTGACAGTCACGATCTCCGGTGTGCCTGATGGTGCGACCCTGTCGGCGGGTACGGATAATGGTGATGGTACGTGGACTTTGTCGTCGGGCGACCTTGAAGGTCTGACGATTACACCTGCGGATGACTTTAGTGGTTCGTTTGATCTTGGTGTGACGGCGCAATCTGCCGACGGCGAAGATGTTGCGGTTACGACCGACAGTCTGACAGTTGATGTCGCGGGCGTTGCGGATGCGCCGACGTTGGAAACGTCTGATGCGTCTGGCAGCGAAGACTCAGCTATTGCGCTTGATATCGGTGCTGGTCTTACCGACAGCTCTGAAACCTTGACGGTTACCATCTCTGGTGTACCGGACGGCGCAACCTTGTCAGCTGGTACGGATAACGGTGATGGTACTTGGACTTTGTCGGCAGGTGATCTGGACGGTCTGACGATTACGCCTGCGGATGACTTTAGCGGTTCGTTTGATCTTGGTGTGAGCGCACAGTCTGCCGATGGCGGAGACGTTGCGACGACCAGTGGTTCGATCACGGTTGATGTAGCTGGTGTTGCGGATGCGCCGACCCTTGATGTTGTGGATGCATCTGGCAGTGAAGATTCGGCGATTGCGCTTGATATCGATGCGGGTCTTACCGACAGCTCCGAGACTTTGACAGTAACCATCTCCGGTGTTCCGGATGGTGCGACCCTGTCTGCCGGTACCGATAACGGTGATGGTACGTGGACTTTGTCGTCGGGTGATCTTGAAGGTCTGACGATCACGCCAGCGGATGACTTCTCAGGTAGCTTCGATCTTGGCGTCAGTGCACAGTCTGCCGACGGTGAAGATGTCGCGACCACGTCCGGTTCGATCACGGTTGATGTCGTGGGTGTTTCTGACGCTCCGACGTTGGAAACGTCGGATGCCAGCGGTTCGGAAGACAGTGCGATTGCGCTTGATATTGATGCCGGTCTAAGCGATGCGTCGGAAGTTCTTTCCGTCACGATTTCTGGTGTTCCCGATGGTGCGAGCCTGTCGGCTGGTACGGATAACGGTGATGGTACGTGGACTTTGTCGTCGGGTGATCTTGAAGGTTTGACGATTACGCCTGCGGATGACTTTAGCGGTTCGTTCGACCTTGGTGTGACGGCGCAGTCTGCCGATGGTGAAGATATTGCGACCACTTCAGGTTCGATCACGGTTGACGTTGCGGGTGTTGCGGATGCACCGACGCTGGAAACGTCGGATGCCAGCGGTTCGGAAGACAGTGCGATTGCACTTGATATTGATGCGGGTCTGACAGATTCCAGTGAAGTTCTGTCTGTCACGATCTCTGGTGTTCCGGACGGTGCGACTTTGTCGGCTGGTACGGATAACGGCGATGGCACTTGGACGTTGTCGTCGGGCGATCTTGAAGGTCTGACGATTACGCCTGCGGATGACTTTAGCGGTTCGTTCGACCTTGGTGTGACGGCGCAGTCTGCCGATGGTGAAGATATTGCGACCACTTCAGGTTCGATCACGGTTGACGTTGCGGGTGTTGCGGATGCACCGACGCTGGAAACGTCGGATGCCAGCGGTTCGGAAGACAGTGCGATAGCACTCGATATCGACGCTGGTCTGACAGATTCCAGTGAAGTTCTGTCTGTCATGATCTCCGGTGTTCCGGATGGTGCGACCCTGTCGGCTGGTACGGATAACGGTGATGGCACCTGGACGCTGTCATCGAGTGATCTTGAAGGCCTGACGATTACGCCTGCCGATGACTTCTCTGGCAGCTTTGATCTGGGTGTCAGTGCACAGTCTGCAGATGGCGAAGACGTTGCCGTAACGACCGACAGTTTGACCGTCGATGTTGCCGGTGTTGCTGATGCACCGACGCTTGATGTGGCGGATGCGTCTGGCACCGAAGACAGTGCGATTGCACTCGATATTGATGCCGGTCTTACCGATAGTTCGGAAGTTCTGACGGTTACGATCAGTGGCGTGCCCGATGGTGCGACTTTGTCGGCTGGTACGGATAACGGTGATGGCACTTGGACGTTGTCGTCGGGCGACCTTGAAGGTCTGACGATTACACCTGCTGATGACTTTAGTGGGTCGTTTGACCTTGGTGTGAGCGCACAGTCTGCGGATGGTGAAGACGTTGCGACGACGAGTGGCTCGATCACAGTCGATGTTGCGGGCGTTGCGGATGCGCCGACCCTTGATGTTGTGGATGCATCTGGCAGTGAAGATTCGGCGATTGCGCTTGATATCGATGCGGGTCTTACCGACAGCTCCGAGACTTTGACAGTAACCATCTCCGGTGTTCCGGATGGTGCGACCCTGTCTGCCGGTACCGATAACGGTGATGGTACGTGGACTTTGTCGTCGGGTGATCTTGAAGGTTTGACGATTACGCCTGCGGATGACTTTAGCGGTTCGTTCGACCTTGGTGTGACGGCTCAGTCTGCCGACGGCGAAGATGTCGCAACGACGAGTGGATCAGTCACAGTTGATGTAGCGGGTATTGCCGATGCGCCGACGCTGGATGTCGCGGATGCCAGCGGTTCGGAAGACAGTGCGATTGCGCTTGATATCGATGCAGGACTTACCGACAGCTCCGAAACGCTGACAGTCACGATCTCCGGTGTGCCTGATGGTGCGACCCTGTCGGCGGGTACGGATAATGGTGATGGTACGTGGACTTTGTCGTCGGGCGACCTTGAAGGTCTGACGATTACACCTGCGGATGACTTTAGTGGTTCGTTTGATCTTGGTGTGACGGCGCAATCTGCCGACGGCGAAGATGTTGCGGTTACGACCGACAGTCTGACAGTTGATGTCGCGGGCGTTGCGGATGCGCCGACGTTGGAAACGTCTGATGCGTCTGGCAGTGAAGATTCGGCAATTGCGCTTGATATCGATGCGGGTCTTACCGACAGCTCTGAAACCTTGACGGTTACCATCTCTGGTGTTCCGGACGGCGCAACCTTGTCAGCTGGTACGGATAACGGTGATGGTACTTGGACTTTGTCGGCAGGTGATCTGGACGGTCTGACGATTACGCCTGCGGATGACTTTAGCGGTTCGTTTGATCTTGGTGTGAGCGCACAGTCTGCCGATGGCGGAGACGTTGCGACGACCAGTGGTTCGATCACGGTTGATGTAGCTGGTGTTGCGGATGCGCCGACCCTTGATGTTGTGGATGCATCTGGCAGTGAAGATTCGGCGATTGCGCTTGATATCGATGCGGGTCTTACCGACAGCTCCGAGACTTTGACAGTAACCATCTCCGGTGTTCCGGATGGTGCGACCCTGTCTGCCGGTACCGATAACGGTGATGGTACGTGGACTTTGTCGTCGGGTGATCTTGAAGGTCTGACGATCACGCCAGCGGATGACTTCTCAGGTAGCTTCGATCTTGGCGTCAGTGCACAGTCTGCCGACGGTGAAGATGTCGCGACCACGTCCGGTTCGATCACGGTTGATGTCGTGGGTGTTTCTGACGCTCCGACGTTGGAAACGTCGGATGCCAGCGGTTCGGAAGACAGTGCGATAGCACTCGATATCGACGCTGGTCTGACAGATTCCAGTGAAGTTCTGTCTGTCATGATCTCCGGTGTTCCGGATGGTGCGACCCTGTCGGCTGGTACGGATAACGGTGATGGCACCTGGACGCTGTCATCGAGTGATCTTGAAGGCCTGACGATTACGCCTGCCGATGACTTCTCTGGCAGCTTTGATCTGGGTGTCAGTGCACAGTCTGCAGATGGCGAAGACGTTGCCGTAACGACCGACAGTTTGACCGTCGATGTTGCCGGTGTTGCTGATGCACCGACGCTTGATGTGGCGGATGCGTCTGGCACCGAAGACAGTGCGATTGCACTCGATATTGATGCCGGTCTTACCGATAGTTCGGAAGTTCTGACGGTTACGATCAGTGGCGTGCCCGATGGTGCGACTTTGTCGGCTGGTACGGATAACGGTGATGGCACTTGGACGTTGTCGTCGGGCGACCTTGAAGGTCTGACGATTACACCTGCTGATGACTTTAGTGGGTCGTTTGACCTTGGTGTGAGCGCACAGTCTGCGGATGGTGAAGACGTTGCGACGACGAGTGGCTCGATCACAGTCGATGTTGCGGGCGTTGCGGATGCGCCGACCCTTGATGTTGTGGATGCATCTGGCAATGAAGATTCGGCTATTGCACTTGATATCGACGCAGGCCTGACGGACTCCAGTGAAGTTCTGTCTGTCACGATCTCTGGGGTGCCCGAGGGCGCAAGCCTCTCTGCTGGTACGGATAATGGGGATGGCACCTGGACGCTGAGCTCAGGTGATCTTGAAGGTTTGACGATTACACCTGCGGATGACTTTAGCGGTTCGTTCGACCTTGGTGTGACGGCACAGTCTGCCGATGGCGGAGACGTTGCGACGACCAGTGGTTCGATCACGGTTGATGTCGCCGGTATTGCGGATGCGCCGACGCTTGATGTTTTGGACGCGTCTGGTAGTGAAGATTCGGCGATTGCACTCAACATTGACGCAGGTCTTGCCGACATTTCAGAAACCTTAACGATTACGATCTCCGGTGTGCCGGACGGTGCTACGCTGTCTGCTGGTAACGATAACGGTGATGGTACGTGGACTTTGTCGTCGGATGATCTGGCGGGGCTCTCGGTTACACCGCCTTCTGATTATAGCGGTAGTTTCGATCTTCAAATTACGGCGAGCACACAAGACGGCGTTGATATCGCAAGTGTTTCTGACACGGTAATGGTGGATGTGATTGGTGATGCTGATCTGCCCACGCTTGAAGTTTCCGACGCCAGCGGTTCAGAAGACAGCGCAATTGCGCTTGATATCGATGCGGGTCTTACCGACAGCTCCGAGACTTTGACAGTAACCATCTCCGGTGTTCCGGATGGTGCGACCCTGTCTGCCGGTACCGATAACGGTGATGGTACGTGGACTTTGTCGTCGGGTGATCTTGAAGGTTTGACGATTACGCCTGCGGATGACTTTAGCGGTTCGTTCGACCTTGGTGTGACGGCACAGTCTGCCGACGGTGAAGATGTCGCGACCACATCCGGTTCGATCACAGTTGATGTCGCCGGTGTTGCCGACGCGCCAACACTTGAACTTGCAGATGCTATGGGTGCTGAAGATTCTGACATTGCGCTTGATATTGATGCAGGCCTGACAGATAGCTCGGAAACGCTGACAGTGACGATCTCTGGTGTCCCGGATGGTGCGACCCTGTCGGCTGGTACGGATAATGGGGATGGGACGTGGACGCTATCGTCGGGTGATCTTGAAGGACTGAAGATTACACCGGCAGATGACTTTAGCGGTTCGTTCGAGCTTGGTGTGACGGCGCAGTCTGCGGACGGCGAAGATGTTGCGACGACCAGTGGATCAATCACGGTTGATGTGACGGGTGTTGCAGATGCGCCGACGCTTGATGTTGCAGATGCATCTGGCAACGAAGAGAGTGCGATTGAACTTGTAATTGATGCGGGGCTGACGGATGCATCCGAAGTTCTGTCTGTCACCATCGCTGGTGTGCCAGACGGTGCAACTCTGTCCGCAGGTACCGATAACGGTGATGGTACTTGGACGCTGTCGTCGAGCGATCTTGAAGGTCTTACAATCACCCCTGCGGATGATTATTCGGGATCATTCGATCTGAGTGTGACAGTGACCTCGGCCGACGGCGAAGATACTGCGAGTGTCACCGATGTCATCACAGTTGATATTGCCGGTGTTGCCGATACGCCGACGCTTGATGTGATTAATGCATCTGGTGACGAAGATACCAACATCGCGCTTGATATCGACGCAGGTCTAAGCGACGCGTCCGAAATTCTTTCCGTTACGATTTCTGGTGTTCCAGATGGTGCGACCCTGTCGGCTGGTGCCGATAATGGTGATGGCACATGGACTTTGTCGGTAGGTGATCTGGACGGACTGACGATCAAGCCGGCGGATGACTATAGCGGATCGTTTGATCTGAGTGTCACGGTGACCTCGGCCGACGGCGAAGATACCGCGAGTGTCACCGATGCCATCACGGTGGATGTTGCCGGTGTGGCCGATACGCCGACACTTGATGCAAGTGACGCATCTGGTGATGAAGATACCAACATTGCACTTGATATCGACGCAGGGCTAAGTGACGCGTCCGAAGTTCTTTCTGTTACGATTTCTGGCGTTCCGGATGGGGCAACTCTGTCGGCTGGTAGCAATAACGGGGATGGCACCTGGACGCTGTCAGCGGGAGACTTGGACGGACTGACAATCAAACCGATGGACGATTACAGCGGATCGTTTGATCTGATCGTGACGGTGACCTCGACCTCGACCGATGGTGATGATACCGCAAGTGTTTCTGATACCGTCACAGTTGATGTTGAGGGTGTTGCCGACATGCCAACCCTTGAGGTGTCGGATGCCAGCGGTGACGAAGGTAACAGCGTTGCACTGGATATCGATGCCGCCGTGACCGACAGCAGCGAAACGCTGAGCATTACCATCAGTGGCGTGCCGTCGGGGGCAACTTTGTCTGCCGGGACCAACAACGGTGACGGTACCTGGACCCTGACGTCCGCGCAGTTGGTTGGCCTGACGATTGCCGCGGCCAGTGACTATTCCGGCACGTTTGAGCTCAATGTTTCTGTGCAGTCGCGCGATGGCGATGACACCGCAACGACCACCGCCATTCTTGACGTCACGATTGAAGAAATGGTTGCTGCGGATGAAGTTGTCTGGGGATCTGGTTCGAATGATAGCATCGAAACCGGATCGGGCAATGACACCATCGGTTCTGGTGGCGGTCATGACACGATTTCAACCAATGCCGGCAATGACACGATCTGGGCCGGGAATGGCAATGACGTAATCTATGCTGGCGACGGTGACGACAGTGTCACCGGCGACGGTGGTGACGATTACATTGATGCCGGTGCTGGCAATGATACCGTTCACGGTGGTGAAGGCGAAAATACGATCTATGGCGGATCGGGGAATAACTACATCACTGGCGGCAGCGATGACGACAGTATCTATGCCAGCGACGGTGACAACATCATCTATGCCAACGAGGGTAATAACCATATTGAAACCGGTGCAGGCAATGACAGCCTGTATGCCGGGAGTGGTGATGACACAATCCTTGGGGGCGATGGCGACAACTACGTCAGCGCAGGCGAGGGTGAAAATTACATCGTAACCGGATCGGGCAATGACCGCATTACGTCAGGAAGTGACGACGACACGATCATTGGTGGGGACGGCAACAACGAAATAACCGCTGGCGAAGGCAAAAACACCATCTGGGCGGGGGCTGGTAACGATACCATCAGCACCGGTTCGGAAAATGACAAAATTTATGCCGGAGATGGCAACAATACGATTTCCGCGGGTGGTGGGAATAACATCATCGAGACAGGCAGCGGTAACGACAGCATCACCGCAAGCGGCGGCAATGATACGGTCAATGCCGGGGATGGTAATGACAATATCGATGTTGGCGACGGTAGAAACAAAGTCTGGGGTGAGGGCGGTAACAACTCCATCCACGGTACTTGGGGGGATGACAGCTTCTTTGGCGGCGATGGGAACGATATTCTTGTTGCCGACGGCGGCGATAACTATTTCGACGGCGGAGCGGATAACGACACCCTGACCGGCGGATGGGGCAAGGACACCTTCTATGGCGGCTCAGGTGACGATACGCTGAGCAGTGGCGGGGGCAATGACAAGCTGTATGGCGATGAAGGTGACGACACTCTTCTGGGCGGCGCAGGCCGGGATACCCTTGATGGTGGTGATGGTAATGACACGCTGTTTGGCGGGGATGATGATGACACCCTGATCGGCGGCATAGGCGACGATACGCTTTATGGTGACGGTGGGTCGGATCTGTTCATCTTTAACATGGGCGAAGGCAATGATTCTGTAGATGGTGGGGCCAATGGCTGGACTACCGATACAATCGAATTGAACGGCATAGGTGGCGGCAAAATCAACTCGAGTGACTGGACCCTGATCCTTGATGAAGGTGAAATCACCGATTCGAAAAAGCACCATCTGGAACTTTCTACCAATTCGTCGGGAACTATCGTCTTTTCGGACGGTTCTGAGTTGACATTCTCCAACGTCGAACGTATCGAATGGTGACGAATTCGCATTTCGGGTGCCGTCGGGACAAAATCCCGACGGCATTGCCGGTTTTCTGGGGACCAACACCTTGTCACGAGTTGACAGCATGGGTGTGAAGTCCTATACAGCGGACCTCGAATTTTATCGGATTACCTTATTTAGAACGGAGTAAGTGCAGTGAAGCGCACCTACCAGCCTAGCAATCTCGTACGGAAACGCCGCCACGGCTTCCGTTCCCGCAGCGCGACCGTCGGTGGCCGCCGTGTGCTTACCGCACGCCGCGCCAAGGGCCGCAAGCGTCTGTCGGCCTAATGTTGTGACCATTTCGGTGGAACGCCTTAAAAAGCGTACGGAATTCCTCCGTGTTGCGGGCACCCGCCGAAAATGGGTTACACAGGGATTGATCCTGCAGGGCGCACCACGCCCGGGGATCAAACCGGATACAGAATACGCCGGTGAAGACCTGCTCGTACGAGTAGGCTTTACTGTCACCAAAAAGGTGGGAAAGGCCGTCGTCCGCAATCGCGTTCGGCGGCGTTTGCGTGCTGTGGCAGAGCAATTGATGACTGAACTCGCATTGCCCGGTTGGGATTATGTTGTGATCGGTCGGAACCAAACCATTGATCGGCCTTTTGAAAAGCTGGTTGATGATATGCGGTTTGCCCTGCGCCAAGTCCCTGATGCAAAGCCGTCTCCGGCAAATTCTCGTCGTCCCCGTAAGGGGGGCGGCGCAAAGAAGCCCGGCGGTTCGACAAAAGCAGGAGGTCCTGCGACATGAACTCTTCGAGTCCATCCCCCGGTCCCCTTGCACGTCTTCTTCAAATCGCAGTTCGCGGTTACCAGCTCTTTTTATCGCCTTATATCGGGTGGTCTTGCCGTTATCAGCCGACCTGTTCGGCTTTCATGATGGAAGCATTGGCCCGTCATGGGGCAATAAAAGGCGGCTGGATGGGATTTAAACGGATAATGCGTTGCCATCCATGGGGTGGTCATGGTTATGATCCGGTGCCCGAATGTGGCTGCGAACAAAACAAAGCGTCGTCGGATGGTGAAAACCGATCCCCGGCGCTTTCGTCATGTAAATAGAATAATCGGTCGGTTGATGCTGGCTGAGAAAAGCGGAAAGAAGCGATGAACGAACAACGTAACCTATGGGTCGCAATTGCATCGGCAGTTGTGATTCTCATCGGTTGGCAATTCTTCTTCGCGCCCGAGCCTGATACTCAGGTTCGTGAAGCGCAAGTTCGCGAACAGCTTGATGCAAGTGGTAGTAATCCGCCGCAGGCATCCACCGGTGGGCCAAGTGTCCCGGGGGGACAGCCTGCTGTCCCGACCGTTAATCGGGATGATGCACTGGCGAAGTCACCACGTATCGCAATTGATACGCCGCGCGTCGAAGGTTCGATACGTCTTGTCGGTGGTGTGATTGATGATATCCAGCTTCAGGATTATCACGAAACCGAAGAACCCGACAGCCCGCTGATCCATGTTTTGAACCCGACCGGCAGCAGTGATGCCTATTTCGCGGAGTTCGGCTGGGTCGGTACGGGCAAGGATGTTGTTCTGCCCAGCAGCGAAACCCGCTGGAGCGCAAGTGGTGACACCCTGACGGTCGATAACCCGATTACGCTAAGTTGGGATAACGGTGCCGGCCTGACCTTCAAACGCGAAATTTCCATCGATCAGAATTATCTGTTCACCGTTAATCAGTCAGTGGTCAATAACAGCGGTAGCGAAGTTACCCTGCATCCTTACGGTCTGATTTCGCGCAAGAACAAGCCGCAGACCGCAGGGTTCTATATCCTGCATGAAGGTCCGCTTGGCGTGATCGACGGTACTTTGACCGAGATCGATTATGATGATCTTGCCGATGACGGTGCGGTTGAAAAGAAAACCACCGGCGGCTGGCTTGGCATCACCGATAAATATTGGCTGGTTGCGCTGGCACCTTCCTCGGACGAGGAAATGACCACGCGTTTCAGCCACCATTTTGCTGAAAATACGGACAAGTATCAGACCGATTATCTTGGTGCAGCTCGCACGGTTGCCAATGGCAGCGAAGCAAAGGCGGAAACCCGTCTGTTTGCGGGTGCCAAGGAAGTGACCTTGCTTGATACTTATGCCGAGGACTACGGCATCACCAACTTCGATCTCGCGATTGATTTTGGCTGGTTCTACTTCCTGACCAAACCGTTCTTCCTTGTTCTACAGTGGATGTATCATCTTGTTGGTAACTTCGGTGTTGCCATTTTGCTGATCACGGTCGCCGTTAAGGCAGTCATGTTCCCGTTGGCGAATAAATCGTACAAATCCATGAGTGCGATGAAAAAGCTGCAGCCGCAGATCACTGAAATGCGCGAGCAGTTCAAGGATGACCGCCAACGTCAGCAACAGGAAATGATGGCGCTGTACAAGCGTGAGAAAATCAATCCTGCCTCGGGTTGCTTGCCAATCATTGTACAGATCCCGGTGTTCTTTGCACTGTACAAGGTACTGTTTGTGAGCATTGAGATGCGTCACGCGCCGTTCTTTGGCTGGATTCAGGATTTGTCTGCTCCGGATCCGACGTCTTTGTTCAACCTGTTTGGTCTGATCCCGTTTGATCCGCCGCAGATGTTGATGATTGGTGTCTGGCCGCTGATCATGGGGCTTACCATGTTCCTGCAGCAGAAACTCAACCCGGCGCCTGCCGATCCGACCCAAGCCAAGATCATGATGTTCTTGCCGCTGATCTTTACCTTCATGCTGGCAAGCTTCCCGGCTGGTCTTGTGATCTATTGGGCCTGGAACAACACGCTGTCGATCATTCAGCAGCGCTACATCATGTATAAGATGGGGATTTAATCCCCATCTACCCTTTCTGGGTTGATCTTCCCTTCGGGGAAGATCCCCGGATCATGGGGAAGGAAGAACGATGACAGACGAGAACCTGCCGTCGGTAACGTCAATACCGACATACAAAGCACCGCAAATTGAAGCCGGGCGGAAACTTTTTTCCCGCCCGGTTACCTTTCTTTTGGGTGTTGCCCAGCTTGAGCAATTGCCGCCTGAAGACAAAACGGAAATCTGTTTTGCCGGACGGTCCAATGTTGGTAAATCCAGCCTGATCAACGCGATCACGGGCCGTAAGGACATCGCGCGTACGTCCAACACACCAGGCCGGACGCAGCAGCTTAACTATTTTGATCTTGATGGCGCCTGCCATGTTGTCGATTTGCCGGGCTATGGTTTTGCACAAGCCCCAAAAGACATCGTTGATACTTGGCAAAACCTGATCAAGCAGTATCTGCGTGGTCGGGTAACCCTGCGGCGTGTCTTCGTGTTGATTGATTCACGGCATGGCTTTATGAAAGCCGACCTCGACATGATGAAGGTGCTTGATGAAAGTGCCGTGACCTATCAGGTTGTGCTGACCAAGGCTGATAAGCTAAAAAAGGGACAGCTCGAAAAACGTATCAAGGAAGTGGTCAATGCACTGGTTAAGCATCCAGCGGCCTTGCCAAAAATCTTTGCGACGTCGAGTGAAAAGAATACCGGACTGGCCGAATTGCGCGCTGAAATCGCGTCGCTGCTGTAAAATTTCCGGTCTGATGCGTTAATATGGGGAAGAGTAGGATGAACGAAGAAATCCGTTCTGAAGAAGATCAATCGGAATCCAGCGCATACCGGACGTTGGCCCGTGCGAAGGTCCTATCCGAAGCTCTTCCCTATATGCGTCGCTTTAACGGTCAGACGATTGTGATTAAATACGGCGGTCACGCGATGGGTGACCCCGAACTGGCGCGTTTGTTTGCACAGGATGTGGTGCTTTTAAAGCAGGTCGGCATGAACCCGATTGTGGTGCATGGCGGGGGACCGCAGATTGGCCAGATGCTTAAGCAGCTTAATATCCAGTCGGAATTTGTTGATGGTCTTCGGGTGACCGATCAACAGACCATCGACGTTGTCGAAATGGTTCTGGCAGGGAAAATCAACAAGGAAATTGTTTCAAACATCAATGCCGCTGGCGGCGTTGCTGTTGGTCTGTGCGGTAAGGATGCCAATCTTATCACCGCGCGTAAACTGACGCGGACCAAACGTGATCCTGAAAGCAATATCGAAAAAGTGCTCGATCTTGGCTTTGTCGGCGAACCGGTCAAAGTGGACCCGCATGTGCTTGATTGCTTTATCAATACCGACATTATTCCGGTTATTTCGCCCATCGGTGTTGGCGAAGACGGGCAGACATACAATATCAATGCTGATACCGCTGCTGGCGCGATCGCCAAGGCGGTTGGTGCAAGCCGTTTGTATATGCTGACGGATGTAAAAGGTATACTTGATGGAGACAAGAACCTTGTTCGGGACGCCACCATTGACCATATCAATGAGATGATCGCGGACGGGACCATTCAAGGCGGCATGATACCCAAAACTGAAACCTGCATGGATGCAGTACAGAACGGGGTTGAAGCATCTGTAATTGTTGATGGTCGTGCGCCGCATGCGGTCTTGCTGGAGCTGTTTACAGAACGTGGTGCAGGCACGATGATCCGGGCGCGTGAGTAGTCCGGAAGAATTCCACCACTTTAGTATAGTTTTTGCGGCGTAAATCTGGCTCTGCGGGATGAATTAGGATAACTTGGTGCGGAATTTGATGCGAAATCATCATAACCCATTGAGATTTTTTTATAAAATTACCCGGAGCAACCGTTGTGCCGGCGACGGAAGAACAGATATCGCGTCATTGGGGATATGCCGACGCAACCCTGAAAGCCCTGCGTGATCGCGGTTTGCGTCCAACACCCGAGCTTTATCATGTGTGGTTCATTTATTTTGCTGCAGAAAACCCGGAAATATTGCGGGTTATTGATGCGGTAAATGCCAGCGGTGATGATCTCGCCGAGGATACCCTTCTGCAGCTATACTATCGGTATATCTTTGACCGTCAGGCCGCCGATTTCCTTCAGCGCGGGATGGAAGATTTTTCACATGTTGTCGAAAACAGTGACGAATGCCTGACGTCGGCCCGAAACAATATCCGCAGTTATGGTGAACTGCTGAAAAGTTCGTTGGGGACCCTTCGCGCGCACAAGGACGTCGGGCCGGTTGTGGGCGAGATTGTTAACCAGACCGAAGACATGAAATCCACCATCGACAACCTTCATGTGCGGTTGGACGGATATCTTAACCGCGTTGTTCTGCTTCAGCGCGAGCTTGAGCAAACCCGCGAACGGTCTTACACAGATGGCCTGACCCGCGTTTCAAATCGCATGCATTTCGAAGAACAGTTGTCCCAGCTTGCCAAGGAATATGACAGCAGCGAAGACGCCGAGCCGTTTTGTGTGATGATGGTGGATCTTGATCAGTTCAAGTCCATCAATGATCGGTTTGGTCATCGGATCGGCGACGAAATTCTGGTTTTGATCGCATCGATGCTTAAGGCCAACATCAAGGGTCGGGATATTGTCGCGCGCTATGGCGGCGATGAATTCGCGATTTTGCTTCCGCAAACCTCGCTTGATGATGCGATGGAAGTTGCCGCCGATATGAGTAAACGCATCGCCGCACGTGAGATCAAGGCAAAGAATTCCGGGACTTCATATGGCCATATGACGGTTTCGGTCGGTGCGGCGGAATATGTTGCCCATGAAGGCGGGGCAAAACTGATTGATCGTGCAGACAGTGCGCTGTACCGCGCAAAAAAGGATGGTCGCAACCGTCACTTTGCTGCCGAGTAAGACATCGTTCTACTGTAAATGTGCCCAAAGTGCGTGGTTTTGCGCGTCTTGTGCATGTGTGCCATGAACGGCGCAGGCTTGCATTAAACAGTGCAAAAGCGTATGTAACCAGCGCCCGGCAAGGTGATTGTCCTTGCCGGACGCTCCGCACTTGCCCTTCATTGAGGGACATTGTGGAATATTTCCCGAACCTGAGATTGATCGCAAAATGTCGAGCATCAAAGAGCCACGCGTCGTTACATTTGGATGTCGTTTGAACACCTATGAATCCGAGGTGATGCGCGACCATGCCAAAAATGCGGGACTTGATGATGCGATCATTATCAATACCTGTGCGGTCACGACCGAGGCGGAACGTCAGGCGCGGCAAAGCATTCGCCGCCTGCGTCGTGAAAATCCGGACGCCAAGATTTTCGTGACCGGCTGTGCGGTTCAGGTCAACCCGGACAAATTCGCCAAGATGGGCGAAATTGACCGCATCTTTGGCAACGATGCCAAGATGAAGGCCGAAACATTCCTGATGCCCGACCACGAACGTGTTGTCGTTAACGACATCATGTCAGTCGAGGAAACCGCAAATCACCTTGTTTCCGGGTTTGAAGGCCGTGCGCGCGCCTTTGTGCAGGTCCAAAACGGTTGTGATCATCGTTGTACGTTTTGCATCATCCCGTTTGGCCGGGGCAATTCCCGCAGTGTGCCGATGGGCGAAATCGTCAGTCAGGTGCGCGAATTGGTGGCGAATGGATATGGGGAAGTCGTTCTGACCGGTGTCGATATCACGTCCTATGGTCATGATTTACCCGGCAAACCGACCTTGGGTCAGATGTCGCGTCGGTTGTTGGCACAGGTCCCTGAATTGCCGCGCCTGCGCATTTCATCGATTGATCCGGTCGAGGTTGATGAAGACTTATTCCGTTTGATCGAAACCGAACCGCGTCTGATGCCTCATATGCATATCAGTTTGCAGGCGGGTGATGACATGGTTCTCAAACGCATGAAACGTCGTCATTTGCGCCAAGATGTGGTTGATTTTTGCGAAAAAGTCCGCGATCTACGATCCGACGTGACGTTTGGCGCCGATATCATTGCCGGTTTCCCGACCGAAACTGACGAGATGGCCGAAAATACCCTGCGTCTTGTTGACGAATGCGGCCTGATTTACCTGCATGTCTTCCCGTACTCATCACGACCCGGCACACCGGCGGCAAAAATGCCCCAGGTGCGAAAAGACATTCGTAAGGATCGTGCGGCCGCTTTGCGCGCCGCAGGGGATATTCAACTCAACACATTCCTGAAATCACGCATCGGCATGATCGAGAATGTCTTGGTTGAAAAGGAAAATACCGGCCATACGGAGCATTTTGCTCCCGTTATGCTCGATCGCGTGATAGAAGCGGGCACAATAGCCAAGGCCAAAGTCACCGGCCTTGAAGATGGAAAACTGATAGCGGAGCTTACGGGATGAGTGAAGAGGGGAAGACAAGCTGGTTTGCCCGGTTAAAAAACGGGCTGAAACGCTCCTCCTCAAAGCTGACCACCGGGATTGCCGACATCTTCACCAAGCGCCGTCTTGATGATGATGCGCTTGAAGAATTTGAAGATCTTCTGATTACATCGGACCTTGGGGTTACAGCTGCTGCCAAGCTGAGCGCGGAACTGGCCAAAACCCGGTTCGACAAAGAAGTCAATTCTGCGGAAATTCAGCAATTTATCGCTGATGAAGTTGCCAAAATCCTGGAGCCTGTGGCCAAGCCACTGGTGATTGATCCGACAAAGAAACCCCATGTGATTTTGGTGGTTGGTGTTAATGGATCGGGTAAAACCACAACAATCGGCAAGCTTGCAAAAACATATAAGGATCAGGGCCTCAAGGTCATGATGGCGGCGGGCGACACATTCCGTGCAGCCGCGGTCGAGCAACTTAAAGTCTGGGGTGAGCGCACCGATTGCCCGGTGATTGCGCGTGATACCGGGGCGGATGCCGCCGGTCTTGCCTTTGATGCGATTGATCAGGCCAAGCGCGAAGGCTATGACGTGCTGTTGGTTGATACTGCCGGTCGCCTGCAAAACAAGGCGCATCTGATGGACGAACTGAAAAAGATTGTCCGGGTGATCACCAAGCGCGATGAAACGGCGCCGCATGATACGCTTCTGGTGCTTGATGCGACCACCGGCCAAAACGCCCATTCACAGGTCGAAACATTTTCCCAGGCAACAAATGTTAGCGGGCTGATTGTCACCAAGCTTGATGGCACAGCCAAAGGGGGCGTTGTTGTCGCGCTGGCCGAAAAATTCGGCAAGCCGGTGCATGCGATTGGTGTTGGTGAAGCCGCCGAAGACTTACGCCCGTTCGAGGCAAGGTCTTTTGCGCGCAGTTTGGCCGGGCTTGAAGACTAGATTAGATTTGCGGTTGCATTTTAACTGCGGACAGAGAATTTGAAAAGACAGTCTGATGAGGCTGCCTTTTTGTTATGCCTTTAGTTCCGCAAAACTTTCGCTGATGCGGCTGATTTCACTTTTAAGTGCGTCCATAGGGTGTTGCGCATCAGCAGGCAATTGCGTCATGTCAATCTGCTCTGTTTGCGTTGACAGGGCATCTGAGCGGGTTTTAAGGCCATGTGCCAGCCGCTGGTCGGCGTTTTCAAGCAACCAGCCCATAACATGGTCACGGAGTTCTTCCAGGCTGTGCAAATCCGGATCGGGTGACGATGTCGGAAGGCCATATTTGTGTAGGGCTAGTTCAAGCTGACGGGAAATAGCGCGGAGATCGCGTGCGCCATCGTTGCAGACCGCCCGTAATGTGCCGCTTTTGGCCACTGGAAATATTGCTTCCAAACGGATCGCAAAATCGAGGGTATCTACCATGATATCGTTGATCAGGGCCCGCTGCGTAAGGTCTGCGTGCGGGCTTTCTTCCTGTGGGGCACCGTCTGTATCGAGATCAAAAAAGGTGTTTGGTGCAAATACGGGAAGCACGCGGCGATGGATGGTGAAATGTGCGGGAAGTTTACTGATGATTTCGCCGTCGGCAAGGATCGGTGCGCCATCCTGCCCGGTGATGGTGATCTCGTCACATTCCATGGTCAGGGCATAGGTGCTGTCATCGACCGAGCCAAACAGAAGTTCGGCGGCAATGTCCATGCCGCTTAGTGTATCGACGCTATCGCGGATGGCAAACATATGAAGGTAGCCGTCATCGGGGCGCTTGGCTTCGCTTGGGCGCAGTCCGCCACCGAAATAACGACCATTGGTTACGGTCAACTGCCGAAGTGTCAGCGACTGTGGTGCGTTATCGCCACACGTCACCGACAGATCCATCGGCGTCATTTCCTGCCAGCTTTGCCAGTTTGCCACTGCATAGCTCACAGCGCCAAATGCACGTTTTAAATCCGGATTGATGCGGTGCCGGGCATCTGCGGGCACGCCGATGCTCGCCGCATTTACAAAAGTCTGATCATTGACCTGACCAACATCAATCATTGCGATCCGACCATGAATTGCCGAACGCGCGGCGGTCAAGGGATCATCAAGCAATGTCAGTGTGCGGGCAAAATCATTGGCCGTGCCAAGGGGCAGGGGGATCAACACCACCTTGTGTTCAATCACGGTATCAAGAATGGCATTCATTGTGCCATCTCCGCCGCCAACGACAACGATATCGCCCGGTTCGGTGTCGTTGATGATGCAGTCACAAATCTTGGATGGATCCTCACACAGGGTCAGGTTCGTCTGATACCCGGCATCTTCAAACACATCACGTAAGGCTTGGGCACCATTCTGGCGCCAGTCGTCGGGAAGCTTTGATTTGGTCAGCAACAGACTGACTTTGCCCGTTAGATCGGAGTTTTTCACCGGGATCCCCTTTGATAAGGAAAAATGCATTGTGACCGGTGCCTGTGTCAGACACCGGTCAGCATTATGGCAAGATCAGGAAATTGTTGCACGCAACATCCATGCGGATTCTTCGTGCACGCCGATGCGTTCGGTCAGAAGGTCGGCGGTTTTTACGTCCTCGACTTCTTCTGCTGCGGCAACACCGTCACGGATCAGTCGGGCCATTTTTTCATGATCCTCGACCAGTTCCTTGACCATTTCGTTGGCCGGAAGGAGCTTTTCCTGATCGGTGATGACGGAATGTTCAATCATTTCCGTAATCCCGGTCGGTGCTGCGAAACCGATTGCGCGGATGCGTTCTGCCATATCGTCGTTGGCGACGTGCAGATCTTCATAGTGTTCTTCGGTCATTTTATGCAGCGAATAAAAGGCCGGTCCAACAACGTTCCAGTGAACGCCGCGGGTTTTGGCATAAAGCACGTGCGACGAACCAACGATCCGGGTGAGCATTTTGGCAAGTTTCTGACGATCCTTGCGATCGACACCGGCATCGACGGGAAATTCCTTCGCAACAGTTTTCATACTGCTATGTGCCATCTCAAAACTCCTTTGGTTTCTTGAGCGTCTTTATGCGACTGCGACAGGCGCAAGACGTACGCCGTATCGCGGGTAGTTGCTTTAAAAACGTAAAGGGGGAGGCAAAAGTTCCATGAATTAAAATCAACATAATTGGAACATTCTTTTGACCCATCCGTTGATCATTGTAAGCAGCGTGCAAGTAATTGCGCTGTATTTCACGAATAAGGAGGTTGTGATGTTTAGTAAAACTGCACTTATGGTTGGTACGATAATGTCTTTTGCTGTTGCCGGTCCTGTATATGCCGGATCGACTGCTACGACCGACCAGGCAGATACGATGGCAACCGACGACGCAATGAAATCGGACGCCAACAAAATGGGTGACGAGGTCGCGAGCGAGTATGAAGACGCGAAGGACTTCACCTATGAAGAGAAAGATGAGTTTCTGGCTTGGGTCGAAGAGAAAAGTGACCAGTTGGGCGACCAGTATGACGAGGTATCAGCGAGTGTGAAACAGGACAGCGAAGAAGCTGTCGATGAGCTTGCTGAGGCATGGAATGGTGCAAGCGCCGAGCTCGGTGAGGCGTTCGAAGACGCGAAGGAAGCGTCCGCCGAAAGCTGGGAAGAGGTAAAGAAAAATACCATGACCGCGCTTGAAGATGCTCAGAATGCTCTCTCGGACGATCAAGCCGTCGAGTAAGACATCACAACTTGAACTCGGTGACGTGACGTTCCGGGAGTTGCAGCCCGCCCATTTCGGGCGGGCTGTTTCTTTGTGCGGACATTCGTTAGGTCGATGCAAAGGGCTGTCTGAATGGCAAAAAATGAAAAACAACAATCACCATCGTCGATGCGGCAAAAACTGAAAATCTGGCAGGACCGTCTTGCTACGCTGGCGGCGGGCCGAAAGGGGCTTTGGGGGATTGCGCTGGCGTCCTTCATGGAAACCACAATCATCCCTATCCCCATTGAAATTGTGATAGCGCCGGTAATGGCCGCGTCGCGTGCGCGCGGTTTTATTGTCGCGACAGTGACACTTGCTGGCAGTGTCGCAGGTGCATTGGCGTTGTATCTTTTGGCCTATCTGCTGTTTGACGATCTGGCCCAGCCGTTAATTGATATGGCGGGCGGTCAGGCGCAGTTTGACGACTTGCAGACCAAATTTGAAACGGGTGGGTTCTGGGTGGTGTTTGCCATCAGTATCACGCCAGTCCCCATGCAAATTGCGGCATTGGCTGCCGGGGCAGCATCCTATCCGATTTGGCTGTTTGTTATTGCAATTTCGGCTTCGCGCGCATTGCGATATTACGGTTTATGGTTGCTGGTTTTAGGTTTCGGGGCCGGAATCGCTCGCATATTCGAGGGGCGAAAGTCAAAAGTCAGTCGAAATTCTGGCTGATACAGCATGAAAAAGACAAATGGCCCGGTAAATTACCGGGCCATTTTCATTATCAAACAGAAAATTTATTCTGATTCGACGCGGAAATCGGTTGTGGCTTTGCCATCGGTTTCCGGTTCAGCGAGCTTTTCGTTGATCAAGCCGCGGCGGATAAGCTCGCGGATTGCGGCAGCACGCGTCGGCATACGATGTTCAAAACGCCAATCATCAATGACCTTTAGTTCATCGTCATCCAGCATAATCTGGAGTTTTTCTGTTCTTTTCGGGGATGCCACGTGGGTTTCCTGTCGTTTACTGCGGGACTAACATCCGCCTGAAGCCGTTGATTATCAAGGCACTTCAAAATTTTTGAGTAAGTTACGTTACCGCTGTTTGTTCCATAAGACAACCATCTTGCTTAGTTGGTGTAAGTCCATTCAGTTAAGTAAGTAATGTAAAGTAATTATGTATAGTAATGGATGTACATTCAGCCGGTAAACTATAATGTGTCAAATATGTGTGTTGATGTTGTTATGTACATGCAGCAACTTCACTGTATTGCCTAAGTGAAGTATACGATTTTACTTTAACTATTATTTTTATTTGTTACGGTTGGGTCATCGAACAAGGAGGTTGTGATGTCTAAACAAGTGATGAATGAAATCGAAGATCATGTACCCGCGTTGCGCCGTCATGCATATCGTCTGGCTGGCAGCATGGACCGTGCACAGGATCTGGTTCAGGACACCCTGTTGAAAGCCATCAGCAAAAAGGATCAGTTCGAAGAAGGTACGAGCCTGAAGGCCTGGTTGCACCGGATCCTGTTCAACACGTTTATTTCGGGCAAGCGCCGGGAAAAAACACGTGGTCCGCAAGTGGACTGGGACGATCTGGGCGACGTTTACGGCCATGGCAGCAATCAGATGGCGCGTTTGCAGCTTCGTGATGCTGACCGCGTTCTTGAAGAGCTGCCTGAGCAGGAACGTGAGGCAATCATGCTAACGGCTGTTGAAGACGTATCCTATCAGGATGCTGCGGATCAGATGTGTGTGGAAATCGGGACTGTAAAATCCCGCGTTGGCCGTGCACGCCGCAAACTGCGTGCGTCAGTCGGTCGAATCGAAGCACGTGAACATGCATCCCGTTATGTTTCAGAGGCAGCTTAAAATGTGTGCGGTTCTTGCGATCTATGGCAAGGAGGACATCCTTGCCTACGTTCGCGGGACACTTGGTGACAAAGAAGAAGAACAAGAAATTGAAAGTCTTGTAAAAAGTGACCTGCGGGCAGCTGATGTTGTTGAAAACATACAAGCAGACTATATAGGTGACGACGGGACATTTGATATCGAAGCGTTTCGTCGGCTGAAAAAATTGCGCGAACTGTCAAGTAAAGTAGGGGCATGCAGTTGAGATATGCATTTCATGCATGGAAGTTGATATAAAATAATATTGACTTTAGTGACCAATGGTCAGATAATGAAAACACATCGAGGTTGACCGTCTTTTCCCTCAACGTCTAAGGCACCTCCTCGAAATTGCCGAAACCGTCCCCCGGTTTCGGCCCTTTTTTATCTGCATTCCAGTTTCGTACAGGACGACGCCAAAGGCGTGCCAGTGTTTTTGATGCTGTTATGATCAGAGCATCAAAACTGTCATTTGGAATTCTTGAAAATCATCCCGACATATAAGTCATAACCTGCTGAAACCGACGGCAAACCGGGCCAAAGCGAAACATGCATGTAATGGCATGAAGACGACTTCGCCTGCTGATTGAGGAAACCTAAAAAGTTTTCGGTTGTCAGGTGACGGGCGGGCGGTGATAAATCTCTCGCTCCAAGGGCTGTTGTTATTTGCTGTCACTTGAATAAAGTCATGTAGACGCAAAACAACAGGACCAAACAACAATAACAAAAAGGAGCATCCATTATGGTTTCAGAAGTTCACGGGTCTGTAAGAGAACTGTTTGAATTCACCGACG
This sequence comes from Thalassospira sp. Z349TD_5, assembly GCF_056173045.1. NCBI lineage: Bacteria > Pseudomonadati > Pseudomonadota > Alphaproteobacteria > Rhodospirillales > Thalassospiraceae > Thalassospira > Thalassospira sp. Z349TD_5. The sequence goes on from NZ_CM149654.1 coordinate 818,223, forward strand.
CCCAAAAGGCACTTGATCGCATAAAGGACATCTATGCGAACGGTGCCAAGGCTGTCCAAGAGGCCTTTGATCTTTTTGGCGAAGGTAAGCAATCTTCCCCTGTGCGCGCATACTACCCCTATCTGGGAATTGAAGTGCCGCCGGAAAAGCTGCATGTCGAAAGTACATTGTCTTTTGGTGCGCCTCGTGACCCCGGTGTTTATGGCACGACGCTCACCCGTCCGGATGTGTTTGAAGAATATTACCGCCAGCAGATTGAGCTTCTGCTGAAAAATCACGACGTTCCGGTTGTTGTCGGTGTGTCGGATCGTCCGATCCCATTGCCGTTTCTGGTCGAAACCGCAACCGATAGCATCGGCCCGACCGATATCCGTCAGTTGCAGATGGTCTTTGATATGCCTGATCTGGCGCGGACCGATGATGACATCGCAAACGGTGTTCATTACGGGGTGACAGCCGGGCCAAAGCCGCTGTCGCTGTTTTCGGGTGAACGGGTTGATTATTCGCTGGCACGTCTTCGCCATTACACGGCAACCGCACCGGAACATTTTCAAAAATTCGTGCTGTTCACCAACTATCAGCGCTATGTCGACGAGTTTATCGAGTTTGCCAAGGAACAGCTTGATGATCCCGAAAGTCCGTATATCGCCTTTGTCGAGCCGGGGCCAAAGGTCCATGTCAGCAAAAACGCCCCCAAAAAGTGGAAAGAAAGCGGTGAGGCGGCAGCACAACTGCCTCAGATGCCATCCTACCATCTGGTCCGCGAAGACGGGTTGGGCGTGACGCTGGTCAATATCGGTGTTGGCCCGTCGAATGCCAAAACGGCCACCGACCATATCGCGGTCCTGCGACCGCATTGCTGGTTGATGCTGGGCCATTGTGCCGGATTGCGCCGTAGTCAGCTTTTGGGGGATTACGTTCTTGCACACGGGTATGTCCGCGATGATCATGTGCTCGATTCCGATCTGCCATTGTGGGTTCCCGTACCGCCAATTGCCGAGGTGCAAGTCGCACTGGCAAATTCGGTGACCAAAATCACTGGTCTTAAAGGCCGCGAGATGAAGGCACGCATGCGGACCGGGACGGTTGCCACAACCGATAACCGGAACTGGGAACTGCGTTATAGCGAGCTGTTTGTCCGTCTTAATCAGTCACGGGCAATTGCGGTCGATATGGAAAGTGCGACCATTGCCGCCAACGGTTTCCGGTTCCGCGTTCCGTATGGAACGTTGCTGTGTGTGTCGGACAAACCGGTGCACGGCGAATTGAAACTGCCGGGCATGGCAAACACGTTCTATCGTCAGCGTATCGGCCAGCACCTTCAGGTCGGGCTTGATACGATCGATACGCTGCGCCAGGACGTCAATCAGCTTCATTCGCGCAAATTGCGGTCGTTGGACGAGCCAGCCTTCCGATAAGGCGGTTAAGACGTTGCGATTTAAAAATCAAACCCCTGTCATTCGGTTCAAACCGCGTGGCAGGGGTTTTGTTATGGTTTAGTGACGATTGCCAAATGGTCGGCTTTTGGCTTTTCGCCATTGGCGCCATTGGATATGGTCTGGCGGCACGAATATGCCAAACGATCAGGGGACGAGACCGGCAATGTCACAAAAGACACCAAGTGATGCGGCGAAAACCGATCAGGATAAGGGCGGGGCAAACAACGCCGATACAGGTGTTCTGCCATCCGATGGGGTCACACTTTGGCAGGTTTTCCTGATCTTTTTGCGTCTTGGCCTGACCAGCTTTGGCGGGCCGGTCGCCCATATCAGTTATTTCCGCGAAGAGTTCGTGCATCGTCGTCGCTGGCTAAGTGATGCGCGCTATGCCGATCTGGTGGCTTTGTGTCAATTCGCCCCCGGACCGGCCAGTTCACAGGTCGGGATGGGAATTGGCATGGCGCTTGGCGGGGTGCGTGGATCATTGGTGGCGTGGCTTGGCTTTACCATGCCGTCGGCGATTGTCTTGGCGGTTCTTGGCATGACATTTGTGCACTTTGATCTGGCGGCGATTGATAACGTCATTCGGGGGCTCAAATTGGTGGCGGTTGGCGTTGTCGCCCATGCGCTTGTCGGGATGGCCCGAAATCTGTGTCCGGACGTGCCACGTGCCACCATTGCGGTAGTTGCGGCCGGTGTGATGATTGTCAGCGATACGGTGTTGGCACAGTTTGGTGTGATTATCGGCGGGATGATTGCCGGATTTATCCTACTACGTACTGTAACCGAGCCCGAGAGCTGCGATGCGCCAACATCGCATTCCACCAAGGGGGCGGTTTTTGCGCTTGGCGTGTTCTTTGTGTTGCTCGCAGGACTGCCGATTGTCGCCCATTTTGATCACAGCGGGCTGTTTGCCGTCATAAACGGATTCTATCGCAGTGGGGCGTTGGTGTTTGGCGGTGGGCATGTTGTTTTGCCCTTGCTTGAGGCTGCCGTGGTTGATCCCGGTTGGGTTAATCAGGAAGCCTTCCTTGCCGGGTACGGCGCAACACAGGCCGTGCCCGGTCCGATTTTTACCTTTGCCGCCTATCTTGGGGCTGTGCTTCATGCGGGTGAGGGATCGGGCACGTGGTTGATCAGTTCGGTTACGGCTTTGATCACACTCATCGCGATTTTCCTGCCTGCATGGTTGCTGGTGATTGGCATTTTGCCGTTCTGGGATCGTGTACGGCATGTGCAAAGCATGCGGGCAGGGTTGCTGGGGGTGAACGCGGCTGTGGTCGGCTTGCTGGCGGCGGTTTTATATGATCCGATCTGGACCGGGGCCATTCATGATGTTGTCGATATCGTCTGCGTCGCTGTGGCCTTTGCCATCCTGCAATGGCGGGTCATGCCGGTGTGGGCCTTGGTCGGGTTGGGGGGCATTGCTGGGATATGTTGTTGGTTTGATCTAAGCTGGCTTTATTCAGCAGGTTTTTCGTTCTGCCCTGCACCCTGATCCTCGCCTTCGCCGTCTGGCAGCTTGATGGCGTTTGGGTCAACCGTTGGGAAAAGCTGGCTCAGGTTGGCGATGAACTGGCGCAAATCAAAACCATCGCGGTTGCGTGTCAGGCCCAAACGAACAACAACCAGTTCTTTTGACGGAATGACGCTGATGGATTGTCCATCATGTCCAAGCGCGAAAAAGGCATCATCGGGTACCTGCGGTGCACCAGGGCGGCTATCAGTGCCGCCCGGTAGATCAAGCCACCAATGCGCGCCGTAATTACCATTTGGCGCGGCTGGTGCCGGGGTGGTGGAATACGTCACCCATTCTTTGGGTAAAAGACGTTCGCCGTCCCATACGCCGTCTTGCAGGAACAACTGGCCGATTTTTGCCCAATCGCGCGCGGTGGCATGCATGAAGCTTGATGCGATAAAGTAGCCATCCTGATCGGTTTCAATCACGGCATTGTTAATGCCAAGCGGACGGAACAGAAGTTCTGCCGGACGTTTTTGGTATGTTTCGCGCGATCCGCTCAGATTGCGGATTGCAGCCGATAGAATGTTGGTTGTCCCGGAGTTATAGGAAAAGACCTCCCCGGGCGGATTGGCAAGTGGTTGGGACACGGCAAACCCGGCGGCGGCCGGCTCGATAAACAGCATCTGCACAACGTCTGATAACGGGTTGGCATAGCTTTCATCAAATTCGAGACCACTGCTCATATGCAGTAAGTTGTCATAGGTGATGGTCGCGCGTGGGTCGCCTGCTTCTGCGTGCCATTCATTGATCAGGACCGGGTCGGCCATGTCGCCAATCATGCCTTCGAACTGCATCCGACCAAGCAGCGCATTAAACACGCTTTTGGTCATCGACCAGCCGGGAAGGGGCGTGTTGGCCGAAATCCCGTCGTCATAACGTTCTGCAATCACCTTGCCTTGATGCAAAATGACAAGGGCGCGGGTGCGCCGTGTTGGTTTCGGGCCGGGTTCATCCATCGCGTCAAACAACAGGCCGGTAAGTGCACGGCGTTCGACATCAATTGGCAATGGTCCGGTTAAAAGCGGCCTTGCCGTGATGGGGCTGATAAGCGGGGTGCTGTTGCGTAAACGGGTGATCTGGTCTGCGTCATTGGCTAGAACGCAACCCAGATGTGGTCGATACACCGCCCAGCGTTTGCGAAAACCAAAGGCATGTGCGCTAACAGTCTGGTTGCGCAGATCAACATTGATCGTAATCAATGACAATAGCGGGTTGTTATCAGCCAGAACATCTTCGGCCTGCGCCCGGCTGGATGGCAGCCTGTTTACAAAAATGGCCGAACACATGATCTTTGCGCTGTAACCGGCGCCGATCGGGGCAAGCCAGATGAAAAAGCCGGAAACAACCATAAGACCAAGCAATATCGTGCCGATAAAGATGGCCTTGATCAGTTTCATTCCGTTTTCCCTGTTACGAGCTTCGCAGTACTCCCGACTGCTTCAGAGCATGAGAGTCGCCTGCTTCGATGGACAGGTCAAGTCATCGTATCGTATAGGTCGCCTTATGTTGCACTGCGTTTCTGTGACGATTTTCCCAGTGAAATCAGGAAGCCGGCAAAGTAAAGCGCGCCAAGAACCCCCGCTGCCCCGGACCAGCCGCTCCGATCGATCATCGCACCAGCAACAGGTGGGACAATCACGACAAAAATCTCGGCGAATTGGGCAAGCATCCCCTGAAGGGCGGGCATCGAAAGCCCACCTTTGGCAATGCCGGGCAAAAGGGCAAAGCATGTACCCGCAACCGCCCCTTGACCGATGTTAAATATGATCAGTGCCGTCAGGCTCAGTGGCATATGCGTGCTGACAAAAAGGGTGGAAATCGCAACTGCCATTATGGGTAAAAACAGCATCAAAATCCGACGTCCGGCAATATTTCGGCCCAATGCCATGCCAGCCCCGACGCTGCCGATGATATTGCCGACAATGGCTGTGGTGCCAATGATTCCAGCGGCGGGTGCGATGCCGATATCAAGATTATCGGCAAGCATTGCGGGCATGAAGGCAAGGGCGGCTGAGGTCGCCCCGGCAAAGGCCGAAAATGTCAGCGCGACACGTAAGGCCGCACGTGATTTTAAAACCCCCATTACCCCGACCAGAAGCGATTTACGTGGTGTGCTTGTCGCGGGGGGCGTCATAATGGCAAGCAATGGTAACAGGATCACAACCGGAACCGTGCAGGCCACCACCGCCAGCCGCCAGTCAAGCCAAACCAGCACCGCCGCACTGACCCAGTTGCCCATGGCAATGCCGACCGGAATAAACGTGCCCCAGATGCTCATGGCCATGGCGACAATTTTTGGATTATCAAATCCTGCCATCCAGCTTGGTGCGCCGACGACGATCAAAAGATAGCCGATGCTGGTAACAACCCGTCCGACATACAGCATGACGGCGACATCGGCCGTGGCAAAAATGGTTGCGCCAAGGATCATCATCAAACAGCCCAGAACAAGCGATTTACGCAATCCGGCGCGGGCGGCCCAAACACCGGTTGGAATGGCGGTCAGCGCACCCGCAGCGGTAATCAGTGATGCCACAAGGCCAAATTCCGCCTGACTTAATCCAAAACCCGCGCGCAGATCTGGTGCAATAGGGCCGATTAAGCCAACCTGCATTGAGGCTGTCAGTCCAAGTCCATACAGGATCGAAATTGCAATGATCGGTGGCATGTGGGGCGTGTCCGTTTGGTGTCTTTTATTTTTGGTTTGTTGTGCAGTTTTGCCGGTGCTTTTAAATCTTGGCAAACATGCAAAAGGCGGATTTCAGATGTACCTGAAAACCGCCTTGAATATCCACGAATGAAATATGCGTGGTTATGGCAAAATGCGTTAGATGGTGTGAGGCGCGTGATCAAACCCGGTTGTCAGCCGCACGGCCGTTCCATCTGACAGGAAAAAACGTTCCCACAGGATGTAGCTATCGACAATGCGCATTGGTGCCCCGTCGCGTCGCGATGTTTCAAATGTCAGGTGGTCGGTTTGATCTTCGTGCCAGCCAAGGACATGCAGGCTTTTTTCCGCAACTGCAATTTCCGGTGTGGCAAACCGCCAAAGTGATGTGCCCAGCAGATCGGAACAATCACGTTGCCATTCATGTTCGCGGGCCTGTGATGCACAGAGCAACCGGTGTGATCGGTCTTCGATCAGGTGCACGCGCTGGTTCGAATGAATGACAAGCCGTTTGATTGCCTGATCCAGACGGAAATTGCGCTTGCGCGTCATCATCTGATCAATCAGGTCAAGCTGCACAGGGGCGGGACGTTGCATACCCTTTTCCCAGCGCGAAACGGTTGCCTGCGTGACGCCCAGAATATCGGCAAGGCGTGCCTGCTTGATGTCGCTTTCGCGACGCCAATGGCGCAGGCGACGGCCAAATTCTACGTCTGGTGCTATTTGGGGCAAGGGTTTCATTGCGCTCAACCATATCGTTTAACGTCAAAACGCTACCACAAATCAGGGGTTTTTGCAGCAGGCAGATGTGGCGGCCAGCTTTACGCAAAGGATATTAGGTCAGGCCGAAAATCGACCGATATCGATCTGGCATTTTCCGTATTTGCGGCTGTCACACAGTTCAAACCCGTCCAGCGTGATTTCGGGGTCGCGTGGATCACGTTCGGCAATGATCAATGTGTTGCCATCAATCCAGCCCGCAGCAGCAAGGGCAGTAATGCTGGTTTCAAGCAATTGCTTGCCATAGGGCGGATCAAGGAAAACCATGCTGGCGGGGACAGATGAGCGTGGAGGCTTGGTGGCATCGGCACGCTGGACGCGTGCTTGCTCGCCAAGCTTCAAATTGGTGATGTTTTCTTCGATCACCGCCAGAGCGCTGCGGTCGGTGTCAAACAAAACCGCCTTGCTTGCCCCACGTGAAATCGCTTCAAGGCCCAAGGCCCCCGATCCGGCATAGGCATCAAGGATCACGCCATCAAACAGCGGATGGAAATCATCCTCATACCAGCGCGATGCATGCGACAGGATGCTAAAAAGTGCTTCGCGTACACGATCAAGGGTCGGGCGTGTTTCACGTCCTGCCGGCGGGATCAGAGCCCGGCCGCGATGACTGCCACCTACAATCCGCATGTTCGATTAGTCCTTCTTGCCGCGTGGGCGGTTGCCTGCGGGCTTGCGGCCCGGGGTGCTTGTGCTATTGCCTGAACGACCGGCAGGTTTGCCACCCGGCTTGCCGCGACCGCCCGCGAACCCGGCACCATCGCGCCGGCCGCTGTCACGGGCACTATCGCGAGAACCGCCACGTCCAGTATCGCGGCCACCATCACGGGCTGTGCTGCCCCGTGGACCAGTGCCACGTGCACCGGTGCCGCGTGAACCCCCGTCACGGTTTCCAGAGTCGCGTCCACCGCTGTCGCGTCCCGCACTGTCACGCCCGCCATCACGGGCATTGCTGCTCCGTCCGCCGGTACTGCCGCGTGGTCCTGTGCCGCGCGCACCGCTATCGCGGTTTCCACTGTCTCTGCCACCAGAGTCTCTGCCACCAGAATCTCTGGCGCCATCGCGTCCAAAGCCATCTCGGCCACGACTATCTCTGGAATCGGAACCGGCAAATCTGCCGCGACCGGGTTTGTCAGAACCTGACGTCCCACCCGGCGCATACCGTCCGCGTCCCTTGTCGGTCGGACGGCCCGAACTGCGATCACTACGATCATCACGGTCGTCGCGTTCTGGACGGGCGTTGCTGGCAGCCGGTTTCCCACGGCCACCCGGACGGGGGGCTGCGCCGATACGCGGCTTTTCCGAGCGCGACGAAGCACTGCGCTTATCATCACGCGAGGCCCCACCACGAGGGGTATCATTGCCACGACGGTCATTGCCGCCATCACGACCCGCCTCGTTGCGGTCACCCTCGGAACGGTCCGATGGGCGTCCATAGGAGCGACCCGCCCCCGGACGGCCAAGGCTTGGACGGCCTGCACGGCTATCGCGCTGCTCGTCATCGGTGCCATTGGCATTTGCGTTCGGGTTTTGGCCCGGACCGCCTTGCTGACGTTTACGTTGTGCGGGTTGGCCAAAAACAGTGCGCGGTGCTTTGGGGCGCGATGTGCCGCCACGTGCCACGGATTTCTTTTCAGAAACCTTGCTGTAATCACCCTTAAAGAAGGCTGCGAGTTGTTCTTTCATCACCTTGCCGGTGATTTCTTCGCAATCACCCGGGGCAAGGCTGCCCAACTGGAACGGACCATAGGACACGCGCATCAAACGCGTGACCGGCCAGCCAAGATGTTCCATCACGCGCCGGATTTCGCGGTTTTTGCCTTCGCGCAAGGTCACCGTCATCCAGGCGTTGGAATCTTTTTGAACATCAACCTCGGCATGGATCGATCCGTAGTGCACACCATCAACGGTGACACCTTCTTCAAGCTGTTTAAGCTTTGATTCTTCAATACGGCCATGCACACGCACACGATAGCGGCGCGCCCAGCCGGTTGCTGGCAGTTCCAGATAACGGGCCAATTCGCCGTCGTTGGTCAGCAACAACAACCCTTCGGAGTTCAAATCAAGACGTCCGACTGAAATGACACGCGGCACATAGCTTGGCAGATGTTCAAATACCGTGTCGCGGCCCTGTTCATCGCGGTGGCTGGTGACCAGGCCGCGCTTTTTAAACAGGCGCCAAAGACGCGGTTTTTCCTTTGCGGGCAATGGCTTACCATTGACATAAATCTCGTCTTCGTCGGTGACGGTTACGGCCGGTGTATCAAGCACCTTGCCATTCAGTTTAACCAGACCTTCTTCGATCATGCGTTCGGCATCGCGACGCGAACACACACCGGACCGCGCAATGCGTTTGGCTATGCGTTCGGATTTGGTGTCGGCATCATTGTCGTCTGGTGTCGGGGTCTTGTCGTTCATGTGCGGGCCTCGGAAATCAGGGCGTCGAAAATTTTCGCATCGCCCGAACTGATATGAAATTCGGGATGCCACTGGACCCCGAGACAATAACGGTATTTCGGATGTTCAATGCCTTCGATCACGCCGTCAGGGGCGACCGAATTAATGATGACATCCGGGCCAACCCCATCAACCGCCTGATGGTGGGCGGAATTGACCGAAAGCGTTTTGATATCGCCAACAATTTTCGCAAGCAACGTGCCGGGCTCCACCGTGACATCGTGCCCGGCTTCATCGCGCGGATTAGGCTGTTCGTGGGCCAGACAGTTTTCGACACTGTCGGGGATATGCTGAATAAGCGACCCACCCAGGATCACGTTCAACAATTGCTGCCCGCCACAAATGCCCAAAACCGGCATATCGCGTTTAAGGGCACCTTCGGCCATGGCCCATTCAAATTTGGTGCGGCGATCCTTGGTGACAACCGTATCATGGACTTCGTCCGCACCAAACAGGGACGGCGAAACATCAAAGGCACCGCCGGTCACGACCAGCCCATCAATCAGATCAAGAAGATCAGGCACCAGATCAACTTCGTGGGGAAGCGGCATCGGAATACCACCGGCCGCCGTAACTGCACCGGCATAGTTTTCACGCAGCGCATACCACGGGAATTTCGAATAACCGCCCGGTTCTTCGGAATCGAGTGTAATACCAATGATCGGCTTGCGCGTGGTCATGTCGGGTGCAACTTTGCTTGTGGTAATGCTAGGGTCAGGGCCTATTAATTTGGCTGAAATGGTCAATCAGATTTGTGCGGATAGGCGAAGCAAGAATGCAGAAAGATATATATCTTTCAAGTTTTTGCGACAAAGTAGCCCGTGCAAATCCGATTGATCCGAAGGACAGTCGTTATATTTGTCAACTCCTGCGTCAAATCCCTTGTTCGGGATGCCGACCCGTTCTGCGGGCTTTTCCTTGGATTTGGCAAATATAACGACTGCCATTTCAATCAAATTAATAGGTCCTGACCCTACGGCGAATAATTCTTGGCGGAAACTACCCTTGCAACCGCCTAAGGGCAACGGCAATTCACGCCGATGGTCTATGCGTTGTGTGCAAAGGCCAAACTGGCATCATCCAACGGACCATCCCATGATGATCTCTTGACCGATCCTGTGCGAGATTGCACTGTCATATGGCGAGGGCATAACCCTATTGGGTTCAGACCCTAAACGGGCCCTAACATCAAGTAAAAACAAACGCCGCTCTGGCAAGTTGTGCCGCTTGCTCCGTGCAGTGCGTGATCGGGATGGAAAAATCATGAGCGCAGACAGCTTTATGGATATGGCCCTTGAAGAAGCCCGTGCCGCCGCCCGTCGCGGTGAAGTGCCGGTGGGGGCGGTTCTGGTCGATGCCGATACGGGCGAAGTCCTTGCACGTGCAGGCAACTTGACCGAGGAACTCAACGATCCGACTGCGCATGCCGAAATCCTTGTCATTCGGGCGGCAGCCGGGGCCAAGGGCGAGCCAAGGCTTCCCAATTGCGATCTGTATGTCACGCTTGAACCTTGCCCGATGTGTGCCACGGCCATTTCCTTTGCCCGTCTGCGCCGGGTTTATTTCGGCGCTTATGACCCGAAAGGCGGTGGCGTTGACCACGGGCCACGCGTGTTTGAAAGCTCATCATGCCATCACCGTCCGGAAGTGTATGGCGGCATTGGCGAGATTGAAGCCGGTAAGTTGCTGAAGGATTTCTTTGGCAGCCTGCGCTGATACCCGGCATCGGAGCTTAGGGGATTTTGCTGGAATCAAACCGGTAATCATCCGGGTTTAAGCCAAGTTCTTTCATCCGGGTTTCATAATCACGGGCAAGATCGGCCATCGTGATTGCCGAAAGCGCGCTTAGAAATGTTTCTGAGGCCACGCGCAAAGCTTTGGCGGTCGCCGCATTGGCGGCCTGTTCCATCAAACAGTGTGATTCTTCGTTGCCACAGCCCAGCGCAAAAAGTTTGGGCGCGCCAAGCGCGTCATAAATCCCGGCCAGTGTGATCTCAGACAGCGGTTTGGCCAAAACCCAGCCCCCGCCATGCCCCTTGGTCGAGGTGACGAACCCCTGATCGCGCAATCCCGCCATGGTACGCCGGACAACAGCCGCATTGGTGTTGAGCATCCCGGCAAGCAGATCGGATGTTGCCGGATCCGTCATCTGGTCAAGGTGCAAAAGGGCATGCAGCACACGTGGCATGCGGTTGTCTTGACGCATCAAAGGGCTCCTGTTGGTCGGTCGATCCTGTCTGATCTTTAACACATGAAACAACCAAAGATACATGAAATTGACAGGTGCAGCGAATCATGTAACTTTAAATGATACATGATTCGCTTTTGAGAACGCACTTGTCATTGAATTGAGGCACGACATGAAGATTGACCCGAACATGGACCCGACGGAATTTTGGCAACAGCATTATGAAAAGGCCTCACCCCAAACCAGCGGTCTGCCAACGGCGGTGCTAAAGAAATTCGTAACTGGCCGGACTCCCGGCGCGGCACTGGAACTTGGATGTGGCAAGGGGGACGACGCGGTCTGGCTGGCGAGAAATGGCTGGGCTGTGACCGCGATTGATATTTCCGCAACCGCGATGGGCTATGCGCGCGCCAACGCGGTGCGCAACGGCGTTTTGGAAAAGATCACATTTGATCAACGAGATCTTATGACCGATTTTCCCACGGGTAGTTTTACGTTGGTGACCGCACAGTTTCTTGAATCCCCGGTGGTGTTTGCACGTAATTCGATTATCAACTGTGCATCGCGTCTGGTTGCGCCAGGGGGATTGCTGTTAGTGACGTCGCATGGGTCGGTGCCATCATGGTCATGGGAAAAGCCCGATAAATGCTACCCAAAACCAAAAGAGGCGCTCGAAAACCTAAGCCTTGACCTGACTGAATGGACGCAGATCTGCGTCGATAACCTTGACCGTTTGGCAAAGGGCCCGAACGGCGAAGAAGGCATGGTGCTCGACACGGTCATCGCCCTTGAGCGCAAAGGTTAACCGGCAAACCTTAAATGCAAACGGACCGACATCGTCATGATGCCGGTCCGTCGTATTTCGGTATGTACCGACTTAGCCTTGCTGCTGGTTGGTAAGTCCCGGCAGATGCTGGAACATCCAGGTTTCACTGAGCGGTGCATCATCAAGTTTCAGATACATGCGTAGATCAACCGGATCGGTGCCGGTTGCCTTAAGATCGAACGCAGCCCGCCAGATCCTTGTATCCATGATCGGTTCTATCTTGGTGCGGACAATCTCGCCGCGTGATGTCGAAACGATGACTTCCGGGAACTCGCCGTATTCAAGGGTGCCCAGAATATCGCCTTCGAACTCGACGGAAAACTTGATCTCGTCTTTGGGGCGGTTCGTACCGGGTTCCCCGCCGCGACCCATGCGGGTTGCGGTGACCTTGGCCAGTTTTTCAACCGGGAACGGATTTTCAGCCTGCCAGTACAAACGATATTTGAACTGATAACTGTTGCCGGCCTTGGCCGGTTCATCAGGCACCCAGAATGACGCAATATTGTCGTGAATTTCGTCATCGGTCGGAATTTCAATCAGCTGAACAGCGCCCTTGTTCCAGTCTTCAAGCGGTTCAACCCACAGGCTGGGACGGCGGTGATAGCGCACCCCATCAAGATAATGGCTGACCTCACGGTCGCGCTGCATCAAACCAAAACCACGTGGCGTGTGATCGCCAAAGGCGGAAGCGCGGATGACTTCGGGGTTGTTGAGCTGTCGCCAGATACGTTCACCACTGCCGGTCCAAAGCTCCAAACCGTCGGAATCGTGGACTTCCGGGCGCCAGTCAAACCGGAATGATTTGTTTTGTTCGGAATACCAGAACATGCTGGTCAGCGGCGCAATGCCAAGACGTTCGATGTCTTTGCGGATAAACAGGTGCTTTTCGATGTCCATCGTGACCCCTTTGCCACGATAGAGTAGGAATTTATACGCACCCGAAATGCTGGGCCCATCGAGCAGGGCATAGATGGTTACCGGGTCTTCGGCCGATTTGGCAGGTTCGATGTAAAATTCGCGAAAATCGGGGAATTCTTCGGGGACGGATGTCGCGGTATTGACCGTGATGCCACGTGCGGACAGGCCATACTGGCCTTCATCGCCGATGGCGCGGAAATAGGATGCACCAAGAAATGCCGCCCAATCCTGGGTTTTCCAGTCATCGCGTTCAAGGTTTTCATGCAGGCGGAATCCGGCAAAGCCACTGTTGTCGGACAGTTTACGCGCAATGCTGTCTTCGGGCATGTCAAAGTAATCCGGACGATAGATAACTTCACGCGCCGCCCCGTCTTCAAGCAGATACATGTGCACCGGCTTGGCGAAATACATACCCAAGTGGAAGAACGTCATCGGATAAGTGCCCGACCCATCGGCAAACGGCGAATGGTCGCGTTTGTAATGCAGCTTTCCGTGGGTGTCGTAATCGATCTTGCCGACAATCTCGGGGTCGGGTGCGATGGGGGCAACATAGTCCTTCGTTGCCATCGTACGCGCCCGGTTGATCAGTGCGTCAAAATCAAAGTTCTGCGCATCGCCAAGCTCAAGCGTGTCGTTCGCGGCCATTGCCGCACCAAACATCGACATGCCCGGCAGGATGACACCTGCGGCGGCCACGGATTTCAAAAAACGTCTGCGTTCCAAAGAAGTTGTCATTCACCAAGTCCCGTTTATCGAATATGCCGGAATAATACCTGACAGTGTGGAGGTAATCGGGACAAATGATGGCAAATTCAAGGTCGTAATCACTGCATCTTATGCATGGTACCCCGCAGGAATAGCATTTCATAAGAAAGAACGATACCGCCGGGCGATATCGATCTTGGTGGAGTTGCGATACTTGAAATAAACGTGACGACAGTTGCCGGGCGGTTGCGGGTGCGTGCTGGGATCAGTTGGTTTGATCTTGGCGAAACATCATCATGCCGCCGTGATACAGCACATCATTTTCAAAATATCCATCGGCGGTAAAACCGGTGTCATCCTGATAGGTAACGTAGTTTCCCGAAATTTGATAATCGCCCTGATAGGCCGATTGTTGTGTTCCGCGTGCCTCGTCATAGCGACCGTCAGAACGCAACTCCTGGCGGACATACCCATCCTCGGTGACCCACATGCCGACATAAGGATGCGGTGACGTTTGTAATGCTGTTCTCATCTCTGTCTCCTGCGGGAAGGCTGCTGATGGTGCGAACACCATCAGCAGGAGTATCAAACGTGATAAGAAAACGTGACGTCTCATGATGGAAGCCTGCGTCTTGGTTCGAATTAGTTAGAATGCCGACGCGGTTGGACGGACGATGACTTCGTTGACGTTGACATCTGCCGGTTGATCAAGCGCGTAAAGAACAGCACGTGCAATGGCATCCGGGGAAAGGGCAATTTGACGGAACTGCTTTAGCATTTCCTTGCCGGTTTCATCCGTGATGTCATGGCCAAGTTCGGTTTCGACCACGCCCGGTGAAATGATCGTCACGCGAACATTTTCGCTTTCTTGACGCAGTCCTTCGGAAATGGCCCAAACGGCATATTTGGTCGCACAGTAAACGGCGGCACTTGGTGCGATGACATGGGCGGCAATAGATGCGGTATTGATTACATGCCCGATGCCCTGTTCCTTAAAGATCGGAAGGACCGCGGCAATGCCATTCAAAACGCCGCGAATATTGACATTGATCATATTGTCCCATTCGTCGGTTTTAAGTTCCGCCATATGGGAAAGCGGCATGACACCAGCATTGTTGAAGATCGCATCTACACGGCCAAACATGTTCTTTGCATGATAGACAAGTGCTTCGACACTTTCGCCGTTGGTGACATCGACCGCGCGCGCCATTGCTTTGCCACCCGATGCTTCGATTTCGGTGGCAAGTTGGTCAAGTCGTTCGGTGCGGCGCGCACCCAGAACGACGTTTGCACCACGGCTGGCCAGAAGTTTGGCGGTGGCTTCGCCGATGCCGCTGCTGGCACCGGTGATGATAACGGTTTTGTTTTCGACGTGATTGGCTGGGTTCGACATGACATCCTCCGTGTGTTTGTGTCATGGCCTTACTGTGTCGTTTTCGATGCGTTTGATGAATACACAGAACTCGACATCGATTGCCTAATCCTCCAAATCTGGTTTGAGGCACTTTGCGATGCTGTTTCGCGGTGTATACTGGAGCCATGGAAAACAAAGGGTTTGGGTGATGGATAACTTTCAACGGCTATGTCACTTAATTGACAAATACTGTGAACCGGATGGGGCTGTGCGCACAGCGGTTGAACCGGTATGGATGTATCGTTCGACCGGCCCAACCCTTAAGGTGCCAACGATTTACAAGCCCTGTCTGTGTCTGATCATTTCCGGTGCCAAGGAAGTTACGCTCGGTCAGGAAGTCTATCGCTATGCGCCGGGGCAGTTGCTTGCGGCGTCGGTGGACTTGCCATTGGTCGGGCATGTGACTGATGCGACACCTGATCTGCCCTATCGCAGTTTGTCTCTTGATCTCGATGGGAAAATTCTTGGCGATCTTGTTGCCTGCATGGATTTGAACATCGGGGGCGACGGCGACAGTTTCAGGGGCCTGTTCGTCGAAGAAACATCCGCAGGACTTGTTGATGCGGTCTTGCGTGTCGTTGAGCTTCTCGAACACCCCGAAGAAATACCGGTGATGTTGCCGCTTTTGATGCGCGAAGTGCATTACCGCCTGTTAAGAACCGGGCAGGGTGCCTTGATTGCCCGTCTGGCGATGGGCGGCAGCAATATGCAGCGGATTTCAGCCGTGCTGCGTTTGATGAAGGATAATTTCCACAAACCGCTCCGGGTCGATGAATTGGCCAGTCATGCCAATATGA
This sequence comes from Thalassospira sp. Z349TD_5, assembly GCF_056173045.1. Lineage (NCBI taxonomy): Bacteria > Pseudomonadati > Pseudomonadota > Alphaproteobacteria > Rhodospirillales > Thalassospiraceae > Thalassospira > Thalassospira sp. Z349TD_5. The sequence continues at coordinate 833,937 of NZ_CM149654.1, forward strand.
GCGCGTCTTCCTTCCATCATCATTTCAAGCAGGTGACCGCCATGAGCCCACTGCAGTATCAAAAACGCCTGCGCTTAACCACGGCCCGGCAAATCATGTTGGCCGAAATGAAGGATGCGGCCAGTGCGGCCTATGAGGTGGGATACGAAAGTACATCCCAGTTCAGCCGCGAATATGCCCGCATGTTTGGGGCGCCACCGATGCGTGACGTGGCGTCAATTCTAAGCCAGCCATCAGGGCTTGATGGGGCGGAACCTTCCGTTCATTAGGCACGCTAAAATGCGTCTGCGACGTGTGTTGTCCGCAATTCGCTTGACGGGTACGGGGGGCTGTGTGACATCCTCATTGTGTTGGTATCCGTAAAGGATAAAGGGAATTCGACGCAGCCGCGCCAATTGGCAAGGTTGCCAACCGAAGCTGCCCCCGCAACTGTAGGCGGTGAGTACTTTTCTGATGAAATGCCACTGGGGTTTACCCTGGGAAGGCAGAAAAAGTGTGACGACCCGCGAGCCAGGAGACCTGCCAACATCACGACACTGGACCGGGCGGGGTGCCCCGGAAAATGTCGGCCATGTGTTACGGTCGCTGGCAGGATATCAATCATCCCGCCCTTTCTTTGGCCCTGATACCGTCCGCCATTTCCCGACACTTTTGCCAGTCCATTGACGACAGGAATGGTTATGTTATGTTATAACATAACATGTATTGATTTGGGATGTTCGGTTTCAGGAAAAGTCTCCTTGGCCGTCATAATCCTTGGAAAGGGTACAAAGTGATCACATTGAACAAACATGTTCTTGCAGCCGGGGTGTTTGCTGCGGGGCTGGCATCTGTTTCACAAAATGCATCGGCAACGGATTATCCGCTGACCTTGGAAAATTGCGGTCGTACGGTGACCTTCGATCAGGCGCCAACACGTGTTGTTTCGCTTGGACAAAGCAATACCGAAATTCTTTATATGCTGGGGCTGGCCGACCGGGTTGTCGGGACGGCTGTATGGTTTAATCCGGTTGCCGAGGAATACCGCGACGCCAATGCCAAAATAACGCGTCTCGCCGATAATGATCCCAGTTTCGAAAGTGTCGTCGGACAGAAGCCCGATCTGGTGACCAACCAATATCAGTGGCATGTCGGGCCCAATGGGGCGGTGGGGACCATTAAACAGTTTTCCGAGCTTTCCATTCCGGTCTATACCGCACCCGCCGATTGCGTGGGCAAGGACAATACCACCGGCGGCGATGGCACGCGCATTGACGCGTTTTCTATGGATTTGATTTATCGCACGATTACCGAAATGGCGCAGATTTTTGATGTTGAAGAACGCGGCGCCGAACTGACGGCGGACCTTCGTGCGCGTGAACAGGCGGCGCGTGATCGCGTCAGTGACGTTGATGGTCGTGGGATCAGTGCCCTGTTCTGGTTCTCAAGTGCGGAACTTGATGTTGATCCGTTTGTTGCCGGGCAAAAAGGCGCATCGGCCTATATCGCCAATGTACTGGGCGTGAAAAACGTCATCGAAAGTGACGATGAATGGCCAAAAGTTGGTTGGGAAACAATTGCACGATCCAACCCCGACATCATTGCGATTGGCAAGATGGACCGTCGTCGCTTCCCGGCCGATGACTGGGAACTCAAGATGAAATTCCTACAATCGGATCCGGTCACACGTCAAATGAACGCGGTTAAAAATGATCATGTGATCGTCCTTGATGCGTTGTCGATGAACCCGACGATCCGCACGATCAACGGCATCGAAAAACTGGCCGACGCCGTTGAAGGCTTCCATACGGACGCCAGCAATTGATCGGTCTGCTTTCACTTGCCTTCACCAACCGCATCAGCGCGACGCTTGCCGCGCTGATGCTTCTGTGCGTGACATTGGCCTTTGCCGCATCAGTTGGTGAGACGGCCATTCCAATGCAAACCGTCATCAATACCATTGCCAATCATGTCTGGAATGCCGGGCATGAGGTTGATGTCATTGATGCAGGCATTGTCTGGAATTACCGGTTAAGCCGTGCGGTGGTTGCGGCGAGTTGCGGGGCATCATTGGCGGTCGCCGGTGCTGTATTGCAGGGCTTGCTGCGCAATGCGTTGGCCGATCCCTATTTGTTGGGGATTTCGGCCGGGGCATCGACCGGGGCGGTCAGTGTCGCAATTCTTGGATTGGGGGCCGGGGTACTTGGGTTGTCGGTCGGGGCCTTTATCGGGTCGCTGGTGGCATTTGCATTTGTTGCCTTATTGTCGCTTCAGGCGGGCAGGGGAACCGGGGCCATCATTCTGGCTGGCGTTGCCGGGTCGCAACTTTTCAATGCGATGACCTCTTTTATCGTGACCAAATCTGCCAGTGCTGAAGAAGCCCGCGGGATCATGTTCTGGTTGCTGGGCAATCTAAGTGGTGTGCGCTGGCCCGACGTCTGGTTGGCCTTGCCGGTGGCCATTGTTGGTCTTGTAATCTGTTTTGGCTATTCGCGTGCTCTGGATGCCTTCACCTTTGGCCGGGATTCAGCCGCTTCCCTTGGTGTGCCTGTTCGGCGCGCCTATGTCGTGCTGATTGGCTGTGCCGCCCTGATGACGGCTGTGATGGTCAGTATTGTTGGGTCTATCGGGTTTGTTGGCTTGGTAATTCCGCATGCCGCACGGTTTTTTGTCGGCACACGCCATAGTGCTCTTTTGCCGGTATCGGCCCTTATTGGTGCGCTGTTTCTTGTCTGTGCCGATATTTTCTCACGCATGATTGTGCCGGGTCAGGTCCTGCCCATCGGGGTGATCACGGCCTTGATCGGTGCGCCGGCCTTTGCCTTGATCCTCTGTCATGGAAGGGTCCTTCGATGAGTTTTGAATTGCGAAATGTTGATTGGCGGGCCGGTTTTAAAAAAATCATTTCCGATGTGACAATCGCGGTAAAACCCGGCGAGTTCCTTGGCCTGATCGGGCCGAACGGCTCGGGTAAAACCACATTGATGTCGGTTTTGGGCGGCCTTCGTCGACCATCGCGCGGCGATGCCATTTTGGATGGGCAGGCGTTAAAAAACATCGGGCGGCGCAATCTTGCGCGGCGCATCGGATTTGTCGAACAACAGGCCGACACCATTGACCGGATCACGGTGACCGAGGCGGTGTCGCTTGGCAGGACGCCGTATCTCAGTTTGCTGTCGCCATGGTCGCAAAATGATGATGTGGTGGTGGACGATGCCCTTGACGCGGTCGATATGCGATCGATGAAAGACCGCATGTGGCACACGCTTTCGGGCGGTGAAAAACAGCGGGTCCATATCGCCCGCGCACTGGCACAGGAACCGGAATTTCTGTTGCTTGATGAACCAACCAACCATCTTGATATCCGTCATCAGCTGGGCATTCTTGAACTGGTCCGACGATTGCCGGTAACAGTGGTTGCGGCCTTGCATGATTTGAACCATGCGGCGATGTTTTGTGACCGGATCGCGATGATGGATGGTGGAAAATTACGCGCAATTGGGACCCCGCAAGATATCCTCATACCAGAAAATCTGCGCGATGTTTTTGGGGTGTCGGCAACGGTGGAACCCGATGATATCCATCCGGGGCGCTGCATGATCCGCTATCATGCCGGGGGTGCAAATACAGACACAGACGTCGTGTCAGATTTCACGGAAATGAAAGCAGACATAAAAAAAGACCGGATTGCGTAAATCCGGTCTTTTGAAAGTGCGATGGTGCGGTGGCTTATTTCTGTTCGCGAGCAACCGCGCGCCAGCCGATATCCCGGCGGCAAAAACCATCCTGCCAGTCAATTGCATCAACCGCCTCATAGGCGCGTTTTTGCGTTTCGGTGACAGTCGCACCGCGTGCGGTAACCCCCAAAACGCGGCCCCCCGTCGCGGTCAGCTTATCACCAGCCATTTTGGTTCCGGCATGCAGAACCTTGACCTTGTCCATGGCGTCTGCCGCGGCGACGTTTTTGATCTCGGTGCCTTTTTCATAAGACCCCGGATATCCTTTTGCCGCCATCACAACCACCATGGCGGTTTCCTCATACCATTGTGGTTTGACGGTATCGAGGGTTCCGCTGGCCGCCCCATCAAGGATATCAAGAACGTCTGATTTAAGCCGGGTCATCAGGACCTGACATTCCGGGTCGCCAAAGCGAATGTTGTATTCGATCAGTTTCGGATTGCCCGCGTCATCAATCATCAGACCGGCAAACAAAACGCCCTTGAACGGATGGCCTTCGTCGGCCATGCCCTTAACCGTGGGCACAATGATTTGTTCCATGACCTTGGTTTCGACGTCCTTGGTGAAAACCGGGGCCGGGGAATAAGCGCCCATGCCGCCGGTATTGGGGCCGGTGTCGCCTTCGCCAACCGCCTTGTGGTCCTGTGCAGCGACCAGTGGAATGACGTTTTCGCCGTCACACACCGCAAAGAAGGATGCTTCTTCGCCAACAAGGAATTCTTCAATGACAATTTCTGCACCGGCATCGCCAAACTTGCCGCCGACCATGCATTCGTCAATCGCAGCAAAGGCTTCGTCAATTGTCATACAAATGATCACGCCTTTACCGGCGGCAAGGCCATCGGTCTTAACCACAATCGGCGCGCCGTGTGTTTTGACAAACACTTTGGCATCATCCGGGGTTGTGAACCGTCCATAGGCAGCAGTCGGCACACCGAACTTTGCCACCATGTCCTTCATGAAGCCCTTGGAGCCTTCAAGCTGGGCGGCGGCCTTGGAACAGCCAAACGATTTGATCCCGGCGGCATCAAGTGCATCGACAAGGCCGGCAACCAGTGGGGCCTCGGGACCAACCACGACCAGATCAACCGCGTTGTCCTTGGCAAACGTCACCAGACCGTCAACATCGCCATCGGAAATCGTCACGCATTCGGCCGAATCCGCGATTCCGGCATTGCCCGGTGCGCACCAGAGTTTGGAAATGCGCGGGCTGCGCGCAATTGCCCAGCAAAGTGCGTGCTCGCGTCCACCGCCGCCAACGACCAGAACCTTCATGACTTTATCCTTCGACTTGTCCGATTGCTTGATGGTCCGTGCGGGATGAACTAGGCTTGTGGCACAGTTCATCCCGCCAATGATTTAAAGCGGGCTTTTAGCATAAAGTGCCCTTGATGACGCAAGATTTGTTCGACCCTTTTGCCCCGGTTCCTGAAACCCCCGCGAAATCGGGAAATGCGCCCGAATTTTCGGTGTCCGACCTGTCCAACGCGTTAAAGAACACCGTTGAAGATGCCTTTTCGTTTGTGCGCGTGCGCGGTGAAATTTCCGGGTTCAAGCGTGCCAGCAGCGGCCATATGTATCTAGCGCTTAAGGACGATAAGGCGGTTCTGGACGGGGTCTGCTGGCGCGGGCAGGCGGGGAAGCTTGGCCTTGTGCCCGAAGACGGTATGGAAGTCATCGTTACCGGGCGGTTGACTACATTTCCCGGACGGTCGAAATACCAGATTGTCATCGAAACGATGGAAGTTGCGGGCGAAGGCGCGCTTTTAAAACTTCTGGAAGAACGTAAAAAGAAGCTGGCGGGCGAAGGCCTGTTTGACGCGGACCGCAAAAAGCCGATCCCGTTTTTGCCCGATGTGATTGGCATTGTGACATCCCCGACGGGGGCAGTGATCCGCGACATCATGCATCGCCTGCGCGATCGTTTTCCGCGCCGGGTTTTGTTATGGCCGGTGATTGTGCAGGGAAAAGGGTCTGCCGAACAGGTGGCCGAAGCCGTGCGGGGTTTTAACGATCTTTTGCCCTATGGCCATATTCCGCGCCCCGATGTGTTGATTGTCGCGCGTGGCGGTGGATCGCTTGAAGACTTATGGGCCTTTAACGAGGAAGTGGTTGCCCGTGCGGTGGCCTATTCTGACATTCCGGTGATTTCCGCCGTCGGGCATGAAACCGATACCACCCTGATTGATTTTGTATCTGATCTGCGTGCACCCACCCCGACCGGGGCGGCGGAAAAGGCCGTGCCTGTGCGAGGAGACCTGATCGGTCAGATCGAAGAAAACGGATTGCGGTTGTCGCAAGCGGTCCGGCGGTTGGGTGTCGAAAAGAAGACGGCCCTTGAGAGTCTGGCGCGGGGTTTGGGCGATCCCAAAAGGATGCTCGAAGAACGCAATCAGATGTTGGACAACTGGGCGGATCGGTTGCCGCGTTCGGCGGTCAATGTCGTGAGCCAAGCCCGTGCGCGGCTCAATGAAACCAGCGCACGGCTGGTCAGTCCGCGTGAACAGCTTTCGGAAAAACGCGGGCGGCTTGAAAATGCTGCTGTGCGGCTGGACGGGGCGATGAAGTCGGCCTTGCAACTGCAAAAGTCCCGTCTAGACCGCGCGTCTGCCGGGTTGCGCCCAAGTGACGCCAAACGCGATGTTGATCGGGCCCGCAAACAGATTACGGATCTTGGTACACGCATGGGTGCAGCGGTTAAAAATACCCTGACGCGTGAAGCCGAAGGACTGGCGCGCTATGATCGTCTGCTGGAAAGTTATTCTTATCGCAATGTCCTGAAACGCGGCTTTGCCGTGGTGCGCGACGGGGCGGGGAATCTGGTGGAAAAATCCGCCGATATTATCACCGGGCAGGGATATGATCTTGAGCTGGGTGATGGCGTGACCCGTGTTACGGCTGGCGATGCGACAATTGGGCCTGTATCAACGCCGACAGCCCCGACGTCAGGTGGTTCGCGTGATGGCGAAGATATGCCAGTTAAAGCGGTTGCCACATCAAAGCCCGAAACGGCCAGCAAACCAAAAGCCGTCAAAAAGAAAGACCCACAACCAAAAGACGATGACAGGCAAGGGAGCCTTTTGTAATGCGCTTGGCAATCACCACCCTTATCGCAGCTGCTGGACTCTTCGCGGCCACCACAGTCAGGGCCGCAGAACCAGCCTATCAGGGACAATTTGTTCAGGGTGGAATTGTGTTTGGTCAAACTGACGCCGGGGATCAGGTTCTGCTAGATGGCGCGGCGATTGATACGGTTGCAGACGATGGCCGGTTTGTTCTGGGTTTCCCGCGCGATTATGAGGGTCCCGCCAAACTGACGATCAAGCATGCGGATGGCAGTGTCGAAGACTTTGCCTATGATATCGGGGATCGTGAATTTGATATTCAGCGGATTGATGGTTTGCCCAAGAAAATGGTCACACCTGACCCCGCCGTGATGGACCGGATCAAGGATGATTCCCGTCAGGCCCGCGAAGCGCGCACCGAACGGTTCACCGAAAAATTCCTCGAAAGCAGTTTTATCTGGCCTGCGTTAGGGCCGATCAGTGGTGTCTATGGATCACAACGGATTTTAAACGGCGAGCCACGGTCCCCACATTGGGGCGTGGACATTGCAGTTCCGACCGGAACGCCCGTGGTTGCGCCAGCCGATGGGATCGTGACTTTGGCCCACCCGGATATGTATTTTTCCGGGGCGACGCTGTTTCTTGATCATGGTCTTGGCATGGTGTCGGCATTCTTGCACCTGTCGGAAATCGACGTCAAAGTTGGCGATGTGGTCAAACAGGGTGATTTGATCGGCAAAGTCGGTGCATCGGGCCGGGCCACCGGACCGCATTTGGATTGGCGGATCAATGTCGGGGCGGCGCGCGTGGATGCGCAACTGCTGGTCCCGCCGATGGAAGACGCACAAAAGGCGGCAAACGCCAATAACTAACGGGAAACGCATGCCATGAAAAAGCACGGGGCCGTTGCCGCAGGACATGATGTTACCGCAGGTGCCGCTGCCCGTGTGCTTGAGGAAGGTGGCAACGCCTTTGATGCAGTGATTGCCGCGATGTGGGCAGCCTGTGTGGCTGAACCAGTTTTGGCATCCCTTGGCGGCGGCGGGTTTGTGATGGCCCGACCGGCTGGTAAGCCACCACGTCTTTATGATTTCTTTGTTGAAACCCCGCTTGAAAAACGCGCGCGTGAGAATCTGGAATTTGAAAGCCGCCTTGCGACATTTGCTGGCGGGGTCACGCAGGAATTTCATGGTGGTTACGGATCGGTGGCAACACCGGGCGTTGTCGCCGGACTGTTTAAAATTCATGACGACCTTGCGGGTTTACCCATGGCGCAATTGGCCGAACCTGCGATCATGGCTGCGCGTGACGGGATCGAACTGGATGCGTTTCAGCGCTATGTGATGGGTATTGTTGAGCCGTTACTTGGGTTTTCACCCGACAGCCGGAAAATCTTTGGCAAACCCGGTCATCAGGATGAGGACGGCTTCGAATTGCTTGATGACGGCGTTCTTCATCACCAAGCCGATTTAGCGCACAGCATTGATTATCTGGTCCGGACCGGTGTTGACGGGTTTTATCACGGTGACCTTGGCGATGCGCTTGTGCGCGAAAGCCGTGCATCAGGTGGCTATTTGACCCGTAAGGATTTGGCGGCTTACCGGGTGTTGGTTCGTGACCCGCTTTTGGTTGCCGGGCGTAAAGGCCGCTTTGTGCTGAACCCCCCGCCTGCATCGGGAGGGGTTCTGGTTGGGTTTGGTCTTAAACTGGCGCGTGATATGGCCTTGGGGTCGTTTGGGTCTGCCCGCCATCTTGAAGCCGTGTCGGGCGTTTTACATGCCACCGGGCTTGCGCGTGGTGAGTACGGTGCGTCGCCGGTTATCCTGTCAGATGAGTTGTGCGAAAGTTATCGTATGATGATTGGCGAGCGCCCGCTTAGTCAGCGCGGAACAACCCATATTTCGGTTGTTGATCAGGATGGTAACCTTGCGGCGGCAACCCTATCAAACGGGTCGTCATCCGGGCGGGTGGTGCCCAAAATCGGCATCATGATGAACAACATGCTGGGTGAGGCAGATTTGTCATCCGATGGTTTCCATCAATGGCCTTGTGGGGTTCGGATGACATCGATGATGACCCCGGCCCTTTATCTGGGGGCGGATGGATCATCGGTTGCCTTGGGATCAGGTGGATCAAACCGCATTCGATCCACCATGCTTCAGGTGATGCTGAACATGGATGCCTTTGACATGACCCTGCATGGCGCGGTTGCGGCCCCAAGACTACATGTTGAAGACGATCTTCTGTCGGTTGAGCCGGGCTTTGATGAGGCACTTCTTGATGGCTTAAGCATCAAAAACCAACAACGTTGGGAGTTTGAGGATATGTTCTTTGGCGGGGTGCATGCGGCCAAGGTCAGTGCAGATGGCGCAACGTTTTCTGCCGTGGGGGACGCCCGGCGGAATGGGCATCGGATCGTTACCGGGTCGGATCAGACCTAAGGTCAAGGATCGGGGCGGCATCAATCTTTTCCGCGTCCATCATGAAGGCCACGCGCTGCATGGATGTGAGGAGCTGGGTCTTTTCCCAATCGGGCAAGGCTTCGAATTGGGAAATAAACTCTTCATGCAGCATGGTCGGCGCGGTTGACAGGATTTCGCGCCCGGCATCGGTCAGGACCGTATTGACCACACGTTTATCGGTGGTGCTGCGGCGGCGTTCGGCAAGGTTTCGCTGTTCTAGGCGGTTTAAGATCGTAGTCACTGTCGCCTGACTAAGCGAAACATGGTTGGAAATGCGTTTGACCGTGACATTTTGCAGCTCGTCAATCGCGCGCAACACCATGACTTGCGGAATGGTCAGGCCGCAGTTTTTCATCATCCGTTTTGAATGCAAATCGGTCGCCCGGATAATCTGGCGCAGGGCCACGAGAATGTCCTGCCAGTAGGCTTCGCTCATGATGTTTCCTTATGAGAGCCAAGTACCAATCGCACCGTACTGGCGAACTGCAACGGTGCGAAATGTCTGTTACCGGGTAACGGGCTTTCCCAAATTGTTCAAGGTGATTTGTCTCATGATATTTTATGTCAGACACAAACCCTATCGGAAGCGGCGGATCACAGCGAAGATTAATCCGAATATCGCAATCAGAATGATGGCAACCGTTGCGATTAAAAGGGCCTGTTTTGTGCGCAGGTCATTGGCCTGTTTGCGTTCAACATAGACAATCACGTTGCGGCGCAGCTGATCCATTTCAGGCGTAATGTCAAAGCCGCTGCGATACAGTGTTGCACCGGCACTGGCCAAAAGATCATTTGTTTTGTTGAGTTGTTCGGTGAACAGGGCAAACCGTTCTTCGGTATCTTTGAGATCCCCCAGCGGATCGTCATCCTGTTTGCTGACTTTGGCGACGGTGATCGTTGTGTGGGTCAGTGTGTCGCCGTCTTCAGCAATACAATCAGAAAGGCTTTGGCGGGCTTCATTCGGGGCGCATTCGACCGGACGATCGCCAAATTCTTCAAGCGCCTTTCGTAAATGTTCCTTTAATTGCAGGTCCAGTTGCGAAATCTGCAAACGGATTTCGCGCGCCGTTTCCTTGATTTGATCTGTTTGACTGTCCAGCGCCATGCCGGGCCAGGAAAGAAACACTGATCCCGCCAGTATCATGCAAATAATGATCAATATGCGGGACAAGGCAAACTGGCTCCTGAGGTCATGCGAACATCGTCAAATGCCGAGTGTGCCCGATGGGAGTTCTTATTCCGTTAATGACAGAAACATCGTTTTATCCCTGCGCAACATTTGCGTGCGCCGATCAGTTCGGCCAGCGTTTATGAGGCCAAAGCCACTGGGCCGGGCGTTCGCGTATCCAGCTTTCCATGATGGCATTGATCTCCGTCATGATGTTGGCAATATCGGCGCGGCGATCACCGGTTTTCTGGATCGTCAGGGCGGGATAAAACGTCATACGGAAATAGGCACCATTCAACCGTTCAACACGAACGGGTACAATCGGGGCATCATATTTAAGCGCAAACTGTGCCAGTGCCGGGGCGGTCATGGCATCACGCCCAAAGAACGGAACCGCGATGCCGTCCGTCATTTTTTGATCGACCAGCATGCAGGCATGGCCGCCGTCTTTCATGCAGCGCGTCAGTTTGCGGGCACCATCCGGCCCCTTTTTGACCAACTCGCCACTGAATGTTTTGCGCGCGCGGGTGAACAGATTATCGACCCATGGATTATCCGGCGCGCGATAAACGCTCATCATATCCATCCCAAGGACGGTTGCGATGCACATGCTGACTTCCCAGTTGCCGATATGACCGGTAAAGAATAATCCCGGTTTACCGTCATCGCGCGATGCCAGCCCGTGCTCAAGACCGACAATTTCGATGCGGGGGCTGCCGGGTTGGAGCTTGTGAAGATGGGGGATTTCTCCCGCCGACCGGCCAAGATTTTCCCACATATCGGCAACGATTTCTTCGATTTCGTCTTTGGATTTTTCCGGGAAGGCTCGGGTGAGATTGTTACGGGCCTTTTTTGTTTGGCCCAGTTTTGGGCCGAGGTTCCGCATCAGGCAACCGGCAAAATTTGATGCCATATCAATCGGCATCGCCGCAAAGAACCAATACAGGATATGCGCGCCCAATCCTTGAAGCGGATGAGAAAGGTATTTTTGGCGCATCTTGTAAAATTTGCTGTTCTTATCCATCGGCAAGCACCGTTTTAACAATCTGGGTCAGCTGATCTGGTGCGTCAAACACCAGACGGATGTTAAGGCTGCTTATGCCGCTGCGATTTTCACTTGGCAAGCGCATCAGGTCTTTTTGTGTGGTGACAAGACGTGCGCCCAGTGTTTGTGCACGCGTGCGCAGATTGGAAAGTTCCTGTGTGCTAAACGGGTGATGATCGGCAAAGTCTTGGGTCTCGGCGATCATCGCGCCGCATTGGTGCAGGCTTTCATAGAATTTCGCAGGGCGTCCGATCCCGGCAAAGGCAAGAACCCGCTGGTGGGCGAAATCGGCACCATTTTCCGTTTCAATGCGCGCACGCACGACCGGAACCGATGCATGAAGGTTGGTGATGAAGTCCGGGGTTTCATCACCAATCAGAATAATGGCCCGGACCTTTTCTAGCCCTGAATCCAGCGGTTCGCGCATTGGGCCCGCCGGGATTACCCGGCCATTGCCAATGCCGTATTGGCTGTCGATGACGGCAAAGCTACAATCCTTGATCAGAGACGGGTTTTGTAATCCATCATCAAGAATAATGACATCCGCCCCGGCAGCACGGGCCATTTCAGCACCAAGGAACCGTTCGCGTGACACCCATGTCGGTCCACGTGCCGCGAGTAAAAGCGGTTCATCGCCTACCTGATCTGCACGATCAGATACCGGGTCAACCCGGTGTGGCCCGCGCATGGAGCCGCCATATCCGCGGCTGACGAAATGCGGTGTTCGGCCTAGTGCGGTCAATAGATCGAAAAGGGCAAGTGCTGTTGGTGTTTTCCCCGCACCCCCAACGGTGAAGTTGCCGACACAAAACACCGGGCATCCGGGATGGCGCGGCGTTGTTTTTATCGTGCGAACACATCCGCCAGCGCGCCAAAGTAAGGAAAGCGGGGTCATTGCCGTTGCAAGAAATCCGTCTTCTTGCCAGAAACGGGGATCACGCATTGTTGCCCCCGCTTGTTGGCATGTCTGCAATCAGAGGTGCAATGGCATCAAGAGTGCGGTTAAGCACTTCTGCCTTGGAACTGACATAGGCTAAGCCAGCCGCGGCGACTTTTTGTGCCGATGCCGGGTCGCGGAGGAACCCGCCAAGTTGCCGTGTCAGGTCATCTGCGTCAGATGCAGGGCGGCAGGCTCCGGCAGCCAGCATCTCTTGGCTGATGATGGCAAAATTGCTCATATCCGGGCCATGCAGGATTGCGCAGTCCAATCGGGCCGGTTCCAGCGGATTTTGACCACCAGTCGAACACAAAGATTTGCCCATAAAACACACCGGCGCGATGCGGTAAAACAGGCCAAGCTCGCCCATGGTGTCGGCAAGATAGATTTCTGTTTGTTCGGTGATCTGGTGGCCCAGGCTGCGGCGCGATACCTGCAACCCTTGCGCAATCAGCTCTGCTTCGATGTCATTCGCACGCACAGGATGGCGCGGGACGATGATGGTCAGAAGGCCCGGATGCGCAGGCGCAAGGTTCTGATGCACCTGACCGGAAATGCGTTCTTCACCGTCAAAGGTGCTTGATGCCAACCACACAGGGCGATTGCCGATTTGGTCGCGCAATTTGCCAAGTTCCTCGTCATTGGCGGGCAACGGCGGTGCAGCGAATTTGAGGTTGCCAACAGCCTTGATATTGGTTGCACCAAGGGCGGTAAACCGTTCCGTTTCTTCCACGCCCTGTGTCAGGATCAGATCAAACGCGGCAATGACCGGGCGGATAAAGGATGGAAAGCGCGAATAGCCCTTAAAGCTTTTTCCCGAGATGCGACCGTTGACCAGAACCAAGCGCGTGCCTGCCTTCTTGGCCTTGGTCAGGATATTGGGCCAAAGGTCGCTTTCAAGCCAAAGTGCCAGATCGGGTTTCCAGTGATGGAGGAACCGCGCGACACATACTTGGCGATCAATCGGGATGAATTGATGAATGGCGCCTTTTGGCAGGCGTTCATGCATTAAGGCAGCCGAGGTCACTGTACCCGTCGTCACAAGGACTGAAACGTCGGGATAGCGACGATGGATTTCATCAATCACAGGCAGGGCAGAGAGAGATTCCCCAACACTTGCGCCATGTATCCAGACAAGTTTGCCTTTGGGCCGTGGAGCACTTGGGTGACCAAACCGTTCGCCAATCCGGCCCGGATCTTCCTTGCCGAGATTTTTTCGACGGTTGAGATACAGATACAGAGCCGGACCCAGCAGGCGTGTCGCCGCACGATAGGCGTAAAACAGGCTCATTTACCGGTTTCCCCCGCTGCGATCGCCGACCGTTTCTGCTTGGGGAGTGCGTCAAGGCCCGCAGGCGGAATGATTCTAAGCCCGAGTGCGCTGTCGGTTTTCTGAGTGAGCTCGGTCAGCGCATTTTCAAGTTCAAGGCGTTTGGCTTCGATACCCGCCGCGTCGAGTTTACGATCCACATAGATTGGATCGCCCCAGTGATAGACGCCGCGCGAAAAGGGTAAGGGCAGAATAAAACGGTCCCAACTGCCAAGAACTTTGCGGTTGGAGGCCGAATAGGTCAGCGGAAAAATCGGAACATTAGCCATGCGGGCAGCCTGAATGATGCCGTCTGAGGCGCGCATGCGAGGGCCGCGTGGGCCGTCCGGGGTCATGCCTACAACTTCACCTGCCTTTAGTACCTTTAGAATCTGACGTAAGGCAGCAGCACCGCCTTTGTCCTTACCAGTTGAGCCGGCAATGGTCTTTGGCCCGAAATAGGCAATGGTGCGCGAAATGATTTCCCCGTCGCGGTGCGATGAAATCAACATGTTAAACGGACGATCACCCCCGACCGAGCGCCACGTATAGGGCATCATCAACAGGCGCTGATGCCAGAATGCGACGATAAACGGTTTGCCCTCGGTCAGGTAATGCGCCGGAAGGTCACCGCCCTTGGTGCGCCAACGCCCGGTTGCGTGGATCAGGCGCACATATGACGCCGCAAGCCAACACAAGGTGCTGCGCGTGGTTTCGCTTCTGATAATGCGTTTATGCAACTGCACGCCCGTAAATCCCGAAATTACCCGGATCAGTTTTCATTTTCTTCTGAGAATTGCAGATTATAGAGGTGTGCGTAAGCCCCTCCAAGTGCAAGCAATTCATCGTGTTTTCCTTGTTCCGTCACGCGGCCATTATTGATCACACAAATTTTGTCCGCATCAATAATGGTCGACAGCCGGTGCGCAATGACAAGGGTGGTGCGCCCTTTCATCAATTTCGCAAGCGCGTCCTGAATATGGCGTTCTGATTCGGTATCAAGTGCGGATGTTGCCTCATCGAGCAACAGGATCGGCGCGTTTTTAAGCATTGCACGGGCAATCGCGATACGCTGTCGCTGCCCACCAGAAAGCTTAACCCCATGTTCGCCGACGATGGTGTCATAACCGTCTTCAAGCTGCCCAACAAAGTCATGAGCCGCGGCATTGCGCGCGGCTTCTTCGATCTCGGTTTCGGTCGCACCCGAACGGCCATAGGCAATATTGGCGCGCACAGTGTCATCAAACAGGGTGATTTCCTGGCTGACCAGTGCGGTCGCACGGCGCAGGCTTTCAAGTGTTAAGTCGCGGATGTCCTGACCATCAACAGTGATGGCGCCGTTATCAATATCGTAAAAGCGCGGGATCAGGTTCAGGATGGTTGATTTTCCCGCCCCCGAAGGCCCGACAAGTGCAACCGTTTCACCGGCCTTAATATCAAGGTCAATATCACGAAGGGCTGTGATTTCCGGGTTGTAGGCGAAGGAAACATTCTTGAAATTGATGTTCCCACCCGACACGCTAAGTTTCTTGGCATCCGGGGCGTTTTTGATTTCGGGCTCAAGGTCCATCACCATAAACACGCGCTGGGACGCGGCAAGGCCTGACTGCAAATTCATGTTGATATTTGCCAGACGCTTTACCGGTTCGTAGGCCAGCAAAAGGGCGGTAATGAACGAGAAGAAACTACCCGGATCACTTGCACCATCAATGACCCGGCTGCCGCCGTAAATGATGATTGTCGTGATCGCTGCACCGCCGAGTGTTTCCATTATGGGGGAGGACCGGGCACTGACTTTTTGCGCCTTGAAGCTCAACTGAAAAACAGTCTCGACCAGTTTTTCCATACGCGAACATTCGTATGGCTCCATGCCATAGGCTTTGACGTGACGCACACCTTGAAAAGTCTGTTCGAGAAGGGTGGCAAATTCGCCGATTTGCTGCTGGGTATTGGCTGATACCTTGCGCATGCGTTTGCCAAGCCGGGCAATCGGTAAAATGGCCGCAGGAAAGACTGTGAACGCGATGATGGCCAGTTGCCAATCCTGATAGAACATCACACCGATCAAGACGATAGCCGTCAGAAGATCCTTACCAAACCCGGTCAGAGCGACAGAAACAGCCGCGCGCATGGACGTAATATCACTGGTGAAACGCGTTATAAGCTTACCGGTATTCGTACTATGGAAGAAACCAATGTCGAGCCGGATGACATGTTCGTAAAGCTTGTTCTGGATATCAGCAAGAATACGCCCGCCGACATAGCTCATCAACACGGACTGGCCATAGTTGGCAAAGCCCTTCAGGGCAAATGCGAACAGAACAGCCACGCCGACCGGAACCAGCATTGCACCGTTTTGTTTGACAAACACTTCGTTGATGACCGGGTCCATTAAATAGGCATAGCCACCAGTCGCACCCGCCATAAGTGCCATGCAAATCAGAGCGAGAACAATCTTGCCGAAGTAAGGCTTTACCGCATCTTGCACGATACGTTTGACCAAGGGCCAAGTGCGCCAGTGTTCAGCAGTGTGGTCCATCGGATTCTTCGGCAATGATTTGTTCCTAGTCGTTCCGGCCATTTCCAAGTTGTATCAATATGATACACTCTATATGGAATAGGGCTTCAAAGTGTGTCGATCTATATGCGCTGTTGCTAGCATGCTCGAGCATGGGCGGCAAGCTGCAGCGCGCATGTGAGAGATACAAATTTGACCCGCCAATCAGCAGGTTACGCGCAACGACATATAAGATAAAAAAATGAACGAGCAACTGCACGCACTTGTAGAACATACAATGGCGCAAGGTGTCGGGGCACGCGTTTTCGCGCTGCGCTGGAAGAATAGACGTATCTGGATCAAGCAAGCTGTGCCGGCCAAACAAAAGGGCTGGCATCATTTGCAACGGTTTTTTGCAAACATTACGGGCATTGCCTTGTTGCGCCCGACTGTCTCGCCTGGCGGCGAAGAAGGTCTTGAAACCGAAGCAAACACTTTGCGCAAATTGTCTGAACGAGGCATTCTGGTGCCCGATTTGGTCTGTGTGACCGAAAACTGGATCGCGATTGGGGATAATGGTGGCATTTTACAAACCCGGATCGAAGAATTTATTCGTGCAGGGGATCATGAAGCCGTCACGAAATTGATTAATTCCGCGGGCAAAGGATTGGCTCAACTTCATCAGGCGGGCGTTGCGCATGGTGCTCCCTTGCTGCGTAACCTGACCATCCGGGATGATGATAAAATCGGCTTTATCGATTTTGAAGAAGATCCCAATGAACGCATGCCGATCATTGATGCGCAGGCGCGTGATATCCTGCTGTTTGTTTTTTCGATCCAGCGCGAATTTAAAAAACGCCCTGAATTGTTGCGCGCGGGGTGGCGCGCCTATGTCGATCAGGCCGGATTTGACGCACCTCAGATGGTCCCGCTTCGCAAAATCGTTAAGGTTCTCCGCCCGGTTTACCTTATGCTGCGCCCGTTTCGGAGCTGGTTGGGGACGGATGCGATCAATGGGCTTTTGGCTTATCGTATTCTTCGCAAAAGCCTGAACCACGGTTAATCCGCCAAGGTCGTACCAGCGCATTACTGCGCTGGCTGACCAAGTGGTTGATCGCTGATCGCGGTGGTGTCGTCGTCGGTGGTGAAAGATGCCACCGTACGTGCCGCATCATCAACCGATATGCGGATGGCTTCCAGCCCGTCAAACCCACCTGAAAATGGTGCAAGGTTGTGCAGGAACTGGCCAGCGGAATTTTGCCAGCTGTATTGTTCGGCCAAGGCGCGGGCATCTTCGGGTTTGAGTTCAAGGGCGGCCATGGCGGCTTTGCCAAGATCGGCGTCAATTGCACCGGCTTTTGTGCCCCGGACAATATCGGCGGGTCCCTGAACCGGGAAAACCGCAACCGGTGTGCCTGATGCCAATGCTTCGAGGATAACCAACCCGAATGTGTCGGTTTTGCTGGGGAAAACAAAAACATCTGCGGACGCAAAGGCGTTTGCAAGGTCTTCACCGACCTTTTTGCCAAGGAATTGCGCATTGGGGTGTTTCTGGCGCAAGTCCGCCAGCTGCGGCCCATCACCGACCACGAATTTTGTGCCGGGCAAATCAAGATCCAGAAAATGGCCAATGTTCTTTTCCACAGCGACCCGTCCGACAAACAGCCAGTGTGGTTTGGGAAAATCGCCAAAACTTGCGTCTGGACGTGGGCGGAAAAGGTCAAGGTCAACCCCGCGCGACCAGATATGCAGGTTATCAAACCCCCAGTCAGAAAGTTCTTCGCGCAGGCTTTCGGTCGCGACCATCACCGATTGTGATTTTGAATGGAACTTGCGCATTCCACGATAGGAAATCGACAACGGTAAACGCCACCGTGCGTGGATGTATTCAGGGAACCGCGTGTGATAGGCAGTCGAGAATGGCAGTCCCTGTTTTAGGCAATAGGCCCGGGCGGCCTGCCCCAATGGACCCTCGGTCGAAATATGAATGGCAACCGGGTGCAGGGCCTTGATCATCTTGGCCATTTTACGTTTGGCAAACAGGGCCAAGCGGATTTCCGGGTACGTCGGGCACGGAATGGTCTTAAACTGATCAGGCGAGATGACATGAACCTCGTGGCCCATCTCGCCCAACTCGCCGCGTACGGTTTCAAGGGTACGGACAACACCGTTGACCTGTGGATACCAGGCATCGGTTACGATCAGTATTTTCATGCAGTCTTTCCAATCGGTGCATCGCCGCGCTTTTCAGACGCGGCAGATGCGGATTTGCCTGAAGTATGGGCGATACGGAACATGGAAATCAGTTTGCCAAGGCCAAGCGACGGAGCACTGGCAGCATCGCGGCCCGGTGTGGAATGGGTCATGGCCATCTGGCGCATTTCCGCCCAATGGAGAAGTTCAAGCTTGCCGTTCATGTCTTCGACAAGGGCGGTGCAACTTTCGACCCAGTCACCATCATTGCAATAAAGCACATCCCCAATCATGCGTTTTTCGGCATGATGGATGTGCCCGCAGACCACACCATCCACCTTGCGTTTGGCGGCGGCATGGGCGACGGCATTTTCAAAGTTGCAGATAAATTGAACCGCGTTCTTCACCCGGTTTTTAAGATAGGCCGAAAGCGACCAGTATCCATATCCAAGGCGACGGCGAATGCCGTTGTAATAGCGGTTAAGGGTGATGGCGAAGTTGTAGGCCGTATCGCCAAGATAGGCGAGCCATCGGGCATATTTGACAACACCGTCAAATTCATCGCCATGAATTACCAAAAGGCGTTTGCCATCGGCCGTTTCATGGATGTCGTTCATTTTGACTTCGATATGCCCAAAGGTCATATCGACAAATTCACGGGCAAATTCATCATGGTTGCCGGGCACAAAGATGACCTTGGCGCCGTTCTTGGCCTTATCCATGATTGTGGTTATAACGGCGTGGTGGCTTTCGGGCCAATGCCAGCTTTTCTTAAGACGCCAGCCATCAATAATGTCGCCCACCAGATAATAGGTGTCTGCCGTTACTTCATTGAGGAAATCCAAAAGAAGATCTGCCTGACATCCACGTGTCCCCAAGTGGACGTCCGAAATCCAGACCGTGCGGTAATGCGGTTGCAGCGTCATCGCTGTCATTGCCGCTCCTCCGTATCCTGCCAAAAGGATGGCTGGAAACTGACTTTAAAGATGCCAGATACTGTCTCCAACCAGTATCGGTTTAAAATAAATCGCGCGAATATATAACCCGTTCACATAAATTTCGCGGTTCTGTAAAGCAACTGTTACATATTTTTCTTCATATGCTAGCGGGTACTTACTTTTTATTTCGGTTTTATTGCGGAAGTCGCACCTGAATGTCCCAGCCCGAAATGACCATCATTTTCAATCCGCGTGCCGGTGGGAATAAACAACGGTTTCTTTCAGAAATTCTGCAACATGCCGGGGTGAAGGTTGAACTGCTACAAACCACCCATCCCGGTCATGCCCGTGAATTGGCGCGCAAGGTCCGCGCGCACAAACGGTTATTTGTTGCCGGTGGGGATGGTTCGCTAAACGAAGCATTGAATGGTTTGCTGGATGCGCAGATTGATGGTCATGAAGTTCCACCCCTTGGCATTCTTCCATTGGGCACAGCCAATGTGCTTGCGGTCGAAGTTGGGCTTAATCTGCGCGCCACGGCAATTGCCGACTATATCAATAATCCCGGCATGGTTTGGGTGCGGCCTGGTGTTGTAAATGGCCGAGCGTTTTTCCTGATGGTCGGGATGGGGGCCGATGCCGATACGGTGGATAATGTGTCCTTGCGGCTAAAACGCCTTATCGGCAAGGGCGCATACGTTCTTGAAGGATTGCGCAGTATCTTTTTCCCGCGTCACCGCGACTTTGAAGTCAACATCGGGCGCGAAAATTACCGGACATCTGGGGTTATCGTCACCCATGCCAAACATTATGGCGGTGCGTTTGTGATATCCGATGATGCGTCTCTGACGTCAAATCAGCTTGATGTTTTGTTGATGCCGGGTAATGGCATCTGGGCTTTGGCGCGCTATGGTTTGGCTTTGACGTTAAACCGGTTACACAAACAAAGTGATGTGTCGCTGGTGCGCACCGAACGCCTGACGATCAAAAGCCATTGCGGCCCTGCACCCTTGCAGATTGACGGCGAAAATGCCGGAAAACTACCCTGCGAAATCAGCCTGTCGCCCTATCCGGTGCGCCTGATGGTGCCATCTGCTTATGCGACGCAGCATAATGCGCAAGCCCATGCCACCGCGAAAGGTGCCAGGCCAGTTTTGCAGATCTCAGCGGACTAGCAAACCACTGCAAGATTTGACGGGAAATGAGCCTTATTTGTTAAACGGGCGCGAGACAGGCCTTGAAACCGGTTTGGTAATAGCCAGTACCTTCAGAACGAAAACAGTACTGCTCCAACAAAAAATACCCGATCAAAAGTCTGATCGGGTATTTTGTCGTGTATCTAATGGGTTCTCACCGTAGCTTATTGTCCGGCCAAGGTCATGCCATCAATGCGCAAAGTTGGTGCGTTGGTACCGTATTTGAAGGTCAGGTCGTTTGCGGGAACGACTGTTTTGAACATGTCCTTGAGGTTCCCGGCGACTGTGATTTCCGATACCGGATACGCCAGAACACCATTTTCAATCCAATAGCCTGATGCGCCGCGCGAATAATCGCCGGTGACACCGTTGACGCTGCTGCCGATCATTTCAGTGATATAGAGCCCCGATTTGATCTCCTTGATCATATCGGCGGGCGAAATCGTGCCCGGTTCCATATACAGATTGGTGGTCGATGGCCCCGGAAGACTGCCGGCACCGCGCGATGCGTTGCCAGTTGATTTCAGACCAAGCTGACGGGCGGAGCGTAAATCCATGATCCAGGTTTTAAGTACACCATTTTCAATCAGGTGACGTTTCTGGTTGGCGACACCTTCCGCATCAAACGGTTTGGAGCGAAGACCACGTTTGCGATGCGGGTCATCAATGATGTTGATATGCGGAGCGAAAATCTCGCTGCCCATCGCATCGAGCAGGAAGCTCGTCCCGCGCGCGATGCCCGACCCGTTGATCGCCCCTGACAGGTGCCCGACGATGGAGGCCGATACACGTGGGTCCAAAATCACCGGCACATGTGCGCTTTTGACCTTGCGCGGATTCAGACGGCGCAGGGTTTTTTCGGCAGCCTTTTTGCCAATATCAACCGGATCGCGCAGATCGGTCGAAAAGACGGCACTGTCATAATCGTAATCGCGTTCCATCGCCGTGCCGGACCCGGCGATAACAGAAACCGAAATGTGGCTGCCGGACCCGGCATAGCAATTGGCAAAGCCGTTGGTTGCCGCCAGTGTCACCTGATGGCGGCCCCAGCCAGCTTCGGATCCTTCCGAATTGGTGATGCCTTCGACCGAGCGCGCGGCTTCTTCGCAGGCGGTTGCCCATTCGATCATTTTTGCCTGATCGACTTCGCCCGGTTCACACAGCTCAAGCGCGTCAACATCGAACGTTTCGGCCAGTTCAGACGGATCAGCAATCCCGCAATAGGGGTCTTCTGGCGCGTTTTTGGCCATCGCGACCGCGCGTTCGATCAGTTCATTCAAGGCAGCGTCGCTGGTGTCGGAAGATGAAACAACCGCCTGTTGTTTGCCAATCAGAACCCGCAGGCCAAGATCAGCCCCTTCGGAACGTTCAAGCTTTTCCATCTTGCCCAGACGCTGGGCCACCGAAAGCGACGTTCCTTCGACATAAACGGCGTCGGCATCATCGGCACCGGCTTTTTTCGCGCGGGCCAGAAGATCGGTGATGCGATCAAGTGTCATGTCGGTCTTGGGCATGGAAGCTCCCTTAATTCGGAATGTGATGGCTACTTTATAGGGCGCGCAGGCGCATTCGCAAAGGGGCGAAACAAAAAGAGGTTTCGTCTTTGGTTCATTTGCCTTGCTGCCCCAAAGGTGGCGCGATAAAGGGGGATCGGCAAGGGTATGTCTTTTGACGATTTTTGTCGCCGTTTTGCTATACTCAAAGAAACGGCACATAAATGGCTGTGAAAGCCGAAATACACACGGGAAAAATATGAGCAAGCAGGCAATGTTGATGGGGCTTTTTTTCGCGATCTCTGCTGGGCCGGGCGGTCTTGCGTATGCCGGCGAAAGTCCAAATGCAGATGCTGAGACGCCTCTGAATGATGGGAACACGGTCGATCCGGTATCCACCAATCAGCTTTATTCCGAAATGCGCATTCAAGGTGGCCAATATGCGCAAAATTACCGTCATCAGATGCTGACCGGTGACTTTACCTGTGATGATGTGGTCGACCGGATTGCCGGGTGGGTTGATCTGGACAGTCCGGAAGGTCCGCGATTTGCAATGCTGTTTGTCACTAATCATGGTGGCAAGGGTCAAAGTGAGATCCGCTATCTTCCGTTTGAAAGCTCCGAACAGGTTGCGCTGTGCATTCATGATGAAACCGCCCCGCCGATCATGAGCTGGCAGGAAAATAGCACCGAGTTCATGGCCGAGGTGATCGGCGATGACAGGCTGTGCAACTTTGCGATCCGGGTCGATGATTTCATGTGCGATGCGCCGCAGTTCTTCTATTCGCAAGAACCAGCAGGCAATGGCGATCACTGGCTGTTTTTCCGCAATTGAGTTAATGTCGGTTTGTTGGTAAAGTATGCGCATAAGTTTTGCGCATGAAGGGGAGGTCGAAATGACAGTAACCGCTGCCAAACCACACCGAAAACCTACCAATATCAGTCTAGATGTTGATCTTTTGAACGAAGCAAAGGCGCTGGGGATCAATATTTCCCGCACTGCTGAATTGGGTTTGCGCGAAGCTGTCGCCAAGCAGCGTGCTGCCCTTTGGAAGCAGGAAAACAAGGCGGCGATCGATGCCAGTAACAGCTATGTTGATCGACACGGTATCCCGTTGGCATCTCATCGAAAATTCTGATGGCAAAAGGTGATATTTTCCGGTTTGAAACCGGGTATGTCGTTGATGTGCAGTCGGATCTGCTATCGGACCTGCGCACCCGCGTCGTGGTTCCCCTAAAACCGATTTCCCAATTCCCAAAACCTGCCGACAGGCTTAATCCGGTGATTAAAGTTGGTGGGGATGATTGGGTGCTGTTGCCGCAGTTTATAGCGACGCTCAGCACATCTGAATTGGGGGAGAAGGTTGGTGAATTTGAAGATGCCTTCAAGCTCACCAACGCATTGGATATGGTTTTTCACGGGATTTAATCCCGCGATTGAACCGATCTTAGTCTTTCCAGATTTTCTTACCTGAACCGGGCAGGCCATAGCGTTCCCATTTCTGATCGACACGGTCGATGATGTCATCGTCCATATAGATTTTTTCGCCCCATTCGCGGTTGGTTTCGCCGGGGAACTTGTTGGTGGCATCAAGGCCAAGCTTGCCGCCAAGGCCGCTGACCGGGGATGCGAAATCAAGATAATCAATCGGGGTGTCGGTCACCGTGGTAATATCGCGCACCGGGTCCATCCGGGTTGAGATTGCCCACATGACGTCTTTCCAGTCACGCACATCAATATCGTCATCCACGACGATGACGAATTTGGTGTACATGAATTGCCTCAGGAACGACCAAACGCCCATCATCACGCGCTTGGCATGACCGGCATAGGCCTTCTTCATCGACACCACTGCAATCCGGTAGCTACATCCTTCGGGCGGCAGCCAGAAGTCAACGATTTCGGTAAATTGCTGCTGCAAGATCGGCACAAACACATCATTCAATGCTTCGCCCAGAACCGAGGGTTCATCTGGCGGGCGACCGGTAAAGGTCGAGAGGTAAATCGGGTCTTTGCGCATGGTGATCGCGGTGATGTTAAACACCGGGAAATCATCGACCGAGTTATAATAGCCCGTGTGATCGCCATAAGGGCCTTCGGGCGCGTATTCATCCAGCGAGACATAGCCCTCCAGCACAATCTCGGCGGTGGCGGGCACTTTAAGCGGGACGGTTTTGCAATCGACCAGCTCCACCTTGGCACCACGCAGAAGCCCGGCAAACTGATATTCCGAAAGAGTATCGGGCACAGGCGTTACGGCGGCCAGAATGGTGCCGGGATCGGCACCAAGGACAATGGCGGCAGGCAGCGGATCAGGCTTTTCCTTTTTCCAGCGCGCGTGATGTTGCGCACCACCACGATGTTTGAGCCAGCGCATGATGGTTTTGTTCTTGCCCAGCACCTGCATGCGATAGATGCCAAGGTTAAACACATCGCGTTTGTCGCCGCCATTTTTACCCGCCGACGGTCCTTGGGTCACGACCAGCGGCCATGTAATCAGCGGGGCCGGTTCGCCCGGCCAGCACGACTGAATGGGGATTTTTGACAGATCAACATCATCGCCCATCATGACGACGTCCTGACAGGGCGCCTTTGAAACCGTTTTGGGTTTCATCGCCATCACGGTCTTGGCCAACGGCAGCATCGAAAAGGCTTCTTTGAGGCTGCCGGGCGGTTCGGGCTGTTTGAGGAAGGCCAGCGTTTCGCCGACTTCGCGCAGCTCTTCGGGCTTTCTGTTCATGCCCTCTGCCACGCGGTCCACCGTGCCAAACAGATTGACCAGAACCGGCATGTCATATTTTTTGCCGTCATCCCCGACAACATTTTCAAACAACACCGCCGGGCCGCCTTCGGCCAGAAGACGCGTCTGTATTTCCGTCATTTCAAGGTTGGGGGAAACCGGTTCAGTGACGCGAACAAGACGGCCGGTTTTTTCCAGCGCATCCATGAAGTCACGAAGGGATTGATAGGGCATGGCACCTGTCATCTGCTGAGCACTAAAATCTGATTGTCTTCATACGCTTTGCTGCGTCTGGGGACAACCATGCTTGTTGGCAAAGAAGCGTTTGTAACTTTGTAACAGCGTCCCCAAATACAGTCGGGATGCTGCGTTGCAAGGTTATACGAAACTTTGCGGTTTTGGTTGACGTATCATTTCGGTATACAAGGGCAAGGAATTGAGTCGCGTGACCCACAGCGCGCGGCATGGAAAATCACCAAAAGCATGAAGGACGCACAGATGGCCAAATATTGGGTTATCGGGGGCACCTATCAGGATACCGGTTTTGATAAGCCGATTGGCGAAGAAACCAAAGTTGGTCCGTTTGGCAGCTTCGAAGACGCGGAAAAACAGTGGTCTAAAATGGCCTGGCAGTCGGTCGATGACGCAAATTCGCGGTATCGCATCGAACGTTCTGACGAATACTGGGTTGTCGGTGGTGAATATGAAACCACCGAATTTGAAACCCCTGTCGGTGGCAAAGAAGAACGCCATGGTCCGTATAAAACTTTTGAAGATGCCGAAAAGGCATGGTCAAAGCTGGCGTGGCAACATGTCGATAACTGCAATTGCCGTTATCGCGTTGTCGAAGACTAAGCGGGACAGACTTTTGCATGTTTTCGATTTCTGATGCGCATAAAATCACGGATCCCGTGTTGCGCGAGCAGATCGAACAGCATCCACGCGCGCAGGAAATCCTGCGCGCGTTTTTGTATCCCTATGACGCGCCAGATTATGATTTCCTGTTTGCGGATGGCACAGTCAGGCAGATGGTTGCAGGGGATATAGACCGTCTGACGGCTGGACGGACCCCGGTTCTGGCCGTTGGGTCCAACCGCGCGCCGGTTCAATTGGCCCGCAAATTCGCAGCACCCCATCATCATGAAGAACCTGTTCCGGTGACGTTCGGTTGGATGGACGACCACGATATTGTCTATTCCACGCATATGGCCGGTTACGGGGCGCTTCCGGCAACTTTGGCATCCTCGCCTGGGTCAACGGTCAGGGTGGCGGTTACATGGCTAACACCCACGCAGCTTAGTCATATGCACAGCACGGAATCAGTGCCCGATCATTATCAATACTGTCAGCTCGACGGCACGAAAATCACACTTGATTGTGGGTTGAAAACAGGCCGGGTTGGCAGTTATCAATCTGTTGCCGGACACGTATTTGATCACGGCGATACCTTTGCTCTTATCGATATTCCCGCGCGCAATCGACGCTTTGTCGCGCGCAGTCAATGGGAAATGTTATCCCAGATCGCCAGACGCGCCGGGCATGCGCCGCATCCAACATTCGTTTTAAAGTTGATAGATGATGCGGACTTGCGACGAAAACTGGTGGGGCGCTATTTAAAAACGCCTAATCCGACACCACGTAGAACTAGTGTTCCGAAATAGCGTTTCATTTTGATCAGTTTCTGTGAACATCTATTATGCACTTAAAGATTGCGGTGATGGATTTTGACGGCAATAGATAAATTCCTGGCAACATAACGCTGATGCACAAACAGATTGACTGACTGCTAAGGCGGAGCGATCTGGGATGCTTGGGCAAAGCATACCTAACATCCAAACAAACGATGCTTCTGGGGGGAAGTAGAGGGGATGCCGTTTCCTGCAACTGGAAATTTGCGTGTCAAGGCTTAGGGGCAGGACCTTGTTGATATAGAGGGAGAAGATGATGTTTGGTGCAGGAAACGATGATGGGCACATCATCGACGCGATCAAGCGGTCGCAGGGCACGATCGAGTTTACGATGGATGGCAAGATCATCACCGCGAACAAAAATTTTCTGTCACTGCTTGGATATGAGCTTGAAGAGGTTAAAGGCAAACATCACAGCATGTTTGTTGATCCGGAATATGCAAAAAGTCCCGAATACAGAGAGTTCTGGGAAAGGCTTGCCACCGGGGAGTTTTTCACAGCCGAGTTCCATCGTTTTGGCAAAGGTGGCAAGGACGTGTGGATTCAGGCGACCTATTGCCCGGTTCTCAACAAACATGGCAAGCCGTACAAAGTTTTCAAAGTCGCCAGCGATGTAACCGATCAGAAACGCCAACAGTCTGACTATGCAGGCCAGATTGAGGCCATTGGAAAGTCACAAGCCGTCATTGAATTTGATATGGACGGCAAGATCCTGGCGGCCAATCAGAATTTCCTTGATGCAATGGGCTATACGCTTGCGGAAGTGCAGGGCAAGCATCACCAGATGTTTGTCGAGCAAGCTTATGCAAAAAGCCCGGAATACAAGAAGTTCTGGGAAACGCTCCGGTCTGGAAAATACATGTCCGCCGAGTATCAGCGATTTGGCAAGGGCGGAAAGGAAGTCTGGATTCAAGCCAGTTATAATCCGATCCTTGATATGAATGGTTGACCGTTCAAAGTGGTAAAATACGCAACCGACGTTACGGCTGAAAAGCTGCGCGCGGCGGATTATGCAGGCCAGATTGAGGCAATCGGTAAGTCCCAGGCCGTGATTTCGTTTGAGATGGACGGCACAATTATTGATGCCAATGAAAACTTCCTGAACGCCATGGGATACAAGCTGACCGATTTGAAGGGGAGAAACCACAGCATGTGCGTTGATCCCGAGTATGTCAAAACTGATGCGTATAAAGATTTCTGGGAGGCGCTTAGACGGGGCGAGTATCAGTCTGGTGAGTTCAAACGCATGGGCAAGGGCGGCAAGGACGTCTGGATCAGTGCCAGCTACAACCCGGTTTTTGACATGAACGGGCGACCGTTCAAGGTTGTCAAATATGCCTCCGATGTTACCAAGCAGGTCATGACCCGCACAACCGCCGAGGGGCTTGCAGAAGGATCAAGTGCCAGTGCCGAGACGGTTGCCAGTGCGTCCGAAGAAATGCTGGCGGCCATTCAGGAAATCAGTGAAAGCATGCACCGGTCCCAGATCGCGGTGAATGACATCGTTGCCAAGTCAGAAATGGCCGATGGCATTCGCACGGAACTGGAAAGCACATCGGAATCAATGTCCGGTGTGGTTCAGATTATTCGCGATTTGGCCGAGCAGGTGAACCTTTTGGCACTGAACGCCACGATTGAGGCCGCACGCGCGGGCGATGCGGGCAAGGGCTTTGCCGTTGTCGCAGGCGAGGTCAAAAACCTTGCGACCCAAACGGCCAAGGCAACCGACCAGATCGAAGCGCAGATTAACTCGATGCTGAGCATTACCAAGCGGGTGGTTGATTCAACACGGGAAATCTCGGAATCGGCAGGATCGGTCAGTGATTATGTCAACACGGTTGCGTCTGCTGTCGAAGAACAGACAAGTGTCACCCACGATATTTCCAAAAACATTCAGTTCGTGTTTAACGGCATTAACGAGCTCAACAGCTGTGTGAAGAGCATTGCGGGCTAACGCGACCAGCAATCAAACAGAATTTTCCCGGTCTGGCAATAACTGCCAGATTCGGGTGAATTTTGTATCGGTGTCCTCGACGGCGACATCGACCGGAACCTCATAGGTTTCCAGCTCGTCAATGTTATGGGCCGGGGCATAGGTCCGCCCCGGATCGGCCAGAATAACCCGCGTGCCAAGGCGGGCTTCCGCCATCAGCCATTGTAGAACGGCATTTGCCATGTCCTGTTGATAACAGACGTCCCCGGCAAAAATCACATCCCAGCGTTTTTCCGGCGCACTGGTGCCGACAAGATTTTTGGTTGTGGTCGGAAAGGCAACACCGTTGTGCTTGGCATTCAGGCGCGTTGCAGTGATGGCCACCGGGTCGATGTCATTTGCCAGAATTTCACCCGCCTCAGCCATGACGCATGCAATGGCCTGCATGCCACCACCACAGGCAAAATCAAGAACCCGCTTACCGCTGACCATTTCGGGATGATCAAGGATGTAGCGCGTGATGGCCTGTCCACCCGGCCATGCAAAGGCCCAATAGGGGGGCGGGATATCAAGCACACCCAGCATATCCTCGGTCGCCTGCCAAAGCGGGGTGATGTGGGTCGCCAGATGCATCTCGATTTCCGGTGCAAGCGGTACGCGCGCAGGCACGGTAAAGGTTTCGATCAGATCGGAAAATTGCGGATCG
Organism: Thalassospira sp. Z349TD_5; assembly: GCF_056173045.1. Lineage (NCBI taxonomy): Bacteria > Pseudomonadati > Pseudomonadota > Alphaproteobacteria > Rhodospirillales > Thalassospiraceae > Thalassospira > Thalassospira sp. Z349TD_5. The sequence continues at coordinate 863,025 of NZ_CM149654.1, forward strand.
TCGACGTCGGGTACCAAGGCATCGGCAAAGACGTTTTCGCTCATGGTTTGGGTGCTCTGGGCTTTGGTGCTTTGGCTATGATCATGTGCCGGGAGTATCGGCTTTGACCCTGTGGAGCAAGCGGTTCTTTACGCCGTGCTATCTGTTTCACCATTGCCCAGATACAAAATCACATCACGTGCCTTGGCCTTGGGGATGTCTGTGCCGATAAAAAGCTGATTGCCGCGCACGAGTGCCAATACCGGCGGCGCCTGTTCATGGTGACCCAGAAAATCGTCCCAGCCAAAACTGTCGGTCAGTCGGGTTTGCCGGATGCTGGCCTCATTGCGATAGGCATTGCGAATGTCATCTGTGGTCAGTGGATCAGAACAAAATGGCAGGCCACCCAGTGTTTGACTGGCACTGTGGCGACTGCGATCATCGGGCGCGCGATGAATGCCGGTCTGAAACACGGACCTTCGCCCGAATTCCGGTGCAAAGTCGGTACAGACAAGCGTGTTGTATGCATCGTTATCTGTGGTGGCGATCAGCTTGCCCAAGGCCGATGTGTCAAGGTGATGCTCAAACACTTCGGACAGGACTTCACCGTAAAACGTGGTCAATCCTGCTTCACGGGCCGCGCGCAGGCTGTGCCAGCGTGAATCGGTAATTACCACCGGGATGTCGAGTTCATCCAGACGGGTGGCGAGATCAATGGTCCAGCGGTGTGCACCGACAATCAACACACCGGGCGGCCCATTGACCGCAAGATCAAGGTATCGCGCCATCGGGCGGATTGAAAAGCCGTGCAAGACAACCGTGGAAAACACCATGGCAAAGGCAAGCGGGATCAAAAGCGCGCCATCGGTATATCCCAGTTCAACAAGCTCGGTACCAAACAAGCCGCAAATGGCGACGGCGACAATCCCGCGCGGAGCAATCCAGCCGACCAGAATGCGTTCGCGCCAGTTTATTTTGGAAAAGGACAATGCGCCGATGATTGAGACAGGCCGAACAACAAACAGCATCGCTATGACAAAAAGCCCATGCCCCCATGTGAGTTCTTCAACCATCGACCATTCCAATGTCGCGGTCAGGATGATGAAGACACTTGAAACCAGAATGACGGTCAGGGTTTCCTTAAACCGGCGGATTTCATCAATCGCCATCAAATGCGCATTGCCAATGACAAGTCCCAATACGGTGACCGCCAAAAGTCCGGTTTCTTCCTGAACAATGTTCGCCCCGGCAAAGCAGGTCAGAAGGACACCCAGAACCAGCGGCGCTTTAAGGAATTCAGGTATCCAGCCCCGACGAAACACCTGCACGGTGCAAAGCCCGGCGACCAGACCAATTGCAATGGCAATCAGGATGTTAAAGGCCAGATGCCCAATCGCGGCACTCAGGCCGTTTCCCCGCTGGCTGGCGACAATGATTTCATAGGCCAGAACGGCAAACAGCGCGCCAATCGGGTCATTAACAATGCCTTCCCATTTCAAAAGGGTGCTGGGGTGTTTGGCCATACGCGCGTGGCGCAACAGTGGCGCGATCACGGTTGGGCCCGTCACAATCATGATCCCGCCAAACAGGGCGGCCACCGGCCATGACAAATCGGCCAGATAGTGGGCTGCAAACGCACCAAGAAGCCACGCCAGAAGCGGGGCGATGGTGGTGAGGCGCAAGATGCCGCTCACACTGTGGCGGAGTTCGCGAAAATCGAGTGCCAGACCGCCTTCAAACAGGATGACAGCCACCGCAACCGCAACAAGGGGCTGTAACAGCGCGCCAAAATCGGTCACCGGATCCAGCAACCCGGTCCCCGGACCAAGAATCAGTCCGAGGGCGGAAAGTAATACGATGGCGGGCACGCCAGCACGCCACGCCATCCATTGGGCGCCAACCCCGGCAAGGATCAATCCGGCAATCATCAAGGCCAGCGGTGCAGTCATAAACACGCCCTTATAAACAAAATGATATCAGACAGATGGTGTGCTGATTTCAAAAACCCAGCCCCACCGCGTTAGATATCAGGCAATGGCAATCAGGTGCGAAATCACGATTGCGCCGAGAACCAGCAAACCGTAATCGCGGTTGGATTTAAATCGTTTCAGACAGTTTGCCGCATCATCAAGTTTCACCGTCGCGACCTGCCAGCCAAGATGAATGCCTGCAAGGCCCAGAAGGACGAAATACGACCAGTGCAGATCGGCCAGCATCCCGGCAACGCCAAGCAACAAGGTGGTCATGGTATAAAACCCCTTGGCCCATTTCGGGGTTGCATCCCCCAGACGCAGGGCCAGTGATTTCAGGCCGATTTTTTCATCATCGTCCTTGTCCTGATGGGCGTAAATCGTGTCATAGCCCAGCGTCCAGAAGAACCCGGCGGCGTACATTGCAATGGCGGCGGGTTCCACCGTTCCGGTTATCGCCGTCCACCCGACCAAGGCACCCCAGTTAAACGCCAGACCAAGGCAGGCCTGCGGCCAATAGGTGACGCGTTTCATGAACGGGTAGGTGATGATGATCGGTAAGGAACAAACGCCGACAATGATCGCCTCAATACGGAACTGCACCAGAATGGCGAGGCCCAGCAACAAGATGACACCAAGGAACAGCAACGCCTGCCAGACTTTTACCTGACCACTGGGAAGCGGGCGCGTGGTGGTGCGTTCGACCTTGCCATCAAAATTACGATCCGCCAGATCATTGATCACACAGCCAGCCCCGCGCATGATCAGGGCACCAACCCCAAACAGTGCCATCATGATGACAATCTGCTTTGCGGTGATGTCGGCGGTTATGCTGCCCGCCATGGCGGTTGACCACCAGCAGGGCAACAGCAAAAGCCACGTGCCAATCGGCCGGTCAAGGCGCAGCAATTTCAGATAGGGGCGTGCGGGGGCTGGTACAAAACGGTCAATCCAGCCGTCTTGGGGCATATCATTTTTGCCAGTCTGTATTGGTTGGTTGACCTGTGTCATAATCGACCTATGTAACGCCTAACGAATTCAAACCCGGCCATTTATCGGCTTTGGGCTATGTTTGAGGATATCCATGACAGCAGACGCCGCCCGTGCGCGCCAACGCCTTTTCGTCTCTGATCCTATCACGCCGGGATGCGAGATCGAACTTTCCCCTGAACAGTCTCATTACCTTGAACATGTGATGCGGCTCAAGCCCGGAACGCCGGTAAAGATATTTAATGGTCTTGATGGCGAGTGGTTGGCAACCATAAGCGAGCTTCGTAAAAAGAAGGGAAGTGTCGCTGTTGAAAGTCAATTGCGCGCACAAGGGACCGAAGTCGGGCCGACACTTGTCTTTGCCCCGATCAAAAAGCAGCGGCTTGATTTCCTGATCGAAAAGGCTGTCGAAATGGGGGTCGGGCGACTGCAGCCCGTCATTACGCAGCACGGCATTACCGATAAAGTGCGCATTGATCGATTGCAGGCACAGGTGATTGAAGCGGCCGAGCAGTGCGAACGCCTGACGGTGCCAGAAATATTTAAACCAGTGCGTCTTCTCGATTGGGTGGCAAATTGCCCGGAAAACCACCATTTGCTGTTCTGTGACGAAACGGGATCCGGGTCACCAATTGGTGAAGTGCTAAGTCAGCTATTGGCAAAGGGCGCTGGCTCGGCTATCGACAATGTCAATGTTATTAACCATGCACTCGTGATTGGACCTGAAGGCGGCTTTAGCGCCGACGAACTTGAACGTATCCGCAAACAGTCTTTTGCCACACCTGTCAGTCTCGGTCCGCGAATCCTGCGTGCTGAAACGGCGGCAATTGCTGCTTTAACGGTGTTTCAGGATCGCCTCGGCGATTGGTCAAACCAACCGGTTGCGAGAGATTAGGGGAAGCCCTTATGACTGTCAGCGCCTCCACTGGTGATAGTCCGGCCATTGAAAGCCGGCACCAGCTTGTCGAATGGTTCGAGTCCGGCTCTACGCCAAAAAGTGACTGGGCCATCGGTACCGAACACGAAAAATTCGCCTTTACCCGCGATGATCTTCGCCCGATCCCCTACGAGGGGGAACGCGGTGTTAAAACCCTTCTTACCGAACTTGCCCGAAGATTTGACTGGGAACCGGTCATTGAAAACGGCAATGTGATTGCCCTTACCAAAGACAAATGTTCTGTATCTCTCGAACCGGGTGGGCAGATTGAATTGTCGGGTGCTCCACTTAAAAACATTCACCAGACCTGTGGTGAAGTGCATACCCATCTTCATGAAGTGCGCGAAATTTGCGATGGTCTTGGCATCGATATGCTTGGTGTCGGGCATAATCCGAAATGGGCGCGTGAGGATATCCCGTGGATGCCCAAGGGGCGCTACGCGATCATGGGCGAATATATGCCAAAGGTCGGTAATCTCGGCCTTGATATGATGCTGCGGACCTCGACCATTCAGGTCAATCTGGACTACGCGTCCGAGGCCGACATGGTCAAAAAATTCAGAACGTCTTTGGCTTTGCAGCCAGTTGCGACAGCCCTTTTTGCCGCGTCCCCGTTTGTTGATGGCAAGCCAAGTGGTTTTCTGTCTGCACGGTCGAACGTCTGGACCGATACCGACCCGGATCGCTGCGGCATGTTGCCATTTGTGTTTGAAGACGGTTTTGGCTTTGAACGCTATGTCGATTACATGCTTGATGTGCCGATGTATTTTGTCTACCGCGATGGCAAATACATCAATGCGGCGGGCAAATCATTCCGTGATTTCATGGATGGCAAACTTGATGTTTTGCCCGGTGAACGCCCGACCATGAATGACTGGTCAGATCATATGACCACAGCCTTCCCGGAAGTGCGTCTTAAAAAGTTTCTTGAGATGCGTGGGGCGGATGGCGGCCCGTGGAAACGCATTTGTGCGTTGCCGGCGTTCTGGGTTGGCTTGCTTTATGATGACGCGGCACTGGACGCGGCATGGAATTTGGTCAGTGATTTGAGCACCTCCGAGCGCGAAGCATTGCGCAACGATGTGCCGCGCACGGCCCTTGCCACCAAGTTCAAAAACGGCACGGTTCAGGACCTGTCCAAAGAGGTTCTGGCAATCGCCAAGCAAGGCTTGAAAAACCGTGGCCGCATGGATGGCTATGGCGATGATGAAAGCCACTTCCTTGACAGCCTCGAAGACGTCGCCGAAAGCGGTCGGACCTTGGCCGAGGAATTTTTGGATAAATATGAAACTGAATGGAACGGATCGGTCGATCCGCTGTTCAAGGAATATGCCTACTAAGGCAACGGATCAGGCGGTGAGAAATCACCGCCTTTTTTGTCATGAAAACACATCAGGAAACCTTGCTGCCATGTCTGCCAAAGCCAATCACTGCGAAACCATGTTTGACGTTCGTGAAAATGTGGATCGTGTTGATCGATTGTTGGTCGCATTGATGGCCGAACGGTTGAACTATATCGAACAGGCCGCACGGATTAAGCCATCCCGCGATGCGGTCCGTGATGAAGACCGCATCGAGGATGTGATTGCCAAGATAAAGGCGCAGTGTCGCATTGATGGGTTTGACGAAGACATGGCTGAACGCATGTGGCGCGCAATGATGGAAGATTTCATTGCCCATGAATTCATCAAATGGGATGACCTGCGCGATTAAGTTTCGTGTTCCTTGGGGTTATTGTGCAGCCTGACCAAGTCGGGCTTGGGTGGCAAACCAGTGGGTAACTGCGTCGACCTGATCAGACTGCATCCCGAGGCCAAGCTTGGTCCGGCGCCACAAAACATCGTCTGTGGTGGTGGCCCATTCATTGGCAATCAGGTAGAGCAACTCACATTCATACAGATTTGGCGCAACCTCTTGTCCTAATTGTGAAATTTCAGAGGCATCGCCAATAATCCTGTAAAGGGCCGTGCCATAGCATCGGGCCAGACGGTGCAAAAGTACATCCGGCACCCAGTCGAACCTGGCCTTGGCGGTGGCAAGGAAACGATCAAAATCGCCATCCTCCATATCCCCGCCCGGAAGGATGGCCGAGGCTGTCCAGTCTGGTGCAGTGTTGCCCAGAACCGGGCCAAGCTTTTGCATCGCGTGTTCGGCAAGCCTGCGATAGGTGGTTATTTTGCCGCCATAGATCGACAGGATCGCCGGGGCGTTTTCGGTGTCCTCGGTATCAAGATCAAACACATAATCGCGGGTTACGGCAGATGCATTGGCGTTCTTGTCATCATAAAGCGGACGCACACCAGCATAGTCCCAAACGATTTCATCGCGCGTGACGGGTTTGGCGAGATACCCATTGACCAGTTCAAGCAGGTAGTCGATTTCATCGCTGCTGATTTTGACTTTGGCCGGATCACCGTCATAGGGAATGTCGGTGGTGCCGATCAGGGTGTATTCGCGCTGATAGGGGATGGCAAAGGCAATCCGTCCATCGCCGTTCTGGAAGATATAGCAATGATCATGGTCGTGAATGCGCGGGACAATGATGTGGCTGCCCTTGACCAGACGCAGGCCAGCGGCCTTATCCCCAAGTCCGGCATTCTGCACCATTTCGGTTACCCATGGACCGGCGGCATTGACCACCGAACGGGCCCGGACCACTTGCGTTGAGCCATCGTCTTGCGACAGTTGGGCGTTCCAGTGATCCGCATGACGGACCAGACTTTTACATTGTGTCCGGGTGCGAATTTCAGCGCCATGTGCCTGTGCGTCCTGCGCATTAAGCACAACAAGACGTGCATCATCGACCCAGCAGTCGGAATAGGAAAAGCCGCTGCCAAATGTTGCCTTTAACGGATCACCTTTGGGCGTCCCGTTAAGTGATACGGAACGCGATCCGGGCAAGCGTTTACGCCTTGCCAGATGGTCATACAAAAATAGCCCGGCCCGCAGCATCCATTTTGGGCGCAAACCTTTATGGTGCGGCAAAACAAAGGTCAGGGGCCAGATAATATGAGGGGCAGCGGATAACAGAATTTCACGTTCCTGAAGGGCTTCGCGCACCAACCGGAATTCGTAATGTTCAAGATATCTAAGGCCGCCATGGATAAGTTTGGTCGAGGAGGAAGACGTGGCCGAGGCAAGGTCGCGCTGTTCGACCAAAAGAACAGACAGTCCGCGACCGGCGGCATCACGGGCAATACCAGCCCCATTGATGCCGCCGCCTACGACCAGAAGGTCGTACGTTTTTGTCACGTTAGATCACCTTCTTACGCAAGTAAGCCGAGATCGCCTCGCCAATGATGACAAGACCGATAATCGCCAGAAGGATCGTCGCAACGGTTTGCCAGGCAAACGTATCAATCGCACCCTGAAGGATGATGCCGATACCACCAGCCCCGACAAGACCGAGAACCGTGCTTTCGCGAAGGTTGATGTCCCAACGCAGGATCGATACGGCAAAGAAGGTCGGCATGACTTGCGGGATTACGCCGTAAATCAGGATTTTGAACCGCGATGCACCAACTGCCTCAAGGGCCTCGATCGGAGCACGGTCAATTTCCTCAATCGCCTCGCCAAGCAATTTGCCAAGGAAGCCAAGCGATCTGAAGACAATGGCCAGAATACCAGCCAGAACCCCCGGGCCAAACACCGCGACAAACAGCAATGCCCAGATAATGGTGTTGACCGAGCGTGACGACACCAGAATGAACCGGCCAAGCCACAGGGTATAGCGGTTTGGCGTTGTGTTCTGGGCCGAAATCAGCGCAATCGGCAAGGATAGGAAAACGGCAAAGAATGTCGCGATGGTCGCGATATTGATCGTTTCCAAAAGCGTCCATGCGATGTCTTTCCAGCCCTCAAGCGAAGGCGGGAACATACGACCAAACAGATCGCCCATCTGTTGCGGGGCATCCCACAACCATGGCCAGATGACATTGATCGTCGATAGTGACCAGACAACCGCAAGTGCGACAAGCCCCATCGCCCCAAAACGCTGCCAGCGTTGCTTGGAGGTATAGCGCGCCCATTCGCGATGCGCGATGGCGTCAGGGCCGGAATTTTGTGTGGTGGCTACCATAGGTTCCTCCTGATCCGGCCGCTGATGGCTTCACTGACAAGGATAACGGCAATGATGCACAGCGTAATCGCCAGCGCGAAGTCATAGTCATAGCGCCCAAACGCATTGAGCAGGGTCGATCCGATACCACCGGCCCCGACGATGCCAACAATGGCGGATGCACGCAGGTTGCTATCAAGCTGATAGATCGAAAGACCAATCTGACGCGGCATGATTTGCGGGATCACGGCATAGAGCATGGTGACGAACGTGCCACCCCCGGCTGCTTTAATGGCTTCGACCTGACCCCAATCGATTTCCTCAATCCGTTCGGCCAGCATTTTGGCCACGAACCCGATGGAATAGATGGTCAGGGTCAAGATGCCAGCCAGGGGACCAAAACCAACTGCCTTCACAAAGAGGATGGCAACGATCACCGGATGGAAGGAACGTGCGACGATGATCACGCCACGCCCAATGGTGTAAAGCCATTTGGGCGCAACGTTTGAGGCCGATGCAAAGGCAATCGGAATGCTAAGAGCCAGACCAAGCAAGGTCGAGACAATCGCGATCTTGATGCTTTCCATAAAGCCGTCAAACAGCAATTCACCGCGTAGGAAGCTGGGGGGGAAGGCCCCCTTAAAGATACGTATGGCGCGCGGGATGCCTTGCTGAATACGTTCCCAATCGAATGGTAGGGTGGTGATCGCCCACCAGACATAGGCCGCAATCCCAATGATCAGCGCCCAACGGATCGCCGGATTGGCGATGAAGGGGGGCTTTTTCCAGGTGCGACCCGTTTTTTCAACGGTCGTATTCATTTTGCCGCAACCTCACGCAAATGAGTGCTGCTTTCGGCGCCGCCGCGTTCTTCGGCCGGAACACCGGCATAGATTTCATCCATGGCGTCATTGCTCAGATCGACAGGTTCGCCATCGAAAATGATGCGACCAAACCGCATCCCAACGATACGCTGGGTATATTCCTTGGCTTCGTTAACATTATGGATGTTGATCAGAACCGGCAGCTGCAGCTCGGATGCGAGTGCGCGCAACAGTTCCATGATCTGACGCGATGTTTTCGGATCCAGCGATGCGGTCGGCTCGTCGGCCAGCAGAATTTCCGGTTCCTGCATCAGGGCGCGCACAACACCAACACGTTGGCGTTCACCACCGGAAAGTTCACTGGCACGTTTATTGGCATAGTGGGCAATGCCGACACGTTCCATCAGATGGAAAGCGCGGTCGATGTCTTCTTGCGGATATTTGCGGCTGACAGCGCGCCATGCCGGAAGGTAACCGAGACGGCCAGATTGAACGTTTTCCATGACCGTCAGGCGTTCAATCAGATTAAAGCCCTGAAACACCATACCAATGCGGCGGCGCGCGAGGCGCAGCGACTTACCTTCCAGCTTGGTCAGTTCAGTGCCGTTTAATTCGATGGAGCCTGAAGATGGCTCAACAAGGCGGTTGATACAGCGCAACAAGGTGCTTTTACCAGCACCAGACGCGCCGATGATTGAAACGACACTTTCGCCCGGCACTTCTAGGTTCAGGTTTTTCAACACTGCCTTTTCGTCGCCATAGCGTTTTACGAGTTCTTTGATACGCAGCATTGCGTTACCCCGGATATAAATGGGCCATTGCAGGGCCCGAAATCATCAGGCCCTGCTGTGGTGTGCGATGGTGTGAATTATTTCAGGTTGTCAGGGGTGTATTTGACACCGTTGGCAGCCTGAATTTCGCGAATAACGGCCCAGTCATCCTGATAGGTGACCGGCAGGAATTTCGAGACACCTTTGAACTCTTCGCCAAGGGCAGTGCCCTTCATGTCGAAGGTAAAGAAGGCTTCTTTGATTTTCTCGACCAGTTCAGGCTTCAGATTGTGGGCATAGTTGAACGAAGTGGTCGGGAAAGGCTTGCTCTCGTAAATGATTTTGACTTCTTTGGGATCATACAGATCACGCTGCGCCATACGTTCAACCACCTCGGATGCGACCGGGGCAGCGTCATAGTCGCCAGCAACAACGCCAAGGATCGACTGGTCGTGCGAGCCGGAATAGACAACTTCGTAATCCTGTTCAGGAACGATGCCCTGACCCGGAAGAAGTGCACGCGGAGCAAGGTTGCCCGAGTTCGAGGTCGGTGAGGTGTGCGCAACGCGCTTGCCCTTAAGGTCGGCAACCGTGTCAATGCCGCTGTCGGTGCGGGTATAAAGCTGAAGCGTATAACCAAAACGACCATCATCCGCACCCATCAGGGCAAACGGAACCGCACCGGCAAGGTTCACCGCAAACGGGGTCGGCCCGGTCGAGAAGCCGGCAACATGCAGGCGGCCTGAACGCATGGCTTCAACTTCGGCAGAGTTCGACTGAACTGCAAAGAAGTGAACGTCTTTGCCAGTGACTTTTTCGAGATGTTCAAGGAACGGATTCCAGATATCTGCATAAACCGCAGGGTCTTCGACCGGGGTATAGGCAAAGACGAGGGTATCAGGATCAACCAGCTGATCCGCAGCCGGTGCATCTGCAACCAGATCGCCATCCATATCGCAATAGATCTGATCAAGATCGCCGCGCGCAATGCAATCATCCGCCGCATGAGCCGGAGCGGATGCCATGCCAACCATACCGATTGCTGCGAGCAAGGTGGTGAGCTTCAATGTGTCTGTTTTTTTCGAATGTGAAAACACGATGTTGTGACCTTTCTTCCCTATGAAAGCCGGGTTTTCCCAGCGATTTTGTGATTTTGTGGTTTTGGTATTGTTACTTTTCCCAACATTATGAATTTGAAAAAGTTTGGAAATCAACACAAAACTGTAACAAAAGGTTTCCATCAATATTGCTAAAGTTCTCCGTAAGTCAGGTAAAACGCCAGTATTGGGGGAGGAATTGCTTTGCGAATTGGAAAAAAACAACGCCAGCAGAGCATTCTGCAGGAACTCAAGCTCCATCCGCATGTGAGAGTTGCCACATTGGCGGAGCGATTCGACGTTGCGACCGAAACCATTCGCCGTGATCTTGATGCGCTCAGCGAAGATGGCTTGATCAAGCGCGAGTTCGGCGGGGCATCGGCGGGCCCCATGGGACATCAGCCTGACCTGATCGAACGTCAATCAACCGCAGTGGCCGGACTGGACCGTATTGGTATGCTTGCGGCCAATCTGGTGCGCCCGGGTGATGTTGTGATGATTGATGCCGGATCAACAGTGGCCCAGCTGGCACCGTATCTTGCACTAAACGGCGGAACACAGGCACGCACATTTATCACCAACTGCTATGCGGTGGTTCATGGCATGGGCGATGTGGCCGACCGTGATGACGTGGTGATGTGTCCGGGTGGCTTTGATGTTCGCGAAAATGCCGTGTACGGAAGTGACACCATTGATTTCCTGCGCCGGTTTCACGCCAATATCGCCTTTATCGGTGCGTCGGGTGTCTCTTGGCCGGGCTTTAGTGATGTAAACCGGCGTGCGGTTGCGGTCAAACGTGCGATGATGGAGCGGTCTGACGAAACCTGGTTGATGGTGGATCACACCAAATTTGATCAGCGTTATCTTGAAAATGTCGCCCCGATTGAGGCCCTGACCGGGATCATCACGGATCTGGTGCCGTCGCAGAAAACCATCTCGCAACTTCAGCGCGCAGGCATCAAGCTTGTGACGTGGCAGGACGCCCAAACGAAGATCGCCTGACATCTTAAGAATTGGTCTCAATCGGATTTGCGTTATGTCAGGTTCCAGACCATATTCCCCAAATGGCAGTACCGAGAGGATTGCCGTGCCGGGTTTCCCGCCCCGGTCAGTTTGTTTTCTGACACGGAGGATTTCTATCGTGACCAATCAAGTGACCACCCGTACCGAGCAAGATACCATGGGGGCCATTGATGTGCCCGCAGACCGGTATTGGGGGGCGCAAACACAGCGTTCCACCCAGAATTTCCGCATTGGCGGGGAGCGGATGCCAGATGCGCTGATCAAGGCGTTTGGTATTCAAAAACTTGCTGCAGCACGGGCCAATGTTGCGCTTGGAAATCTGGACGGGGAACTTGCACGTGCGATTGAAACGGCGGCGCGTGAAGTGGCCGATGGCAAGTTGCTGGATCATTTTCCATTGGTTGTCTGGCAAACAGGGTCGGGTACCCAGACCAACATGAACACCAATGAAGTGATCGCAAACCGCGCCTGTGAAATCCTTGGTAAACCGATGGGGCTGCGTGATCCTGTCCATCCCAATGACCATGTGAACCGTGGGCAATCATCGAACGACAGTTTCCCGGCGGCCATGCATATTGCGGCCGTGGTCGAGATTGAGGAAACCCTCAAACCGGCGTTAAAGCATCTGCGCAGTACCCTTGAAGCCAAGGAAAAAACGTTTGCCGATATCGTGAAAATTGGCCGAACCCATATGCAGGATGCCGTGCCCCTGACACTGGGGCAGGAATTTTCCGGCTATGCCATGCAAATTGAACTTGGTCTGGACCGCATTGATGATGCGATGAAACGTTTACGTAAACTCGCCCAAGGCGGGACTGCATTGGGCACCGGGCTGAATGCGCCAAAGGGCTTTGATATTGAATTTGCCAAACAGGCATCTGACATCACTGGCATTGCGTTTGAAACCGCCCAAAACAAGTTCGAAGCCTTGGCTGCCCATGATGCCTGCGTTGAAATGTCGGGTGTTATGAACGTTCTTGCGGCGTCTCTAATGAAGATTGGCAATGATATTCGCCTGCTTGGATCGGGGCCGCGTTGCGGGTTGGGTGAATTGGTCCTGCCAGCCAACGAACCGGGATCGTCGATCATGCCGGGCAAGGTCAACCCGACGCAGGCCGAGGCGCTTACCATGGTCTGCGCGCAGGTTATCGGCAATCATGTTGCGGTGACGGTTGGAGGATCAAACGGGCATCTTGACCTTAATGTGTTTAAACCGGTGATCATTTATAACCTGCTGCAATCGATCCGCCTGATCGCCGACGCATCCGCAAGCTTTGCCGACAATTGCATTGCCGGGCTGGAAGCCGATCAGGAAAAGATCGATCACTATGTCGAACAAAGTCTGATGCTGGTGACGGCCTTGGCGCCGCATATTGGCTATGACAATGCCGCCGCCGTTGCCAAAAAGGCGCATAAGGATCGTAGTAGCCTGAAAGAAGCAACCATCGCACTTGGTTTCCTTGACGGGGATAAATTCGATGAACTGGTTCAGGCGCGTGACATGATCTGATCGCGCAGGCATCGCATTTTTTGGATCAAAGGCCGGGCGGATATCAGTCCGGCCTTTGTTGTTAGAGCTTAACCGCCATAGGCCGCATTGAGCATCGTCGGAACAATCTTGCGGTGGAACGGCGTTATGGTCGCCAAGTACGCTTGGCCAAGAATATTATGGCGTTTTACGGCCGTGATGGCGCGGATCGCGGTCTGCCCCTCTGCGACATGATCAATTTCAATGACAAGTCGGAAATCAAGGTGCTTGTCGTTCAGCCCCAGAGTGATTGAGTCGTCCGCCCGTGCGATCACGGGGAAAATTCCAATAATGTTGGGGTTGTCAGGGTCATTTACGCCGGGCTTTAAGCCGAATGGTCGCATGACAAGATCGCGAACTTGCATCAATCGAGCGACCCAGACCGGTCGGGAATGCATGATCTTTTGCGCGGCGATTTCAGGGGTGATGCCCGTGTCGGATGTGGTGATGGAAAAACTGTCCGCCCAATCCGCATCTGGCAGTGCTGGGTGAGGCAGAGTGACGGGATTGGCAATTGCATATGTATGCATGGAGGGGGCCAATCGCATTATTTTGGCGTGGTCATAATCATGTGTTTGCGATGGCTTTACAATGATCAATGTCATTGCGAAGGGACGCTATATCGTGCATATCAGGGATATGCCTGTTTTTGCCTGTTCACATAGTGCCAGTTATGCCCGACTTTTAAGCCGTTTGCTTCAGGTCTGGGGCATGGCGTGTGTTGTTTTGCTGGCCGGTGTTACACAATCGGGCTTTATCCCGGCATTTTTGGGCGGGCAGGGGATCGGTGTTTCTGGCGCACAGGCCGCACCCGGTGGTGATCTTCTGCTGATCTGCACACCCGATGGTATTCGCGCCGTATCGCTCAGTGGGGAGGACTTGCCGACGCCAGATGGCGAGAATAATACCGCGCACGGGTTCTGTTCCCTTTGTGCGACTCACCATGGTGTATTTGTTGATCTGGGTGTGCCTGACATTGCTCCGATGTCAAAGATCGGTCACATCACCTATGCCCATGCCATCGGCGTGGCAGCGGGCCATGAAATTCCGCGTATCCGTCATTCGCGTGCACCACCGGTTTCTGTCTGATTTCAAACCACAACCCATTGATGAAATTGGCCTTGCACGGATTACAGGCCAAAAGACGGATGAAATCCCATGAAAAAACTGTTTGCTGTTATCGCGACCATCACATCGCTGTTTGTTGTTTCCAGCGCCTTCGCCGCGGATATCGAAATCAAGGACGCATGGTCCAAAGCATCGCTTGGTCAGGTGCGTAACGGTGTTGCTTTCCTTGAAGTCGTCAATCACGGTGACGCGGATCGGGTTGTTGGCGTACGCAGTGATCTGGCGGAAAAAACCGAACTGCATACCCACATCATGGCCAACAACGTCATGAAGATGCGCCAGGTCGAAGGCGGTATTGATGTGCCGATGCACGGCACTGTCATGTTCAAGCCGGGCAGCTATCACGTCATGCTGATGGGCCTGAAAAAGCCGCTTACCGAAGGCGAAATGATCAACGTGACGCTTGAATTTGAAAAAGCGGGTGATGTGCCGGTGATGATCAATGTGCTTGGTCCGCTTGCCAAAGGGCCGGCTGGCATGGGCGAAATGGATCATGGCGAGATGAACCACGGCGAAATGGACCATGACAAGATGGATCACAAAACCAACTAGGTGTGTGACCCCATCAAGTCGGGCTGAATATATCAGGGGGAAGGTTTGCGCCTTTCCCCTTTCTTCGTCATGATGTCGGGAAATAAATGCCGTTGATTAAAGGGAAGTACTCCATGCCAGATGCCATCACGATTGACGACCTGATCGCAAAACTCGGCCTGCAACCCCACCCCGAAGGCGGATATTACGCCGAAACATTCCGGTCTTTCGAAACCTGTAATCCGGGCAACCGGTATCTGGGAGTGCGCAGTACGGGAACAGCGATTTACTATCTTCTGACCCCAGATACCTTTTCAGGCATGCACATCCTGACCAGTGACGAGATTTTCCATCATTATCTGGGCGATGTGGTTGAACAGCTTCAGCTGTTTGAAGATGGCACGCATAAGCATGTTGAAATCGGAACCGATCTTTTCGCCGGGCAAACCCCGCAAATGGTTGTGCCGAAAAATGTATGGCAAGGGGCCCGCCTGAAACCGGGCGGAAAGTTCGCACTTTTGGGCTGTACCGTGGCACCCGGATTTGATTTTTCCGATTTCTCGATGGGCAAGCGTACGGCACTCACGGGGAAATGGCCCGCCGCATCGGAAATGATTACGTCATTGACGCGCGATTGATTTTAGGGCGCAATCAGGGCGTCACTTATTTTCGATCAGGACGTTTCGATATGCAGCTTGAAACATGGCTTTTATTCATAGGTACGACATTCTTTGTGTCAATCGCCCCTGGGCCCAACAATCTTCTGGCGATGTTCAACGGCGCGCGGCACGGTGTGTCCGCGGCGGCTGTGGGCGGGATTGGTCGGCTGATTGCCTTTGCCTTGATGATCACTGTGACGGCGATGGGGCTTGGCATTGTTTTGGGTGCCAGCGAAATCGCCTTTGGGATCATCAAATGGGGCGGGGCGGTTTATCTGGTCTATCTTGGCCTTAAAAGCTGGTTTGCCAAAGTATCGGAAGGAAAGGATGTTGGTTCTGATGGCACGGCTGAAGCCCTGATGCCCTATCCCGGTGCGAAGACTTTGGCGCGCACGGAATTCTTTACCGCCATCGGCAACCCAAAAGCGATCCTGTTTTTCACCGCCCTTTTTCCGCAATTTTTGGCACCCGATGTCGCCTATGGCGGGCAGTTTGCCGTGATGGGGGCAACGTTTATCGCACTTGAAGGCATGGTTTTACTGGGCTACGGGCTGATCGGTGGTCAGGTCAAGGGTGTGATCCGCTCAGCACGCCACATGCGCGGGCTCAACCGTATCAGCGGTTCGTTGTTGATGGCAGCGGGTGTTTTGCTGGCCTTTACCAGCCGGTCACGAAGCGCGGTCTGATCATCCCGACAGTAGTATGCGGAAACACCCCTGAAATGCGCAGGGGCGCAGCTGGTTACAGCGCGCCCCCTTGCTCCCTTGTCTACCCGGAAAACCTGTTTGGCAATCCGGGCGATCACCTGTTGTCAGGCGATTTCTTCGACCCGATGGCACGCAACCTCGCGGCCTTCGAACATGCGCAGTTCCGGGCGGACCCGTGCACAGTGTTCGTTGGCGAACGGGCAGCGTTTATGAAACGCACAGCCCGATGGCGGGTTGATCGGCGAAGGCAGCTCACCGGTAAGCGGTTCTGCCTTCACGCGTTGTGCCGGATCAATCTTTGGCGCCGATGCCAAAAGTGCCCGTGTATAGGGGTGTAATGGCTTGGCAAAGATTTCTTCGGTCGGTCCTTTTTCCGCGACGCGACCGAGATACATCACCATGACGTCATCTGCAATATGTCTGACAACAGAAAGATCGTGCGAGATGAAAACATAGGCGACATTCATCTCTTCCTGCAGGTCCATCATCAGATTGAGAACCTGTGCCTGAACCGACACGTCAAGGGCGGAAACCGGTTCGTCGGCTACGATGACTTTCGGTTCCAAAATCAGCGCACGCGCAATCGAGATGCGTTGACGCTGCCCACCGGAAAACATGTGTGGATAGCGGCCATAGAACTCAGGGCGCAGGCCAACCTTGGCCATTGTGTCGCGCACCCGTTCTTCGCGTTCCTTACGGCCAAGGTGATCCATATTAAGCAACACCGGCTCGCCAAGGATCTGACCGACTTTTTTGCGCGGGTTCAGTGACCCATACGGGTTCTGGAAAATCATCTGAACCGTGCGACGGAACATCTTGGCGTCTTTGTCGGAAAGATCACCGACAGCCTCACCATTGATTTTAAGCTGTCCGGCACTTGGCTTTTCAATCAGGGTCAACTGACGGCCAAGGGTCGATTTGCCACAGCCAGATTCCCCAACAACCGCCAAAGTCTTTTGGGCTTCAAGCGTAAACGAAACACCGTCCAGCGCCTTGACCGTGGCACTGGGTTTGCCAAGGCCACGATTAACATCGTAGTGGCGGACAAGATCATCGGATTCCAGCAACGGAACACCGGGTTTGGTATCGAGAAAGCTCATTATACTGTCTCCCCGGTAGTTTGGTCGGTGGCTTGACCTGTCGGCTGGCCTTGGTCATTCAGTGGATAAAAACACCGAACATCACGTCCGTTAAAATCGGTGACTTCCGGGCGATCCTGGATGCAGTGATCATTGGCGTAACGGCAACGCGGTGCCAGCAAACAGCCTTTCGGGCGGTCATACTGACCCGGAACCACGCCGGGGATGGTGCTCAGTCGGTCATTGCCTGTTGAACGTTCTGGCAATGCTTCAAGCAGGGCCTGCGTATAGGGATGACGCGGTGCTGCAAAGATGCTGTCGGCTGGGCCACTTTCAAACAGCTGACCGGCATACATGACCTGAATGCGGTTGGCGGCTTCTGACACCAGTGCAAGGTCATGGGTGATCAAAAGCAGTCCCATGTCGCTGTCGTCCTGCAATTTAAGCAGAAGGTCGATGATCTGGGCCTGAATGGTCACATCCAATGCCGTGGTCGGCTCATCGGCAATCAGAAGGCGCGGTTGACAGGCAATCGCCATGGCAATGACGATACGCTGGCTCATGCCGCCCGACAGTTGGTGCGGATAGGCCGTCATGCGTGACTTCGGATCGGGAATGCCGACCTGATTAAGCAGATCAAGTGTCCGTTCACGACGCTGCTTTTTGTTGCCGCCTTCATGGACCTTAAGCGCCTCCATGATTTGGGCTTCAACCGTAAAGCATGGATTAAGGGCCGACATCGGATCCTGAAAGATCATGGCGATGTCTTTGCCCGTAATCGCACGGCGTTTCTTGGCAGGCATTTTGAGAAGGTCCTGACCATCAAAGGTCAGGCTGTCTGCTGTCACGCGACCGGGAAAATCGATCAACCCCATAATCGCAAGCGACGACACAGATTTACCAGAGCCCGATTCACCGACGATGCCAAGGACTTCGCCGCGATCAACCGAGTAGCTTACTGAATCAACAGCACGAAACGGCTTGTCTTCGGAGCCGAACTCGACTGTCAGGTTTTTAACTTCGAGAAGAGCCATAACTTACCGCTTCATTTTAGGATCAAGGGCATCGCGCAGACCATCACCCATCAGGTTGAAGGCAAGCACGGTGACGAGGATGCAAAGACCGGGGAAGGTGATCACCCACCAGGCGGAGCCAACAAATTCGCGGGCTTCGGCCAGCATGGTGCCCCATTCGGGCAGCGGCGGCTGCGCACCGAGACCCAGGAAGCCAAGGGCCGCAGCATCAAGAATGGCGCTGGAAATACCAAGTGTCCCCTGAACAATCAGCGGTGCCATGCAGTTGGGCAGGATGTTGATAAACATCTGGCGCATATGACCGGCACCGGCAATCTGGGACGCGATAACATATTCCTTGTTAAGCTCCGTCACCACCGATGCACGCGACAGGCGGACATAGTGGGGAAGCTGCACAATCGCGATGGCCAGCATGGCATTTTCAAGTCCCGGACCGAGGATGGCGACAATCGCCATCGCCATGATCAGGCTTGGGAGGGCCAGCATGGTATCCATCATGCGCATGATGGCGACTTCGATCCAGCCGCGGAAATACCCGGCGGTCACGCCAAGCATGATCCCGGCGACCATCGATATGATGACCACAAAAACGCCAATGGAAACTGAAAGCTGTGCCCCATGGATCAGGCGCGACAAAATATCGCGGCCCACCGCATCGGTGCCAAGGATATAGCGCGGATCGGCTCCTTCCATCCAGATTGGTGGTTTGAGGAACGCGGAGCGGTCCTGCATAATTGGATCATAGGGGGAGATAAAGGTCGCGAACGCGGCGACAAACAGGATGATCGCAATAACGATCAATCCGGCGTAAGCCCCGCGGTTTTTACGGAAATAGTTCCATGTTTCCATGAACGGGCTTGGTGGCTTGCTCATGGTGTCGTCTGCGGCATTTTGCGGCGCGGTCGACGGCGTGTTTTGACTTGTCATGTCCCGCGCTCCTTAACGTTTATGCCGGATACGGGGATTAATCACCCCATACATCAGATCAACAAACAGGTTCACCCCCATCACGACAAAGGCAATCATCAAAATGCCACCCTGAATGGTCGGGTAATCGCGACGGTTTAGTGCCTCGACAATCCATTTGCCAATGCCGGGCCACGAAAAGATGGTTTCGGTCAGGATCGCACCGGCAAACAGTACACCCACCTGAAGGCCAATGACCGTGATCACCGGGATCAGTGCATTACGCAGGGCATGAACCATGATGACGCGCATGGGGGTTAAGCCCTTGGCGCGTGCGACACGAATATATTCCTCGCCCAGAACTTCGAGCATTGATGACCGTGTCATACGTGCGATCACCGCCATGGGAATGGTTCCCAGTGCTATGGTCGGAAGGATCAAGTGGCTGAGCGCACTTGTAAACGCGCCTTTTTCGCCACTGAGCAAAGTATCGATCAGCATGAAGCCCGTAGTGGGTTCGATATAGTAAAAGACCGACAAACGTCCGGACACTGGAGTCCAGCCAAGGGTTGTCGAAAAGAACATGATCAGCAGCAATGCCCACCAGAAGATTGGCATCGAGTAGCCGGTTAACGACAAGCTCATCGTCAGATGGTCGAGCCATTTCCCCCTGTTTATTGCTGCTATTACCCCAAGAGGCAGGCCGATTATGACGGCAAATAATATGCCCATCACACTTAGCTCGATGGTTGCTGGGAACAGGGTTGCGAATTCCTCAATCACCGGGCGTTTGGTGACAAAGGATTTACCCAGATCGCCCTGCAATACGCCGCCGAGATAATTGAAATACTGAACCACAAGCGGCTTATCAAAGCCGAATTCCTTTTGCAGTTCGGCGTAACGTGCGGGATCAACGCCGCGTTCACCCGCCATCATCTGGATCGGGTCGCTCGGGATCAGGTGGATCATCAGAAACACCAGAATGGTAACGCCAAAGAAGGTGGGTATGACGTCACCCAAACGGCGTAAAAGGAAACCTAGCATGCCATCGGGCCTTTATTGCATCCACGCACAGGTAGGGTTGTGGGTGGATGTCTCTCTCTATTTTGCGGAATTGCAAAGAGGCCCGGAAGTCCGGGCCTCTTCGACAAGGTTTTGGTGCGTCTTATTCTTTGATGTCAACACCATAGAAGATGTGACCACCAAACGGATCAATCTTGTAGTCAACAACTTCGTTACGGATCGGTTCGAAAACGATCGAGTGTGCGATGGTTGCCCAAGGTGCTTCACGTTTGAAGACAACCTGAGCTTCTTCGTACAGACGGGTACGCTCAAGAACGTCCGCAGTGGTTTTTGCCTGCTGAATCAGGTTGTCGAACTCTTCGTTGCACCACTGTGCACGGTTTGAGCCGCCAACGGCATCACAGCCAAGCAGAACTGCCAGGAAGTTATCGGGATCGCCGTTATCGCCGGTCCAGCCGAGCATGAAGGTACCCTGTTCACCTTTTTTGGTGCGATCAAGGTATTCACCCCACTCGTAGGAAACGATTTCAGCTTCAACACCGATTTTTGCCCAGTCAGCCTGAACAAGCTCTGCCATACGGCGTGCGTTCGGGTTGTAAGGACGCTGAACTGGCATGGCCCAGATATCGGTTTTGAACCCGTCCGGATAACCTGCTTCTGCCAGCATGGCTTTGGCAGCTTCCGGATCATAGGGATCATCAACGGTATCATTGTTGTATGACCAGATCGTTGGCGGGATCGGGTTTTTCGCAGCCGAACCGGCACCCTGATAAACACCTTCGATGATGGCGTCTTTGTTGATCGCCATGGTCAGTGCTTTACGAACCTTCACATCGGTGAATGGTTCTTTCTGGGTGTTGTACCCAAGATAACCAACGTTCAGACCTTCCTGGCTGAGCAGGGTGATGTCTTTGTCCGCATCCATTGCCGTCAGGTCAGCCGGGTTCGGATAAGGCATGACATGGCATTCGCCAGCTTTCAGCTTCTGATAACGAACAGTGCTGTCAGGCGTAATGGCAAAGATTAGATTGTCGATTGCCGCTTTGCCTTCCCAGTATTCCGGGAATGCTTTGTAACGGATAACCGCATCTTTTTGATACTGAACAAGCTGGAAGGGACCTGTGCCAACCGGGTTCAAGTCAACATTTTCAGGCGTGCCTGCTTCCATCATCGCATCAGCATATTCACCCGACAGGACGGATGCAAAATCCATGGCCATATTGGCGATGAACGGGGCTTCCGGACGGTTCAGAACAAATTTGACGGTGTAATCATCAACTTTGACAATGTCTTTGACCAGGTCGGGCATCGACATGGCGTTGAAGTACTCGTACGAGCCGCCTGAAACACCATGGTACGGGTGATTTTTGTCAAACTGACGCATGAAGGTAAAGATCACGTCATCAGCATTGAAATCACGGGTCGGGGTGAAGGCATCGGTGGTATGGAACTTGACGCCTTTACGCAAATTAAAGGTGTATTCCTGACCATCAGCCGACACGTCCCAGCTGGTCGCAAGACCCGGAACGATGGTGGTGGTGCCGCGCTTGAACTGTACCAGACGGTTAAAGACCTGACGCGAGGAGGCGTCGAAGGTGGTGCCTGCGGTGTAAAGCGACGGGTTAAAGCCTTCCGGGCTACCTTCCGAGCAATATACCAAGGTTTTTGCCGAAGCAGCAGTCGGAGCAGCAAGTGCGGTCGCTGCAAGCAGACCTGCACCAATTGCCGCTTTGACGAAATTCGCTTTCATTAAATGCCTCCCTCAAGGCTGGCCCGAACACAATGGCACACACCACATGATCTTGTTGAAAGTCATGCTTGGCAGTGTGCGCATTGGAACGGACGGGGTTACCCGATCCAACAACACTCTATGTTGGTAATCGACGAGGGAAAATAATCAGGGTTTCTAGGTATCGTCAACGCTTGCTGCGTGGTTCTACGTAGATAAGGCAAGCCCCTTGAATGATGAATTTATGTCAAGTGTTTGTTATTTTTATGAAAATCACCCCCGCGTTTGCGTATGGGAGGTGTGCATTTTTTTCGGGGCTTAGGCGGGGAAACGCGAATATCACGTGTTGGAGATGTGGTTTTAAACGATTCATATCCCATTGAATTTCAATGATTCGTTTGAATAACGTCCCCCGCAAGCACCAGAAACTAACTTATGCGTGCATTAAGTTCTTGGACTTGCGCGATATCCGTGCTCCATGCCGCGACAAAACGATAAACAGTCGCACCAAGCGACGGCCACGGATGAAATTGAACACCAGCCGTAAGCAGTTTCTCGGCAAGATCGGTGTCAAGATTTACGAACAATTCATTGCCGTCTGACGGATGGGCAAGTGTGGCTCCGTGCTGGCACAGAATATCGGCAAGAACTGTTGCTGCATCATTCGCATGGCCCGCATTTTTCAGCCAAACATCGTTTTTGACATAAGCCAGAAGCTGGGTCGCAAGATACCGGTGTTTGGAATGCAAATGTCCGCTGCGTTTACGTGCCTGTTCAACGCGGGTTTTCAGGCTGGTGTCAAATAGCACAATCGCATCGACGGCCATCGCGCCGTTCTTGGTCGCGCCAAAGCTGATGGCATCAACGCCAGCTTTCCACGTGATGTCGGCGGGATGGCAACCTAGATGCGCAACCGCATTGGCAAAGCGTGCCCCATCCATAAACAGGCGCAAGCCGTGTTTTTTACAAACGTCACCAATTGCGCCGACTTCAGCCTGCGTATACACCGTTCCCAGTTCCGTTGCTTGGGTAATGGCAACACATTCTGGTGAAACAGAATGCACGCCGCGATTAACCTGCCCGGCGATAAACTGGTCAAGGGTGCTGGCTTCAAGCTTTGCCGTCGGCCCATCCATTGGCAGAAGCTTGGCCCCGCCGGTGAAAAAGGCAACGCCCGTGCTTTCATCTTCGTTGATGTGGGCTTCGTGATGGCAAATCACACCGCCATACGGCGATACAAGGGCGGATAAGCTGATGCAGTTTGCTGCGGTGCCCGTGGCAACGGGAATAACCGCGACGTCCTTGTCAAACAGGTCTGAGAAGGCCGCATCAAGTTGCTGGCTGATATCGTCGCCGCCATATGCCGGGGCGTTGCTTTTGCCCTCATGGCTGATGGCTTCAAGGACTTCGGGGCAAAAGGGCGATACGTTATCAGACGCAAAATTCATCGGTTTTCTCGCATGTATCTTGGTGGCTAAAGCGGATGGGGCCGTTTGTGTTTATGAACGACGTTATCACACGCAATCCTTGATGATGGCAATGGTCGCCACCATCCGTACAAGGCCGTCTGTGTTTTGAAAATGATCGCTGTTACCCGGCGATGGTTTTGGGAAGGGCCCTGATCACATCAATCGGGCTGTTCCAAGCGCAAACAAAACGATAGGCATCCGGGCCGATGGATGCCCACGGGCGAAACACCAGTCCGCTATCGCGCAGTTTGCCGGCAAGCTCGTCAGTCATATGTATAAACAGCTCATTGCCCTGTGGTGCGAAGGACGCCTTCGCACCAAGCGATTGCAGGCTGTCCATCAAGGTCATTGCCGCATCATTGGCATGGCGCGCATTGCGCAGCCAAAGGTCATCTTGCACATAGGCCAGAAGCTGTGCGGCAAGGTAACGGTGCTTGGAAAACAGATGCCCACCGCGCTTGCGGCTTTTTTCTGTATGACGGCGCAATTCCGGGTCAAACAGGATAATCGCATCCACCGCCAAAGCGCCGTTTTTGGTCGCCCCAAAACTCAACACATCGACCCCTGCCTTCCACGTGATATCGGCCGGATGACAGCCCAGATGGGCAACCGCGTTGGCAAACCGTGCACCATCCATGAACAGCCGCATGTCGTGTTGCTGACATACCGTGCCAATCGCATGGGTTTCATCGACAGTATAGACGGTGCCAAACTCTGTGGTCTGGGTAATGGCGACACATTCTGGATCAACCGAATGCATGCCATTGGGGCTGTGTGCGGTCAAATACGCATCAAGTGTCGCTGCCTCGATCTTGGCCAATGGTCCATCCATGCCAAGAAGCTTTGCACCCCCGCCATAAAAGGCAACACCGGTTGATTCCGTCATATTGATATGGGCGTGATGGTGGCAAACAATTCCACCAAACGGTGATACCAGACCAGAAAGACCGATGAGGTTTGCCGCCGTGCCGGTTGCGACGGGTACAACCGCGACTTCTGTGCCAAACAGGTCGGAAAAGACGGCATCAAGCTTTTGACTTTGCTCATCCGCGCCATAGGGCAGGGCGGCACTTTCACTTTCCGCTGCGATGGCAGACAGGATTTCGGGGCAGATCGGCGAAACATTGTCAGATGAGAAGTTCATCAAATCCTCTTTGTCGCTTTGGTGGCGGTGGTCTTCTGGTGGGGCTGGAATGGTTAGCCTTCAGCAGAGTGTTGTGATTTCGACCACATGGCAAGAGGCACTATTTGCTGATCGCAACAAAAACACCGCTCCAGTCGGTGGGCGGCGGTGTTGCGCGGAAGAGGCGGATCCGTTCTTCATAAAGATCATAAAGTCCGTCGAGCGGCCCAGAGTTGTCAGCGGTGCGCGATATTTCACGGCATTGACCAAGCAAGGCCGCGGCGGCGTCCCAATTCTGGGCGCGATATGCGCTTATCATGTTTTGATGTGCGTTACGGTGCAAGGCAAACCCATCCGAGTTTCGCAAGCGTGCATCGCCCAACAGCGCATGGATATGGACCGCTTCACTTTTGCCTTTTACCGCAATCAGATCAAGTTCGAGAATGGCAAAATCGTCTTCAACACGTTTCGCGATAGCTTCGCCCAGAACGATATCAACGCCATAATTTTTCGACTGTCCCTCAAGACGCGATGCCAGATTTACCGCATCCCCCAGAACCGAATAATCAAACCGCTGATCAGACCCCATGTTGCCAACAAGACAGTCTCCGCAATTTATCCCAATCCCCACATTTAGCGGCATAAACGGGCTGTTTTCATTTGTGGCTTCGGTTTGGCGTTCGGTATTGAGTTCGTCAAGTGCGCGGCGCATGGCAAGCGCGCTTTGACAGGCTTGATGAGCATGGTTTTTGACATCAAGTGGCGCATTCCAGAATGCCATGATGCAGTCGCCCATATATTTATCAATCGTACCTTCACGTCGAAGGATGCAGTCGGTAAGTGGGGTCAGAAGCCGATTGATAAGGCGGGTTAAGCCTTGCGGATTGGATTTGAACCCCTCGGAAATCGCGGTAAATCCGCGCACATCACAAAATATCAATGTCATGTCACGGGTTTCCCCGCCAAGTTTCAACCGATCAGGGTGACGGGCAAGCTGTTCGACCAGAGCCGGGGACAGATAGTTGGCAAAGGCAGACCTGACTTGTCGGCGTTCGCCCTCGGTACGCATAAAGCCGATCAAGCTGGTCGCAAGATACACCGCCAAAAGACTGATCAGTGGATAGGCCGGATCAATCAGCAACAATTGGCTGTCATAGGCCCACCAGGAAAAGGTGATTGCGCCAAGGGCTAAGCTGCCGCCAATGACCGCTGGCCAAATTGCACCCAGACGTGGAACGGCCAGAACAAAAAATAGACCGAGTATCAATAAGGCAATGGTTTCGGCCTCTGCCGCCCAATAGGGGCGGATCAGAAAATGTTCAAGGATCATTTGTTCAAGCATCTCGGCATGAACTTCCACACCGGGTAAAACCCGGTCAAGCGGCGTGGACCGCAAATCAAGAAGCCCCGCCGCACTTGTTCCGATCAGAACAACTTTGTTTTGCAGACTGCCGCTGGGTAGCGCGTCATTCATAACGTCGGCTGCGGAAATATACCGATCCGTCTGATGGCCGGTGAAATGTACCCACATGTGTCCGGCATGATCGGTCGGGATTGTGATGTTGCCAACCCGGATGGCCTCAATCCCCTGTGATTGTGTCCAGCGTTCGCTGCCACTTGCGCCTGACATCCGCACATTCATGGTGCGCGGTGCATCTTGCAGCACACGCAACATTTCCATCGATAGTGTGGGATATACCGGCATGCCAATGGCGGGAAGCTCATGATCAAGGGCGGCGAGCAATGGCACCCGGCGGACAATGCCATCCTGTTCGGGCGATACATTGACCAATGCATTGCCACTGGCGGCGTCCTCAATCGCTTCAAGGTTTTTGGCCGCCCCGGGCAGCACCGGAATAAAATCGGAAAGTGTGCGTCCGGCCTCGCCAGCAACGCTGAAATTGCCGATCTGGCGCGGCAACTCATCGATTTTCTTGGTGGTCAGCTGGATGGCGGTAACCACCTGTCCCGTGCCACGAATGAACTGGGCAAACAGCGCATCATGATCGGGAAGGTTATCGGCCAGAGCCTTGATTTTATCGGTGTCCGGACCCGATGGCCAGTCGTTGACAACACGGACGGGGGATGTTCGGTCCGGTTCGGCAAACACAATGTCAAACCCGACAACCTGCGCACCAGCTGACCGCAAACGGTATAGAAGCCCAGCCAGCCGTGTGCGTGGCCACGGCCATTGACCAAGTTCCTCAAGGCTGCGCTCGTCAATATCGACAATTCGCACCCCGACATCTTCGTAAGTCCGTGGTGAAATACGCTGATAGGTATCAAAAACGCTCAGGCGCAACTGATCCACAAACGGAACATCCTGCCACCGCAAAAAGATACAGGTCAGCAGGACGGCCAAGGGGATCAAATAATGTAGTCCGGTCAGAAGGTGCGATTTACTCAGACGCATGTATCTGGATGCTTTAACACGATCAGTTCAATGTGCCTGAGGATGCATTACCATTGGGCACATTCGTCGTTTTCACATTGAAATCAACATTTGTGGCATCGGTGAATGTCGCGGATGGGTTACAATTCATCGTGTTGCAAGCACCATTGTAACTGAAATCGTTATTGTCAAATGCCACGTTTCCAGTAGATCCAGTGTAATCAATATTGCTAAATGATGCTTGTCCGCCCGTGCCGACACCGTCATTAATATTAGTAAATGACACGCTTACTTGCCGGTTTGCATAGTCAATAGTGCTGGCAAAAGTGTATGAAATCCCACCGCCACTTACAGCCAGGTTACCAGTTGTTGCCGTGCCGCTCGTAACCATACGTAGCCCATCATACGTAAACGGACTGTCGGCATCATCGGTACCATCTGAGCTATTGACGCTTTCAATATTGTTTAGGATTTCCGTCGTTTCATCTTTTGTCGAAGATGGGCCGGTAGAACTGGCTTGTGCCATCGCAACATCAAGGGTCCCGGCCATGGTCGAACCCGTCTGGGTGTTAGCCTGACTGGCTTGTCCCGATGTCAGGGTTGGCTGCTGGTTCCCTGTGGTGGCGCTCGATGTTTCGGCACCGTCGGTCGTGGTCCGGCGTAATGCCGTGCGCACAATATTGGCCGAAAAATCATAGGTCGCTACACCAAGCGGAAAGCGCGCCGGTTCGGTTACAACCGAGTTGCTGACAAAGACGCCGAAATTCTCACCGGTGATGTTTTCGCTGTTGCCGGTCTGATCGGATACGGCAAAGGCGCCGGGGCGCGATGTGGTGTCATTGCGCGACAGGCCGGGGCCTTGGTTAACTGCCATGAAAATCTGCTGATTGGCGCCATCCCGACTGGATGTATCAAATGTGCCGGGCATAATTTCATTGGCTTGCTCGGCGGAGACCGAGCGGATCAAGCCAATGGTGCCACGAATACCGATGGAGCCAACCGGGAGGTTGATGTTCATGCTGGCCGGATTGTTGAGTGGGATTTTACCTGTGACAAAGCGCATCACTCCGCGCGCCATGTCGGCCACAATGCGGCCATCGCCGGTTACCGGGTCATAGACAAATTCATCAATTGCAATGTCGCTGTTCGGGCCAATGGTAAAAACCGTCTCGTCCAGCAGCAGGATCTGCATCCCGGCATTGGGCGATGTGGTAATGCGATCCCCAAGATAAACTGGCATGCCACTTTCAACCAACGTGCCGATTTCGCCCGCCGATTTCGCGAGGATAACTTCCCCGGTCACCGCCGCAGAAACACCGGCCATTTCGGCGTTAAGGTCGGCTTTTGCCGGTGCTGTTAGTGACATGCAGAGCGCAAGGGCACTACCAAATGCAAAGGTTTTCATCCATCGCGCAAAGTGACGGTTGGGACGGGTGGCGGTTACATGGTCTAGCATTCCTAGAACTCCCATCGCCGGGTCAGGTATATCTGCGCCCGGGCATTGTGATATTCGTAATTGGGAATGTTTGATTTTGTGTTCAGATATTCACCCGTGATGGACCAATTGATCGGTGCCAAAAAGCTGTATACCTGATCTGCCGCTTTGCTATCCCCAAACAAATCAGACGGCAGCAATTGCGAAAGTGGTGCGCCATAGGTCAACCGTGTCCGTGTGCTGCGATCCGTTCGGTGTTGCGGCGAATTGCCGGTCACCAGAAAATCCGGGCCGCGATAACGATCAATACCATGGCGGATACTTCCGCTTATGTAACTTCCCCCGCCAAATAGATAAGCATGGATTAGCTCGCCGCTCAAGCTGTCATAACTATAATAGTTGCGGGCAGCGTCTTTTTCACCCGCAAAAAGATTAACCGTAGTGCGGTTATTGGGTGTCCACGTGTAGTTACCGCCAAGTCGTGCGCCATAGCGTTGCCCGGAATGCAGACGCAGTGCGCTGGACTCAGAGGTGTTTTGATAGCGTTCGTCAGAATAGCTGATATCACCGTTCAAATTAAAGAACGGGCGCGGGTTCCAATCAAGGCGCAGTCGCCCCGTGCGCGATGTCAGGTACTTTTCCTTGGAAAGCGATTGTGCGGTTTGGTTGACCGACGGTGTCAAAACCCAATATCCGCCGCGAATACGCGCCCCGGCATCAACCGAAAACGATCCAAGGTCAAGGGAGTCCAGTTGCACCTGATCACTGGCATAGCCGGTCATACTGGCAAAGAGTTCATGACCTTCCTGATAGCCAAGGTCGTAGCTCAGATCATAGCGCAAAGCCCCGATATAGGCGATGTCATTGGTTGGTTTGTCCGAACTTGACGTGATTTGAGTCAATGTTCCGGTTACCAGCTGTTCCTTGTCTGATGCGGCGGCATTTCGGTTGCTGTCGATCTGACTGCCCAGTGTCAGGGTAACGGCCTGCCGCAGGCGTTTGCGACGGCGTTCAATGGCTGAGATATACCGATCAATATCGGCAGCAACTTCTGGCGATACGTTCATCCCCCTTAGGCGATCAAACTGCGCACGTGCTTCATCAAGACTATCAAGGCGATACAGAACAATCGCGTAATACAAACGCACCGGCGCAAGGTCGGGATCAAGAACCAGAATACGTTCAAGGGTTGCCGATGCGCCGCGCACATCACCGCGTCCAAGTTGTGCCTTGGCCCAGCGGAAATTCAAAACAATGTTATCAGGATTGGCCAGAATGTCGCCATAGGTGATGTCGCCGCCATCATCGGTTTTAAGCAAACGGTTCGCCCGTTCGGTAACATCGGTAAGCCGGTCAAAATCAGCGGAAAACTGACGTGCTTCGTCGGTGCGCACATCAACGCCTTGTTGCGCATTGGCACCGGTTGTCCCCATTACCAAGACCCCGAGCACAGCCAATAATGCTGTGCCGTGCCGCGATCGGCTTGTCTTCAAGTCATCCCCCAAAATCTCGCAGATTTTTCCGGTCTCCCAACCGGTCGAATGCAAGGTGCTCAGGTGTCGAAACCCGGCAGACTGCATCCGAAATCTTTTTGAATCTACTTTAGACAGATTATGAGGTACGGGCGCATGATGTAAGCCATGCGCCCGATGGGTGTCCTCGTGATGATCAGCATAGTATCACCATACAATAGGATAAGTTATCTGTATGAAAACAGGTCATTCCCCTGTGCGGGAGGGGAGGCGGGTTATACCGCCGTTCCGCCCACGGTCAGGCCGTCAATGCGCAGGGTCGGTTGGCCGACACCCACAGGAACGCCCTGTCCATCCTTTCCGCATGTCCCGATGCCATTATCAAGTTTCATGTCGTTGCCAACCATGGAGACCTTGGTCAGGCTGTCGGGGCCATTACCAATCAGGGTCGCACCCTTGACCGGCGCGCCAAGTTTGCCATTTTCGATCAAGTAGGCTTCTGAGGCGGAAAACACGAATTTACCCGAGGTGATATCAACCTGCCCGCCGGCAAAATTGACGGCATAGATACCGTTTTTGACCGATGCCAGTATTTCAGCAGGGTCTTTGTCACCGCCCAGCATATAGGTGTTGGTCATGCGCGGCATCGGGGCATGGGCATAGGATTGACGCCGACCATTGCCGGTGGACTTTACCCCGGTCAAACGCGCATTCAGGCGGTCCTGCATGAACCCTTTAAGGATACCGTCTTCGATCAAAACGGTTTGCTGGGTCGGGGTGCCTTCATCATCAATCGAAAGCGACCCACGCCGATCATTGATGGTACCGTCATCGACAACGGTAACGCCGGGGGATGCAATGCGCTGACCCAACAGACCGGCAAAGGCCGATGTGCCTTTACGATTGAAATCGCCTTCAAGCCCGTGACCGATGGCTTCATGCAGCAAAATCCCCGGCCAACCCGGACCGAGCACCACAGTCATTTCACCTGCCGGTGCGGCGACGGAGTCCAGATTCACAACGGCCTGACGCAGCGCCTCGTCGACGGCAGATTTCCAGGTTTTCTCGTCAAAGAAACCGTCATAGCCAATCCGCCCGCCTTCACCGTGGGAGCCCGATTCCATCCGGTCGCCCTGTTTGACGACAACCGACACGTTGAACCGAACCAATGGGCGAATATCGCCAATGCGCTGCCCGCCAGAACGCCAGATTTGCACCGCCTGCCAATTGCCTGAAATCGATGCGGATACTTGGGCTACGCGCGGATCACGTGATCGGGCATAGGCATCAATCTGTGCCAGAAGGTCAACTTTGGCTTCAAACGTTGCCTCGCCCAGCGGGTTCACATCCGAATAAAGCGATATATTGGTACCAATCGATCCAAGATCGACTTTGCCGGAACGCCCTTGTCCAACCGCCTTAACGGTCTCGGCAGCCCGGGCAACCGCATCGTTCGAGAGTTCGTTGGAGTGCGAAAACGCGGTGGCTTCGTCGGCAACAGCGCGCAGGCCAAACCCCTGTGCAGTATCAAAATTGGCACTGCGCAGGCGGCCATCATCCCAGACCAGACTTTCAGACTGGCGGTATTCCAAAAACAGTTCCCCGTCTTCTGCGGCGCCGAGCGCGTCATTGACCTGATTTTCAAGCCGTTCGCGATCAAGATCACCTTTGGCGAAAAACAGATTGTCGGTGGTGCGAAGATCGGTCATGAAACCTCCTTGGGGGCCGTCAAAGCGTTGGCCGGGCAAATGATTTTCCCCATATGATGAAAGCACTTGTGACAGTATTTTCCCTTATGCTTTCTGGGGTTTCTGTCACCTTGGACTTTCGTCTATACAGGGTGTGTCGGTTTGCGGTTCAAAACGACGTTTCAAAACCGCAGTCCGAACGTTTTATATAGACCGCAATGGCCAATTATGAAAGCCCGTGGCAATGTTTGTTGAACATCCCCAGCGTGTCGCACTCCATAATGAAATCCATGCCCGCCCGTTTGGTGGGGTTTCAAGCCCGGCGCGATGTTCTTGCATTGCGTTTCACGCGGGCGAAGACCTTGACGATGACGTACGCGATCACTTCCTGTCTTTTTGCCGCCGATACAGCCTGACACCCCCGGCGGCCGACCAGAAATATTACGAAGCTGCCTGTGACGGTTTCACCGTCATTTGGGAACGTCATGCGGAATTCACGGTCTATGTCTTTAAAAGGTCCGCCGAGTTTGACGATCCGTTCGAAGACTCGGTGATTAATTTGATCCCACAGGATTGGTTGTCAGCGACACCCGGACAGTTGATTGTTGGCCTGCACATCGCGGTTGAGAAAACCGGGCGTAACGACGAAGAAATTTCACGCCTGTTTGATCATAACGGCCTGACCGGCAGCCGTGTTTTGGGTGGCACGGCAAAGGTCTGGACGGACTTTCGCCTGCATGGCGATGGATTTGGCCGCATTCTGATCCGTGATCAGGGGATGGAACAGCTTCAAACCGGGCGTTTGGTTCAACGTCTCAAGGAAATCGAAGTCTATCGCATGATGGCGTTGCTGGCCTTTCCATTGGCCCATTGTGCAACCCCCAAGGTTTCCGAGATTGACACCCGGCTGTCAGACATCACCGCTGAAATGGCCAGCAAGACACAAACCAATGACGAAGAAACGCTGTCGAAACTGACCGACCTTGCCGCCCAGACCGAAGAAATGGCGGCATCGCTCAATTACCGTTTCAGTGCGGCGCGCGCTTACTACCGTATAGTTCAGGCCCGCCTGATCGAACTTCGCGAAGAACGGGTCGAAGGCCTGCAAACCATCACCGAGTTCATGGAGCGCCGCTTGGCGCCCGCCATGCGGACCTGCCAAAATATCGGGGATCGGTTGGAGGTTTTGTCGAAACGTGTGGCACGCGCCAATAACCTGCTGCGTACCCGCGTTGATATCCTGCTGGAAGCCCAAAACCGAGATCTGCTGGCCAGCATGGACCGCCGGGTCAAATTGCAGCTCCGCCTGCAACAAACCGTCGAAGGCTTGTCTGTTGCCGCTATTACATATTATGCGGTGGGTCTGCTGGGCTATTTGTTTAAGGCACTTAAGGATGCGGGCGTTCCAATCAATGATCGGATGGCGACCGGGTTGGCGGTGCCGGTGGTATTGGCTGCGATCTGGATTTCGATGCGTCGGATTAGAAAGGCACTGCACCGCGCCGATACCTAAATCGGTATGAGGGGTGTACGGTAAACAAGGGCAGCCCGCGGGCTGCCCTTTTGCGATGTTGCAATTTTTATGGTTTTTTCAGTTTGCGCGGCGCAGCTTGTAGGCTGCATAGGTTGCGGTTCCGACGAGTACTACCGCACCAGCCTGATGCGCGACGCCAAGCGGCAACCAGACAATGGACAGCAGGGTCGAAATGCCAAGTGCCACCTGAAGGCAGGCTGCGGCCAAGACCAGATGTGTTGCAAAGCGTTGATTAGATGTCAGGTCCCATTTTCCGGCCCGCCACCAGAATACCAGCACCAGAACAAAGGTCAGTTTGGCCAGCCAGCGGTGATCCCATTGCACGGTCATATGGTCTTCAAACGGGGCCAGCCACGTTGGATCAAACACATAAAGGCCGTCCGGGATCAGTTGCCCATCCATCAGCGGGAAGGTGTTAAAGGCATATCCGGCATCCAGCCCGGCAACAAAGCCACCCGAAAGGGCTGTAAAGAGAATCAGACACAGCAATTGCCAGCCACGTTTTGATCCGTTTGTGCCAACGGGGCGCGGGGCGTACTGATTAAGTCCAACCCACAAAAGAGCGATGAAAATCACCAACGCCAATCCGAAATGGGCGGTCAAACGATACTGGCTGACATCGGGGCGGTCCACCAGGCCGCTCATCACCATGTACCAGCCCATCAGGCCTTGAAGCCCGCCAAGGATGAAAAGTCCCCACAGTTTCCACTTGGTTGCACCGTCGATGGAGCGTTTGGCAAGGAACCAGACGAATGGGATGAAGAACACAATGCCAATCAAACGGCCCCAAAGCCGGTGAATGAATTCCAGCCAGAAGATGTTTTTGAAATCATCCACGGACATCCAGGCGTTTACTTTCTGAAATTCCGGGTATTGGCTGTATTTGGCATAAAGCGCAGCCCAGTCCGCGTCGTTTAATGGCGGGATGATCCCGGTAAATGGTCGCCACTCAACAATTGAAAGTCCCGACTCCGTAAGGCGTGTTAGCCCGCCAATCACCACCATGATGAACACAAGTGCGGCACAGGAAAACAGCCAGATGGCGACATTCTTATGGGCGACTGTATCAGGGGCCGGATTTTGAAGGACCTTACCTGACAAGGTGGAGGGGGCACTATTGGGCATTTGGTGGTTCTCTCGTCATTCAGTGCGCGCTGGCACGCTTGCTGGCGGAATTTGGCCCAATATAGGGTGGTTTTCCAAAAAATGCATGAAAAGCTGTACGGATATCTCAATGCCTCCAGATCACTCAGGCCTATGTTAAATAAACACATTATATAGTGTTGTATAAATTAAAAACACATAAAAAATGTATTGAATTTTTTAATCTCCACACTCATTGTCAGCGTTAACCAATAGAAACCCTTTAGAGGATCGACGATGTTTCCCATCAATCTGGACCTGACGCGGCTTTCGGTCGCATTGGTCGGCAACGGTCAGCCCACGCTGAACCGTTTGCAACAGCTTGACGGTGATGGGGCGAAATACGTCACCGTCTATTCTGAAGACCCGATACCTGAACTGGCCCGACAGGCTGGTGACCGGCTGCATCGTTATTTGCCAAATTCGGCAGATGTCAATGCGGCGTCCATTATGTTTATTATCGACCTTGGCGAAGAAAAGTCCGCCGAGTTGGCCGCCATTGCCAAGGCGGTCGGCACGATTGCCAATGTCGAAGACGTCAAGGAATACTGTGATTTTTTCTCGCCAGCGCGCGTTCAGCGTGGTGACCTGATGATCACGATTTCTACCAACGGTCATAGCCCAAGACTTGCAGGACGTATACGACGTGCGATAGATAAGTGGCTGGAACCAAACTGGTCAGATCGGCTTACTGCGCTTTCTGCCGAACGAGAAAAGTGGAAAGCCAATGGTGCAAATATGCAGCAGCTGCTTGAAAAGACAGATGAATATATTGATCGTCGTGGATGGTTGCCATGAATGTATTGCGTGAAGAAGACATCCTGACTGGCGGCTCCATGTCTCTTGAAGAGGCCACGGATCGTGTTGCATCTTTGATGAGCCGCTATGGTAATTTGCAGGGTGCTGCTCTGATCGAGCCGATGGTACATGAAGAATTCAACGGCAAGATCACCATGACCTCGTCTTTCGGTACAGAAGCTGCCGCCTTGCTGGCCTTGGTGGCTGAGGTCGATGCCAATCTGCCGGTCATTTTCCTTGATACGCGCAAATTGTTTGGTGAAACCCATACATATCGCGAAAAACTGGTCGATCAGCTTGGCCTGACCAACATCCGTATCATGCACCCGGACGAGCAAAAGCTCAAAGCCGACGATCCCGACGGGATGCTGTTTGCCTCTGACGTGGCGAAATGCTGCTATTTGCGCAAAGTCGAGCCGCTTCAACGTGCGCTTGAGGGCTATGACGCATGGATGACCGGGCGCAAGCGTTTCCATGGTGGGGAACGCGACGCGCTTCCCGCAATCGAGGCCGCGGGCACCCGGATCAAGATCAATCCGTTGGCAGGCTATAAGCCCGAAGATATCGATGATATTTTCGAACACCGCGCCCTGCCGCGCCATCCCCTTCAGGCCGAAGGTTTCCTGTCCATTGGCTGCATGCCCTGCACCGATCGGGTCGATCCGGGCACAACCGATGTCCGTGCCGGGCGTTGGGCCGGGCAGGACAAAACCGAATGCGGCATTCATTACATCATTTGATGGCGCAAAAGACCCAAATAAAAACCCGGCCAAATCAGGCCGGGTTTTTTATGCTCAAATCGTAATGCCCTGCAGCTTTCGAAACAGCGTCACCGCATAGCGGTCCGTCATGCCCGAAATGTAATCCATCACCCGCATCAGGCGGCTATAAAGGTCGGGCGCGTCTGAAATCTTGCCAGACAGCAGCTTGTCAATCCGGTCAGCCTGCGGCGGCAGGCGCTTGCCGTGATTGATATGCTCGTCAATATCGATGGTGGCCCGGACAAAGCTGTTGAGCAGGCCATTAATCACCTCAAACCCGGCCATCTCAATCGGCAGGACATGCGGCGCGTTATAAATCTTTTCGACCGCGAGTTTTTTACACGCCTTGGCATCAACGCCAAGTGGAGTGTTGGCCAGAAGGTCCCCTTCAATCGTGCCAGTCAAAAGCGCGTCTTCATTGGCGATAAAGGCATCAACTGCGGCCTTGACCAGATTGCCAATCGCCTTGCCGCGCAAGAACCCGATGCGGTCATTTTCCGATTTTTCGGTGTACCAGCTTTCCGTGCGCAAATCGGTCCAGCGTTGATTGGCATCCCCATCATATTTATCAGGATGGCGCGCAATCGGGGCCAGGGCCCGTTCGACTTCCTCAAACGTCACACAGCCCAATTCCCAGCCATCTTCAAGATCAACCACGGAATAACAAATATCATCGGCCGCCTCGACCAGGTAAACCAGCGGATGACGGCGCCATGCCCCATCAAACCCGTCCAGCGGGGACATGCCACACACCTTGGCAATGGCAGACGCAATATCGCGTTCGGCCTGATAATAACCCGGTTTTTTAAGGCCGGTATATTCGCGGCGGCGACTGTCTGGCACCGATGTGCTGCGTGGGTATTTGATAAAACTGCCCAGCGTCCCGTAGGTCAGGTTCAACCCCCCGTCAAACCGCTTCATCTCAAGCTGGCTGATAATCCGCAACCCTTGGGCATTGCCCTCAAAATGGCGGAGGTCCTCAAGTTCGGGACCCGACAAACGTGATGTCAGTTCATCCTTGGCAAGGCGTGATGTGGTGAACCATTCATTGATGGCGTCTTCGCCGGAATGACCAAAGGGGGGATTTCCAATATCGTGCGCCAAACACGCCGCCTGCACCATATAGCCGATATCGGCCACGGTTGTTTCACTATCATCGGGCAACTGTTTTACAATATGCGCACCGGCCATTAGGCCCAGTGATTGTCCGACCGACCCGACCTCAATCGTGTGGGTCAGGCGGGTATGAACATGGTCATTTTCCGACAGCGGATGGACCTGCGTCTTGTTTTGCAAACGCCGGAACGAAGATGAGAAAATCACCCGGTCGACATCAATCTGAAACGGGCTTCTGCCATCAGGCGTTGGATAAGGCGCACCCTCGGGCAGGCGTATTTTGCCATCCCGAAATTCCAGCCGATGTGATGAAAGAAGATTTTCCCAGCGCATTTTGTCACCGGGGGCTTGCGACGCCAATGTCATGGCGGTGCGACTCCCTGTCCGTATCAAACCAATGTTCTTGCGGGTGACTTTAGCGATGTGGGGAGTCGGGTGCAATCAGACAAAGCCGATTGCACCAAGTTATTGCCTTAAACCCGGCTGGGCTTAACCAAACAACCAGCTGCGCGGATTATCAATCGGGCGACCACTAAGGGCCCGCAAAAGACCAATGACGTTGCGACCGACAAACCATGCGGTGACGAAAAGCCCCATAAGTCCGACAACAGCCCAGCCAATAAGCGGGATCCAGCCAATCACAAAGGTAAAGAACCCAAGTATGATGGCATAGAGGATGCTGATCCAGAAGGTGCGAATAAGGAACGTGTAGTGGCTGTTGGTCCAGTGATCGTCGTCTTCGCGTGCGACATAAGACACGATCAGCGCAATCAACCCGGTGGCAAAGGCGGTAAACAAGGTCGCAATCATCAAGCCATAGCAGACAAGAGCGGTATTGCCGCCACGTTCATCGACAAAGCTTGGTGCAGTGTTAAAGGACGCGTCCTGACCGTGCATTTGGTCGTTCATAAAGATAATCCTGTATCGTTTTTGCAATCCCCATTGCGTCTATTCAACATATAGCGAGAAAGTTTAAAAATGCTATCTCTGGTTGGCGGTACTACGATCCTGTTGCGATTGGCATATGCGGTAACGGGAATTTTACGGCAATAATCCCTGATTATGCCTCGACTCTTGGGATTATCTGCCTACATTTGGCGCCATATCACAAAATGACCGAGAATAAGGATCGTCGTATGTCCGACTATGATTTTGATTTGTTTGTTATTGGTGCCGGATCGGGCGGTGTGCGTGCGGCCCGTGTTGCATCCGGCTATGGGGCCAAGGTCGCCATCGCCGAAGAAAGCCGCGTTGGCGGCAC
The DNA here is from genome assembly GCF_056173045.1 of Thalassospira sp. Z349TD_5. NCBI lineage: Bacteria > Pseudomonadati > Pseudomonadota > Alphaproteobacteria > Rhodospirillales > Thalassospiraceae > Thalassospira > Thalassospira sp. Z349TD_5. The sequence goes on from NZ_CM149654.1 coordinate 901,188, forward strand.
CTGCGTTATCCGGGGCTGCGTGCCCAAGAAACTGTTGGTCTATGGCGCGCATTTTGCCGAAGATTTCGAAGATGCATCGGCCTATGGCTGGACCCTTCCCGGCGAGCCGACCTTTAGCTGGAAAACCCTGATCGCCAATAAGGACAAGGAAATTGATCGCCTGAACGGCATCTATCACAAGCTTCTGGCCGGATCGAACGTCACACTGTTTGAACATCGTGCGACATTTAAGGATGCACATACCGTTGTCGTCGATGGCAAGGACGTCACCGCCGAACGTATCCTGGTTGCAGTGGGCGGCCACCCGACCACGCCAGACATCCCCGGTGCCGAGCACGCAATCACCTCGAATGAGGCGTTCCACCTTGAGGAACAGCCAAAACGCATCGTGATTGTTGGCGGTGGTTATATCGCGGTCGAATTTGCCGGTATTTTTGCCGGTCTGGGATCACAGGTCACCCAACTTTATCGCAGTGAACAAATCCTGCGCGGCTTTGATAACGACATCCGTAATCATCTGGCCGAGGAAATCGTTAAAAAGGGTGTTGATCTGCGTCTGAACACCAATGTCACCGCGATTGCCAAGCAATCGGACGGCACCCTGAAACTGACTTTGACCGGCGGCGGCGAGATGGAGGTGGACGCCATAATGTTCGCCACCGGACGCGCACCCAACACCAAGGGGCTTGGGCTTGAACAGGTCGGGATTGACACCAAGGACAATGGTGCGATCAAAATCAACAAGGGTCTGCAAACCAGTGTTGAAAACATTTATGCCGTAGGGGACGTCACCGACCATGTCCAACTGACTCCGATTGCGATCAAGGAAGGCATGGCCTTTGCCGATACCATCTATGGCGGTAAACCATCCGCGATGTCGTATCACGCCATCCCGACCGCTGTTTTCAGTCAGCCCCCGGTTGGCACGGTCGGCCTGTCCGAAGAAGAAGCACGCGCCAAGGGCGGTGAAGTGGTGATTTACAAATCCACCTTTAAGCCGATGCGTCACACGCTCTCAGGCCGCGATGAAAAAACGCTGATGAAATTGATCGTCGATAAAACCACGGACGTTGTGCTTGGCGCCCATATGGTCGGCCCGGACGCGGCGGAGATCATTCAGGGTATTGGCATTGCGGTGCGCATGGGTGCAACCAAGGCCCAGTTCGATCAAACTGTGGCGGTTCATCCTTCGGCGGCCGAAGAATTTGTGACGATGCGCTTCCCGGTTGGCGATTAAAACCAAGGAAGCTGGATGTGATCCCAAGGCGACATTCATTGATCAGGATGTCGCCTTTTTTGTTTCCTGATATTGGTCAAAACGCCAACGGCGCGTTATCGACGACTTCTTTCATGACAAAAAATGTCCGCGTTTGGCGCACACCGGGCAGGGCAATCAGTTGATCGCCGTGCAGATGATTGAAATCCGCCATGTCGCGCACGCGGATTTTAAGGAAATAGTCGAAATCCCCGGCCACCAGATGGCAATCAAGGATAAACGGTAACGCGCGGCAGGCGGCTTCAAACGCGCCAAAGCTTTCTGGTGTTGAGCGATCCAGCACCACACCGACCATCACCAGTGCCCCGCGATCTACTTTGTGGGGCGCGATCTGAGCGCGGACGTTCTGGATATAGCCGTCTTCAAACAAACGCTGGGTTCGGCGGTGGCAAGTTGCGGCACTGACATTGACCCGTTTGGCGATTTCCGCATTGCCCGTGCGACCATCTTGCTGCAACAGGCGTAAAATCTTGTAATCAATCTTGTCTAGCTCTGAGGGCATGCAATATCCTTTCATTTTGATGTAATATTGTGGAAGGATATCCATATTAAATGGTTAAAGTAAGTCTTGGGCGGAAATTATTGTCTTAAACTCGAGAGCACCTTTCATATTGGCTGCGCTAGCCTGAACACGGTTCCAATCCGTTTTCAGGGAGTGCTCGATGAACTTGAACAAGTTTGAAAAATACCCGCTGACCTTTGGCCCGACGCCGATTGAATCTCTGCCGCGTTTGTCCGAACATCTTGGCGGCGATGTCGCATTGTATGCCAAGCGCGAAGATTGCAATTCCGGTCTGGCTTTTGGCGGTAACAAGGTCCGTAAGATGGAATATATCGTGCCTGATGCGATCAAATCGGGTGCCGATACGTTGGTGACGATTGGTGGCGTGCAATCCAACCACACACGGCAGGTTGCTGCTATTGCTGCGAAGATTGGTATGAAATGCCGTCTGGTTCAGGAAAGCTGGGTGCCATTTAACGACGCGGTTTATGACCGGGTTGGCAATATCTTGATGAGCCGCGTCATGGGGGCGGAGATTGAGCTGGTCGATGAAGGTTTCGACATTGGTATTCGCGAAAGTTGGGAAGCCGCCCTTGCGGATGTAAAAGCCAATGGCGGGGTGCCTTATCCAATCCCGGCTGGCGCATCGGTGCATAAATATGGCGGTCTTGGCTTTGTTGGCTTTGCCGAAGAGGTCCGCGCCCAAGAAGCCGAGCTTGGCTTTAAGTTCGATTATGTCGTTGTTTGTACCGTTACCGGGTCAACCCATGCGGGGATGGCGGTTGGCTTTGCTGCCGATGGCCGGGCGGACAAGGTGGTGGGGATTGATGCCTCGGCCACACCAGAACAAACCCGTGAACAGGTTCTGGCAATTGCACAGAAAACCGCCGACCTAGTCGAGCTTGATGGTGGCATTTCTGATCGCGACATTACATTAATCGAGGATTATGCCTATCCACTGTACGGTGTGCCGTCCGATGAAACCAACGAAGCGATCCGTCTTTGCGGTCGTCTTGAAGGCATGATGACAGATCCGGTTTATGAAGGAAAATCGATGCAAGGCATGATTGATCTGGTGCGCAAGGGCTATTTCCCCAAGGGATCTAGGGTGCTTTATGCCCATCTTGGCGGGGTGCCTGCGATTAATGCTTATAGCTATCTCTATCGCAACGGCTAGCGCGGTTAGATCATACTGGATGGCAAAAATGAACAAAGGCGGAGCCTGTTGGCTCCGCCTTTGTGTGTTAGCGTCCGGTAATGCCCGGGAAGATGATCAGCAGGGCGACCGCCAAAATCTGCAAACAGATAAACGGCAGCAATGACTTGAAAATATCGCCCAGTGATATGTCGGGGGGCGCTACGGATTTAAGGTAAAACGCGGCGGGCCCGAACGGCGGTGACAGGAAGCTGACCTGCATGTTCATGGCAAACAGCACCCCGAACCAGATCGGGTCGTAACCGAGGTCTTTAACGATCGGGACAAAGATCGGCATGGTCAAAAGCGCAATGCCGACCCAGTCAAGGAACATCCCGAGGATAAACAGGATCAGCATCATGAACAGAATGATGGTGGTTGGGTCGTCCGAAATGCCCGTAATCAGGGCCGAAACAAACTTGATCCCGCCCATCAGGTTAAACACGCCGACAAGGGCGGATGCGCCAATCCCGATCCAGACAATCATGCCACAGGTCGAAAGTGTTTGAAGGGCCGCACTTTTAAGCATCGCGAGCGAAAATTCACGCCGGACAATGGTCGATGCAATAACCCCGGCAACCCCAACGGCCGATGCCTCGGTCACGGATGCGATGCCGCCATAGATCGAGCCAAGAACACAGAACACGACCAGCATCGGCAAGAACAGACCTTTAAGCAGACGCAGTTTCTCTTCGCGCGGGATATGTTCGGTTTTCGGCGGTGGGGCAATGTTTTTGCCGGTATAAGAACGGAACAGGATATAGGCGACATAAAAGCCCGCCAGCATGAAGCCCGGAATAAAGGCCGAGGTAAACAGATCACCAATAGATACGTTTGCCGTCAGACCATAAATAATCAGGACAATCGATGGCGGGACCATGGTGCCAAGCGACCCACCGGCACAAACCACCCCGATAGCAAGGTTTTTATCGTACCCCTGACGCAGCATCTGGGGCAGGGCAAGCATGCCAAGCAACACGATTTCGCCACCGATAATGCCACTCATGGCAGCAAGAATGACGGCAACAAAGATCGTCTGAACCGCAACCCCGCCCTTAAGACGCCCGCCAAACAGGCGCATGGCATCAAACAGATCGCGGGCAATGCCCGATCGATCTAGGATGGCCGCCATCATGACGAACATCGGGACGGAAACAAAAACAAAGGATGAAACGAATGAAAATACCCTGCTGGTGATCAATGGCACCGCCATCGGGCCAAACCAGCCAAGGGTGAATATAAGGGCGATCAGAAGCGTTACGAACGCAAGCGGCATGCCCGTTAGAAGAAAACCAAGCAGCAGGACGAACATGGCAAGTGTGCCGTATTCAATGCCTAGGGACTGTAATTCAAACATTTAATCTATCCTGTCGCGCCGATCAGATGGGTGACCGTGCAATGACTGATGGGGGTATCAACTTGAAACGGGTGTCATTCTTTCGCGGTCGCGGGCATGACAGGCGTTTTGCGGACATAATTGATGGCATGTATCAGAAACTGAACCACCAGCAGGATCAGGATCACCAGCAAGAACAGTTTCAGTATGCCCGGATAGGGAGCGTTAAACGCACTGCCTGTGGTTTCAAAATGAATGTCACCTGTCGGGGTGAGTGTTGCGCGTTTGACCATAAGCCATGCCGCCCAGGCAAAGAAACCCGATGCCGTCATGCAGACAATCGAAATGGCGACATCAAGGGATTTGCGCATTTTCGGCCCGACAATGTCATAGAAAATGACAACCCGGATATGTTTGTCACGCGCGGCACAATAAAGCCCGCCGAACACGAAGCCGATGGCAGACAGGAAGGTCGTGGTTTCATGGACCCACAGCGTGGGGCTATTGAAAACATGACGCATGAAAATTTCAAAAATCAGAATGCCCATGGCAAGTATGAAGCCATAGGCAAAAACCGAACTAACCTTATCCACTGCGTGACCCATCAGGCCGGAAACTTCCGGAACCTGTTCGGGGAGTGCATCAGGTACGATGCTTGCGGGGATATCATTATGTGTCGGGTCTACAGGGCTGACAGCCATATTCAGCATTCCTTGCGATGCGGTGAATACAATCCGGCAACAGGGAGGACCTCGTCACCCGGTATCGTCTCTTATACAGGATGCGGCCGGATTGTATTCAAGTCGTTACCGGCGGACATGATCCATGCCGCCGGTAAACCGTCTTGTGATCAAAAGATTAGATCATGCCCTGTGCGGTCAGGTATTTGACCAGGGTGTCATAAACGCGCTGTGCGTCTTCTGAACGTGCTGCCACTTTTTCCCACTGGCTGGTGGCAATCTGGCGGAATTTGGCACGCTCTTCGGCAGACCAGTTATGGATGGTGACACCACCGTCTTTACGGGCAGCAGCAACAGCTTCCATGTCTTTCATCGCAAGACGTGCGTCCATGTCATGGGCAAGATCACGGATGGACATTTCCAGGATGGCCTGGAGGTCTGCTGGCATCGAATCCCATTTGGTCTTGTTGACCGAAACTTCCAGCATCGGCATGGAATGGAAGCCCGGATAGACAGGATGTTTGGCAATGTCATGCAGGCCCATCGCCTGGTTGGTCGAGAACACGGTGGCATCCGCCGCATCAATCACTTTTTTATCAAGGGACGTAAAGACTTCGGACTGCGGGATGTTCACCGGCGAAGCACCAGCTGCGGCAAATACCTGCTGTACCATGCCTTCAGGGGCACGCATTTTCAGGCCCTTAAGATCGGCAACGCCATCAAGCGGGACCGATGATACAAAGGCTTCGAGACCCGGAGTAACGGCACCGATGAACTGCAAGCCACGTGGGTTCAAAAGGCTGTTCATCAGTTCTTTGCCGCCGCCATATTCGACGAAACGCAGCATTTCAGATGGTGCAGACCATGCACCGACCGGGTTTGCAATCAGGCCGAAAGCCGGATCTTTACCGGAGAAATAGCTGGTGTCGGTGATGTGGCCGTCAAGAATGCCGGCTGCGATGGCATCTTGTGTTTCGGCATGTTCAACGATCGAGTTGACCGGAAGCATTTCAACTTCAACACGGCCACCGGTCATAACGCCAACGCGTTTTGCCCAGTCCTGTTCCAATTCAAAGTTTGGAACGCCAGCAGAGTCACTCGACTGCATTTTAAGGGTGAATTCCTGCGCATTGGCCGAAAACGGGGCCGCTGCAATCAGGCTGGCAACAAAGGTTGCTCCTACGAGCGATTTAAGGGTCTTGGTCATGTATCTTCTCCCTGGAATACCGGTTTTCCGGCGGTGTTTTCTTTGACAAAGGAAGGACTGCTGTTTTCGCTGGCCTTTAAACGTTCGGTGACCGTGGCAACAACAGTATCGATCGGGGCATCTATCGAGACAGTCACGCAGTTCTCGTCCGGCCCCGGCGGTTCGAGGACTGCAAGCTGACTGTCTAGCAGTGCGGACGGCATGAAATGTCCTACCCGGCTTTCAAGCCGCGTTTGGATCACATCACGTGTGCCGTCCAAAAACACAAATGTCGCCGGGCTGAGTTTCCGGCATAAAAAATCGCGGTAGCTTTGCTTGAGCGCAGAACAGGCGATAAAAACAGTGTCTGAACACAGGTCCGACGCACGGGTGTCTGCCTTTGCAAGGGCCGCATCGGCAACCGCGGCTAGCCATGGCCAGCGCATGTCATCGGTAAGCGGTTTGCCGCTGCGCATATGTTCGACGTTTTCAATCGGATGATGATCGTCGGCATCAAGCCACTGGCTGCGGGTTGCCTTTGCAACGCGCCGGGCGATTTCGGTTTTTCCCGACCCCGAGACGCCCATAACAACGACATAGCTGATCTGCCGATCCATCAAGATATTTCCGCCCGACTCTTTTTTATAAAAGGGCAGCTTTACGCTTTTGTTTGCCCTGTTGTTTGCGATGTTAGCGCTAACATAATGTTAGCGCTAACATCGAGTCAACAGCCTAATTCACAAGAGACTTGTCCATTATCAAAAGACGTAATAAATGTAAGGGTATGAGGAAACGCAAAGGGGCCGGGCGGCCAACAATTGCTGATGTTGCCAACAAGGCCGGGGTCAGCACCATCACCGTTTCACGCGCCTTGCGCGATCCATCAATGGTGTCCGATCACCTGCGCCGTAAAATCAACAATGCGGTGCGAAAACTCAATTATGTGCCCCATTCGCATGCCAGTGCGTTGGCATCAACGCGGTCCAATATTATCGGTGTGATCGTGCCGTCTCTGACCAATAACGTCTTTGCCGAAAGTTTGCGCGCGATTTACGACGCGTTCGGTCAGGGCGCGTTTCAGGTTCAACTGGGCAACTCGCGCTACGTCCCGGCCGAAGAAGAACGACTGGTGCGCACATTTTTGGGGCAGCGCCCATCGGCGATGATTGTTGCCGGAACCGATCAGACAGATGTAACCCGTCAATTGTTGGAAAATGCCGAATGTCCGGTGGTGCAAATCATGGATGTTGGCGATGACCCGATTGATATGATTGTTGGCTTTTCGCATTTTGAGGGCGGTAAGGCCGCCGGGCTTCATCTGGTGCAGCAAGGGTATAAGCGCATTGGTTTTCTTGGTGCGCGTATGGACCCAAGGTCACATCGCCGTCTTGAAGGATTTAAGGAAGCCCTTCAGTTCGGGGGGCGCTATGACCCTGATCTGATTATGACCACCACCGTATCATCAAGTGTTTCACTTGGGGCTGAACTGATCGCACAGTTTTGCGCCCGGCGTCCTGATCTGGACGCGGTTTTTTGTAACAATGATGACATGGCGCTTGGTGCCTTGTTTGGCTGCCAGAAGGCAGGGCTTTCCGTTCCCGACGACATCGGGATTATCGGGTTTAACGATCTTGAAATGATGGCGGCAGCCCACCCATCGCTGACCTCAATCCGCACGGATCGTTATGCGATTGGCAGACATGCGGTTGAGATGATTTAATCCGTCCTTTCGGGCGAAACCCCGGACAAAAAGATTGTCGATCTCGGATTTGAATTACAGGTCCGCCAAAGCACGTCACGCGCTGCGAAAGCTTAATCTTCTGTCTTCTCGGGTGGCGAAAAGCGTGCGGAAAGTTCTTTCAGGGTGTCACGCGGTCCGGCGATTTTGATACGTGTGCCTGTGGTGTCAAATTGCCGGTCCAGCACCGTGATCCCATCCTGACCACAGGCCTGTTCGAGTGTTCCGGCATCGGAAAATTCGGCAAAAAGCTCGGCTTCGCCTTGCTGGATGTAATCGATAATCTCGGCTTCGCTACAGGCGGCATTGGCCGCACCGCTATAGGCGCGCACAAGCCCGCCCGTACCAAGTTTTGTGCCGCCAAAATAACGCGTAACAATGACCGCGACATTGATCAGGTCGCGTCCTTGCAAGACCTTAAGGCAGGGAACACCCGATGTGCCGGATGGTTCGCCGTCATCCTTGCCATGTTCAATTAGCTGTTCTTCATCATTGAGATAACGATAGGCCGTGACGTGGTGATTGGCTTTGGGGTGAAGACTGCGCAGTTCCCCGATGCGCGTTGCAAGGTCTTCATAGAAAACCAGCTCGGCCAGAAAACGTGATTTCTTTTCTTCGGTTTCGGCATAAGCCGGTCGGGCAATTGTTTTCATCATGCGTTGATAGCAAAGCCTTGGCCGGATCGCTAGTAAGGTGTCGCTAGAAGATAGTGCTAAAGAGTCGCGTACTTACCAATCAGCATCACGCCAAAAATGATCAGCATGACCAGAACGACCTTGCGGAAGGTGGCGGCATCCATGCGGTTACGCACGATGCCGCCGAGCTTGGTCCCCAAAAACACCGGTATCAGTCCGGCAAGTGATATCCAGACGGAATCAAGTGTCATCAGCCCCAGACGCGACAGGCCAAAGGCCATGACGATGCTTGATAAGCTAAAGGAAATGTTGATCGCCTGAATGAAGCGTTTGGGATCAAGCCGGACCGACAGTAGAAACGGCAAAACCGGCATAACCTGTGACCCGGTAATGCCATTGACCAATCCGGTGGCAAAGCCCGAAATCGGCGCAATGCGGTCGGCAACGCGATCTGACATCGGGCGACCGGGGCGCAATAGCGTAAACATCCCGTAATTCATCAGCACCAGTCCCAATATGGCCCCAGCCATCAGGCCATCGACCATTTCCAGGACGGCAAGCCCGATCAGAAGTCCCGGAATGGTCGCCAGAAACATTGGCCAAAAGCGACTGACGGTTTCGCGGAAATGTCCGGCTTGCACCATGATAATGCTGTTGCTGACCAATGACGGGATGATCACAAGCGGCATGGCGGCCTTTAACCCGATGCCAAGTGCCAGAATTGGCAGGGCCGATGTCGAGAACCCCAAGCCCGTTGCACCCTTTACGAATGCCGCAATAAAATAGGCGCAGGCAATAATGGCAATTGTTTCTATGGACATCGGGTTTCCGAATGATGGTGGCTGGCGCGGCGCAGTGTGCCCTTTATCTTTGCGATGCGCAAATGGTCTGATGATTGCGGATCGGCGGATTCGCACATACATCAATGTCAGGAGCAAGAGGCAATCGGCGACCACCCCATCGCAAATTGCTGGTCTTGAGTGGAATTTTGCGTGAATTTTATGTGTCTTGGCAAAAAATTGCGGGTTTTTATCATCCTTAAGTCGAGAAGGGGTGGAAATGCGGTGGTAAAACCCGTATCAAGTTTGGCCCGGTTAAATGACCGACGGCACGGCGGAATTCCGCTGGCGAAGTGGATTTGTGTTATAATGCGGCATGACAATGATCATGCACGATTGAGAGGAAGCAAATGAGCAAGAGCTGGAGCATTGATAGCTGGCGCAACCTGCCTGTAAAGCAGATGCCGACTTATCCGGATGCACAGGCCCTCGGGGCCGTAGAGCAAGAAGCTCGGCAGCTATCCTCCTTTGGTATTTGCTGGCGAAGCACGCGCGTTGAAAGAAAAGCTTGGTGCGGTTGCAGAAGGCAAGGCCTTCCTGCTGCAGGGCGGCGATTGCGCCGAGAGCTTTAAGGAATTTCATCCCAACAACATCCGCGACACCTTTAAGGTCATGTTGCAGATGGCGGTTGTTCTGACCTATGGCGCAGCATGCCCGGTGGTCAAGGTCGGTCGTATGGCCGGTCAATTTGCCAAACCGCGTTCGGCCGATACCGAAACCATCAATGGTGTTGAACTGCCAAGTTACCGTGGTGACAACATCAACGGCATCGAGTTCACGCCAGAAGCCCGCATTCCCGACCCGCAGCGCCAGATCCGTGCCTATAACCAATCGGCATCGACGTTGAACCTTCTGCGTGCGTTTGCACAAGGGGGCTTTGCTGATCTCAGCAAAATCCACCGTTGGAACCTGTCATTTGTCGATGGCAGCCCGGCCGGTGAGCGTTATAGCAAAATGACCACCCAGATTGATGAAGCGGTTGCCTTCATGCAGGCGTGCGGCATCACTGCCGAAACCGCACCGCAGATGCGCGAAACCGATTTCTATACTTCCCACGAGGCGCTTTTGCTGGGCTATGAGCAGGCATTGACCCGTCAGGACAGTCTGACAGGGGATTGGTACGACTGTTCGGCGCACATGCTGTGGATCGGGGACCGGACACGTAAGGCCGATGAGGCCCATGTCGAATTCTTGCGCGGTGTGAACAACCCGATTGGCATGAAATGTGGCCCGACGATGGACGAGGATGATTTGATCCGTCTGATCGATATTCTGAACCCGAAAAACGAAGCTGGTCGTTTGACCCTGATTGCCCGCATGGGCGCAGAGAAGGTCAATGATCATCTGCCGCGTCTGGTCAAGCGTGTTAAGGCCGAAGGCCGCAAGGTGGTTTGGTCGTGCGATCCGATGCATGGCAACACGATCAAGGCCACCAACGGGTATAAAACCCGTCCGTTCGATGCGATTCTTTCGGAAGTTAAATCGTTCTTTGACGTGCACAAAGCCGAAGGGACCCATGCCGGGGGTGTTCATTTTGAAATGACCGGAACCGATGTGACCGAGTGCATCGGTGGGGCACGTGAAGTGACGGTAGACAGCCTGTCTGATCGTTATCACACCCATTGTGACCCGCGCCTGAATGGCGGGCAGGCATTGGAACTGGCGTTCCTGATGGCTGAGATGATCAAACAGGAACGCGATGATGCGCGTGAGCTGCTTGCGGCTTCTGCCTGATCTGTCTTGGGATTGATCTGTTTTGGCAAAGGCGTCCGGGAAACCGGGCGCCTTTGTTTTGTTAGCTATGGCACATGGTGGACCGGCGGTTGGTACTTGGTGCTGATGAGGTCCATGACATCCTTTAGACGTCAACTTTGAGGTCAGAACACGTTTTACGTGATTTTGTTGGTCTTCATTCGATTGAAAAACAGCAAATCCGCATCAATTGACGCTGATTGTTTCATTTTACCTCTACCCAACGGCATCGAATATTCTTAAGTATAGACAAATACAGGCTAATACCTGATGGATATTAGGGATTGAGGGTCGCACATAAATATGACGAATGAAGCGGATTTTGCTGCGTGGCAGAAAAAGGTTGAGGGAACGAATATTTCCTCCACGACGCTTTTGGCGACCGATTATCTGAATCACTTCAACGAAATCGTCATGTTGCTCGAAATGGTCCCTGACATGCCTGACATGATCGAGGATTGCAAAGAGTGGGCTCCAAAAAGCTATCAGGATCATTTCCGCGATAGTGCCTTTTCCGACCGCGAACTGGCGATTGAGGCCTATGATCATGTGCCAAGCCGGTTCCGCGATCCATTTGAAGAAACCATTAATCACCTCAATACGATTGTGGGCCACGCCAATACGCAGCTTGATGCGATCATTGCTGAGGGCAACGAGGAACTGCTGCGTGAAACCGCCAATGCCGTCACCAAATCGCTGCAACGGTTCATGGATGTTGCCAGCGGGATCATTCATGGATCGGCCAAAACCATGAGCCAGGACGAAATCGACGCTGCACTGGATTTGTAGCTTTCACGGTTCCTGCCAAAATCACATCGAAGACAAAACAAAACCGGGGCCACTGATGTCGCCCCGGTTTGTTTGATGTGTCTTGTTTCGGTGTCAATCGAGCCTAATTGGCCATATCAGCCAATTCACTATCCAAACGTTTGATTTCCGATTGCAGTAGCGGCAGGACGTCTCGACGGGCCGTGGCAACGATTGTTGTCATTTTTTCCATGGCTTTGCGGGCATAGCCATTTGCATTCTGCTGCATGAACAAAATGGTCATCTGTGCTTCGATATCGCCATAAAAGCGGCGCACACCGGTCAAAACTTTTGGGTTTACCTCAAGCGTGCGGTCGGAATAGCGCATGGTTTGCCAAACCATATCGTCGAGTTTGTGGGCTTCGCGCGGTGCTAGCGTTTGGGCGTGCCACGTCATCGGGGCCTCTGGATAATCGGCGATCCATGTTTCGACCTTTTCGATATTGTCGCCAAACTCAGCTTCGAGCGATTTTTCCAGATTGCTGACATCGGACATCGTCTGATACCGATCAAAGTCAACGGCGATCTGAAAACCCGCAAAACTTGCCAGATACACACCGATTATTGTGGATGCCAAAATGACGCATTGGGTGAGCCAAAACTCGATGTTCGGGCGACCACTTACGCTTAGGAAGCGGAAGGGGAAAAGAAATCCACGCATGGGTATCAGTCTTTCGTGGTTGTGAGGCTAAATTTACGGCCTTCCTCACGCGCGCTTTCCGGAATTTCGCCGGTACGCACAAGGAAGTCTTCGAAGGCTTCTTCCAGGTTGACAGGTTCGCCCATCGGAAGGTTTTGGTCGCGGGCCATTTTATACAGCCGGTCAACCCGGTCCTGCGGGTGCGGGTGGGTTGCCAGATAATCCATGACACTGTGCCCGCCCTGCATTTGACCAAGCTTTTCAAACGTTCGGGCAACTTCACCAACATGCCCATATTTCGCCATCAGGATTTTGAGGCTCCAATTATCGGCATCAAGTTCCTGACTGCGTGAATAATCAAGGTCGGTCAGCATTTTTGGCCAACCGGCAATCCAGGTGGTCAAAACCGCATCGGTCTGAAACATCATGGCTGACAGGGCAACGCCGACAACTTCGCGGCCCAATCCTTCAAGGTGATCGCGCCCGTTGTAATGGCCGATTTCATGACCCAGGATCGATAGCAGTTCATTTTCACTTTCGACCAGATCAATCATGCCCGTATGAACAAGGATCAATCCGCCGGGAAGGGCCGCAGCATTTGGTGTCGGATCGGGAACGATCACGACGTCAAAATCATAGGCCGCTGCCGGACCTAGAGCCGTTTTGGGGATCGAATTGATCAGATCAACCAGATAGTTTTCCGCCAGACTGCGGTCGTCTGAGGTGCGGTGATGGTTGATCAGCTCGGGTTCAAGCTGCGACCAGATGGCAACTTCGTCCTCGACCGAGATTTCATGGCTGGCCCATTCGACCAACAGGCCGCTGGCCGCATAAATTCCCCAGCAAATCAGAAGAAATGCCGTGCTTGCCGACAGGAATTCGACGAGCAGGTTACGGTGGCTGATATTGACCCCGTCATCGGGCAGCGCGGATGGAAAGCCGCCCTTTGGTCGATGATCGGTATAAAGGGCGGTGCCAGATACAATCATTTCGATCATGCCGCGACTTAGTTGTGCGGAATCAAACCGAATACCGATAATATGGCTGGCACCCTTGGCGTTGGTGCGCAGGCGCAACATGGCCTCGCGTTTGGCGCGGGTTATCGATGCTTCATGCGCACTAAGGCGCCCACCGACAAAAATGCGCAAACGTGCCAGAAGATTGCGAAAACGATCTTCGGCAATCACGACTTTGCCGGTTACCATGGCAGTGTCGTGCAGTTTTATGTCACCGGGAATGTTGCTTCCTGAATCAAGAACCTGCCGGGGCAGTAACGACTCATCGCGTTTTAGCGCGCGGTCATGTACCCCATCGGCCACGCGGCCGGTCAGATAGGCAATTCCGATCAGGATGGTCAGCAAAATTCCCGGAAGAATGATTTCTTCCATTTTTGGGAATCCTAACCGTTATTTCAGGCGAACAGCGGTGCCATAGGCGAAGATTTCAGCCGCTTTATAGGCAACCTGTGACGTGGCAAAATGCACATCAACAACAGCATCTGCATCAAGCTTTTTGGCCTGTTCGAGCATGCGGCTGGTCGCTTCGCTCTGCGCGTCGTCGAGAAGACGGGTATAGGACCGTACTTCACCGCCAAACAGGTTTTTGAATGCGGCAAAAATATCAAACAGGAAGTTGCGGCTTCTGACCGAACTGCCAAAAACAATGCCAAGGTTTTCGGAAGCTTCGCGTCCGGGGATATAGGAAACGGTGACGGCGGGCATAGGGGCCGTTGAATTTTTGGTGGTGCTCATGTGTTTGCTCGTATTTTAAATTTTGATTTTTTGTGCGCTGCACTTTACAGCGCGGGCAATAGAGCGATCTTTGATCGATTTTGCAAGTCATTATCAATTAGTGTTTGCTGATCCAAGGCGTTTAAACACAATGACTTGATCCGGTTTTGGGTGAAATTTTCCCGGCATTGCAAGTTTGGAACAGGCGATATTCGTTATTCGGCAATTGACAGCACGCGGGGGGGCTCCTATTCCAACATCATGACAAATATGCTTGCCATTGCGATTGCCCAGCTCAACCCGATTGTCGGTGATGTAACCGGTAACCGGGACAAGGTTGTGGCGGCCTGGGAAACTGCGGCTGATCAGGGCGCGGATATCGTTTTGTATTCTGAACTGGTTCTGTCGGGCTATCCGCCCGAGGATCTGGTGATGAAGCCTGCGTTCATGCGCCATCTGCGCGAAGCGGTGGATACGATTTGCACCCATACGGCCAAACGCACCAAGGGTCCGGCATTGCTGTTGACGACACCATGGGACATTGATGGCACACGCTTTAACGCAGTTCTTTTGATCGAGCAGGGCAAGATTGTTGACGTCCGGGCCAAGCAGGACCTGCCGAACTATGGCGTGTTTGATGAAAAGCGCGTCTTTGCCGCCGGTCCCATGCCCGAGCCGATTTCATTCAAGGGCGTCAAAATTGGTGTGCCAATCTGTGAAGATGTCTGGACGCCCAATGTGGTGGCCCATCTTGCCAAGGCTGGGACCGAGATTTTCCTCGTGCCCAACGGATCACCGTTTGAAGCCCACAAGGGGGGCTTGCGTCGTCAACTGATTGCAGACCGCGTCGGTGAAACCGGCGCGCCGATGATCTATTGCAACGAAGTGGGTGGTCAGGACGAGCTGGTTTTTGATGGCGGCTCGTTTGGTTTGAACGGTGATGGATCGCTTGGCGTTGCATTGCCGTGCTTTGCCGAGGGGGTTGTCACATCAAACTGGGTCAAGGGTGATGATGGCACATGGGCCTGCGCATCCGATGCGCCCAAGGTCGCACACCCGACCGGCCTTGATGCGATTTATCAGACCCTTGTTCTGGGCTTGCGTGACTACGTCAATAAAAATGGTTTTCCCGGCGTTGTCATTGGCATGTCGGGCGGGATCGACAGTGCGTTGTCGGCCGCGGTTGCGGTCGATGCGCTGGGATCGGATCGCGTGCGGCTGGTGATGATGCCGTCACCTTATACCTCGGCTGATAGCCTTGAGGATGCCGAACTGTGTGCGAATATGCTGCGAACCGGGATCGAAAGCATTAATATCGGTCCGGCAATGGGCGCGTTTGATCAAATGCTGGCTCCTGCATTTGAAGGACGTGATCCTGATATTGCCGAAGAAAACATTCAGGCCCGTTCGCGCGGGATGATCCTGATGGCGCTTTCAAACAAGTTTGGCCACATGGTGCTGACGACCGGCAATAAGTCGGAAATGTCGGTCGGCTATGCGACACTGTATGGCGACATGTGCGGTGGCTATTCTGTTTTGAAAGACCTTTATAAAACGACCGTGTTTGACCTATGCCATTGGCGCAATGAAAATACACCGGCTGGTGCGATGGGCCCGGATGGTATGGTGATCCCCGAACGGATCATTACCAAGCCGCCATCTGCTGAATTGCGGCCGGATCAGAAAGACGAAGACAGCCTGCCGCCTTATGATGTTCTTGATGATATTTTGCATCAGATGATTGAAGGTGAGCGGTCTGTACGCGATATCGTGGATAGCGGTCATGACGAGGCGACTGTGCGCCGGGTTTGGCGATTGCTCGATCGGGCGGAATATAAACGCCGTCAGGCCCCGCCGGGGGTCAAGATTACGCCGCGCGCCTTTGGCCGTGACAGACGCTATCCTATTACAAATGGTTTCACGAACCTCGTGACCTGAACCACTTGAACTGAAAAGTTTGAAATGACAAAACCTGTCCTGCGATTTGCACCCAGCCCAACCGGGCTTCTCCATGTCGGGAACGCCCGTGTTGCCCTGATGAACTGGCTTTATGCCCGGAAATCAGGCGGCGAATTCATCCTGCGGTTTGATGACACCGATCCAGTTCGTTCCAAAGACGAATATGTCGATGCCATCCGTGAAGACCTGAGATGGCTTGGCATTGACTGGGACCGTGAAGAACGCCAGTCCCTGCGTCAGGATAAATACGACGCGGCGATCGCTGATCTGAAAAAGCGCGAGTTGCTGTATCCGTGTTACGAGACCGAAGGTGAACTTAACTGGAAACGCAAGGCTGCCCGCCAGCGTCATCAGGCGTTTATCTATGACCGTAAGGCATTGACGCTGAGCGATGATGAAATTGCTGCGCTGGAAGCCGAAGGCCGCAAACCGCATTGGCGTTTTATCCTGACCGACGGCATGGTCGAATGGGATGATTTGGCGCGCGGGGTCTGTTCGTTTGATACCGAACATGTGTCGGACCCGGTTTTGATCCGTGAAGACGGGTCGTTGCTGTATATGCTTGGTTCCGTGGTGGATGACCTTGAAATGGGTGTTTCCCACATCATTCGCGGCGAAGACCATGTGACCAATACCGTGTCGCAGATTTTGCTGTATCTTGCCCTCGGTGGGAAACCCGGTGCGCTTGAATTTGCCCATATGCCGCTTTTGGCGGGGCCTGGTGGATCGCAGCTTTCAAAACGGTTGGGCAGCCTGTCGCTTCGTGAACTGCGCAATGACGGGTTTGAGGTCGAAGCATTGGTCGGTCTTTTGACCGGTCTTGGCGCGTCCGATAAAATCGAACCGGCAAGTCTGTCTGAAGTGCTTGAGAAATTCGATCTCGATCATTACGGGCGTTCAACCCCGAAATTCGATCCGGCCGAATTGGCCAGCCTGAATGAAAAAGTCATTCATGACATGTCGTTTGAAGCCGCACGGCCCAAACTGATTACTGCGGGCATGGCAACCGCCGATGAAACCTTCTGGAACGCGGTGCGTGGCAACTGCTGGCGCGTGTCCGAGGCACTGGAATGGTGGGATGTGATCCATCAGCCCGTGGTGCCGGAAATTGACGATAAAGATGGCGAGTTCTTAAAGCAGGCGGCGGAATTGTTGCCTGAAGGCGCGCTTGACGGGACGAGCTGGAAGTCTTGGACGACGGCGGTTAAGGATGCGACTGGTCGTAAGGGCAAGGAATTGTTCATGCCATTGCGCAAGGCGCTGACCGCACGTGAACATGGCCCGGAAATGTTGACCATGCTGGTTCTGATTGGCGGGGATAAAGCACGTAACCGGCTGTGTGGGAAGGCGGTCTAAGCATTCTGCTTTGATCGCCGATAAATGCCTGCATTTAACCCGACACCACAGCCAAACGGACAATTATAATGAACAAGACCCTTCGTATCTTTGACACGCTCACCCGCGAAAAACAGGTGTTTGAGCCGATTGACGCCAATAACGTGCGCCTCTATGTGTGCGGGCCGACGGTGTATGATTACGCCCATGTTGGTAATGCGCGCCCGGTTGTTGTGTTTGATACGCTGGTGCGTGTTTTGCGCCATATCTATCCCAAGGTGACCTACGTTCGAAACGTCACCGACGTTGATGATAAAATCAACGCGCGCGCCAAAGACAGCGGCGAGACGATTTCCGACATCACCAAACGCACCCATCAGGCCTATCTTGATGATATGGGCGCCTTGAACGCGGCCAAGCCAGATATCGAGCCGCGTGCGACCGAACATATCGCCGAAATGATTGCCATGTGTGAAAGCCTGATCGAACAAGGTTTTGCCTATGCCGCCGAAGGACATGTTCTGTTTTCGGTCGATAAGTTTGATGGCTATGGCAAGCTGTCGCGCCGTGATCGTAAGGAAATGATTGCGGGTGCGCGGGTTGAAGTCGCACCGTACAAGAAAGACCCGGCAGATTTCGTTTTGTGGAAACCGTCCGAAGACGACATTCCGGGCTGGGAAAGCCCATGGGGTCGGGGCCGTCCAGGCTGGCATATTGAATGCTCGGCCATGTTGACGCGCTATCTGGGCGAGAATTTCGACATTCATGGCGGTGGTTCGGACCTTGTGTTCCCGCATCATGAAAACGAATTGGCGCAAAGCTGCTGTGCCAATCAGGGGTCAAGCTATGCCAAATACTGGATGCATAACGGCCACCTGATGGTTGAAGGCGAAAAAATGTCCAAGTCTTTGGGCAATTTCGTCACCGTGCATGATTTGCTGGAAAGCTGGCCGGGGGAAGCAATCCGCCTTGCAATGATCGGCACCCATTATCACCAGCCGATTAACTGGACCGAAGATAACCTGCGTCAGGCTAAGGAATCACTTGATCGGTTCTATACAGCATTGCGTCAAAGTGCCGATGTGACGCCGGAAGATATGCCGGTACCGCGTCTGTTCCTTGAAGCGCTGTGTGATGACCTCAATACACCACTGGCGATTGCGGAATTCCACAATCTGGTCACTCGGTTCAACAAGGCCGAAAAGAAATACGAGCGTGCGGAAGCCAAGGGCGAAATTCTCGCCGCGGCCAAGCTGCTTGGTATTCTTGAAGCCGACCCGGAAGATTGGTTTACCGGCAGTGCGGGCGAAGACGAAGCCGCCGAGATTGATGATCTGATCAATCAGCGGGCGGACGCCAAAAAGAACAAGGATTTCGCAACAGCCGATAAAATCCGCAATGATTTGCTGGCACGCGGCATTCTGCTGGAAGACTTCAAAGATGGCACGAGCTGGAAACGGGTTTAAACGTTTCAGCTATCTTATCTGATACGATCAAAGGCCACGATATTATGTCGTGGCCTTTTGTTTTGGCCGCCTGGTAAGCAACAGTGGGCAGCCCAGCACATGCGCGGATTCCTGCGGTGTTTGGTATGGTTTATGCAGGAACCGTTGCGTTATGGCAGAATTCTGCCCAATTCTTGTGGAATATGAAGGACGAAACAGTAAGACGGGGTGGACCATGTCTGAATTTGATCGTCGAACATTTTTGAAATCGGCCAGTGCGTTCAGTGCCTTGGGCGCTGCGACGGCGCTTGGCGGGGCGGGCCCGCTGTGGGCGCAAACAATTGCCGGGCAAAAACGCCCCGATGTGATCCGCAAGGCGATTGCGTCAACCGGTGAAGAAATTCCGGCGGTCGGACTGGGCAGCTGGATCACCTTTAATGTCGGCAATGATATGGAACTGCGCGATCAATGTGCGGACGTGATGTCGGCCTTCTTTTCTGCAGGCGGGCGGATGATTGACAGTTCCCCGATGTATGGATCGTCGCAGGATGTTATCGGCTATGGGCTTGATAAGCTCGGTGCCCGCGATCAGGTCTTTTCAACCGACAAAATCTGGACCGCTGGCGATGGAATGGAACAGCTTTCCGAGACCGAAGCCCGCTGGAGCCTTAAAAAGTTTGACCTTTTGCAGGTGCATAACCTGTTGGGGATTAATGAAAATCTGCCACTGTTGTTCAAGCTGAAAGACCAAGGTCTTCTGCGCTATGTCGGGGTGACGACGTCACACGGACGGCGCACCGAAGATTTAATGGCGGTGATGAAGAACGAACGCCTTGATTTCGTTCAGGTTACCTACAACCCGATTGACCGCGATGTCGAAGAATACCTGTTGCCGATGGCCTATGATCGCGGGATTGCGGTGATTGTGAACCGTCCGTTTCGGGGCGGTAGCCTTGTTGAGAAACTCGAAGGTGAGCCATTGCCGGAATTTGCCGCTGAACTTCAGGTGCAAAGCTGGGCGCAGCTGATTTTGAAATATCTGATTGCCCATCCGGCGGTGACTTGTCCTATCCCGGCCACGACCAAACCGGCGCACGCAGCCGAAAACATGCGTGCGGCGACCGGGCTTTTACCCGATGACAAAATGCGCGAACAGATCGCTGCGGTGATCGGGGTTCTAATATGAAGGGGGCACGGTCATGAGCGAATGGTGGAGCTATGGCTTAGCCGATTTCCTGCTGTTTTCACCGCGGGTGTATTTCCGGCTGTTTGAAACGATGAATACAACATGGGGGCTGGCGGTGGTATCGGCCCTTGTTGCCGGGGTCATTGCGGCAGGTTTGGCGATACGCCATGGCCATCGCGGCAACCGGGTTATTCTGGTGGTGCTGTCGCTGATCTGGGCATGGGTAAGTTACGGTTTCATGTGGCAATACTATCAACCGATCAACTGGGTTGTGCCCTATGTCCTGCCTGGGTTCGTCGCAGAGATCGTGCTTTTGGCTGTTTTTGCTGCACGCCCCTTGCCGTTGCGGTTTGGCTGGCGCGGGGATTTTTCATCCATGATTGGGGCCGCGTTTATCGGCATTGCCTTGGTGGTCTATCCGTTCGTCGGGTTGTTCGAAGGACGGGACCTTATGCAGGCCGAGCTGTTTGGCAGTGCAGCAGATCCAACAACCCTCGGTACGCTTGGTTTTGTTTTGATGGCACGCGGGACCTGGCGATGGCTTTTGGTGCCGGTTCCTTTGATCTGGTGTTTGATTGCCAGTGCCACGTTGTGGGTGATGGATCAGGAAATCGCCGTCGTCCCGCTCATTGCGGTTTGGCTAACGGTCTTTTGCTGCTGGCTTGATCTTAAAAACGGGGTGACGACCCGCCGGATGACGCAGGCAGAACTGGTTGAACCCACTGATTAATTACTGTGTTGTCGTGCTGTATTATCGGTTGATCAAAAGCCCGATGCCGATCATGGTGAACAAGACGCCAAGCAGTCCGTTGAGCCATCCATAACTCAACGATCCGGCGCCACTGTCATGCGTGAGAGGGCATTCGATGTTCAAGGTTTTGTCTAGTGTCTGGGCGCTTTTGCTTGGGATCGTCCTGATCATGCTGGGCAATGGCATGCATTCGACCCTTATCGGTGTCCGTGGCGGGATCGAAAACTTTTCCTCAGCAGAACTGGCCATTGTCACATCGGCCTATTTTGCCGGATTTTTGTCGGGTGCGCGCCTGACCCCGGTGATGCTGCGCCGTGTGGGACATGTGCGTGTTTTTGCCGCCCTTGGCAGCTTCATGTCGGCGGCACTGATTGCCTTCCCCTTATTGACGGAGCCATGGGCGTGGACGCCACTTCGCATTCTTGTCGGGTTTTGCATGTCGGGCATCTATGTCACGGCGGAAAGCTGGCTTAATGATGCTGCGACCAATGAAACACGCGGTAAGGTTCTGTCGGCCTATATGATTGCACAGACGCTGGGTATTATCGGTGCGCAGGGGCTTTTGACACTGGGCGATGCCGGGACATCGGTGCTGTTCATTGGGGCCTCAATCCTTGTGTCGGTTTCTTTCGCGCCGATCCTTTTGTCGGTATCCTCGGTTCCGGTGACCGAAGCTGCGAAAGCAATGCCGTTACGCGAATTGTTTGTCGAGGCACCGCTAAGTACTGTCGGGATTTTCTTGCTGGGCAGTGTGTATGCCACGCAATCAGGCATGGGGGCAGTTTTTGGCACCAAGATTGACCTGACCACCGCACAGATCGCGTTGTTTATTGGGATGCTGTTTGCCGGTGCCTTGCTGTTTCAATATCCCATCGGCTGGTTGTCGGACCGGATGGATCGGCGCAAGCTGATCTTTGGCGCGGCGTTAATGGGGGGGATATCCTGTGCACTGGGCTGGATGGCCGGCGATCAGCTTTGGCCACTGATGGCTGCGGCATTCTTTGCCGGTGGCATGACAACGCCGCTTTACGCATTGTTCTTGGCCTACACCAATGATTTTCTGACGCTTGAGGAAATGCCAGCCGCGTCTGGGGCGCTGGTTCTGACCTTTGGCATTGGGGCCATTTCGGGCCCGCTTGTCACCGGTTGGGCGATGCAGCAGTTTGGTCCATATGCATTCTGGTTGGTTCTTGTCGTAACATTTGGCGCCATTGCGCTTTATGCGCTCTATCGCATGACCAAGCGTGAGGCGATGCCGGCCGATGAGACCGAAAGTTATCTGGGCGTGTTGCCAACAGCGTCGCCGATGGCTGTGGAAACCGCAGGCGTGTGGGCCGCAGAGCAGGCTGAAGCAGAGGCCGAAGCGGAAGCAGAATCAGAAACCGAGAAAGAAGATCCGGCGCGGCCCTGATGCCAACTTTATCGATTAAACAGCAACCTGATACCGACCATGGCAAAGAAAACGCCAAGTACCCCATTGATCCATCCGGCGGCACGCCGGTAAATCGAAATCGCCGGGGCGGTTGAAAAGGCTGTGGCATAGATCAGATGCATACAGGTTGAAATCATCCCGCACCCGATCACGATGGCAGCCCCCACCCAAAGCGGCGCACCATGGGTAAAGCCGATTGAAATGATCGCGATCCAGGTCAGGATTGCCTTTGGATTGGTAAGATGCAGTGCCAAGCCACGCAGATAATAGCCACGCCTGCTGATTGGGTCGCTCACCGGAACGTCGTCGTTTGCACTTGCAGGAACGGGTTTGCGAAATGCGGTGCGAAATGCGCGATACGACAGCCACAGCAAATAAAGCCCACCAAAAATACGAATGGCGGTCATCGCATCAGCATAGGCCGCCAAAACCGCCGACAACCCGGTCAGGGTTAAAAGCCCGATGGAAAAGGAACCCGTGCCGATGCCAAGGGCAAAGCTTTGCCCCGCAAGGCGTCCGCGATCAAGTGAAACACCCATCAGTCCAAGCAAGGCTGGGCCGGGGCTGATGACGCCCACAAGCAAGGCAAGGTACGATAGCAAAATACCGGGCAGGTATTGTGTGATTTCTGTAAGCTCAGGCATGGGGGCGTTCCTGTTTGGCGGTGGTGGTGCCAAAGACTATGCCGGTCATTCCCGTCTGTCGAGCATGCAAAAAAGAACCCCCGCCAAAAGGCAGGGGTCAAGGGAGCTTGCTAAGCTTTGGTGCGGAACAAAGGGAAAAACACCGAAGCCGCGGGAGTTATTTCTTCTGAAGTTTTGCCTGTTCAAGCGACCAGTATTCCATATCAAACAGATCGGCCTCGTTGATCGGCTGGAACGTTCCAACTTCTTCGGCGGCATTGATGATGCGCGCGGTTTGTTCGCCAAGGTCGCCTGCGATGCGCGCAGCCTTGTCATTGGCACCAAGCCCGACAAGGCCAAGACCCTTGATCAGGACCATGCGCGGCCATGGATCAAGCATGACTTTTTCTTCGCTGGCATTGGGGGCGTTGCGTTCGAAATAGGCGCGGTAGCGGGCTTTGTAATCCTCAAGCGCTGACGCGATATCCTGAAGACTGGCATCGGCAGCAATGATCAGCGGGAACGGTTTAATGCGGATCACGTGATCGGGTGTTGCCGTGCCGCGCACCGCAATGGTTTCAAGCGCGTCATTTGACAGATATTTGCGGATCGATGGGGTGCTTCGGAAATCCATCGCCATGGCATCGGCAAAGGGCGAGCCGTCAGCACGAAGGGCGGTGTTGAGTTTATCGGCAATGGCTGGATCAAGATCGCGGTCCGATGTTTCTGGTCCCGGAAGGGCAATGCCCTTGGCGGTCAGATAGTTTTCCGCATCGGTGACGAAATCAATCATACGGTCATAGGATTGTTTGGCGGTTGTGCCAAAGGTGAACAATCCGTGGTTTTTAAGCCACAGGCCTTCGCAAGTGGGGAAACGATCAAAAAGATCGGCACCGGCAATCGACAGGTCGTAGCCCGGCATGACATAGGGCAGAAATGCCAGACGGTCGCCGTAGATTTCGCGCATGATGTCTTCGGATTTGTCTTGGTTGGCAAGGGCCAGGACGGCAGTGGAATGGGTGTGGTCGACAAAATCAAACGGCAGATAGGCATGCAGTAAGGCTTCGACCGACGGGTTTGGCGCGGAGGGGTCAAGCAGGTTGCTGCGCAAAAGCGCAACCATTTGCGGATCAGAAAGCTTTTTTTCTGTGCGTGCGGCGTGAAGTGGGGCGAGCTTCACCGCAGGCAAGCCGGGGGCTTCGATGGTTTCAAGATCCCAGCCGCTGCCTTTTACATGCATGATGGCGTTACCGTCATTATCGGTTACTTTTACCGAGGTGTTGCCGCCGCCATGCAAGACGAGGTCGGCAACCTGGCCGATGATGCGAGATGTATAAACGCGCAAGCCCAATGCTTCGGGTTGACCGGCTGTTTTGGCGTCATTGGCATAGCGTGCCGCGTCGTTATCGTTCCAAAGGTTTTCCATCGGGCTGTATCCGTAAATCCATCAAAAAATCAGCAAGAAAATCCGGGTACGGCCCACCCCCAGGAGGGCCGTACCCGTTCGTCCAAAGATCAGAAATCGAAGTCGTCGATATTGTCTTTGGTAAAGACGGTGCGGTTTGGCAGCAGGATGATGCCGTTGCCATCTGCTTCGTACTCGTATCCCTGAACACTGTTCGGGGAGACTTCAACGGTGCCAACACCTGGAATATCGAGCGTATCGCCCACATTCATCGGGCCGTTATCAAGAACGTGATTGGCAACATAGACTGAAATTTTACCCTGTTCGGTAACGTCCCAAAGACCAAAACGCTCCACCGTGCCGCGTTTGACATACGGGCGCATCACATTCGGGGTCGAGAAACCAACGATGGCAACTTTGCCCGCGCGGTCAAGGTTTTCAGCAGCCTGTGCTGCGGCTGGAAGGGCATTGGCATCGGGTGCGATGATCGCGTCAAGATCCGGGTAAGCTTTGAGGATGCTTTCGGCGGTCTGAAGAGATTTCTGCGCATCGTTATAGCCATACTGGGTGGTAACAACTTCCCAGCTCGGATGTTCGGCTTCGATTTTGGCCTTGGCAGCATTTGCCCAGGCGTTCTGATCGGTGACGGTCGGGCTGGAATAGAAGAAGGCGACTTTTGCCTTTTCTTTTTTGACGCCGTCATTGGCCATGTTGACCAAAAGACCACCAAGCTGTTCCGGGGTGCCTTGGTTGATATAGTAGCTGCGGCATTCCGGTTTCACGTCGCTGTCCCAGGTCATGACCAGAACATCGCGTTTCATCGCACGTTCCAGAGCCGGGCACAGGCCATCCGGGGAGACGGACGACAAGATAATGCCGTTATAGCCCTGATTAACGAAGTTGTTTACGAACTGGACCTGACCGGAAACGCTTGGTTCGGTCGGGCCGTCATAGGTGACATCAATCCCAAGTTCCTTACCTGCGGTGGTCGCACCATTGCCGCCACTGGTGAAGAAGCCAACGCCCACCAGTTTCGGGATAAAGGCGATCTGGTTTTCGGCAAAGGCCGGAGCTGCTGCCAGAAGCGAGCCTGCAAAGGCCGCAGCAGTCATCCATTTAAAAGTTTTTCCTGACATTTCTTTCCTCCTCATGATGCTGCGCGTTTGCGGTTCGTCGCCATTATTCGCGCAGCTATAAAATCGGCCAACACTGCGCTTCCGTGGCGCAATGCGACCGCAACCACCAGCAACGCACCGGAGAGCGCACTGGAAATCTGACTGGGAACACCGCTCATTTGCAGGCCTTGCTGCAGATAACCGATGACCAGGGTGGCCAGAAGGGTGCCGACAATCGACCCCTGCCCACCGTAGATAGAGGCCCCACCAAGAACGGCCGCCGTGATCGCGGGCAACAATGTTGCCGTGCCAAGATCAACACGCGCCGATCCAAAATAGGACGACAAAACAAGCCCTGCGACCGCAGCAAAAACGCCGGTCAGGACATAGGTGATGGTTTGGATCGTTTTGATGCGAAGGCCGCTATAGCGCGCGGCATGTTCGCTGAGCCCGCACATAAAGACCGACCGGCCAAAGCGCGAATAGTGCAAAACGATAAACAAGATCAAGGCTTCGACCAGCAACACCAAAAACGGTGCGGGCAGACCGGTCAGTTCAACATAGGCAAAGGACGTAAAGACATCGGGGAAGTTGCCGATCCCTTCATAGCCGCCTGCACCTACAACACCCGACAGAACCGTTGCCGCACCGCCAAACAGGTACAGACTGCCAAGGGTGACAACCAGCGGCTGGATGCGTGAGACATGGATCATGGTGGCGTTAAACAGGCCCGCCATCGCACCGGTCAAAAGGGACGCCAGAATGGAAATCGGCAGCGGCATACCAAAGAAGTTGGCAATGCCAAACACGATCGCGCACAAGCCAACAGCAGACGCAAAGGACACATCAATCCCGCCCGCGATGATCACGATGGTCAGCGGCAGGGCAACGATGCCGATCTGGGCAAAGTCGCTGGTGCTGTAAAGCAGGTTTGACAGATTAAGGAAGCGCGGATTGATCATGCCAAAGATCGCAAATTCGGCGATCAGCATGAACAGAAGGGCGGTTTCCCAGCGCAGAAGATAACGTTTGATCATTCACCTGCCTCCTGCGGGCGGGACGCGGATGCGCCATCGCGATTGGATGTATTGGATTGGTCGGGTTGATTGGTGTTGGTGTGGTGATGAACGGCATAGCGTTTGGCGCGGATGGCGCGGTCAACGGCCATGCGCACACGCCCATCGAGCAACAGCACCAACAGCAAAACCGCACCGGCGATGAAATCATTCCAAAATGCCGGAATTTTCAAGAACACCAGCGCACTGTCGATTGAGGTCAAGAAAATTACCCCAACAAAAATGCCCGGAACCGTGCCGGTCCCGCCCAGAAGGCTAACCCCGCCCAGAACGTTTGCGGCGATGGCTTTGAGTTCCAGCCCGTTACCAGCCTGATTGGGGATGAAGCCGATCTGTGCGGCAAAGATCATTCCGGCGATGGCGGCCAAAACGCCCGCGGCGACAAAGGCCGCGATTTGCACGAGTTTCACCGGGATGCCGAGATGGCGGGATGCTTCGCGGTTATCGCCAACCGCATAGAAATAACGCCCGAAACGGGTCTGGCGGACGCAAATCCCGACAATAATCAGGGCCACCACGACAATCACCGTCAGGATGGAAACGCCCAAGGTCCCATTGATGGCCAATCCTTTAAGCGACTGGGGCAGTTCTTCGATCCAGTTGCCACCCGTGAGGATCAGCATCACACCGCGAAACAGGCCAAGTGTGCCCAGCGTCGCAATGATCGATGGCACATTGAGCATGGTCACCAAAAGACCATTGATCAGCCCGGCAACAGCACCGGTCACAAGGCAGGCGGCAATGGCAACGCCAAGGCTGTGACCGTCATTAAGCATAAGACCCAGCACAACGGCACTAAGGCCAAGTACCGAACCGCTTGAAACATCAATATTGCGGGTCAGGATCACCAGCATGGTGCCAAGGGCGACCGACATCAAAACGAGGCTGTTGGACATGACAACAGACGCTGTCGAGAGCGACAAATAGCCCGGTGCCGCAGCGCCGATTAGCAAAAACGCCAGAACGGTGACAGCACACAGGGTCGCCACGCGGTTGCGTGCGAAGAAATCAAGCATGTGAAGGGCTCCCGGACTCGAAGGCAAGATGGGCAATAGCATCAACCGTGACGGCATCACGTTCGAGCGCGCCGCATTGCACACCATGCGCCATCACCACAACCCGGTCTGCGAGCTGTTCGATTTCGTCAAAATCTGATGAAATCAGAACAACCCCAAGCCCCTTGGCCGCCAGTTCGTGGATCAGTCGGTAAATATCATTACGTGCCGCAACGTCAACACCGCGCGTTGGTTCATCCAAAATCAGAACCTTGGGGTCGGCGGCGAGACATTTGGCCATCAGGACTTTTTGCTGATTGCCGCCTGAAAGACGGCCAACGGACTGATCTTCGCCTTCGCATTTGATGCCAAGGCTGTCGCGGAACGCGTTAAATGCAGCCGTTTCGGCCTGACGTTTGGGGAAGAACCCAAGACGATGCATGGTGTAGCTCGACATGTTCCAGCCAAGGGATGCTTCAAGAAACAATCCGTTTTGCTGACGGTCTTCGGGCAGATAGACAAGCCCGGCATCGACACAATCGCGGGGGGAGCGTTTGGTCAGTGGCGCACCATGCAGATTGAGCGTGCCACTGCGCGCATCGCGCAAGCCAAACAGGGTTTCAGCCAGTTCCGAGCGGCCTGCACCGACGACCCCGGCCAGACCGACAATCTCACCAGCCCGGACATTGAAGGAAATATCGCGAAATCCTTCGCCACTGAAGCCATCGATTTCAAGCAAAATGTCGCGGGCTTCGAAATCGACATCCGTGTTGGCGCGTGTGGTGGGGGCGGCTGATTGCACGGTTTTGGTCATAGCTTCGACGATATGATTGTCATCGTAATCGGAAAGCGCACCCGACAGAACAATCGCCCCATCACGCAGAACGCTGATGACGCTGCATATTTCACGGATTTCGCGCAGCTTGTGGGAAATAAAGAAGATGCCAACACCTTGTGCCTGCAACTGACGCACACGATCAAAAAGCGCGTTTGCTTCATGCGGGGTCAGTGCCGAGGTCGGCTCATCCAGAATAAGGACACTGGCCTTGCGGATCAGGCCGCGCATGATTTCAACAATCTGGCGGTCGGCAATTTCAAGGGTGGCGGCCTGCGCATCAAGATCAAGCGACACCGCAAGATCGCGCAGCAGGGCTTCTGCTTGGTCGCGCAGCGCACGCGGTTTGGCTTTTAGGCCAAGGCAGATATTTTCCAAGACAGATTGATTGGGCAGGATGTGCGCTTCTTGCGGCACAAGATAAAGGCCAAGCGCCTGAGCCGCAGCGGGGGACGCAGACCCCAGAACCTGTTCATTGATTTCCACCGATCCCTGATCGGGGCTGACCAGGCCGGCAATTGTTTTCATCAAAGTTGACTTGCCCGCACCGTTCCCGCCCAAAAGCGCGTGAACCTGACCTGCGAGCAGTTCGATGTTGATTCCCTTAAGGACCGCTGTGCCGCCATAGGATTTCCATATGTCGGTAACACGGACCGATGTCCGGGGTTCTATGTTGTTTTCCATCCCTAGAGGCCTGTTCATTTGTTTTTATGAGAAACATTTGATCACATGATTCCAAATCCGTCAACAACCATGATTTTTTAAACAGGAAGGTAAATATATGACCATAATGAGCCAAATTTAACGCTGCATCGCAGCATAAATAGCTGCAATTTGAAGTGGCGCTGACAATGGTTGACGTGATCATTTGTTTTATGAATAATCAAATGAACAGATCGTCAAGATGCAGGGATATGAAAATGGCGTCGGAAGGAAGTGACTGGAGCTATGCGGACGCGGAGGAGGAAACTCTAACCCGTATTGCATGGTACTACTACAACGACGGCATGACCCAGGGCGAAATCGGCGACAAGCTTGGTCTGTCGCGGATCAAGGTGTCGCGCATGCTCGAAAGTGGTCAACGCACCGGCATCATTCAGGTTCGGATTAATTCGCGCCATCAGGGGTGCCTTGAATACGAGCAGCGTCTTCAGGATGTTTGGGGCCTTCGCGAAGTACGTGTCGTGCCCAATCTTGAAAATGGCGATCTCAATGAACGTCTGGGGCAGGCAGCGGCCCAGTTCCTGATGCAGCGGTTGGGCAGTGATGATTTGCTCGCGGTTGGCTGGGGCTCGACGGTTAGTCACACCATCCAGCGTCTTGGCCATATGGCAAATGAACGCAATGTGTCGCTGGTGAGTTTGACCGGCGGTGTTGCGACCTATGTCGATGGCATGCGGACAGCCAACTGGGGCAGCAGCGTGCATCTTTTACCCGCACCCTTGGTGGTATCTGACGCGTCAGTGGCATCGGCCCTGATGGGGGAACCAGGCATTTCCAATGTTCTCGAAATGGCGATGAATGCGGCCTATCAGCTGGTGGGGATTGGCGAGCTCAATAGCGATTCGACCGTTGTGCGCAGTGGCTATGTCACGCCTGACGAGGTTGAACCGCTGCGCCGCAAGGGCGCTGTTGGCGATATCTTGTGCCAGTTTTTTGATGATAACGGCGATGTGCTCGATCTTTCGCTGCATGAACGCGTGATTGGGGCGCGGCTGGCATCGCTTAATAAATCCAAGAATGTGATTGCCGCTGCGGGCGGGGAAGCAAAGGTGCGCGCCATTCGTGCCGCCCTTAAAGGAAAATATGTTGAACATCCTGATTACGGATGAAAAAACGGCAGAAAAATTGTTGGAGGACGTCTAGGAAATGTCAGCGGGTGATTACCTGCTTGCGATTGATGCCGGAACAGGCAGCGGTCGGGCAGTGGTATTTGATCAAGACGGAAATCAACGTGGGTCGTGCCAGCGTGAATGGTGGCACAAGGAAGATCCGCGTTTTCCCGGTTCAATGGATTTCGATGTTGATGGCAACTGGCAGCTAATTTGTGACTGCATTGCAGGCGCGCTGTCAGAAGCAAAGATTAGTGGCGATGATATTGCCGCGGTCAGTGCAACATCCATGCGCGAGGCAATTGTCGCGTTTGATAAGGATGGTCAGGAAATTTGGGCCTGTGCGAACGTTGATGGCCGGGCCGTCAATCAGGTGCGCCAGCTTAAGGATGAATTCCCCGGCGTTGAGGAAGACCTTTATAAACAGACTGGCCAGACCTTTGCCCTTGGCGCGTTGCCACGGCTTCTTTGGCTGCGCCAACAGATGCCCGATATCTATGACAAGATTGATCGCATTGCGATGTTGTCAGATTGGGTTGTTGCCCGACTGTCAGG
This sequence comes from Thalassospira sp. Z349TD_5, assembly GCF_056173045.1. NCBI lineage: Bacteria > Pseudomonadati > Pseudomonadota > Alphaproteobacteria > Rhodospirillales > Thalassospiraceae > Thalassospira > Thalassospira sp. Z349TD_5. The sequence goes on from NZ_CM149654.1 coordinate 932,048, forward strand.
CGTGATTGCGTCTGATCCGTCCAATGCCGGGACGACCGGTATTTTCGGTTTGCGCGAACGCAACTGGCTGCCAGATGCCATGCGCGCGGTGGGTCTGCGCGATGATATTTTCCCGCCCGCCCATGAAACGGGCACGGCGGTTGGGCATGTGACGGCAAAGGCCGCGTCTGAAACCGGGTTGTCAACAAAAACAACCGTTGTTGTCGGTGGTGGCGATTGCCAGCTTGGCACGGCGGGGCTGGGTGTGACCGGGATCGGCGATTGTGCGGTTTTGGGCGGCACGTTCTGGCAGCAGATTGTCAATGTTGATTCCAGTCTGATTGATCCGTCGATGAATTTGCGGATCAACCCGCATGTGATTACCGGGCTTAATCAGGCCGAAGCCATCAGCTTCTTTGTTGGGGCGGTGATGCGCTGGTTCCGCGATGCGTTTGGCCAGGAAGAATTGGCCAAGGTTGATGATCCGGGCAAGGCCTATACCCTGCTGGAAAAGCTGTCGAAGGACGTACCGCTTGGTGCGTACGGTGTGATCCCGATTTTTTCCGATGTGATGCGATATGGCAGTTGGTATCACGCAGCACCTTCGTTCCTGAATCTCAGTATTGATCCGGCAAAATCAGGCAAGGCTGTTTTGTTCCGCGCCTTGCAGGAAAATGCCTGCATCGTTGCGGCCCGCAACCTTGATGCGATTTTCGCGCTAAGTGGTCAGCGCCCGGACAAGATCGTCTTTGCCGCCGGGGCCGCCAAAAGCCCGCATTGGTCGCAGATGCTGGCCGATGTGGCGGGCATTCCCGTTGCAACCCCGGTGATTAAAGAAGCAACCGCGCTTGGCTGTGCCGCGGCAGCGGCCGTTGGCGGCGGACTTCATAACGATCTGGCCGCCCTTGGTCGGGAATGGGTGCGGTGGGAAAACACGTTTGAGCCCAATGCGGCCCTTAAATCTGCTTATGACGAGTTGGGCGATCGCTGGGCGCAGGCATATGCCGCACAGCGCCAATTGGTCGATCAGGGGGTGACGACCTCTATGTGGAAAGCGCCGGGGCTTTAATCCCGCACGGCAATTGATTTAAACGCAAGAAACAAAAACAGGACACATCATGCTTGTACAAATGGTGCATATCGAAGTTAAGCTGGGCCATGTCGATGAGTTCATCGAAGCGTTCCGCATCAATTACGAAGGAACGCGTGCGCACGAAGAGGGTAACCTTCGTTTTGATGTGCTGCGCGATCCAGAAAACGAACACAAATTCATGATCTACGAAGTGTTTCGTTCTGACGACGATTTTCAGGCCCATCGCCAGACCGAGCATTACAAGGAATGTGTGCGTCGGATTGATCCGATCATCACCGGCCCCCGGTCGAAAACCTATTTTAATGCCGAAATGGCCGATTACCTGCCCTAGGTTTCGATACGTCGCCTTGATCCCAAGCGCAAAAAAGAGCCCGAGCATTTTGCTGGGGCTCTTTTTTTATGGGGCGTTCAGTTCTGTAAGGCTTACTGGTTGGCCTCTGCATCAGCGAGAATTTCATCTCCCTGACGGGCAATTTCGCTCAGCGCCTGTTCGAAAACTTCTGGCGGGTGGCCGCCGGAAATGGCGAACTTGCCATTAACCACATAAGTCGGCACCGAACTGATGCCGGCATTGCCGAATTCTTCTTCCTCGGCGCGGACTTCTTTGGCGAATTCATCACTCGCCAGAATTTCGGCCGCACGTTCCGGTGACAGACCGACTTCTTCGACAGCGCGGTTCAGAACCCCGTGGTCACCGGGATTTTCGCCGTCCTGGAAGTAGGCGGTGAAAAGGGCCAGTGTCAGGGCTGTTTGCTGTGCTTTTTTGCCTTCCTTACCCGCCCAATAGAGCAGACGGTGGGCATCAAACGTATTGTAGATGCGGCTGTCGGAGCTGAAATGGATCGGAAAGTCAACATTTTCACCCATCATGGTGATCCGTGCGCGGTTATCTGCACTTTGATCGGGGCTTAAGCCGTATTTTTCGGTGATATGTTCGGAAAGGTCTTGGCCTTCTGGTCCCATATTCGGGTTCAGCTCATAAGGGTGCCAGCGGACTGTGATGTCAACTTGCCCATCCAGTCGCGCAACGGCTTCTTCGAGGTTTTTGTAGCCGATAATGCACCATGGGCAGACCACGTCTGAAACAATGTCGATCTGCAAAGGGATGGCGTCCGTCATGAATTTTCCTTGCGTTATGAAACCGTGTGATGGTCCATCACATAATCGCTGTGACAGCAAACGCAAGAACAGATCATCGATCACATAACAGAAAAAATGTCATCTTCCTGTCGGGCGCACGTCATTGGCCGCACATAAATGATTAAAAACGGTGGTGTCGCGAGGAGAGGTGAAGCGCGTCCAATGGCGTAGGCTTAGTGGGCGTTTTCGTTTGGCTGACGGCGTGCGTGATCAACCATATATTCGGCAAAGGTTTCCAAAATGGGGCATGACCAGTCGGCACGGGTTTTTTCCCCGTCACGTTCCCATTCGCCGTACCAGCGTTGGTCAATGTCGCGGAAAATGGTGTAATGGGCAAACCGGTCCGTTGCCGTCCAGCAGTTCTTACCTGATCTTTCCCAAGTCAGCCCTGCAAGCATCATGACGTCGATGCCGGTGGTGGCTTTCAATGCCATGGCGTTTGTCCTTTGACAGTGGATGGTTACATCAATTGGTGGAGCAGCAACCAAACACTTTGCAATGTATGGTAGAGTTAAGCATTGAATAAGGAGGGGCGCAACAGTCCAAGGGGACAGGTTTGCTATCCTAAAGAGGGGTATTTCCACCGAAATGAGTGGAAAACGGCTCCGATTGTCGGATTTGCGTAATGCTGTTGCGCTGATGGCACTTTTCCGGCAATTTGCCTGACTCGCCGGGGCCGGTCGGTTTCTGGATTCGAAAGACTACGATCAGTTGGAATGAATATGTCAGACAAGCGCGTCTATCTTTATGACAGTACCTTGCGTGATGGGCAGCAAACCCAGGGCGTGGATTTTTCGGCCGCAGATAAAACCGCAATTGCCAAGGCGCTGGACGAATTGTCGATTGACTATATTGAAGGCGGCTGGCCCGGGGCCAATCCAACCGATGACGCATTCTTTGCCAACCCGCCGAAATTGAAGAATTCCAAGCTGACGGCCTTTGGCATGACACGCCGTGCCGGGCGGTCGGCATCGAATGATCCGGGGCTTGCGACTTTGGCGCAGAATGCACCGATTGTCTGCATGGTCGGGAAAAGCTGGGATTTTCAGGTGACCGAGGCCCTTGGTATCGAACTTGATGAAAACCTGGCGATGATCGCGGATTCCGTCGCGCATCTTAAAACCAAAGTGTCCGAAGTGATGTTCGATGCTGAACATTTCTTTGATGGTTATAAAGCCAACCGCGACTATGCGTTATCCGCGATCAAGGCCGCCTATGAAGCAGGGGCACGCTGGGTTGTTTTGTGTGACACCAATGGTGGCACGCTGCCCGACGAGATTTTTGATATCGTAACCGATGTTTGCAGCCAGATCCCCGGTGGCCACGTTGGTATTCATTGCCACAATGATACGGAAAATGCGGTGGCCAATTCACTGGCCGCCGTCCGTGCCGGCGCGCGTCAAGTACAGGGAACGTTGAATGGGTTGGGGGAACGGTGTGGCAACGCCAACCTGATTTCGATCATTCCGACCCTGATGCTGAAAATGGGATTTGATGTTGGTGTTTCAAAAGAACAACTGACCCAGTTGCGCCGGATTTCGCATATTCTTGATGAACGGCTAAGCCGTGACCCGACCCGTCAGGCCGCATATGTTGGCGACAGCGCTTTTGCCCACAAAGGTGGCTTACATGTGTCGGCCGTGGAAAAGAACCCGGCTTGTTACGAGCATGTCGAACCTGAATTGATTGGCAATCGGCGCCATATTCTGGTGTCGGATCAAGCCGGGCGGTCAAACATTCTGGCACGGTTCCGTGAAATCGGGGTGGAAGTCGACCCAAAATCTGAAGCGGTTGGCAAGCTGGTTGAAAATGTAAAACAGCGTGAATTTGATGGCTATGCCTATGACGGGGCGGAGGCAAGTTTCGAACTTTTGGCGCGCAAAGCTATGGGAGAGTTGGTTCGGTATTTCCGAGTCACATCGTTCCGGGTGATTGATGAACGTCGATGGGGTGATGAGCAGGAAGAACAAGTTATCACTATGTCCGAAGCAACTGTGAAGGTCGTTGTCGGCGAAAATCAATTTATGTCGGTTGCCGAGGGTAATGGTCCGGTCAACGCGCTTGATGCGGCCCTGCGGAAGGTGCTTTTGACGGTGCCAGAATATGTTGAAGCCGTTCAACAAATCGAGCTGATCGATTACAAGGTACGCATCATTACGCGTGGCGATGGCACGCGTGCAATGACCCGTGTGATGATTGAAAGCCGGGATTCAGAAGGGCATAATTGGTCTACGGTTGGCGTTTCAACCAACATTATCGAGGCGTCCTATAACGCATTGCGTGATTCAATTACCTATAAGCTGTTTAAGTCCGGCGTGCGCAGCCAGCACGGCTAAGACGTTCGCTCAAGACAGTTGGTGTCATTTAAACGGCCGGGCAGTTTTTCTGTCTGGCCGTTTTGCTGTTTTGGGGATGAGTGGGGGCGCAAAGGATGCTGGCGTTGCCAGTTGGCTTTTGCTAAAGAAACGCCAATATTGACCGAATGTCGGTACCCAGACTTTCTTTGACGACCGGAGAAACCACGCGATGAGCGACGCCCGAGGTGCTGCTATTCCCGAAACGGGTGGCATTGCCAATCCGCCAGTGATCATTCTGATTGAACCGCAGCTTGGCGACAATATCGGCAAGGCTGCGCGCGCGATGCTCAATTGCGGGCTGGTTGATCTGCGCCTGGTGCGTCCCCGCGATGGCTGGCCCAATGAACGCGCAACTGCGAATGCGGCTGGTGCAGACATCGTGATCGACAATGCCAAGGTGTTTGAGCGCGACGAAGATGCGGTTGCCGATTTAAACCGGGTCTATGTGACAACCGCGCGCACCCGCGATGCAATCAAGCCGGTCTTTACGCCCAAGGGGCTGGCACCCGAATTGCGCAGCGTTGTTGCCAAGGGTGAAAAGGTTGGCGTGTTGTTTGGGCCGGAACGGACAGGGGTGCGCAACGAACATATTGCGATGGCCGATGCTGTTGTTACCGTGCCGTTGAACCCCGGATTTACGTCGCTTAACCTTGCGCAGGCGGTTTTATTGATCGGGTATGAATGGTGGCAGGCTGGTGTTGACGTGCCCGATTATCAGATGCTGATGAATGATACGTTCCCGGCCACCAAGGAAGATCTGGAGCGGCTGTTTGTTCATCTTGAACACGAACTTTATGAGTCCGGGTTTTACCGTGTTGAAGCCAAGCGTCCCAACATGGCGCGCAACATCCGCAATATTTTTAACAGGTCCAACCTGACCCACCAGGAAGTCCAGACCTTGCGCGGGATGATTGTTGCCATGCGCGGTGGGAAGTACAAGCCGCAGGATTGAACGGTCTTACCCGATATATTCCAGCGGGTTAGACCGTGAAACCCTATGGGGTGGGAGGTTGGTTTCGCCTGATGATATTCAGGTCATAGAAGCGATCTGCCAAAGCATCAGAGAGCGGCAGAAATGCAGGGCTTGGATGCGGTGATTAATGTTTGACTCTTGGTCAATCATCTCTATATTGCGCCTTACTTCCGAGAAAGTGGGTCGAAACAGGTGTTTTCGTCCCCGTTCCGTATGTCCTGCTGTTAAAGCGTTTGGGGTTACGGAAACTATCGGGACAATAAAGTGATCTTAAAAAAGAGAGTTATCAAATGTCGAAACGTATTGCTGCAAAGCATAAGATTGACCGCCGCCTTGGTGTGAACCTTTGGGGTCGTGCAAAATCGCCGCTGAACAAGCGCGAATATGCACCGGGCATGCACGGCGCAACCCGCCGTAAAAAACCGACCGATTTCGGTATCCAGCTGTTCGCCAAACAGCAGCTCAAAGGCTACTACGGTTCCATCTCTGAAAAACAGTTCCTGCGTTACTTCAAAGAAGCATCGCGTCGTCCGGGTGATACCTCCGAAACCCTCGTTGGTATTCTTGAACAGCGCCTTGATGCTGTGATCTACCGCATGAAATTCGTTCCGACCGTTTTTGCTGCGCGTCAGTTCGTTAACCACGGTCATATTCTTGTCAACGGCAAGAAAGTGACCATTCCGTCATTCCTCGTTAAAGAAGGTGACGTTGTTGAAGTCAAACAGGCTTCACGTGAAATCCCGATGGTTATCGAAGCTGCGACCCTGAACGAACGTGACGTTCCGGAATATCTCGACGTTGACGCGAAGGCCTTCAAAGGCACCTTCGTTCGCGTACCGAAATTCGCAGAAATTCCTTACCCGGTTCAGATGCAGCCGAATCTGGTCATCGAATTCTACTCGCGTTAATCCTTACCGGATTTCGCGACGATCCATACGAAACGCCCGCTGGAAACAGCGGGCGTTTTTGTTTGTCTAAAGGGTCGGCGTCTTAGACCATGTTAGCGCTAACATCTCTGTTTTACGAAGGGCTTGGCGATTGCGCCTTAGGGTGCGGCCAGCGGGTCCAACATACAAAACAGCCCGGTGCAGATGGACGGCACCGGGCTGTTTTACGTTCGCGACGTTGGGATCGAACCGACTGGTTACGGTTTTGGTGGGTTGAGCTGTTCGGAGGCCTGCTGGGCCGCAGCCGCAACGGCTTCGCTTTTTTGTTCGGGCGTAGCATCGGGCGGCACATCGACCTTCACATTGCGCGATGCCATCTGGATGCCGTTTTCCTTGAACATCGCAAGCACGCTTTGATAGACGGCTTTGCGGATGGTGAATTGTTCGCCCGGTTTTGAGGTGTATTTCAACCCGATCACCATGTTGAATTCTTCCATCCGACGCACGCCTTGCGATTTCAGCGGTTCGATGAAGCTGTCGCCAATCAGCGGATCTTCCAGCAAGTCGGCCGAGAGTTTCTTGATCAGCTTTTTGATCTTGTTGACGTCGGTTTCGAACGGCACGCGGAATTCAAGTTTGACAATCACCCAGTCGCGGCTGTGGTTGACGATGGATTTAATTTCGCCAAACGGTACAGTTTGCAACGGACCGCGGTGATGGCGCAATTGCATCGAGCGGATCGAGATGTTTTCCACCCGTCCGCGCAGGTTTTCCACCTCGATATATTCGCCAAGCCGGAACGCATCATCGAGCAGGAAGAACACACCCGCCACAACGTCGCGCACAAGCGCCTGACTGCCAAAGCCAAGGGCCAGACCAACCACGCCAGCACCGGCAATCAGCGGGCCGATATCAACGCCAAGGGACGACAATGTGACCATGGTGACCATGATGACGATGACCGTGAAGGAAAAGTTCTTAAGCAGCGGCAGCAGCGTTTCAATCCGCGATAGGCCGGTGCCACCGCCTTCATCGTTGCCGTGATCGCCTCCTGAGGCATTCATGCGTTCATCAAGAAACGCCTTGATCAGCGACCAGATCAGATCAGCAATCAGCAAGATCATGATGATCTCGGTCGAGGCATCAATGATGCGGGCAAGTATCCCGGCATCGTTGGCCGTGGCAAGACGATCAAGACCCCAGATGCGCCACATACTGGCCAGAACAAATACAAGGGCGAGCAACCGCACGCCACGTTTAAGAACCTTGGTAAAGACCGGGTGGTTTGGTTTTACCGGTTCGAACTCTTCGTCATGTTCGGTCGCATGTGCCAGTGCGGCGGCATTTTTGTCGGCGGCTTCCTGATCGGCGATCAGGACCTTCTTGTGATGCTGGCTTTCGATGATATTGCGCAGGATGACATCAAACAGGCAGGCAAGGCCAATCGCCAGCAGGGCCTTTAGCATCCGTTCGGCCCCAATGACCGCAACGCCACCAACCAGAACCAGCCACGCACAGACAATGACGGGCCAAAGCCGTGCGATGGACGTTGGCAAGGCAAGCTTTTCAACATTGCCGCTGACTTTGTTCGCGGCAAAAAAGCGGCCAAGCGAAACAGCGGCAACACAAAATGAAATCACCGAAATCACCACGGCAATATCAAACAGGATGATATCGCCCAGAACCATGGTGGGGGCAGCACTAAACACACCGGCGAGGCCAAAGGAAAACAGTGAAACGCCTGCGGCCAGTGTCAGGCTGCGGGTCAGAACTGCGGCAGTATGCGGATCAACATTGATCATGCGCAGGCCTTCGGCCTTGGGTGCGAACAGGAATTGCAGAATGATCATGAGGATGCGCAGCAGGAAAAACGCCATCAAAAGCGACATCAGCGCGCTTTTCATAATCGGCGGCCAGTCAAAAATCATGAACGTCCCGATCGATCCGATGGCAAACACACCAAGCGAAAGCAGCGACAGAACGCAAAGCGTGACAATCTGTTTGAGGCGATCCGTAAATTTGACGGGGGACTGCGCTTCAAGATGGGCGCACATCGGAGCCGCCACCCGGCGATAGATGATTTCAGCAATCACCCCGACAGCAACAAAAACAGCGGTAAAGAGGATCAACTTCATCAGCCCGGTGCGTCCCATGTCAGACGACATGAAGGTGCCAGTGGCATCAAGTTCATTGGGGAAGGCCGAGAGGCCTTCTATGGTGCGTTCAATCCGTTCTTTGGTACGCGCGACACCCGCGTCAAGGAATCCGTAATAGCTAAAAGCGTTTGCTGCGGCATCGTCGGTGGGAGTTGCTGGATCAATGCTGGTTTGATCATCATCGCCCGAACCGGCCATCGCGGCAACGGCGGCCATTTGCGCATGTGCGGGGGGAGGCGGGGTGATGACGCAAATGGCAAAAAGCCAAAGTGCCATACAGATCGTTGTTTTGATTGCTGATTTCATCCCGCTCATTATCCCCTGTTACGCGCAGAATTCTATCTGACAAAGATGGGGACATTTGGGGTGAGCATCAAGAAATAGTTTCACGACACATGCGGTTATGATCGCAGAAGGTGTGGCGTTGGCGCGTAAGATGATGCGTCAAGGCCGACCGCATTGGTAACATGCATGTATGAAAAAACGCGCTGGCCAAAGCACAGCGCGTTTTAAATTCTTTGGGATGCCGGTCAGGTGCCTTAGGCAGCGACCGCAACGCCCTTTTCTTTAAGGTGCTGGGCCAATTCGCCCGATGCAAACATCTCACGGACGATGTCACAGCCACCAAGGAACTCGCCCTTGACGTAAAGCTGCGGAATGGTCGGCCAGTTTGAAAAGTCCTTGATGCCCTGACGGATTGCCGGGTCAACCAGAACGTTGATGTCTTTGAACTGAACACCAAGTTCAGCCATGACTTGAACAACAGCAGCAGAGAAACCACACTGCGGGAACATCGCAGTCCCCTTCATGAACACGACGATATCGTTATCGTTGATGTCCTTCTGGATACGCTCGAAAACCGGATTGTCGGTCATAATGATTGTCCTTGGCTTTGGGCGGGGATTTTTCCGCCGCGGGAATAGTTAAACTTTATGGTCGAAGATATGGCTGGAACCTGCGGTTCTGTCAACTCTTGCGGCGATTTTGGCGTGCTGTGCGCAGGTTATCCCAGCTGTAAACGCCAAGTCCGATCCATACTAGCGCGTATGTCACCATATGGGCTGTGGTGAAAGCCTCGCCAAAGACCATAACCGCGATGATGAACTGTATCGTCGGGTTGAGGTATTGCATCAAACCAAGAGCGGAAAACTTCATGTTGCGTGCGGCAAAGGCAAACAGCACAAGCGGTATCGTCGTACAGATGCCAAGCCCGATCAACAGCGCGTCCTGTTCAATCCCGATATTGCCAAATGCCAAGTCGCCGTGGCGTTGCAGCCAGACCATATAGGCCAAGGATGCTGGTGTAAGCAGGGCGCATTCAACAAAAAGACCGGCAATCGGGTCGGCTGGCACAAATTTGCGAATCACACCGTAAAAGGCAAACAGGGTAGACAGGCTGAGCGCAATCCATGGCAGGTGGCCATAAAACACCAGAAGGTTCAAAACCCCGACGGTGCAAATCGCAACCGATAGCATCTGAATCCGGTTGAGCTTTTCGCCAAAGAAAATCCGCCCCAAAATCAGCATGACCAACGGCATGATGTAATAGCCAAGGCTGGCTTCCAGCGCGTTGCCACTATTGATCGCCCAGATGTAAATCACCCAGTTTCCTGCCACCAGAAGGCTGCTGAGAAACAGTAAACCGAGTGTTCTGGATGATGAAATCAACGCCCAGAGCTGTTTACGCTTTCCCAGTGCAAACACCAGAACCAGTGTCAGGGCGGCAGACCAGATGATGCGATGGGACAGGATTTCAAGCGGCCCGGCAAAACCGACCAGTTTGAAATACAGGCCAAAGGTGCCCCAAATGATAAAAGCGCCAAGCCCGGCGAGGGGGCCTGCGCCGACTAATGCTGGTTTCTCGGTTGATGACATGGGTGTTGGGCCGTGATCCGTTAATGGGGCTGTGTCCGGCTGGCAATAACGGTCGGCCGGGATGGGGACGCAGGTTTGGTCGGGCTTTAAGACGAAGGGCGCCGAACTGTATCCGGCGCCCGTAAGCGTCTGACATAGGCCCGGTCATGGTGGCGTGGGCAGATGTCGCAAATCTTCGTCATGTTGACGATGGTGGTGGGGGGGGCGGTTTAGACGATTAGTCGGGGGCCGATGTCTGCAGCGCCAGCGCATGCAGATCGCCGCCCATTTTGCCCTTAAGCGCGGAATAGACCATCTGATGCTGGATCACGCGGGTTTTGCCGCGGAACTGCTCAGACACAACAATTGCCGCATAATGATCGCCATCGCCGCGCAAATCCTCGATGCGAACCTGTGCATCGGGCAGCGCTTCCTTGATCATGCTTTCAATTTCATAGGCTTCCATGGCCATGGCGTTTATTCCTTATGATAGATCGAATGGCAAATAAGCCAATTCGAAGGGACTTGTTTTGTTTGGTATATGTTGTTGTCCCCGGCGCTGTCAATTTCTGCGCAGCATCGATTAAGCATCATTGGTTGAAGATGCGCTATTGCTTGTGTTGCCCGCGATAATTGGCTAAACAGCCAAACAGGGTTGCGCACACCCGCCGTCCGCAAGGTTTATGCCTTTGGTAAAGTGACGCAGATGAAATGTATCGGACCCGTTTCCAGATCAGGTAACGGCCCGGCAACGCGGACGCCCGGCCTCCTGTATGGAGACGATGAATGACTTCAAATACCTTGAATATCAACCGTGCCGATATCGACACGGATGCCACCGAACAGTTCAAGACACAGGCAAAACGCCTGCGCAAAGCTCTGGCCGCACGCGATGTCTCAATCTCGCATGCCAGCTCGCTTGAACTGTTGGCGCAAAGTCATGGGTATCGTGACTGGAACACCGCGATTGCCATGGCACGGCGCAACATCCCGACCAATGTTGCCGATCTTGGCATCGGTAAACGCTTTGCCGGATCATACCTTGGCCACGCGGTCACCGGATTAATCCGCAGTGTGACCGCAACATCCGTTGGCGGTGTGTTTCGCGTCGAGGTACATCTTGATGAACCGGTTGATGTGGTCGAATCAAAACGCTTTAGCGGTTATCGCCAACGCATTGCATCACGGATCAACGAACATTGTGAGCCGGTCCTGACCAATGGCAGGTCCGGTCCGGGGCTTTCGATTGATTTGTTGCTGCGTGATCAACCTGAAGCGTAAATACGTTTTTTCTGATATTTAGGTGACAGAACTCTCCGGCAGCTTCCCAAGTTGCCGGAGTCTACGTTTTGGTGATTGATCTTGCCCTGATCTAACGCTGGACAACAAATGCTTTGCCGTCCGCGTCAAAGGTTACTAAAAAACGGGCACGAGACTCCACTGGCATTTGGGTGAACTAGGTCATGTTGACAAACTTCTGAGCCACAAGCGAACCGAACTTATGTGAATGAAGCCGAGATAGCTTTCTGCGGTTTTATCGTACCGGGTTGCCAAGCGTCGTGAGCATTTGAGCTTATTGAAGCAACGCTCAACGCGATTTCGCAAAGCATAGGTTATAGCATCGACCTCGATTGGCACTTTTCGATTGGTTTTACCTGGAATAACAGGGATGCCGCCCCGCAGATCGATCACGTTACGAATATGGTCGCTGTCATAGCCTCTATCAGCCAGAAAAACCTTGGCTTTCGGCAGGTCAGTATCCACTAGAATATCGAAGCCCTTGAAATCAGAAACTTCTCCGCCGGTTATTTCCGCCCTGACAGGCAGTCCGTGAGCGTTGGCAATGAGGTGGATCTTGGTCGTAAAGCCACCTTTTGAGCGGCCAAAACCTTCTTTTTGAGTCCCCCTTTTGCGCCTGCGGCCAAGTGATGAGCCCGGATCACAGTGCTATCGATCATTTGAACCTGATCTGGCATGGAGCCACTTTCATTAAGCGCTTCAAGCATCAACTCCCAAAGTCCCGCCAACGTCCACCTTCTGAATTGACGATAGACACTGGACCATTTGCCGAATTCTTCGGGCAGATCCCGCCACGGCGAACCAGTTCGCGCAATCCAGAAGATGGCGTCCAGAACGCGGCGATGATCTAAAGCTCGACGGCCACCACGCCCACGTATCGCCAAGAGAAAAGGCTCAAAAAACGCCCATTCCGCTTCTTCCATCAACAATCGCGCCAAGGAAACCTCCGTAAAAGTTACCTTGAATCACATTACAGATCTTTAGGGAATCCAGTTTGTCAACATTACCTAAGCTCAAACTGGGCAGGGGGTATAGTGGTTTAGGGTGGTTCCAGTTTCACCAAATTCAACTTAAAGTCGCTAATGTGAATGGTTATGAAACGCTTTTCTTCCGAAACTGTGGATGATCTCCATGTTTAACAAGAAGACTTTGTTCGTGGTTGGTGCTGGCGCTAGCTTTGAGTTTGGGTTGCCACTGGGCGACAAACTTAAGGATATTATTTCCCAGAGGTTGCGTTCTGGCGGTCATACTTTGTGGGGAGAAACTGTTTCTGACTCACAAATCACTAGACAATTAAGAACATTAGAAACTGTCGAGGATGGTGGTCGGGGACGCTATTTTGCGGCTGCAAACGAAATCAGTCGGGGATTACCTCTCGCGATAAGTATCGATAACTTTATTGACGCCCATAGGGGGAATGTTGACGTTGAGCGGTGTGGGAAAATCGCAATTTTTCACTCAATACTTCAAGCAGAAAGAGAGTTCTAAGCTCTTTTTTGAAGATGTTTTTGATGTGCGGAATATTGATGTTTCGCCATTAAAAAACTCATGGATTGTTTCGCTGTTCAGAATGGCGACTGAAGGTGTCGCAAGGGAAGAATTGAAGAAGTCATTTGAAAATCTATCATTTATCTCATTTAACTATGACAGGTGCATAGCGCACTTTTTTGAGACTGCGCTGCGCATTTATTACGGCCTTGAGCGAGAAGAAGCCGCCGAGATCGTTGGCGGCATACCAATTTTACACCCTTATGGTTCACTAGGACCTTTGGTAAACGATTCAGGAGAAAAATTAGAGTTTGGTGCTGATATTGAGCGCACGGAAACTCATAGGATTTACCAAAGAATTAGAACTTTCACAGAGCAAATTACCTCAGAAGAAACACTTCAGATTAGCAACCAATTGTCTGTGACCGAGCAACTTATTTTTGTCGGTTTCGGTTATCATAGGCAAAATTTAAAGTTATTAGAGTTCGGCCCTATTGGTCATAGGATGAAAGTTCTAGGCACAGCATATATGGTTTCGGAGCCAAATACCAAAGTCATCACGAATGAAATTAAGGGTTTACTCAGAAAAGCTCAGATGCCTCACACTTCTCAAGATCCTATCATTCGAAATGATATGGATTGTTCGCAGCTCCTCCAATCTTACCAAAGAATGTTAACATCGTAACTTGGCCTAACCGCCGGTCATGCTCATATGACGTCCAACAGCAGGTTTCTGGCCTTTGCGGTCGATGACGAAATCGTGGCCTTTGGGTTTAAGAACCATGGCGGCGTCGAGCATTTGGTTAAGCGCGCGCGGATCGCCGGTGCGAAGAGCTGCGCGCAGGTCAACATGGTCTTCCTGACCCAGACACATGTAAAGCGTGCCGGTACAGGTCACGCGCACGCGGTTGCAGCCTTCGCAGAAGTTATGCGTCAGCGGGGTGATGAAGCCCAGACGTCCGCCGGTTTCGGCCACGGTGGTATAACGGGCCGGGCCGGGGGTGACATATTCGGACGGGATCAGAGTGTATTCCTGTTCCAACCGTTCACGCACCACGGTCAGCGGCAAATATTGTTCTGTGCGGTCGCCGTCAATGTCGCCAAGCGGCATGGTTTCGATCAAACACAGATCAAATCCTTCTTTGCCACACCACGCAACAAGGCGTGACATTTCGTCTTCGTTGAAATTGCGAAGGGCGACGGTATTGATCTTGATGTGAATGCCGGCCTGTTTGGCGGCTTCCAGCCCGGCCAGCACCTGTTCAAGGCGGCCACGGCGGGTGATTTCGGTGAATTTCTGTGAATCGAGGCTATCGAGCGAGATGTTAAGCCGTTTGACGCCAAGCCGGGCCAGATCATCGGCATAGGTCGCAAGCTGACTGCCATTGGTGGTCATGGTCAATTCATCGAGCGCGCCGGTTTTAAGATGGCGCGACAGATCAGCAATCAAATCCATGATGCCACGACGCACCAGTGGTTCGCCGCCTGTCAGGCGCAGTTTGCGCACACCGCGATTGATAAAAGCCGTGCAGAGCTGATCGAGTTCTTCGAGTGAAAGAACTTCTGATTTTGGCAGAAACGTCATGTTTTCCGCCATGCAATAGGTGCAGCGGAAATCGCAGCGATCGGTTACCGAAACGCGCAGGTAGGAAACATGGCGGCCATATTTATCGATCAGCGGTGTTGTCATGGCTTGGGGCTCAGCACTGTTCGTTTGTTTAAAATACAATCTTCGGGACGCTGACTGTTGCATAGCAGACCCGGTTTTGACCAGTCTGTTTCAATCGCGTCCGATCACCTTTCCGTCAGGTGGGATATCATCATATACCACACGACACGGGGACGAAAAAACCGCGCCCAACATATCGGACGCGGCTTTTGTATGCTGTTTGCGGGTAACCGTGGGGTAACGGCATTTCTGCCTTGGCGCGCGTCAAATGGCGTTAGCCTTCCTTTTTGAGCACGGCATAGTCGTTCTCAATCGCCTTAACCACGGTACGCAGGGTCGCGACATTTTCACTGCCAAGCTTTGCCACCAGTTCAGCCGAATGTTCCGGCACAGAAAGGGTTTCGCGCACATCGCGGAACAGGGCATGGAGCATCAGAATGCAATGAGTTTCGGTGAAGGTCCAATTGCCGCTACCTGACGGAAGGTTGTCATTGACCAACTGCAACAGCCATTTTTTACGATGCTCGTAATTCTTGAAATGCAGGGCCATGCGGGCAAAGACCAGATTGATGCGCAACGCAACAGCAGGTTCCTTGGCCAGATGGTCCCAATATTCAGTCGGATCACGCAGTTCATCGTCTTCATCGGCGTGGGCTTCGATGATGGCGTGGATTTCGCCGTCAATTTCCTGAAGCATATCCATGCCGACCATCATGCGGATGACCTTGAAGAAGGGCTGCAGGATGCTGCGCGACAATGCACCATGTTCAAGGTCACCGGCCTCGCCACCTTCGAGAAGGTATTCAAAGCGGCTGACCAAAAGGCGGCCGAATGGATCGTGGCGCACCGCAGCCTTTTCGCGGGCCTTGATCGATTCCATGTCGCTTTCAAGCACGGACCATGCCCCGTCAAACAGGTTTTCCTGATCGCGCAGGCTGTCAACGGCTTTTAGAATTTGTTCTTCGGTAAGCACACCGCCATGGTCTCGGGCATGATGCACCAGCCCCTGGGCAAAATGTTCCAGCACAGAAAAGGCGGCGACGTGGTGGCGCTGCTTAAAGCTGTCACGTGGTGGTTTGTTGACTGCAATCATAAAGCTGTCCAGACCTCGGTTAAGACGGTTGCGCAGATGAATGGTGCATTTATCTTGTCAGAATAAGCCCATTTAATACGCGGAATTCATTAATAATTTAGTGTCAGCAATTCACATGCCAAGGGGCAGCGTAATCAGGGCTTTATGATGTGCCCAAATGTGGCGATCCGGATCGGGGCTACACTATTCGTAATCGATTGCCGCCTCGACAATTTCCAGAACGACATGGCGCGGGCGAATAATCTGACGCCCGGCTTCTTCGAAATTAACCGCGATGCGATCCCCATCAACGGCCTGAATGCGGCCCAGCCCCCAATCGGGTTGATTGGGGTGGCGAACGATGGTGCCGGGTGTTAGCAAAAAATCCATGGGGTACTCTGTCTGCCGTGTCTATGGTTTCTATATAGGCTCATCATGCCGGGGACACAAATCAACACATAAATCAGGGTATGATGAAAATGCAGATTGCCCAAACAGGCAAGCACGACTTGCGCTGTTTGGGGCATTTAATACATGGGCGGCAAAATTTGCCGGGTGGTGCGGCGTCGCAGACGGGCCGGTTCTCAACTGCAATGATCTTGATGAATGCAGGATGCGTTCAACCTATCAAGCTGTAAATTTCGTATTGGCTAAATAAGCTCTTAACATATCAGGGGCAATCTTGGCGCTTCGTAGCAGGTCGTGTGTCCGTCTTGACCGGTTATGGAAACGGGCATTGTGTTTGGGGACGCAATGCGGTGAACAGAAAAAAACACCTTGGAGTACCGCCGCAATGGATGATGACATCGCCCTTGAGATGACGCTGATCGAGTTGATCAGTTCGCGCATTTGTCATGACCTTGTCGGGCCGGTTGGTGCGGTAAATGCCGGGGCCGAACTGATGGGCGAAGAAGGTGTTTCCGATGACGAAGCACTGGCGTTGATGCGCAAAAGCGGGCTTGAAGCTGCACGGCGCCTGCAATTGTTCCGTCTGGCATTTGGTCGGGCAGGCAACAGTGTTGATACCGCCTCTATGCGCGATGCTGCGCGCAATGCTTATGAGGCGGAAGGCAAGGTGACGCTTGACTGGCAGGACCTTGCATTTGATCCATCGCATGGACGTGTTGTTTTGAATATGGTCATGCTGGCCCGTGAGGCATTGCCGTTCGGTGGGGCAATCTCTGTTACGCACGACTCCGGTGGTCGCACAACGGTCCGTGCAGAAGGCAAGCGCGCGGCATTACGTGCCGAAGTGATGAATGTGCTTGAAAACGAAGTATCTGCAGATGAGCTTGATCCGCGCACTGTGCATGGGTTTTTCGTCAGAAACCTGGCGAAACGTTCCGGCGGGGCGCTTTCGGTCTTGCAACAGGAAGCAAATATTGCATTGATCTATGTATAAAAAATTGACCTGCGGGTCTGGTAATCCGTTGTGGTAGCTTCTACGTAAGTAACCGACGTAATGTGTGTTTCTTGCTGTTTGGGCATTAATGGGAGTTCCGGTTCCGGCAAACGGTTGATTGTTGGAGTTTTGGAGGGGGTATATGGACGATCTTTTAAGTGAATTTCTGACCGAGACTTCGGAAAGCCTTTCGACGCTTGACGTCGAGCTGGTGAAGCTTGAACAGAACCCGAATGATCCTGATATTTTGTCCAACATTTTCCGTTTGGTGCATACCATCAAAGGGACGTGCGGATTTCTTGGCCTGCCGCGACTGGAAGCTGTCGCGCATGCTGGCGAGAACGTGCTGGGGAAAATTCGTGATGGTGAGCTGATTGTGACACCGCCTGCGGTGACGCTGGTGCTGGAATCCATCGATACCATTAAATATTTGCTCGGCGAGCTTGAACAGAACGAAGCAGAGCCGGACGGCAATGACGCCGATCTGATTGCGCGCCTGAACCATTTTGCCGATACCGGCACGATCATGGGCGGGGACGCTGCACCGGCGGCGGCGGTTGAAGAAGCGCCTGCCGATGACGCGCCTGAGATGACCGATGACGAACGTTTGCAGGCCATCTTTGACGCGACAGAAGTTGACCCGGAAGTTGCCGAACCAGAAGCACCTGCACCAGCGGCGGCTCCGCCGGCTGCGGCCAAATCACAGGCAGTAGCCGCCCCCGCCAAGGCAGCCGGTCCGAAAGCCGAAGCACCGCGTGCCGAAGCCAAGGAAAGTTCGGTTGCGGCCCAGACGATCCGCGTGAACGTTGAATTGCTTGAGAACCTGATGACGCTGGTTTCCGAGCTTGTCCTGACCCGTAACCAGCTTTTGCAGATGGTGCGCGGCAAGGACGACAGCGAATTTACCGTGCCGTTGCAGCGCCTGTCACACATCACGACCGACCTTCAGGAAGGCGTGATGAAGACCCGTATGCAGCCAATCGGCAATGCCTGGGCCAAACTGCCGCGTATTGTTCGCGATCTGGCGCTTGAGATGAACAAGAAAATTGATCTGCAGATGATCGGTGCCGATACGGAACTTGACCGTCAGGTGCTTGAGCTTATCAAGGATCCTTTGACCCACATGGTACGGAACTCTGCCGACCACGGGCTGGAAGATATTCCGGGCCGTCGTGAAGTTGGCAAGCCTGAAACCGGTACGGTCACGCTGAACGCCTATCACGAGGGTGGCCATATCATCATCGAGATTTCCGATGATGGTCGTGGTCTGAACCTTGAACGGATCAAGGCCAAAGCCATCACCAACGGTCTGGCGACCGAGAGTGAGCTGGAAAGCATGGGCGACCAGCAGATCCAGCAGTTCATTTTCAAAGCCGGTTTCTCGACCGCGGAAAAAGTCACATCGGTTTCGGGACGTGGTGTGGGTATGGACGTTGTTCGTACCAACATCGAAAAAATCGGTGGTACGGTTGAACTGAAATCGGTCGAAGGCCGTGGGTTGACCTTTATCATTAAAATCCCGCTGACGCTGGCGATTGTCTCGGCCCTGATCGTTGAAAGCGGCGGCGAACGTTTCGCCATCCCGCAGATCAGCGTTCTGGAGCTTGTTCGTGCATCGAACAATTCCGAACATTCCATCGAACGCATTCACGACACCCCGGTGTTGCGTCTGCGCAATCGTCTTCTTCCTCTGGTCACGCTCAAGAAAATTCTTGGGCTTGATACCACCGAGGAGGCCGATGACGGTGTTGATGAAGAAGCCTTCATCGTTGTTGCTCAGGTCGGGACATATTCATTCGGTATTATTGTCGATCGCGTGTTTGACACCGAGGAAATCGTGGTCAAACCGGTTGCACCGATCCTGCGTGATCTGTCGCTGTTCTCGGGCAATACCATCCTTGGGGATGGTAGCGTGATCATGATCCTTGACCCGAATGGCATTGCCAACCGCACCGGCGAAATCACCGTTGGGGATTCGCAAGGTGTCGAAGGCAAGGCCAAAGCCGACGCGTCCGATGGTGAAACCACCTCGATGCTGGTGTTCCGGGCCGGGGGCAATGAAGTCCGCGCCGTACCGCTTGCACTGGTGGCGCGTCTTGAGGAAATCGATGTCGAGAACATCGAACATTCCAATGGCCGTCCGCTGGTTCAGTATCGTGGCAAGCTGATGCCGCTGGTCTTTATTGACGGTGGCTATCAGATGAAGACCGAAGGTCGCCAGCCGACCCTTGTCTTCCAGGATCGCGAACGGACCATGGGGCTTGTGGTCGAACGAGATTGTTGATATCGTCGATGACGTGCTGAATGTTGAATTGACAGCGGATCAGGATGGTCTGGTTGGCTCGGCCGTGATTGACGGCAAGGCAACCGATCTGATCGATGCGGGGTATTATCTTGAACTGGCCTTTAGTGACTGGTTCGGGACAGAGGAAACTGGCGGCGAGAAGAAGCGTGTTCTTCTGATCGACGACAGCCCGTTCTTCCGTAACCTTCTGACGCCGATGCTTTCGGTTGCCGGGTTCCGTGTGACGGCCCTTGAAAATGCCGAGCAGGCCATGGAACTTAAAAACCGTGGCGA
Organism: Thalassospira sp. Z349TD_5; assembly: GCF_056173045.1. Lineage (NCBI taxonomy): Bacteria > Pseudomonadati > Pseudomonadota > Alphaproteobacteria > Rhodospirillales > Thalassospiraceae > Thalassospira > Thalassospira sp. Z349TD_5. The sequence continues at coordinate 951,995 of NZ_CM149654.1, forward strand.
AGTCTTTGATGCGATCATCAGTGATATCGAAATGCCCGGTATGAACGGCTTTGAGTTTGCTGAAGCATTGCAGAATGACGAGCTTTGGGGCGAGACTCCGATCATTGCCCTGTCGTCGCATACGAAAGACGAAGATTTCGAGCGCGGTCGCCAGGTTGGCTTCAGCGATTATGTGGCCAAATTTGACCGTGATGCGCTTGTCTCGACCTTGATCCAGACATTGAGCACCATTTAATCGGGAGATTTTCCAAATGAGTGACAATAAGGCACTTGTCCCGAGCCATGAACGTGGGGCAGCTCTTGATCTTCGCGGTGACACCAAGGATTTTGTCACCGCGTATATCGGCAAACAGCTTTTCGGTATTCCGGTTCTGACGGTTCAGGATGTTTTGGGGCCGCAGCGTATTACGCGCATTCCACTTGCACCGCCCGAAGTTGCGGGGTCGCTGAACCTGCGCGGGCGTATCGTTACCGCGATTGACGTGCGCAAACGTTTGGGGCTTCGTGACAAAGACGACGAAGATCCGGGCATGAGCATCGTTGTTGATCAAGGCGGCGAACTTTACAGTTTGATGGTTGATCAGGTGGGAGAAGTTCTAAGCGTGCCGAGAAAGGCGTTTGAACAGAACCCGGCAACCCTTGATGCGCGCTGGCGGGAATTTTCCGATGGAATTTTCCGGCTTGATAAAAAGCTTTTGGTTATTCTTGATGTGACGCGACTGCTTGATTTTAATGCTGCAGTAAAGCAGGCTGTCTGATCTTGGATACTGTGCCGGACGCCTTAATGCGTCCGGTGCGATGCCGTTCTTGGCTTAACGACCTAGAAACACGAGAAGGAAGTCGATGAAGAGTTGTCTCGTCGTCGATGATTCAAAAGTCATCCGAATGGTCGCGCGCCGCATCCTCGAAGAAATGAGCTTCGAGGTTGTTGAAGCAGTCGATGGTCAGGAGGCACTTGAAAAGTGCCTTGAAGATATGCCCGACGCGGTGCTGCTTGATTGGAACATGCCGATCAAAAGCGGGATTGATTTCCTGCGGGAACTTCGGGCATCCCCGGGTGGGGATGAGCCGGTGGTTGTCTTCTGCACGACAGAAAACGATCTGGAGCATATTCAGGAAGCCATTACAGCCGGCGCGAATGAGTACATCATGAAACCGTTCGACAGCGAGATCATTCAGGCAAAATTTGAACAGGTTGGTCTGATTTAGATCGCCTGTTTTGGTGTTGCCGTCTTGGCAACCTGTCCTTGATCTCCTGAGAAGTTCTAGCGGGGATGCTGCTACGTGGAAGAAGTGCCTGTCCATTCGCCTTACAAAGTCCTGATTGTCGATGACTCCGCGATTGTGCGGGGGCTTGTGACACGCATGATGGCCGAGGACGACGAAATCAACGTCGTAGGCTCGGTCAATAATGGTGAAGAAGCCCTTGCGGTCATGGAAGGCGGTGGCATTGAGGTCGTGGTTCTCGACATCGAGATGCCGGTGATGGACGGACTGACGGCCTTGCCAAAACTGTTGGAAATTGACCCGACAGTGCGGGTGATCATGGCTTCCACCCTGACCAAGCGGAATGCCGACATCAGTTTTCAGGCAATGACCCTTGGCGCGGTTGACTACATTCCCAAACCCAGTTCAGCAAAAGACCTCAATGTCGGCGAAGGCTTCCGGGCTGAACTTCTCGACAAGGTGAAGGCATGGGCCGAGCAGCGTCGCAAGATGCTCGAAGTCGAGGAAGCACATGCTCTCGCCCGCGCCGAGGAAGACGCGGCATTAGAGGCGGCTGCGGAGCACCCCGTTGAGGCTGATCCACAGGCACCCCAAGATCCTGAAGCCGGGGAGGATGCCGCCGCCGGTACTCCTACTTCGGATGACAAGCACGATAAGGATCAGGCACCGTTCCGTGCTCAAATGTCGGTCGAGCATCAGCAGATGCAAAAAGTCGGACGTATTCAGCGCAAACGTTTTACCGCCGAATTGCGGCCGCGTCCGATGCAGCAGCATCCGCGTCCGCAACAGGTGCAAATGCGCCCAACGCCGCAAACACCAGCCCAGCCTGCACCTTCGTCGCAATCACCGCAGTCTGCTCGCGCAGTCGATCCGGGCCAGCGTGCGGCGACAGTGCCGGGAAATCCGCGCGTGCAAGGTGCGCCGCGTGATCCCGGGGGGCTTATTCGCGATGCCGCCATTGCTGTCGGAAATACGGCGGGCAGGGCTGCCGTTGCCAAACCGGCCATGCCCGGAAAACCGAGTGTTCCAGCCACGGCCAAGCCATCGGCAACCCCGGCCGCAAAAGCGCCAAGTGGGTCCGCACCCAAACAACAACGGCCAAACACAGCGCGCGGGTCTTCTGCCCCTGCGCCGACAAGGACGCGTGTTGGTGGCGGCAAGGCCGTATCGTTGTTGCCGGAAAAACGTCTGAACGTTGAAGTGATTGCCATCGGCAGTTCGACCGGGGGGCCGCAAGCATTGTTTGAAGTGTTGCGCGGGCTTGCCGGTGTGCGTCAGCCAATCTTCATTACCCAGCATATGCCTGCGACCTTTACGACGATTTTAGCCGAACATATCACCCGCCTGACTGGACTTAAGTGTCAGGAAGGTCAAAATGGGATGCCTATTGTTGGCGGACAGGTTTATCTTGCGCCGGGTGATTACCACATGACAGTGGAAGGGCGCGGTGCGTCGCGCCATATCAAGCTGAACCAAAATCCACCAGAAAACTTCTGCCGCCCGTCGGTCGATCCGATGTTGCGCAGTATCGTTGAAAGTTATGGTGGAAATATTCTGACCGCGATACTGACCGGAATGGGACAGGATGGTATGCTTGGTGGACGTGCTGTTGTCGGTGCCGGGGGAATGGTTGTGGCGCAAGACGAACAAAGCAGTGTTGTATGGGGGATGCCAGGTGCAGCAGCGCATGCTGGTATCTGTTCTGCTGTTCTGCCGGTCGGCGGGATTGCGGCCTATATTAAAAAATTCGCGGGGGGTCGTTAACCCACAATGATGAAGCCGGAAGACTTCGATTTCGTAAGCAGACTGATAAAGTCAAAGTCCGGGCTCGTTCTGAGTGAGGACAAGACTTATCTGCTCGAAAGCCGGCTGATGCCGATTGCGCGTAAGCGCGGCATGAAAGATTTGGGCGAGTTGATCGGTGCCATGCGCGGCGGCGACCGCCAACTGGTTGAAGATGTCGTCGATGCGATGACAACCAATGAAAGCTTCTTTTTCCGCGATACCAAACCATTCGATCAGTTCCGGCATGTTGTTCTGCCACATATGATCAAGGCGCGTGCGTCGAAACGTCATTTGCGTATCTGGTGTGCTGCGGCGTCTTCGGGGCAGGAACCCTATTCGCTGGCGATGATTTTGGATGAATTCAAAAGCCAGCTTTCGGGATGGCGTGTTGAAATTATCGGAACCGATATCTCGCGCGAGATTTTGACCAAGGCACGGGCAGGGATGTATTCCCAGTTCGAAGTCCAAAGGGGCCTTCCGATCAATCTTCTGGTTAAATATTTCCAGAAAAAAGAAGACCAGTGGCAGATTTCAGCCGATATCCGGTCCAAGGTTCAGTACAAGGAATTCAACCTTCTGGAAGATTTCCGTCCGCTGGGGCAGTTCGATATTGTCTATTGCCGTAACGTGTTGATCTATTTTGACCAACCGACCAAAAGCGATGTTCTTGCCCGCGTTTCGGCATTGATGCCAGATGACGGTTTCCTGTTCCTTGGTGGTGCGGAAACGGTTCTGGGTATTTCAGATAAGTTCAAACCGCTCGCACGTCAGCGCGGCATTTATCAGCTCAACCGTCCGGGCGCACCGGAAGTTGATCTGACAGCACTTGAAAAAGCACAGGCCGGTGGGACTGCTGCGGCATCAAGTGGTGCTGCAACCGGTGGCCTGACCTTCCAAAAGCCCAAGCATATGCAAACTGCGGCAGGTGCGGCGACCGGGACGGCTGCCCGTCCGGCGGCACCGGGTGCGGCAGGCGCGACGACCACCCGCCCCACAACAAGTTCCACGACCGCACGTCCGTTTGGCACCGCCGGTACGACTGGCACAGGAGCACGTCCGGGGACGACAGGGACAACCGGAACAACTGCACGTCCTAGTACAACAGGGACAACCGGAACAGCGGCGCGTCCGGGAACGTCGGGCACGACCACCCGTCCATCTGGGATCGGGACAACCGGTACAGGTAGTTCGTTCAGTAAGCCGTCAGGTTCGACTGGTACGGGTTCTACAGCACGGCCGGGATCAACAGGAACGACCGGGACGGGGTCGACGGGTTCTACCTATCGTCGGCCGCTTGGCACCGCAGGAACCGGTACAACCGGTACTGGTGCTGGTGGCAGTACGCCGCCGCGGCCCTCAAGCGGGACGGGGAATACAGGTGGTGCCGGCGGGACGACCCGCCCGTCATCGACCTATGATCGGTCCCGTTTCGGGAAACCGGACGACAAAAAATAACCGACAGCCGGTTCATTGCCGACTGTTCGGTGATGAACTGAAAGTCGGAAACGAATATGATTTCTTCTTCCACTACCGCAGCACCGCGCAAGGCGTTAACCGATCTGCAACGTCGTCGTAAGTTGGCGATCAGCTGTCTTTCTGTCCTCATGATAGGTGCATTGCCCCTGATACAGTCAAATGCTGCTGTGGGGATGTTTGCCCATGAAGCTGTTGAAACCGCCGGGGTGCTTTTGATTGCGATTGCCATTCTGGGGCGGGCATGGTGCACGCTTTATATTGGAGGCCGAAAGGCTCAGGAACTTACCGATAGCGGACCCTATTCACTAAGTCGCAATCCGCTTTATGTTTTCAGTTTTATTGGTGCGGCGGGGATTGGTGCGCAGACCGGCAGTCTTTTGATGACACTGTTGTTTGTTCTGGTGGCTATTGCTGTGTTTTTACCCGTGATCCTGCGTGAAGAACGCGCCTTGGCTGAAATTTTTGGCAATGCGTTTGTTGCGTATCAGGCTGACGTGCCGCGTTTCGGTCCACGGTTTTCAGCATGGCAAGATATGGAAACACTTAATATTCGACCCAAACTTTTGTGGCGGACACTTTGTGATGGCTTGGTGTTTTTGATGGTGGTGCCACTGTTTCAATTGATCGACTGGCTGCAGGTAAGCGGGATCGTTCACCCGATTGTTCATCTGCCCTAAAGTCGGTCGGAGTTCGGGGCCATCTTGGGCCTAATGCAATATGGTCCAGATACAAAAACGCCCCGGTGCAGATCCGGGGCGTTTTTTGATTACGGGTACTCGTGCAACGTTTCCCAGCACCATCGTGCTTTGGGAAAGGGCAAGATCAGGCCGCAGCGCTGTTGGTGTCAGGATCGCGCAGGACATAGCCCCGGCCCCAAACCGTATGGATGTAGTTGTCGCCTTTGGTTGCAGACTGAATTTTCTTACGCAGTTTGCAGACAAAAACGTCAATAATCTTGAGTTCCGGCTCATCCATGCCACCATACAGGTGGTTGAGGAACATTTCCTTGGTCAGTGTCGTGCCTTTACGCAGCGACAGCAATTCAAGAATGCCATATTCCTTACCGGTCAGATGCAGCGGTGATCCGTCAACATCGACAGTACGAGCATCCAGGTTCACATTGAGTTTTCCGGTCGCAATCATCGACTGGGCATGGCCACGTGAACGGCGAACAATTGCCTGTACGCGTGCCAGAAGTTCGGTTTTTTCGAACGGCTTGGTAAGATAGTCATCAGCGCCAAACCCAAGGCCTTTGACCTTGTCTTCGGTTTCCGTCAGCCCCGAAAGGATAAGAACCGGGGTGTCAACGCGTGCATCGCGTAAACGTTTGAGGACCTCGTAGCCATCAATATCTGGCAGCATCAGGTCCAACAGAATAATGTCGTAGTCATAAAGTTTACCGATCTCAAGGCCATCTTCGCCAAGGTCGGTTGTATCGATTACCATGCCTTCAGACTTGAGCATCAGCTCAATGCTGTCAGCATAGGTGTTGTCATCCTCAACCAGCAGCACCCGCATGTTTCTGCTCCGTTACCGTGTTCCGCAATAAGTCCGTGTTTATCCGGTTATTCGACAAGCGCCCCAACGATTGTCGGTTGGGAAATTTTATCCCATTCCGTTAACGATACGTTGCTTTGCGACTCGTGGCAAGCAGGCGAGTCGCATCTTGTTAACTTTTTTTCATCTCCGAATACGACTCGGAGGCGGAATGCGAGACTTCCCAACGGTTTGCGGCGTTAACCAACAAGGGGCGCAAATGATTTTTTTTTGCGAATTTTCCGTATACACAGCTTTTTAACGCCAATTATGCCTATATATTTGGTACGACGCGGCTCGATTTGCCACCCCAACCGGCAATTGTCATTCTGATTAATATCGGGTCACTGTCGATATGACGCCCAGTAAAAGCAACAGCAACCGGAAAAGCCCCTAAACGTGTTCCAGATCGGTCGCAACATTATCGCAGATCTTCGCCGCATCCCCGATTACCGTATTGTCGGGCGGGTGACCGCTGTTTTGGGTCTATTGGTTGAAATCGGTGGTGTTGAAGGTGCGCTGTCTGTCGGTGACCGGTGTAAGGTCAAGCGTCGCGATGGCGAAGCCGTGGTCTGCGAAGTCGTCGGGTTTCGCAATGAACGCGCACTGTTGATGCCGTTTGGTATTCTGGACGGGATCGGCATTGGCTGCGAAGTTGAACTGGCCGATACCCAACCGCAGGTCTATCCCGATGAAAGCTGGCTTGGCCGTGTGGTCAATGCATTTGGTCAGCCGGTTGACGGCAAAGGACCGCTAAGCGAGGGGCAACAGGCCTATCCGATCCGTAACATGCCGCCCTCGGCCCATTCACGCCAACGCGTGGCGGGCAAGATTGATCTGGGCGTGCGAGCGATGAATACGTTCCTGACCTGTTGCCGGGGGCAACGTATGGGTATTTTTGCTGGGTCAGGCGTTGGTAAATCAAGCCTGCTGTCGATGATGACGCGCCATACAACATCGGATGTTTCCGTGGTCGGGTTGATTGGGGAACGTGGCCGCGAAGCCCGCGAATTTATCGAAGATGATCTGGGCGAAGAAGGATTGCGCCGATCCGTGGTTGTCGTGGCGACGTCTGACGAACCGCCATTAATGCGCCGTCAGGCCGCCTATATGACCATGGCGATTTCGGAATATTTCCGCGATGTCGGGCGTGATGTGCTGTGCATGATGGATTCCGTCACCCGCTTTGCCATGGCCCAGCGTGAAATCAGCCTGTCGGTCGGCGAACCGCCCGCGTCAAAGGGCTATACCCCAACCGTATTTGCCGAATTACCCCGTTTGTTGGAACGTGCCGGACCCGGTGGGCCGGGGCAGGGATCCATCACCGGGTTGTTTACGGTTCTGGTGGATGGTGATGATCATAACGAGCCGATTTCAGATGCGGTGCGTGGTATCCTTGATGGTCACGTGGTTCTGGACCGCTCCATCGCCGAGCAGGGCCGTTACCCGGCGATTAACATCCTGCGCAGTGTCTCGCGTACGATGCCCGGCTGTAACACCGAGGGCGAAAACCAGATCGTTTCGCGTGCCCGTCAGTTGCTGGCGACCTATGACGATATGGCCGAGTTGATCCGGTTGGGTGCCTATCGAAAGGGCACGGACCCAAAGGTTGATGAAGCAATCCATTATTTCCCGCTGATCGAAGAATTCCTCAAACAGCGCAAAACAGAATGCATGCGGTTAAATGATGGGTATCTTGATCTTGCGCGCCGCCTTGATCTGGTCGCACCACAGGATGACGCGCCCCAGATGCCGCAAAATGGTGTGGCAGGTGGCCGTGGACCCGCAGCAACGGGGCAAATGGCGCCCAATGAGTTGCCCGGTGCCGCACCGGCGCCGCCGCCGTCAACAGGACCCATTCTTAAACCCCGCGAACCACGTTCCAAGGTCACCAGCAGTTCCAATCGCGGGAACGAGCAGGACCTGAACGAAGCAAAACGGGCCCTACGCCGCGAGCAAAATAACGCCAATGGCCGGGGTGGTGCATGAGTATTCAGCACATCGTGTATTTTGACAGACATAGGTAAGCCCCTATGGCCAAGGATTTTAAAACCCTATTGCGCATGCGTAAATGGACGCTTGATGACAAGCGCCGTGAGCTGGGCGAGATGATGGGGGTGCTTGAAAACCTGATTTCGGAAAAAGAAGCCCTTGCGCAGGCGCTGATTGCTGAACAGAAAATAGCATCCGAGAATCCTGAACTGGTCGGGTTTGCGTATGCCAGTTTTGCCAATGCGGTCATTGCCGAACGCGAAGCATTGGACGGGCACATTGCCGCACAGGAACGCAAGATTGACGCCTTTCGCGAGGAAGTGGCAGATGCCTTTAAGGACATGAAAACGGTCGAGATTGCAGAACGCAATCGGGTAGAAGCCGAACGCGCGGAAGAAGATCGCAAAGAACAGGAAGAACTCGACGAAATTGGTATGCGTTCGGCGACGCGCGATGACGGACTTATGTAGACGCGACCTTTTCCCCGGAAAGTTCGGGTTCCTCGCCAATCAGCATGTCAATGAAAGCAGCTATATTGTTTTTCGCAGCACCTTCATTGGCAAGGCGTAACCGCTGAATTGCAAAGGGTGAATCACCAAAGGTTGCGGTGTGATCAGCTGGGATATTCTGATCAAAAATGGTTTTGCCACTTTGTTTGTCGATAACTTCATACCGAATGAGCGTCTTCACGGTCAAATCAAGACCAAAGATCGGTTGATCGACTTCCAGCAAGGTTACGCGCAGCTCATAAGGTGCATCGCCTTCGAGCTTCGATAGAAGACCGGTGTTCTCAAGAGAAGCAATCAATGCCTTTTCAAAAGCCTGACTGCTGATTTCCGATGTCCACATCGGGTTGGTTTCTTCACCGCCGTTAACGCGCGATACGGTAATGTTTCGGTGATATGAAGATGTCTCTGCTTGCGCAGTGTCAACGCCTTCTGTGACGGTCATATTTTGAAATTCAGCAGGGGACGCGCAGGCACTTAACATTGCCAAGCCAATGACGGCGGCAAGTTTCTTGATCGCAGAGTTCATCTTATTGTCTTCCTCATATCCAAGTTTTGGTTTGGATGCTGCCGTTGATATCTGGCAACACTAAACAAGAAGACGATAAAATTAATACACGCTAAAGTAGATATTTTCTGTTTTTGGGGATGGTGTTTTAAGTGGCAATATCCACCCCGGTTTCGATCCCGGTTACACGTCGCAATTCATCTGGTGCGAGGGCAAACACGGTTTTGGGCGTGCCTGCGGCCAGCCAGATGGTCTTTTTTGTCAAAAGCTTTTGATCAAGCAGCGTTTCAACGGGTTTGGCATGACCAAATGGCGGCACGCCGCCGATGGCATATCCAGTCAGTTCGCGGACTTCCTGGGCGGTTGCCTTGCGCATTGGAAGGCCGATCAAGCCTGCTGCGCGGTGTTCATCGACCTGATCGGCACCATTCATGATGATCAGCACCGGTCGCCCTGGCTCGGTGACGAAGACCAGTGATTTGCCGATCTCGCTGATGTCACATCCGATTGCGGCGGCAGCATCTGCTGCGGAATGGGTGCCATCGGGAAAAGAGAACACGTCGATATCGCCAAGACCATGTTCGTCAAAGGCATTCTGCAAACACTGAGGGGGAGCAACTTTTTGCATTATGTACTCTCTTGCGCGCGGCGTTTGAGTTTTCGCTTCCTGTTCAGAAGGTTCAGCGTCTCGACCGATAGGCTAAACGCCATTGCGAAATAGATGTAGCCTTTCGGGATGTGGATTGCGAGCCCGTCAAGCAACAGCACGAAACCAACCAGAATGAGAAAAGACAACGCAAGCATTTTGACCGAAGGATGCTTTTCGACAAATTCGCCAATGGTCTTAGCTGCGACCAGCATCACCAGAACAGACAAAATCACCGCAATCATCATGATTGAGATGTGATCGACAAGCCCAACGGCTGTGATCACGCTGTCGAGCGAGAAAATGATATCGAGCAACATGATCTGTGCGATGGTCATGGCAAAGCCCGACATTATTCTCCCCGGACCGTGTTCTTCTGGTTCGTCGATGCTGTGATGGATTTCCTTGGACGCCTTGGCAATCAGGAACAGTCCCCCGATAATCAGGATCAAATCACGCCCACTGATGTCTTTGCCAAAGGCGGAGAACAACGGCGTGGTGAGTTCCATGACCCACGCAATGCAGGCCAGAAGTGCAAGCCGCATGCCCATGGCACCAATAAGACCAATCCGCCGCGCAGAAGCCTGCTGTTTTTGCGGGAGTTTGGAAACAATGACCGACAGGAAAACGATATTGTCGATCCCCAGAACAATTTCAAGCGCAGTCAGGGTCGCAAGACCCATCCACATATGAGGATCACTGATCCATTCAAACATGATTTTTTCCCAAACAGGCATTATTGGCACATGGTCGATTGCAGATAAAATGTGAGGGCACAGCATCTAACGCAAGCGTGAATTGCTTTTGGCGTTCGAGTGTTGAAAAAATGACCATAACAAAAACAATCGGCTAACCAAATGCGCGTGCCTGTCGCGAGTGTTGCGGTTTGGTCGGTTATCAGACAAAGGGATCATTTAGGATGCGGTCAAAGATGCGCAGTTTCGTTTCAGGTTTTGCGGTGGCAACCGGTATTGCCGTGGCGTCGATGCCAATGTCTGCTGTTGCCGACCCGGCACCTGATGTTGGAAATTGGCAATCGGTTCTTGAACAGGCGCGGGGCCAAATCGTTTATTGGCACGCGTGGGGCGGGGAACCACGCATCAATGATTATATCGTATGGGCTGGCGATCAGGTTCTTGAACGCTATGGCGTTGAGGTTGTTCAGGTTAAGTTGACCGATACCGCCGATGCGGTGACCAAGGTTTTGTCGGAAAAGACCGCAGGTGTTGATGATGGCGGTGCGGTTGATCTGATCTGGATTAATGGTGAAAACTTTGCCGCGATGAAGCGCAATGATTTGCTGTTTGGTCCATGGGTCGAGGAAACGCCAAACTTTGACTATGTCGATGTAGCGGGAAAGCCAACCGTGATCAATGATTTTACCGTCCCTACCAATGGGCTTGAAGCCCCATGGGGGATGGCACAGGTCAGTTTTTATTACGATACGGCAAAGCTTGATATCGTGCCAAAATCAGCACAGGCATTGCTTGAATGGCTCGCAAAACATCCCGGACGGTTTACCTACCCACAACCACCAAACTATATGGGTTCGTCCTTCCTCAAACAGGTTTTGACCGAGGTTGTTGACGACCCGAAAGTGTTGCAGCAGCCCGCCGACGAAGTGGACGCGCAAAAGGTTCTGGCACCACTTTGGGGATACCTTGAAGATTTACAGCCGCTGTTGTGGCGCAATGGGCAGGCCTATCCGCAGAACGGGGCGGCTATGCGCACCCTTCTGGCCGATAACGAAGTCGATATCGCGTTTTCATTTAGTTCCGGTGAGGTATCGTCGGCGATTGAGGCGTTTGAACTTCCCGATACTGTTCGGTCCTATGTTTTTGATACCGGCACGTTGGGCAATACCAACTTTGTCGCCGTTCCCTATAACGCGTCGGCCAAGGCTGGTGCGGTGGTTCTGGCAGATTTCTTGATGTCGCCCGAGGCACAGCTGCGCAAACAGGACCCGCAATATTGGGGGGCGGATACCATCCTTGCGATGGATAAGCTGCCTGCCGATATGCAAAATGCCTTTGCCAATCTTGATCTTGGGATCGCATCCCTGTCACCGGCTGAACGCGGTACGGTTCTGCCTGAACCCCATCCAAGTTGGATGAGCTTGGTCGAGACCGAATGGCAGAAACGCTATGGCGTGGTGCAGTAATCGCACATGCTGCGGTTTGTACCGATCATCACCCTTATCTTTATGGTCGGCCCGGTTTCCGCCGGGCTGATCGGGACCATTTTACCGTCCTTTGGCATTCTGCCGGCCTTGGGGGGCGATGGGGCCGGTCTTGATCCATGGCGGGCATTGCTGGCCCAGCCGGGTTTGGATCACTCCATTGGGTTGTCACTGATCAATGGCCTTGCCGCGACCTTGATCTCGGTTGTGATTGTCATGCTGTTTTGTGCCGCATGGCAAGGCACACGTGTGTTTCGGATGCTCCAGCGGTTACTGTCACCGATCTTGTCCGTGCCGCACGCAACGGCGGCCTTTGGGTTGGCATTTTTAATCGCGCCATCGGGATGGATTGCCCGATTGGTTGCGCAGGCCGCCGGGTGGGACCGCCCGCCTGATCTGGCGATTATCCATGATCCGCTTGGTCTTGCGATGATTGTCGGTTTGGTGATCAAGGAAATCCCGTTTTTATTCTTGATGACTTTGGCTGCCTTGCCTCAGGCCGATACGGATCGTACTACGCAGGTTACTGCCAGCCTTGGTTACGGTCGTATCACCGGATGGTTCAAGGTCACCTTACCACGCATTTATCCACAAATTCGCCTGCCGGTTCTGGCGGTTCTGGCCTATTCGACGTCTGTGGTTGATGTTGCGATCATTTTAGCCCCGACAACGCCCGCCCCACTGGCCGTACGTATCCTTGGTTGGCTGTCTGATCCGGATTTGTCGTATCGTTTCATGGCATCAAGCGGCGCGGTTTTGCAGTTAGGGATCGTTTTGGTTGCTATGGGTGTCTGGATTGGCGGGGAAAAGATCGTTGGTGCTCTGGGGCGAAACTGGGCTGTCGATGGCAGGCGGTTGGCCCATGACGGATGGCTGCGGCATGGGGCGGCCATATTGGCGATTGTTGCTGCTGGTGCCGTGATCCTTGGGCTGGTGGTGCTTTTTGTCTGGAGCATTGCCGGGTTCTGGGCTTTTCCGGATGTTTTGCCGCGCAACTTCAGTCTGCGACTTTGGGCGCGTGAGTTTGACGCGCTTGGCGATAGTCTTGCCGTGACATTAATGATCGGTGTGCCCAGCGTTCTTGTCGCCATTGCACTGGTTTTGGGATGTCTGGAAAATGAAGTGCGCACTGGGTCTCGACCGCGCAAGCGCGTCATGTGGCTGATATACTTGCCGCTTTTAGTGCCGCAGATCAGTTTCATGTTTGGCCTTCAGGTGTTTTTCACCCTTGTCGGCTTGGACCGCACATTGTTTTCAGTGGTGCTGGCACATCTTGTTTTTGTTCTGCCCTACGTGTTTTTGTCGCTGTCTGATCCGTTTCGCGCACTTGATCCGCGCTATGGGCAAACCGCGTTGTGTCTTGGGGCGTCACCAAACCGGGTGTTCTGGCGGGTCCGGTTGCCGCTATTGACCCGTGCTGTCCTAACGGCGATGGCGGTTGGGCTTGCGGTGACCGTGGGGCAATATTTGCCAACACTTCTGATCGGTGCGGGACGGTTCGCAACCGTGACGACCGAGGCGGTCGCACTGGCGACAGGCGGCGATCGCCGAATGATTGGCATATACGGGTTGTTGCAGATGATGTTGCCCTTTGCCGGTTTTGCCTTGGCATTGCTGATCCCCGCAATTCTATTTGCACGGCGCCGTGGCATGGGTGGAAACAACAGGATATGAAGGCGGCATGAGCAATACGCAGATGAAAAGCGGTCTTGAGCTGCGTGATCTATCGATCCGGTTGGAGGATCGGGTGCTAGTGGATGTTGATCTTGTGATCGCACCGGGCGAAATCGTCACCCTTATGGGGCCAAGCGGGTCGGGAAAGTCCAGCCTTCTGGGGCATATTTGCGGAACATTGCCCCCGGTTTTTGATGTGCGGGGCGTTGTTCGCCTGAACGATACTGTGCTGGATGGCCTGGCGCCGCAGGATCGGCATGTCGGCATTTTGTTTCAGGATGATTTGCTGTTTCCGCATTTATCGGTTGGTGGCAATCTGGCGTTTGCGCTGCCATCCTCCATCAGGGGAAAAACAGAACGGCGTGCACGGGTTGCCGGGGCACTTGAAAGTGCAGGATTGGCCGGGTTTGCCGAGCGTGATCCGGCAACCTTATCAGGCGGACAGCGCGCGCGTGTTGCCTTGATGCGGGTGTTGCTCTCTGAACCCGGTGTCTTGTTGCTCGATGAACCGTTTTCAAAACTTGATCGTGGATTGCGCGATCAAATAAGATCGTTTGTGTTTGATCTTGCCCGCAAAAATGGTTTGCCGACCTTGATGGTAACCCATGATCCCGAAGATGGGCAGGCGGCAAACGGCAGGGTGATTGCGCTTGATTAACGCGTCTTTGCCATGTGGCAAATGTTCTGGTCAATCGGGCCGTTTGGCCCTATAGCATCCTACCGCAAAGAATTTTCTTGGGTCTTTACCATAAAATGGCCCACGCGGCATGGAGAATGTCGTGCATGTTTCCCGAAGAAATGTATGCAATTGTTCCCGATGCACTGGACGCAGCCACCTGTGACCGTCTGATTACAGGTTTCGCCCATGAGATGGACGACGGCGGCCTTGTTCAGGGGCAATCAGCCACGCATATCCGTCGGTCAAAAATCACATGGTTTAACGAAGAACAGGAACCGGTTGTTTCGCGTCGGATCATTGATTTGGTCGCAGATGTAAACCGCAACGTGTTTGACTTCATACTGACCGATTTTGCTGAAGATGCCCAAATCGCCTGCTATTCCGGCGATCAACGCGGTCATTATGACTGGCACAGTGATGTTGGCGCATCCGACGTCGCACGGCGGCGCAAAATGACCCTGGTGATCCAGCTGTCAGACCCCGATGAGTATGAAGGCGGTGCATTGCAGCTTAATCCGGCGGGCCATGTTTTTGATGCGCCGATGACACGCGGAACCGCTATTTTCTTTCCGAGTTTTGTTTTGCATCGGGTCGCCCCGACCATGGCGGGCCTGCGCTATTCATTGACCCAATGGGTGCATGGCAATCCGTTTCGCTAGGCCGAAACGATTAGCCCCGTGATCAGGTTTAATAGCGTTCCAACCGATCCAGAAGACGCGGGTTGCCCCATTTGGGCTGGCGGTCTTCGAGGGCGGTTTCGTGATGGAAAATCTGATCGTTATCGGCGGTTTGTTTGTCCAGACGCAGGCTGATCCAGCGTGGCACCAGTTCGTTGTTGAAATCATCCATCAACAGAACGGCCGAGCTTTCAAAATTCTCAAACGGAATATTGGCAATCTCGGCGTAATATTCGGCCAGCGTATTGGTTTTAAGGATTAACCGGTCCGGCACATACCGCAGCGTCATGCGCGCGGGAAAGACATTGTCTGCACCGGTCAAATTGCTTTGCAGCGTCACTACATAATCAATCTGTGGACCGGGATTGGGTTCGGTCAGGATAAGGTTTCGGCGCTGGAAGATTTCAAGCATGTCTTAATTACCGTGGTTGTGCCGCTGTAAGCTGAAAGAATAAGCGCCTGCGCGCATCCATAAAAGGCTTCATTTCAAAGGGGTAGCGAAAGCGTTAAAGTATCACGCCTCAATCCCGTGATGAGAATTTGGGCCATCATCGTCCGCAAGCGGGCCAATTTCGACAAAGCGTGAACCATCCTGAAACACCATATGGCCCTTATAGCCAGATATTTGTAACGCATCGCGAAAGATGCCACGTATGTCGTCGCGGTTATGGGGTTTAAGCGGATTTTCGGTGCGGATGATCAGGTCAAATGTGCTTTCTTCGCCTTTGACCAAGCCATCAAGCTGGGTGTGGCCGACCTCGCTAAAGGATAGATCAAGCAGGAAGCGCGTACCCGGCTCTTCCTTTTCGCCTTTTTCGTTTTCCCGATCCCCATGGCGCCAGCCGAGTTGCAGCTGTTCAATTTTATCGCCCATGTTGAACGGCATTGCCATAACACGCCAGCCATCGGGGCGTTCTTCTGCGGCCATGCCGCGCAGATGACCAAAATCACCTTCAAGCCTTTTAAATCCGCCAGCACCATCTGTATCGCCAAGTGCAGCAAGGCTGTTTGCTGCACGATCGCCCAGCCAGCCGCGCAAATTGCCACCCGGTCCAGTCATTGCGGCAAAGAAGAACATCATGGTGGCGGTTAGTTTCGGGCCTGCTTGTGGCAGGTTGTTCATCAACGATGACGCCGCACCCGGATCATGTTGCTGTAATGCACTGATGGCCTGTTGCAGGCTGCCCCAGTCGCGTGACAAGGCCGCAGTTTGACCCCGCATCATCAAATCGGCCTCGGTCATGGGCATGGATGTGGCAACGCGGCCACTGCCCGACGCATCGACACTAAAGGACAGTGTCGCACCCGTTGGCGCAGGTATCGGCAGTTTGATGCCGACAATACCTGCTGATGTGCGCAAGGCGGTAAAGCCGTTTGGCAACATGCGGGCTTCGGCACTGTTGGATGGTAAAACCGTGCCGGTCAAAAGCAGGGCGGGTGACGATTGCCCGCCAGCCTGAAGCAAAACCGTCTGGTTTGGTGCTGTCATCATTGCAGCGGTGGCGGCACCGCTGGCGGCAGGGTTTAGGACCTGTGCGGCCTGTTGTGCGGTGACAGTTCCCTGCCCAAGAAAAATCACCTGTGTCTGGCTGCCGACAGGAAGCTGGGTTCCGTTGGGCATGGTAAGGACCGATGTGGTCACCGCCGAAAACGTTTGGCCGGGGGTAAGGGTACTGCCGGTGATGTTACCGGCTGTTATGGCACTTCCGGTGGCGGTTGCACCGGGTGTCAAAGTTTGGGGAAGTAATTGCAGACGCATGCCATCGGCAGGGGTTGTTGTTCCGCCGCCGGGCATTTGCGTTGTTGTCTGGTTTGCGGTTGGAATGCGTGCCCAAATTAAATCACCCAGATTGGATGGAAGTTGAGTTGGCACTTTAACCGTGACCTGCCCCAGTGCAGTCGCAAGGATTAACTGGTTTCCCGATTGTGATTGGACCCTTGCCTGAAGCAGGGTTTCCACTGGTAATTTCGCAATTGCCGCCGCGACTTTTTGTGGCGTGTCGTTGGTGACGGTTGCTGTGACCTGTGCCGGTGTGCCTGCCTGGCCGCCTTGGCCGCTGGTGCCAGCCGAAGCCTGTCCACCGACAGAAGGGCCTGGCGATATGGCTTGCGGTGGCAGGGTCATGACAGAATTATTCCTCGAGCAAGGTCTGCGCGATGGCCTCTATATCGTGGGCTGCATCGCAATTTGGATGACGCATCAAAAGCGGTGTCTGATTGCGAATGCATTCCGACACACGCGTATCTGAGCGAATAACACCCAGCAAAGGCGGGGAAATTTTCAGGAATCCCTCGCAGGCTTTCAGCAACTTGTTATAGATCGCCTGACCTTCTTTTTTGTCCTTGGCCATATTGACCACAACCCGGATATCGGTTTTTGGTCGGGCCATATGGGTGATCTTGATAAAGGCATAGGCATCCGTCAAAGACGTCGGGTCACCGTTGGTGATGACAATGACGGTATTGGCAAGACCGGTCATCTGACGCACGCCCTGATCCACCCCGGCACCAAGGTCAATTAGAACTTTGTCATAGGATTTCCCTGTCTGGATAAGGTCATCAGACAGAGCCTGAAGTCGGGTGGCCGGAAGATTGGCAAGACTGCCCGAACCGCTGCGCCCGGCAATGATGTCAAAGCCGCCATCCGGGAACTTGGTGATGGCGTCCTTAAGGCTGATGCGCCCGGCGATAACCCCGCCCAGATCATGTTTGGGCATCAGGCCAAGCTGGATGTCAATATTGGCAAGGCCAAGATCACCATCAAACAGCAATGCCTTGTGCCCTTCGAGAACCATGGCATGGGTCAGGGTAATGGAAAACCAGGTCTTGCCCACGCCGCCTTTGCCAGATGCGACGGCAAGAACGTTGCGGCCTCTGGTGCGCGGGGCAGATTTTGGTGTGGCATCGGACTTGGTCGTCATTTCATGACCTCGGAGAAGCTCGGTTTCGCGGTTTTGGCGCGATGGGACGGTATGAGAAGTTTGGCTAAGGCAAGGGGGCTAAGCGCTGTCAGACCATCCGCAACCTGTGCCGTCATACTTACATTACAAAGGGAAAGATTTCCTGAATCTGCCCCGTATAACGCACCGCCAAGGCGGGCGGCGACATCGAGGCGTGATATCATCAAACGCGTTGCGCCGCCATCGGCAAAGGCATTGGCGATATCAGCAAACTCATCTGCATCAATTCCCGCAGGATTAACCAGTATTGTCTCGTTTGGTATTGCCGAAAGGAATTCACAAAGCGTGCCAATTTCACTTTCGAGATACGGATTGCAGCTGGCTGTATCAATCAGGATCATATCGGCTTCGCGAATTTCGCCAAATCGGGCCTTGAGCTCGTCGGCTGATTTGGCCTGAACCAGATCAATGCTTAGAATGCGGGTGAACGCAGAAAGCTGCGCCATGCCACCGGCGCGTTTGTAATCGGTTGTAATCACCGCAACTTTACGTTTTTTCATCACAGCACGGGCGGCGGTTTTGGCAACTGCCAATGTTTTCCCCGATCCCGGCGGGCCGACGAAGGCCAATGCGCGGGGCGTATTTTTTTCCGGAAGTGGCGAGAAATCGAAAATTTCATCAAGTGCCCCGGCCAGCAATTGCTGGGCAGAGGCCGCCGCAGTTTCACGCGCCATCAGATCACATAAACGAATGCGCAGCCGTTCGGGAAAATTATGCCGGGTCAAAGCTTCTTCTGCGGCATCAAGTTGTTCCTGCAGGGCAGGGGCATGTGTTCCATCATCATTGATATCGAAATCAGGATCATGGTCAAGGGCAGCCGTCAGGCGCACGCCACTTCCCGGGATATCCTGCGTTGATACAATGATTGCATCAGATCCCATGTGTTCTTTAACCAGCGCCATGGCTTCTGTCATGGTGGGGGCAGTAAAGGTCTTAAGACGCATTCATACCCTCCTTACTGGTTGTGCCCGGCATCGGGCGTATGGATTTGGTGCGGACCATCAGATTTGCCCCAGGGTTTTAAGTTGCGCCTTGGGGTGAATCTCGTTCTGCGACATGACCACCGTGGTCGGGCGGAAACGCTCAACAATTGAACGGACATAGGGGCGAATACCCGGACTGGTCAGAAGGACAGGTGATTCTCCCATCATGCCCAATCGTTCAAACGTGGTGCGTACCTTGTTGATGAATTCCTGAAGCTGGCTTGGTGGGATGGAAAGTTGCTTTTCCTCACCCGATCCCACCAGACTTTCGGCAAAAATCTGTTCCCATTGCGGGGACATGGTTACCAGCGGGATGACACCATCCATATTGGTATTCACATCCGACAACTGACGCGCAAGCCGTGAACGCACATGTTCGGTCATAAAGGTTGGGTTGCGCGTAAAGGCGGTTGCCTCGGCCACACCTTCAAGGATCGTCGGCAGATCACGAATGGACACGCGTTCGGTCAAAAGGTTTTGCAGAACGCGCTGAACACCGCCGACCGATACCTGACCCGGTACGATGTCTTCTACCAGTTTCTTCTGATCGTCATCAAGTTCATCCATTAGCTTCTGGGTTTCGGCATAGGACAGAAGTTCTGGCATGTGGTCCTTAATGACTTCGGTAATATGCGTCGTGATCACTGTTTGCGGATCAACCACCGTATAACCGCGGAACATGGCTTCTTCCTTCATGCCCTGTTCAATCCACATGGCAGGCAGGTTAAAGGTCGGCTCCATCGTCTTCTCACCCGAAAGCGTGATTTCCTCACCGCGCGGGTCCATGACCAGCAACATGTTGGGGCGCAAATCACCCCGACCGGCTTCGATTTCCTTGACCCGCAGCACATAGGTGTTGGCTGGCAGTTGCATGTTATCCTGAATTCGGACCGACGGCATGACAAAGCCCATGTCACCGGCAAGCTGACGGCGAAGTGCCTTGATCTGGTCGGTGAGTTTCTGACCGCGTTCGGTACTGATCAGCGACAGTAAGCCATAGCCCAGTTCAAGGCGCACATAGTCCATGCGAAGGGAATTGGCGATGGGTTCTTCGGGTGGTGGTGCCGCGGCGTCTGCGGCGGCTTTGGATTCCTGTGCGACGACCTGATCGGCACTGTCTTTTTGTTTCTTACCCATGCGATAGGCAAGATAGCCCAAGCCAATGGCAAGGCCGAGGAACCAGACCATCGGGATGCCGGGCAAAAGCGACATCCCACCCATCAGAGCTGCAGCAACGCCAAGAGCCGCAGGATAGTTGCTCATCTGGCCGAAAACAGCCTTTTCCGTCGCCCCGTCAAGACCGCCCTTGGTGACCAGAAGGCCAGCAGCGGTCGATACAATAAGGGCGGGGATCTGCGATACCAGACCATCACCAACTGTCAGGATCGTGTATGTTTCGGTGGCTTCGGCAAGGGACAAGCCCATCTGAGCGGTGCCGATAATGATGCCGCCAACCACGTTGATGAAGGTAATCAGGATACCGGCAACCGCATCACCACGGACGAACTTGGATGCACCATCCATAGACCCGAAGAATGAACTTTCATCTTCGAGTTCTTTACGCCGCGCCTTGGCCTGTTCTTCGTTGATCAGGCCTGATGACAGATCCGCATCAATGGCCATCTGCTTGCCGGGCATGGCATCAAGGGTAAAGCGGGCGGCGACCTCGGCGATACGCCCTGAACCCTTGGTGATCACGACAAAGTTGATGATGACCAGAATGGCAAAGACAATAATCCCGATCACGAAGTTGCCGGAGATCAGGAAACTGCCGAAGGCCTCGATCACCGCACCGGCGGCATGGGTGCCTTCGTGGCCGTGCCCCAGAATCAAACGCGTGGTCGCAATATTCAATGCCAGTCGCAACGAGGTTGCCACCAGAAGGATCATCGGGAACGAGTTGAATTCAAGTGGCTTTTGAATGAACAGCGACGTCATCAAAATCAGCACGGAAAAGCTGATCGACAGGGCGAGCATGAAATCAAGCAACCAAGGCGGCATCGGGAACATCATCACCACAAGGATCATGATGAAACCAAGCGCCATTGCGATATCGCCGCGTTTCAACGCCGAGGAAACACGCGCCTGAATACCAGCCATATTCAGCCCGCCACCGCCGGAGCCGTCAGACCCGCCTGATCCAGTCGGTGTGATGTCTTGACCTTCGGCCATTGTGTTTGCTGGTTATCCTGTTGGTTGCGCGTGTTTGGTGACGGTTCTTTTACCCCTGCATATGGGGAGTGATGATCATGATTTCATGGTCAGTCGTGACCATCACCTGGGGCTGGCACAGCAAGTCCGTCGTCGGTATATTGTCGCAACTTGTTACGCAATGTCCGAATGGAAATGCCAAGAATGTTTGCCGCATGCGTCCGGTTGCCAAAGCAGTGCTTCAGCGTATCAATGATCAGATCACGTTCAACCGCAGCCACAGTCCGCCCAACGAGGGAGGATGTGCCCGATCCGTTTTCTGCTGTGTTTTGGGCATCGACGTTGTCTGTATTGGCATCGTTAGAGGATGTGTCATCAGACTCAACCGAGTGTGGCGCGGGTACTGATGGCGCGCTTGGCTTATAGGCCGATGATGCCGCACCATAGGCCGCGTTGGCATTGGCATAGGCCGAACTCGCCCGGCTGGACGGCGAGGTGGTAGAAGGGGCTGGCGACGCAGGTTCAGTTGCCGCCGGCGCAGGGGATGGGGATGGTGCGCTTGCAGTGCTGCCCGTCAGTAAGATCGCTTCGGGACCGATTTCATCCGGGCCAGCAACCAGAACAGCGCGATGCAGAGTATTTTCAAGTTCACGCACGTTGCCGCGCCAGTGATGGGACAGCAAACGCTGGATCGCCAACTGGCTGATTGGGCGCAGCGGCATGTCGTTGGCTTCGGAATACTTTTTGACAAAGAATTCGGCCAGAACCGGAATATCGTCAGGGCGTTCGCGCAAAGACGGAATATCGAGGTTAACGACATTCAAACGGAAATAAAGGTCTTCCCGGAAGTTGCCTGCGTTGACTTCGGCCTCAAGATTACGGTTCGAGGTTGCCAGAATACGCACATCGATTTTAACCGGGCTTTTGCCGCCAAGCCGATCAATTTCCTTTTCTTGAATTGCACGCAGCAATTTTGCTTGCAGGCGGACATCCATTTCGCTGATTTCATCAAGCAAAAGGGTTCCGTTGTTGGCTTCTTCGAATTTACCGATCCGCCGCGCCTGCGCGCCGGTAAAGGCGCCTTTTTCATGGCCGAACAGTTCGGATTCCAGAAGATTATCGGGGATGGCTGCACAGTTTACCGCGACAAACGGTTTGTCCGCGCGGTTTGATTTGCGGTGGACAAAGCGTGAGATGATTTCCTTACCGGTACCACTTTCGCCCGTGATCAGGATGGATGCCGAACTTTTGGCAACCTGTGTCGCCAGACGCAGGGTTTCGGCCATCTTGGGATCGCGATGGATCAGCGCATGGCTTTCTTCGGTAACGGCTTCGAAAATGGCGGCAATCAGGTCGGCTTCGGGGGGAAGGGGGATGAATTCCTGAGCACCGGCCTTAATAGCGTTTACGGCACCATTGACATCATTTCCGACACCACAGGCAACAACTGGCACATTGATGCGTTCCTGAGAAATCGCATCAATAAGCGCTGCGACATCGAGGGTGATGTCGGCCATTACAACGTCGATACGGTTGCCTGCCCGCAGGATATTAAGCGCAGTTGTTACGCTTTCGGCCAATTGTACCGAAGCGCCGCGCGCCATAGCGATCTTGCTGGCTGCGCCGATCTGTCCGCCCAGTCCACCAACGATCAGTACCTGCATAGTCTCATCTCTTTCCGATCATTTTCAATTGGCCGCGAAAGCCGCTTTGACAAAGAGAAGTTCGGGGCCGAAAGTTCCAAGGTGTTGATCAATCAAAATAGCTCACGCGTTTCGATGGCGGCAGGATCGAGTTGATCAGCATTTCCAGACGACGGGGGTTTTCCTGACGACCGATGGATACGGCCCCCACCATGTAAACTGAATTTAGAAGTTCTTCGTCGTTCGAGTTACGTTCAAGTTTACCCGCCAGCGGCATGAAGACCATGTTGGCCAAAACTGCACCATAAAAGGTTGTCAAAAGTGCAACGGCCATCGACGGGCCGATGGAAGACGGATCATCAAGGTTACCAAGCATCTGCACCAGACCGATCAGTGTGCCGATCAGGCCCATTGCCGGGGCAACGTCACCAGCCTTACGCAGAATATTGGCACCTTTTTGGTGACGACCGATGGTGGCGTTCATGTCTTTGCGCATGATCGCTTCGACTTCTTCGGACGGGGTACCATCGACAACAAGCGAAAGGCCCTTCCACAGGTATTCTTCGCTTTGCAGGCTGTCGAGATGTCCTTGCAGAGACAGAACCCCACCTTTACGGGCGATTTCAGCCAATTGCAAAATCTGTAACGCGGCGTCTCCCGGGTTGCGTGACTTATGGAAAATCGTACGCATGAGGATCTTGCCGGAACCAAGAAACTCACCAAGCGCAAAACTGACGGCCGTAATCGCCGCAGTGCCGCCAATAACAATCAGAACAGACGGGATATCAATAAAGGCGCCAGGTGAACCACCGAATACAATTGCGGCAATCACAAGTGCAAAGCCAACGACCAGTCCCCCGACTGTCGCAATGTCAAATGACGTCTTCGTCCCCCCTTCCGCCATAGTCCCGTATCCCTTCTTGCGTTAGCTTTTTTCAGACTTGATGATTTCCGTCATGGTGACACCAAGACGATCTTCCACAACCACCACTTCGCCACGAGCGACCAAACGGTTGTTCACATATATATCAATAGCTTCACCAACTTTACGGTCAAGCTCTACGACAGCACCACGACCAAGTTTCAGCAGTTGGCTTACCTGCATGGTTGCTTTTCCAAGTACCGCTGAAACCTGAACGGGAATATCATAGACGGCTTCAAGGTCTTTGGACGTCTTCATCTGTTCGCTGCCGATATCTGCAGCTGCCAGAAGTTCCGTGCCTTCGCCTTCAAAATCGTTGTCGCTGTCTTCGAGATCCGAGAGTTCAATATCGTCGTCTTCAGCCATTTTCGTCTCCTGCGTCTTTGGTCGATTGCTTTACAGCAGCCCGATCATCTGCTTGGGGCGAATGTTGCGCCTGTCCATTTTCAGGATTTCCGTCCTGCCCAGCAGACGCGCCCGGGGTCGGGTTGGCCGATTGCGGTTTGGTCGGTTCGCCGGTCTCAGCGCTATGCGCCTGATGGGTGGCACCGTCGCCCTGATTGGTCGGTGGCGTTACATCCTCGTTCGTGTTTTGCGCCAAGTCGGCGGCATCTTGTTGTGTCGGCGCAGTTACCGCTGCCGGATCATGGTTTGGTTCTGTGTGCTCTGCCGATGTGGTTTCTACGACAGGATCGACCGGTGTTTTTGGCGCATTATCAAGTGTGGGCATTGCATCATCTGGCGATGTTTGCACATTCCGCAGATTGGTGCCATCGCCTTCTTTTACTTGATGTTCTGATGGGTCGGAAGGTGCGCTGTCCTGGGATGTGTCCGAGGTAACATTTTGCGGAACCTCATGGGCAACATCCAAGGGGACCTCGCCTGCGTCATCTGCCGATAAATCCGTTGTCACAGACGCATCATCCGCCGACGAGGATACTTGGTTCGAGGCGTTTGGTACCGGATTCGGCTCGTTGTCTTCTTCCTCTGCGGGAACCTGAGACGCTTGTTGATGCTCAGGGTCGGCAGCCGGTGCCTCATCGGGCAGGCGGGTTTCCTGAATGTCGGGATCGCCCATATCACTTTCGGCAAGGTCGTGTTCCTCGCTGTGAAGGCCGAGTGCGGTATCAATGATGTTGTTGATTTCCGCCCATACACGGCTGCTGTCACGGACAGCGGTGCCATCACCCCATGACACCATACAGTCACCCGGTGCTACATCCGGCTCTCCGACCACCACAACATTGCCGGAAAAACCGCGTGACAGGGCGATCTGCTGGGCGCTGTCTGAAATTGTCTGTTCAAGATCGGGATGGACCTTGATCATGACTTTGGGTGCTTCGAACAGATTGGCCAGACATTGCCGGACGATGTCTTCGATTTCAGTCAGTTCATATTGTTTTGACCACGCCGGGGCCAGTTTGCGCATCACGCCCAAGGCAACATGGATGGCGTCTTCGTTGATCCCTGCGTTGGCACGTTTTTGCTGTTCGTCGATTTGGGCAAGTTTTTCGCCAATAACGGCCTGACAGTCTGCCGACGCTTTTTCAAGTGACGACAGGATTTCCTGACGACCTTGTTCCAGGCCCTGTGCGTGGCCTTCGGCCAATGCCTGCTCGCGGGCGGCATTTTCAGCCTCGGCGATCATTTGTGCAGATTGTTCTTCGGTATAGATCGCCGGTGGGGGAGGTGGTGCTTCCTCCTCTTTTTTCTTTTTCTTCTTTTTGCCCATTTCGTAATGCTCGTCATCACCGCCTGATGAGCGAATGACATTGTCTGCATCATCGAAACTTAGAGCAAATGTGAACTTTTCAATGGCCGTCATATCGAACCGCTAAACCGCCTTGAGCAACATAAGGGGGCAGCCACTGGCTGCCCGTGAGACGTACAGCTGGCTGGATCATTAGCTTTCCTGATACAGCCAGTTGCGAATAATCGCGAGAGCTTCCTCAGGATGTTTTTCGACAATCTCGCCAATTTTCTTGACCGAGGATGCTTTTACGCGACCTTCGACCATGGAAAGGTTGATCAATTCTTCGCCGTCATCCATGCCCGGTGCCATTGGTACGGGTGCCGGGCCTTCGAGTGCTGGTGTGCCGTCTGCTGTCATGTCATCAGAAAGCAACTGGCGCTGTGCCATATCAGCAGCACTTGGCAGGGTTTCAAACGCGCGTGTGAGCAGCGGGCGGACCACCAGCAGGATGACGAGGATCGCGACAATGGCCAGTACCAGCATTTCTGCGATGCGGAAGATTTCAGCCTTGTCGAGACCGAGGAAGGTTTCGATGTCTTCATCCGGGAACAGATCGGCGGTATCAACAAACTGCATGTTGATGACTTCAACCTGATCGCTACGCTGCGGGTCATAGCCGATTGCACTTCGCACGAGTGCAGCTATTTTTTCCAGATCCTCGGGGGTGCGTTCCTGATAGAGGCGCTCGCCATTTTCATCAGTGGTATAGGTGCCATCAACCAAAACCGCGACAGTTACCCGTGAAATCTCGCCGATTTCCTTAACCTGTGTCGTGGTGGTTTTGGAAATCTCGTAATTCACCGTTTCTTCAGACCGGGTTTCCTGACTTTGCGTACCTGCACCCGCACCACCATTAAGGTTTGGATCGGGCAGGTTATTTTGCAAGGTTACCGGATCGGCACCCTCGGTCTCTGAATTGGTGGAATTTTCGTCAATGGTCTGGCTGGACCGTACAACCCGTTCATCAGGATTGAAGCGTTCATTGGCCGTGGTGATCTTGTTGAAATCCATTTCAACCGACACTTCGGCACGGACTTCGCCATACCCCAGGGATCGCGACAAAAGGTCTTCGATGGTGTTGCGCAGGCGGCTCTCATTGCGAATGCGCATCTCATCGGCTGACTGTGTCAGGAACGTTGAAGACTGCTGTTCGCCATCACCACGTGCGAGAAGACGACCACGCTCATCAATGATCGACACTTTACCGGGATCAAGTTGGGGAACGGCAGCGGCGACCAGATGTTGAATGGCGACGACCTGTTCGGGTTTCAGTTCTCCACCCGACATTTTCACCGCAATAGACGCACTGGCTTGCTGGGTTTCGCGCGAAAACATCTGACGTTTGGGCAGAACAAGATGAACCCGGGCATGCTGGACCGACTGGACTGAGGCGATGGTACGGGCCAGTTCACCTTCAAGTGCGCGGACATGATTGATGTTTTGTTCAAAGCTTGTCGCGCCAAAGCCGTCGGCATTGTCGAAAACTTCATAGCCGACGGAACCACCTGCGGGCAGGCCGCTCTCGGCCATGGTCAGACGCATGCGGTTAACCTGATCGGACGGGACAAGAATTTCTGTGCCGTTATTGAGTAGCTGGTAGCTGACTTGCTGGTCTTCGAGCCGGTTGACGATTTGGCTGGCATCAGCTGGATCAAGGTCGCGGTACAGCAGTTCCATGTTGGGTGCTGAAACACGCAGGATCAGGAAAGCAAAGAAGACAAGCAGCAACACCCCGACGCCGCTCATGGCCATCAGACGTGTTGGTCCCAAAGTTTTTAGCGTTTGTAACAAGCCGCTCACTTTCGACTGCCCCGCACCTAGATTTATACTGTCCCCGGTACTGATCGCTTCACACAGAAAGGGACCAGTATCAACAACGAATAGTTCTCCATGCTGAAGAACAGGTTAACAATCGGCAATTTTTGCCGGGTTGGGTGATTCAAATTCGTCAGTGATTTGAATCGTTTGGATGTTTTCTGACCGGGCTCGACTGCCCTTTATGTAGTGATTTTTTGCCAAAAAAGAAGCCCGGCAGTTTTGCCGGGCGAGTCTCTTTGCATTTGGCGCCCTGCAAGACGCATGATCGCGCGGCGCAGAGCATCAATTATCGTTTGATGCTGATCAGTTCATCAAGCATTTCGTCGGTTGTGGTGATCGTTTTGGTATTTGCCGAATAAGCACGTTGGGTGACGATCATATTGGTGAATTCTTCAGCCAGATCGACGTTTGACCCTTCAAGGGCAGAGGCAACAACGTTGCCTGCACCATTCAAGCCCGGTTCACGCAACAGGTAGTCGCCCGACTCACGGGTTTGGCGATAAACGTTACCGGTATGGTTTTCCATCTCATCGGCGGCCTCAAAGGTCGCAATTGCCAGTTTATAGACCGGGCGTTTGACGCCGTTGGCAAATTCGATCTGCAGGAAGCCTTCTTCGGTCAGGGCATAGTTTACCATGGTGCCAGCTTGTGCACCGTTTTGGTTGATGAAGTGCGTGGTATAGTCAACGTTGTTGCCGTTGGCATCTGCGCCAGCAGCAAACTGTGTGATGCCGTTGCCAAGGCCGATGGTGCCGAAGTCAAGATTGATGGCACTGGCATCAGAGCCATTGGTCCATTCTGCTGTGATATCGACATCGGTCAAGTCACCGGTCGTACCGACCGTGACAGCACCAATGGTGGCTGCGACACCATCAAAGGATTGCAAGTTCCCCGAACCGTCGAAGGTGATGGTCCCGGCCTGGATCAAG
Source organism: Thalassospira sp. Z349TD_5 (assembly GCF_056173045.1). Lineage (NCBI taxonomy): Bacteria > Pseudomonadati > Pseudomonadota > Alphaproteobacteria > Rhodospirillales > Thalassospiraceae > Thalassospira > Thalassospira sp. Z349TD_5. The sequence continues at coordinate 980,039 of NZ_CM149654.1, forward strand.
CCATTAGGATGGTCGGTTGCATCAAGTTGGCCAGCTGTGGTGTTGCCGGTCAGCTCAAAGCCCCAACGGTTCTGACCCAGTTTGACAACTTGCAGGTTGACGGTATGGGCGGAACCCAGCGAGTCATAGATCGTGACTGGCATGGTGTTGTCTTCGGCAATTGTTCCAGACGCTAAGTCACCTGCCGTGTAGGTGGCGGCCAATGTGTTGGGAAACGGTCCCGTGAAACCAAGTGCGGTTAAGGGGGTGTTGTTATTGTTGGTGATGACCACGTCGCGATCTGCAACCGTGCTGGTAATGGTCAAAGTATCATTCGTGCCTGTCGTCGTTGCCGTCGCGGTGACGCCGGTAATTGCGGAAATCTCGCTGGCGATGTCGGCAAGCGTCTCGCCGGCGTTGATCGTTACCGTTGTTGTGGTGCCGTTATAGGTGATATCGAAGGTGTCGCCTGCGGTGATGCCAGCTTGTCCGGCAAGGGCTGCTGTGCCATCAATACCAGCGGTCGTTGAGACATTGCTTGCGCCAGCAACGGCAACTTCATCTGAGTTCAGGTTTGCGCCAAACTCAAGTGATGTTGTAGATGCCGCCGCAGTTAGGATCGAATTGATATCAAGAACCTGAAGGTCGGTTACCGCCGAACTGTTCGATGTGGTGAGGTTGCCGCTTGTATCAAGCAGCTGACCTTCGCGATCAGTTGCCCACCCTTGAACATAGTAGCCAGCGGTATTGCGCAGATACCCATCATCATCGGGCTTGAAATCACCCGCACGGGTAAAGAACAGCTCGTCAGTAGCACCCGGTGATGCATTGTCACGCACGATGAAAAAACCATCGCCGGAAATTGCCGCAGCCGTGGTTGACGAGGTTGCCTGAAGCAAACCCTGTTTACTGATCAATGCTGTCGGGTGGAAGCGAACCCCGCCTGGCGTATAGCGCGTATTACTTGCGGGTTCTGTTACCAGCGTTGAAAAACGCCCAACCGTGCCTTTATAACCGACCGTATTGAGGTTCGAAATGTTGTCCGAGATGACGCCCAGGTTCTGAGACTGCGCATTCAGGCCGGAAACACCGGAAATCATTGCACCAAAAAGGCTCATGTGTGTTCTCCCAGCACAGAATTGCGATTTTTGAAAAACCGGAACGGTTGATTTTCATCCCCCGTTCCGCAAACTCAGTCTAGTTACCGTTTGATACGAATCAGCTCATCAAGCATTTCATCGGTGGTGGTGATCGTTTTGGTATTTGCCGAATAGGCACGTTGGGTGACGATCATATTGGTGAATTCTTCAGCCAGATCAACGTTTGACCCTTCAAGGGCAGAGGCAACAACGTTGCCTGCACCGTTCAGGCCGGGCTCACGTAACAGGTAGTCGCCCGACTCACGGGTTTGGCGATAAACGTTACCGGTATGGTTTTCCATTTCATCAGCGGCCTCAAAGGTCGCAATTGCCAGTTTATAGACCGGGCGTTTGACGCCATTGGCAAATTCGATCTGCAGGAAGCCTTCTTCGGTCAGGGCGTAGTTTACCATGGTGCCAGCTTGTGCACCGTTTTGGTTGATGAAGTGCGTGGTATAGTCAACGTTGTTGCCATTGGCATCTGCGCCAGCAGCAAACTGTGTGATGCCGTTGCCAAGGCCGATTGTGCCGAAGTCAAGATTGATGGCACTGGCATCAGAACCATTGGTCCATTCTGCTGTGATATCGACATCGGTCAAATCACCGGTCGTACCAACGGTGACAGCACCAATGGTGGCTGCGACACCATCAAAGGATTGCAAGTTCCCTGAACCGTCAAAGGTTATGGTCCCGGCCTGGATCAAGCCATTTGGATGGTCGGTCGCATCAAGCTGGCCGGCTGTGGTGGTGCCGGTCAGCTCAAATCCCCAACGGTTCTGACCAAGTTTGACAACCTGCAGGTTGACGGTATGGGCGGAACCCAGCGAGTCATAAATCGTGACTGGCATGGTGTTGTCTTCGGCAATTGTTCCGGTTGCCAAATCACCCGCAGTGTAGGTGGACGCCAATGTGCCAGGTACGCCGGGGATGCCAAGAGCGGTGAGCGGTGTGCCGGCTGCGTTGGCAAAGACCACATCTTGATCGGCAAATGCACCAGTAAGGGTCAGTGTATCATTTGTACCTGTCGTAGTGGTGGTAGCTGAAATCCCGGTTATCGCACTGATTGCAGATGCAAGATCTTCGAGCGTGTCACCGGTATTGATCGTGATTGTAGAGGTCGTGCCGTTATGCGTAATTGTGAATTGGTCGCCGTTGGCGATGCCGGCTACTGCCGTTAAGTCAGTGGTATCATAATCTATACCGACAGTAGTTGAAGTCGCCGTGCCGCCGGTAACAGCCGTCTCATCTGAGTTCAGGTTTGCGCCAAACTCAAGTGATGTTGTCGATGCAGCCGCAGTCAGGATCGAATTGATATCAAGAACCTGAAGGTCGGTTACCGCTGAACTGTTCGATGTGGTGAGGTTGCCTGCAGTATCAAGCAGCTGACCTTCGCGATCTGTCGCCCACCCCTGAACATAGTAGCCAGCGGTATTGCGCAGATACCCATCATCATCGGGTTTGAAATCACCCGCACGGGTAAAGAACAGCTCGTCAGTAGCGCCCGGTGATGCATTGTCACGCACGATGAAAAAACCATCGCCGGAAATTGCCGCAGCCGTGGTTGACGAGGTTGCCTGAAGCAAACCCTGTTTACTGATCAATGCTGTCGGGTGGAAGCGAACCCCGCCTGGCGTATAGCGCGTATTACTTGCGGGTTCTGTTACCAGCGTTGAAAAACGCCCAACCGTGCCTTTATAACCGACCGTATTGAGGTTCGAAATGTTGTCCGAGATGACGCCCAGGTTCTGAGACTGCGCATTCAGGCCGGAAACACCAGAAATCATTGCACCAAAAAGGCTCATTTTTCTTCTCCTACACCTACAAGGTGTTCATCAAATCCAGTTGGATGCGGCCTTAGGCTGCTTCGTCTTGTTCATCGGTACCGGAACCATCATCAGTTCCCGGATCCGTTCCGGTATCCGTACTGTTCGCGCCCAGCTTAACGTTCGTAAGGGTCGAGAACGGTACCGCGACATCGCCGATACGCAGATAAATGTCGTCGTCATTAATATCGACACTATCGACAGAGCCGATGATGCCAATCGCCGTAGAGGCAGGCTTACCTTTTTCATCTTTGAAGGTATCGCCGTTTGCGGCCATCGGTTTGAGAACGAGCGTGTAGGCACCTTCATCCTGCGCAACACCACTGTTGTTCTTGCCATCCCAGTGGAAGTTCTGAAGGCCGGAAACATCGGTGAGTTCTTCGGAGTAGACAGTCGCTCCGGACTGATCCTGAACCTGCAGCTGCAGGCGCGGAACCTCGGGCGCGATGTTGTATTTGTAATTAAGCTCGCCGCCCTCCTCAAGCCAGTTAGTATCCCCAACAGCTTCAATTTCGGCACCGACATAGGACAGAGCGGAAAGCTGTCGCTGCTGACTTTGCATGGCCAACAGGTTTTCGAGGTTCTTGTTGCTCTGAATGCCTTGCTCAACTTGGGCGAACTGGCTCAACTGGTCAGTGAACTTGTCACTTTCCATTGGCGATGTCGGATCCTGATTCTTAAGCTGCGTGGTTAGCAGGGTCAGGAACGTATCAAAGTTCGCCGAAAGTTGATTGGCAGAGCTGTTTGATGCGGCGTTGGTATCATTCGTTGAAAGACCAACGTTTGTTAAGGATGAAATGGCCATGGGCTTGTCCCTCTACCTTTCCTATATCCGAATATCGACAAGGCCGTTGGGATTGATCCCATAGCCAATGCCAACATGTTCGGCGAGTTCGGCTCCGCTCAGGACATCGCCATCATCGGGGCTGCTGCCCTGATTGGCTGTCATCTGAGATCGACCATTGCCATCCTGACCTTGGCCACCTTCATTCCTGTGCTCGAAGGTGAAGCTTTGACTGTCAGCATTAAGGCCGGCATCTTTAAGAGCCTGCTGTAACGCACGAGAATCCTGACGCAGCATATCCAGCGTTTCACGGGTATCTGCCTGGATGACACCTTGAACACGGCCATCGTGACCGATTTCAAGTTTGACATCGACGCGGCCAAGATGTTCCGGGCGAAGCTGGACCGAAATTTTATCGACACCTTCACTCGCAGCATTGCGGATTGAAACCGCGACCTGCTGCTGAACCGGCTGAGCCGGGGCTTGACGTGCTGTCTGACCTGTTAGGTTGTTCGTGCCAGCCTGATTTAGACTGTTAGTACTGTTGACCTGCCCGTTAACCGCTTGTGCCGATCCATCTGTAGCTGTTGTTGCCGTAACGGCGGTATTTCCATTAGCCGTCGCTGCCTGAGGCTGGGACGATGTGTTGGTGGGCGCTTGTGCACCTGCCGCTGCGGCCATGGCTTGCTGTGTGGCCTGTGCCGGATTGCCTGCAGACTGTTGTGTGGCGCTGGCATTGGCGCCAGCTGAGGCCGTGTTGGTCGTGGAGGCGTTTGACGCGGTTTCCGTTTTGCCCTTGCCGTCTCCACTCATGGAGTCAACAACGTGTGAGAGGAATTTGTCAGATGACAGTTCGTCTCCCGTGGCATCCCCTTCACCCGCGGCATTCAGCGCCATTTTGGCCGATGCGCCAGCGGCGGGCTGCGATAGTGCGGTTGAGCTCATCAATCCGTCGGTGGTGCCGTCAGAAGCAGCACCATTGGCCGTCATGCCAGCGGCAGGTTGACCATTATTCGCTGCAACTGAGTTTTGTGCTGTACCTGATGCTGCTGCGACTGTCTGGGCCTTGGCGTTTGCAAGAGCAAGTGCTTCTGGCGATCCCGGAAGTGGCATGGCCTGAACCGGCTGATTCGGGTCAACGACTGTGTTATCGGTGACGGCGTCTGTTTTTGTCGCTTCGCCTGTACCCTGACTATCTTCATTAGTTGCAGTATCAGAAGATGTTCCCTTGGCGGTGCTGGCGTCATCGCCCGATGCATCGGGTTCGTTGCTTGCCTGTGCGTCCGGATCGCGCGGCGTATCGTCGCTGCGATCAGCGCTGACATCTTGATGTTCATCGGGTTTCTGTTCGCGGACCTCGGCATGATCGTCTTTGTCGATATGGCGCGGTTCGTCGTCGCGGCGCGCGTTGCGTGCGTCGTACTCGTCAGCGGCATCGTTGTTATGAAGATGCGCTTTTGCGTCTGAGCGGCTTTTCTCCCAGTTGCTCTGGGCAGATTTTGCCGCGTCATTTTTGATCTGCGCGTTACGTTCAGACCAATTATCTTTGACTGAATTCATCACGTCGCCAAAGCCAGAACCGGCACTTTCCTGCGCGCTGGCGCCGGGAATAGAGACGGTTGGCATAATGCTGTTTGTAATCGCAGAGCTGTTCATAATTTCGGTCCTCATCGAAACAGTGTCAGAACATCTGCAATTGGCGGGCCAGTTTTAAGTGTTAATAGAATCCTTAGATTTTCAGTGAGTTAGCGCACATTAAGTCTTTTGGGTAAATTTTGCCGAGCGGATGCTATTCGCCCAACAGGGCAAAAACGCCCTTGTGAGTGTAAGAGATACGTCTGATAGGTGAGATGGAAGATAGAGCAGGGCAGAGGACACAATAAGAAAAAGCCCCCGGCATGACGGAGGCTTTCAAAATCTTATTTAATATGTCTAAGGTCTACACAGGCCAATTAGGCCGAGATCGACAACGTTGACTTGGCAGGAGCCGGAGTTTCATCACCTGCCGATTTTCTTTCGTCAGTCGGCTGTGCCGGGCGACCTTGCTGTACAGCCATGATCGCTTGACGAAGTTCGCCTTCACTTTTTTCAGACAAAACATACCAAGAATCTCTGATCGGTCTGAGAAGCCCGATGACTTCTTCTGCGGCTTGAGGGTCGTTGTGGCGATCAACATCCATCAACCGAATAAGACAATGGGAATAAAGCTGTTCAAGATTGAACGCAATTTCACCCCCTTGATCCATATCGAGGGTCTTTGACAAATGGGCGATTAGTTCCTGCGCGTTGGAGTTCGCATTACAACGGGCCTGAATATCTTTACGCTCAATTGCGTTTTGGGCTTCTTGCAGGCGCGACAAAATTTTCTCATACAACATGAACACCATCTTGGCCGGTGAGGCTGTATTAACTTGCTGCTGCTTGTAAGTATGGGCGGCGTGTTCGTTCATGAGACACTCCTTAGTCTACGGCTCGACATGCTAGTGTGCATGTATGGCGGACAAAAGTTAACTGTTTTCTTTGCCTGCAGCCATCAACTCATCGAGAGAGCTCTGAATGTTCTTCATTCGTGCAAGGGAAGATTCCATCGCAATGAACTTATCCATAAGAACTTCTCGCTGTCGGGCAAGGCGTTCATCAAGACGAGTTATGCTGTCTTCAAAGGATGTGTTCTGCGTTTCAACGTCAGAAATCGCCTGTGTTAGGCTACCTTCTTCTGCGTCAAGAATCGCATCAAGTTCAAAATAGAGCTGCGCTCCTAAACCTTTGCTGGTCGTAACGGTAGCAGTATCAGCCGCCGTCATGTCACCACCATAAAACAAGCGGAGTCCATCAGCCGTGGTAATAGAGGATCCATTAACTGTTGCGGTATTACCGGTTGTGGTAACCCCATCAATCGTGATGTCATAGGTGACGCTGTTGATCGCACCGCCAGATGCGTCGATATTGAACTCATAAGTTGCGGCGTTTGTCTTGCCGTTAAAACTCGTCATCGTGAGGTCGGAATTACCCGACTTCGTCCGGAACAGGAAAAGTTCCATGACTTCGTTTGGATTGTTTAATAGTGCAGCGTTCAGTGCTGTTTCATCAATCTCAAGCGTTTTATCAAGGGATTGGTCTGCATTTGTGCCGTAGGCGACAAAATCAATTCCGATTTCGGCGAGAACAGAATAGTCGTCCTTGTCTACCTGGTCGGTGACGCCTTGGGCAAACGATCCAGCGATGCGTTGCAGCGTTGATTCAATGGTTTTGACTGATGAGTCGCCCAGAAGGATTGCATCATCAGATGGTTTTCCCGTCGTCTTATCGACAAAGGTTTTATCGTTTATAAAGGTCTGGACAGCGTTATAAGCGTTGACGAAATCAAGGATCGCCGTTTTTGCCTGATTAAGGTCCTGCTCCACCCCAATCGTGATCTTTGTACCCGGTTCCGCGTCATAAAGGCTAACCGTCAAGCCATCAATTAGATCGGAAAACTCGTTCGATCCGCGCGTAACCGCAATGCCGTCCAGCTGAATCAATGCATCGTTACCGTCGTCAATAACGTTGGGTGCGTTGATCGTGGTTGCATCAGACAGAACGCCAAGCCCTTGTAAAACAGAGCCGGTGTCGTCACTGAAGGACATACGGTTAGCTTCACCTTCTTCCGTGGAGGTGAAGATAATCGTGCTCTGGGTGGCAGAAACCTTAACCACAGATGCTTGAACGCCAGTGCTATCCTTAACGTTATTAATTTTATCACGGATATCCTGAAGCGTATCCCCCGCATTGACTGTAATACTCGAGCTTCCCGCACCGCCAGTAATTGTAAACTCACCTGTGCCTGTAATCCCGGTTACGTCATCACTGGCTGCAACAGCTTGAGTATTGCTGGAAAGCTTGTGATTGGATGCAATTTGGTCGATCTCGAATGTATAGCTTCCACTGGCGGCCGCGTTTGATGCGGTCACACCGATAAGCGAAGCTGCATTTGTGCCATCTGACGTGGCAAAAATTTGTTTGGATTCGAAGATATTTTTCGATTTATCGAAGCTCGTGGCACCATATAGCGTGGCCATTGAGTCTTTAAGCGTTCCCATCAATGTCTGCAGCTCTTTGAGCGCGACAAGTTTCTCATCGTTTTTGTCGATGCGGGTTTCCAGATTGTCCGCAGGAATACGGCGTGCCGCAATCATTTGGTCAACGGTATCGACAAAGTCGATATTCGAAGACCCACCAGATAGCTGTACGCGACCGTTTTCGCCGACATAAATGTTGTTTAGGTTTAAGCTACTCATTGGTTTCGCTCCCTGGGCACTATCAGTAGGCTTTCGCTATAAGCTTGCATTTCCGTCAACCTATTGGTTGGAGCAAGAAGCGTGCCGACTAAGGCCCAATCGCCTTATTAAATTTCTTCGTCCACGACACTGCCGAGGTATTCACGCATCTGGGAAAACAGCTGCTGCAGTTCTTTGGACGGAAGTTCGCGCAGGATTTCACCACTAGCACGATCTGTAATTTTGGCAACGACGCGCCCTGTGTCTTGGTTGAAGTTCAGTTCAACGCGGGCGTCATTATTTGCAATTTCTGGAATGTCGAGATTGGCAAGGGCTTGCTGAAGTTTTGAAGCTTGGCCGTTGTCAATCTTCTTGGATTGTGCTGGTGAGAACTCGACCCGAGCAGCACTATTGTTCGCGGGCGCAGAAGGGGCCGGAGAAGAAAGCTTGGCACTCTGAGCTGGCGAACTGCCAGACGTATATGTGTTAACAAGTTCCATTTGACCCTCCTAAGCCATTCTAAGGCAAAGGATAACCCGGATATGGGATGAGGGTAAACCCTCATCCCAATTCGGCTATCCGGATTACTGCAAGAGACGCAGAAGGTTCTGCGGCATCTGGTTGGCTTGTGCCAGCATAGCCACGCCGGACTGAACCAGAATCTGCTTGGAAGTGAACTTGGTCATTTCCGCAGCAACGTCAAGGTCCATCAGTGTCGAACGGGCAGCTTCGTTGTTTTCCTGCGAAGATGCAAGGTTCTGAGCCGCAAAGTCCAGACGGTTCTGACCGACACCTACGTTCGAGCGGGCTGTCTGCAGTGAGTCAATTGCAGTATCAATACCATCAATCGCTGCCTGAGCATTAGCCGTTGTGTTAAGTTGCAGGCCGTCAACACCAAGGGCGGCGGAGTTGGTTGCCGTCAGTTGGAAGTTAAGGCGATCCGTGTTGATGTCGTTGCCTGCGCCAATCTGGAAGTCAAGCTCGGTGTCACCAGTCTGCGTTGCAACATCAAAGGTGTTGTTGGCGGTGATATCGGTGCCAAAGGCAAATGCCGAGTTCAGGGTAAGAGTGATACCCAGTGACCCAAATTCAACGTTTGCAGTTTCCGAGCCGGTCAGTGCTGTCAAGCCAATGTCGTCCAGGTCAATCGACTGGGAGAAGTTCGCCTGAGTTGTGTTGGTCAACGTCATGGTGTTGGAAACGTTGTCAAACGTCAGCGAAATAGCGTCAGCATCGGCAAGGCCAGCATCGTCGTTAATTTTGAAACCTGCGATACCGTCAGCGGCTTCGATGTTCGTGCCAACTGCGGTCGGGTCAACACCAAAGGTAATCTGACCGGAAAGCAGCTGTTTGCCGTTGAAAGTGGTAGAAGCTGCGACACGGTTGATTTCTTCGTCGAGTGACTGGAACTCATCATCAAGGAAGCCACGTTCTACATCGGTCAAGTTGCCAGAAGCAGCCTGAACAGCCAGCGTCTTCATACGGGTCAGGACGTCGTTGATGGTGGCCATACCGCCATCAGCGATCTGAAGCATGGAGTTTGCCTGACCAACGTTAACCGTGGCAGTCTTAAGTGCTTCAACCTGTGAGTTCAGACGTGCACCAATGGCCATGGAGGCAGCATCATCACGTGCAGAAACAACACGGGTACCCGATGAAAGTTTGGCAAGCGAACGGGTTGCCATTTCATCAGAGTTGCTCAGGTTACGGTGAGCAACGTTAGCAGCATAGTTGGAAATAATATTAAGAGCCATTGTATTTCTCCTACATGGATAGCTCGGAACGGCTTATTGCCATTCGAGGACTGGCAACATCGCCAGAACTGCGCCCAATAAGATCATCCTGATCAAAAAGGGAGCTGATTTGCTTGTGCTTAGAATATACGTATGTATGGGGTTGTTGTCTAGCAAAAAGTGAATGGAAAATTAATCAATAAAAACAAATGGTTGATGTGGTTTCGATGATTAATCTGCACGGCAGGGTTAAATATGTTTCTATTAAAGTGCAGCTAAATGGTTTGTTTTGTCTGGATTCGCGAATTGCCACAGGTCTCGGTCTGGCTAATGTCTGGTTGGAAAGTAGAACTTCAAAAAGTTAAAGAAGGGCTCGTTCGAGCCCTTCTTTAGTTGTCCAGTATGGAATCTTTTCTGTTTGGGTTTTGTCTTAACCCTGCAGAAGACGTAGCAGGTTCTGCGGCATCTGGTTTGCCTGTGCTAGCATTGCAACACCTGACTGCACCAGAATCTGCTTGGAAGTGAACTGTGTCATTTCGGCAGCAACGTCAAGGTCAAGCAGTGTTGAACGGGCGGCTTCGTTGTTTTCTTGCGAAGACGCGAGGTTCTGAGCTGCGAAGTCCAGGCGGTTCTGGCCGACACCCACGTTCGAGCGAGCGGTTTGCAATGCATCAATTGCAGTGTCAACACCGTCAATTGCAGCCTGGGCATTTGCCGTGGTGTTAAGTTGCAGGCCATCAACGCCAAGGGCGGCGGAGTTGACTGATGTAAGATCAAAGGTAAGGCGGTCCGTGTTGATGTCGTTGCCTGCGCCAATCTGGAAGTCAAGCTCGGTATCTCCGGTCTGTGTCGCAACATCAAAGGTATTGTTGGCGGTGATATCGGTGCCAAAGGCAAATGCCGAGTTCAGGGTAAGGGTGATGCCGAGAGACCCAAATTCAACATTTGCAGTTTCCGAGCCGGTCAGTGCTGTCAAACCAATGTCGTCCAGGTCAATCGACTGGGAGAAGTTCGCCTGAGTCGTGTTGGTCAACGTCATGGTGTTGGAAACGTTGTCAAACGTCAGCGAAATAGTGTCAGCATCGGCAAGGCCAGCATCGTCGTTGATTCTGAAACCTGCGATACCGTCAGCGGCTTCGATGTTCGTGCCAACTGCGGTCGGGTCAACACCAAAGGTAATCTGACCGGAAAGCAGCTGTTTGCCGTTGAAAGTGGTAGAAGCTGCGACACGGTTGATTTCTTCGTCGAGTGACTGGAATTCGTCATCAAGAAAGCCGCGCTCGACGTCGGTCAAGTTCCCGGACGATGCTTGTACAGCCAAAGTCTTCATGCGAGTCAAAATATCGTTGATGGTGGCCATACCGCCATCAGCGATCTGAAGCATGGAGTTTGCTTGACCAACGTTAACCGTGGCAGTCTTAAGTGCTTCAACCTGTGAGTTCAGACGGGCACCAATGGCCATCGAAGCGGCATCATCACGTGCGGAAACCACGCGCGTACCCGACGAAAGCTTTGCGAGTGAACGTGTCGCCATTTCATCTGAATTGCTCAGGTTACGGTGAGCAACGTTGGCAGCATAGTTGGAAATAATATTAAGAGCCATCTTTCTATTCCTACGTTGGTTGCGTGCGGTGAGTTTACACTTTCACCAGTGTTTCACCGGGCTTTGCAATTACTTAGGAATGTTGCGCAAGCCCGTTGCTCAGGAAACCATCCTGAACGAAGTATACTATTTGCCAATTAATCATTCAATAGGTGTGCCAGTTTGCATCATATGTGTTGTAGAGGTTGTATTTGTTGGCATGTTAGGTTTGTTTAATGTTTTGTGGTCACAGCCTGCCGGGATTTGCAACCAGCTTTTATCTCGTACGCCGGCAAATCTTACCTAGTAGGTTTGCGACACCAAAACTGGTACATACCCCTGAATGTGTCGGGGAAACGTTCCTCAAAGCGGCACCATCGATCAAGTTGAAGGCTTTCCGGGCAATTCGGGTTTTCTTTACGAAACTGGATCAATGTTTGTGGGGTTGGTGTTTCAAATCCTAGGAACTCCAAGCCTAGTTTGTCTAGGGCGCTTGCAATTTCAGGAATTGTAAAACGATGTTCTTGAACATGAAAGATCAAGTCTCTGCAAGGACTCAGGCTGTAAAAGTCACCGCGCATACAAAGCTGTATGAGTTGCGGGTCGCCTTTTTCCGCAGCGGCAACGATATCCTGCCGACATCGACGCATTTCTGCGGCAGAAGATCCATAGCCACCTTGCTCAATAAACTTACGGGCGGCGATGATGTCAGGCCGGCCTTTTTCACTGTAAAGTCCGATTTTCATCAATCCGCCATCACGCAGGAGGTTGACCAGAACTTTCCATCCTGCCAGCGGATCCGCCATATGGTGCAGAACACCACCACATTCGATCATGTCGAATTGTTTGCCAATCTTGTCAAGTTTGAGAATGTCACCCTGTATATATTCAAGATTTTTGATCCCGGCTTCACGTGTTTTACGCAGCGCATAGGAAAGACTGCCAAGACTTAAATCAACGGCAGTTACCTTTGTGTTTACAAATCGTGAGGCGGCCTGAATTGCATGTTGGCCTGTCCCACATCCTGCAACGAGTGTCTCTGGATTTTCAGGTGCCCTGTAATCATCGAGCTTGAATGCAAGCGGTGGCGCGCAAAGCACGTCCTTTACCGGTTTGGGAATTAGATGCGAAGTGTGAATCCAGCGTGGATAAGGGTTTTCCTCATACTGAGCGCGAACGTTTTGAGAGGTTGCGTCCTCAATATCTGCCACCTGAGGAATTGACTTTCGCAACGTCTTTTCGGTCTCAGGTTCTGTAATCTGAAGGCGATATACAGCCGCGCATTCATTGTTATCTTCAAGCCGTGGGATTTGCGATTTCCATGGCATGGTGTTTAAAGGTTCATAGCACGCAATTAGCAGCCACAGGTCTTTGGGAACAGTTTTTCCTTGGGCAAAAAGACCTTCGACCTTCTGTTTCAAATTCTTCAGATGTTCTTGTTCTTTCGCATCGACAGCGTAGGCGTATTCATTGATAAAACATTGCTGCGCCAATACAGATATGAAGTTTATTTCTTGATCGTTGTGTTCGCCGCAACATGCACGAGCAAGTAGGGCGCGCCGTAGATTAGTTAGCAGCCTTTCAATACGTAAGTCAGCTACCGGAACCTTTGCCATCAAACGCATGAAAAGTGTTGTTTGGCTAAGGATCTTTATGTTGTTGCGAATTGAAAAGTCTTCTGCAGTTACTGTATCAGCGTTGTCGAGAAGGCGTGCAAATTCATTACGATGTCTTAACGCGCTGATAATTGGAAACATCAGGCTGGCGGGCGACATGTCTCGTTTGTCGAGAAGTGCCAGTAATGACTGCTCCAAGTCGTCACTCGTACCGGAAAACGACATGCCCGCGACGCAGTCGCGAAAAGCGTCCCAGTGGCGATGATTATCTGGTTGAAAATTAACGGCTTGACTGTGTAGTTTGAGGGCTTCCTTATGGCGTGACAGATACTGCAGGGCGATTCCTGACGATGTCAGGACGTTCGCGTCCATCGGGTTTATTGCCCGGGCTTTTAGAAAGCTCTCAAGTGCTTGTTCGTATTTCTGCTGTTTGGTAAGGATTTCGCCAATGGCTGTGAGCCCTTCGGCGTGGTTTGGGGCAAGGCTTACCATTTTGAGGTAGCATTCAAGTCCCGCGTCAAGTTTGTCGGCGGACGCAAGGAGTGCACCAAGGTTTTTATAAGCAGCAGCATATTCGGGTTTCAAAGTTATGGCGCGACGATAGCATTCTTCAGCCGCAGCAGTATTACCAGTTGTGTTAAAAACCACACCTAAGTTGTTATATGCTTCAGGGTTGTCGGGAAAAATCGAAAGTGAACCCTGCAAGCATTCGATTGCTTTGGCATGTTGCCCTGCTTGATGAAGTGCGATACCTGCCAAGTACAGCGCCGTCGGCTGTTTTGGGTCAATTGCCAGAATATGCGAATAGACTTCCAGCGCCTTCGAAAGGTTGCCGCTAGAATGGTGCTGTTTTCCTGCGGCAATAAGCTGCTGTATCTCAACAGATGGTGCTGGCATACTCGCACGAAGGGGACGTGCCGATAGTTTCGAAGCACTTAAATTGGAATTTTTGGCGTTGCGACGACGTTCACTTCTGTTCATTTGGTGCCTAGTCTTTTTAAAGGTCCATTTGTACAGGGTAGCGGTCATTGCCCATGACGTGTTGCCATGCTACTTGACGACCTGTATCAACGAGAATTGGCGCACGCACGTTGGTGGACAGCCTGATGCCTTTGCCATCCGGTGCACTACGAATGGTGACGACCATTAAAATGGCCATGTCGTCGGAATTAATAGCCAAGCTTTTATGCGCTATCATCAAATCCTTATCGTCATACACTTCGCTTTCGACATTATATGGTGCGACGATGAAGGACAGATTGGCATCTGTGAGACTTTGATACAGTTTGAACTGATCAAGCGAACTGTTGGGAATATTGGCAAGCCCAAAAACATGATGTTCCGGGAAGCCAAGAAGGCCGACAGGCATATAAATGCCCTTGTCCCAGCTGAACTCGATATCGCCGAAACGTGTTTCTACCGTGACGAATTCAGGGGTTTTGTTTTCGGCGATGTTTTCGGTATCCATGCCCGCGTTACTCCGACGGTCGTACGTTTTGACTGTGCAAACGGCAATCGATCAAACAGACAAGACTGTTAAAGGTATGATTGAATATAAGATAATTAACGTAAATAGTTAGCTAACGACAATTCGGATGCCCGCGAAATCGAGATGAAGCTAGCCTGAAGCGCCGTTTCGTGCTGAGACAGTTCGGCAAGAGTCAGTGGAACGTCAACGGTTTCGATGTCGGAAATCGCCTGTGCAGCAAAGACTTTGAAATCTTCATGTCGAGATTCGAAACGTTCGATATTCGCAATATCAAGGCCAATCTGCCCCTGAACATTAGGCAACTCATCAATGGCGTCGGACATAAAGCGAAGTGCGACAACAAGGGAATCCTCGTCGTCGGTGCCCGAAGCTATGCCAAGTCCCTGAATTAGCTTCTGAAATGCTGGGTTATCAGCGAGAATACCGTAGGAAACATCGTACTGGTCGTCAACGCGCGCCTTGAGGATCTGTTGATCGCCATCATAATAATCGGCATCCTCCCGAGGGTTAGGGATTTTTTCCATTCCCAGAACGGTAAGAAGATTGCCAACACCGGTTTCGGAGATGGTGATCGAGCCATTGCCAACATTTTCGATATTTAGGCGTGGATCACCTTCACCGCCCAAGCCCCGCATAGATGCAATTGCACCATTGGTCGTCACGCTGTTGATTGCGTCACGCAAGTCACCAATATCATCGGTTGCGGCATTATAGTTCACAGTGCTGGTAACACTGTTACCATCGACATCTGTACTGACAATCTGAATTTGCCCCGATGTAATGCCAAGCGAGGTAAGTGTAGTTGCGTCCGTCAGAGTAACATCTGCGTCGCTGATATAATTGTCCGGCGCATAAATCTTATCGAGATCAACAGCGGGTTCTTCGGAGCGGCCACCGGCAAACAGATAGCGTCCATCTAAAGTGACATTGAGCAGTCCGGCAACCTGTTCCATGGCCTGACGTGCCTGACCTTGGATATTTACATCGGCACCTTGGCCTATTGAACTTGCCTGAATAAGAAGCGACTTCATCTGCGTAGCAATGGTTATCATGCTATCGACAGAAGTTTCCATGCTTTGCAGACGCAGTTTGGATTGTGTCGTGTTGCGCAAATACTGTTCGGTACGGGTATATTCACCCTCAAGATTAAGGAGGCGCTGGGTGCTGTCAGCAATACCGGAGTAGTCGCGCGACTTATAACCGCTCGATGCCTGATTCTGCAGGTCTGTCACGCGCGATGCGTTTCGGAGTGCGAGGTCCGAAAGCAATGTATGGTTCGTATATGTTGCGACGCGGGTTACCATGAGAGCCTCACTTTTCTAACTCGCAGTTTAAACTGCTCTGAGCAATGCATCAAACATTTCATCAACCGTCGTTATGACTTGGGCTGATGCGGTGTAGGCGCGCTGGAAGATGATAAGGTCTGACATCTCTTCATCAAGGTTAACGCCCGCTTCGTTCTGTATGCGTGTGCTCAAGTCAGTCACCAGGTTTGACTGGAATTCATAACCGCCTTGCGACACTGATGCTTTGGTTGCTGCCGTTGCGACAATACCGGCAGCAAAATCTGTGAGGGATGTTCGCTCACCCGAAAGGCCGCCAGCTGCTTCGAACTGGATATCTGAGCGTTCAAAAGCACCACTTATAGCCTGTGCAGCTGAGTTGTCGCCTTCATGTACGCCAAAGCCGATTCCCAGCCCTAATACGGTGGTTAAGCTGTCTGCATTGGGCAGCCCATCATCGCTGAAATAGAACGGATCACCTTCGGCATCTTTAACGCTTAGCTTATAACCGCCAAGTTGACTGTCAAAGACGACGCTGGCGGTAATGTTGTTGTCGGTCAGTGTGGCGCTGTTATTAATAGCATTGGCGATATCGTCAAGCGATGTCGTGCTGTCATAATCAATGTTAACGTCGGTGAAGTCACCGCTGACAGTCAAAGTGTAGTTAAGTGGCGGTGGCACCAGCGGACCAAGGTTTGGGATAGCGGCGGCACTATCTACGACAGCGTTTGAGATTTCATAGGTATCAGCGTTCATCTGACCACGTACAATACGCGACGGGTCGTTTTGGATGGCGGCGGATACGTCCATGTTGCCAGCCAGTGTCGGCTGATCTTCGGTCATGCCGATTTTACCTGTAAGTGTGCCTGCGTCCGTGATCGTCATGTTGGATGTGTAATCAAGCACAAGGCGGTACCTATTGCCATCTTCCACGATGAATGCAGCTTCTTCTGAGGCAGCGACAGTCATGCCAGCCCCCTGAAGAGCAGTACGGATATTGTCACGCACATCTTCAAGTGAATCTGTTGCGGCATAGTTCACCGTGATCCCACCAGCCAAAACACCTGATCCAGCGGAGATAGTGAAGGAGCTCGCAGTTGCATTCAGAGCTGTGGTGGAATTGCTTTGTGCCGAGGACGTCATCGTATCGGAACGTTTGACTGTGGCGACAAAGTCATTCAGGCCAAAGTAATGTGAAAAACCTTGCTCGCGACCATCACTAGTCGTGATTTGGCCATCAAGTTCATTGATTGCGACACGGTTGCCGTCGGAGCCTTCGATCACGAGTTGATTGTCAATCAGAGACGCCGTGAGGTAACCACCTGCGTCCGAACCGTTAATAGCGTCAATGATGCCTTGCACTGTTGCCGGGGTTGTCGGCAGCGTAATGTCGGCCCAGCTGTCAGCGGCGACAAGTTGACCGTCATCATCAAGTGCTGCGACCCGGAATGCTCCGGTTGCTGTCAAAGGGTCACTGGTAGCGACCATACGGTTACCTGAAAGGTTGGTTGGCGGTGGGAATGCCGTGCCTTTGTTATGTTCTTCATTAATCGCGTCGCGCAATTCGCCTGCCAGTTCATTGATCTGGTCATTCAGCGCGGGAATTTCCGAATCACGCATATCAAACAGGCCCTTCAGTGTGCCTGTGCGCAGGGTATCAGTAATGTCTTCGCCGTTGAGTGATACGCCAGACCCACCTGTGCCGGGCTCGAAGCCAGCAGTCTGGGTAAAGGAAAGCGTATTCGGCGTGCGGTCCAGCAGCGTGTTTGCTCCGTTGGCCGAATAGACGACGATCGACCCGTCACTCCGACTGAATGTCGTGACGTCAATGATTTTGGACAACTTGTTGAGCTTCTGATCACGTTGATCTTCAAGTTCAGTGGTCGGCTGGTCAAGGTTGTTGAGGCGTACAATGCCGGTATTGAGCTCGGAGATTTCACTTAGAAGCGTATTGGCGTTGTCAACCTCATCCGTGATTTGGTCGTCAATATCATCACGCATGTCCTGAAGCTGGTTTGACAGCTTCTCGAACGATTCCATGACTTGAAGGGCGCTCTCGATGGCCTCGACGCGCGGCGAGTTCTGATCGGGGGTAACGCCAAGTTGTTCAAAGGCATCTGCCAGGTCATTAATACGTTGGCTGATCGCGGCATCTGACTGCGGGGTGCCAAACAGGGTCTGGATCCGCTGGAAGAATTCATAGCGGACTTCTTCACGACCGGCTTTGCCCAGTTCTCCACGCATCTCACGCTGCAGGCCTTCGTTCACGTTGCGATAGATATCAGCAACCTGTGAGCCAGCGCCTTGACCATCAAGGGTAAGGGTTTCCTGACCGGCGATCTTTTTTGAATAGCCCGGGGTGTTTACGTTCGAGATGTTCGAAGACGTAATCGCAATACGAGATTGGGCCGTGTTAAGGCCTGAGATCGCTGTGTTAAGAGCCTGGGTTAGTGACATGATATTTGCCTTTAACCTTAAAGCGTTTCATTGACGCTGAATGAACCACCAGTCTTGTTGATGGTCCGACCATATCCGCCAATTGATGCCTTGCTGGCCTGCGCTGAGCGGTTATAGGTCGTGCAATCGTCTTTGGATTTATCGTTTACCGCACGGACAATGGCCTGCACCACACGTTCGTTGGTTGCCTTGGCTGCCTGAAGCACGGTCATGTTGCGTCGGGCAGTCTCCTGAAAATCGGCCTGGAGATCACGCAGTTCCGCGCGGTCTTCTTCGGGCAGTTCCCGGAGTTCTTCGCCGCGGGCGCGCAATTTAACGACGATCTGTTCGTATTGCATCGACAGGGCAGATTTTTCCGACAGGAACTGCTCGTATTCATCGCGTGCGATGGTCCGAAGGCCCGTGGTTTCACGTTCCAGTAGGGACATCAGGTCGTATGTCACGCTTTTAAGTTCTGCAATCAACTCTTGAGTGGTCATTTTTTCACCCCTCCTGGATCTTAAGGATTTCACGTGTGACAGCATCTGCAATTCCGATGCCACCTGCACGGGTCATCTCTTGGGCATATTGTTCGACCAGCATGGAACGCATCATCGTTTCACCATGGCCACCACCAAACATTTCGTTGGTTTCGATGCCCGAGAACATATGATTGAGCATCTGGCCAAGAAACATGGATTCAAATTCTTCGCCGGACTTGATGGCTTCTTCTTTGGATTTAATATGGCCATCGGTCAGCGAGTTTACGCGTGCCGAGATATTGTTCTGAGCGCCGTTCTGCGCACTTGCCTGTGCTTGAGCCATAAGGGCAGTGGAGCTATCAGCCATCATCACATCACCTCGATTTCAGCCTGAAGGGCACCAGACGTTTTGATTGCCTGAAGAATGGTGATCATATCGCGTGGTCCGACACCAAGGCTATTAAGGCCATTAACCAGTTCCTGCAGGCTAACGCCGCTATTGAGGACGCCAAGCTGGTTGTCTTCGCCTTCATCGACCTCAATATTGGTGCGGTCCACAACCTCGGTATTCCCGCCTTGAGAAAATGGAGAAGGCTGTGAAACCTGAGGAGTTTCAGTAACACGAATGGTCAGATTGCCTTGCGCAATTGCGACCCGGTTAATGCGGACATTCTCGCCCATCACAATCGTGCCGGTGTTTTCGTCAATCACCACGCGGGCGATCTGATCTGGCTCAACACGCAGCTGTTCGATATCGGTCAGGAGCGCAACGACATCCTGATTGTAGCTGTCTGGGATGACCAGACGAACAGTGCCCGGATCGCTGGCGCGTGCTGCAACCTGGCCCAAATAAGCATTGATGGCATCTGAAACGCGGCGCGCGGTGGTGAAATCTGGATTGCGCAGAACAACAGACATGTCCTGCATGGAATTGAGATTGAAATCGATTTCACGTTCGACAATGCCGCCGCTGGCGATCCGTGCGGACGTTGGAACGCCTTTAATAACTGTTTCGGCGTTACCACCGGCCGAGAAACCACCAACAGCAAGGTTGCCCTGGGCGACGGCATAAACTTCACCGTCTGCACCAACCATCGGGGTTACCAGTAATGTACCGCCTTGAAGGCTTTCAGAGGTGCCGATGGCACTGATGCTGACATCAATGCGCGAGCCCTGACGGGAAAAGGGGGGCAGTGTTGCGGTTACCATGACGGCGGCAATATTATCAGAGTCAATATCTTCGATCTGATCGCGGACGTTGATCCCAAGACGCTCGAGCATCGCGACCATACTTTGGCGGGTAAATTCTGCATCGCCCAGATCATCGCCGGTACCGTTCAAGCCAACCACAAGGCCATAACCAACCAGCATGTTGTCACGGACGCCTTCGAAATCGGCGATATCCTTGATGCGCGACTGAGCATGGGCTGGAGCCATCTGCGTCAGGGCGAGCATACCCAGCGCGACGGCGATCGTCGCTTTGCGTGCTATGTTGCCAAGACCTGTGATCATACTGTTTGTTCCGCTTCGACTTGGGATGCTTTGGCATCCAACAAATGGTGCGATCGATCATGTTAATCGCGTTTGTAAGCTGTTTTGCGAAAATCGTGCCAACTACCGCTTCGTGCGGGCTTGACCTACAAGCTGTCGTCTTTGCCGAGTTTATCGGGCGAAAATCACGACTGTTTTTAGATATGGGGACCAAAAGTGCGGAGCCGTTTCAGCCACTCGGCATTTTTTTCCCGTTGCGCGGTTTCCCAGATTGAGGGAGACTCTATCTCATACGTATATAACGTATCGAGGCGTGGGTTTTATTCTGAAAGAATATAGCAGTTTGGGCCCCGACCATCATACGGCGTTAAATGCAAGATATTACCACAGACAGGACAGGCACGGGTCATGAAGGTTAGCGGTTCCAAGGCTGCCGGTACAAGCGGGGCGACGCGTAAAAAGGCGTCTGGTGCGTCTGGTGGTGGTGGCGGGTTTGCAGATGCCATGCGTTCGCTCGATTCTGGTGGAGAAGCCAGCGGTGCGGGAAGCGTTCGTGGTGCTAGTGGTGTTAGTGCACTGGATGCGCTCCTCGCACTTCAGCAAAGTGGTGATGCACTTGATTCGCCCAAAAAAGCAGGCGTATTGCGCGCCAAAAGCGTGCTTGAACAGCTTGAAGCCGTGCGTGACGGGCTTCTAAGTGGGGCCTTGTCTGGTGCGCGTTTGCAGCAGTTGATTGGGTTGCTTGATCAGCAACGTGAAAATATCGACGATCCTGAACTTTCCGCCGTACTCGACGAGATTGATCTGCGTGCGCGGGTCGAACTGGCCAAACTGGAAGTTTCCGGGCTGATTTAAGACTGAAATTTCCTATCTGTCGCACCTGAGAACCCCAGAGTTCTGGGGCTGTTCGTATTCATTCATATTTATTTGTTCAATCATCTTGCACCGTTGGCGTGCTGCATCTATATTGCCGCGCGATCGAACAGTCCTGTATAGAGGGCATACATGACTATCACTCTGCCACCAGACTATCGTCCTGCTGAGGACGAAGAATTCATGAACCCGCGTCAGCGCGAATATTTCCGTCAGAAACTTCTGACCTGGCGGGCAGAACTTCTGCATGAATCATCTGAAACATTAGCGAACCTGCAAGATGGCGGGCTTCAAGAAGCTGATCTGAGTGACCGCGCATCTGCGGAAACGGATCGGTCACTTGAGCTTCGTACTCGTGACAGGGCGCGCAAACTGATTTCAAAAATTGATGCTGCTTTGCGTCGAATTGAAGATGGATCTTATGGTTACTGTGAAGAAACCGAAGAACCGATCAGTTTGAAAAGACTTGAAGCTCGTCCAATTGCGACCCTGAGCATCGAAGCCCAGGAACGTCACGAACGGATGGAGCGCACACGTCGCGACGATTGATCGCGCTGGGTGATAAAAAAGATAAAGGACCGTGCGAATGCCGGTCTATGCCATGCAACGTCATGGCCTTGTGGGAGATTACTGGTTAGGGATAACCAAAATCAAAAAGCCCGGTCTTTATGGCCGGGCTTTTCTCGTTTACTCAATCAGCCAAGTTTTCAACTTACAAAACCAAGTTGCGATAGTGGTCTTCGGGCAAAAAAAGACCACCCGAAGGCGGTCTTTTGAGGAGGGCTTGTGCGGTCTGCGGGAACCCAGAACGGAGCAGGCCGCCGATCAATGTCTGTCGGTTAGAATGGCAGAATGATGTCAAGTACTTCGCTGCCGTAACGCGGCTGCTGAACATCGGAAATCGTCCCGCGTCCGCCATAGGAAATACGAGCTTCGGCAATCTTGTCGTAGCCGACTTCATTGGCCGAACTGATATCAGCCGCCCGGATCACGCCGGCAATCTGGACTTCGCGGACTTCGCTGTTGACGCGGATTTCCTGACGGCCGTGAATGACATAGTTCCCGTTCGGCAGAACCTGAATGACAAGGGCGGCGACACGAAGGTTGATATCTTCGTTTCGATCCAATGAGCCTGCACCACGGTTTGACGTGGCGCTATCCATGTCAAACATGGACGAGGGGTCAATCGCTTCGGGCAAGACCTTGGTCATTTCGGCTTCAAGGCCAAACAGGTTGGGCACTGCAAGATCTTCGCTGTTGGTGCGCGAACGGCTTGTGGTGTTGGCAAAGGCTGCACTGTCGGCCATATCGACAACCACGGTAAGGATGTCACCGACCTGACTGGCGCGCTGGTCCTTGAAGAAGGACCGTGCACCTGACCGCCACAGAGAGTTCGGGTTGCTTTCCGCGACCTGCGGGGCAGGCATCGGCAGGCTGACCGGTCGATAGGCTTCTGACTGGGTCGGGTTGTCGATAGATGACAGTTTTGGCGGTTCGCCAACTTCAGAAAGGCGTTTCATCGCGTTGCAGCCAGAAAGTAAGGCTGTCGCGCCGATCATTCCTGAGACAAGCGCGATACGCCGCCATGAGATGTGTGTATTTTTTCCGGGCATGTCGTCCTCCTGGGTTCCTGCCAAACATTACGCAAGCAGCGTGCCAGTTTGAAGGTTCGCCTTTGGGAAATTGATGCCGTGCATGGGGATGAAGAGAGACTGATTTCCGCCATGTCTTTGGTCTTGTTCGGTATATTAGGTCCCAAACGTATCCGGCTCAGGTTGTTTCTGGTTTATTGGGACATGGCTGGTAATGCGCGGACGTCATTTTCGCCGACGACTTCCACCTGAACGGTCTTGTTGCTTGTTTGGTTTACTACCCGGATGACGTCACCCTTTGATCCATTTTCCAATGCTTTGCCGCGTGCTGTGAGTGACATGTTTGCCGTCACGAGGCGAATGATGACCAGTGCGCCGCGTCGAACAAGGATGGGATTGGTAAAATCACGGAACATAAGCGGTTCATTCGGATTGGCAGGGCGGATCACTTCCTTGCCGATCAAATCGTTTATATCGCGGATCGCGCCGGACGGAACGCGTTCTGTGCGAAAATCACGATATTCGACCTGATCGGGTCGAATGATACTGCCGCGTGAGATCGGTTCAACCAGTACCGGTACGCTCGAAAGGGGGTAATATTTGCCGCTGATGCGATATGTGCGTCTTTGTGCTGTTTGTGCACCAGTCGTAATGCTGGCGACAAAGCGGTTCGTGCGGCTATTGATATCAAGACCCGTGACGTCAACTGTGGTTTGGGCGTCAACGGGCAGGTGGATCTGGAAATTCTCGCTCGAAAGATCGACTGTAAAAGGCCGTTCAACACCGTGTTGCGTCAGGGCATCTTCGACAGCGTCCTGAATTTCTTCCATGGTGATAACTTGGCTTGCGCGCGTGATCATGACTTGATCGGCCGTCGTGCGTGGGCGCCAGTTTATGTTGTGGCGCTGCGCGATGCCATAAAGCCAGCGATAATCAAGCACAACCTGTTTACCTGGTTGCGGGGCATGGGCCACGGAGATGTCGGCCTGTTGCGGGTCGATCCCGGAAAATAGATCCCCAAGCGTGACATATTGCCCGTCAACCAGCGCGTCAGGTTTGAGCAAGATGTTTTCATCAAGCTGCTGACTGTTGCGAGACAGGCCACTTTGTCCGTTCTGCGAACTCTGCGCAAAGGCAATCTCAGGCCCCAGTCCAGAACCGAGTGCTAGAAACGCAATCGCAAGCGTGAGGATTATTTTCTTTGTCTTCATGAGCCTACTATACCACGGAACTGTATATAGGGCGTAAACACAGTTTACGCAGACACACGTGCGGTCAGAACGTGGTCTGCGTAAATTTGGTACGATCAGTCAGGACGCCAAATTAACGTAGGTTGCTGACTGCGCTCATCATTTCATCTGTGGTGGAGATGGATTTGGAATTCATCTCATAGGCACGCTGTGCCTTGATCAAGTTGGTGATTTCCTGAACCACGTTGACGTTCGAAGCTTCGAGGTAACCTTGCAAAACCGTACCATAGCCAACATCACCCGGCGCGCCGGCATTTGCCTGACCAGATGCTTCGGTTTCAAGGAACAGGTTGTCGCCCAACGCATCAAGACCCGGTGGGTTGATAAAGGTGGCCAACTGAATTTGGCCAAGGTTCTGAAGTGCGACCTGACCATCAATCTCGGCAAATACTTCGCCATTGCTGTTGATCGTGACGGAAGTTGCATTGTCGGGAACGGTAATGCCCGGTTGAACGGCATAGCCATCCTTGGTCACCAGCGCACCATTGGCATCGAGCTTTAACGTACCATCGCGCGAATACGCAGTTTCACCACTGGGCAGGTCGATCTGGAAATAGCCGCGGCCCTGAATGGCGATATCAAGTTCGTTTTCCGTCAGGCTCAAGGACCCTTGTCCCATGTAACGGCCAATTGCGGCCGTTTTCACACCAAGGCCAACCTGAACGCCGACCGGTACAATTGTGCCGGTGTCTGACGAGGGTGACCCTGCGCGGCGCATGTCCTGATACAGCAAATCCTGAAATTCGGCACGCTGGCGCTTATAGCCAGTGGTCGTCATGTTGGCGATGTTGTGTGAGGTTACATCCACGTTGGTGGATTGGGCCTGCATCCCTAGGGCGCCAATATCAAGTGACCGCATTTCTTGTCTCCTTCGTCTGCGCAGACTGTGCGCCAAATTTTAATCAAGGCCGTGTTCGCAAGCCCTTAGGCGCGAATATCGCCAAGCTTGTTAATCATATTACGCATCCGTTCGTTCTCGCTTTCGAGCGAACGGGTGACGGACTGATAGGTGCGAAGCACGTCAATCATCTGGGTCATGGCCCCGATCGAATTGACGTTTGATTTTTCAAGTGCGCCCTGAACGATACCGGGGTTCTCGACAAGTTCCATTGCGGCATTATCCGGGTTGCCATCTGCATTATCCGGTGCGCGGTAAAGGGTGTTGCCCGTTACTTTCATTTCCTGAACGTTGTCGATGGTGACGACCTGAAGTTTGCCAACCTGACCAATGTCCGTGGAAATCGTGCCGTCGCCTTTGATTTCGATCTGCCCGTCTGCTTCGTTAAAGAACAGAGGTTGACCAGCGTCACTCAACACAGGATAGCCATCATTGGTGATAAGCTGCCCGCCCGGATCCAGGTTGAAATTGCCCGAACGGGTATACTGTGTGCCCGACGGGGTTTCGACGGCAAAAAACATGTCTGGTTGGCTCAATGCCACGTCGAGCGGGCTATTGGTATGTTCAATATTGCCGACCGTGGTGTCGCGATACTGCGAGATGTCCTGAACCAGCGAAATTTCGCGTTCGCCGCGAAATGGGGCATCCTTGTTCTTGGCCACCCAGTCTGTGAACATCATCCGCTGTTCTTTGTACCCGGTCGTGTTCATGTTCGCCAGGTTCTGCGAAATGTTGTTCATCATGCTGCGGAGCGTCTTTTGCCGCGACAGAGCGATATATGAAACGTTTTCCATGGTCAACTTCCCAGTTGGGGCAGATAGGCCGGTTAAGGCCGTGAATTTCCCCAAGACAAATGCGAACGGCATGCCAGTATGGTTAATGTGTTGTTTTAAAATGATAAAAATTAGATCGGGCATTTGTTGCCGGGCGCAATCATCGCGGTAATTGCAGAAAGTGCCGCGTGTCGGTGGCAAGGCGGAAAAAGTTTTCCGGTCTGGGTGATGGTATGGTCGTAAACCCGCACCAAATCAAAGATACGCGGTCAAATCACAATGATGCTAAATCGTGGTTTAGTAGCTTGTGCAAAATTTTATGAAGACTGAGAATACAAAGAAAACCACCGAAAAATGGCAGTTCTTAAGCCATATCCTGTAAGGCAAGGTGTGCTGGTAAGAGATTGAGCGCGTATGATGCCCTGACCCGGCAAGTTCTGACTGTCGGTCGTGAATGGCAAGTGTTACGAGCTAATGATCAGAAGAGAAACGGATTTTTAACGTGATAGCGTTATGGCTTTTAATCCGGCACAGTGTTTGCTGGATGGAAAGTCAGAAATCCAGAACGCAGGAATTTGCGAACCAATGGGCGAAGAAGCCGACGAAATCGAAATGGACGAAGGTGGCGGTGGGCGCAGCAAGAAGATGCTGGTCGTTGTCATTCTGATCGTGCTGCTTTTGCTTGGCGGTGCTGCGGCAGCCTATTTTACCGGGTTGCTTCAGCCAGTCATTGATATGTTGTCGGGCGGCGATAGCGCGCCGACCGAAGAAGTGATTTCAGAAAGTTCGATCGAAGAAGCACCGGGCGTTCCCGAAAACGTCGGCTTTGTTGATCTGCCCGAGATTCTGGTCAACCTGAATGCCGGGGGCGGCAAGCAGAGTTACCTTAAAATCCGGGTCAGTCTTGAAGTTGCCGATCAGGCAATGCTGCCGCAAGTCGAAGAAATGATGCCGCGTATTGTCGACAACTTTCAGGTTTACCTTCGCGAATTACGCCCCGAAGACCTGTCCGGGTCCGAGGGCATGTTCCGGCTGCGTGAAGAATTGCTGATCCGTGTCAGTGCGGCTGCGAAACCAGCGAAAATTAACGACGTTCTGTTCAAGGAAATGCTGGTACAGTAACCTTGTAACAGCCCGAATGCCAAAATCAGGAACCAATTGCTGATGGCTGATGAAGACGAAGATGATGATGCACTCGCCGCCGAATGGGAAGCCATGGCCGGTGGTGATGACGAGGGTGGAGACGACGGCGGCGAGGATATGGCCGCCGAATGGGAATCCATGCTCGGCGACGATGATGAGGATGATGCTGGCGATGAAGCCGCGGTCAGCAGCGGGCCATCTGCGCGTGTCCTAAACCAGGACGAAATTGACAGTCTGCTTGGTTTTGATGATGGGTCTGGTGCGGGTGATCAGTCGGGCATTCAGGCCATCATCAATTCATCGATGGTCGCCTATGAACGTCTGCCGATGCTTGAGGTGGTGTTTGACCGCCTCGTACGTATGATGTCAACGTCGCTTCGTAACTTCACATCTGACAACGTTGAAGTGTCGCTTGATAACATCTTGTCGCTGCGTTTTGGGGATTACCTGAACTCGATCCCGTTGCCTGCAATGCTGGGTGTGTTCAAGGCGGAAGAATGGGACAACTATGGTCTTTTGACCGTTGACTCGGCCCCTGATTTATTCCATCGTTGACGTGCTACTGGGCGGGCGCCGTGGTACGGCTGCCATGCGTATTGAAGGGCGTCCTTATACAACAATTGAACGCAACCTTGTCGAACGCATGATCCATGTGGTCTTGGGCGACCTTTCCGCCGCGTTTGATCCGCTGAGCCCTGTGACCTTCCGGTTTGAACGTCTGGAGACGAACCCGCGTTTTGCAACGATTGCCCGTCATGCCAATGCGGCCATTGTGGCCAAGTTGCGCATCGATATGGAAGATCGCGGTGGTCGGCTTGAGCTTCTGATACCCTATGCGACACTTGAGCCGGTTCGTGAACTGCTGCTTCAGATGTTCATGGGCGAGAAGTTCGGTCGCGATTCCATCTGGGAAAATCACCTCGCAAACGAGCTTTGGCAGACCCATATCAACCTGTTGGCAGTGCTCGACGAGCAGGTGATGTCACTGGGCGATGTTATCAACCTTGAGGTTGGCAACCGTTTGATCCTTAATACCAGTCCGACGTCGCCAGTTGAGGTTCGTTGTGGTGATGTCCCGCTGTTTAAAGGGATGATGGGGCGCAAAGGCGACCGCATTGCGATCCAGGTGCGTGATCGTGCGCGCATAAACGAGGAAGATTAGCCAATGGACTTCGCGTTCTATCTGGATCTTGTGATGATTGTTTTGCTAATCGCAACGATCATCTATGCCGTGATCCTGAACCGAAAATTGGCGGCTTTTCGGCGCAGCCGCGAAGACATGCAGAACTTCCTGACGGCATTTAATGCCGCGAACGAACGCGCGGAAACCTCGATCAGGGCGCTTAAGGAAATGGCCGAGGATTCCGGTGAAAAATTGCGCGAAGATATCGAAAAGGCTGAGGCGCTTAACGAAGACCTGACCTTTATGGTGGATCGCGGTGAAAGCATCGCCAACCGTCTTGAAAAAGCGGCAAGCGACGTCAACGCGGGGCGCCGGGGTGGAAATTCTGCGAGCGGTTCGAACCCATCATCAAAATCGGGCAACGCCGCGTCGGGCAAACACAGTGCCGGGGCGTCTGATTTGGTGTCATCGGGCAAAGATCGCAACGATGTGATTGATGATCGCGACGGATATGGCGTGGAAACACGGGCCGAAGAATTAGCCGCCCGGATGGTGCGCGATATGGAACGCGGTGGCCGCAGTGATGCCCAAGACCGGGACCCTGAACCACGGATGGGCAAACCAGCCGGTGGATATGATGATGACGGTGGCCGGTCCAGAGGCGGTTATGGCAATGGCGGTTCAGTAACCGGTAACGGCGGCATGTCATCGGATGTCTATGATCAGGATGAAGACGCCGGTCGTTCCGAGGCAGAGCGCGAATTGCTTGCGGCATTGCGATCGGTTCGATAGGGGGGTGCCCGAACACTGTTCGGGGCTGCCGGACTTGTTATTATGACATTCGTTTTTATCTAAAGAGTGTGATGTCATTCTGTTAGATTAAAGACAAAACAAGCGTGAAGGAGCATGGGCACAAGATGCCAAATTGCTTAGGTGAATAAATGTCTGGTGTGCGTATCCTGCCTTTGGTCGTTCTTGTCGGCCTGATGGTGTTATCAATGCGGGTGGTTAACCTGTTCTCGGAAAGTTCGGATAAAGCCGAAATCGCCGAAAACACAGGTGTGAGCATGGTGCAGATGGCGCAGGCTCAGGCGCCTGCCACCGAAGAGGCCGCGGCACCGCCTGAAACACCGGATGCCGGGGGCCCCGGCTTGGATAATCCGGCTGGCCTGACCATGGAAGGTGAACCCATGGAAGAAGGCGACGTTCCGCCAACACTTGGTGGTGATCCGACCCTTTTCACGCAGGAAGAAATCGATCTGCTGCAGAACCTTTCAGTACGTCGCGGCGAACTTGATCGCAAGGAACAGCGCCTTGATGAACGAGAAAGCCTGATTGCTGCGGCAGAGGCCCGTATCGATGCCAAGATTGACGAAATGAAATCGTTGAAAACGGCAATCGAGGGGCTTGTCGAAACCAAGGAAGTACAGGAAGACGACCGGATCAAAAAGTTGATCAGCGTCTATGAAAAAATGAAACCAAAGGATGCAGCCCGCATCTGGAATGATCTTGATATGAATATCTTGCTGCAGGTCGCTCTGGGCATGCGCGAGGCAAACACCGCAGCCGTGTTGTCAGAAATGACACCAGACCGCGCGCGGGCCTTGACCTCGGAGCTGGCCTATAAGCAGGACATCAATATGCTACCGTTGCAATAAAACGGCAGCTTAATTTGCACTAACGCGCGTTGCGCCTTTTTATTGAAGGGTTGGAACGTGCAATTATTCGAGTATAGTCAATGTGATGGCGCAAACTGGTAATGGTCAAAAACCTTGATTAACCATTATTAAATATGTACATCACGATTATTAGGGGCCTTACCAATATGCGCGTTTCGTGCGGTAAGGGTAAGAGATCAGATAGCTGATGGAGTTGTGAATGGCCGTCGATCCGAATATGCCGATCCTGATTGTGGATGACTACAAAACCATGTTGCGTATCATCCGTAACCTTTTGCGGCAGCTCAACTTTACGAATATCGAAGAAGCGACCGATGGTAGCATGGCGCTTCGTAAGTTGCGTGAAGCTCCGTGCAGCCTCGTGATTTCTGACTGGAATATGGAGCCGATGACCGGCCTTCAGCTTCTTAAAGAAGTCCGTGCAGATGCCAAGTTGAAGGACCTGCCCTTCATCATGATTACGGCAGAAGCCAAGACCGAAAACGTGGTCATGGCGAAAAAGGCAGGTGTATCCAATTACATCGTTAAACCATTCAACGCTGAGACGTTGAAGGGTAAAATGAAGACTGTTATTGGTGATTTCTGATCAGGGGCGCGGGACATTAGTCCCGCGATACCGTTATGTCCAAAGCGTCCAAGGACGAAATACGCCAATTGTTGAATGATCTTCATGCGCGTCTCGAAGGCGATGATCTGAAGATTGAACAACTGTCTGAGCTGATGGATCAGCTGTCACGCTTTGTGGGTGACAAGCCGACCGGGGATCAGAAGCGTCTGTTTGGTGAACTTGACGAGCTTTCAGGCATCATTCGCAAGATGAAGTCTGAAATCGCGTCGCTGCGTCCGGACGATATCAAGGCTGAATACATTCCCAACGCAACAGACGAACTTGATGCGATTGTGGATGCGACAGCGGGGGCGACCCATGAAATTCTTGATGCCATGGATGCACTTGAAGAGTTCGCTCGCACGTTGCCCGCCGAACAGGCTGAGCTCGTAACCAGCGCAACAATGCGTGTTTACGAGGCTTGTAACTTCCAGGATATTACAGGGCAGCGCACGACCAAGGTCATTAAGGCTCTTAAATCCATTGAAGAACGTGTTGAAGGACTGGTCGCGGCATTTGGTGATGAAATTGCCAAATACGCAGCAGCCAATCCGAAAACGAAAAAAGAGCCAGAAGGTGATGAATTACTTTTGAATGGCCCGCAGCTTGAGGGCAAAGGCGTTTCGCAGGCTGACATTGACGCGATGTTTAACTAAGTGGCGTTGATATGGCGGAGATAGAGGACGACGGACCTACACCACCAACACCTCCTGCGAATGGTGCGGTGGCGCTGTTTCTCGCTCTCTATCTGTTGCTTTTGGCGTTCTTTATTCTGCTTAATACCATTTCGACCTTTGAAGAGGTCAAAACACGCGAAGTGCAGGAAAGTCTTTCTTCTGCGTTCGCGTCTATTTTACCCCCCACGACCAGCTTGCAGACCGTGACCTCAATCGAAGGTCCGGTTGTTGCGGCCGAGGACATGCAGGAAAAACTGGGACATCTTTTCCAGACGGCGATCAAAGTTGTTCGGGTTCAGGTCATCCAGCCCGGCAAATTGATGGAAGTCATCATGCATGTGGATCAGCTGTTTGATCCCAATTCCATTCTCATTCGCGAACGTCAGTCCGAGTTCATGGATCAGCTGGCAAGGGTTTTGGCCGATGATCAGGGCTATGCGTCTTATGAAATGGAAATGGTGATGGGCAGTGAAGTCGGCTCCAAGGGGACGGTCGAAATTGAAAACAACCTTCAAATCGCCCGTGCCGGATCATTCGCCCGTGAATTGATCGACGTTGGCGCACCACAGGATCATCTTTTTGTCGGGATTGATCCCGGCGCTGATCCATTTATCGTGACCTTCCGGTTCTTCTGGAACCTGGGGCCGAAAGAACCACCCCAGCCGATTGAGCGTGAAAGCGATACACCAAATGGCGCAAATGACGGCGTAACGCCTGCTGGCGTCGCGCCAACTGGAAACGGGAACACCGGTATCTTTGCACCGCAAAGAATGACCATCCCGCTTCCAGGGGGGAGCCAGCCTGCTGTCAATCAACCAATCCCGCTTGGACCGCAGGCAGGGGGAGGGAGCTGATGGCTGAAGAAGAATTCAAAAAGCACGAAACTCGAAGTGGTCCTCCGGTCTGGATGCTTAGCCTGGCAGATTTGATCTCGTTGCTGCTGACGTTCTTTGTCATGTTGTTTGCAATGTCGAAAGTCAAAATTGACCGCTGGGACGAGGTTGTCGATTCTTTGTCGCAATCGATTAAACCATCGCCGCGCGAAGAAAATGACGAACCGATGGCCAGTCTCAATATTCCGCGCGTTTATCGCAAACCGGCAATGAACCTTGATTATCTCAGTGCCGTTATTGATGATGCGATTGATGATAACCCGGTACTTGGCGATGCACGCATGTCGCGTGATGCCGACAAACTTGTGATTTCGCTTCCCGGTGATCTGTTGTTTGTCAGTGGCAGTTCGGAAATGACCCAAAAGGCACGGCAGGCACTTTTTGTGCTGGGCGGTGTTTTGCGAAATATCGGCAACCGTGTCGGTGTGCAAGGGCACACGGATCCCAGACCGCTCAGCGGGCGAGGCGTTTATGCGTCTAACTGGGAACTTTCGCTGGCCCGTGCTGCGGCTGTTGCGAACGAACTAAAAAAATCAGGTTACACAGATTACATAAATATTTACGGATTTGCGGCATCAAGATACGACCAGCTTCCTGAAACGGTCGATGAAGATACGCGCTTTGAAATGGCGCGTCGGGTCGATATCGTCATCGAACCCCATGGCGGAAGCGGGATCGGAGGCACGTAAGTATGGCAAATCTTGCTGTGCGCATCCTGCTGGCGGCTGCGATCACGGCTGCCACGGCAATTTTATTGCCCATTAGCGGAATGCGCCCTGCAATGGCCCAGGCGGTTGATCCAGTGATCATCCGTTCCGGGATGCATAGCGGCTATGGACGAATTGTTCTGCAATGGAGCAAGCCGGTCAATTACACCGCTGAAATCATCGGTGATCAGCTCGTTGTGCGATTTGACGCGCCGCTCGTCGCATCCCTGCGCGGGGTGCTTACCCCGGTTTCTGAATATGTTGCAGACGGTTTCTTTGATCCGGATGGCCGCACAGTCGCCTTTGTGCTGCGTGATGATTTCGAAGTGCGGGCCTTTAATGTCGGCAGCAACGTGGTTCTTGATATCCTAGACAAACCACAAGCCACTGCACCTGCGCCAACACCGCCGCTGCCGACCAGCAAACCTGCACAGCAAGAACAAACGTCACCGCAAGTGACACCTGCACCGACCGTGCCGGTTGAAACCACAGATATTGAAAACGGTGATCCCGATTTGCGCACCCTTGATGTGCGGGTTGGGCGTCACCCAACATTCTACCGACTGGTTTTTGATTGGCCCAATCGCACCGAATATGAGTTAAGCGGCGCGCAAGGATCACAAACAGTTGCATTCGCATCCCCTGCGCGGATTGACGGGGCGGCAATTTCACGTCGTCTGCCCGAAGGGGTGCGCATTCGCCAATCGGCGACAAACCCGCTTGATGTGGCTATTGATACAGATCCGCCGCGCTCGTTGCGCCATTTCCGGTCTGGTAACAAGGTTGTCGTTGATATTATGGGCGCACAGCGCGCCCCGGTCAGCACAGCCGAAGACAGTCGCCCGGCAACGACAACGACCCCGAGCGCAGCTGTAACGCCGCCTGCACCCGCAGCACCTGCATCTCAAAGCAGTGCACCGGCTGCTCCGCCGGAAACTGCAAGTACTGATCCAGCGCAAACGCCAGATGGGTCCAGTCCTGCGGCAAATGACGGGATTGATCCGACGTCACCAGAAGCCTTGGCAGCACAGGCGTTAGCGGATGCTCAGCAAAGTGGTGCGACGGTGGGTGGGGCACAGGAACGCGAAAGCATTGGCGATCTGTCGGTTACGGTTGAGCAAACGGCAACAGAGATGTCGCTTAACTTCCCGTTCGGTCAGCCCGGTGGGGCGGCAATCTGGTCACGTGCCGGATTCTTGTGGGCGGTATTTGATGTTCGGGCCAGTCTTGACCTTGAAGCCGTCCGACAGGAAGCAGCCCAGATTGTCGGGGTGATTGAGCAGATCGACAGTCCCTATGCGACCGTTGTGCGCCTGACCATTCCCGAAGGTGTGGGACTTTATACCACTGTCAATGACGCCGGTGATTGGCGGGTCACGCTGCAACAAGGTATTCTGCAGCCGGTAGAAAAACTTGGCCCCTCGATTGAGCTTGATGAACAGACCCGCGCGCGCCTGATTGTGCCACTTGATGATATCGGGCCAACCATTCCAATTGATGACCCGGAAGTGGGCGATATGTTGCGTGTTGTAACCACATCTCAACGGGGTTATGGCATCGAGGTTGCCCTGCGCTATCCGGAATTTGAAGTGTTGCCATCCGTGCAGGGGGTTGTGGTCGCGCCCATGAACGAAACTGTACAGGTCACCAGTCGTGGCGACGGTCAAGCCGTGGTTGTTACCGCCGAAGATGGTCTTAATATCTCACCGGAAGGTGCGCGGTTGCTGGCGTCCGCAACCGGGGTGCGGGCCGCAACGGGTGATGGTCGCGAAGGGTTGATCTTCGAGCTTGATGACTGGCGACGCGGGGGGCTCGATAATTATAACAACGCCATTCACAAGTTGCGCGGGGCGATTGCGCAAAGCGGTGACGAACATCGCAATAAGGCCCGGCTGGAACTGGCGGAATATTATTTGGCCAACGGTCTTGGTCCAGAAGCAAATGCCATCGTTTCCGTTATGGAAGAAGACGATCCGCTGATTGCGCAGAAAGTTCAGTTCCGTGCCTTGAAGGCGGCGGTCAAATTCCTGAATCGTGATTACGCCGAAGCCGAACGTCTGCTTGACGACGACCGCCTGAAGGCGATCCCGGAAATGCAGTTGTGGCGGGCCGTGACCCTTGCTGCACGCGGGCGACCGAACGAAGGCGCACGTGACTTGCTTGAAAGCGTCCATATCCTTGATTTCTATCCGCCAGAACTTCTGGGACGGATCGGACCGATTGCGACCGAGCAGGCGCTTTTGGTTGGCAATCCCGAAGCAGGCATGGACCTGATTGAAAAAATGTTGCTGACCAGCGGGTTGTCCGAAAGCAAGATCATGGACGTCCAGTATCTCAAAGGCATCTTCGAAGAGGAAGCTGGCGAACTGGAACAAGCGGTTGCGACCTGGGATCAGGTGGCCGAGGGCGAAAACCGCAAAGCCCGTGCCCATGCTATCTTTGACAGAACAGAACTTTTGATGCGTTTGGAGCGGCTGACAGCCGATGATGCGATCGAACAGCTTCAAAAGTTGCGGTTTGCATGGCGTGGCGATGCGTTTGAGATGGCGTTGCTCAAACGTATTGGTGAACTGCAGATCGAAAACAAAGATTTCCGCGATGGATTAAATACCCTGCGTCAGGTTGCGATCTTCTTCCCGAATATGCCGGTTGCCATAGAAGCAACCGACTTGATGCACAAGACGTTTGATAACCTCTAT
This sequence comes from Thalassospira sp. Z349TD_5, assembly GCF_056173045.1. Lineage (NCBI taxonomy): Bacteria > Pseudomonadati > Pseudomonadota > Alphaproteobacteria > Rhodospirillales > Thalassospiraceae > Thalassospira > Thalassospira sp. Z349TD_5. The sequence goes on from NZ_CM149654.1 coordinate 1,015,046, forward strand.
TTGGGTGACGACATCAACAATATCTCGGCGATCAAGGCGGTGGCCCTGTATGACGAGTTCCGCGAACTGACCCCGGCCGGTGAAAAGGGTGATGAGCTGATCCGCCGTCTTGCCGATCGGATGGTCAGTGTCGAACTGTTTGAGCGCGCCGAAGAGTTACTCGAACATCAGGTTGATTTCCGCCTTGATGGGGTGGAAAAGGCGCGTGTCGGGGCACGCCTTGGTTTGGTCTATTTGCTCGACAGCAAACCTGAACAAACCATCAGTGTCATTGAAAAGACCGAAGAACCGGGCATTTCCGAAGAGCTCGATACCCAACGACGTCACCTTAAGGCGCGTGCTCTTTTGGATGTTGATCGCGGGGCCGAAGCCATTTCATCGCTTGAAGGTGATTTTTCCAAAAATGCCGAACTGCTGCGGGTCAACTACTATCGTGGGACACGTGATTTCTTATCGGCGGCAGAAACCTTCCAGCGTCTGGTCGGTGGGGATCAAGGCGATGTGATTGACGGGTTCTCTGACGAGCGTGCGCGTTATGTCTTGAACTGGGCTGTGAACCTTGCGATGGGCGGGCAGGAGCGGACGCTTAATATGCTCAAACGTCGCTATGGCGAGGTCATGGCCGCAAGCCCGTTTGCACAGGCATTTAATCTGATTACCTCGTCACCGACACAGGGTTTGATCGATTATCGGACCTTGGCAGACAAGGTTGACGAGGTAGAGAACTTCCAGGGTTTCCTCGCAAATTATCGCGATCAGTTGGAAAAATCTCAGCTTAGTGCTATAAATTAAAGCTCGAACAATGGTGTGAGCCGCATGCGGAGCTAAAAAGCACCGATTTGCGCCCTTTTTCCGTTGATGTTTTGGTTATGGCGAAAGAGTTGCTGTGATGGATCGCGCTTTAAAGATGGTCTATTATGATGACGTAAAGGTGGAAAAAGACATCTTTGCGCAGCTTTCGCTTGCCGAAAAGCACTTTCAGGGCGCAGGAATGCCGCGTGATGAAAGTGCGACTCGACGTATCCTTGACCAGATTCACCGTCAAAGCCGTGCGTTTGCTGCGATCTGCTATGGCTACATGCGCAGTAAGGGAATCGGCGTTGCCGAGGACCTTGGCGAAGGCCAGCAATGGTACCGCGAAGCGGCGTACTGGTTTAACGAAGAAGCATCATCGGGTGAGTCTATTTCGGCCAACAATCTTGGCTATCTTTATGCCAAGGGGCTTGGCGTTCAGGAAAATGCGGAAACCGCCGCGCACTGGTTTGAAGAAGCTGTTGAATTTGGCTCTGTGGCAGCGCTTTACAATCTTGGTGTGTGCTATCTGAACGGCTGGGGTGTTTCTCAGGATGATGAAACGGCAATCGAGTATCTGCAGCGCGCGAGCGCACTGAACGATCCGTCAGCAGCCAGTGTTCTTGCCTATCTTTATCTTGAAGGCCGTGGTGTCAGCCGCGACCCGTCCAAATCTTTTGAATACAACATGCGCGCGGCACGTGCGGGCAGCGTCGAAGCCGCATCGGCCCTTGGCTATGCGCTTGGCGTTGGTCTTGGTGCGGAACGCAATGTGGCCGAAAGCATCAGTTGGTTTGAAATGGCCGCCAGTGAGGGTGACGCATATGCGCAGGCCAATCTTGCGATGTATTTCTGTCACTCCTCGGATCTCAAGCTGTTTAACCGCGGCTGGACGATGTTGACGCATGCCTGTGATCAGGGAGATGTGTCCGCCAAATATCAAATGACGCAAATCCTGATTTTTGGCGTGCCGCATCGCGAACCCGATTACGCTGCAGCACTTGATATTGCGATGGATTTGGCTGAGCTTGGCCATCCCGGCGGTTATCACCTGATTGGGGTGATGTATGAGCATGGCCTTGGCGTGCCTGTTGACATGGTGCGTTCGGCGACATGGTTTGAACGCGCTGCCCGCAAAGGGTCTGCCAACGGTCAGGCTGGCCTTGGTCGCTTGTATGCCATCGGCAGTGGCGTGGAACAGGACAATGTGCTGGCTTATTACTGGCTACGTATGTCGTCCCCTGCCGAAGGCAGTCAGGCATACCGCGAAATGGAAGCCGTTTTGGCCCGCATGAGTGAAAAAGAACGTCGCGTGGCTGAAAAATACGTTGCCGAAAATCCCGGCCCACGCCGCGGAAGCTTTGGTCTGAAACCGCTTGAAAATGGTGTTTTCAAATCGGGTACCAAGTCGGGTAACTACAAAGCGTAGTGTTTTCGTTGCGGAGATGACGGTCGAGACGAAACGTCCAACGCACTAAAAAAGCCGCCTGCACATGCAGGGCGGCTTTTGTTTTGGGTGGGTGATTTTTGGGTGGGTGATTTTTGGGGTTCGGCGCTTTCGGGGGCTACCCCCCGAAACTTTCCACCAAAGATCCGGCAATCAAGTACCAGCCATCGACCATCACAAAGAAAATCAGCTTGAATGGTAGCGAAATGATGACAGGTGGCAACATCATCATCCCCATCGACATCAGGATACTTGCAACCACCATGTCGATGATCAAAAACGGAATGAACAACAAGAAGCCGATTTCAAACGCCCGGCGGAGCTCGCTGATCATAAAGGCCGGGATGAGGGCGCGCAGCGGAATGCTTTCGGGGGTGGTGACTTCGACCTTTGCCAAATTAACAAACAATTCGAGGTCGCGGTCGCGTACCTGCGTCATCATGAAATCATGCACCGGGCTTACAGAACGCTCAAACCCTTCGAACTCATCAATGTCGCCATTGATCATCGGCTGAATGCCCTCATCCCAGACCCTTTCAAGGGTTGGCATCATGATGAACAGGGTCAGGAACATCGCCAAGCTGACAAGAACCTGATTGGGTGGGGACTGCTGAATGCCAAGGGCTGTTCGAAGCAGGCTGAGGACTACGATGATACGGGTAAAGGATGTCACCATCATCAGGATGGCCGGTGCGATGCTCAGGATCGTGATCAGACCGATCAACTGAATCATGCGCCCTGATGATGTCACCCCCGGGCCTTCGCCCAGATCAAAATTAAACGTCTGAGCATGAACTGTATCGCCACCGATCAGAATGGCAATCAAGGGCAGCAGTGACCAAATCGCACATAGCGTCAACCAGCGCGGTGCGCGCCACCGTGCGGGCGACGACGCGGTCGTGTTGTGCGACGTATCGTTATGATCGAAAGAACGGCTCATACGGGGGCTTTCCTGTCGGTCGTGTCGATGGTCTTGCGGGGGGTAGACAGGATATCGGCATCTTTTTCCCCTTCTTCCGGGGGATCTGTAACGTCACTGTCGAGAAGGTCGGTAAAATGGGTGCCGATGTTGCGCTCGACGATCATATCGCCATTTGGCCCCAACAAGACCAGATGTTCGGTATCATCACGTTTCAGAAGAACAAGACGGCGTTTGGTATCAACAGGAACCACTTCGACAATGGACAGGCGGCGTTTAATACCGCGCCGGTTGATGTTGCGTGCACCAGGCACAAAACGCCGTGCAATCAGGGCAAACACCCCGATAATGCCCAGAACAAAAATCAGGGCAGCAACAAACCGGAAATAAGTGCTTAGTTCCATCAGGTAGTCATCCCCGTGATCGACCCGAGACTGTCCAAAAGTGACGTCTTACCCGCAACGACCATATTTCTGTTTACCGCGACCACACCGGTCACACAAGATGTCAAACCGATGTTCGCACCGGTAAGGCGTTTGAAATCAGCCTTTTGCCACCATGGAAATCAAAATCCCTTATCGGGTTTTGGCCGCATGGGCATAGGCGTTTGTGGCCTGTGCAGTGTTACTGATGCCCCGCAATTGACGTTGAAGGTCGGCGTATTCCTGTTCCATATTGGTTTCAAACAGGGCCAATTCATCGGTAAGGGCCGCAAGCAGCGGTGTCACATCGGTGCGTTGTTCCGGGTTCATGGAGCGGGCCTGCGCACACAGATCGGCAACTTTGGTTTCAAGGGCTGAAAGCTCGACAACCTTGCCGTCTTCAAGATACCGCTGACTGGTTCGGATCAGCGACAATACGCGCTTTAGATCCTTCTTGAACTGATCGGGTTTGAAATGTTCAGGGCTCATGATTGGCCTTCCCCGTTTCGATCACCTGATGGTGCAGCCGAGACCCTGTCGGTCGGCTCGGTCTGGCTGCGCGATGGATCGCCGTAAATACGGTTGATCCGGTATATATAGTTCAAAATCTCGGCGACGGCAGCAAACGCTTCAAGCGGAATTTCGCTTTCGACTTCAACAGCCATCAGTATTTCCGTCAGATCGGTGTCCTTGCGAACCTTGATCCCGTTGGCAAAGGCCACCTGCAATATCTGTTCCGCAACGCCGCCTTCGCCCTTTGCACTAAGGACCGGGGCGTTGTCACGACCATGCGCATAGCGAAGGGCAACAGCCTTTTGCTCAGACGTTCCGGGCGCGGCAAATTTTTCCGTTTTGGATGCCGGTGCGTCCGTTATGTCATATGTGGGTTTTTTCCCGCTCATACTGCCCTTCAACCCGGGACGCTTTTGCCTGAATTTCAAATCTCAGGTTCGACCATAGACCCGAGATGGTCAACAAATCGTTGTCGACCCAGTTCACCACAGAAAGTTGCAATATAAGAGGGCAGATGTCCGGGCCGGATTTAGGATATCCGCGACGTTAACGGCAGGTATCGGTTAAACGGGCACTGCAAATGGTGCCGCCCGGCACGGGGGAACGGATCAAACGTCAGCTATCATCGGCGTCCTTGCCGATGTCAGCTTCTTTTTCGACCGTTTTGGCGGATGGCGATGAAGATTGTCCGAGATGACGGATAAGGTCTTCGCTGACGGCAGCAGAACGGTTTTCTTCCTGAATGCGGTCATAGAGTTCGCGTCGCAGGACCTGAACGTCTTCAGGGAATGTGAAGCCGAGCTTAACGGTCTTGCCACGGACCTCAACGACAGTGACCTCGATATTGTCGTCAATGACAACGGAGTCGCCGACTTTTCGTGTGAGATAGAGCATACGGTGTCCCGGTTTCGCTAGATGGCAAACATAATTTACCAGATCGTGCACAATATGCCCGCTTTCAAACGCGCGGTCTAGTACCAGCCTTCATTTGCGGGAAATCTATGCGAATTCAAGGATGTTTTCGGCTCTGGCACGCTTCATGCATTTAGGTTGGCAGGATTGTTCGGCGCGGCAAAAATCGCCTCTTTGATCAAACCGGCCCCGCAAGGGCAATAGCGTTAACGTCGGCTTTACCCGCGCACCCAATACTGAGCAAAGCGCAGACAAGGAGCAGAAAATGGATATCGGCAAACTTGGCATGTTCGCCAACCTTAAAGAAAAGATGGACTGGCTGACACAGCGTCAGGAAGTCATTGCGCAGAACATCGCCAACTCCGATACGCCAAATTACCGCCCCGACGATCTGAAAAAATTCGATCCGAAGAATATCGGCCGCGATCGCCAGTTCATTCTGGCCATGAACGCGACCACGCCGGGCCACAGCCAGGGCCTGCATAAACCGCAAAACTTCAAGGACGAGGAAGTGCGCAAGAACTACGAAGTCGCACCGGGTAAAAACGCAGTGATCCTTGAAGAACAGATGGTCAAGATGAACGAAAACCAAGTCGATTATCAAACCATGACCCGTCTTTATTCCAAGCAGAAATCGATGTTCATTTCCGCCCTCGGCCGCATCTAACCCGATCGTAGAGAGTTAAAATCATGGAACTTTACAAAGCTTTTCAAATCTCTGCTGCTGGTATGCGCGCCCAGGGGACCCGTCTTCGTATTGCCGCGGAAAACGTTGCCAACGCCGATAGCCTTCCGACCCAGCCGGGACAGGACCCATATCGCCGTAAACTTCTGACATTTAAAAATGTCATGGACCGCGAAGTCGGTGTTGAGATGGTTAAGGTCAATAAGGTCGTGCCTGACCGCTCCGATTTTGGTATGAAGTACGAACCAAGCCATCCAGCAGCCAACGATCAGGGGTACGTTCAGACCCCGAATGTCGAAACACTGGTTGAAATGATGGATATGCGCGAAGCACAGCGTTCCTATGAGGCCAACCTCAATGTGATCCAGTCATCGCGCAGCATGTTGCTCAAGACCCTTGATATCCTGCAGTAAGCAGTCATATCTAAAGGACCAAGACAAGTTTAAGGATCTAAACCGATGGTCTCCAGTTTCAACGATGCCATTTCTGCCTACCGCAATGCGGCTGCGGGCAAGACCGATACCGTTGCCGAACGTGTCACCGGTACGGGCAATACCGTTGATCCGGGGGAAAGTTTTGCCGACATGGTGCGTGGGGCGGCATATGATGCCCGCGATACCATGGTCAACAGCGAACAGATGACCCAAAAGGCCATTACCGGCGATGCTGAACTCCATGAAGTTGTGACGGCGGTTTCGGCGGCTGAAGTAACCCTGAGAACTGTGGTTGGGGTGCGTGACAAAGCTGTTGAGGCGTATCAAAGCATCCTGAACATGCCGGTCTGAATGCAGGCGTTATGACGTAAAGACGAAACCGCACGATAGACCGTGCGGTTTTTTGTTTTTGAAGAACCATTTGATACAACAGGAAATCATGGCAATCGGGCGGCCATATCCTGTATGAAGAATGAACCGGCGGCATGATCGCCAGCAAGAGTACGACGAGGCGGGAAGACCAGATGGATCAAGCGGAAATCATGGATGTGGCCTATGACGCAGTTTGGACGCTGCTCAAGGTGACCACGCCGCTGATGTTGATCGCACTTGGGGTCGGTCTGGTCATCGCGCTGTTTCAGGCCCTGACACAAATTCAGGAAATGACACTGACGTTTGTGCCAAAAATTCTGGTGATTTTTGTGGCTCTTCTGGTGTTGTTGCCGTGGATGATGACGGAAATGGTCGAGTTTATGGGCCGGATGGTTGATCATTTCATCGGACTGCCAAATTAGCGACGGCTCGCACGAACTGTTTCATCTTTTAACCGCGACACGTCCCCGTCGTCCCGGCACCACCATTCGCCCCGTTTCGTAACCCAAGGCAGCCAAGGCAAGATGGATCTTCAGGAGTTTCTTACTCTTAACGTCTATGTCGTCCTGATGAGTTTCGCCAGGGTCGGGGCCGCTTTTATGTATATGCCCGGTATCGGGGCGAGAAGTGTCCCCGCACGCGCCCGTCTTTTATTTGCCTTTTGGGTCGCGGTCGTAATTTCCCCGCTTGCGGGGCCTTTGTTCCCGCCTCAGCCTGCGGATGCGGCGTCTTTGCTGTTGGCTATTGGGTATGAAATTACGGTCGGGCTTTTCTTTGCCTTGTTCGCACAGGTCATGCTGGCCGGTTTGCAAACAGCGGGGGGCATTATTGCCTACCTGTCATCGATGGCGAATGCTTTTTCATCGGACCCGTTATCAGGCGCGCAAAGCGCGGTGACTGGCAACCTGTTGATTCAGGTCGGGATTGTCTTGTTGTTTGCCACCGGGATGGACCATTTGATGATCCAGGCCTTGTTTGAAAGCTATTCGCTGTTTCCGCCCGGCGGGGCCTTGCCGGTTGGCGATATGAGTGAGTTTTTCGCCCATGCGATCAGTGACAGCTTCATGATTGCCGCCCAAATATCGGCACCGTTCCTGATTGTTGCGCTGGTATTGCAAATAGCACTCGGATTGTTAAATAAACTGATGCCGCAATTACCGGTTTTCTTCGTTGCCATGCCTGTTCAAATTGGGTTGGCGCTGCTTTTATTGACGCTGGCATTGCCATCCATGATGATGGTGTTTCTTGAATACTACGAAAACGGACTTGAGGCATTTATCAATCCGTAGGGCAGAGTGCTCCGATTGTCGGGGTGATGCTCTGGCCATGAATGGGTAGCCAATGGCAGAAGAAGACGACAGCCAAAAGACAGAAGACCCCACAAGTAAAAAGCTTGAAGACGCGCGCAAAAAGGGTCAGGTGCCGGTTTCCAAGGAAGTCGGCAACTTCATGCTGTTGTTTGGCGGTGGTCTTGTCCTGATGATGCTGGGGCCAAGCATGGCCGAAGCTGTTCGCGACCTTTCGCTTGGCTTTATTGAACATCCGCACATGATTGATGTCAGCCGGGCAGGCATGCCGATCCTGTTTAAGGATGTGATGCTGGGCATGCTGTGGGTTCTGGGCATCCCGTTTGTACTTTTGGTTTTCTTTGCGGCGGCCGGTCATCTGTTACAGAACGGCCTTGTGGTGGCCCTTGACCGGATCGAACCAAAACCAGAAAAGCTCAATCCGCTCAAAGGGCTTAAAAATCAGTTTTCGATGAAAACGATGGTTGAGTTCGTCAAGAATGTCTCAAAGCTTTTGCTGGTTGGGGTGGTTCTGACACTTGTCATAATGCCAGAACTGGTTGATGTCGAACTGTACCCGCAAATGCCACTGGCTTTAACGCTTGAGCGCCTCTACGACATGATCGTGATCTTGTTGATTGCGACCATTTCATTGACGGCCGTGATTGCCGGGTTGGACTTTGCCTACCAACGGTATGAGTTCAACAAGCAGATGAAAATGTCCAAGCAGGAAATCAAGGACGAATATAAGCAGACCGAAGGCAGCCCGGAAATCAAGGCCAAAGTCCGTCAAATCCGTATGCAACGTGCTCAGCAACGCATGATGTCAAACGTTCCCTCTGCCGACGTGGTGATTACGAACCCGACCCATTTTGCCGTCGCACTGAAATACGACATCGATACGATGGGTGCCCCGATGTGTGTTGCCAAGGGGCAGGACAACATCGCGCTTAAAATCCGTGAAGTGGCCGAAGAAAACGGTGTCACGGTGATGGAAAACCCGCCGGTTGCCCGTGCGCTATTTGCCACGGTTGAAATCGATCAGGAAGTTCCCCCCGAACATTACAAAGCCGTCGCCAAGATCATCTCGTTCGTGTTCCGTCAAAAAGGCAAGAAGCTGGGATAGCGGACTTATTGCCAAATTGTGAATTCAGTCCGGTTGCGGCGTTTCGACATTTTTCCACCTCAATTTCGGCATGATCCTGATTGAAAACGCGCAGCTTCTAAACAGCGTGCTCCTTTGGCATGAATGCCATACGGGGGATGCGTTGCGCCAACCAACTGAAAGTGGAAAATATTGTCGATTGTGAAGAATCATGCTGGCCGTCTTGTCGCGGGCAGTCTTGCGGTCCTGATATGTATCGCGCCCTTTTTTGTCAGGGCAGAGGACACCACGGATAACATCGTGCAAACCGTACGTGATCTTGAAGGCCGTCTTGATGCTCGGATCGGTATTGCCATTATGGACACTCAAAGCAATCAGAACTGGCATTATCGTGGGGACGAACGTTTCCCGATGACCAGCACGTTCAAGGCCCTTGCCTGTGCCGCGATCCTGTCGCGGGTTGATCAGGGGAAGGAAAACCTTGAGCGTAAGGTTGTCTTTGCAAAAAGTGATCTTGTGACCTATTCACCGGTCACGGAAAAACATGTCGGAGCGCCGGGTATGACGATTGGGGCATTATGTGATGCAACCATGTCGCTAAGTGACAATACCGCGGGCAATTTGATCATGGATGCACTGGGTGGTCCCGATGGGGTAACGGCCTTTTTGCGTGATATCGGCGATAATACGACCCGTCTTGATCGACGTGAACCGGAACTGAACGAAGCCGTTCCGGGGGATATGCGCGATACAACCACGCCCGATGCAATCGCCCGAACCCTGCACGATCTGGTTTTGGGCGATGTGCTGTCCGATCCATTGCGCCAGCACTTAAAAAGCTGGCTGGTCGGCAATAAGGTTGGCGGGCCATTGATCCGGGCGGGCATGCCCGATGACTGGGTGATAGGTGATCGCACCGGTGCTGGTGGCTACGGATCGCGGGGTAATATTGGCATTATTTGGCCGACCGGGCGAAAGCCGCTGGTTGTGGCAGTTTATATTACCCAAACCGACGCGTCGTTTGATGCCCGTAATGCCGCGATTGCCGAAATTGGGAATGCCATTGCCACTGCTGTCGCGGTAAAGATCAACGAGGAGCCATTATGACGGCTCGCCGGTATATAACTTGCTGGTATAAATAGAACCCTGTGTGGGGCTATCGGCACCTGCTGATTGCCCCGCCATATTATTTATCCTTGATGCAAGGGGACAGAAAGCCGCCCGACGATTACAAGGTGGTGCCCGGTAAAACTTGCCGGTAGCCAGTCGTCTCATAACCAGCTAAAAGTATAGACTATTGTGATAAGTTATTGGCTTTAAAGGCGGTCGCGTGCTGTTTCGGGGGCTCATCCTTGCTGTAAGTGTCGCATTTGTTGCGTTTGTCTATGTCCTGCTTGAGGTCATGGCAAAGGCAGGTCTTGATGCGCGTCTGATGTGGATCATCGGGTCGATGGTGACCGGGGTCGCAATTGTTGCGGTCGGGGCATTGTCGCTGTCTGCGCGTTGGCGCAATGGCGGACATGATGAACTCGGCCCTGTGATCAATGGTCTTTCGAAATCCGATATCGGCGTTGCGCTGATTGATGCTTATGGCCGGACAATCTATGCCAACCCGGCGTTCTCGCGCAAACTGGCGATCGAACCCGGGGCGGATATGCTGTCTGCCCTTGAAGCACGTCTTTCCTATCTTGATATCGGCAGTGCCGATCTGGCCGAGCTTCGCACCCGTGCTATGCGCGGCGAAGGCGGGGAGATGTATATCGACCTGTCGCGATCTGAAAAGTTTGTTGCGGCTGATCATCTTGCGACACCCGATGATGCCCAAGGAGACCGCGAAGACATAACCGACGCAAGTGACGACACTGTGCCGGCTGCAATGGCAAATGGCGCGTGCCTGCGCATCGCGGTTACGGCGGGTAATGCCCGTTCGGGCCAAATGTTATGGACAGTCGATGGTGTTGATCCGTCTGTCATGACCGATGCCGGTGCGTCGGTATTGATGCCGTCGCATGGCGAGGATACCCCATTCCAGATTGCCGCCCAGCAGGCCGACGATATGCCCGCAATGTTGCCCACTGTTGCCGGTGCGATTGCCGGCGGGCTTGAACATGCTGATCAGATGATTGAACGTCTGCCGGTCGGTGTGTGTGGGCTGGATGAAGAAGGCCGTATTCTGTATCTTAACCGCCGCTTGGCAAGCTGGCTTGGCGGCGATCCCGAAGATTTCAACAGCGGGTCTCTTGAACTGGCGGATTTGATTGTCGGTGACGGGATCAACGGCGAGGTCAAGCTTAAGGTCAAAGGCGGCGAGCCGATCCGATGCTTTGTCACCCATTCGATCAATGCCCCGGGCACGGGCCCGGTCCGCAGTCAGGCCGTGATCTTCCCCGATCCGATGCCGGCCCACGAATGGGAACATGCACTGGCGGAAACCGAGCGCCGGGTACGCTGGTTCTTTGATGAAAGCCCGCTGTCGATTGTGCTGGCTGATATGTCGGGCACGGTGACCGACGCCAATCGGGCCTTTATCGTCACCGCCGGGCAGCGCCATGAAAATGTGGTGGGTCGGTCGATCCTTGAGTTGATCCTGCCCGAAGACCGCGACGAGGTTGCGCGTTATCTGTCCAAGGCCGTTATGGGCATGGGCAAGGGCGGTCAGATCGAAGCCCGCCTTTCGGGCGCGCGTGGGGTTGCCGCCCAGATTTATCTGCAACGGGTTGCCGGACGTTCGGGCGAAGCCGGTGCGTTGCTTCTGAACTTCCTTGATACGACCGAGCAGAAGAACCTTGAGGAACAATTTGCCCAGTCCCAAAAAATGCAGGCGGTTGGTCAGCTTGCGGGTGGGGTGGCCCATGATTTCAATAATCTTCTGACCGCGATGATCGGCTTCTGTGATCTGTTGTTGTCGCGCCATGGGCCGGGTGATCCGAGCTTTGCCGACATTATGCAGATCAAACAGAATGCCAACCGTGCAGCCAATCTTGTCCGGCAGTTGCTGGCGTTTTCACGCCGTCAAACCCTGCAACCCAAAATCATCAACATCACCGACGCGCTGGCAGAAATGTCGAACCTGCTGCGTCGCCTGATTGGTGAGAAAATCGATCTTAAGGTCAATCATGGCCGTGATATCGGGTTGGTTAAGGTTGATCCGGGACAGCTTGATCAGGTGATCATTAACCTTGTGGTCAATGCCCGTGATGCGATGGCAGGCGAGGGCGGAGTCCTGACGGTTCAGACCAGCACCGAAATCATTGACGAGCCCAAGGCAACAGGCACCGAAGTTATCCCGCCGGGCGATTATATCGGCATCAAGGTGTCTGATAACGGTATTGGCATCCCCAAAGACAATCTGACCCGCATTTTCGAGCCCTTCTTCTCGACCAAGCAACGCGGCGAAGGCACGGGGCTTGGGCTTTCAACGGTCTATGGCATTGTCAAACAAACCGGTGGCTTTATCGCCGTCGACAGCGAAGAAGGCAAAGGCACGACCTTTACCATCTATCTGCCGCGCTATGAGGCGACCGAGGAAGAGCTGGCTGAAACGCAGGCCGTCGCCGAAGAAGCCCCGTCCCGCGATTTGACCGGAACCGGTGCGATCCTTCTGGTCGAGGACGAAGACGCGGTGCGGACCTTTGGCGCACGCGCACTTCGTAGCAAGGGTTATGAGGTGCTTGAGGCCAATAACGGCGAAAACGCGCTTGAGGTCTTAAACAAGACCGACAAGACGATTGATCTGGTGATTTCCGATGTGGTGATGCCCGGGATCGATGGCCCGACTCTGGTCCGCATGTTGCGTGAACAGAAACCGGAACTCAAAGTCATCTTTATCTCCGGTTATGCCGAAGATACCTATCGCGATGAACTTGACGAAGAAAACGGCGTGCATTTCCTGCCCAAGCCATTCTCGCTCAAGGATTTGGCGACCAAGGTCAAGGAAGTGCTTTGAGGCCGTCGGACGTCGATGTCCTGTTAAGCTGACAGGTAAAAGATCGAGCTCAGATAAAGTCCCAGCATCGCAACACTTTCCCAGCCGATATTACCGATCCCGCGTTTCTCGCGGTTAAGCATGCCGAGCAACAACACCCCGGTCATCAAGATCACCAGCCCGATGGTAAACAGGTGCTGGTCGGTAAAGGCGGCATAAATCGATCCATCGCGATAGGCAATGTCGGATGCGGCGAGGAACAGCACGTCAAATGCATTTCCGCCAATGATATTGCCAAGGGCAAGGTTGACCGCCCCGATGCGAACCGCAGCAATGGCCGAAACAAGTTCGGGCAGTGACGTTGCAATCGCGGTCAGGAAGGTGCCCACAGCAGTTTCGCTCATGCCGGTTTTCTCAACAACGGCAAGGCCGATTTGGCCGATGGTGTGCCCGGCAACCGCCGTGACCCCGGCAAGGATGAGAAATTCACCCCAAAGGCGTAGGCTGCTTTCGGGGTATATGTCTTCGTCGTCTTCCTTGGCGTCTTCGTCTGTCACATCGGTTTTCTTGGGATGCCACATCGGTTCGTTGCGGATTTCGGCCAGTAAGGACAGTCCGAACCCATAGATGACAAACAGCAAGATCGACGCCGGATGAATGTGAAAGATCATCCATTCTGGCCCGGCATAGGCCAGAATCGGCACGGCAAGCATGCTCACCAGTAAGGTCGCCTGCGCCAGACCGGTTGCACTGGCCGCAGCATGTTCAAGGTTGCTTTTGCGATAGACAATATCGGCCGCGGCCAGAAAGGTTGTCTGTGCGGCAATCCCGCCCAGCGCATTCCCAATCGCAAGATCGGTAAACCCCTGCCACGCGGTGGTGACCGACAGCACACTGCCCGGAAGGCTGGTTGACATACCGACAAACAGGGCACCAGCGATGATCTGCCCCATGCCAGTACGTTCGGCCAGTTTGACGGCAACACTTGCCAATCGTACGCCAGCAAAACCAATGATGATTGTGCAAATGGCAAATATCGTAATGATTCCGGGCAAGGGTAGCTCGGCGATGTCAAAGGGCATGCGGCGTCTTTCGAAAATGTCGGGTTCCCATGCCTTTAACTTCTGACGAAGCTTCTTGTTCCGCGAAGTGTTTGTCGCCCTACAAGAAATCCGGCGCGGAAATAACCTGCAGTTTCTGTTCTGAAAACCTTCTGGTCTGCATTCATTCAAATTGGCAAAGGACGCCCGATATTATGGGGCGTCCTTTTCTTTTGCGGGCTTTATGCGGCAATTTCGTCGTCGGTCGGACCAAAGATTTCGTAATGGATCTGGTCGTGTGAAACACCCTGTGTGTGCAGGTCATTGACCATTTTACGCAAAAACGGCTTGGGCCCGCACAGGAAGAAATCAGCCTTGGAAAACGGTGTGTTGTCCTTAAGCCAGTCGGTCGAGATATAGCCGATCAGATCATGGGTGACACCGGGTTTATCCTGGGGTTCGGGGGCACTGTAAAACGTGGCGACAGACATGTTGCCATGCTGATGGGCGATTTTGTGAATATGGGCCCCCATCGCATGGGTTCGACTGTTTAGTGCACCATGCACATAGTGGGTTTCCACATCAGGATAATGCGCGCCGATGGTTTCAACTATGCTGACCATCGGGGTTAATCCAACCCCCGCTGACAGCAAGACCACCGGGCGTTCGGGCTCGTCGGGCAAATAGAAATCACCGGCAGGCGGGGTGATTTCAATGATGTCACCGATTTCGGTTGCTTCATGCAAGAACCGCGACCCGCCTTGACCATTGGGTTCAAACTTTACCGAAATTCGGTAGTCCTGATTGTTAGGCGCGCATGAAATCGAATAATTCCGCTTGATTTCAATACCATCGGCAACACCAAGGCGCAGTGTAAGATACTGCCCCGGACGATGTGCCAGAACCGGAAAATTGTCAACCGGGGAAAGGATGAAAGAGGTAATAACCTCGCTTTCCGGGTATTTAGCCGTAACCCGAAACGGGCGCCAGCCTGTCCATCCACCGGTCCGGCTTTCAAGGTCGGTGCGGATGTCAGCTTCGCGGCCAATCAGGATATTGGCCAAGAACCAGTAGGCATCCCCCCACGCCGCGAGGATTTCATCATTGACCTTATCGCCAAGGACTTCGGCAATCGCCCCCAAAAGGGCGCGCGCGACATAGGCGTAATGTTCTGGAAGGATGTGATAGCCGATATGTTTATGCGCAATGCGTTCGACGACTGGAACCAGCGTTTCCAGATTATCGATGTTGCGCGCATAGGCCAGAAGGGCCCCGGCAAGGGCATGGACCTGTGATCCGCTGTCTCCTTGGTTGGAGTGATTGAACAATGCCCGGATGTGGGCATCCTCAAACAGTTTGCCATACATGATTTTGGTGATGTCCGTGCCATAGGTTGAAAGGGCGGGGACGGTGGATTTGACCAGTGCGATGGTGTGCGGCGAAAGGGGTTTTTGCATAACCAGATCTCCTCAAAGGTGACGTTCAGACAAAGCAAGACTGTTCAGCTTTTGCAAAGCTGTGCGGGACAGGGCGAAAGAATAAAAAGGCGTTAGGGACGGTGGACGGGAACCGGGGACGGAAGACCCGAAGACGACGTTACCCTGATATTCCCGGTGGATGCAGCCCGCCGTGGGTTGGCTCATACATCACATATTTCAGCCGGTCGGCGATGCGCGCGGCTTTTATCTGCATCAGTTGGGCAACCTCAGGCGGCAACAGTTCGGTGGTGGTTTGTGTCCATAAATGCAGCCAACGGTCGAACATTGCCGGGGTGATTTCATGGGCGTGCAGGGCATGCAGGGCTAGTGGATTTCCCTTATACCGGCCCGTAGTCAGCATCAGTGACGACCAGAAATCTTCAAGCCGGGCAAGATGTTCATCCCAGTCCTCGATAACGCGGGAAAAGACCGGGCCAAGTTCCGGGTCTTGCCGGACACGCTGATAAAATACGGCCAGAACTTCGGGGAGCTTGTCGGGATCAAGGGTAGGAGATGTCATGACATTGGCCTTGTTTAATAAGTATTTAAAATGCATATATACGGTTAAATAGGTATTGTAAATGCAAATTAATATAACTCAAGAAATCATCGCGTCATGATCAATGTAGGTCATTGATATGTATTTATTTTTCGGAATTCATATCGATCAAAAGATCGAACAAGCCGCGCTGCCGCGACAGCACATCGGCCAATGTCATCTTATCGAGTGTTTGGAAAAACAACTCTTCGGCTTCCTTAAGGATCACTGCCAGCCCACAGGCCGGTGCCAGACGGCATTCACCGCCGTCTTCGCGCATGCATTCAACCAGCACGGATTGGCTTTCAAGTTGGCGGACCAAGGTCCCGATACAGATGTTCTCGGGTTTGCGTGACAGTGCAATGCCCCCTGCACGCCCGCGCACCGTTTCAAGATATCCTTCTGCCGCCAACCACTGGGTGACCTTGGCCAGATGATTGTATTTGGCATTGTGAATGGCGGCAATTTCGCGGGTCGACATCAAGGCACCATTTGAGGCTGCCAGATGCATGATGACCCTTAGGGCGTAATCGGTAAAACGTGTAAGCTGCATACCGTCATTCTAGTCGAAAAAGATGTATTTGAAATGCGAATAATACTGCACTGATCTGCAATGCTTTGTTTTATGCATGGTAACGGGCTTAACACTAAAAATTACCGGGCGCCGGATTTGTCTGGTCGCCCTAAACGGGGAGGGGGGCGCGGAAACTTAAACCCCTGATTTTCCGCGTCGTAATAAAGTCCTGTGAACTTATCCTTCCGATGTAGCCAAATGTAATCTTACCGATTATCGTGGTGCCATACCGGATCGGAAAATAAGGTTCGGACAGGCCGCAGGTCACAATTTTCTGCGGTCGGACTGGTTGGAACGGCATATGTCCCGCAAGGGATAAGAATAAAAAACGAAATGCCGTGGGGTTTTAGATGGCGCGTAATCCAAAGAACAGGTTCGTTCGATCCTGTTTCGTTGCCGTAATTTTTGTAGTCGCTCTTTTCCTTTCTTTCAGTCTATTGCCTCCGCGCATGCTGCGGAAAAATGCCTGCGCATAGGCATGCCTGAAGTTTACACCGACCAACGCGGCATTGAGCCCTATCGCACTGTCATGGCCGAGGCGGGGCTTTGTGTCCAACCTGTTCCGATGCCCAATGCAAGATCGGTTCTTGCGATACGCCGGGGCGATATTGATGGGTTGTTTGCTGCTGTGAACGATTTGCCTGATCTCGCCGGTGTCGCGGTTGTGCCGGGTAAGGTTACACTGGGGAACGTCAAGGGCTTATTGATTGTCCGCAGTGGCGATGTTTCCGGGGTTGGGGATCTAAAAGACGAGCTTCTTGGTATCTGGCTTGGTGAAACTTGGTCAAAAGACCTGATTGCCAGTTACCCAAACGTCATCGGAGTTCCGCGTGGCCCGCAGATGATGCAGCAAATGCTGCGCGAAGGTCAACTTGATGCGATGCTCATGGATGCCTATTCGCTTAAGATTTCTGGCGGGGTTCCCGAAGGGTACAAGGGCATTCCGATTACAGATATCGTCGTCCATAGTTGGCTGCGCGCCGAATTTTCCGAATTCCTGCCCAAGCTCGATGAAGGCACACGCGCATATCAACAAAAGCTGCTTGCTCTATCGCGCGAGCCCTGACCCTTAAGCAACATGCTTTAACGGTCAAGATGTTCGATGCTGTCTTGTCGATTGGTCTCAATCGCTTGTTCCGTGCCGCGATGGGTGATGTCAATCGGATCCCCGGTATTATGGCTGGGGCGCACGCGACCAAAATAATCTGAAAGTTTCTTGGCAACATCTTCGGGTTTGCTGACCTGACGCAGGGTAAAGCTGTGGCCCAACCGGTCGGTGATGTGCAAGTTGCCGTAATCAAAAATATTGCCGACGACACTTTTGCTGATCCGGGTCGATTTGATCGACTCAAATCCGCGATCATCCTGATCTTTGCGCAGCACACCGCTACGCGTGACAATGCGGTTGTTGGTGATCACACGTTCAAAGAAAAACAGATCACGCATGGCCGTAAGCGGCAAAAGGATGCTGTCCTTTGCGGCCTGTGTTGATATGCCAAGTGCGCGGCGCAGGATTTTCCAGACAATTGAAATCGCGGCAATGATCACGCCAAACAGGGCGATGGAAAAGACAAATTCATAGTCTTCCCAAACCTGATCAAGGGCGGCGAATGCTTCGGGCCCGGTTAGAAGGTTCCTAAACTGCGGCATCAGGAAATCGTAAATTGCGCGCCAGTGGTAGGACGCATAAATCAAAGCTGCAATCCAGATGATCTTTATAACCCCCGGTACCAGAACCGACACGCCAGAAATCGGCAAGTCCATGATCACGACTTCGCCATCCTGAAGATGGCGGCGAATGCCTTTGAACGGTTTTCCAGTCGTTTTGGTCTGGGGGGTGTTACGGGGGGATGCCATTGGTGTTGCGATATCCAGATTGCGATGTGTTGAGATGAGCATACGGTGGGTTGGAAAAATCGCAAGCCATTGAGCGATTTGTTTGAGGTGCGTTTTGTTTCACGCACCAAGCGTGTAATTTGAAGTTGCAACACCGTGAAAAATCGCGCTTATCATGGCGTTCGGCTGCCACCACTGCCGGTCACAAAAACACTCTTTGGAAACGCGCCCCATGGTTCCCTTCCTCGGCGAAGCCGCCGCTTTTAGTGCCGCCCTGTGCTGGGCGACATCAAGCATGATTTTTTCCAATGTCGGCGGGAAAGTCGGGGCGCAAACGGTTAACCGTGGGCGGTTGGCCTGTTCGATTTTCTGCCTGACGATCCTGCACTGGGTGATGGAAGGCCAGCCGTGGCCCAATGCGGTGACATGGGAACAGTTTGGCTGGCTATCGCTGTCATCCATCCTCGGCCTTGTGATTGGCGATGCCATGCTGTTTCAGGCGTTTGTCATGCTGGGCGCAAGGCTTTCGATGTTGTTGATGTCAACCGTGCCGATCATGGGGGCGGTGTTGGCCTGGGTGTTGTTTGATGAAATCCTCATACCAATTGAAATTGCCGGTATTGCCTGCGGGGTCGGTGGCGTTTTGCTGGTGATTGTCGGTAAAAAAGGCCGTCCGGTGGGATTGGCCGGGCGCAATTATGTGGTTGGTATTCTGTTTGGTCTTGGCGGGGCGATTGGTCAGGTCAGCAATCTGATCACGGCCAAATATGCCCTGATCGGCGGCTATTCTGCCCTGTCGGCAACATGGATCAGGACCATGGTGGCGGTGATTGCCATGTGGGGCTTTGCGCTTTTGCTTGGCCGGGGGCGCCGGACTGTGACCGCCTGTATTGCGCCTGATGTCGGCAAATGGCTGTTTCTGGGGGCGTTGATCGGACCGGCGGTGGGGGTGTGGTTATCGATGCTGGCGGTGCAAAATGCCAATGTCGGGATCGCCTCGACCTTAATGGCGCTGCCGCCAGTGATCCTGATTGTCTTTGAAGGGGCGATCTTGCGCAAACCGGTCGGCTGGCAGGCGGTCATGGGTACCTGCCTTGCCTTTTGCGGTGTTGCGCTTTTGTTTATGCACTGATGTGTGATGGGCTGACCTTACGTTGGTTTGACCCGCCGGGACCACAGGAACACACCGCCAAAAAGATTGACCAAAAAACTCATACCAAACAGAGCACCTGCCCAAACGGGCAAATCAAACAGGGCGGATGTTCCACGTAACGATGTATGCGGTTTCGTGTGGCTGGCTTTGGTCGCCGTTGCGTCGTTGGGGCCGAGTTCGGGTGCATGATGGGTTAGGTTGACGATATGTCCCATGCCATCGGCAACCTTGATCTGCCAGCCGTTTGAAAGTGCGCCGGATATATCTTCGCCGATCGTTTCGCGATCAATCCCAAAGGCAAAATGCCCAGTCCGGTCGGTGCGGGCTTTCTGCCATGTTTTGCCATTCGGGCCGGTTACCACGACCTCGGCAAAGGCCATTGGCGTCCCGTCGGTATAGCCAAAGCGATAATTAATTGTATGACGATTGTCTGTAACCTGCCATCCGGCCCCGTGGGCATGTGCGGTTGACGACCCTGCAAAAAGCAGGGCCGTCAACGCCATTACCACAGCGGGCAGCGGTTTGATCATTTGTATGACTATTTGTCTTGCCACTCGTCTGACCTTTGAGAACATCGATTTAATCGGCGACATTAAAGGTCAGGGTCGCCCGCAGGTTATGACCGCGAATACCTTGTTCCTGATCCGAAACATCGGTCGCAACCCGCACCACCCACATGCCCGGCGCACTGATGCGGACCTTGGCAATGCCGCTGCCGCGTTCATCGGTCAGTGTTTCACTGGCATAGGCCCATGACGACGGCGTGTCGGTAAAGCCGCCATAGGTCGCCAATACCGTGGTTGTCAGGGGCTGCCCATCAAGCAGGATCTGGAACGTCGCATCCTGACCGATCGCGGTATTGCGTGGATCAGAAAGCGGGACAATTTCAAGTTTATCGCCAACCGGGGTTCTGACGAAATCATCGGCGGAATCGTCGGAAGTCGCGCCAACCAGATGTTTGGCAAATTTTTCATAGCGAACCGCGGCAATCGCATCGGCATGTTGATCAAGACCGCCTTCCTGCCAACCATCGGGAGTCTGTGACCAGACAACGGGCAGACGATGTGCCGATAGCCATGCTGCGGTGTCAGGAACATCAAACGTCCCGATCAGATTAGGGGCGTCGGGGTTGATTTTGAAATCAAGGGCCGTTTTCTGATCGCGCGTGATCAAAGTCGCACTAAGATGCTTGGCGGCTTCGGCTTCTTCTGGGGTGCTGAAAATATGGCTCGAATCCAGCGTGAAAGTCGCCCTATCGCCCGGTTTGACATCGATTGGGCTGCTGGTTGTGGTGAATTCGTGGGCGGTTGCCACACCGCTCAAAATACAGCCAAGGGCGGCAATAATCACACCGGGTGCGAACTTTGATTGAAACATCTGCTATCCTTTGGGAAATTAGGTCTATAGAAAAGGAAGTATGAACTTTTCAAATTTGTTCATACGAGTCAAGCCGATGATTTTGAAAAGGGAATTGTGATGACCCGCGTCACCGTATCGATTGAAGATGATTTGATGGAGGCCTTTGATGCCTTTCTTAATCAGCGCGGCTATACCAACCGATCCGAAGGGTTTCGCGACCTGATCCGTGAAAAACTGCAAAACACCAAGCTTGCTGAAGATGCAAACGGGGTGGGGATTGCGGTCTTAAATTATGTGTATGATCACGAAGAACGCATGCTGGCATCTCGCCTGATGAGCACCCAGCACGAACATCATAATTTAACGGTCTCGACAGTTCATTTTCACATTGATCATGATACCTGCCTTGAAAGCGTGACACTGCGCGGCAGCCTTGCCGAAATTCGTGCCTTTGCCGATAAGGTTCTGGCCCAGCCCGGTGTGCGCCATGGTGAACTTTACTCCGTGCCCGGCGAGATGCATGTGGAATCCCATCACCACGGCGGGGATCATCATGGGCATGCGCATAAGCACGAACATCTGAAAATCACGACGTAATTTCCTTATTTTCCGCAGCATCACGGTATGGTGGGGCATGAGAGGGCGGTCAATACGGGGGTGTTTGATCCAAATATTCGGACCCGCAAATGAGAACAAACTTGCAACATCGAAAATTCTATGTAAATGTTCGCATTATGTTCTCAAGCGCTCTGCTGGCGTGCACAGGCAATTCAATCTGTTAAGGCAGCAGGCTTCTTAAGCGGTGGCGTTCCGCATTTAGGTCCGGGGAACCGCCTGCGTTGCATCCTACCCGGCCCTGTGGAATAAGAGAGTTCGAGCAATGATTCAGACCGCGCTGCATTTGGTGGATAAGGATACTATGGATAAGCAGAAGGCACTCGAAGCCGCCCTCGGGCAGATTGAACGCGCATTTGGCAAGGGCTCGATTATGAAGCTCGGCCAGCGTGATAGCGGCATTGATATTTCCGCAATTTCAAGCGGTTCGCTTGGGCTGGATATCGGGTTGGGCATTGGTGGCTTGCCGCGCGGCCGTATTGTTGAAATTTACGGTCCGGAAAGTTCGGGTAAGACCACATTGGCCCTGCACACCATCGCCGAAGCCCAGAAACTTGGCGGCACCTGTGCGTTTGTCGATGCGGAACACGCGCTTGATCCGGGATATGCCCGTAAATTGGGTGTGAATACCGACGAATTGCTAATTTCGCAGCCAGATGCCGGTGAGCAAGCTCTTGAAATCGCCGATACGCTGGTGCGTTCCGGGGCGATTGATGTTCTGGTTGTCGATTCGGTTGCTGCCCTTGTGCCGCGCGCCGAACTTGAAGGCGAAATGGGCGACACCCACGTTGGCCTGCAGGCCCGTTTGATGAGCCAGGCGCTGCGTAAACTGACCAGTTCGGTTTCGCGGTCGAACTGCATGGTGATCTTCATCAACCAGATCCGTATGAAGATCGGTGTGATGTTTGGTAGCCCGGAAACCACATCGGGTGGTAACGCGCTTAAGTTTTATGCGTCTGTCCGACTTGATATTCGCCGCATCGGTCAGATCAAGGACCGTGACGAGGTCGTGGGCAACCAGACCCGTGTCAAAGTTGTTAAAAACAAAATGGCACCGCCGTTCAAACAGGTCGAATTCGATATCATGTACGGCGAAGGTATCTCCAAGATGGGTGAAATCCTTGATCTTGGTGTTAAGGCCGGCATTGTCGAGAAGTCAGGTTCGTGGTTCTCCTATAACTCGACCCGTATCGGGCAGGGCCGTGAAAACGCCAAGACTTTCCTGCGTGAGAATCCGGAAATGACCAACGAAATCGAAGCCAGCATTCGCGAGAGTGCCGGTCTGATTTCCGAGGCGATGACCAATATGAAAGAAGATGATCCGTCAAACGACGATTGATCTTCTTTGATCTACGACACAAAAACGGGCGTGCTTTGGGTGCGCCCGTTTTTTTGTGTCGAGGTGTCTGGGGGCTGATTACTGTGAGATGCTGGTTTGCTGTGTCACGGTTGAATGGCTTTGCCATTTGGTTGGCGTGCTGCCGGTGATACGCAGGAATTCGCGATTGAAATTTGACTTGGTATTAAAGCCACTTGCCAGCATGGCGGTGGTGACGTTCTGCCCCGTTTCCAATTCCCGGCAGGCATGTTCAATGCGCAGCTTGTTGATATAGCGCGACACGTTTTCGCCAGTGACAAGATTAATCGCGGTTGAAACCTGCTTAAGCGGAAAGCCCAAACGCCGCGCCAACCGTGCCAGCGTCAGATCAGGATCAAGATAAAGCTTCTTGCCAATGACCAGTGCTTCAAGCTGTTCCATGATGGCGTGAACGGGCACATCCTCATTGGCTTTATGAGGCGCGTTTTCCTGTCGGTGCATTCCGGTCGTGTTTGATGGGGCATCATATTCATCACCGTCCCCCTCAACAGGTTCGGTGACGATGTCGGGCGACAAGCATAAAAAACCGATCATCAAGAGCGCCGCAGATGAAAAAACGCTCAAAATCAGGCCTGGCGCCCCGCGGTAGCCATAGCTGAGCGCAAGTGTGATGCAAATGTCGCTGACCGCGGATGCGATCAGCGCAATGGCAATGATCCGCCAGATCACAGCCGGAAAATGCCCAGATGCCAGCCGCGTATTGGCAAGGTCATCGCTGTGACGATGCAGCATCACAAGGATTGCCACCCCATAGCCGACAAATATCACGACAAGCAAAGCGTCGATGGTATCCGGAAAGGCCAATACGGCACATGCCATCACAACCGGGATCAGAAAATGAAGAAGATCACGGGATTTGCGTTGCGATCTTATCGCGCCATCAAGGAAGGCGACCCACGCCAATGCTGGGATCAGTGATGCGGTGATCGGTTGGAGCAAGCGTAACTCGCTGACCCCGTAATATTGCACAACCGATACCGTCACACTTTGGCATGCACAGGCCAAAAGCAACGCCGCCAAAAGCCGGGGCGTCTCGGTGAACAGGGTTGCACGCAAGAATAAAAACCCCAGCAGCAGGGCCACAATCATCGGAACGGGTAAAACGATCATCGACGTTTAATCAACTTATCAACCATGTCCCAAAACCGGTTTTGCGTGTCCTAAAACCGGTTCGAGGACGCCACACCGGCTAAACCGGCGCAATTTCAAACCGTTGAACATTAAAACACGGATTGAAATCATGAAACATGTAACTTCTGCGATGCTTCTGGCCTTGGGGCTGGGTCTTTTTGCCGCCGCGACATCCATGCCTGCCACGGCCGGACAAGACATTGCCGGGTATGATCGGTTCGACGTGCAGGCTGCCCACCGGGCCAGACCGCTTGCAGCATCAATCTGGTATCCTGCGGGCAGTCACATATATGTGGCCCCGGTCGGCAAAAGTGCGATCTGGCAAAGTACGAATGCCGGTATCGGGGCAGCAATCGAACCGGGGAAACATCCGCTCATTTTGCTGTCGCATGGATCGGGGGGCAATATGGATGGGATCGGCTGGCTGTCATCGCAACTGGCATTGCGTGGTGCGATTGTTTTGGCGGTTAATCACCCCGGTACCACCACAGGCGACTCATCCCCACGCCGAACGATGTATCTGGGGCAACGTTCGGCGGATGTCACAGCCGCCCTTGATCAGGTTCTCGCCAATCCTGAGTTTGCGCCCTATATCGACACCAACAACATATCTGCCGTCGGGTTCTCACTTGGCGGGACAACAGTTCTTAATCTTGCCGGGATGCAGTTTGATCGCGCTGCTTACCGCGACTATTGCGTTAAATATCAAGACAGCGCGCAAGATTGCATTTTCTATAAAAAGGGCGGGGTGGATTTCGCGCATTTGCCCGACGATTTCACAAACGGTTATCGCGACACGCGGATTAGCAAAACCGTCGCAATCGAACCGGGAATGTCCTTTGCCGTCAAACCCGACAGTCTGGCCAATGTGTCAAATCCCGTGCTGTTTATCAAGCTGGGCAAAGAGCACGGCTGGCTGGCGGGGGATGTCAGTGCGTCGGGAAGCAACCTTGTCGCAAAGGTAAAAGATGCATCCTTGGCGGTGTTTGCCCCAGCCTATCACCTGACATTTCTGGCGGAATGTGAACCCGGTGCCGCCAAGCTTCTTGAAGAAATGGACGATGATCCGATTTGCACGGACCCGGTGGGAACTGATCGCAGTTTGGTCCACCGGCAGGTTGCCGATGAAATCGCGACATTCCTTGGTTTGCAGTAAACATCCTGTGGGGGCTGTAGCCCAACCCATGCGATTAAGAGAACTGAAGCGGGTGTGCCTTGCGCACGCCCGTTCTTTTTATGTGTCAAAGATACGGATTAAACACCCAGAGATTCACGTGCCCCAAAATGATCACGATTGGTGTAAGGCAATAGAAAACCTATGATTTTACCTGCCTTAATCTTGCCAAATCAACAACTTGGCAGTGGGGAGTGGAACAAGTTTGCAACTGCCCCGTTTGTTTAGTGTGAACAGTTTAATCAATACAAACATCTGCAAGCAAACAGGAGCAAACAAGATGTCTGATATTATGAAAAAGATTTTCGCCATTGCAATGATTTCAGGTATGGGGCTCGGCCTTGCCGCCTGTGAAACTGCAGATGGCTTTGGTCAGGACGTTGAAGATGCTGGCGAAGCCATTCAGGAAGAAGCTGAGTAAGTCATTCATTCTTCCGTGCGTTGAGTTTGATCGCACCATGCCGGTGTGATCCCGTTCCGTTGGGGCGGGGAATAAAACGCACACAGTAAGGAGAAAGTTATGTTGGGTTGGGCAATCTTTTGTCTGGTTCTTGCCCTGATCGCCGCCGTTCTTGGTTTTGGTGGTCTGGCCGGGACATTCGTTGGAATTGCAAAGATACTGTTCTTTGTCTTTATCGTGCTGTTCCTCGTTTCACTTCTGGTCAATGCGTTGCGTGGGCGCGGCCCACCTGTCTGATCAGGTGCAAAAATAACACGAGCAAACCAGAACGGGCGTGCTACGGCGCGCCCGTTTTGCTGTCTGCCCATTGGGCAAATACCAAGTAAACAGTTGCCAGTTGCATGCTCCGGGGACAATATAACAACCTGATTTTTGCCGCTTTTAAGCATCATCAATCGTGTATAAACTTGGTTGAGCACGAAGCTTCGTGGCTTCAAAATCAACATGTCGTTAAAGGCAGGAGCAAAGAGACGATGTCGGTCCTTGTAAAACGTATTTTGGCGCTGGCGCTGATTGCCGGTTTTGGTATGTCACTTGCCGCGTGTGAAACCGCAGCCGGTTTTGGCCGTGATGTTGAAAAACTGGGTGAGCAGATTCAGGAAGGCACCAACTAGGCATTCGTTGATACATACGGTTTCCAAAGGGTTTGGCCGTGATCACCTGCTATCTGAAATACATCATTGACGGGCATAAGATCCCCGAGTTTGAGGATTATGCCCGTCGCTGGATTCCCATCGTCAATCGCATGGGCGGCACCCATCACGGCTATTTCCTGCCCCACGAAGGGGCAAGCAACATCGCCTATGCGCTGTTTAGCTTCCCAAGCCTTGCGGCCTATGAGGATTATCGCAACCGCATGGCCGATGACGGGGAATGCGTTGCAACGCTTGATCTTGAAAAACGAAACCGCAGCATCATCAGCTATGAACGCAGTTTTATGCGCCCGGTTCTTGAATGAGTTTTGACGGTTTTTTTGGTTCAGATGACCTCTAACAGTCACAAGATAGTTGAGACTGCGCGTCTGGTCCTCTCACCTGCACGTTTGGCGGATATAAAACAGCTATATGCGTTCCTTGGTGACCCGGTTGCGATGCAGTTTACCCATGTTGACGTAACGTTTCCGGCCTGTCGGAAACGTGTTCTGGTCCATGAATGGTTTCGACGTCGTGATGGCTTTGCGCCTTGGGTGATCCGCGAAAAGACAGATCAGGCCATCATTGGCTGGGGCGGTCTTTACATTGATCCATTTGATACGGGATGGGGGCCGGAAGTCGGTTATTACTTCCATCCCGATGTCTGGGGGCATGGATTTGCAACGGAGCTTATGGATGCATCGCTTCGTCTGGCCCGGCATGAACATGGCTTGTCTAAGCTGACTGCATTTGCCCATCCAGAAAATCTGGCGTCGCAAGGATTACTGGAAAAATTCGGGTTTGAGAGAACTGATTTTATCGCAAAGATGAACCGATATCGCTTTAAACGCGTCTTTTCGACGGTTACCTCGCCCCCCGACTGGACAGCGCAGGGCCGAGCCGCTAAATAGGGCAGTCCTGCCCGCGGTGTTGCGGGTGTGTTTGTTCCGCGTTTTCCGGGTTGGAGAGATATGCAGACCGTTAATGATATCCGCACCACGTTTCTGGAGTTCTTCCGCAAGAACGGCCATGAAGTTGTTTCATCCAGCCCGCTGGTGCCGCGCAATGACCCCACCCTGATGTTCACCAACGCCGGGATGGTTCAATTCAAGAACGTTTTCACCGGTCAGGAACAGCGCGACTATTCGCGCGCGACCACGTCGCAGAAATGCGTACGCGCCGGGGGCAAGCATAACGACCTTGAAAATGTCGGACGGACCGCGCGCCACCACACCTTTTTTGAAATGCTCGGCAACTTTTCGTTTGGCGATTATTTCAAGGAAAACGCAATTGAATTTGCCTGGAACCTGATCACCAAGGAATATGGCCTCCCGGCAGACAAGCTGCTGGTGACTGTCTATCACACCGATGACGAGGCCTATTCGCTTTGGAAAAAGATCGCTGGTCTTCCTGATGACCGCATCATTCGCATTCCGACATCCGATAACTTCTGGTCGATGGGGGATACCGGTCCGTGTGGCCCGTGTTCGGAAATCTTCTTTGACCATGGCGAGCATATCTGGGGTGGTCCTCCGGGCAGTGCGGATGAAGACGGCGACCGGTTTATTGAAATCTGGAATCTTGTCTTTATGCAGTATGAACAGATGGCAAATGGTGATCGGGTCGATCTGCCAAAACCATCGATTGATACCGGCATGGGTCTTGAGCGTATTGCCGCAGTTTTGCAGGGCAAGCACGACAACTATGACATTGATCTGATGCGCGCCTTGGTCGAAGCATCGGCTGATTTCACCAATACCGATCCTGATGGGCTGCATAATGTGTCGCACCGCGTGGTTGCCGACCATCTGCGTTCCACCAGCTTCCTGATTGCCGATGGTGTTTTGCCGTCCAATGCCGGTCGCGGGAACGTTCTGCGCCGGATCATGCGCCGTGCCATGCGCCATCTTCATATGGTCGGAACGCAAGACCCGGTAATGTATGAACTGGTGCCAGCACTGGTGCGCAAAATGGGCGGTGCCTTCCCGGAACTGGTACGTGCACAGGCCTTGATCGAAGAAACGCTCAAGCTTGAAGAGCAGGGCTTTAAAACCATGCTCGATCGCGGGCTTAAGATGCTTGACGATGCGACCGATGGCATGGACGAAGGCGCAATCCTTTCGGGCGATGTTGCGTTCAAGCTTTATGACACCTATGGCTTCCCGCTTGATCTGACGGCTGATGCGCTCAAAGAACGCAAAATCGGCATTGACGAAGACGGCTTTAGCACCGCCATGGAAGAACAAAAGGCCAAGGCGCGTGCCGCATGGTCTGGTTCGGGCGAAGCGGCAACCGAAGAAGTCTGGTTTGATATTCAGGACCGCGATGGTGCGACAGAATTCCTCGGCTATGAAACAGAAACCGCCGAAGGTGTGGTCACGGCCCTGATCAAGGATGGTGCCGAAGTTAAATCTGCTGCCAAGGGCGACGAAATTGCCCTTGTTGCCAATCAGACGACCTTCTTTGGTGAGTCCGGTGGCCAGCAGGGCGATTCTGGCATCATCAAAACCGAAGCCGGTGCGGTGATTGAAATCAGCGCGACGCAGAAAAAGCTCGGCACCTTGCATGTCCATCTTGGCGAAGTGATTGAGGGCTACGTCAAAGTTGGCGATGCGGCGGAATTCCGCGTTGATCATGCGCGCCGATCCTCGCTGCGCGCCAACCACTCGGCAACCCATTTGCTGCATGCGGTGATGCGCAAACATCTTGGCGATCATGTGACCCAGAAAGGGTCGCTGGTGGCAAATGATCGCCTGCGCTTTGACGTGTCGCATCCCAAACCGGTCACGGCCGAGCAGGCCGCGGTGATTGAAACCGATGTCAACCGCCTGATCCGCGAAAACAGTGAAGTATCAACCCGTTTGATGACGCCCGATGAGGCGATTGAACTGGGGGCTATGGCGCTGTTTGGTGAAAAATACGGCGATGAAGTCCGTGTGGTTTCGATGGGCCTGCCTGAGGCCAACGAACATGCCTATTCGCTGGAACTTTGCGGTGGTACGCATGTCAAACGCACCGGCGATATCGGCATGTTCAAAATCGTTTCCGAAGGCGCGGTTTCAAGCGGTGTACGCCGTATCGAAGCCCTGACCGGATCGGACGCGGCCAATTATATGGCCGCACGCGAAAACGTGCTGAGCACGGTGGCCGCCGACCTTAAAGCAGCCCCCGAAGATGTCCCGGCCCGTGTGAAGGCGCTTGTCGATGAACGGCGCCGTCTGGAACGCGAAGTTTCCGACCTTCGTAAAAAGCTGGCAACCGCAGGATCGGCTGAGGCATCGGGTGGCGATGCCTTTAAGGACGTTAACGGCGTTAAAATGGCCCTGCGTGCGCTTGACGGTATTCCGGCCAAGGAACTCAAAGGCATGGTTGATGAGCTGCGCGATCAGATGGGATCGGGCATCGTTGCCCTGATTTCCAACGATGGTGGCAAGGCATCTATCGTGGTCGGCCTGACCGAAGACCTCAAAGGCACATACAGTGCTGTTGATCTGGTGCGCATCGGTGTTGAAAAACTCGGTGGCAAAGGTGGCGGTGGCCGCCCGGACATGGCGCAGGGCGGTGGTTCAGACCCATCGCAGGCGGACGCCGCACTGGCCGCGATTGAAGCCCATATCGCAGGCTGATTTTACAGGACGATAGTTAGAAACCCCTCGTCAGTAAGGCGAGGGGTTTTTTCATGCTGGACGTACTTAGGGTTGTGTACCATAGTCTTTTCAGGGCAAGAGTGCTGCTTTTGTGGGGGAATCAATGGACTGGCTTACTTTTATTGCAGATATAGTTGCGAGCATCGTTTGGCCAGTTTCCTTAGGCTTGATAGTTGTCTTCCTCATTAATCGCTCATCAAAGTGGCTTCCCTATGTTAGGCAGATTAAATATCAGGGGCTTGAGGTTGAATTCAGGGAACTACAAGAAAAGATGGATCGGGCTGGTCTTGTGAATGACCCGAGTTACCAGTTCATAGACGATGACAAGGTAATTCAGTTAGCCAAGATCGATACTAGAGCAGCGGTGTCTCATATATGGGTTTCTTTGGAAGAAAAGATAATCCAATTGATTCAACATAATGGATTAATACGATTCACAACGCCGCTGAAGTTCGTTCATGTTCTGAGAAGCAAAAA
Source organism: Thalassospira sp. Z349TD_5 (assembly GCF_056173045.1). Taxonomy (NCBI): domain Bacteria; kingdom Pseudomonadati; phylum Pseudomonadota; class Alphaproteobacteria; order Rhodospirillales; family Thalassospiraceae; genus Thalassospira; species Thalassospira sp. Z349TD_5. The sequence goes on from NZ_CM149654.1 coordinate 1,045,350, forward strand.
GAAAATTTCAGAACAAGAGCTGGAAGTCTTTGACGGTATGAGACAGCTCAGAAACCATAGTTTGCATCCGTATGGTGGGGACGCACCAACATTAGATGAAGTTTTTGCATTCCGAGATTTTGCTTCCGCTTTCTCTCAACGTTTGGAAGAAATCAGGCAGGAGGAAGGCTATATCGAGCTTCCTTAATGCAATCCTCTAATAACCCAAACTTCGTTCTGATTTTAACTAACTGCCACCCTATATTCATTCCCGCTGCCGCGATGAAGATCGCAATAGCGTCGATGATTTGACCGACATCTAGGCGATAGCCTAAAGGCGATCACATTGACAATGACGGTGAGAACCGAGATCAGCATCAAGGTACCAACACAAACCTGAATAAGCGCGATCAGACGAGGTGGGGTGCTGTTTGAGCTTTGAGTGATGATGGCGGTCGTCGCCCAAAAAATGCGGCATGCCGCCGCTTATCTGGGTCAATGATTGATGTGGGCGGTCACACAAACGGACCAAATGATCGGGTTAGGCCGTTCTCTTGCGCAAGATGCATTTAACAGCGCGTTCCACAGCCTGACGGTCTGATGCTTCGGGGATGTCACGTGCGGCAGCATGGTCGATCAATTTTGCATGGCGACATAGAATATCACGTTGCTCGGTGTTTTCGGTCAAGCCAATCAGGCTTTCAAGCACTTCGGCCATCGGCAGCAAAACATCGGGCTTTGCCGTGGCGGCTTGCCGGATTTGGTTAAAGGCCGCGCCGAGCATGCCGCCAAAATCGGGAAGGTAGCCGTAAAGGCGGTTCTGATCATCGTCATCCTTCCACAACCCGACAGGGTAATGAAAAGACATTGCCTTTGGCAGGGCGCGACCCAGACGGTAAATCACGGCAATGGCGGTAAAGGGATCATTGATCCCCGGGGACAGGGCGCGCAAGGCGATTTCAACAAGTTGGCGCAGGGCAAACTCGATATCAAGCATCTCGGTGCGTTGATTGCCGATCATGATGTGTTTGGCGGTGTCTTCCTGACAAGCCGACATATCGATGTGTGATGCGCCCTCATCGTCAGGGGATTTGATTTTACCTATGGTTTCGCCTTTAATGACGTGCTGTCCGGCGTGGACAATCAGCGCGATGGCGATGTCGTGTTTGATCGCGACATCACGTAGATGATCGTAATCCAGTCCCTGCACATAGCCCGATTTTGCGGCGATGATAGCGCTAACATCGTTGATATCGGTGCTTTCGGGCAGGGTGCAGTGATCTTTTTGGGCGGCCTCAATCGGGTCTTTAAGGGTATCGAGGGCAGAAGAAATTGTGTCTTCAAGGTTGCTGCCAACCCGGTGAATGACCTGATCGGCGACAATCGATCGTCCGAGATTATGGACAAACAGAATCAGCACAAACAGGCAGACCACAAAAAGCCCGATGGCCGACATGGTTGCGATTTGCGGAACCTGATCGGGTTGGGTTGCACCCCCCATGATGACAAGCACGCCGATGAAAAACAGGATTGATCCGACAAAGCAACCAATCGCGTTTTGGGTTTTAGGATCACCCATGAAATTGCGAATGGTTCGGGGGCCAAGGGACCCGGCGGCCAAGGTCAGGACAACCATCGTGATTGAAAGTGCAAACGTCGTCATGGTGACAAGGGTCGCCAGCAAGGTCGATATCAAATCGCGTGCGGTTTCGGTGGTGCTAAACTGCGGCCAGAAGTCGGGCAGGCTTGCCGCAATGTCCGCAGCGGTAACACGCACAGAGAGCAGGGCCAGAATAACGCCGCCAAACGCATAGAGCAGTGGAGTGAACCAAAGGCTGTGACTTAGAAATTCCCATATTCGGATGAAGCGTTGGAACATTTCGAAACAGCCCCGTTCTTTTTGCTGCAGCCCAAAGAACTGCGGGTGAGAGGAATGAGTACCTTACTTTAAACGTTCGATGAGAAAATCAGTTCCCTTGTCGGTGTATTATATACCCGACACCCCTTCGTGCGGTCTTGTAATTCTAATGGGCCGAGCGATGGCTGGTTGTTCCTTGTGAAATGGCTATGACGCCAGCGGCAGGAAGATATCGGTGATGGCCTCGTGGTCGGGAACGTCGGGGTAAAACGAAACGCGCTGAAAAAACAGTGGGAAGTCGCCCGGTGTTTCGCCACTTTGGGGCAACCAGTCCCGATACAGGCGTAGGGCGCTATCGCCGATCATTTGGTCACTGCCAATATGGCGCAGCTTCGCACAGCGCATTGCCGGTAACATCAATTCATACAGTCCCATATTTGCATCATCCGCGGTAAGGCGGTTGGGTGTGGCAACCCCAAGTCCGAACCGGAAATCGGCGGGCGGCGTATCATCGGGATGACACCAGATGATGTTAAATGTCGCAGCCTTTGATGGGGGCAGGCGGTGCGCACGGCGCCAGTCAATGAAACGCCGAATGGTGTGGCCAAGGTGTGCTTGTGGTCCGTGATGATCAAGGCAGATCGTGCGGGTTCGCGGAAAATCGATGACGGCGATGTTGCCGATAGAGGGGGTGGTCATCCTGTTGCTCCTGGCTCTGACGGTGCGTAGTTTGTCATATTGGGCTTGCCAGTTTTCCCAATCGGGGGCGGCGCGAAAGTCCGTCGGGCTTTGATCATGGATTTTGCGAAAGGCGCGGGCAAAGGCCTCGGGTGTTTCGTACCCGGCCTGAAACGCGATTTCGATGATTTGCTGATCGGTGCGAAATGCCAATGCATGGGCCGCACGGCGCAGTCGCATCAGCCGAACATATTGCGCGACGGGGATATCAAACAGGGCCGCGAATTGCCGGTGAAAGTGATAGGGCGAATAGGCGGCAATGCCCGCAAGAACCTCAACACCCGGAACGCTTTCAAGATGGCTGTCGATATGATCGATCACCCGGATAAAGCGGTCTGGAATTGTGGCGTCGGGCAGTGGTGTCACGATAAAAATCCGATGGGTTATGGATAAGCTGGCGACTGCATTCTGACAAAGGGTTGCGTGTTTGGCCTGTCCGTTCTTGCGCAATCAGATATTGGCGTGCGTGCAGGTAAGGTGAAGGTGTGCTCATCACTGAAAACGGGGCTGAAGAACAGTTGGAAACCCACCTATGCAAAAACAGCGATTGTTTCAGATTAAAAAATGAACCAAATTCGATTTTACGTCATTTATGATCCAATGAATGGAAGACTAGCCTGACATGGTAGCCCAGAACCGTATGGAAAAACGCCAAAACCGCGAAGAGTTAATCCTTGATAACGCAGGGAAACTGATTTCAGAAGTCGGTTTCTTTGAACTGAAAATATCAGATTTGGCAAAGATGTGTGGGATTTCGGTTGGGACCCTGTACGGACATTTTGCCAGCAAGGAAGACCTTCTGATTGGCTTGGCCGTCATGGCGGGTGCCAAGCGGGCGGAAAAATTTGACATTGCACGCAATCATGATGGCAGTGCGATTGAAAAATACATCATCGCCAGTTTGCTTGATCTGCGCTTTTCCATCGATCATCCGCAATTGTTCGAGGCCGAATATCTGGCCTTGGCACCATCGGTCTGGAAACGGGCAACACCGGCCCGTCATCAGGCGCAGCTTGACCAGATTGGTGCTGTGACCGAGATGTTTCAGACCTTTTTGAACGCCGGGGCGGATGCACTGGGTATTTCCGGTGACCTTCCCGAGCGGACGGACCGCGCGCGGAACCTTAATCTTGGCAGCTGGGGGTTGGGATATGGCATCAATGTACTGGTTTTATCCGAAATTACCGACCGGCATTACGGGCAGGAATTGCGCAAAAATGCGGTCAGTATCCTGTGTGATGCGTTGGCCGATTTGCTGATTGGTGCCGGATGGCAGGTCGATGATGCACATCAAAAGGTGCGATCCCTTGCCCGGCGGTATGCCGCCCCGGCGACCGAAATGCCTCAATCCTGATTACGCTCGCCTGCCTCCACCACCTTGATCACGTTAATTACACCACAATACCAAAGCCCCACGGAGTTCCCATGTCGCAGGAAAACAAGGCAATGTCGGCAGTCTTTTTGACTGTTCTTTTTGGCTTTGCCGGTTTTAGTTTGCCCTATCCTGTTTTCGGTCCGATGTTTTTAAAGCCAGAGCTTGGCTTTCTTGATCCATCGGTGCCGGAACAATATCGCACCATCCTGCTTGGGGTCGCGATGGCGCTTTATCCAATTGGGCAGTTTGTCGGTGCGCCGTGGCTGGGACGGATGTCTGACAAAATCGGGCGCAAGCCGGTTTTGCTGGCGTCTCTTTTGGGGGCGGCCAGTGGCTATATCGTGGTGGCGGTTGGGGTTGCGACCGCGAACCTGCCAATGGTGTTGATCGGTCGGTTTGTCTCGGGCCTGTGCGAAGGTAATATGGCCATCGCACAATCGATTGCATCAGATATCAGCACGCCCGAAAACAAGGTGCGCAACTTCGGCCTTCTGACGGTGGCGATTAATGTTGGCTGGATCATTGGTCCGTTGATGGGCGGGTTCTTTTCAGACCCGACAATCCATCCATCCTTTAACGTGTCGTGGCCGTTCTTTTTTGCTGCAGGTATGTATGGCTTTAACCTGCTGGTGGTCGCAGTTGTTTTACGGATCCCTGAATATGCGCGGCGCCGGGGACGCACGCCCGACGATGGTCCGCAAACCAGTCGGACTATCTGGCAAACCTTGACCGATCCGGGGCTGTTACCGGCCTTTGTCGTATCGTTCTTTAGTTATTGCGCGATCTTTTTGTTCTTCTGTTTCTTTGGGGTGTATCTGGTTCAAAACCACGATGTGACCAGCAGCTTCCTTGGTATGTGTTCGGCGATCATTTCGATCCCGCTGATCATTGCCGGCTTAACCGTCGAACGAGCCCAGCGTCCGATTGGATTGCGCGGGGTTGCGGTCCTTGGGCACTTGTTCCTTGGCATTGGGTTGTTGACCTTTATCCTGCCCGATGGGCTGGTCTGGATATTCGTGCCGATGTGTATTGCGGCATTCGGGATTGCGTGGTGTGAGGTCACCACCAGCCTGTTTATTTCCAACGGGACCGGGGCGCATGAACAGGGGCAGGCACTCGGCATTTATCGGTCCGTCCACGTTCTGGCGGAAACCGTTGCCGTCTTGCTGGGTGGGGTTCTTGCCGGAATGAACAGCAATGCACCCTTTATCGTCGGATGTATTGCAGCCTTCATCTGTGTGGCGGGTATTCTGGCTTGGGTGAAAACCCGTTCGGTGACGCCAACGGCGGAAACTGTCGCGGTGTCTTAACCATCCAAATAAAAAAGGATGCGTCAGCTATATGCTGTGCATCCTTATGACTGTGTTATGATTTGGCAAATGCCCGTGCTGTTACACGGGCATTTATTCTTTAATAGGCAACTTTGGCCAAGGCGGCACGCGCTGTCAGGGCGGCGGCCTCCGAACTGCCTTTGCGTTTGGCATCGGGCAGTTTAGCCAGCGTGTCGGCGAGGGCGCGGATGTCGTCAAGATCATCGATGTCGGAACAGACATCCATCACCCGATCCCAGATCGCATCATGATCCATACCGCCCATCACCGTCAGCGCAATCGCCCGGTTAAGGGTGGCTTGCGCATGTTCTGGCTGTTGGGCAAGGATTTTCTCATAGGTTTCAAACGCCGTCATCGGATGGCCTTCGCGTAGATCAATCACCGCAAGGTCGTTGGCCGCGGTCATCGACGTCGGGTCGATCCGCAACAGCTGTTCGACAGCACGGCGTTCGCCTTCACCATCTTCGCTGATCCGGTAACATGCGGCCATAAGCCGATGGATTTTTTCCGACCCCGGATTGTGATGGGCTGCGGTTTGTAAACTCGCCAGTGCACTTTCTGCGTGGTCAAGTTCCATCAAGGCTTGCGCGCGCAATGTCAGAAATTCCGCGTCGGTTGGCTTGCTGCGCAAAAGGATATCAACGTGGTTAAGGGCGCTGCGGGCATCCCCGTTTTGCAGCAGAGCGCGTGCAATGTGATGCAGGCAGTCTTCGTGGCCTTCATCACATTGCAGCACCGTACGATATTCGCCAAGTGCTTCGGTAATCGAACCTTTTTCATGCAGGGCCCGGGCCAAACCAAACCGGGCATTCAAATTGTCTTCATCTTCGCCAAGTGCCTGTCGCAGCATATTGATTGCCGCATCAAACTGTCGCCTTTTCAGGGCCGAAAGCCCCATTTCAGAAAAGGACATCGCGTTCATTTGTGGTCTCCCAATCCTTCGAAAATCCGTTGCCCGGACCCCTCACTTTATCGATTAACGATGGGATTATAGTGCCCGGCTCAATCATTACCAGCCCTATATCATGTGGGGAGGATTGCAACCGGTTGCGCGGTATATTTTGTCACAAAACCAAAAGGCCCCGGAACATGCCGGGGCCTTATTAAAGCAGGGGGTGCTCCACCGTGATCAGGGCTTGTGCAGCATTTTGATTTCCATGAAATCTTCAAGGCCGAACATCCCGCCTTCACGGCCAATGCCTGATTGCTTATAGCCGCCAAACGGGCTTCCGGCGCGCGGAAAGGCACCATTGATACGGACCATGCCAGCCCGCAACTTACGGGCAACCCGGTCCGCCTTGGCCGCATCGGGGGTCTGGATATAGGCGGCCAGACCATAGGGCGTATCATTGGCGATCTTGATGGCGTCTTCTTCGGTGTCAAACGGGACCATGACGACGACGGGGCCAAAGATTTCTTCGCGTGCGATGCGCATATTATTGTTCACATCGGCAAAGATGGTTGGTTTGGTGAAGTATCCTTCGTTCATACCATCAGGTTTGCCCACACCCCCGACCAGAAGTCTCGCCCCTTCGTCGATGCCTGCCTGAATAAGGGTTTGAACCCGGTCATATTGAATGTGGCTGACCAGTGGGCCGATATGATTGCCTTCAACCGTCGGATCACCGACGGATGCAGCGTCGCCAACGCGCTTGGCGACCTTGACGGCTTCGTCATAGATCGACCGTTGCACCAGCATCCGAGTTGGCGCGTCACAGGTTTGACCGGTGTTGTTAAAGACATCGAGAACGCTAAAGGTAATGCGGTCTTCGATATCGACATCGTCAAACACGATGTTGGGCGACTTGCCGCCCAATTCCAATGTGACGCGCTTGATATTTTCGGCGGCATCTTTGGTAATCGCCTTGCCCGCATGGGTCGATCCGGTAAAGGACATCATGGCGATATCAGGATGGCGCGACATGGTGGCACCGGCAACCGGGCCAGCCCCCTGAATAAGGTTAAAGACACCCGCCGGGAAGCCTGCCTCATGGATCATTTCGGCATAAAGCATCGCGTTCAGTGGGGTGAATTCGGATGGTTTGAGCACGCAGGTGCAGCCGGTTGCCAAGGCCGGAATGACTTTGAGCACAATCTGGTTCATCGGCCAGTTCCATGGCGTGATCAGGCCGCACACCCCAATTGGTTCACGCAAAAGCGTTTCACCATTATACAGGGTTTCCTCGGTTTTAAGGTCGCGGAGGGCCTTGATGAAATCTTCAAGATGATCAACGCCCGCAGCGGCTTGCTGCTCATGCGACATGGTGGTCGGCGCGCCCAGTTCGGCGGTGATGGTTTGGGCGACGTCGTGATACCGGCGCTTGTAGATAGACAGAAGCTTTTCAAGCCAACCAAGACGCTGGTCAACAGTGGTCTGGCTGTAACTTTCAAAGCTGCGTTTGGCCGCGGCAACGGCAAGATCGACATCTTCTTCGCTGGCGAGCGTAATCTGCGTGATGACCTGTTCGGTGGCGGGATTGATGACGTCCATTTTCTGGGACGAAACCGGATCAATCCATTTGCCATCGATATAGAATTTACCTGCGTTTTGCATCGGAAGTCTTCCTGATCATATTGGGTTGGTTGGCCGTGCCGTGGTGTTTGCGTTCAGTGCGGCGGGCCTGTTTTCAAGTCCGTTCCCGCAGCCAGTTTTTGATAATTTCGCGGTGGCGCTCACCACTGTAACTGGCGAAATGTCCGCCGTGAACCACACGGACAGGCAAGTCATAAAGCCGTTCCATGGAGCGCACGTAGTCCTTTGCGTTGGCATGATAGGTGTCTTCGATCAACGGCCCATCATACACAATATCACCCGAAAACAGGATGCTGGTTTTAGCTTCCCAAAGGGCAATGCCGCCCGGTGAATGCCCCGGTGTGTGAATGACTTCAAACGTGCGATCCCCCAGATCAATCACATCGCCGTCCTCAACAATCCGCGTTGCCGGGGCGGCCTTGACCGCATAAGTGGTTGAGGCATATGGGGCGGGCGGCAGTTTGGTGAAAATCTCGTCGGTGACATACGGATCGGCAAGGGTGTTTTGACGCGTCGGGTGGGCCAAAAGGTCGGCTTCGCAGCGATGGCAAATCCGTTTTTCAAATTCGTGATGACAGCCGATATGGTCAAAATGGGTGTGGCTGGCAACGGCCTGAACGGATCGTTCGGTCACAAGTGGCACCCATTCGGTGAGCGACACAACCCCCATGCCGCTATCAATCAGCATATCGCCATCACGTCCGCGGACGTGCCAGATGTTGCAACGATAGAACTCTTCGATAAACGGCTCCCCGATATAGGTGATGTCATCACCGACACGTTTGAGGCTGTACCAGTCTTCGGCTTTGGCGCGTTCCATACTCATGCCGCGTCCTCGGTTCTTGTGGTGTCAGGGTGCCCGGCCAGAACAACGACGGACGCCGGATCAATCGTCAGGTCAATCCACGCCCCGGATTCAATCACGGCGGATTGGGGCATATGAGCGGTGAGGACGATGTCTGGCGCGTCAACGGGTTCAAGATGGGCGCGATGATGGGTGCCAAAGAACGAACCATCGGTGACCTTGGCCTTGCCAAATGTGATACGCGGGCCGGTTCCGGTGCTGGCGCGGAAATGTTCGGGGCGAATGGCAAGGGTGACTTTTGCACCCTTGGTCAGGTTCTCATCGCGCAGTGCGGTTTCAGCCAAACTGACCGGACCCAGCACCGTATCAACATCGACCATACCATCATGACGTTTGCCAAGGGTGCCGGGGATGAAATTGACCTCGCCCATGAAGCTTGCCGAAAACAGGGTTCTGGGTCGCATGTAAATGTCTTCGGGGCGTCCGACGTCCTCGATATTGCCAGCATTCATCACGACAATCCGATCAGCAATCGCCATGGCTTCTTCCTGATCGTGGGTGACGTGAACGAATGTGGTGCCAACCCGTTTCTGGATGGCTTTCAGTTCATCTTGCATTTGGCGACGCAGTTTTAAATCAAGCGCACCCAGCGGCTCATCGAGCAACAACACATCGGGTTCAACCGCCAAGGCACGGGCAAGGGCAACACGTTGACGTTGCCCACCCGATAGTTCGTGCGGTTTTTTATCGGCCGATGATTTCAGCCCGACCATATCAAGAAGGTCTTCGGCCTTGGCATGACGTTCGGCCTTACCGATTTTGCGCATTTTCAGGCCAAACGCGACATTGTCACGCAGGCTCATATGCGGAAACAGGGCGTAGTCCTGAAACATCGTGGTGGTCGGGCGTTTGGATGGCGGCACATGGCCCATGTCCTGCCCGTTAATTTCAACCGTGCCGGAACTGGGCGACAGGAAGCCCCCCAGAAGCGACAGAAGGGTCGTTTTACCGCAGCCCGACGGGCCGAGCAGGACGATAAATTCACCGGCCTCAATCTCAAGGCTGACATCGTTAAGGGCGGTGAAATCGCCAAAGATTTTAGTGGCATTGCGGATGGAGACTGGGGCGGTCATTTCTTTGCCGTCCTTCTAAAGATACTCAATTCAAGAATAAGAAGCAGCGCAACCGATACAAGGAAGACAATGCTTCCGACCGCGTTGGTTTTCGGGTTCAGGCCCGACCGCAGCATGCTCCAGATTTCAACTGGCAGGGTGACGTCAAAGCGCGACAGCAGGAATGAGATGATAAATTCATCCCAGCTAAAGGTCACCGACAGGAAAAATGCCGCCAAAATCGATGGCATCAACATCGGCGCGCTGATCTGGGTCATGACCTGCCATTCCGCAGCACCCAAATCACGGGCGGCCCTTTCGATGTTTTTCTGATGGTCGCCCATGGATGCATAAATGATGGCAAAGCACAGTGGCAAATTAATCACCACATGGCCGATCGCGACTGTCCAAAGTGACAGTGACACGCCGAGCCAGTTAAAGGTGGAGAGCAAACCAAGGGCAATGATCAGGTAGCTGACCGTCATCGGCGCAATCAGGAGCCCGCGCTGAAGCCGCGATGCCGGTAACATGAACCGGGCCAGACCATAGGCAGCACAGAAACCAAGGACGCAGGCAATGGTCGATGACCCGATGGCGACCATCAATGAATTGCCAAGGGCGGACATCAGGCGGCTGTCGGCAAAAACCTCGCCATACCATTTCAAGGTCGCACCATTAAACGGCGGGACCGGCAGGCGGCCATCCTGAAACGAAAACAGCACCAGCACCACGACTGGTAAAAAGATAAAACCATACAGCGCGATCAGATACGCCCACGACAGAACTTTGGAAAAGCGCGATGAAATCATGATCACGTCCTTTCCATTTTAAGCCAGCGCGCACAGGCGATATAGGCCAGTGTCACCACCACCATCAAAATGATCGAAAGGGTCGCGGCCATCGGGAAATCGGCGCGTTGACCAAGTTGCAGCATGATGATTTGCGGCAAAGCCAGTTCGTTATTACCGCCCAGAATTTGCGGGGTGATGTAATCGCCAATGCACAGAACAAAGGTCAGAAACGCACCGACCATAATACCCGGCAATGTGAGGGGTAACACCACATGCCAAAACACCTGAAACCCATTGGCCCCAAGGTCGGCGGCCGCACGTCGGTAGTTTGGTGGCATCTGCACCAGATTGGCGTAGATGGTTAAGGTCAGCAGCATGACAAAGAAATGCACAAAGCCAATTACCGTGGCCGAGCGTGTGCTGGCCAGTTCAAGCGGTTCGGCAATCAGGCCAATGTGCATCAGGGTATTGTTGATCACCCCGTTTTGGGCCAAGACCAAAAGCCACGAATAGGACCGCACCACATAGCTTGTCCAAAAAGGCAGGATCGCCATGATCAGCGCCATACGTTGCCACTTTTGCGGGATCCGTTCGGCAATGATCCATGCCAGCGGATAGGCCAGCACAACGGAAATGAGGGTGACGGTAAAGGTGATCTCAAGTGAGACAAAAAGCCCTTTAAGCAAATGGGCCTTTTCAAAAAATGCGATGTAGTTGTCCAGATTCCACGCCATGACCAGCTCGCGGCCCTTGCGGGTGGCAAGGCTGATGGCGGCCATGACGATAAACGGGATCACGAAAAACGCGACGGTCCATAGGAGGGCCGGTGTCACAAAACCCCATGCGCGGCGATTTTCGCGTGTTTCAAGCGTGGCAGAAGCCATCACGATATCCTTTGTCGGCAACATCCAAGCCATATGGCACATCGCAAATCACAAATCACAAATCACGATACCGGGGATGACATGGATGCGGGATGCTGTCTTTGCGGCAAGCTTAGCGCAAGTTGAAACCATTGCCCCGCAAAAAGCGGGGCAATGGTGGGTGCGCAATAAACAAGGGAGTGCTTACTGCTGGAGCATCTCGACCCAGGCATCCTGCATCTGGGCATCCAGATCAGCATCCGGGATCGGATAAAGCTGCGAGTTTTGAAGGTATTCCGCCTGATCGTCCCAACGAAGGGCCGCTTTTTGCGCATCACTCAGGTTTGCACCTGCCTTGGCATTGGCGGGCATCCCCCAATAGCATGACGAGGTCGAAAGACGTGCCTGACCTTCTGGGCTCAGGATGTATTGAACGAATTTCAGCGCCAGATCAGGCTTTTCGGAATCTTTCATCACCGCAATCGACTGTGCCCAGCGAAGGGCACCTTGTTTGGGGATGATCCAGTCAAGATTGGGTTTGTCTTCGGACAAAACCGCCGTGATCCATTCACCGCCGCCGACAAGAATATCGACTTCACCGGTGGCAAGGGCGGTTTGGGATGAAACAACTTCACCGACCTGTTTGGACGCCTTTTTCATGGCGAACAGCTTTTCCTTGATGGCGGGCATGTCATCCGCACCAAGATCAGCCGTATCAATACCAAGCCCCAGCCCGACAAGCCCAATGACCGGCAGGTAATAGTCATATACTGCAATCCGCCCGGCATATTTGTCCGACCAGATCACCGACATGTCTTCCATATCCTTGGGATCGACTTTGGTTTTGTCGAACGAGATGGTGTTGTAGCCAAACTTTTCGGTGACGGCATAGGTTTTGCCATCGACCATATTGTTGTCTGCCATAACCACTTCGGGGAAAAGATCGGCTGTTGGCAGGGCATCAGCCGGAATTTCGGCCAGAATGCCCATGTCAACCGCGCGGTGGACATCAACGCCGTCAATCACCATCACATCCCAGTCACCGGCGTGCGATTGTTCAATGATCGAAAGGCCAGCACCCGTGCCTTCGTATTCCTTCAGATTGACTTTGACGTCGTATTTTTTCTCAAACGGCTCGATCAAGGCCGGGTCGGTATGGTCGCACCAGACAAGCGCGTTGAGTTCTTCGGTTGCCTGCGCAGATGGAATGATGGCAAGTGCGCCCAAAAGCATGGTCGCAGCGCCGCCAAGCAGCTTATTGCGGGTTTTCCCCGTGGAAACGTGACGAAACATTGGCTCTCCCTGATTTCATATTGAGGCCTCCCTTTTCTTGGATATCCCGGCACTCGTTGCGGTGCCGTTGAAAAAATATTGAACGTGTTCATTTTTTGAGTCAATGTAAATTTTGAACCTGTTCAGTTTTCGTCGGAGTAAGAATGTTAGGTTTGCGTGCCCAAAAGAAAGCCGATAAAAACCGCCGAATCCTTGAGGCCGCGACAACCCTGTTTCGCAAAGTCGGCTATGATGCTGCGCGCATCGAAGACATTGCCGAGATGGCCGGTGTGTCGGTCGGAACGTTTTATAATTACTATAAAAACAAGGGCGACATGCTGATGGCAACGGTCTCGATGGAGGTCGAGGAAGTCCTTGCGGCAGGGGACGGGATCATTGCGCAGAACCATGATGACGTCGGGGCGGTATTGGCCGAACTGATCGGCACATACTACGCCCATTCGCTTACGTATCTGTCGAAAGAAATGTGGCGGACAGCGATGTCTCTTTCAATCGGGCAACCGGAAACACCGTTTTCAAAACGTTATACTGCCCTTGATCATCGATTATCGAAACAGGTCTGCGATCTGTTCCGATCCCTTCAAGCGCGCGGCATTGTTCGCAAGGATGTTGACTGCGATGCGTTGGGCGAACTTGTGTTTAACAATGTGAACATGATGTTCATCGAGTTTGTCAAAAACGAGGAAATGGATGTTGCGGGCCTGAAAGCAGAGGTTGCCCGGCAAAATGTACCGGTTTCTGTGTTGATTTCTGACCAAAGCGATTAATTGGCACCTAATGAAGAAGTTCTCTTATTAAGTGTCTCGGATTCAGCCCCTAATAACCCTTTTGCGCGTTTCGCAGCAGTGGCATTTATGTGGCAACTAATTGTAATTTAGATGAATTTCATATTACTTTGTTGTAATATCGTTGAGGTTGTTCGATATTATCGCATGATCGTTGGGGGATGTTCGGACCAATTGTTTGGTTTGAAGTTGGGGGAATGCTGAAGATGTCCGGAATATTACCACGCGCGGACGGTAGGGCTCTAATAGGGACGTTCATCTTCAGCTTGGTGCGCTTTGGTGCACGATTCGGCTCTGATGTCCGGCTATCGATTGTTCTCACCGCTTTCTGTTTTGCCTTTTCCTTTGGCATCATGCCCGGCAGTGTTAAAGCTGCGACCGTCACTTGCACAGGAGTTGGCGGGGAAACTATAAACTCCACTTCACATGTTAAATTCGATGTGTCTGCGAACACTTGTGCTGTTGCTAACGGTTCTCCTAGTGCCGACACAGGAGACATTGCGTTTCTTGCGAACATCGCTGCTCCCGTTAGAATACGAATCTTTGCAGATAATGCTTTGGATGCTGGCTCCTCGACGAGTGATCACCTTGGATGCACGGTTGGCGATGCGGGGACCGTGCCGGCCGGGGGAGCGTGTGACGACACGAATGTACCGAGCGGAACATACACAAACACGCTTACGACACATGTTTCCGCAGGCGTTAAGATGACAATGTCGGTAACCTTTACCGTCGTTGCCGACACATCCGTTGATATCACCGCAGCCAGCGTTTCAACCGCGTCTGAATCATCTGCCGCTTCATCATCCTCGAACGAAGCTGTGTCTCAGGCGTTGCAGGCTTCTGTTTCTAGGTCGCAAGCAACTGTTATCGGTAAAAATATCGAGGCCCGCGTTCTTTCGGTCGCGACGCGCCTTCCAGCTGGTGATTTGCCCGATCAAAATCCGAATGATCTTCCGACGACAGGGAATTTTGCCAACGCGTCCACTCCTGTCCGTCTGGCTGAACCGGCGACCCGGATGACGTCGAGCGGCAGCTCGCTCCGTGAACTGGCAATGAAGGCATCGTTCGATACGTCGCAGACCAAGCTTTCAGCAGCCGGTGACGCGACAGAGGGGAACGACCCGCTGCGCGGAATTGAACAAAGCTTGGGGGTGCTGGCCGACAGTGGATATACGGTGTGGGGGCATGGTTCCTATACGTCGGTTGATAATGATCAGAATAATGCCGCGGGCGATAGCCGCTATGACGGTGATGTATGGGGATATAATCTGGGGGTTGATGCGCGTTTGGCTTCGAAATTGGTTGGGGGTATCTCGATGGGATATTCACAAACTGCCCTGACCACCACCTACAATTCCGGCTATTACGATGAAACCAACTGGACCCTGTCGCCCTATGCCGTCTATCAACCGATGGATGGCGTGACGCTTTCGGCTATTGTTGGGTACAGCTTTGGCGATGTTGATCTCAGCCGGGATAGTTCGGTCAGCGGCAACACAGATTCTGGTATGTGGTTCGGTTCTGTCAGTGGTGCTTATTTACTGCGCCCGTCAGAAACATTGCCGTTGGATATTACCGTCAATGTCAGCTTTTTGGCGGCCCGTAAAACGGTCGATGGCTATACCGAGAGTGATGGTACACAGGTGGGGGAAACCATATCCAATACCCGTCGCCTAAAGCCTGGGTTTGAGGCAGCTTATATGTTTGATGCCGCGGGAACGACCCTTCAGCCGTTTGCCAAAACCGACTTTATCTATGACATCACCGACGAAACAAACGGCGACAAGACTGCCTTTAATCTGGGGGGAGGCCTTCGGGTTATGTCAGCTGCAACCGGGCTTTCGGGGTCTATTGAAGGCGAACAGCAGTTTGGTACCAGTGATTACAGCGAATATACCATTGGTGGTCTGATCGCTTATGGTTTTGGTGTTAAAAGCGCAAATGGCAGTTCATTTGGCATCGTATCTCCCTACGTGAAAAGCGACTTCAGCCCGGACGATGGTCAGGCATTTGGCACCGGCTTTACTTTTGACGGCGATGGGGGGGCGTTTAGCAGCGAGGTTAATCTGACCCACACAAATGCCATCGCTTCTAGCGAAACTGTGGCGCAGGTCAGTATTACTCTTTCGTTCTAAAAAGGCCTTTGAATTGTCCTGCTGTTGTCTTGGTAACCGTACATCAGGCAGGTTGTTTAGCTGTATTTTTTCACAGACAAGCCGAGATATCTCTCTGCAATTTCATTGTAATGATCGACATGGGTGTTGATGGGGGGGCTGGCGGAAGAGGCACGTTAGAACGTGCCGATTGCCTTGCTTGTTTCAAACGTCGCCTCTTGATTGACTGCCCATATCCATTGGTAAGCAAGGGTCGTTAAACCAGCGTGCGCCACATCACAGTTGAAATCGTCAATCAATGATAACAACTTCAATAAGATAAGCTGTGATAAAGCGATAATAAAGCCGTGGACAAAATGCATGGCGTGACGTTGGGGGAGCGAATGCCGCAGAGAAAGGATGACCCGGCACGGGGGACGTTTGACGATGTATCGGCGTACGAACGCGATGCTGATGTCGGCGACCTGATCCTTGCCGATGGCGATCTGTTTGAATTGCCCGGTGCGCAGGGGCGATTGGAACGTCTTGATTTTGGCAACGGCATGTATCTGCACCGCGCCGAACTTCATGTCCGCGAAGATTCATATTTTAACGTGAAAAATTCTTTGCCGCCGGGATGGCTGTCCGGGGCGATTAATGTGATGGGCGCCCTTGAGGTCGAATGCCCGGAAGGCAAGCTGCATTCAATGTCGCCAGACGCAGCGATGGTGATGCGGGTTGATCCGCTTGGAACGCGGTATTTCCTACCCGCGGGACAAGTGATCCGCCATGTTGGTGTGGTCACCACGCTTGGTCCCTTGCGTCAAAGGTTTGGTGACATGTTGCCAGAGGCGATGGCGCCGTTTTTGTCGGATCGTCAAGATGTGGTCCTGATCAAGCCCGTGCCGCCGTCCAACCGGATGCGCAGCATTGTCAGTGCGATGTTTTCACCGCATGTGACGGGGCTGGGCCACAAATTCAAACTTGAAGGCCTATCGACCCTGTTTCTGGCCGAACTTATTGACAGTTACCGCGCTCTGTCCAAGGTGGACAATGTTGCACCAGAATTAACGACTTTTGAAAAGTCTGCGCATGACGCGGCGATTTCACAGATCACCCGCAATCCGGGGGCGGCGATATCGGTTCCCCAGCTGGCCGTTGATGTTGGTGTTTCCGAAAGCCGTTTAAACAGCTTGTTCAAGATCGAAACGGGAAAATCATGCGGCGAATTTATCCGCAGTGAACGTATGGCGCTTGCGCAAGAGCTGTTGATGGCGGGTGACATGACCGTTAAGCAGGTCGCCGAAAAAGTCGGATTTAACCATGTCAGTAATTTTTCCCGGTCCTATCGCGACTGGTTTGGCGAAAGCCCGGCCAGTGCCTTGCGCTGGAAAGACCGGTAAAGCCTGCTTATCGGCATGATCATCACGAAGTTTTTCTGATCCCTTGCTCAAAGGCGCACAACGTCTTAGGTTAACGTAAACGTCAACCTCTATTGCAGGGCAACATGAAGTTTCAAGGCACAGAAAATTACGTCGCGACCGACGATTTGATGGTGGCGGTCAATGCGGCGATCACGTTGCAACGACCGCTTTTGGTCAAAGGCGAACCGGGTACCGGCAAAACCGTTCTGGCCGAAGAAATTGCCAAGTCATTGGGCAAAAAACTGATCACATGGTCGATCAAATCCACCACGCGTGCGCAGCAGGGGCTGTATGAATATGACGCGGTGTCGCGCCTGCGTGATAGCCAGTTGGGTGACGCGCGGGTCCATAACATTGCCAATTACATCGTTAAGGGAAAATTGTGGGAAGCGTTTGAGGATGAAAGCGCGCCGGTGTTGCTGATCGATGAGATTGACAAGGCCGATATCGAATTCCCCAATGATTTGCTGCAAGAGCTCGACCGGATGGAGTTCTTTGTTTACGAAACACAGGAAACGATTAAGGCGGTTAACCGCCCGATCGTGATCATTACGTCCAATAATGAAAAAGAACTGCCCGATGCGTTTTTACGCCGGTGCTTTTTCCATTACATCCGTTTCCCCGATGCCGATACCATGAACCAGATTATCGAGGTGCATTACCCCGGTATTCAGAAACGACTGGTCGCCGAGGCGCTTAATCTGTTTTACGATATGCGCGATGTGTCGGGGCTGAAAAAGAAACCATCGACATCCGAATTGCTTGATTGGCTAAAACTCCTGATGGCTGAGGATTTGCCGCCTGAGGCACTTCGGGCCAAGGATGCCAAAACGGCTGTTCCGCCGCTGCATGGCGCGCTTTTGAAAAACGAGCAGGATGTGCATCTGTTTGAACGGCTGGCCTTTATGACCCGGCGCGAAGGTCGATAATCGGCGATGTTCACCGGCTTCTTCTATAAGCTCAAAGAAAATCGCGTTCCGGTATCGTTGCGTGAATACCTGACATTGCTTGAGGCGGTGGAAAAGGGATTGGCGGGATATTCGGTTGAGGATTTCTATTATCTGGCGCGTGCGGCACTGGTGAAGGATGAACGCAACCTTGATAAGTTTGATCGGGTCTTTTCCGAGCACTTCAAAGGGGTGATTGATCTGGCCGACGGGATGGATGAGGTGGCTGAAACCGACATCCCCGAGGAATGGCTGCATAAACTGGCCGAGAAATTTCTGTCTGAGGAAGAAAAGGCCGAGATCGAAGCCCTTGGCGGCTGGGAAAAGCTGATGGAGACGCTTAAACAGCGTCTTGAGGAGCAAAAAGGCCGCCATCAGGGTGGGAATAAATGGATCGGTACGGCAGGCACATCGCCGTTTGGCGCCTATGGCTATAACCCCGAAGGCGTGCGGATCGGGCAGGATAAATCGCGCCATCGCCGCGCGGTAAAAGTCTGGGACAAGCGCGAGTTTAAGAACCTTGATGACAGTGTCGAAATCGGCACGCGCAACATCAAGGTCGCACTTCGTCGATTGCGCAAATGGGCGCGGACCGGGGCAGCTGATGAGCTTGATTTACCCGGCACGATCACATCAACCGCGCGGCAGGGCTGGTTGGATGTGCAAATGCGCCCCGAACGGCATAATTCGGTTAAGGTCCTGATGCTGTTTGATATTGGCGGATCTATGGATGACCATATCAAGGTTTGCGAAGAACTGTTTTCCGCGATCAAAACCGAATTCAAACATCTTGAATATTATTACTTCCACAATTGCCCTTACGAAGGGTTGTGGAAGGACAACGCACGCCGTCGGTCCGATCAGGTGTCAACGTGGGATGTGATCAATACTTATGGATCGGATTACAAGCTGGTGATTGTCGGCGATGCCACCATGAGCCCGTATGAGATTACCTATCCCGGTGGTGCAGTTGAACATTGGAACGAAGAAGCTGGCGCGGTGTGGATACAACGCCTTCTTGATCATTTCGACCATGCGGCGTGGATTAACCCGCAGGCAGAAAACTGGTGGCCGTACCACCAGTCAATCCAGATCATGCATCAACTGATGGCGGGGCGTATGTTCCCGCTGACGCTTGATGGGCTGGATCGCATGACCGGGGAACTTAATCGTTAAAGCCCGCCCGCAGTCCATGCATGCGTACATTCAGGCTCCCGATCAGGCCGGGCCAAGAAACAGATAGCTTTCGGTTTTGGCAATGCCTTCCATGGCGCGGACCGTGGTCACGGTCTGATGGAAATCGGAAAGGGCGGGGACCTGAATTTCTGCAATCAGGTCCCATTGGCCATTGGTGGTATGCAGGGCAGAAAATCCAAGGTTCTTGCGCAAGGTTGCCACCATGGATTTGACGTTCTTGCCCGACAGCTCAATCATCATCATCCCACGAATGGTCCCATCCGCGGCATTATCACGCAGCCGGACCGTGAAACCGGCAATCACGCCCTGTTCGGTCAGGCGGTCCATCCGGGTTTTGACTGTACCGGCTGCCACCCCCAGAAGTTGGGCCAGTTTCGGGACCGAAGCCCGGGCATTGATACGCAGTTCGGCAAGCAGGCGACGGTCAAGATCATCCATGGCGGGCTCTTTGGTTTTGACGATTTCAGTAATTACTCTGATGAAAATGTCAATTTATCGCGTAAAATTCCACTAAATTGACGTTTTAAATGATTTTGGCGAGGCATATTATTGCTCATGTCATCAGGGAGTAATCACATGGCCACGTCTGACAATCCGTGGGCGCCTTTTGCCCGGACTGCTGAAATTGCCGACCGACTGACCCGGTTTGGCAGTGTTACTGGCACGGCTGGCGAAGCCGACATCACCGGTTTGATTGTCGAAATTCTCAGTGAAATTCCCTATTTCCGGGACAATCCCGACGATATCGCCGTGATCGACAGCCATCCGGTTGCCGGTGGTGCAAAAATGGCCAAAAGCGTCGTGGCGCTGGTGCGGGGCACCGGGCGACAGGCACCGAGGCAGACATTGGCAATGGCCGGGCATTTCGATGTGGTGTCGATTGAAAACTATCACGATCTGAAACATCTGGCTTTTAGCCCCGATCAATTGTGTGATGCCCTGATACGCGATCTTTCAGGAAAGGCGACGCCAAGCGAGGCGGAAAAACTGGCACTGCGTGATTTTCAAAGCGGCGATTTCATTCCTGGTCGCGGGTTGCTGGATATGAAAAGCGGGGATGCCGCGGGCATAGCTTTTCTTGAACATTTTAGCCAGCAGTCTGAACGACAGGGCAATGTGGTTTTGTTCCTGACCCCCGATGAGGAACGCAATTCCTGCGGGATGCGCAGTTTGCGCAATGCCTTGCCCGAACTGACCCGGCGCTGGAATATCGAGATTGTCGGCGGGGTCAATCTGGACGCCAGCAGCGATCCGGCAAATGGTGAAATCGGCAGGGCCATTTTCCATGGGTCGGTCGGCAAATTGTTGCCCTTTGCACTGGTGGCCGGGTTGCCGACCCATGTCGGATATCCGTTTGACGGCATTTCTGCCCACGCGATGGCATCTGAAATCATGGGGGCGATTGAAGCCAATAGCGATTTGTGTGACAGCGGCGCGCATGAAACGGCCCCACCCCCGGTCTGTCTCGAAGCCCGCGACCTGCGCGATAATTATGAGGTCACCACGCCGGAACATGTCTGGATGTCGTTTAACTGGCTGGTGATGGGCAAAAGCTGTGCGGACCTGATGGCTGATTTCACCGACATCGTGACCACGGCAGGAAACCGGGCGTTGGAGCGGTTCGAACAAAATGCCAAGTCCTATGCCAAGGCCAACCAGCAAGACGCCCTCGCACCGATGCCGCCTTTGCGTGTTGTAACGGTGGCGCAATTGCGTGACATGGCATTTGCCGCTGGTGGGCAGGGCGCGCTTGATCGGATTGATGCTGTTTCAACGGCAAGTGCGGCGGAGGGTAATCCACTCAACCGCAGCCGCAAGCTGGTCCGTGCGATGCTTGACGAGGCCCATTTACGCGGTCCCGCCGTGGTGGTTGGGGTTGCCGGGTTGCATTACCCGCCGGTCCATGTCGATCCGGCCAAGGAAGCCGACCGAGTTTTCCTCGATGCCATTGACCGGGCTCGATCCACGATCGAGGCCCGGCATAAAACGGAGATTTGTCACCGTGGCTATTTCATGGGGATTTCCGATATGAGCTTTTTCGGGCATGCACCGGACGTGGGCAATACTGAAATCATCGCCGCGAACACCCCGATTGCAGAATTGGTCGATCTTCCGGTGGAGGATGCGCTACGCTATCCGGTGGTCAATATCGGACCATGGGGGCGCGAATATCATCAGCGCCATGAACGGCTTTATGCGCCTTATGCTTATGGCGTGCTGCCTGATTTTCTGGCGGAGATTGCGTCGGAGTTTCTTGGGAGTGCAGATACCCCCGACAGGTGATTGTGGAACTCAATCGATGACCATGCGTTGTCCCTAACGTGTAACAGTTTCATGAAGAACATAAAAACGGCGCATTGGCGCGTTTGTCTGTCATGACACTGAGCCTATAGTCCAGAAAACACAGCCTGAAAAAGGGCGGTGGCACATGGAATTTAAGGAATTTGGGATGCTGGTACAAAAAATGATCCGCACGGCGCTCTTGAGTGTCGGCCTGTCGGTTGGTGGCTTTCTGATGGCGCCGGGACTGGGTGTCACACCTGCCGCGGCACAGGATATTACCCAGGAAAGAATGGTGATTGCCCATCGCGGGGCATCGGGTTATTTGCCTGAGCATACCTTGCCCGCCGTGGCACTGGCCTATGGCATGGGGGCTGATTACATCGAACAAGACGTGGTGCTGTCAAAGGACGGTGTGCCGGTCATCCTGCATGATATTCACATTGATACCACCACCGATGTCGCAGCCAAATTCCCCGATCGCAAACGCGAAGACGGGCGGTATTACGCGATTGATTTCACGCTTGCTGAACTTAAGACCCTGAATGTCACTGAACGGTTCAAAGCCGATACCGGCGAGCAGGTTTTTGGCGGACGTTTCCCCAAGGAATTCGGGATGTTTAAAATCCCGACCCTTGATGAAGAAATCATGATGATCCAGGGGCTGAATAAATCCAACAAACGCGAAGTCGGAATTTACCCGGAAATCAAGGATCCGGCATTCCATCATGCCGAAGGCAAGGACATCGCCAAGACCGTGATCACGGTGCTGGAAAAATGGGGATATAACAATCCTTCGTCAAATTCCTTTGTGCAGTCCTTTGACTGGGCGGAAACCAAGCGCATCCGTAATGAGCTTCGCTATCAGGGTAAACTGGTTCAGCTGATTGGCGAGAACATGTGGGGCGCGCCCAAAGGTACCGATTACGACTATTTGAAATCCGACGATGGTATCGTCGAGATGGCAGGTGTGGTCGATGGGATCGGTCCATGGTTGCCCCAGGTTATTGAAGGACTAAGTGCGGATGGTAAGGCCATCATGACGCCAACCCTGATTGCCGCCCAGCGTGCGCAACTGATGATCCATCCTTATACCCTGCGTGCCGATCAATTGCCCAAATGGGCGGGGGATATGGATATTGCGCTCGACGCGATTTTTGATGATGCCGGGATTGATGGCATCTTCACCGATTTCCCTGATCAGGTCGTGCAATATCTGGCCGAACATCCCGCATCCTGACGTGCTGATAAACTGAAACAGTGTGCAGTCTGTTGCGTTCTGCGCACCAGACTGTTTCTAACTTTCACGTTCCCAATGCGTGCCTGCAACGGCACTATTGCAGGCGATAAAATTCAACCAAGGAGGCGATAATGGCTAAAGTTCTCGTGCTTTATTATTCGATGTACGGACATATCGAAACCATGGCGAATGCCGTGGCCGACGGCGCGCGCGGTGTGGCTGGAACCCATGTCGATGTTAAACGTGTGCCTGAAACCATGCCCGAAGACGTGGCAAAGGGTGCGGGTGCCAAACTTGATCAGGCAGCCCCGGTCGCCACGGTTGACGAATTGCCTGAATATGATGCGATCATCTTTGGCGTGCCGACCCGCTTTGGCAATATGCCCGGGCAGATGCGCACCTTCCTTGATCAGACCGGTGGTCTTTGGGCCAAGGGCAAACTGATTGGTAAAATTGGTTCTGTGTTTACATCCACAGGAACCCAGCACGGTGGTCACGAAACCACCATCACCTCGACCCACACGACGCTTCTGCATCAGGGAATGGTGATTGTTGGTGTGCCTTATAGCTGTGCGGGCCTGACCAATATGGATGAAATTACCGGTGGGTCGCCTTATGGTGCGGGTACGCTTGCGGGTGCGGATGGTTCACGCCAACCGTCGCAAAACGAACTCGATATCGCCAAGTTCCAGGGCAACCACGTTGCCGAACTGGCCGCAAAACTGGCGGGCTGATCACGATCAGTCGCAATCACGTAAACCACCAAAGGCAGCCTTGGGAAACCGGGGCTGCCTTTGATATGGGCTTGGGCCCAAAGGCGATCTTCAGACGTGTTTGTTGGTCACAGGGAAACAATCAGATGCCTGATTGAACCTTGTTTGGCGACAGTTTTGTGCGAAAGTGGGGTCTGACATTTGCCCGGTTTTGCGGGCGCATCAAAATACAGGAGGTCACCCATGTCCGACGCTGTTTCCAATCTGCGCAATGTCGCCAAGGTTTTACGGGCGATGGATACATCCGATGGTGCGGGTGTGTCGCTTAAACGGTCCATCGGCACACCTCAGCTTGATATGCTTGATCCGTTTCTGATGCTGGACTCGATTTCGACCGATAATGCCGACGAATATATCGCAGGCTTTCCCGAGCATCCCCATCGCGGTTTTGAGACCGTGACCTATATGGTCGAAGGGGCGATGCGCCATCAGGACAGCATGGGCAATGAAGGCGTTTTGCGTTCTGGCGGTGCACAGTGGATGACGGCTGGAAGCGGGATCGTCCATTCGGAAAAACCTGAACAGGAAGGCGGCCTGTTGCAGGGATTCCAGCTTTGGATCAATTTGCCTGCAAAGGACAAAATGATTGATCCGCGCTATCAGAACCTTGAGCCAAACGAAGTACAGGAATTCTCACCGGCCAAGGGGGTGAACCTGCGTTTGCTGGCGGGTGAAATGTTTGACAAAGCCGGCCCGATCAATGGCATTTCGACGACCCCTGTTTTTGTTGATGTCAAACTTGATGCGGGGGCCGAGGTCACCATCCCGTTGCCCAAGGGGCATGCCGCCGTGGTCTATGTTTTTATCGGCGATGCCGTGGTTGCGCAGAAAGATGTCCCGACCCATCATCTGGCTGTTCTGGCCAATGGGGAGGGTGTGACACTTACGGGTGGTGAAGATGGCGGCCGAATGCTGGTGATTGCCGCGCGCCCGTTGCGTGAAGAGGTCGTGCGCTATGGCCCGTTTGTCATGAGCAGCAAGAAAGACCTGATGCAGGCGTTTGACGATTTCCAGAACGGAAACTTTGTCCGCAAGGCGGCATCGTAAAGTTTTACGTTACTACCGCGTCATGTTGTAATGCAAAAGCCCCGGTTTGTTCAGTCATCTGTTCTGGCCGGGGCTTTTTGTATCTCAAAGGTTTAAAGCCCGTTTTGGTGCAATTGTAACCTTGAAAAGCGGGTGAGTTTTTCTAACCTATAGGATGTACGAAACAGACGGTGAATACTGCGCGATGATATTTGCAGTGCGACGCATCTTTTATGCTGCCGTGATATTGGCAAGCTTTACGGCAGTGATGCCTGTAAATGTGCCCGCATATGCACATGACCTGCGTATGGAAATGCGTTTGGTTACGGGGGATGCTTTCCCGCCTTTTGCCGACCGGGCATATGATGGGGGCGGTATTGTTACCGAAGTTGTCCGCCGAAGTTTCGATGTCATGGGCTATCAAAATGTTTCGGTGATCTGGCGGTCATGGCTCAAAGGGTTTGAGATGACCGTTGAGGGACGGGTGGATGGCACGTTCCCCTATGCCCAGACGCCATCGCGCAAAAAACTGGTGCTGTTTTCCGAACCGATTACCAACCTGTCGGCCTATGGCTGGTTTGCCACACAACACGAAAACTATGATGACAATATAGATCTTCTGGGAAAGTCGCTTTGCCTGCCATTGGGGCATGGGGAACTTGGCCATACCGGAAAACTATTGGCATCGGGACAGGCGAAACGCGTGTCGCCGCCAGATATGAAAACCTGTTTTAAACTGCTGGCCGCAGGCCGCGTCAACAGTGTCGTGTCTCCGGTGCCGGAGGCCCTCAATGCCATGGCAGAAGCAGGCTTTTCGCCCGATGAGTTCGACCATATCGGGCAGAGCCTGTCAAACATGCCGCTTTATTTCGTTGTCGGCGTCAATCACCCATCGGCACAAAGAATCATCAAGGATTTCAACGCCGGTCTTGCCACGTTGCGTGAGAGTGGTGAGCTTGAAAAAATCCTGTCTCAAGCACGGTATTAGCTGTCATTAAGGTCCTGTCTTTGGAGCATGCTGCATAAAAAACAAAACCCCGCCGGATGTACCGGCGGGGTTTCTTGATTGGCGCAAAGCTTAGGGCAATCAGCCCATTGCAGCTTTGAGACCTTCGTCCAGTTTGTCGAGGAACTGGGTGGTGGTCAGCCATTTCTGGTTCGGGCCGATCAGAAGTGCCAAATCCTTGGTCATGAAGCCGGCTTCGACGGTGTCAACGCAAACTTTTTCAAGGGTTTCAGCAAATTTGACGACTTCTGGCGTGCTGTCGAATTCACCACGGTATTTCAGGCCTTGCGACCAAGCAAAGATCGACGCAATCGGGTTGGTCGAGGTTTCTTTGCCCTGCTGGTGCTGACGATAGTGACGGGTCACAGTGCCGTGGGCGGCTTCTGCTTCGACGGTCTGCCCATCCGGGGTCATCAGAACAGATGTCATCAGACCGAGCGAGCCAAAGCCCTGTGCCACGGTGTCAGACTGAACGTCGCCGTCATAGTTCTTACAAGCCCAGACAAAACCACCATTCCATTTCATGGCGCAAGCAACCATGTCATCGATCAGACGGTGTTCATAGGTGATGCCAGCAGCTTTGAATTTATCGGCAAATTCAGTCTGATAAACTTCTTCGAACAGGTCTTTGAAACGGCCATCATAGGCTTTCATGATGGTGTTCTTGGTCGAACAGGTAAACCGGCCAGCCAAGGTTAAGACCATAGTTCAGGCTGGCACGGGCAAAGCCCTTGATGCTGTCATCAAGGTTATACATCGACATCGCAACGCCCGAAGACGGGAAGTCAAACACTTCGTGTTCGATGGCTTCACCGCCGTCTGCCGGCTGGAATTTAATCGTCAGTTTACCTGCGCCCGGAACTTTAAAGTCGGTCGCACGGTACTGATCGCCAAATGCATGACGGCCAATAACGATTGGCTGGGTCCAACCCGGAACCAGACGCGGCACGTTCGAGCAAATGATCGGCTGACGGAAAACGGTACCACCGATGATGTTACGGATGGTGCCGTTTGGTGACTTCCACATCTTTTTCAGGCCGAATTCCGTAACACGTTCTTCGTCCGGGGTGATGGTCGCGCATTTAACACCAACGCGGTGTTCCTTGATGGCGTTTGCCGCATCAATGGTGATCTGATCGTCGGTCTCGTCACGTTTCTGAACCGAAAGATCGTAATATTTCAGGTCAATGTCGAGATACGGCAGGATCAGCTTGTTTTTGATGAAGTCCCAGATGATGCGGGTCATTTCATCGCCGTCAAGCTCGACGACTGGATTCTTAACTTAAATCTTGCTCATAGAATACTCCCTTGCTGGCCGCTGCCGGAATACAGCGCGGCTGCCATTCAAGATGGTTAAATCTTTGTCTTCCGGCGCGCGAGGGAGCGCCCTGGCCGCGTCGGGAGCCCGAACATACAGGAAGCCATCAGAAAATCAAAGAGGGCGACGCAACATCATCGTCGTCACAGGCGAAAACCGAGGATTCTGTGCGGTTTGAACGCATCTCGGCCCCCGGTTTCGACCGGGAAAAGGCAAATTTCCCCGTTGTTTAGCGCAAAGCAGCGCGAAATTTAAAACAGGACGCCACTGTGTCAAAAAATCAAAGCCGTCTGACACGGATCAAAGAAAACACATTCCAAACAGTTCTAAACTAGGTAATGTTGACAAACTGGATTCCCTAAAGATCTGTAATGTGATTCAAGGTAACTTTTACGGAGGTTTCCTTGGCGCGATTGTTGATGGAAGAAGCGGAATGGGCGTTTTTTGAGCCTTTTCTCTTGGCGATACGTGGGCGTGGTGGCCGTCGAGCTTTAGATCATCGCCGCGTTCTGGACGCCATCTTCTGGATTGCGCGAACTGGTTCGCCGTGGCGGGATCTGCCCGAAGAATTCGGCAAATGGTCCAGTGTCTATCGTCAATTCAGAAGGTGGACGTTGGCGGGACTTTGGGAGTTGATGCTTGAAGCGCTTAATGAAAGTGGCTCCATGCCAGATCAGGTTCAAATGATCGATAGCACTGTGATCCGGGCTCATCACTTGGCCGCAGGCGCAAAAGGGGGACTCAAAAAGAAGGTTTTGGCCGCTCAAAAGGTGGCTTTACGACCAAGATCCACCTCATTGCCAACGCTCACGGACTGCCTGTCAGGGCGGAAATAACCGGCGGAGAAGTTTCTGATTTCAAGGGCTTCGATATTCTAGTGGATACTGACCTGCCGAAAGCCAAGGTTTTTCTGGCTGATAGAGGCTATGACAGCGACCATATTCGTAACGTGATCGATCTGCGGGGCGGCATCCCTGTTATTCCAGGTAAAACCAATCGAAAAGTGCCAATCGAGGTCGATGCTATAACCTATGCTTTGCGAAATCGCGTTGAGCGTTGCTTCAATAAGCTCAAATGCTCACGACGCTTGGCAACCCGGTACGATAAAACCGCAGAAAGCTATCTCGGCTTCATTCACATAAGTTCGGTTCGCTTGTGGCTCAGAAGTTTGTCAACATGACCTAGGGCTGTTGCGCTAAAAGGATGAAGACTCCGGTGAGTGTGCAATCATTTTAAAATGGGGACTGTCAGAAACATGGCAACCGAAAACAATATCATCCTCGTCCTGTGTGTAGTCGGCTTTGGATTTTTGGCGGTGGGGTTTAACAACCGTGACCGGGGCTGGGGCCTTGCCATGATGTGGGGCGGTCTGGTGACGATGCTGGCCCCCATTGCATGGCGCTTGCTGACCCTGTTTGCGTAACGCGGTCAGTTATCTGTAAACGGGGTCGGGGGGCTATGTTTGCAGTACTTTGGGTTTGCAGCACTTTGGCGCGGTTGGTGTTAGCTGGTTTGTTGCGGATCAATCCCGTATCCGCGCAGGAACATGTCCACTGCCGCAATCACGTGGCTGTGCAAATCCTTGGCCTGGGGTTCCCAGTCGATATAGGACATCTGGCGAATGTCGTAATCGGCTTTGACCAGGCTTGAGAAAAACACCGCAGCCTGTTTTGGGTCGGCCTTGGGAAAGTTTCCTTCGGCCATTTGGCGTTCGAAATAGGATGCAATGAACTTGCGCCCGGTCATCAATCCGCTTTCATAGAACACTTTTCCAAGCTTCGGAAAACGGGGAACTTCGCCCAGAAACAGCCGCATATACCGGATGGTATCGGGCATTGTCAGAAGCGTCATTAAGGTTTCACCGTAGTGAATAAGGGCCGCGCGCAACGGCAGGTCGGTCAACTCAAGCCCCGCCATGACGGACGTTACCCGCCCCGTGCAATCACGGATAACGGCCTCAAAAACCCCGTCCTTATTGCCAAACAACTCATAAATTGTCCGGCGCGATCCACCTGCTTCTGCGGTGATCATTTCAAGTGTCGTGCCCGTAAGACCATGCTCACAAAACAGTTCTCTTGCCGCGTCGATCATGACGTCGCGGCGTTTGAGCGTTCTGGGGTCTATTTTCCGAGTTTCGGATTTTTTTGCGTCGGGCAAATGATCTGTTCCAATTCTGCACTTGACGTTTGGTACTGATTGGTACCATAAAGGTGGAAATGGTACTAAGCAATACCAAAAGGAATTAAGACAGTCATGAGTGTGAAGAAAATCATCCTGCCCCTGATCGCAGCGGCGGTTATCGGTGGCGGCGGATATTACGGGTTCTACTGGGTGACCGAGGGTCAGTATTTTGAAAATACTGACAATGCCTATTTGCAGGCCGACGAGGTTGCCATTTCGCCCAAAGTCTCTGGCTATGTTGGTCAATTGCGGGTTGATGAAAATCAGTCGGTACGCAAGGGCGATCTGTTGCTGTCGATCAAGGACGAAGATTACCGTCTTGAACTGGCCCAGACCGATGCGGCCCTCGAAGCACGCCGTGCAGCGGTGAACACGATGGATCAGCAGATCGTGCTTCAGGAAGCCGCGATCACGCAGGCCGACGCCAATGTGCGCATCGCCAAGGTCGAACTTGATCGTACGACCGAAGATTTCCAGCGCTATGACGATCTGGTCAAAAAGGGGGCTGCCAGCCGCCAGAAATTTGACTATGCCAAAGCCGACCGCCAGAAAGCACAGGCGCAAGTTGCTGTTGCCAATGCGACCATGGCGGTTGAAAAAGGCCGCCTTGGCGTTTTGCAGGCCCAAAAAATCGAAGCCGAACGTGCCGTCGGTCAGGCAGAATCTGCACGTGACCTTGCCATGCAAGCACTCGACGACACCAAGATTTATGCACCGTTTGACGGTGTGGTTGGCAACCGGTCGGTTCAGACCGGCGCACTGGTTCAGCCCGGTGAACAATTGCTGGTTCTTGTCCCGTTACCGGGCGTTTACGTCGTGGCCAACTTCAAGGAAACCCAGATCGGTCATATGGCACGTGGCCAAAAGGTCCGGGTGGAGGTTGATGCCTTTCCCAATGCCGATATCACCGGCCATGTCGAAAGTTTCGCACCCGCCACGGGGGCTCAATTCAGCCTGTTGCCGCCTGAAAACGCGACCGGAAACTTCACCAAGATTACCCAGCGTGTCCCGATCCGCATCGCACTTGATAACAGCAAATGGGCAACGGCCCTGCGGCCCGGTCTTTCGGTGGTGGTCGATGTCGATACCCGCGATGCCGACGGGACGCAGCATATTGCTGGATCCGGACTTGTGCCCGGTGTGATTGCCAGTACGGAAGTTTCGGAGCTTAACTAATGAGCAACACCGCCGCCAGTTCACCTGATACATCCGCCTCATCCGCGCAAGGGGAAATGCCCGTGCAAAGCGGACAGGTTGATCGTATCCAGTTCATTGGCTGGGTGGCGATGGTTGTCGGTATGTTTCTGGCGATCCTTGATATTCAGATCGTCGCAAGCTCGCTTGAAAACATTCAGGCAGGCCTATCGGCAAGCCCCGATGAAATTGGCTGGGTACAGACAAGTTATCTGATTGCCGAGGTCGTGATGATCCCGCTTTCGGGGTTCCTGTCGCGTCTGATGTCGACCCGCTGGCTGTTTGTGATTTCCGCAATTGGTTTTACGGTGATGTCGATTGCCTCGGCCTTTGCGTGGTCAATTGAAAGCATGATCTGGTGTCGCGCGCTGCAGGGGTTCCTCGGCGGGGCGATGATCCCGACTGTCTTTGCGACGACCTATATCATTTTCCCACCGGAAAAACGCAACACCGCCTCGGTGATGATTGGCCTGATTGCCACCATGGCCCCAACGGTTGGTCCGACGCTGGGCGGGTTCCTGACCCAGTCGCTGTCGTGGCACTGGCTGTTTCTGATCAACGTTATTCCGGGGATTTTGATTGCCACCGTGGTTGGCATGACCCTTCGGATTGATAAGGGCGACAGATCCCTGCTTAAGGGATTTGACCTTAAGGGGCTGATCGCCATGGCGGTGTTTCTGGGCAGTCTGGAATATGTGCTAGACGAGGGGCCGAAAGACGACTGGTTTGATGAAACTGCAATCGTTTACGGGACCATTGTCTGTGTGATTGCCGGGATCTATTTCTTCTGGCGGATGTTTCGATATGACAAGCCGATTGTTGATCTGAAATCCTTTGCGGATCGCAATTTCACCATGGGCTGCGTGTTCAGCTTCACCCTTGGCATCGGGCTGTATGGCAGTGTCTACATCATGCCGCTGATGCTGGGCCGTATTCGCGGCTATGACAGTCTTGAGATTGGCATTGTCATGGCGGTCACGGGGATATCGCAATTTTTGTGTGCTCCAATTGCCGGGAAGATGACGGCGAAATACCCGCCGCGTGTCGTGCTGGGCATTGGGTTGATCATGTTTGCGATTGGTCTTGCGATGCATGGCTTTAACACCAGCGAAGTGTCGTTTAACGAATTGATCTTCCCGCAAATCGTGCGTGGGGCAGCCTTGATGTTCTGCATGTTGCCGGTGACCAATCTGGCACTTGGTACTTTACCGCCCGAAAAGATCAAAAACGCCAGCGGGCTTTATAACCTGATGCGCAACCTTGGCGGGGCGATTGGCATGGCGGGGATCAATACGTTGCTCGATAAGCGGATTGATTATCACTTTTCGCATCTGGCCGAGCACATCAACCCGACCAGCACCGCGTTCAAGCAATATCTTGCCACCATCATGGCGCGTTATTCGGACATGGGCATTGCCGACCCGCATGCGGCGGCGATGAAATTCATCGTCAATCTTGTCACGCGCGAAGCATCGATGATTTCGTTTAACGATGTTTATCTGGCCATGGCCGCGACATTCTTTATCGCGTTCTTGCTTTTGCCGCTTGCACGTCCCGCAGGGCAGGCACCGGCAGGCGGAGGTGGTCACTAACGCATCCAGAATAGCCCAAGCCGACAGGCGTGGGCGACGAAACAGGCCGCACACAGTTCCCCCGACCCCGCAAGCGCAAGCTTGAGTGCGGCTTGGCCGGTCCCCGTCCCCCGGGGGCCGGCATTTTTATTGTGAAATGGAAAAAACGAAACGCCCGGGGGAAATCCCGGGCGTTTCTGGTTTCCGGCAGGAAGGTTGCCGGAAAATGACAAGGATTGATGACATTCCAACCACATGATTGGGGGACGGTTGAAATGCTTCTCCCCCGGGGAAAGGGAATCGCACCTTGTCTGGGATCGCTTGCATCGGTGACATCGGTTGATCGATGTGTGTGGTGATCAGGTTTCGATCCGTATTGGTTCTGTGGCAAGGGTTCGAAGTTTTGCCGAATGACGTTGTTTTGAAACGGTAATCTGGACTATCCCGATCATCACCAGAAGGGAAGAGATCCAGAACACACTGTCATGTGCGGGCGTCGGGGTCAGGCCAAGACGCGCTGCGATCATCTCAAGCCCCAGCAGGATAAAGGGCAGGACCGATGTCAACAGGATGTATTTTTCAATCCCGGCAGTTTTGATCGATCGCAGCGATAACACCATGGCGGGCCCGCGAAACAGAACACCAATCAAAAGCCCGGCTATCAGCGTTTCGGTGCCAAAAAGACCCGCAGTCGAGATATAGGGGATCGGCACCGGACTGATCAGGTCAACCAGCGGCGGGACCGCCAAAAAGATCGATGCTGTAATCAGCAACAACACTCCGGTAAAGCGCAGATGCGCCCAGGCGTCCTTGATCTGATTATCGGGATGTTTTTCCGCCAGAACCGATGATGAAATGGCCATGACCTCGGATGCCAGCATCAGCAGCACGGCAGGATTGGCAAAGCCACCGGGCAGATGCCACGCCAGCCAGACCGCCCCGGCAATCAAGGCGGCATGACCCAGCCATTCAGACCGACCGGGTGGTCTGCCCAGAATAAAGGTCGCGGCAAGGGCCGCCAGTGGCATGCCGGTTTGTGATAAAATACCGCTTTGGGGGGCGCTGATATAGACAAGTGCCGCGGTCCATGTCACCCCGGTCATCACCCGCAAAATACCATAGGCCCAATTGATCGGCAGGGTAAATTGCCGCCACGGAATGCGCCTGCCCGGCGCCATAAGCACAAGTGCAATCCCGCCAAACACCAACTGCCAGCAGGTCATGGCATAGGGATCAATGTCAAAGCTGGTCAGCGCAATTCGGTTGCATACCAGCAACATCGCCCAAAACAGGGTGGTGGTAAAAAGCAGGACCAATACAGGTATATGATAAATTCATAAAAGTTATGATTGATCGGGTATTCTGCACCGGTTACGTGAAAATGACGACCAGATTTTTAAGGTAAACATCTGAAATTAATTCATGAAAACCAAACCCCGCCGCAAGGGTGTTCTCGCGGTGGGGTGTGTTGAAGGATGCAGATTTTCGGTGAATGTATTGCGGCTTACCGAATACCTGCGCGTAAAAACGCCTGAATGAATTGGCGCTGGAAAATCAGGAAGGCGACAAGCAATGGCAAGATGGTCATGAGGGTCGCCGCACTGATCACCGAAATATCCACCCCGGTTTCCGGCGCGCCGAATAAGGATAAACCAACCGTCAGGGGGCGGGTATCGGGCGAGTTGGTAACAATCAACGGCCACAGGAAGTTGTTCCAGTGGGTGGCAACCGACACCAGCGCATAGGCCAGATAGACCGGCTTGGCAGCAGGAACATAGACCTTCCACAAAACCCCCATCCAGCTGCATCCCTCAATCCGCGCGGCTTCTTCAAGCTCAATCGGAACGGACTTGAATGCTTGGCGCAGCAGGAAAATACCAAACGCACTTGCCATATAAGGAAGGCCAATACCAAGGGCGGTGTCAAACAGGCCAAGTTTTGAAACAATGGCGTAGTTTTCGACAATCAGCACTTCGGGCAGAATGAACAGTTGCAGCAACACAAGGATAAAAACCGTATCGCGGCCCTTGAACTCAAACCGGGCAAAGGCAAACCCGGCCAGCGTACAGAGCACAAGCTGACCCGCCAGAATAAGTGTCACCAGCACAACGGTATTGGTGAAATAGCCAACCCACGGCACCGCGTTCCAGACATAGACAAAATTCTCAAACGTCAGCGGGTTTGAAAAATCCATGCCAAGGGCGGTGCCCGATGGCTGCAGTGCCGCCCATGTGGCAAACAGCAACGGCGAAATCCAGACAATGGCCAAAACCCACGCCCCAACGGCATCAAAAGCCTTATCAAGGTCGGGCAGGCGGCGTTTGGATAATATTGATGTAACAAGTGTGTTCATCGGTAATGGGTCCGTTTTTCCACCAGCCGGAACTGAATGACGGCAACAATGCCAAGGGTCAGAAGGACAAGGATGGTCATGGCTGCTGCGTGCGGGCTGTCGAAATAGGCAAAGGCCATTTCCCAAATCCAGTACAGGATCAGCTTCGACGCATTGTTCGGCCCGCCCTTGGTCAGAATGAACAAATGGTCGATCAGCTTGACCGAATTGATCATCGCATTGACAAAAACAAAGATCGTGGTTGGCATCAAAAGCGGCAGTAAAATCCGCCGGGTGTAGGTCCACCGACCAGCCCCTTCAATACGGGCGGCTTCGCGCAAATCCGGCGGGATGGTCTGAAGGGCGGCGAGATAAAAGATCATGAAAAACCCGGATTCTTTCCAGATCGTCACGATAATGATCGACGCCAGTGCGGTTTCAGGCTGACCCAGCCAGTTGGTCGGTTCCGCGCCGAAAAAGCCGGTAATCTGGTCAATCACCCCCAGATCGGGCGTATAGAAAAACAGCCACAAATTGGCCGCGGCAATCATCGGTAAAATGGTCGGCGTGAAATAGGCACTGCGCACAAAACTGCGTGCGGGAATATGTGCATTGGCCCAAAGCGCCATCGCCAGCGCAAAGAAAATCGACACCGGAATGGTGATGCCCGCATAAATCAGATTGTTAGACGCCACCGTCCAAAAGGTCGGATCGGCAAACAGATCGCCATAATTATCAAGCCCGGCAAACACCGACGGACGGCGCGTGGTGCCGCGCGAAAACAGGCTGTGCCACAGGGTCGCAATGGCCGGGTAAAAGGCAAACAGGCTCATTAATGCCAAGGCCGGGGCGGCGAGCATCCAGCCATAAAGCGCCAGACGGCGTTTTTGAAGTTGGGCCATTTCGTTCATCGTCGGCACGTCCTGAGCCTAAAGAAAAAAGGTGCCGAAGCGGGCATTGGGGGCCCGCTTCGGCGTGCAGACGGGCAGTCTTAGTGGAATGCCCGAAGAAGACGGTTTGCTTCGGCCTGTGCGCCTTCAAGGGCTTCTTTCGGTGATTTTTCACCGGTCAAAGCCGCCTGAATGGCGTTGTTCAGACCATCGCGGACACGTGCAGTGTCATAGGTGGAGAATTCCGGAATGGCGACTTCAAGCTGATCACGGGCCACCAGTGCCTGCGGGAAATCAGCCGCATAGGATTTAAGCGCATCGGTTTCGTATGCTTCTGGCGTCACACCGACATAGCCGGTTGCAATCGACCATTCAGCCGCCCGTTCCGGTGCGGTCATATATTTGATCAGTTCAAGCGATGCTTCTTTCTGTGCGTCGGTTGAGTTTTTGAACAGATAGAAGTTACCGCCACCGGTCGGCGAACCCGATTGTTTGTGTTTTGGCAACATCGCAACACCGAAATCAAATTTGGCTTCGCGCTTAACCGCCGAAAGATTGCCGGTCGAATGCCACATCATTGCGGTCTGACCCTGAACAAAGGCCTGACGCAGCGTGCCCCATTCAATCGTGCCTTCGGGCATGATTTTTTCATCCGTCGCAAGTCCGCGCCAGAATTCAAGCGCCTCAACCACGGCCGGATCATTGAAATAGGTTTCCGTGCCATCGTTGCTCATAAGCTCTTTGCCATTCTGAACGGCAAAGCACTGGAACATCCAGTAAGGATAGCCGGTCGATGGCACCATC
The DNA here is from genome assembly GCF_056173045.1 of Thalassospira sp. Z349TD_5. Taxonomy (NCBI): domain Bacteria; kingdom Pseudomonadati; phylum Pseudomonadota; class Alphaproteobacteria; order Rhodospirillales; family Thalassospiraceae; genus Thalassospira; species Thalassospira sp. Z349TD_5. The sequence goes on from NZ_CM149654.1 coordinate 1,081,092, forward strand.
AGGCCCCATTTGCCGTCTTTGGCAAGCGCCTTGCCGTCGGCAACCAGCTCTTCCCAGGTTTGCGGCGGGCTTTCCGGATCAAGGCCAGCTTCGCGGAACATGTCCTTGTTGTAGTACATGACAATGGTCGAACGCTGGAACGGGATGCCCCAGGTTTTGTCATCGACTTTGCCATTGGCCATCAGGGCCGGGTAAAAGCCGTTCAGCCATTCTTTGTCTTCGGCGGTTTTGACAACATCGTCAAACGGAACAATCAGGTCCTGCTCGATCAGGTCATAAACGTCGATGGAAAACATGACCGAAAGCTGTGCCGGATCGCCACTTTTGATCGCGGACACGGCACGCAGGCGGGTGTCATCATAGTTGCCAGCATAGATGGCATTGACCTTGACGTCCGGGTGTTCGGCCTCAAAACCGTCAATCATGCCGTCAATCACATCGGTCAACGGGCCGCCAACGGCGATGGGATAATACATGGTGAGCTCAGTCGCAGCAAAGGCAGGTGTCGCCGCCGTTGCCATCAATCCGGCGGCAAAAGCAGCACGGGTTACGATGTTACGCATGAAGATATCTTCCCTGTTAGAGTGTCGAAATTGTCGAAGGTGAAGTTTGAAATTCTGTCGTCTGTGATGGTGCGTTGGCTGCTATATCGGTCGTCGCCGGTGCGTGACGAAGACCGGTTTCGCGATCAAACCAGTGGGCCGCAACGCCAGCCCAACTGAGCGAGACTTCCGTCCCGGGCGAAATGTGAACGCGTCCCGGAAGGCGGGCTGTCGCCCCATCCGTTCCGGCGATCGCGACATAAACAAATGTTTCCGCACCCAAAAATTCACTGCCCGTGACGGTGGCGGCAATGCCCCATGCCTCACTCGCCGGATCGGTTGAAAGTTTGAGGTCCTCGGGGCGGATACCAAACGTCAGGTCCTTGGGGGGAAAGCCATTTGGCAAAACGTCATTTGGCAACGCCGTGGCAGGCAAAAGTGCCATCGGCGGGCTGCCGACAAATCCGGCGGCAAAGGCGGTTGCGGGCTGCAAATAAAGTTCTGCCGGGTCGCCTGCCTGCTCAATACGGCCATCCTTCATCAGGATAACGATGTCGGCCATGCTCATGGCTTCGGTTTGATCATGGGTGACATAGACCACCGTGATGCCAAGACGCTGTTGCAAATCGCGGATGTCCTTGCGCACGGCATGGCGCAATTTGGCATCAAGGTTGGAAAGTGGCTCATCCATCAGACACAGCGGATGGCCTGCGACAATGGCGCGCGCAAGGGCAACACGCTGACGCTGCCCACCCGACAGCTCCGACGGTTTACGGTCTTCACATCCGTCAAGGCCGGTCACACTCAGGGCCTCGGCAAGGCGGGTCTTGATTTCCCCCTTGTCGGTTTTACGTACCTTCAGGCCAAAGATGATGTTTTCGGCAACGCTTAGGTGCGGAAACAGCGCATAGGATTGAAACACCATGGATAATCCGCGCTTGGACGGCGGGGTATTGGTGACATCCTTGCCATCAATCCGGATCAAACCCTGATCGGCGGTTTCAAGCCCGGCAATCAGACGCAGGGTGGTTGACTTGCCACATCCCGACGGGCCCAGCAGGACGACAAAACTGCCGCGTGGAATATCAATGGAAAGATCATGAACCCCGTTGCCGCCGTTAAAAACGCGCGATACGGAATGGATCTCGATAAAGGGGGATTGGGCCGTCATTTCAGAACTTCGCTTTTTGCAAGTTGAAGGCGCGCACTGACGTCCTGGCGTTCAAACAAGGGATTAAAAGATCCGCCGGGAATGCGGTCAACAACCACAACATCCGGGTCGGTGATATGCCCGCCCTTGGCCGGGGCCGGGCGGCCAAATTTCGATTGATCGGCAACCAGAATGGAATTGCGGCAATTCTCCGCAATGGCTTGGCGCAAGGACACTTCGCGATGGTCAAAATCGGTCAGGGTGCCATCGGGTTCGATCCCGCCAACGCCAAACAGGCCGTAATCAACCTTGTAGTTGTGAAACATTGCTTCGGCTTCGGGGCTGATGATGTCGCGGTCTGGCAGACGCAGCGTCCCGCCGGGGACAACAATCCGGTTACCGGTATTGTTGCCCAGCGCCATGGCGGCATTCATGTTGTTGGTGATCACCGTCAAATGGCGGTGATTGACCAAATTCAACGCGACAAGTTCCAGCGTGCTGCCAATCCCGATCAGGATCGACGCCCCATCGGGGATCAGGTTGGCAACATGAAGGGATATGGCGTGCTTTGGCGCAATATTGGTGACCTGACGACTTTCATACGACAGGTTCATGCCCGGTTCCCCGGCATATTCCACCCCGCCGTGACGCCGCCGGACAAGGTTGGAATCATTAAGGATATTAACGTCGCGTCGCACGGTTTGCGGCGTTACATCAAAATGATCGGCCAGCGCATCGATGGAGGCAAATCCATCGCGCCGCAGGATGTCGATAATGTCACGCTGTCGCGTTGATATATTCATTTGATCGTTCAATTTGTTGTTTTGAACATGAAAACGATCATACGCGGCTTCGTTGTCACTAAGATTTCAGAAGCATGACATTCAGATGAATGTTGGTCCGGGCGGTAAAAGTCGCAGAAAACCTCGGTTTGGCGGTGGGTGTTTCTCCGAATACGGCTGCAAACACCGCCCAAAAGGGCTGTTTCGTGACAAAAAATGCCGCCCCAAGGCGTGGGGCGGCAGTATTTCGGTGGTCATTTATCGGGTGTTGGGGATCAGCCAAAAATCAGTGATTGATGTACTCCGACCCCGGCCATGACACCTGCTGCTGAGGCCAGTGTCGCATTATGGCGCGCGGTGGCAGCATCCCCGGCGGCGAAGATGCCCGGAACGCTGGTTTCCTGCGTACTGTCAACGTCAATGAACGGGCCTTGGGGCCCGTCGTCAAAGGCACAGCCCAGCATTTCTGCAACCGGTGACGGCATGGTGACTTTCGGCCCGGTAAAGATCGCCGTCATTGGCAAAATACGGCCATCGACCAAACGCACCGCATCAAGGGACGGGGCGGTGCCCAGAAGTTCAATCACCGGACTGTTTTCAACCACAATACCGCGCTGGATCATTGCGGCCTGTGTCTCGGCATCAGGAAGATGGATGCCTTGGGTGAAATAGGTGGTCGGCCCCCAGTCGGGCAGCATCATCGCCTGATGGCTTGAATGGGACATGGTGGCGATAACACCGATCTGCTCATCGCGCACTTCATAGCCATGGCAATAGGGACAATGTAAAACCGTGGTGCCCCAACGGTCCGTCATGCCGGGAATATCGGGCAGGATATCGCGGACACCGGTTGCCAGAAGGATGCGCCGTGCGGTGATGACGTCGCGGTCGTTGATTGTGATGTCAAACCGCATATCCCCGTCATCCGTTCCGGCGGTGGACCGGGCACTGGATTTGGCACTGGGGCTGGCATGACTTACCCACCCGTCGCGGACGGTCACGGTTGGATAGACCCGAAGTTGCGACATGGCGATATCGCGAATCTCCATCGGGCTTTTACCATCCAGACCAAAGAAACCGTGTGAGGTCGCAGCAAACCGATTGCGCGGTTGGCCCGCATCAATCACGCAAATCTTGCGCCGCGCACGGGCAAGCTGCAGTGCGGCTGAAAGTCCGGCAAAACTACCGCCGATGATGGCAACATCAAAGGGCGGGGTATCGGGTAACGCGTTGGCATTTGCATTGGTAGCATCTGTGGTGGCGGCGATGTGGTCAGTCATGGTTGGGGTCCTGCCTGTTGGAATGACATGCGATGGCACTATTCATGTAACTTTATAAGTATCATGATGGATTGATGTCAATTATCTTGTAACTTTTATTGTTACAGAAAGGCGGGAAAATGGGCCAGACAGGAGGAGACAAAAGAAAACCGCCCTTGTGACAGGGCGGTTTGTCGGCGTCGTTATGGCCTTAAAAGGCCTTGCAACGTTGGGATGTCATGCTTGATTTAGCGGTGCGGAACGTCGAAAATCAGAACAGCTTTTCGCGCGGATCAAATTTCGGGGCCGGTTCGGCGGCAAGTTGCTCAAAGATTTCGTCGAGCGTATCGGCCACCGTAAACAGGTTTTTGTGGCTTTCACGTGCAAAGCCATCGGCAATGATGCCGTCAATCATCGCAAGGCACTTGTCCCAATACCCAAGCGCGTTGAAAAACACCATTGGGGTGTCATGAATGCCAAGCTGGCGCAGCGTCATGGCTTCAAACGCTTCGTCAAGGCTGCCCAACCCACCGGCAAGGGTGACAAACGCGTCCGAGCGCTTGAACATCTCGACTTTGCGTTCATGCATGGATTTGCACACAATCAATTCCGAAAGCCCGGTATGCCCGACTTCGATGTCATCAAGATGTGCCGGGATGATCCCGACAACCTTGCCGCCATTTTTCATAACAGCGTCGGCAACGGCCCCCATTAGGCCAATGCGCCCACCACCATACACAAGCGTGATGCCGCGTTCGGCCATCATCTTGCCAAACGCTATGGCGTTTTCCATATGGCGGGGGTCTTTGCCGTCCGAAGCACCGCAGAAGACACAGATTGATTTTACATTTGTCATGGCGACCTGCCTTTTGTTTCTTGTTTCGCAGGTAGCGGGACGGCACCGGGATGTGCCGGGTATCCGCCCCGTACGGGGGCTGTACGCGACGTAACTTCGTGCGTACATTGGTGACCATAGCCGATGACAGGCAGGCAGGGCCAAGATTTTCCGTGCTGCAGTATATTAAATCTGGGTTCTGACCCTAAATGACGCGCGACTGCCGCAATTTGGTTGCTTTTGCCTGCACGATAGGAGACCTGAAACGCGCACATCGGAATTTCGGCCGTACTGTCAGATTAATCGGCAAAGTTTCGCGCGATGGTTAACAAGTTCTGAACCTGATTGTGGGAAGGGTAGTTCCGTGCGAGCTCCTTCTCGCATCACATAATATCAAACGAAAAGAAGGCAGGATCGCCCAACGTGTTTGTCAACAATCCTTTTTGGCTGGCCATTTTGGTGTCAGCCGTCATTGCCGCTGTATTGATGCTGGCCTTATGGCTTGGTCTGGACCGTGCGATTGCGCGGCGTATAGTGCTGGGCGCGGTTGTTCCCGCTGTTGCGGTGGCGGTCCCTGCGGCCATCGGGCTGCCTGAAACCGCACGCGGGGGGATTGGTGCGGCCTTGCTGATGCTGGTTCTGGGCGGGGTTTGCGGTGCGATCCTTGATTTTTCAAAGATTTCCGAACGTATTTGTCTGGGTGTCGCGGCGGTTTTACTGCTGCTTGGCGCGTGGATGGTGTTGGCCGCCCCAATAAGCGGGCTTGCCTATCACCCGACATCGATCAAGGTTCTGGCGTGGCTTGCCTATGTGACTGTCGGTGGATGTTTCCTGTGGGTAACGCGGCCCGACTTTTCACAAGACGAAATCGCCGATGCCCCGAAAGGAAAGAAAACCAAGACCCGTTCCACCAAATCGACCAAAACGGTCAAGGCTGGCAAAACAGCGTCTTCTTTCAGTGACGATGATGTTGCTGGTTTTGCAACACCGGGACCGGTTGCGGTATTGATGACCCTGTCACTGGGGCAGGGGATCATTGCCGACCAGTTTGGCTTAAACGATTTTGTTGTCTTTCAGGCCGCATTGACCGTGGCCTTGTTGGTGGCGTTGGTATCCGAAAAGGCTGCACCACAATATCGCGCGGCAGTTTGGCTGGCGGTGGTATGTGCGCTGATGGCCAGTGCGACCGGCGTTATGATCTTGATGCCCGCGTCGTGCTTTGCGGTGGCTGTCTTGTTGCTGGTGGTCTCTGCCGGTCCGGCGGCGGCCCGGATTTCGGTCATTTTACCACAAGATAACCCGGCACAAACAGCACTGCTTGGTGCGGTGATCCGCATCGGGGTTTTGGGGTTGCCCTTGGTGATGGCGGCACTGGTGGCCTATGTTGGGGCGATGATGCGCGTCAGTGCGTATTAGGAAAACAGCAAACAGACTGATTCTATTCATCTTTACCTAACGGTTGTAAGATATCGTAAGTTCGTTACGGTATGGAAACCGAGAGACGAACGTAGTACAAGTTTCTACTTCACGCGTCCAAGGCGGTTGTTTGGGGGGAATATGACAAGCAAATTCAAAGCATTGGTCGCGTCCGTAAATAACATAAACATCGTTCAAGGATATTTCCGGTGAAACGACCCTATATCCTCGTCATTATCGGCGTTGTACTGATCCTGGCCGCGATTGTGCTCAACTACATGTTGACACAAACCGCTGACGAAGATCTGGCGACGACCGCAGAGCAAGCACCGCCAACGGTTTCAAGCACCGAAGAACCGACGCCCCCGGCAGAGCCATCTGACGGATCGGACCCTGTTGCGCCGAAAATCAAAAATCCAAGTTTTGATGTCGTGCGCATTGGCCCGGATGGGAATGCGGTGATTGCCGGTCGTGCGGAACCCAACAGCAAAGTCCGCATCCGCGAAGGCGAAGAAGTCATTGGCGAAGCAACGGCCGATGAACGCGGCGAATGGGTTGTTTTGCCGGGTAAGCCGCTGACAAGCGGTGACCGTGAACTTTCACTTGAAGCCGAAGACGACACCGGAACCGTTAGCAAGGCCGACGACAAGATCGTTGTCCTGATCCCGGATGAAGCGCCAAAGAAAACTGAGGCTGCTGAACCGACGGATGCACCGGCGCCCGACGCTGACATGACGACCGCGGATAGCAGCGACACTAAAGATACCGGCGACGCTGCCGATACCAGTGCAGATAAAAAAGATCAGCCGATCATTGCCCTGAAAGTCCCGAATGAAGGCGGTGCTGTCACCGTGATGCAGGGACCGGCAGCCGAAAAAGCCGCCGAACCCAAACAAGACAGCAAAGACGCGGCTGAAAAAATGCCGCGCCTGTCGATTGGGGTTGTTGATTATGACACCGAAGGCCGCGTTGCCATGTCGGGCAATGCCGACATGGACCATGACGTTCAGGTATATCTTGATAACAAGCTTGTCGGGACCGCACCGGCCGATGAAAACGGCAATTGGGCGCTAACCATTGGCGAGCCGATTGAACCGGGCAATTATACCATGCGTGCCGATCAGCTTGATCCGGCGGGCAAGGTGACCGCACGTGTTGAAATTCCGTTTGAACGGGCCCGCCCGGAAGAAATTCTTGAGCCGGGGTCGCGTTATGTGGTTCAGCCGGGCAACAGCCTGTGGCGGATTGCGCGCAGCACCTATGGCGAAGGGCTGAAATACTGGATTATCTATGCGCAGAATCGCAAACAGATCCGCGATCCTGACCTGATTTACCCGGGGCAGATTTTTGCCCTGCCGACCACGGAAAATGCAGCGGAGTAACAGCTGTTCTTTGCGAGGGGCAAAACACATGATAAGTGTGTTTTGCCCTTTTCTTTTTGAAAAGAAGAACAGTTTTGTCCGGGTTGCGTTGCCCTGTATCATCACTAGATGCTAAGAACGCGCCCGAACGGTACCAATCGTACCAATTTGATGTGCCCAACCCATGGCAACCAGGGAATTAAGACTTTGAAATCCGTTCTTGTGCCGATCAATCCAGAAGGCTGGAAATTCGTTGCGATCTTCGCGGCGATCACTGTGATCCTGTTTTTGATCGCCGAACCACTGGGGTGGGCCGGTGTGATCCTGACGCTGTGGTGCGCGTATTTCTTCCGCGACCCGGATCGTATTACCCCGACCGACGAAAACCTTGTCATTTCCCCGGCAGATGGCCGCGTATGCATGATTTCGCAGGCGCCTTTGCCCAAGGAACTTGAACTTGACGATAAAACGCCGCGCACGCGCGTTTCGATCTTCATGAATGTGTTCAATGTTCACGTCAACCGCTGCCCGATCAATGGCGAAGTGGTGGGCGAGGCCTATGTGCCCGGCAAGTTTGTGAATGCTGAACTTGATAAGGCATCAGACAACAACGAACGTCAGATCCTGCTTGTCCGTGACAAGGAAGGCCGCGAGTTTGGTGTTGTTCAGATCGCCGGTCTGGTTGCGCGTCGCATCCTGTGTGACGTTGGCACCGGATCGCAGCTTAAGGCCGGTGAACGTTTCGGCCTGATCCGGTTTGGTTCGCGCGTTGATGTGTATCTGCCCGAAGGTGTTTCGCCGAACGTGATTGTCGGTCAGACCACGATTGCCGGTGAAACCATCCTTGCCGATGTGTCGGCCAAGGATAAGGAAGCCGCCATCGGGGAGATCCGTTAATGGCTGGCGGCATCCGACCAATTAACCGTCCGCGCAGGTTCAAGGCCCTGTCCTTGACCCGCCTTGTGCCCAATGTCGCAACCCTGATGGGGATGTGTACGGGCCTGACGTCGATCCGCTTTGCCATGCAGGATCGCTGGGAAGCCGCGGTTGCCGCCATTCTGATTGCCGGGATCATTGATGGTCTTGATGGCCGTCTGGCCCGTATGCTGAACGCCTCAAGCCGCTTTGGCGCCGAACTGGACAGTCTTTCGGACTTTGTCTGCTTTGGCGTCGCACCTGCGATGATGCTGTATTTCTGGTCGCTGCATGAATTGGGGCCCATCGGTTGGGCCTTGTCGCTTTTGTTTGCGGTCTGCATGTCGTTGCGTCTGGCACGGTTTAACACCCAGATGCTGGGCGAACCTGAAATGCCGACATGGGCCTATCGCTTCTTTACCGGTGTTCCGGCCCCGGCGGCGGCCGCCCTTGCAATGTGGCCGATTGTCCTGACCCTGCAGTTTGGCGAAGGCATTTTTGACAGCCCCTATATCGTTGCACCCTATGGTGTTTTGATTGCCTGTCTGATGGTGTCGCGTCTGCCTACCTATTCATTTAAAAAGGTCAAAATCCCGCGTGCATGGGTCTTGCCCTTGATGTTGGCATTCGGGGCGTCGGTGGCGTTTCTGGTGTCCTCGCCGTGGCTGACACTCTCGGCGATTGCGGCGATTTATTTGATCAGCATGCCACTGTCTTATCGGTCCTACCGCCGTATGGGCGTTGAAAATCAGCACGAGATGGACAAGGCAGACGAAGAAGACGATGACGGGGAATCTGACGAAGACCCCGAAGAGGGGCTTAACCGCGTTCATCAGAACTGATTTTAAAATGCTGTGATCTGTTGCGCAAAAGCCGGCATCACGTGCCGGCTTTTTTGTGTTTGAAGTCATGTCCGCGTGTGACACGGCAAGACAACGGTTACTCTGTGATGTCGTCTTTGTGCGTTTGCCAGAAACGGACTTCACGGGCATATCGTTTGCGGTCTGATTGCGACAGTGACGCGGTATAGAATGTCACCCACGGCATTTCGGGGTTTTCAACAACCAGTGCATTGATGTCATTGACGACCGCGTGCCCGGTCTGGGTTTTAGTACAGGCAATCGATGCTGGAATGACATGATCATTCCCTGCAATCGGCCAGGTGGTAAAGCGGGTGTCGGGTGTTTTTTGACGCCGGTGATATTCAAGCTCGGCCGGGAAATAGAGCGTCCAGTCAATGCGATCCAATGTGATCATCGGGAGAAACTGCTCATCCGTTCCGATGACGGTCATGGTCGGATTGCCCGAAAATGATTTAAGGATCGGGTCAACGACCGCGCCATAGGAGCGTTGGGCGCGAATGGCACCATTGAGTTTCCCACTTTTGATCAGGCGCACCAGATCAACATGGTCGTCATCATCAAGATACGGCGTAAGGCGATCATCATTCTTGGTCTGTGTCACCAGACTGACGGGGAGATGGGGTAAAACGGCATCGGAAAAAATCAGGATCTGTTCGCGTTCCGGGGTCTTGTTCATACCGATGTTGCAAAGCGTCCCGCCTTCGGTAAGCGACTGCATCAAGCGCGGAAGCGGCACGATTTCCTTTTTGTGGCGATAGGCCGGCAGACGATCAATAAACCAGTCAAGCGTATCGACCCCATAACCGACAATCTTGCCGTCTTTTTCAACCATCGCCGGGGGCAATGGTGTCAGGGTCCAGACAATCTCATTCACCGGCTGAGCATGCGCCGGGATGATGAATACCGGGGCAAACAATCCCAGCGCCATCCACCGGGCGCGCTTAAGGCAGGAACGAAATAACAGCATCAACACCAAGCCGGTTGTTCATTAAAATCTATTCTACCCTTAGTAATAAGTGTACTGCAGATGGAATTTGCAAATTTTTTCTGATTTTAATCAGATGCTTGCTCAGATGAACGGTCCAGCTTGAGGGGAAGTTGGACCAAGATCAGAAAACGCTGGCACTGATAAATTGCTGGCGGGCCTGCTCAAACCATTCGCGGTCCTTGGTATTAAGCCATGCGGCGTAAAAGTCGGTCCAGGGCATGGTCGGGTTGGCATCAATGATCGCATTGATCCGCTTAATCACTGTCCGCCCCGCTGGCGTGTTGGCACAGCCAATCGTTGCTTCAAGCAGGTTGGTGTTGCCTGCAATCGGCAACGCCATGATTGCCTGATCGGGGGTTGACTGGCGGCGATAATATTCTGCTTCGGACGGGAAATACAGGCTCCAGTCGATCCGTTTTAACGCCAGCATCTTTAAAAGCTTGGTGTCATCGACAACTTCCATCACCTGATCGGAGGTGCGATAACGCGCCAGATGGCTGTCAACCAGCCCGCCATAAGCGCGCTCAAGGCGCACCGCACCTTGAAAATCAACGTTCGACAGCAACTGCCACAAAAGAATGTGGCCCTGATCATTCATGAACGGTTTGTATCGATCAAAATCTTCTTGGCGGATAACAATCGAAATCGGCAGATGCAAAAGAACCGTTTTCGCAAAGACGATGAATTCGCGCCGATCCGGGGTCGGGATCAGGGTGGTGCTGCACCGGATGCCATCGGCCGTATTGCGCATTTCCGCAAGCAGGCGTGACAAAGGAATGTGCAGGACAGTGTGGTCGTAGTCGGTCAAACGCTGCACGAACCAGTTCTGGGTATCGGCGGCATAGCCTGTCAGGTTTGACTGGTCAGTGATGAAAGCCGGTGCAAACGGGGGAACCGCCCATGTCAGCATTTCCTTTGCCGACGTGACTGTTGGTTTTGCAAAGGCACACATCAAAAACGCACCGGCAAACGTGGTGTACCTCAGCCACTTTTTAACAGCTGTTTTCATTCGATCTTCCCACACGGACTATTCTTATGTGTCTTCTTCTTAGCGCTAAGGATAAGCCAGAAACCCTTATCAAAATATGTATGTAAGGCGATGCGCATCTTAAAGGGGCGCGCTGTTGTGTCGAAAACCCATCATCAACCAAGCTTTCGGGCAGTGTCCTGGGCCGTGATCCTAAAGATAACCAGCCCCCAAACGGGGAAGTTTGGGGGCTGGTCTAACCGCGCGGCGGGGTCGGGGGGAAGTGTCGCGCGGCTATTGGGTTAACGTGAGGTCGCGGGCCTGATCTTGCCCATCACCCCGGACGCCTTTTGTCCAATCCATGGTTTAAGCCGCCTGAAACCACCGCCCATCTTGTGACGCATCATCAACGCACACGGGGTGAAGATCAGGGTCAAGACCGTGGCAAACGCCAGACCAAACGCAATGGAGGTTGAAAGCTGCACCCACCATTGCGTGGAGGGCGCACCAATGCTGACGTCACGGGCGACGAAATCGATATTGATCTGAAGCACCATCGGCACCAGACCCAGAATGGTCGTCACCGTGGTCAGCATCACCGGACGCAAACGTTGCGCACCGGTCTGCAGGATCGCCGCCTCGATACTGCCAGCGGTATGTTTAAGCCGGTCAAACGTATCAATCAGAACGATGTTGTTGTTCACAACAATCCCCGCCAGTGCCACCACCCCGATGCCATTCATCACGATGGAAAATGCCTGCCCGGTGATCATCAGGCCAAGGAACACGCCGGCTGTCAACATGACGATCGCAATCATGATCAGAAGCGAACTTGAGATGCTGTTAAACTGCGTCACCAGAATAATGAACATAATGAACAGCGCGACCGTAAAGGCATTCATCAGGAAGTCCGCCGATCTTTGCTGTTCTTCGTCCTGACCTTTGAATTCAATCGATACACGCGGATCAATCTCAAGGCCGCTCATCCATGCTTTGACTTCACCAAGCTTGGTATCGACCAGAACGCCATCGGCAACGTCGGCCTTAACCGTCAGCGCCCGGCGGCTGTCAACTCGGGTCAGAGTACCGGTTTTAAGCTTCGGCGTGCGTTTGACAAAGTTCGCCAGCGGCACCAACCCCTTTTCGGTGGCAATCTGAAGGTTGTTAAGCTCATCAAGGGATCGATATTTGGCCGGGAACCGCCCGACAATGTCGATCTCCTCGGTGGAATCATCGGGGCGATAGGTCGAAAAATCGATCCCGTTGGTCACCAGTTTAATCACATTGCCAATCTGATTGATGTCGGCGCCGAATTTAAGCGCCTGTGCGCGATCAACGCTAAATTCCCAATCAATACCAGGTGGTGATTTACCATCCTCATAATTGTACATGCCGCCGATTTCCTGCAATCCGGCAATCAGTTTGCTGGCGGTTTCGTCAAGAAGCTCGGGATAGAACGACCGCAACTGGATCTGGATATCCTTGCCTTGCGGCGGGCCTGCTTCTTCAGCACGGACTTCGATCTGAATGCCCGCCAGATCGGCGGTTTCGGCCAAAATACGTTTTTCAATTTCGCTAGCTGTGGGGCGTGTTTGCCAATCGGCATATTCAAGTTGAACCACACCAATGACGTCTTCCGGGGCCTCGTTGCCGCCTGCACCGTTGCCTGAACGGGCATAGACCGTATCAAACCAGTTCTCACCTTCATGATGGGTATCAAGGGCCAGAATGCGGTCTTCGACTTCTTGTAGCAGCGCATCCTGTTCGTAATAGGACATGTTGCCGCGCGCACGGACCTGAACAATGGCGACTTCCGGTTCAACTTCGGGGAAAAACTCAACCCCCTTGCCGAGGATACCAAATGATGCCCAGACAGAAGCAAGGATCACAAACGCTGCGGGCACCACGACCCAGTAATAGCGAAGCGACCCGCGCAGCATGCGGATATAGAACCCGGTGCCACCTCTGACCTTATCAATGTCATCGGCATGGTCGGCGGCAATGGCTTGGAGGCTTTCATTCGAAGTTGCACCGGGTTTGCCAAACCATGCGCCAACGGTCGGTACAAAGATCAAAGCCATGGCAAGGGACGCGGTCAGGGTAAACAGCACCGTAATCGGCAGGAACTTCATGAATTCGCCAACAACATCGGGCCAAAATGCCAGCGGCAGGAAGGCCGCAAGTGTCGTTGCCGTCGATGCAATGATCGGCATTGCCATGCGTTTGGCCGCCAGTGGATAGGCTTTGCTACGATGCAGACCGTCAATCATTTTACGATCGGCATATTCGGTGACAACAATTGCCCCGTCGACCAGCATCCCGACCGCCAAAATCAGGCTGAACAGCACGACCATATTAACCGTCATGCCGAGCGCCCACAGGACCAGAATAGCAGTCAGGAAAGATCCAGGGATCGCAAGGCCCACCAGCAAGCCTGACCGCCAGCCAATGGACCAGATGACGACAACCATCACCAGCAGGATCGCCAAGATGACACTGTTTTGCAGGTCATTAAGCATCATTCGGATGTCAGATGATTTGTCCTGCGAATAATTGATGGTCAGGTTGGGCGGAAACGCTTGTTGTGCTTCGTCCGTGGTGGCCTTGATGGCATCAATCACCTCGATGATATTTTCACCAACGCGTTTGGAAACTTCAATTGCGATGGCAGGTTGACCATTGAGCCGGGCAAAGCTTTGGGCGTCTTTGAACGTCCGGCGAACTTCGCCGATATCGCGGAAACGAATGACGGAATCGCCATCGACAATCAACGGCATATCAAGGATGTCATTGACCGATTCAAACAGGCCGGGAACCTTGATGTTAAAGCGCCCCGTCCCGGTGTCAACCGCACCCGCAGCCACCAGCGCGTTCGAATTGCGCACAAGCGATACGATGTCGATGCCATTCAGCCGGTAGGCCTCGATCTTCATCGGATCAATGATGAACTCAACCAGTTCTTCGCGATCCCCGGCAAGTTTGGCCTCAAGAACGGCAGGCAATCCTTCGATGGAATCTTTCAGGTCGCGCGCCATGCGCAGCAATGCACGTTCAGGCACATCGCCAGACAGGGTGACAACCAGAACCGGGAACAGCGACAGATTGATCTCGTGAACTTTGGGCTCGTCTGTTTCTGCGGGTAATTCGGATTTGGCGATATCAACCCGTTCGCGCACATCGGCAAGCGCTTCGTCGATATTAACATCGGAATAAAATTCAAGCGTGACAGAGGCCCCGTCCTGATAGGACTGGGAACTCATTTCCTTCACACCTTCGATGCTGCGCAGTTCCTGTTCCATCGGACGCAGCAAAAGACGTTCGGCATCTTCGGGCGACACGCCGTCATGATGCATGGTGACATATAAAACCGGGATCTGAACATCTGGATCGGCTTCTTTGGGGATGGTGTTATAGCCAACCCAACCCGTTGCCAGAAGAAGGATCAGAACCAGAATAACCGTGCGTGATCTGTGTAATGCGTGATCAATCAGGGACATTTTCATTGCTCCTCATGTCCACGCATCAGCGCGCGACTTGTTCCGACAGGGTGGTCGCACTTTGGTCATCTTCATCCGTCTCGGCATCTTTCACCTGGGTCGGGATCGGCAGGCCGTTTTCATCTGTTTCCAGATGCACGACGCCGACAGTCGCCCCTTCCTTGACCCAGTCATGGCCGACAACGATCAGTTCGAACTGTTGGGGCAGGCCGCCAATCCACACCCGTTCACGATTGCCGCCCTGAAGCTCGACGGGCAGGAAATCGACCTTGTTGCCGTCAACCACCGAGCGCACGCCAAGTTTTCCGTCGTCATTCAGGGTCAAGACCGATGGCAGAACCTGATGGGCGCGTTTGGTGCCAACCGGAATTTCCATCTCGGCGGTCATGCCGTCGGGAATGGAAAGATCTGTGTTGTCGATTTCAACTTCGACCCGGAAGGTGCGGGTGCTGTTGTCAGCAACACGCGCGGCATAGCGCACGATACCGTCATATTCAGTCCCGTCATACAGCCGCACATGGGCAAGCTGTCCCAGATCAATTGCCCGGATTGAATGTTCGGGCACATGGGCGACCACCAACATCGGGTCTGCCTTGATCAGGGTTGCAACAGGGTCACCAATCGACATCAGATCACCGATGTCTGCGGGCAGGTTTTCAACAATGCCGTCAAACGGGGCGCGGATTTCGGTGTGGTTCAACTCGGTTTGCGCGATTTTAAGGTCGGCTCGCGCCTCTTCGAGCAATGCCAGCGATTGGGCAACACCGGTTTTCGAGCGGTAGTTCTTTTCGGCCAGACTTTCGGCTGCCTTGCTTTCAAGTTCACGCTGGGCGACAAGCGCACGCGCCTTTTGAACCTGTGCCATGCGGCCATCAACGGCCAGCTTGGCAATCAGATCGCCCTTGTTGATGGGCTGGCCTTTGGCAACGCCAAGCTCAACAACGCTTGCTTCGGTTTCTGCCCGGATTTCAACGGAAATGACCGCTTCTGTCCGTCCCGATACTCTGAGGAAATCAACATGATCAACCGCATTGCTGGTGATGGTGCGGACACTGGCGCGCGGTTGCTCGGCCCCATCGGTGCCGGAGGCACCTGTCGTGCTGGCGTCATCACCCTGTGCCATGGCGGCGTCATCGGCAGTATTGTCTCCGACCAGATAGGCCGAGCCAATCCATATGACGGTCCCAACGACCAGAAAAATGGCAATAAGCCGTGATGCATTCATGTTCTTGTTCCCTCAAATATTCCGGTGGCGGAATGCGTCTTTGACATTTAGTCGGCACATCGTAGGCACGTCTTGTCTGCAACTGCGCCACCTCTTTGGCATGGTGGCCAGATGCAGTCGGGGGGTGTCGCCCGATCAGGATTTATTGGACTTGAAGGTCTTCAAATCTTTGATCAGGTCCTGTTTGTTGTCTTTGATGAATTTCACCGTGGCATCGCACATTGCCTGACCCAGTCCGGCGACGAACTTGCAACCGGGCTTGATGTTGCCGTCATCATCTCGGCCGGGGCCCGATGCACAGTCCTCTTTGTCCGGATTGTTCGGATCAATCAGGTTGTTCATGGTTTCATAGCGAACGGAAAATTCATCTATCAGCGCCTCGGTCAGCTCAATCGGAAGCTCCTCGGCAAAGGTCAGCGTGAACAGAATATCGGAACGGTACCGATCTTCCGCCGGACGGTTTTGCAACAGGGTGCGGATGAATTTCTGTCGGCCATCAGACGTCAGCCGATAGATTTTCTTGTCCGGGCGGTTTTCCTGTTCATGTTCGACAAACGTCACAAGTCCGTCTTGTGTCAGTTTGGTCAAAGCCGGATAGATCGAGCCAAGCGACGCGATTTGAAAATGGCTAAACGGGCCATCTTCAAACATCTTGCGGATTTCATATCCGGTCGCTTCGCCGCCCATCAGGGCGCCCAGGCAAAGTGTACGTACATCCATATTCTGTTCAGTGTCCTTTTTGACTTCCCCCGAACTGACGGCGTGCTGGCGGGGGAAGATGCCAGAACGACTATATCAGTTCGATATATGCCGGATTGTTATATATCGAACTGATATAGTCAATAGAATACGAGCGAAAATTCTGTGACGGTCTTTCCATCAGGACGATCCATGATGGTGCGATGTTACAGACGCCCCGCAAAATTCTATGGCCGCACATCAAGGGGATGTTGATCGGTTGGTCGCCAAATTGTCTTAAAATGCGACATCCTGCGTCCGTTTGTGCATAGTCGGACGCTTTTCACGTCCGACTATGCCTATTGAAACGATATAGTTGGACTGATGGGGCAAAACGGACCAACGCAGATGCAATATAAATGATCAGGAGCATGCCGAAATGGCAAGTTGGACGGACTATGTAAGTGTCGTGGTTGCGGTGATCGGATTGGCGCAGGCGGTATTCTTATGTCTGCTGCTACGCTCCGAAGGCGGACGTGCGTTTGGCGCGAACCGCTGGATGATCCTGTTTATCATCACCATCGCTTTTAATCTGGTCGAAGACGTCGCCGATATCTTCGTCATTGGTGACAGTGAAAGGTTGATGAACCTGTTCTTCGGGCCGATCAATTTCGTGATCGCACCGGCCGTCTATCTGTACTTCCGTGAAATATCGGGAAACCCGTCACGCCGACCATGGGCGCATTTCATTCCTGCCCTGATTGTTTTTAATCTGATGGGCTGGACGGTTTTTCGTCAGGAAGCGCAGGCCGGGGGGCTTTCTATGGCCGAGGTCGTCGATGCAATTTGCTGGGGCGCCATTTTCGTTCAGATATCGGCCTATATAGCACTTCTGTGGCGTGTGGCGTGTCGTTACTTCCGCCAGACACAAGTACAGCTCGGCGCGGATCGAAAGGCGATGCAACGCTGGATGGGGGTCATCCTGGGTGGCGTGACGTTTGCTTTTATTTCCGTGGCCGTGGGGCGGATTGTCGGACTTTATATGCCTGATAGTACGGACATGTTTGGCACCGAAATCGCCTTTACCCTCGCGCTGTTTGCCATGAGTTATGAAACCGCGACCCGCCCGGTTCTGTTTGTCATGCCCGACTGGCCATCCGATTTCGAATCTGACGACATCAGGGGCGGCGGCGACCTGTCGCGTCCATCAAACGTATCAAATCTACCCAATCGAAACATGTCCGATGCGAGTACCGGCTCAATTACCAGTGTGGCGGCACGAAGCACGGATGCGTCAGACAAAGAGGCACGTCCGGCAACAACCGAGCCGACAGGCGTGCGACCGTTGCTCGATGAAGACGGGGTTGAACGGGTGGTCGCCTTACTGGGTGATTTTCAGCGGCGTGGTGACATCCTGAACGATCCGCTGGTGTCGATGCCAAAGCTTGCACGTGCAGTTGGCGTGTCGCCCAATCAGCTGTCGTATGTGCTTAATCACCATATCGGGCAGAATTTCTTTGATTTCGTCAATAGCGCCCGGATCGAGGAAGCCCGATCGGTCTTGCTGCTGGAGCCTGATCGCACCATTCTTGATGTGGCGCTCAGTGTCGGGTTCAATTCGAAATCGACGTTCAATCTGGCGTTCAAGAAAATGACCGGTGAAACCCCAAGTGCGGTGCGTGAGGCAGCAAAGCAGGCGGAAAACCAACAACCCGCAGCGTCCGAAGTAGCACCCGAACGACCAGATACGCAGCATAGGACGCCATAACAGTAATTTGCCGATAGAGCTTCTGCAGTTTTTAGTGCAGGAGCCCAAGAAAATGTATCGCCAGTCTAAGACCCATTCCCCCAATAAAGGGACAAAAATCATCGCGCCGACGGCCGATGATCTGCGACAGATACAGCGTCGTCGAAAATTGGTTCTGCGGATTGGGGTCGTGATGCTCTTGGTTTTGGTGGCCGGAAGTCAATCGATGGCTGCCCGCGAAGGCTATCTTCACCAGATGATCACGACGATTGGGATTGTTGCGATTGCAATCTGTATTTTCGGTCGCGGGTGGTGTTCGCTTTATATTGGCGGACGCAAAAGAACCGAACTGGTGACGCGTGGTCCATATTCAATCTGTCGTAACCCGCTTTATGTTTTCAGCTTTATTGGCGCTTTCGGGTGTGGGGCACAGACCGGCAGTGTGACGATGGGTTTTATCTTTTCTCTGGGATGCTGGCTGGTGCTTCGAAGCGTCGTTTTGCGTGAAGAGGCAATGTTGGCTGAACGGTTCGGCGTGGTCTTCACGCGCTATCAAAACACGGTGGCACGCTTTCGGCCGACCTGGTTCCGCTGGCAGGATGAAAACAAACTGATCTGCCAACCATCATTATATCTTGCCACCACACGCGATGCCTTGTGGTTTCTAATCGCAATCCCGGTGTTTGAAGGTGTGAAGTTCTTGCAGGATCACGGATGGTTGATGCCACAGATCAGGTTGCCGTAACATAAACGGGCGGGGCGAGGTTCCGGGGTTGGGGGTGAGCAGCCTCTATCGGGTTTGGCTAAGGCTTTCTCAGGCCGCATCATCCTCTGGCTGACCACCATGCGATATGATCATTTGCTTGCGATCAGAAGCGCGCAGCGGATCAGAATCAAGGGCAAGTGCCGCCTCAAGCTTCTGCGGATCAACGGTCAGGATGTTGGTGGCTTCGCTTTTGTCTTTGTCCGACCAGATATGGACATGACATTCCAGCGCTATGTAGCGGCGCATGGGGGCGTCAAGATCAAGCTTTTCAAGCGTATCGATCTCATATTCACCTGCGGGCAGCAATCCGTCATGACCGGGCAGGTGGGTTGGATGAAAGAACGTCACCGTGCGATGGGTTGTGCGGGTAATGCTCATGATCATGGCTCCTTCGAGCAACCGGCGCTTCGCGATGCGATCTATTGACCCGCAAAGCGTTCCGGCAGTTTGACAGGGCCCGTGTTCCCGATTTTGATCCCGATCTTTCGGGGCATCCTGTTGCGGGCAGGGACCCTGAAACAACATGCGTGCTATTTTGCAAGTTAGACGCGAAATAGCTTATATCTATAATATGGTAAGGTTGCCGCGAATGTGCAATTCCATACCCGCCATGTATTTGGAATTACGCATGTTTTTAGTGGTTTAGAATGTCGGTCGGGGTGGATGGGCACCCAAAAAGGCTGCATCCTTGGCAAGGGCGGCGTCCAGATCCGTCGGAGTGACGCTTAAAATCCGTTCGGACATCATGCCGTTGATTTTTGTCCGCAGGTGCAGTTCCGTCGATACCCGGCGATAGGCCGTGATCGAGACGCTTTCGATCAGCTCCTCGGTGGTGTCGACCACGTATTTCCCCGCCGGAAAAAGGTCTTTAAACCCGCTAAGCTGAAACGGATGGCGGAACGTCACTGTCTGGTTGGATGTGCGCGAAATGGTCATGATTCTGGTGCCCTGTAACGTTGGCGAACGGTAAAACAACGACGGAGGGGCATGCCCCTCCGTCCGTGCAAAGATCAAAGATCAGTCGTTCGCACCTTGATGCGGGGCGGGCATCGGGGCGTGTTCTGCGGCCGATTTATCGGGCAGCGATCCGGGCGCATCGCGTGTGACGCCGTCCAATGGCTGAATGGGGATGTTTTTGACCGTCTCGGGATGGGTTTTGGAAAAATCGCGAAATGACATGATCTGTACTTTCCATGGTGAAGCACAAAATGTGCTTCCTTGTTGGAAATGTAGAGGATCGGCGCAATAGCAAATCGCGATGATCGATCCAGTGGCATCGGCAACCGCCATCCCCATGATAAGGATCAGAAATTTGGGATAAAATATATTTTCATATCATCAGATGAAATAAAACCAGTGCGCCCAACCGCCGATCCCTATACCCCGCGCAGATTGCCCCAGACATGCACGTGCCATTGTGGCAACACGCGCACATCAAACCATTTGCGTTTGGCCACCTCATCAACCAGCCAGCGATAGCGCGCCGTCAGCCCGTCAAAATCAACACCGTCCACGCCATCGGGATGCGGTTCGGCGGGGGTATCATTGACCGGCTGCACACAGACCGGAATGCCGGTGTGAAGACGGCGGACATGATCGGCAAACAGAAGGTCGGCCTCATCGCGCACCGGGAATTTCAACGTGATCGCCGGACCACACAGCATCCCCTTGGCATTGGCCGCATCAATGCAGGCGTTAAGCGCATCGGCGTCAAAGCTGGTCGAGGCACTGGGCGGTTTGGGGCTGATGGTCAGGTAATTCAGATCGGCAAACCAGTCCTTGGCGATGCTGCCCTGTGTTTCAATCGCAAAGCTAAAGCCTTCTTTCTGACCGAGCTCAATCAACCGGCCCAATGGCTGGATCGCCGGATTGCCGCCCGACAGCGTGATCAGGATCGGCGCACCACCGGTCAGTTTTTTGACTTCATCAAGCACAGCCTCCGCACGCATCGGTTTCCAGTCGGCACGAAAGGCCGGATCAACCGCATAGAGCGTATCACACCACGCACAGCGAAAATCACAACCGCCCGTGCGCACAAACACCGTCGGCATGCCGATCAGGGTGCCTTCGCCCTGCACGGTCGGGCCGAAAATTTCCGATATGCGGATTTTATCGCGGGACTGCGACATATCCGCCAAGTGCGGGTCTTGAACGGTCATGGCCGATATTCCGCCCATGTTTTCGGGGTTTCCGAAACGCGCACGGCCGATACTTCCGGCCAGCGATCATGCGCCCAGTCATAGAAAAACAGGGCCAGTTGCTCGGCCGTCGGATGATCATGGCCGAGAACTTCATTGAGGTGCCGATGATCAAACTCATCATCAATCAGGCGTTTAAGCGGCCCAAGTTCGCGGTAATCACGCACGAACCCGCGCGCGTCAAGGGTCGCCCCCTTAAGCTCCACCTCGACAATATAGTTATGGCCATGCAGGCGTGAACAGGGGTGATCGGCATCAAGTCCGGCCAGTTGGTGGCTGGCGGAAAAGGCGAATTGTTTGGTGATGGTAAACATCGGTTTTCTTTCGGTATTTCTTTGGTGCGGCGAACTTGCGGCGCGAGATCCCCGCCTTCGCGGGGATGACGATGTGTTCCCTTAATTTAAGGAAGCCCCGTCATGCCCGCGAAGGCGGGCATCCATGGTCCATGTCGCTGCACATCAAATTGTATGAGGATTAATTTGTGGTGTTATCCCGGTGCGTTCTGGCGGGCAAATTTCCGCGCCACATGGTCGGCGTGGGCCTGTTTCCAGTAATCGCGATCCTCATAAACCGTCGGATCTTTGACGCACGCCAGCTCAAGCGCTTCGCGCCGCTCGACACAGGTACCACACCGCCCGCAATGGGTGTCATGGCCCTTGTAGCACGACCATGTCAGGTCAATCGGCACGCCAAGGCGCCCGGCCTCAAGGGCGATGTCGGCCTTTGATACATGGACAAACGGCGTATAGAGCGAAACGTCCTTAACACCGTCAAGCGCGTGGTTTTGCATGGCGGCAAAGGCGGTGATGAAATCGGGGCGGCAATCGGGATAGATGAAATGGTCGCCGCCATGCACGGCGGTGGCCACCGCGTCCGCCCCGGCACTGGCAGCAGCACCAAAGGCCACGGCCAGCATGATGGCATTGCGGTTGGGCACAACAGTAATGCGCATGGTTTCTTGCGCGTAATGGCCATCGGGCACATCAATCTCATCACTGGTTAGCGACGATCCACCCAAAAGGGCACCGACCGAGGTCAAATCCACAATGTGATGTTTAACCCCAAGATCACGCGCGGTAC
Source organism: Thalassospira sp. Z349TD_5 (assembly GCF_056173045.1). Lineage (NCBI taxonomy): Bacteria > Pseudomonadati > Pseudomonadota > Alphaproteobacteria > Rhodospirillales > Thalassospiraceae > Thalassospira > Thalassospira sp. Z349TD_5. The sequence goes on from NZ_CM149654.1 coordinate 1,103,361, forward strand.
GGGCGGCGTAATCGAGTTCCTTTTTATGGCGCTGGCCATAATCGAACGAAATCAGGGAATGGAGTTTATGCTCGGCCGCGACCTTATAGGCCAGCGTGACGGAATCCAGCCCGCCAGAGCAGACGACAATCGTCTTCATAGTCATATGTCTTTCGTGTTTTTAACCTGGTGCTACGACAGGGGAACGTTACATCGTTCCAAGGGTGCGCGGTGTGCCACGCCATCGGTAAAAAGGCAAGAAAAAACCAAGTATCTCCACCATGTCACATTGGCAGGGATGCTTGGTTTTTGATCAAAATATCGGGGGTGCCAAACGCAGCCTTACCCGTGCGTTCCGCTAAGCACATGAAAACAAATCGGAACCTGAAAATGGCCGTCTTCGATATAGGGCGAAAGTGTTTCAAACATCGCCGCATTAAGTGCGCCCATCTCCATATCCGATGCTTCGCGCAGGATATGGCCAAACAGCATGTCCATTTGCGGTTTCCAAAATGCTACCGTTTCGGGAATGCGCCCCGCCGGGCTGTGGGTGGTGGCATGAATGCCCCGAAATCCGGCACTTTCAAGCCGCATCATCGATTGATCGACATTGCCAAAGCTAAACGGATCAAGCCCGGCCTTGTCAAACCCGATGCCAAGGATATTGCCCAGCACCGCATCCATCGCGGCAAAAAGCGGATTATCGACCAACGGCGCCCAGACCATAAATACCGCCCGGCCCCCGGCCCGCAACACCCGATGACTTTCGCGCAACGCCAGATCGGGATCATCACAAAACATCACGCCAAACCGGCACGACACCACATCAAACGACTGGTCGTCAAACGGCAGTTTTTCCATATTGGCGGGCATGACGGTGATGTTGGCAATGCCGTCTTCTTGGGCGCGTGCACTTAATCCGTCGCACATCTCGGGCACGATATCGGTGGCGGTGACATGGCCGGTAATACCGGGTGTGTTAGCGCTAACATCGCGCTGCCCCGAAAGCGCACGGGCAAAGGTAAAGGCCGGTTCACCCACCCCGGATGCCAGATCAAGTATCGCCAAATCCGCCCCGCCTCGCGCATGGGCAAGGGCGGGAAGATCAACCGCCTCAATCATATGACGATTGATTTTTCCCGCCGCCGGGGCAAGGCGATCCGCCCAGTTGATCCAGTCAGCGGAAAGGTTGTGCCACGTCGTTTGGTCCTGATGGGTCATGATCATCCGAGCTGTCGGTTTAAAGATGCGACGACAATAGGGGGAAAGACGGCCCGAAATAAAGGCAGTTTTGGATTATCTGTTGCCTCACATCCAAACGCGGTCTGCGTCAATAAGCAGACGTTTGGCGACAGGTGATGGATGGCACAGCAAAATGACACAGAAACCGCAATAGCGCGCCTTGCCAAATCAGGGGTTCTCATGGTGTTGGCCTGCGTGCTGTACCTTGGATTTGTCGGGACCCTGTTTGCCGGGTTCACCGCCGATATTCAGCGCGACATGCTCAGCCGTGAAATCGCCACATCCGCGCCCGGTGATCTGGAACGCATGATCCGCCAAAGCTTTTACGAGGCCGAGCTTCGCGAAGAAATCAAACAATTACAAAGCGATATTCGCAAAACAAACACCGCAGCCCTTGAAAAATTCCGCATCGGGCTGACGCTTCGCAAAGATGCGATGGCGGCCTTCTGGCAGGCCTATGACGGCGCCGCTGCCCTCAGCACAACCGTAACGCAAAACCGCGCAACGTTTGAGGATGATTTTGTTGCCGCCTACCTTGACGCCATGACGATGGCGCATGATTTTGTCGCCAGCTTTCAGGCGCAAAAGCAAAACCCGTCTTCGGGTCAAAACCCGCCCTCTGATCAAATCAAGGACGACACGGAGACATCCGGGCGATTGCACACATATGACGGGGCACAGATCGTCGCCGCCCTTCGCGCTGCGCTGGCCAAACTGGCCTTTGCAGACACGACCGGCGATATCGGCTTAACGGTTGTCAGCCCGTTTGAACAAGGGGTCTATGACACGGTTGATCAGCTTGGCAAAACGTTTCGACACTTTGAGGATCAAAACATCCAGTCGCGGGTCGTGTGGGAAAACATCCGGGCGGAGCAACGCCAGGTCAACAAGATTTTACGCAACATGCAGGCCCAGATTGACGAGATCGAAGAAGAACTTGCCCTGAGCAAGGGCAAAAAGGAGATCGATCTTTCCGCCCTTGTCGCCCTGTTTCAAAACCCGATTGGCGGGTTTCTGTCCATTCTGGTGCAGTTGCCGACCATCATGCTGACCCTGCTGGTCACGGTCGCTGCCGGGGGATTGGGGGCGGTGGTTGCCTTTACCCGCCAGAATTTTGGGCACAGGTCAAAAGAGATGCCGCAAAACACAGACCCCGGCCCCCCTCAAACCCGTTCAGATGTACCTAGTTCAGACCAACCGAACTCAGTCCAGCCCGACCCAGCAGCACATGCAGCCCATACGCCCTATACGCCCCATACGCCCCATACGTCCTCTGACGCCGCACCGGATGACACCGCATATGGCCTCATGGCCTCGGCCCGTCTGCTGATGATGACCGGGGAGGGGATCGCGGCCGCAATTGCAATCTTCCTGTTCTCAGAAGCCGGCATGTTGATGCTGACCCAAGGCGGGCCGAATGGCAGCGGGCAGGTCGATATCAGCCCGTATCTGGTGACCTTTATGGCGTTTGTCTCAGGCTTCATGGCCAAGGACGCCTTTAGCAAAATTCAGGATGCCGGGCACAAGATTTTCAAAATCCGCGATAATGACGACGCGTCTAGTATGGGGCTTTGAGGCTGATTTGATACGGCGCTGATCGGCAAGGGGAGCGCCGCCGCGATTGCGATCTTTGTGGTTTCAGAAGTCGGGATGCTGATGCTGACGCAAGGCGATCCGCCCAGTTGATCCAGTCAGAGGAAAGGTTGTGCCAGGTGGTGTTGGTGTGTGGTCATGTGGGGCTCTTTTCATGCGATCTTGGATCTCACAGTAGGATCAAAGCGCTGTTGATGAAAAGATGTCAGCGACGATTTTTGTTTTCTCAAAGAGCTTTACCCAGCTTGTTGCTTAAGTGGAGTAGACAGCTAAAACTGCGGGCTAAATCAACATCGGGAGTTGCTTGTTCGCAATTTTAGGTATTAAATAACTTCATGATATTAACGCATTAGGAGGGGGCGTCAAAGGCATGGATCGCCGGGGTGAAGGTATTGAACTGAGCGGCAATCAAGAAAACCGAATTGTCTTTGATGTCCCTGCCGATGACGACAGATTCTCTGGGGGAGGGCATTCCAGATCTGCCAAAGTATTGGCGCAATCAGTTGTGCAAATCGCTAACCAAAAGGCTGATGGTTCGATTGGTCTCGAGGGTGAATGGGGCGCAGGAAAGTCAACTGTAATTAACTTGGCGAAAAAATACTTAGAAAAAATAAGTAAAGATGAGAAATACTATCTTTTTACTTTTGATATGTGGGGGCATAAAACTGAAGAGTTTAGGCGTTCATTTCTTGAGTCATTGATCGAATGGCTCGGAGATACTGGTGTCGTAAGTTCAAAGTTCTCAGAAGATTCTCTAGATCGAGTACGAGACCGTGTGAGGACAGTAAAAAGTAACAGAATTAGGGACTACAGTTTACTGGGTTTGATATTGGTTATATTTGGACCACTTCTCCCGATTGCGTACATTTGGCTAAGCCCGTTTGCTTTTTCAAAATCGATAAATGTAAATGTGATGGGGTATAGTCCTTGGGAGCTTGTTTTAGGTCTCATGTCTTTCATTTATATTATGTTCTTATTGAGAGTTGTTTATTTTTATTATTGTTTTTCATCGGATATAAAAAATAAGTTTTTTATAAAAGACAAAAAAGAAGAATTCAGTTGTTTCAAGAAGGTAATTTTTTTCCTTCGTGCAGCTACATCCGGTTTAAAATGGGCGATAGCTAGATCGGTTGTCGTTTTTTCAAACGAGGTCGATAAAGATACCATAACACAAAATATTAGAGAGACAGATCCTACATCTGTAGAGTTTCATAATATTTTGGATGATATATTAAATGAGATTCAATCCAAAAAACGTAGATTAATTATCGTTTTGGATAATATTGATAGACTACCTATGGATTCTATTGTTGATGCATGGGCGGATATTAGGTCAATTATATCGAACGGTCGAAGTAATTATCTAAATTCATATGTAATATCTATCGTGCCTTATGATCGTGGTTGCGTGACATCTGCTATGTGCGCTGATACTGCTCCCGCCGTTACCCAAATGAGGGGCGTGTTCGAGAAGACATTCGTCAGGATAATCAGGGTTTCTCCGCCCGTGTTGTCTGACTGGAAGGGTTACTTCGATAGCTGCGTGGAGCGAGCGAATTTAGCGGATTGTGGTAAAGATGATGCTTTCCGCCTTTTCAAGTTGTTGGATTTGAATTTCCAACTGGAGCATGTCCATCCGACGCCACGAAAAATCCTTAAGTATGTAAATGATATCTCTACTTTGTGGGGTGAGTGGTGTGGAGAGTTGTCGTTCGACAGCGTGGCACTTTATGTGCTGCATCGAGAAAAAATAGAGGATGATAGGTCAGCTCTGCTTTCACAAGACTTGGTTAATCACAGATTCTTCTCAGTTCTTGAGTGCGATAATTGGAGGAGAGAGTTGGCTGCACTCTACTTCAATGTAGATCGGGAGATGGCTAATCAAGTCCTTCTAGGCCCAGAGATTTCACGATGCTTGGTGAAGGACGACGAGGGCCAAGAGTTACTGCGACTTTCAGGTATCGAAGGCTTTCAAGAGATTATCGTCGATATTGTACCGATTGAGGCTTATCGCTGGCTTCAATCTGGTTGGCAGCAGTTCGTTACAGCATTGGAAAACATAGCCTTACTGGACGTTGAAGGGCAGATAGGCAAGACAATTTGGGGTGAAATATTGAAGGCTGTGAGCAATACAGACTACAGGATTTCTGCGCCGGACGCTGAGGTTGTGCTGAAACTCCTTCCTTCGGTGTCCAGAATTCCAGATTTTGTAGTTGTTCGTTTGCTCGGCGAACTGGTGAGTTTGTGGCTGTTCTCGAAGAAAGAGAATCTTGAAAGTCATTTCGAGATTGGTGCTAGTTGGTGGCACTTTTTCTCAGAAATACTTAACGCTGCAGAAAAAAGAGCTGGGAAAAAAGGTCGAATTGAGTTTCTTGCTAAAGCGAAGGTTTTGACCGACGCGCATGCGGTGCTGGGTGCATCTGAAAATGTTGATGGAGATCTCGTTCAAGAATTACTGGAGAAGGGAACTGCTAAAGGGCAGCTTGTTCAGGCATTTACTTTGGCACTCGATACGAGGCCACAGAAATTACCTGCAATGATGTTAGGCGGACGGAAGTTGTTTAACAAAGAGCAGCTTCTTCGTTGCTTAAAAGTGGTTGTAGAGAGGCTTCAAACGAACAAAATTTCTGGTGCTGAGGATCTGAATGCTGCCGTGCGTGTGGCGGGCGTGATTTATTCTACGCTCAGGTCCGAAAGAAAGTTGCAGCCGCAGGACGATGAATTGCTCTCTGTCTTAAGTTTGGCGCGAAAAGATGGATCTTGGTTGAGACAAGGAATGATCCTTAACAAGGCTTCACAAGAAGCCGTAGGGATTTGCCTTTGGCTTCACCTAATCTCAGCTGCAAAAGTTAGTGAGCAATCCTCAATTCAAATACCTGATAATCATCCAACTTTTGGGGCTCTCGCAGAAGTAAAGACCTGGGCAAGTGGGGTCATGTCTGATGGAGAGCGGCTATCTGAAGGGGAACGTGATCGGCTAGCAGAATGTATAGAAGGTAGTGACGATTTTAGTAGCTTGCTAAATCTTGCTCTGGCAGAGAATCAGAATAAGTCTCTGAGCTCAGTTGTTCTTAATATAATCTTAGCTAGGGCAAAGTATTCGAGAATGCATGTTGGTACATACATTAAATCATATGAAAGACTTCAAGGTATCGTTGGTGGGGAAGTTGCCCGTAAGTCACTTGAAAAGTTCTCTAGTTGGCATGGCTCTTACGGGCCGGTTATTGAAGAACAGGGCATTAAAGGGGTTCCCTCATCACTTATTGAAGACATCTTTAGTACCAAACCTAGCTATAAAGTGAGAGACCTGATTGGTCTGATTATAGGGAAACTAAAGAAAGTAACTTCGGAAGAGTGGCTTGAAGAGTTAAATGCCGAGGGGGATTATCTGCGTCTTCTGATTGCGATTCGTTCCCACGAGAATGTCCAATTGCCAGCCGGAGCTTTCCGTCCTGCATTGTTGGGGCACATTGAAGGCGTTTTGACAGGGAGTGTTTCTCCGCAAGAGTACTCAGACGAATGGCAGAAAGTCTCTTCCTCGTTACCACCAGTGTCGAAGAAAGCACTGTTAGCAGATATTTTGCAAAAACTTTCTCGAGTTGTTCCGACTGCTGAAGGTGTTGGTGTATTCTGTAGTATATATGAGGATATGCTTATGGATTTGCCGATTGAGAATGATCCAGACGTTTTCTTCAATAAGTTATTTTTCCAGATAGTAGGTAGAAGGTCTGATTTCGGAGAGCGCTATCTTGTTGGGCAAAAAACTCGGTTGCAGTCTGCGTTGGCTGCAACGACCTCTGAGACTCAGGAAGGGTTGATGGAAGAGATGCAAGGGATTTTCGACGCAGATGGCGATTGGGCGTACGATATGAAACGTTTATCGGGCCTCGTCATTTGGGAACCCACTGAAGTCGATGATGAGGAGAGCTCCAAAGCTGATTAATAGGACTCTATATCTTGATAAGTCTGTTGTCGGTTTCTCTGAGTGAGTGTTTAGCAAATAACAAGTGCGCGGGATGCGGTTAATGAAAACCCGGCTCCAAGGTAGCCGGGTTTTCATTTGTAAGTCCAAAATTTTCGAAGGATCAGCCGTTCGTCCCATACCGTGGCGCATTGCGCTGGGCGTTGGTGGCGGACTCAGCATAGGCTTGGCTGGCCTGTGCGGTCTGGGTGACCTGCGATTGCAGGACCTGCTCGTCACGTTCCGGGGTGATGTCGGCGGCTTCTTCTGACGGGCTGCTGTTATACAGCTCGGTCAGGCGCTGCTCGATGGATTTAAGGCCTTCGTTCAGGCGATCTTCGGTTTCGGTGATGTTGCCGTTGATTTGCTCATTCAGCGCGCCGAGGCCCTCAAGGAACTCACGCGCATCATCAAGACCGCGTTTAATGCCTTCGCTGGCCTTTTCGAAAATCTCGCGGGCTTCGCCTTCGGTATCGGAATTGGCGGCAATCAAATCACCGACACGGGCCAGAATACGGTCAGCCACGGCTTCGGGGGTGTAATCACTGGGATCAGCACCCTGAATGGAAATGCCGGTTGACGACAGGCTTTCATTGATCGCCGCGACGATCTTATCAGCCGATAAAAGATTGGCCGATTGAGAGGACAGGGAAACCGATGTCGCGGCCGCAAAGGCCGATGTGCCGTTGTTCCCGGTTTTGTCCGCGTCACTTTGACCGGGCAAATACGATTGCGCCGAGCGCGAAGAAGCGCCGGTTTGCTGGGACGTCAGGCCGCCAATGGTGATATCCATATTCGTCCTCCCTGGACGAGAGCGTTGAAAGCTGTGCCACATAATTGCACGTGGACCCAAGCACCGATACGCACGCCAAATCCGTGCACAATCAACGACTTGGTAAATACCAACCCCTAATATGGCATGGATGGGGGTAAAAATCCAGTGGTGTTGCGAAATTTCGGGTTGATCATCGTGCCGGGTGGATCTGCGTTTGCGGCGGGGACGGGGCGTGAAATTGACAGTATTTGCGCCGATTTCATGTGATCTGATGTTGCACAGCGGCCAAAGCCCGCTTATGAACACAGGTTCAGATTTATATGTAACCCAATTTGGTATGGCAGGCGCGCTTTTATGATCCGCGCCCGAGGCCAACAAACGGGCCCCGATAGGCAGGAGTTGAGTAAGCGTGGCGAACTATCAGGACAGTGCGCGGGAATTTGAAAAGCGGTGGCAGGCGTATTGGCGCGAAAACGATACCTATCGCACCCCCAATCCGGGCGATGCCGATTTTGACGCGACCAAAAAGAAAAGCGTCATCCTTGATATGTTCCCCTATCCAAGCGGGGTGGGCCTGCATATCGGCCATCCGCTGGGCTATATCGCGACCGACGTGAAGGCCCGGTTCGAACGCATGCGCGGCTATAATGTGCTCCATTCCATGGGCTTTGATGCCTTTGGCCTGCCGGCGGAACAATTCGCCATTCAAACAGGTCAGCACCCGCGCATCACCACCGAAGCCAACATCGAAAACATGCTGCGTCAGTTGCAGGTCATCGGGCTTGGCCATGATCCGCATCGCCGCTTTGCCTCGACCGATGTTGATTATTACAAATGGACGCAGTGGATTTTCCTGCAACTTTTCAACAGCTTCTATGACCCGACGATTGAGTGGAAAGGCCCGCAAGGCCAGACCATTTCCGGCCGGGCCCGCCCGATTGCCGAGCTGCGCCCGCTTCTTGAATCTGGCGTCTGGTTGCTCGATGAAGATGGCGTGCCGCAGCCCAAAGCCGTGATTGGCGATGGTACGAAGGCCGAGGGATCGGAAATTGACCGCGCCATTGATCGCGGGCGTCTGGCCTATGTCGATGAAGTGCCGGTCAACTGGTGCCCGATGCTGGGCACGGTGCTGTCGAACGAGGAAGTCACCAATGACGGGAAGTCCGAACGCGGTGATTACCCGGTTTATAAACGTCCGTTAAAACAGTGGATGTTGCGCATTACCGATTATGCCGACCGTCTGGTTGGCGATCTCGAAGGGCTTGATTGGCCCAACGGCGTTGTTGAAATGCAAAAGGGCTGGATTGGCCGTTCGGTTGGCGCGCGTGTCAACTTCCCGGTCACCCGCACCGATGGCATCGAGGATAAAATCGCGGTCTATACCACGCGCCCTGATACCATCTTTGGCGCGACCTATATGGTGCTGGCCCCGGAACATCCGTTGGTTGATAAACTGACCACGGACGATGCCAAGGACGCGGTCGCGGCATATCGCGAACAGGTCAAGCTGGCCGGGCCGGTATCATCCAAGGACGAAGCCAACCGCGAAAAAACCGGCGTGTTTATTGGCGCGCATGCGACCAATCCGGTCACCGGCGAAGACATCCCGGTGTGGATTGCCGATTACGTCCTGATGGGCTATGGCACCGGCGCAATCATGGCCGTACCCGCCGGTGATCAGCGCGATTTTGAATTTGCCCATAAATTCGATCTGCCGATCAAGGCCACCACCAGGCCGTCCGATGCCTGGCTGCGCGCCAATGCGCCCGATGGCACCGATGACCTTGATAATGCGGCGTTGCTCGCCCTTTATGAAACCACGCCGGGCACGTTCAAGGTCGCCCAGACCGATACCGGCGATACGATCAATTCCGCCAATGACGGCGTTTCGCTGAACGGGCTTTCGACCCCGGATGCCAAGGCCGCAATCATTGACTGGATGGAAGCCAAAAACATTGGCCGGGGCCGGGTGCAATACAAACTGCGCGACTGGCTGTTTTCGCGTCAACGTTACTGGGGCGAACCGTTCCCGGTGCTGTTTGATGAAAAAACCGGACAGGTGCATGGCGTGGCCGAGGCGGCCCTGCCGGTGGTTCTGCCCGAAATGACCGATTTTAAACCGCAATCGAACGAAGACCCCAATTCTGAGCCTGAACCGCCGCTTGCACGGGCCAAGGACTGGATGGAAGTCACCGGGATTGTGCTTGTCGATGGCTCGGTCCTGCCGGTTGATGCGGCTGTGGGTGCGACCCATGCCCATGATGGCAAGGATTATGAGGTCCGCGCGTTTAAACGCGATGCCAACTCTATGCCCAACTGGGCGGGGTCGTGCTGGTATTACCTGCGCTATTTCGATGCCAACAACACGGACGCCTTTGCATCCGATGCGGCTGCGGCCTATTGGGCCAACACCACCGATGATGCGGGCCATGCCAAGCCGGGTGCGGTTGACCTTTATGTCGGCGGGGCGGAGCACGCGGTGCTGCATCTGCTGTATTCGCGGTTCTGGCATAAGGTCCTGTTTGACCTTGGCCATGTCGGAACGCCCGAGCCGTTCCAGAAACTGTTTAATCAGGGCATGATTACCGCCGATGCCTATACCGATGCGCGCGGCGTGTATGTTGATATTCACGACGTTGAAATGCGCGATGTCGATGGCAAAAAGCAGCCGTTTAACGCCAAAACCAACGAGGCCCTGACGACGGTTCCGGGCAAGATGGGCAAGCGCTATAAAAACGGTATTCCGCCCGAGGAAATCTGCGATCAATATACGATTGATACCTTCCGGACCTATGAGATGTATATGGGACCGCTCGACAGCTCCAAACCGTGGCAGTCCGATGCGATCATTGGCATGATGCGGTTCCTGTCCAACGTCTGGAAAGTCACGACCCAGATGGACCGCACCGACAGCGTTGATGGCAAGATCGAAACGATCCTGCATAAAACCATCGCCAAGGTGACCAAGGACGTGGCCGAGCTTCGCCATAATACCGCCATTGCCGCCTTGATCGAGCTGACCAATGCCCTGACCAAACAGGACGCGGTGCATGATGATCATGCCAAGGCATTGGCATTGATGGTCGCCCCGTTTGCCCCGCATCTGGGCGAGGAGCTTATGAGCCGCTTGGCCGCCGATGAGTTTGGCAGCAAAAAATCGGTGATCAAGTTTGACTGGCCGGAATTTGATGCGGAAAAAGCCAAGGACGACGCGTTCGAAGTCCCGGTTCAGATCAATGGCAAAAAACGTGCGTCTGTGATGGTCGCAGCAGACGCCGATCAGGCAACGGTCGAGGCATTGGCCAAATCAGACGAAAACATCGCCCGCCATCTGGAGGGCAAGGAGATCGTCAAGGTGATCTACATCGCCAAGCCGACCCCGAAATTGCTTAATATCGTGGTCAAGGGGTAAGCCCCTTGCCGTGATCGGTTTTCAAGCAGGGCGCGTCGATATGACGCGCCCTGTTTTGTTTGTTGGCCCGGTTTTATTACCGAATGGAGTTTGGCTCGGACCCGGTGCAGTCGGTGCGTTTGCTTTCAGCGGGCAGGTCGCGCGCCAGAAGCGACAATTCGGGCAAGACATCCTGACGGCCAAAAAGGATCGCCAAAGTCCCATCACACAGCATGTCGTAAACGGCCAGATTAAACACCGCCCGATTGTCGATGCCCGTGCGGTTGGCCTGAAACAGGGTGAAGACATTTTCCGTTGCCACTGCGACATCCAGGACATCGATCACATCGGAAAGGCCCAACTGATCGCGCAGGTGGAAGCCTGAAAATCTTTCAATGATCGCCGCGTCAAGCCGGTCATAGGCCAGCATGTTGAGCAAGGACTGATCACTGGGCACCCGTTCAAAATTGACATCCTGACGGTTGGTGATGACGGAAGGGTAATGATAGGCCGACAGGCCAACGTGCAGTCCGGCCAGATCATCCGGATGTGTGAGGGGGGCGGCAGAAGGTCGGTCTGATTTATAGAAAATCATATTATCGCGCCGGTAATAAGGCACGGACGCCAGCGAAACCGGCAGCTTGCTTAATGACGGGAATGCGCCAAAGGCATCATATTCCCCCGAAACAAAGGCCTGAACCGCACGTCGTACGGGCAAGACATCAATCACAAAGTCCTGACCGGTGCGCTTGGCAATTTCATGATACATCTCGATGAAAACGCCACGGGTCCGGCTTTCGGCCATCAAGGGGATATAGGGCAGGACAATGCGCACCGGGGTACTGTCTGCGCGGGCATCATGGATGCCGACGCCAAGGCAAAAAACAGCCATGAGAATGATGGAAGATAATTTTCGCATGAGCAACGGATTGATTTTCCAAAGATTTATTCTATCACATATTTTTGGGGTTCCTTAAAGCAGTTTGGGCTTTGCTCTTTTATTGACGGGTATGGCCAGTCTGGCTAGAAGTCAGTCAGACTTCATTTCAAGGGTTGAGCAATGGGCCACGGGCGCAAGATTTCTGTTATCGGGTTGGGCTATGTCGGGTTGCCCGTTGCGGTGGCTTTTGGCACGGCCATCGGACGCACCGTTGCCTTTGACATCAACACATCCCGTATTGCGCAGCTTAAAGCCGGTCATGATGCCACGGGTGAAGTTGACGCGCATGAGTTGGCCGCCGCCGACCTGTTGCTCAGTGACGATCCGCAGGATCTGGCGAAGGCCGATTTTCATATCGTCACCGTGCCGACCCCGATTGACAGTTCCAACCGCCCGGACTTATCACCGTTGCGTTCGGCCTCAAAAACCGTTGGTGCCATTCTTAAAAAGGGCGACATCGTTGTGTATGAAAGCACGGTGTACCCCGGTGCGACCGAAGACGAATGCGTGCCGATCCTTGAAAAGATTTCCGGGCTGAAATCGGGCACTGATTTTACGGTCGGCTATTCGCCCGAAAGGATCAATCCGGGCGACCGTGAACATCGCTTTACCACGATCACCAAGGTTGTCTCGGGTCAGGACACGGCGACGCTTGATATCGTGGCTGATGTCTATGGCAGCGTTGTTGTGGCAGGCATTCACAAGGCACCAACCATCAAGGCCGCCGAGGCTGCCAAGGTGATTGAAAATACCCAGCGTGATTTGAATATCGCGCTGATGAATGAATTGTCGCTGATCTTTGACCGGGCGGGCATTGATACCCGTGACGTTCTTGACGCCGCAGGGACCAAGTGGAACTTCCTTAAATTCACGCCGGGTCTTGTCGGCGGGCACTGCATTGGGGTTGATCCCTATTATCTGACCCATAAATCAGAAGAACTTGGCTATTACCCGCAGGTGGTTCTGGCCGGGCGTCGGGTGAATGACGGCATGGGCGAGGTTGTTGCCAATAAAGTCATCCGCGCGTTGCTGCGTGAAGGGGCAACCAAAAACCCGACCGTGACTGTGCTGGGTCTGACCTTTAAGGAAGATGTACCAGACATCCGCAACACTCGCGTGATCGATATCATTCGCGAGTTGGAAGATGCCGGGATCACGGTTCAGGTCCATGACATGCATGCCGACAAGGCGGAAGTCGCGCATGAGTTTGATGGTTTGGAGCTTTATGGCGACGATGATCTCAAACCGGCTGACGCGCTGGTGCTGGCCGTGTCACACAAGGAATATGTCGCCAAGGGCTGGCCGCTGGTGCAAAGCTTGCTGAAAGACGGCAAGGGATTTGTTGCTGATGTGCGTGCTGTTTTGCCGCGTGATGCGGTGCCCGCTGATATCGACCTTTGGCGTCTGTAGACCGATATAATCGGCCTGATTATTCATTTTTGGTGAAGAGTAAGCTCGCGCTGCAGTTTCTTGGTTAGTCCTTTGAAAACAATGCGGTGCGAACTTTCGATGTGGCTTTTAAGGTCGTCATCGGCAAGGCCCGGTATGTCGTAATGCTGAATCCATTTCATCCCCCGCGACGCCAGATACGGTGCCGGGCGCAAACCGGGTTGATCTTTTAGGACTTCATAGCCGATTTCGGACGTTTTAAACGTGATGCCCAGCGTGTCGGTTTTGGTCCAGCCGCCAATGGCAAAAACCTTGCCGCCGACTTTCCAGACATCCGCACCACCCCATTGCACCACATGGGTTGTATGGGGCAGGGATTTGCAAAAATCGTTGAACTCGTCACGGGTCATTTTTGTCGGGTCCTTCTTTCGGGGCAGGTTCGATTTTACAGACTTTACCCATAACGCCGCAGATATCACGTGCAAAACGATCCATGGTGAAATCGGTTTGGCACATCAACTGCGAGGCCTGTGCCATGGCATGTGTTTGGTCGGGGCTGTTGATGGCCTGCTTGATGGTGTGTGCTAATTTATCAGGGTCATCGGGCACACATAACCGCCCGGTTTCACCATCACGGACAAATTCGGGCAGGGTGGCGATGTTGCTGGTGATCACCGGTACACCGGCGGCCATGGCCTCCAGCACAGCAAGCGGCTGGGCTTCGTTGGGATAATTGCTGGGAAAGACAAACAGGTCGGTGGTTTCAAACAATCCCATGCGCTGATCCGCATTGACGGCCCCGTGATAGGTTGCGATGTGCGCAATCCCATGTTCGGACAGAAGGTGCTTGAGTTTCTGTGCGGTGATATCGCCCGGCGCACCGGCAATGTCGAGTGTCACCGCAACACCGTCTTTGATCAGTCGTGCGGTTGCTTTGAGCAGGGTTTCTATGCCCTTGGCGCGGAACAGGTTAGAGAGATACAGCAGTCTGACCGGTTGGTGTGCCGTCCACTTTGCTGTGCCTTGGGGCGCAAGGGCGCGAGTGGGTAGGGCGTTTGGGATGATGAGTTTGGTGCAGGGCAGGCTGTCAACTTCATCCATCAATCTTGAGCCGAGCACAATCGCGGTTTGATTGGCGAAAACCAACCGTTGCAGTCGGGCAACCCCTCGGTTTTGACGCATTGTCGCCAAGCCCCGTCCGTGCAGATGCAAGATCGCCGGAACGCCAAACAGCTTGGCCAGCAGGACATACAGACAATCGCGGTAAAAGGCGGCCCCGTTGGGCGCAAAGCAGATGTAAAATGCCTTGGCGCGGGGCAGGCTGACCCCTAGCTTCATCAGCAACCACAGGGCAATGGCGACTTTGCGCAGTGAGAATTTGGCAATGTCGCCAAGCTTTGTGCCAAATCGCATTTCAAGGACGGTTAAGTCCGTGCAACGCGCAAGTGCGTCAACCGCATGCAGGTTCATCGCCGCGGCACCATGCATCAGCGGGGGCAATTGCACCATGGCAATGCATTGTGGTTTGGCGGTCGGTTCTGAAAATGGCAGGGTGTCGATTTTATCACGATAGCGTGCCAGCACCCGATCACGGGTCTGGTGATAGATCTCTGGTTTGATTTGGGCAAAGAAGCGGTTTTGCGGGGCAAGGTTGCGGTCAACGATCTTGGTGCGCAACTGGATCATTTTTGCCCCGGCTGAGGTCACGGCCCGCAGATAAAAATCAAGATCAATGCAACAGACAAGATCAGGATCATATCCCCCCGCTTGTTCCCAAATTGATTTGTGAAAGGCCAGTGTTGAATGGTGCAATGGGTTGCCGCGATAAAGGCGTTTGGCGGAAATATGTCGATGGGGCATCGGCCAGAGCCAAGGTCGATCAGATGTGGCGCGACCAAACAATAAGCAGTCGGGATGGGCCATGAGAAATGCTGTTTGAGCGGCCAACCGACCGGGCTGGGAAAGATCATCAACATCCTGAATGGCAATCGGATCGGTTGGCGCGCCTTTTATGGCGATGTTCAGCGCTGCACCCCGTCCGATCTTATCGGGCGTGATCAGGGTGAAACGTGGGTCTTGCGCAAGGTTTGCGGGCAAGCGCACTGGATGTTTGGAGCCGTCATCAACGATCACGGCAAAATCCTGATCGCGTAAGGTTGCAGCAAGGTTTTCAAAGAACCGATCAAGGAAGGCATTGCCATCGCGGATGGTGGTGATGACGGTGATGGCATCAGACATCGTCGGTCCCCCAGCATATGCGCAATGTGGCGTGATCGGTGTGGGGCTCGATAACCCTGCGGGCCGAGCCTGCAGCGGTGAAGTGGTTTGTCTCATCTATGACGAGGTTACGATCCGCATGGAATGAGATGCCTAGGTCCGGGGCGTGAAGCTGCTGTTGTGAGATATGCACCAGCTTTACGTCGTGATGCACCAACAGTCGAAGCAGATCGCATTTGGTGGCGATCTTGTCGGTGATGGTGATTTGGGTGTCCTCAAACGTGATGGTCCGTTGTCCCGAAACTCCGGCCAGTTTGAAATTAATTCGGACGGTGTTTTTGGTTCTGGATGCTTTGCGAATTTGCGCAAAATACTTGCCGTCCGAGGTCGCCGGGAGCGGGATGGACGCCGGGCCATACAGGCTGGGTGCATCTTCTTCGCCGCCGGTTGGCGCGAACAGCAAGGTCGTGGTGGTGCCTGAGCCAGTCAGGACAACCGGGCAGGGGGTAAGATCGAAACTGCGTTTGCCGCCAAGACACATCTGCGCCTGATAGGTGGCGTTTGAAAAGATTGCGATGGGTGTCGCTTTTAAGTTTGGTGGTTTTGGCTGAGGTCTTGGCTCTGTTGGGCTGGTCGCAATCTTCAAAAGCCAATAGCCCGCAAAAGCGAGATAATCGTCATGGCGGTTATAGCTGTACCAGCCCGGTGTCGCCGGGTTGGCAGGACCCGGATCAGATGGCAGGTCAGCGGGGAAAAGCAGGTTAAGCGGGATTGTTCCTGTCATTAAAGCAGCCGTTTCAAGTCGAAACAAGATGGCGTCGGCTTGGGTCTGAAATCCGTGTTTGGTAAGGGCGTATAGCGCACATACCGCGCCAAAACTTTGCCCGGCCCCGCGTCCCAGAAGGTTTGCATAGCCATGATCACCAGAGAGCTCGGCAATCAGGGCGGTTGCCTTGGCGGCAATGATACGGTGGGTGGCTTCGGGGCTGTCTGTCAGAAGGGCGGTGCAAAAGGCGTGATATTGACCGGAAAAACAGGTCGGTCGATCCCAGAAAAGCGGGGTGCGCCAATAGCGCAGGCGGATGAAGGCCCAATGTAGCCAGTTGATGACTTTCCGGTATTTGCCAGCACCCTTTTTTAGCGAGAGACGCCGGTTGATCATGCCAAGGACCTGCCAATTGGCAACGTCTGGCGATTGGGTGGGGGCTTTGCGCAGGATGGCGGCAAGACGTTCGGCACAAAGGCCCGGTATTTGCCGGAGGCCATATTCGATAAATTCGCGGTGGTAGTGCGGGGTTTGCTGTTCGGCCTCAAGCGCGGATAACGCGGCTTCGATCTGATGGGCGTAAAGTGCTGGGTCCAGTTGCGCCCATAGGGCGGCGGCAAAGGCGGGGGCGTAAAAGCTGTGTTGCTCGAACGTGCCATCGGGTTGTTGGCGTTCGGCAAGCTGATCGGCAATCAGCCTTGCAAGGCGGTGGCTGCGTTCGGCCATGCTGATGCGTGTTACAGGAAGCGACATGTCACCCCCAGCGACAGCGTTTGACCGGCCGAAACAGTGTTGAGCGGGACGGCCTGAATTTCGGGGCAATGCCGCCCCAACCGTTCGCGCAACCGCCAGAGCAGTTTTTGACCGCCGGGCATGTTCCACAGCGCACGGGCCAATGGATCGGGAGCCGACAAGGTAAAGAGCCGGTTGGCCCAGCGCAGCCAGACGTGATCGACGGGGTTTATCGGCAACAATCGTGCATGGACAATCCAGTGATCGCCGCGATCACGCAGATAGAGATACGGGGCAAAGCGTCCCGCAACGTCAAACGTATTGAGCGTGATGATGATCTTACTGCCATCGGTGCCAACGAGGCGGACGTCGGGCGCCTGACTTGGTGGGAAAAGACGGTACTTGTCACTGTCGCGGTGCTCAAAGGTTTGTCCGGCGATTGCGCCGTGGGCAATGTCGTGCTTGTCAAACACCATGCGCAAAACGGCGTCTTGCAGGGGGGCATCGCCAAGGGCGGTGAATTGGGCGTGGGTGGTGATGGTTGCGGGGTCGGTTTGGGCTGTCAGCAAAGTTGCCTGCCAGCGTCCTTGCGATAGGTGCCAAATGCCATCGGTAAACGTGGCATTACGTGGGGTATCGGTCAGGGTGACAAACGAATGCCGGTCGGAAAATTCAATCCCCCAGTTGGCAAAGCGGATGGCGCCGAACTGGCCGGATACCAGACGGTGATTGCGGATATCTGTTTGAAGTTGGGTCATGATGGCGCCACCCGCCGCAGGTATTTCAGCCCACTGACATAAAGTAGTGAAAGGACCAAAGCCAAACGGAGTTGCATCAAGATAAGGATATCGCTTGGTTCTGCCGGTGCCGGGAGGAGGGCCGCGCTTACGATCATGCCGCACAGGCACAGCCAGCCGACCCACATGGCAGAGGGCTGCTCTTGCATGATCAATATTTGCCGACTGAGCAAGGCCAGCAGGATTGGCCAGAATGCGCCGGTTTGAAGGAGCGTTATGAGCTCGTGACTTGGGGCAGCATAGATGATGGCTGCAATGACGTCAGGCCATATCCACAGGACCATACTTGCCGCCACCATTGGTGCGATCAGCCAGACATCCCGAAGATGTCCGGGTTGCTGTTTGGCAAAGAGTGCACCGGAAATGGCGGCCAAAAATGCGGCACAGATCAGGAAAATGCGCTGGGCGAGAAACAGGGTGGTGTCGGAACCCAGCAAGACAAAATCGAGATTGGGTAAAACGCCAGCAAGCAGGGTAAAGCCGATCATGCCAAAGGCCGTGGGTCGGGATGGGGTAGTTATGCACAGTGGTGCTGTTTGTTGATTCGTTGTGCGATTGAGCGCAAAGAGCGTGGCAGCGATAAAGCTTGTGATGGATATTGCCGGGGCAACGGCAAACAGCAAATCGGGGTTACTGGCATGTGCCGCCCATGCCGCCGTGGCAATCCCGACCATCTGGGCCATCAACGCAATCATACTGATCCGGGAAAATTCGGTTCGGGCGGAGATGATCCAGTCTGGTGACAAGGCAGCCGTGATGGGCATTATCAACAGCGGCCAGTATTGGGTCAGGGTATCGGTACCCGTTTCAACGGCGATCCAGAGGATGGCACCCAGGGCAATTATCCCGCGCAAGACAACACAGGCCAAGGCCCACCTAAGTTTTCCGGCTTGCCGTAATCGGATCAAAAGTGGTCCGGTTCCGGCCTGTGCGGCGGTCACGCCGAGCCCGACCAAGGCCAGCATCGCGAAATAATCACCAAGCATCTGGGCGGTAAACCCATGACCAAGGATCAAAAGAATGATCATACCGCCCGCGCGTGCGGTCAGATTGGCGGCAATCAGCCACAGCGGATACAAAAGCGGATAAAGGCTGTGCGCGATCCTATCCATGGCGGGTCAGCAGTGTGTCATAGGCCATCTCGACCCGGTTGCCATAGCCGGTTTCAAGCATGTTCTTGATTTGACTGCGGGCCGCATGCGCCATGTTTTGGCGCACCATCGGCTGGCTGATCAGGGTGGAGACGGCGGTGGTGATTGCGCCGGGATCACGTGGCGGCACGATCAGGCCGCTTTGCTGGTTGATCACCGGGCTTCCGGCATCAAAGGTGGTGACGACGGCGCAGCCTGTGGCCATGGCTTCAAGGGTTGCCAAGCTGCTGCCTTCTGACAGGCTGGGAAAGACAAAGATATCCGCACCGAGCAAATGTTGGGCAACCTCGTGTGAGGACCGCCGCCCAAGCCAGTCACAGCCTTCAGGAAGGTCTTTGACCAACGCCTGTGCGCAGGGCTGGACTGGACCAATAAGGGTCAAACTGATCCGACCTCGAAACTCTGCGTGCAATGCCCGCCATGCGTCCAGCAACGCCGCGATGCCTTTGGCGATGGAAATATTGCCAACATACAGCAGCCGGACAGTCGCATCCGTTGGCGTAGGACGTTCCTGATTAACAAGCGTCTGACAAAGGGGCGACATAAAGGGGATGTGAAAGATATTGTCGGGGGGGATGCCACACTTCAAAAGCCCGTCGATCACCGCATCGGACGGGGCAAAAACCGCATCGGCGAAATGAGTTTCTGCGATACGGCGGCGGGCGAGAATATTGGAAATTTCGCGGTAGCTGCGATCATGGGCTTTATATTCATCGGCAAGCTGGTTACGGCGGATCGGGGCCAGTTGGCCGGTGACATCGGAAATCGTGATCAGGCCGTGTTTTTTGGCACGCCGCATGGCGGGCAGGCTGTAATTGCCCTGACCATGCAGAATTTTTGCCTTTGGCAAATGGGCGGCTGCCATCAGGGATAGGGGAATGTCGGAATACAGGTTATGAGCCGGCAGACGCAGTTTTCGCGCCGCTGTGCCCAAAAGATCGGGGATGAGATGCCGTCCGGGAATATCGGATAAAACCGGGTCAAGCTCACGTGCGGGCGGACGTATGATGCCCTGTCCGTCATGACGCCAGAAACTGTCCCATCGCGCCAGTCGGTTGTTTTGGGCCAGATGGGTGGCAAGAACGGCAAACTGATCGACCCGCCCGATCATCCAGATATCGGGGTCGGTGTGGCGGCGGCGTTGAACCGGTTTTGGGGCGTTTATCATACCGTATCTCGCGACCGGCTTCGTGCGGCAAGGGCAGCCTGCCAGATCGAGCGCGCGTGATGGTCGGCTGTATTGGTGGCAATCTTGGCCGATTGTGTGGCGCGTATGTGATCCCCTTTTACCGGGTTGGTGAGTAAGTCCTCGCAGGCGGTGGCCCAATCTGAGGTGGTGTGGGGTGGAAGGGTTTGGTCAGATGCCAAAACATCCGATGCACAGCCGACCGCATCGCTGGTAAGGACGAGGGCACCACATGAAATCGCCTCGATCACGCCAACGCCGTAAGCATCATTGTGGCTGGGAAACAGGCAGATTTTTGCCTGTGTCAGGAAATCCGGCAAGTGTTCGGGCGGTAAAAGCGGGTGAATGTCGGTGATGCCCGACAATCCGTATTCTGCGACCTTTCGTTTGACCTTTGAGATATTAAGGGCGCCGACAATCCCGACCTTCGTGATCGCCTTCCTGACTTTGAGTATCCGGGCTATTTGAAGGAATGTGTCAAACCCTTTTGCGGCGGTCGTGCGTCCGCACCACAGAATGTCAAATGGGCGGTGGGTAAAATCAGGGGTGGCTTTTGGTGGGGCAAAGGATGTTGGGATCGGGCTAACCGTGATCTGGTCCGGGGGGACGCCAAATGTTTCGAACCAGTCTTTGCCACGGGAACTGGCGGTGATAAAACCGCTGGCTTGTTTGATCATATTTTGTCGCAAGGCCCGCCGAACCCTGTTGTCATAGGCGGCATCGGATCCCAGCCAGCCATCAAACAACACAACGGTTGGTATGGCGTGCTTTTTTGCCCAGCGTTGTGCGCGCCACATGGCCGGGCCAAATCCCGACAGGATCAGAACATCCGGGGCGGTGCGGGTCAGTTCGCGCGTCACGCCAAAGGTAAACGAAAGCCTGCGGTTTTCACCAAGCGGGATGCGAAGTGCCGACAGGGAACAGCAGCTAAAGGGGGCGCTTTGTTGCGCCCAAATGTGTTGGGTTTCGTCGAGGTCCGTACAGATAACATGGGATGTTCCGCCAACCGATTTGGCATGTTCCGCAACAAGGCCAAAAGCCGCCCGACGGTAAGGGGGAACAAGGTTGGTCAGCAGCGTCACCTTCACCGAACTCTTTACCCCAAGATGCTGATGTTGCTGACAACTCAATCATAAGTTATTATCCATATCAATGATTTAAACGCAGAATTTGGGACAGGTTCGCGGTCCGGATAGAACGATAAAAACACATCCGGGTTTCACAGGGGTGGTGAATGGTATTGGCGACGTCGGCGTTCTTTGGCCTTAAGCTTGACCTGCGCGCACAGGAAACACTGTGTGACGATATCTGTGACAGGTTGAAAAATCGGCCTCAAGATGGATGTTTTCGCCATCAATGCCTGAACGCGGTGAAATTGCCACAGGCCCAAAAACATGCTGAACTTTACCACGCATTGCAGAGCGCAGATTGCCTGTCGCCGGATGGTATGGGGATCGTCTGGGCGGCGCGTTTGATCGGAATTCCTGTTGGTCAGCGTGTCACGGGGATTGACCTTATGACGGCGTTGCTGCCGCGATTTGCGAAGTCTGGTGTGCGTGTTTTCCTGCTTGGTGCCAAGCCTGATGTTGTTGACACACTGCAGAGAAAACTTCCCATTTGGTATCCTGGGCTTGTGATTGCCGGGGCTCATCACGGATATGAACCCGAGGATGACAAGCTGGTGGCGATGATCAGGCAAAGCGGTGCGGATGCGCTTTTTGTCGCCTTGCCCTCACCGCGCAAGGAATTGTTTGTCGATAGCATCGCGCCCAAAACCGGATGTCGGTTTGCCATGGGGGTTGGCGGGGCATTTGATGTGCTGGCGGGCGAGGTGCACCGGGCGCCGGTGCCTTGGCAGAAATGCGGGTTGGAATTTTTGTGGCGCATTTTGTGCCAGCCGCGCCTGATGATGCCGCGCTATGTGCGGGGGCTGGCGGGATTTGGCAAATTAATCGTCCCAGCCGTCCTTGGATATCATGCCGACAGGTTGCGTAAATGGGCGAGTGTGATGGTTATGGCATTGGCTGTTATGGGCATGGCAATGAGCGGAATTGTTCAAAACCCGACCGCATCTGCAGCCTCTTTGCCGGGATCAACCAGCCAAATTCCCGCCGCGCTTAATCAACTAGGCACCCGGGCATGGATTGAGCGGCGATTATCAGAAATCACCACCACCGATGATCTTGATGCCATGATCAATGACATTCTGGGCATGCTGATCGGGCAGGATACAGATACGCAAGGGGCGACTGGGAAAACATTGGCAACGCCGGACTGGGATGCCGTTGATGAGGCGATCAAGGCGCTTTTGGTGGTGTTTGAAACCGTTCTTAAAATGTCGGGCGCAAACAGCTTTTTGATCGAAGCGGTCATAGGCGGGGTGATCGGGCATTTGTTCGACATCCACCCCGAACCGGAACGGTTTGCCAGAATGGTGGATGCGACCAGTCCGGGTTTGAGTGGCCGGATGTTTGGCAACCGGAATACGATCCTGTTTGACAGTGAAATGGTTTCCCGACCAAGAATGACCATCCAGCCCGGCACTGAGCCGGTTTCACGCCAAACCATCGCGCCCGATAGATTCAAATTCGCGCAGCCATCGCTTTATTTCATTCGTCCGGTCAATCGTGGCTTTGCCGGGGAAACGTCATCCTGGGGGACGGCGGAGCGCGAAGAAAATATCTTTGATTTCGTCTCGGAGGATGCCAGTCCGCGATGACAGGAACCCCCAACAACCCAAATCAATATGCCCCACGATTTGACCCGTCGCTGGGCGATCTTATTGCGATCATGTGGCAGCGTCGTGGTGTGACGCTGTTGGCGTTTGTCGTGATCCTTTTGAGCGGGCTGATTGCGGTGGGGCAATGGCAGCCAGAATACAGGGCGGTGGCCGAAGTTGGCCTCACCCGCGCGGTTGAGGTGCCACAACCAAGTGCGATCCAAGCACAACCGTCGCAAACAGGACAGGTAACGGCACAGGAAATCGAAACCCTTATTGCGGAAATGAAAAGTCAGGACGTTTTATCAGCCGCCCTTGCGGTTTTGCGCGGTGATGATGTCTGGAACGCGGGGCAATCGCCATCCATAACCTTCGAAACCACAATGATTGATACGCTTCGCGCCGGGCTTGAGGCCAACCGTATTGGTAATGCGGCGGTGCTTGAGGTCAGTTATCACAGCATATCCCCCGATCTTGGCCAGACTGTTTTACAGACAATTATTGAAAGCCATGTCTGGTGGCGTGAAGGACGGCAAAAACAATATCTGCGCCACCGGGCACAGGAGGTCGAGGCACAATATCAAACAGTACAGGCCGAACTTGCCAAACGCGAAGAAACTCTGACCAGCTGGCAACGCGATGCCGGGGTTCTTGATGAGCAAGAAAGCAAAATGATGCTGGCGCGCATCTATGCACTGGATGAGCAGGCCGAAGAAATCGGGCATGAATTAATCGCCGCCCGTGTTGCACGTGATCACGGTGCGGATTTGCAAAAACTGTCCCACCTTCTGGCGATGCCAGACGTGGCAGGCAATCCGATTGTCAGCCAGTTGGCGACACGGTTTGATGAGTTGCGCTCCGAATATGTCACACTGGATCAACGCTACGGCCCAAAACATCCGGTCATGCAAAGCAAAAGCCGCGAACTCGATACACTTCATTCCGAGCTGTTTACCGCTGCGCGCAGTGCGGCGGACCGGGTTGTACAGCAACTTGATCTTAAGGTGGCGGGGGCATCAGGAAAGTTAAAACTTGTCACACAACAGCGCGATCAATGGCATGACCGCATGACAGAGCGCCATGACAGGATGCAGGGACAGGCGGCCTTGCTGCGTGCGGTGGAAATGGCCCGTGCAGATGTTCTGGAGTTGGGGCAAAAATCGCAAAGCCTGCAGCGTGATTTGGTGGCGTTTCGCGGGGATGTTGAGATCCTGCGTCCGGCGACGGCTGCGACAACCGCCGAGTTTCCCAATAAGCGCGATCTTATGCTGATGGTGGTGCTCATTGCGATGTTCGGGTCTGTCATTGCTGCCTTGCTGCGTCATTATTTCGATCAGACCATTGATGACGGTTTTGACGCCGAAACCACGCTTGGCATCCATCTTTTTGCCCGCATACCCGATATGGAAAGCCCGGATGGCGGGCATGAAGCCATCGGGCATCTGGCGGTTTTAATGCGGATACTGCATCAGGAAAAAGCAACACCCGCCGAACACGCGAAAACAGCACAACTCATTGCGATGGGATCGGCCGTCACCGGCGAAGGCAAAAGCCATATTGCAAGATCGCTTGCCAGCGTTTTGGCCGGGTTTGGGGCGCGGGTGTTGCTGATCAATGCCGATCTTCATGATCCGGGGCCGCTTGAAACCGGTGGGGATGGCGGGCGGGATCTGACGGCTGTGTTATCGGGGGATTGCATGCTTGAGGATGCAATTATCAGCGGACAAGGTGGGCGTTATGATCAACTTGGTGCGGCCTTTGCCGTGCCGGGAAATATGGCCACCCGTTTGATTGAAACACGGTTCCCCGATGTAATCGCAAATCTGCGTCAGACCTATGATCATATCATCATTGATACGCCGCCGATCCTTGCGGTTGCCGATGCGATCGTTGCCTTCAGGCAGGCCGATGTCGGGCTGTTTGCCGTGCGATGCGGATATAGCAAACGGCGCGACATTGCCGATGCCATCAATCAGTTGCGCGCAGTTGGCGTGCGACCAAACGGGGTGGTGATGAATGGCGCGCGCCCACGGGCGGCCTATGGGGCTGTGCCATCCTCAATCGCCCCGGCGGAGCGTATGTCATGACGATAAACGGGGGTGTATGGTCGGTGGCGCGCGGCTGTTTGCTGTGTCTGGCGGTATTGCTTGTCGGGGTGGGGGCGGTGCGGGTTCATCAGGAAATCGGGGCAGGTGCATCGGTTGAAAACCTGCAAAGCGGGTTTCGCAACGCCAACGGCTTTGGCGCGCAAGCCGATATCACGTCATTGCGCGGGGCCATGCTTTCCGGGGATCGCGTGCGGATCGTGAAACAGGTATCTGCACAGATGAAAGACGCTCCGTTTGATCCGGTCTTGATGGCACTTGATGCCCGGATCGGGGCGAAAGACCTTCGGACTATAGCCGCACAGCTTGATCGCGCGTACCAGATTGCGCCGCAAAATCAGATGGTCCGTGCCTTTCGCGATGGCGCCTTGCACCAACTTGAGAACAGCCCGCCCAGACAAGCCCGATGGGCAAAATAAGGGCGGGCAAGGTGATGATCCAGTCAACCGATGCACTTAGAACAAAGATGGTTGTGATGGCCCCAAACAGCGCCTTTTGCGGTGGGGTGCCCAACCCGCGCCAGATTTTAAAACCGGCAAAAAGGGTGGCCAAAATCAAACATGTCATCATCGGCAGACCAAGCGTGATCGCCCCGTCGAGCCAGATGTTATGGCTGCTAAACCAGTTGGCGTTGGCGTTAAGCCCCGGTGTTGCGAAATGACCCAGAACAAGCGCGATACTGCCCTGACCATAACCCGTGATCGGACGGGCCATGATGGCATGAACCCCGCTTGCCCACGCATCATCGCGCTGGATCAAATCGAGCCGGGAGAGATCGGCAAAGCGCGGTCCGATTTCCGGGAAGGCAAAGATCACAAGCAGGGCACATGCCCCGACCCATCCCGACGTGATCAAAACACCAGAAACAATGCGCCATCGCGTCAAGGCAACATTGGACGCCAAAACGTAAATCCAGCCAAAGACAATCATGCTGACAAGCGCGATGGCGACCCCGCTGCGCGAATGGCTTTGCAAAAGGGCCACGCCGCAAATTACCGCGATGGCAAGCCAGCCGCCTTTTTGATCGACGCGTTTGGCCGCCGAGAACCCGGGCGTTCGGGCAAAGCAATAAAGACTGGCAAGAAGGCCAAGGATCATCACTGTGGCAAAGGCATTGCGGTTGGCAAAGCTGCCGGTCCAGTCGCCGATATGGGCGGTTTTGGTAAACCAGAATGTCGTTTGCCATCCCGCGATCTGGTCCAGTGCGGCAAGCCCGACCTGAAGGGCGGCGGCACATGTCACTGTGATGCAGACCTGTTTGATAAAGCTCTGGGGGTCTTTGCGCGCAAGCAAGGATGCCAGCGTCAGGGTTGCGATAAACCACAGGATATCGGCCGCTGTGCTGTGCCATGCGATGGGGAAAAGGGCGATGTGATCGGCGTTAAACGGGGCGGCTTGCACGGGCCAGATCGGCAGGGATTGCATGATCATCCAGCCCGCCAGCAACCCCGCCATCAACCAGATGACGCGCAGATAACGTGGAATATGGATCGGCATTTTCGCACACAATACCAAGATGCCAATCCCGGTCAGAACCGACAAAATTCCCATGGCCCATGGCCGTGCCCCGCCCAGCAACAGCGGGGCCAGAATGATTTGGGCCAAAAGACAAAATTGCGCCACCCGAAAGACCACTGGAAACACCGTGCTGCGTCAATATGGTTTGGGAACAAGGACCTAAGCGTATCGGAAAAAATCCATCCTGTCGCTTTTGCTGATCACCGGGGTGTTCAGTGGGCACGATCATGACGGTTGGTTTTCGCTCCGGCAGGCGGCGTTGTA
Source organism: Thalassospira sp. Z349TD_5 (assembly GCF_056173045.1). Classification (NCBI taxonomy): domain Bacteria; kingdom Pseudomonadati; phylum Pseudomonadota; class Alphaproteobacteria; order Rhodospirillales; family Thalassospiraceae; genus Thalassospira; species Thalassospira sp. Z349TD_5. The sequence goes on from NZ_CM149654.1 coordinate 1,130,086, forward strand.
CCGCCATGCCCCATCCGGGTTTTCCGGTCTGGTGTGTTGTGCTTGGCACTGCGGTGATGGTGGTCTCCCTGTGGCTGCTGGGGGCTGGCGGGATGTCGGCCAAACTGCTGTTGCTGGGATTCTGGACGGTTGTTCTGGCCGGGTTTGGGCGGCGGATTTTAGTATCACCCGCTGGGTTGGGTGCGATTTTCCTTCTGGTTGGCATGATCATGCTGGTGGCGTCTGGCAACGGGGTGATGATCGAAAAGCTGCGTCTGATCGGCAATCTTTTGATGTTGCCGGTTGGTTTGGTCGCAGGCTTGGTGATCGGGCGCGACTGTTTGCGCATTATGGTGCCCGCATTGGTGATTTATCTGCCGCTGTCGAGTGCGTTTTACCTGACCCACGAAGGTTTGCGGCTTAACCATCCGTTCCTGTTTTTGGGGCTGTTTGCCCTGTGTTCGGTCGCTGAGGGGCGTGCGGGCCGTTGGATTGGCGGCTGTGCGGCGATTGCCGTACTGATGAGCCAAACCCGGATTGTGGTGTTGGCGATGATGGTCAATGCGGTGGGGCTGCTGCGGTTGTCACGGGCGAAAACATGGCTGGTGGGGGCGATTGCTTTTGCCGGATTTGCCATGATTGCGTGGCAGGCGTTACCACGCCTGTTGATGACCCATGACAGCGGGCGGCTGTTCTTTTGGCGCCAATTTGCCGATATCTGGCTGGCGGCATCCGATGGGCAAAAATGGCTGGGGTTTGGCGCGGGCGCGGTTGAGCAGATTTTATCGGGTTTTGATGCCTTTGCGTCTTTTGGCGCGCTGCATAACGATCATTTCCGTATCCTGTTTGAAACCGGAATTATCGGCGCTGGGCTTTGGCTGTCGGGATGGGTGGCGATGGTGTGGCTGGTGCGCAAGTCGCGGCTGTCGGTATGTCTTTTGATTTCTGTAGCGATCACTATGATAACCGATAATGCCTTGAATTACGGGCATTACCTGATCTGTGTCGGGATGGCGGCGGGCATGGCATCGAACCGGGATAGGGCGCATGGATAAAACGCATCTGATCAGCATCCGCGACCGGGTTTTGCGCCAGATGGCAGAAAATGACTTTGCCGGGGTCGATCCGTTTGACGGGCTTGAAAGCCCGGTGTTTCAGGCCGCGCAGTTGGACCGGTTTCGGCTGGCCCGGCTGTTCTGGGTGCAGGCGATCAAACACGGGCCGGATATCCTGCGTAACGCCGCCCGCATTCCGAAAAGGGTCAATCCGAAAACACTGGCCTTGCTCGGCGGGGCTGCTGATGGCGTGATGCTTGGTGATTTTAAGGCGCGGTTGATGGCCATGCAAAACGCCGATGGCGGCTGGGGCTACCCGTTTGCGTGGCAGGCGCGAGCCTTTTACGCCGCACAGAACCAAAGCAACGCGATTGTCACAAGCTTTGTGATGGATGGACTTTTCGCGGCGGGGGTGACTGGCGATGATCCAGTGATGGGGCGTGCGGCGGGGTTTGTCGAAGATCAGCTTTGGCGGGGTGGCTATTTCGCCTATGTCGCCAACACATCTGCTGAAATTCACAATGCCAGTCTGTGGGCGGCGTTTGCGCTATCCCGGGTGCGACCGGGGAACGCCAAGACCAAGCGTGCGGTTCTGCGTGTGCTGGATGCCCAACGCGATGATGGCAGTTGGGCTTATGGTACCTTGCGCCATCACCAGTTTGTTGACGGGTTTCACACCGCTTATGTGCTTGATCTGCTGGATCGGTTGCGCCGGGGCGGCATGGCGGGGGTGGACGGCGCGATTGCGTGCGGCTGGGCGTTTTACCGCGATGCCTGCTTTGATGCGGACGGCATTCCGCGTAGCTTTGCCGGGCGCGATGGCGATATCGATGCCCACAGCGTTGCGCAAGCCATGGCCAGCCTGTGCCGGTTTGGCGATTGTGCGGGGGCAAGTCGCATTGCCGATTGGGCCGTGAAACATTTGTATGAGGAAAAGCGCGGGCTGTTTTATGCCGGGATTGGCCGGTTTGGACCGGATCGGCGGGTTTATATGCGTTGGACGCAAAGCTGGATGGCATGGGCGCTGTCGATTGTGATAGATCATATGGCTATGACAGAGCCGTTTGATCCGCAAATGCCGTTATCGTTTGAACATCCCGATCCTGACCGGGCCGCGAAGGAAGCCGCCCTGCGCGCGCTGTCCGAAGAGGGGTTTCGGACGTTGTTTGCTTTGACGCGCGCGGCAGCATCGCAAAAACGGGCGAGCGGCGAGATGGAAGCGCTTTACGGGCTGACGCGCGGGCTTAAAACCCTGCAACGGATTGCGGGAGAACGCGGGATTGTTTTACAGACGCGACCTACCCCGCATCCGCCCGCCAAGGCAACGTAGCGACCGCGATACTTGCCGGACTTGCCCTTCTGAGTGATTTGCGAAATAACCGCGACAGGCCCTTAAAACCGAAAGCCGCCGATGACTAACGCCTTTCCCGTCCTTCCGATTGATAGTGTTCTGCCAGAGCTGTGTTCTGTGCTGGAAGGTGGCACCAATGCGGTGCTGCAAGCGCCACCGGGGGCGGGCAAAACGACAAAAGTGCCCTTGGCGTTGCTTGATGCCAAATGGCGCGGCGATCAAAAGATCATTATGTTGGAGCCGCGCCGGTTGGCCGCACGGGCCGCCGCCCGGCGCATGGCGCATTTGCTGGGCGAAAATGTTGGGGAGCGTGTCGGCTACCGCGTGCGGTTTGACAGCAAGGTGAGTGCTAAAACCAGGATCGAGGTCGTCACCGAAGGCATCCTTGTGCGGATGATCCAGGATGACCCGGAATTATCGGGTGTTGGCGCCGTCATCTTTGATGAATTTCACGAACGATCCCTTGATGCTGATCTTGGACTGGCGCTAGCACTCGAAACCCAGGGTGCGCTGCGCGATGATTTACGCATTATTGTGATGTCGGCAACCCTTGATGGGGAACCGATTGCGCGTCTTATGAATGATTGCCCGGTGATCACCAGCGAAGGCCGCGCCTTTCCGGTGGAAACCACATACATCGCACCGCGTGTCGATAACTGGGGCAATGTCCGCATTGACGCGGAAATGAGTTCCGCCATTCGAACAGCATTGCGCGAAGAAACCGGATCAATTTTGGCGTTTCTACCCGGACAGGGGGAAATCACCCGGGTTGAGGCGGCGCTTAAACCATCGGTGGGCAAGGACGTGATTGTCGCACCGCTTTATGGGGCGATGAATGCGCAGGCACAGGACATTGCGATTGAACCGGCCCCGGATGGCATGCGCAAGGTGGTTTTGGCGACCGCGATTGCCGAAACGTCGCTGACCATTGATGGTATCCGGGTGGTGATCGATAGCGGGCTGCAACGTTTGCCGCAATTTGATCCGGCATCGGGCATGACGCGGCTGGTGACGGTGAAATCATCGCAAGCCAGTGCCGAGCAACGCCGGGGCCGGGCCGGGCGGCTGGGGCCGGGCATGTGTTATCGCCTGTGGGCGGAGGCCGAACATCGCGCGCGCCCGGCCTTTACCCATGCTGAAATTTCAGTGGCCGATCTGGCACCGCTCACACTTGAGCTGGCGCGCTGGGGCGTTGCTGATCCGAACAGCCTGCCGTGGCTTGATGTGCCTGATGGCGCAAAGCTTGATCAGGCGCGCGATGTTTTGCGCAGGCTTGAGGCGCTGGATGAAGCCAACCGCATTACCGCCATGGGAACGGCGATGGCCGGACTGCCGGTACATCCGCGCTTGGCCCATATGATGTTGCGCGGCGATATGCTCGGCTTGGCCGATCAGGCGTGTGCGTTGGCGGCGTTGTTGTCGGATCGCGATTTTATGCGCGGGCGCGGGGCGGATTTGCGCCTGCGGGTGGAGGCGATTTTAAACCGCCAAGCCCCGAAAATGATTGGTGAAGCTGCCAAGCAACTGGCACGGCGCTTGAAAGAAGCCCGCCGCAAGGCCGGTGTGACCGGGGATAAAAGCCCGGTGGATCGGGCCGACCAGGTCGGGTTGTTGTTGGCGTTTGCCTATCCCGACCGGATTGGCGAACGGCGTAAGGGACAGGATGCGCGGTACCGTCTGTCGGGCGGGCGCGGCGGTGTTTTGCCCAATGGCGATGGGTTGGCCGCAGAACCCTATATCGCGGTGGCGGAACTGGATGGGCAGGCGCGTGAGGCCAAGATTTACCTTGCCGCACCGCTATCACGCGCGACCCTTGAGACACACTTTGCCGATCAGATTACCGAAGGCACAGAGGTGTTCTGGGATAGTCAGTCAAGTGCCGTACAGGCGCGCTGGCAACGCCGGATCGGGGCGCTGGTTTTGGATGAAAAAGCCACCCATGACGCAGCCGACCCGGAGGCGATCACAACCGCAATGATCGAAGGCATCCGGCGGCTTGGCCTGCATTGCCTGCCATGGGACAAGGCGGCGGATGGCCTGCGCGAACGGCTGGTATTTTTGCACCGTGTTGATGGGGAAATCTGGCCCGATGTCAGTGATGAAGGATTGCTGGCGTCACTTGAAACGTGGCTGGCCCCTTATTTGACCGGCATCACCAAACGCGCGCAGCTTAAGCAGATTAACATCAGCGAAGCCTTGCTGTCGGGGATTGACTGGCAACAGCGTCAAGAACTTGATCGTCTGGCCCCCACCCATTGGCAGGTCCCCACCGGATCAAACATCCGCATTGATTATAGTGGGGATACACCGGCCCTTCCGGTGCGGATGCAGGAAATGTTTGGCGCCACCGAAACGCCGATGGTCGGTGGGGGCAAGGTGGCGGTGACATTGCATTTGCTGTCCCCGGCCCAACGGCCCATTCAGGTGACAAGCGATTTGATCGGGTTCTGGAACGGGTCCTATGCGCAGGTCAAAGCCGAGATGAAGGGACGTTACCCCAAACATTACTGGCCCGATGACCCGCAGCAGGCGGAACCGACCCGGCGGGTGAAAAGCAAGATGTAGTGCCGAGAAAGTACCACGGTCAGGCCGCCTGAAGGATGCACAGTTTGCAGCGGTTGCCTTCTTTTTGCTGGTAGGGGGCATCCACGATCTTCCGGACGTTGACCAGCCCGGTTTTTTCCATCTGATCAAGATGGGCCTGATAGCCGTCCTTTTCCCAGACATTTTCATGGACTGTGAGGATGGCCGGTGCGCCGGGTTTAACCACGCGGATCATTTCATTGATCGCGCTTGGCCCGACATGGCCGCTGGTAAAGACGCCAACACTGATCACCCCGTCATAGCGGTCATCAGCAATATCTAGTCGTGTGGTGAGGTCCGCAGCATCAAGGTTGCGATAGACGCCTTTTTGACGGGCCTGATCGAGCATATCCGGGCTCAAATCAATGCCGTCGATGGTGGCATCGCACTTCGATCCCAGTTCCTGACCCACCAGCCCGGTACCGCAGCCCGCATCGAGTACGATCCCGTTGGCATCAACTTGGTGTGCAAGTGTTTGGGCCGCAATCGCGGGGGCGACATACCCCATGCCGATCAGGGTGTCTTTTTCATAGGTTTCCGCCCAGTCAGCATAGACGGCACGGATTTCATCTTGATCCCCGGCAAGGGCATAAGCGCGTGTCAAAAGCGGGTTTTCGCGAACCATCGGTATCTGATCTCCTGCTTGAGTGAGGATCAAACATACCGAAAATCAATGAGTTAATCAAATTTCGCCAGATGTTGCGCCAGATGTTGCGTCCGATGAAGACAGGTAACGCACCGCGAGCACTTCGAGCTCATCCTCACCAGAAGGCGTGCGCACCGTGACCACATCGCCAACGCCCGATTTCATCAGGGCGCGGGCGACGGGGGAGACCCAACTGATGCAGCCATTGAGGCTGTCAGCTTCGTCCTCGCCGACAATGCGGATGGTTTTTTCTTCGTCACGGGCATTCACATAGGTCACGGTTGCGCCAAAGAAAATGTGCGTATGATCGGGCTGTTCATCGGCGCGGACAACAACCGCGTCCTCGATCCGCTTGATCAGATACCGTACCCGGCGGTCGATTTCACGCAGGCGCTTTTTGCCATAGATATAATCGCCATTTTCCGACCGATCGCCATTGCCTGCGGCCCAATGGACAACGGCCACGACTTCGGGGCGTTCCTTTTTCCAAAGGTGGTCAAGCTCCTTGCGCAGGGCGTCAAGGCCTTCGGGTGTGATGTAAATCGGTTTGTCCATGGGCGGGTTTTAACCCAACTGAGCGTCTTTCGAAAGATGTAATCGGGGGCCGCATGGACAGCGCATCATAGCTTTTGGGTTAGCTTGGATTACAGGCTGTCTCGATAACGGGCTTCCATTTCTGATTGGGACTCATGGGGGCCTTCGGACTGCATCTGATCTTTGAGCATTTGTCCCATCGACGGCAGTTCTGCCCGGTCAATCACAGCATCGGCGGACCAAAGATTGGACCGCATAAAGGCCTTGGCGCAATGCAGGAACGCACAGCTGACAGAAACCTTGAGAACAGAACGGGGGGCTGTGCCACGTTCTGAGAATTGATCACAGATATCTGCGGTGGTGATGATGTCGGCGGTGCCGCGCACACGTAGCGTTTCATTGATCCCCGGGATCATGAAAAGCAGGGCGATTTTTGGGTTATCAGCCAGATTTCCAAGATTATCGAGCCGGTTGTTGCCCGGACGGTCGGGGATGATGAGGGTGTGATCATCTTGGACAATGGCAAAACCCGGAAGTCCGCCGCGCGGGCTGAGGTCCGGGGCGCTGTCCTGTGTCGCGGTTGAAAGAATGCAAAACGGCGACAGGGAAATGAACTTCTTGCAATGGACATCAAGGGCAGAAAGTTCTTTGGCCTTGGCACGTGTACTGACATCAGGATAGTGCGACAAAGCAGGCGAACGCGGTGCGGTGGCAGGCATTATTCAACTCTTTCGGCTTGAACAGGAAAAGCAGAAACGAGAGTGCCCGATCAAGAGATGCTTGAAAATAGATGACCATGTGATTTGTCTGCAAATCGGCAGAAAAAAGCAGTGATCAGGCTACCTTACACGGAGCTGATCACTGCTTTTTTGTTTAAGTACCTATTATGTCTGACAGCGGGTGGTCAGGCGGTTGCCGCCTTGCGCAATTCCTTGTCATCAATTGGCAAGTGAACAAGGGCGGCAAAAACGCCAAGGGCGACGGATGCCCACCACACACCATCAAAGCTGCCGGTCAGGTCAAAGACAAGGCCGCCCATCCATGCGCCAAAGAACGCGCCGATCTGATGAGACAGCATCACAATGCCAAACAGGGTCGCCATATAGCGCGGCCCGAAGACCTGTGCGATCAGGCCGCTGGTCAACGGCACGGTCAACAACCAAAGCGCACCCATGGAGGCAGAAAACAGCAAGATGGTTTCAGATGTTTTTGGCGAAAAGATAAAGATAACGATGACCAATGCGCGCATGCCGTAGACAAATGACAGGGCATATTTTTTCGGCCATTTTCCACCCGCCCAGCCCGCCGTCAGGGTGCCGATAATGTTAAACAGGCCAATCAGTGCCAGTCCTTCGGCGGCAACGGAACGCGGCAGACCGCAAAGCTCGGTAAAGGTCGGAAGATGGGTGGCAATCACCGCGATGTGAAAACCACAGACAAAGAACCCGGCATTGAGCAGCACAAAACCGCGATGTTTGCGGGCCTCGTGAAAGGCGGCGATCAGTCCTTGTGGGCCCATGTCAGGCGTGGCGTTCGGGCTGCCTGCTTCGGCCTTGCCGTTCATGGCAAAGGCAGCCGGGATGATCAGCATCGAAATGGCGGCGAGAATGGTCAGGGTCGTGACATAGCCCATCGAGCTGTTGAGCGCCTGTGACGTCGGGGCCATGATAAACTGTCCGACCGATCCGCCAGCCGATGCCAGACCAAGGGCGAAACTGCGCTTGGCTGGGCTAAACACGCGGCTGATGGCGGCAAGCACCACCGGGAAACTGGTTGCACCGACGCCAGTACCGATCAAAACACCCGCCGTCATGTGCAATTCGCCGGGCGACGAGGATGTGCCCATCAAATACAGACCAAGCGCATAAATAAACGCCCCGGCAATCAGGGTGCGTGTGGTGCCAAACCGATCAGCAAGCGCGCCTGCGATGGGGGCGGAAATCCCCCACATCAGGTTCTGAATGGCAAAGGCCAGACCAAAGGTCGTCGCCGTCCAGCCGGTATCGGTCAGCATGTCGGGAATGAACAGGCCCAGCGACTGGCGCACCCCAAGGTTCAGCGACAGAACCAGACAGCCACACAGCAACACCAGCCATGGGAACCATTTGGTGGCGCGCAGGATGGTCTGGCGGGCGGGGCTATTATCTGGGCTGTCGGGGCGATGGGGCGGCGTTCCGGCAGTGCCGCCGGTATTTTGCGTGGGGCGCATCGATGTTCCTCCGAGGGGCGTTTATTGGCGGCGTTATCGTATTTGGTTTTTATTTTGAGGGCGGGCGCAGTATGCGTCCAATTCATTCGACTTATGATGCTGATAATAATTGTGCATGGTCGGGGTTTGATATCGCACCGGCCTTGATCACGATATCGCCAACCTTGTCGATAATATCGCAAAGATCACCATTGGAGGCGCGCCGGATCAGGGTGATTGCCATCTTCCAGCTCATGCCGGGAATATCAAGAATGCGCACCCGGTCACGCGCCGGACTGTGCATGCAAAAACGCCGCGCCATGATGCCGTATCCGGCCCCGGCGGCGACCATTTCGATCTGCAGTTCAAGGGCGGAAACTTCAAGCACGGAGGTGAATTCAACATCGTTCTTGTGCGCCCACGCATTGCCAAGGGCGCGGAAGGTGCAGCCTTCGGGCATCAGGACCATGGGGTGTTTGGCCAGTTCGGCAATGGTGGTGGGATGGTGGCGGGCCGATTTTGGGCCAATCGCAACGATCTGATCATCAAGCAATGTCTGGGGCTGCAAGCTTGTTGGCAGATCGCGGCTTTGAATGCCCCCGACAATGCCGTTCGGCCCATCAAGCGAGAGCATCGCGTCAATTTCACCCCGGCGCAACAGCGGCAGGAGTTCACTTGACCAGCCACTTTTGATGGTCAGCGACATGTCGGGAAAGGTTTGATGCAGTTCACGCAGTTCGGACGCGGCCATAAGGGGGGCGACCCCGTGGCTAAGCCCCAGACGAAACGGTCCTTGCGGGTTTTTGGCCCCTGCGATGGTGTCATTGAAGCCGTCAAGGCGGCGCAAAAGGTCGCGGGCCTCTGTCAGGGCGCGATGACCGGCCGATGTTGGCTGCAATGGCTTGGTCGTGCGGTCAAACAGCGATGTGCCGATGCGCTGTTCAAGGCGCTGTATACGCCGGGTGACGGCGGGCTGTGTCAGGCCAAGCCGACTGGCCGCGCCATGAAAGGATTGCGCGTTGGCAACGGCAATCAGGGCTTCAAGTTCGCGGGTATCCATGGCGCATTCCTGATCCGTCAGTGATCAGGGGAGTGTCTGGCAAAAGCCGATGTCATGCAAGAAATCTATCGAAATTGTAGATTGATGTGTTTCGCGCATGAGACTTCTAGTTGGCTTGGGCGCGTTTGATCTTGTCTTTATAGACCGTGGATGCCGCTGTATAGCCGCCTTCGCCACCATCGAGAAAATGGAAGTGCGCATCGTTGGTGATGGAGGGCACGATACAGGTCATGATGGCGGTGCGTTGACGGTGGGTGCCAAAATGAATGTCGCCGCGCTGTTCAGCAGTTTGCAGATAGGCGTCAATTTCATCGGCCAATGCTTTGCTGCAATTGACCGTCATCCAAAGTCCGTCGCCAAATTTGCGAAAATCGGTGTTGTAGCCGGTATAATCGCGGTAGCGTTTCGGATCAAAATCACCAAGTTTCCAGCCGGTCTTCATCAGGATCAGGGCAATCAGCGAAATATAAAGTGCTTTGAGCCAAGCCTTGATATATCCGCCTTCCTTATGGGCCGTGGCAAGTGCTTCGAGGCGCAAGCCGGGCGGTGGAAAGGCAAAATCGGGGCCATCTTCTGGAACCGGGCTGCTGTTACGTGGGCCACCATCAAGGATTTTAAACAGCCCGGTGGTCACAGCTTCGAACTTGGCCAGATCATCCTTTGGCTGGACAATAATTGAGACGATCTTATCTGATCCCTCAGCCGTAATGGGCGACCAACGGCATGACAAGCCGGTAAGATCCGGGCGTGTCCCAGGCGGGGCTGGTTGAACCGCGTTTTTTCCATCTTTCATACGGTCTTCTGCCCATTTCAGACCCCGACCATTGAACATGGCATAGGCGACGGGTTGAGACACCGCATAGCGGGCAACGCTGACATCGCGACCCGTCGCACGGATCGCAGCGATTGAGATCAGTGCAACGCGCAAATCAAAATCAAGGGTTTCGGCCGCCCAGGTTGCCGTGGCGGCAAGAGCTGCGCGCACCGCATCAATGTTATCGGGCGGGCAGGCAAAATTGGCCCCGTCGCCCCCAAAAATAAACGGATAATCGGAATGACCCAAGGCGTTGCTGACAGCGCAAATCACCGACGCACCAACGGTGTTTACATCCTTGAACCGGCCCTCCGCGATGGCCTTGGTGGAGCCGACAATATCGGATGTGCCAATCCACCAGTCATCGGGAAGGGAATGATAAACCGAGCGATCAAGACCCTTGGCGAAATCGTCAAATACCGGAATATCAAGATAGGGATTGGTCACTTCATTCTTCCACGCTGGATGATGTCAAAAGCAATATCGGCACGTGAAAGAGAGCATGGTAAAGGCGGTTTCGACGGCCTTTAGACATATGGCACGCGATCAATAATGCGGCGGTGGTACGTCGTCTTCTGATGATGTACGCATGAAATCGCCCATCCGTTTAACGTCATCTGACATTAATCTATTGCGGCGCTCCAGAATATCGATGCGGTCCCATTGGGATTTTATCATGTCGGACAGGTCATTTATCATGGTGTCCATGTGCGCCATCTTGGTTTCAAGATCGGTAATGCGGCTTTCCGCGTCTTTGTGGCTCATGCTGGCTGGCTCATGCTGGTGTCTTCTGGAAATGTGGCTCAATGGGACCTTGTCGCACCTGCTGCCCTGTGGCAGGAGTATGCATTCCGGACCCTAACATATTTCGCGAGATTAAAGGCAACATGCTTTATGACCGATTTATCCATGCTTGTTTTTGCTGGCGTTATTCTGGCCCTGATCGCGGTTTACGCCATCAGGTTGCGCGCCGTTCCGATGCCAAGTCTGGCCGCAGCACGCGCGGAAATCATTTCCTATATCCCGACCGACACACAGACCGTCACTGATTTTGGGTCGGGGTGGGGGGATCTGGCGATCGATATTGCGCGCCATCGGCCCGACATTGCGGTGACGGGTATTGAGCTTTCGCCCGTGCCTTATGCCATCAGCCGGATGCGGGCGGTGTTGGCAGCCAAGCCGAACCTGACGTTGATCCGGACGGATTTTCGCAAAATGGATCGTGATCCGGGCGATGTGGTGGTGTGTTTTCTTGATCCGCGCGTGATGGGGGATGTTGGCGATGTGCTGGATCAAAAAATGCGCGCTGGCGGCATTGTGATTTCACGCGCCTTTGCCATTCCCGGCTGGCAGGCCTTTGGCGAGGTGCCGATGAAGTCGTCATCGGATATGCTGCATCTTTACCGTGTTGGGAAACATAAGGCCGGGGCCTGACCCTGGTTTCTAACCGCCACAGCAACCGGCATTCTTGCCATCAATCTGTATAGGCGGGCAGGGTACGGAGCCAAACGAGCAAAACACACAACAATCGCCTGCCAAGGGACGCAGCACAGCGCCGCATCCCTTGCAATCATAGAAATACTGACAGGCATTTGTTGGCATGGTTTCGCATTCCTGATGCCCGCACTGTGGACAGGTCAGAACGGAAATGGTTTGAACGGTTTGGGGATCAGCCTTCTTCATACACCTTGATCAGGGCGGAATGGTCAAGATCGCCATCGCCCATGCCAATCAGTTCGTCATAGAGCTCAAGTGCCAGACGTGAGAACGGCAGTTCAAGGCCAAGTTCGCCTTCGGAAAACTCAAGCGCCTGATAGAGGTCTTTGCGCTGGGTGACGACTTTGCCGCCTGGTTCGAAATTGCGTTCGATCATGCGTTCGCCGTGCTTTTGCAAGATGGCGAAATCGGCAAAGCCACCGGTCAGCGCACTGCGCATTTTGGCAATATCGACCCCGGCTTCGTCGGCCATCGAAAAGGCTTCTGCAACCGCGCCAATGGTGATGCCGACAATCATCTGGTTGGCGGCCTTGGCAATTTGCCCTGCGCCAACATCGCCGACATGGGTCACCCGTGCGCCCAGAACATCGAACACGCGGCGCACACGGTCGAAATCTTCGGCGTCGGCACCGACCATGATCGACAGGGTTCCGGTTTCCGCCCCATGCGTACCACCCGATACCGGGGCATCAATCCAGCTGCCACCGGCGTCTTCGACGGCCTCGGCAAAACGACGTGTGGCGTCAATCGCGGTTGTGCCCATATCGATGACAATCGTGCCTTCTTCCATGCCATCAACAATGCCGTCTTCGCCCAGAAGGACGTTTTCAAGGGCATTGGTATCGGCAACGCAGATGATGACGATATCGGCATCCACGGCAGCATCCGCCGGGGTGCCCGACGTGGCAATGCCCAGATCCTCAAACGCATTGAGTGTTTCGGGATTGCGGGTGTTGACTGTCAGAACCGCGCCGGCCTTTTCAAGGTTCAACGCCATCGGGCGCCCCATCAAGCCAAGTCCGATAAACGCGATATTTTCCCCGGAAAGAGCGGTCATGATAGCAGTCCCTCATTGGCGGTGGTTAAACACAAACTGCGTTTAAAAAGGTGCGACATTACATGCGCGCACAAATACCTTGGCATCTTATGACGCAAGGATGTGTCGGTAATGTGGGCAAGGCCATAACACATTGTGGCAGCGGCGGCTGTATTCAATTGTCTACCAGCCCGAATATCGTCCCAAATAAAGCTGCGATGGCGGGGAATTCCCGGCGGCGCTTTTTTTGGGGGTGCCAAGTCAATGGTCCTGACCCTGGACGTTTTTCTGAAGAACGGAGTGCTGTTTTTGGGTGCTTAAAAGTCGCCGGGTCGGACATAGCGCGCGGCCATGGCCCGCTCAATTGCCGCACCAGCAAGGCGATCAATATCAAGTTTGTGACGCAGCAGTTCGAGTATGCGCAATTCTTCCTGACTGATTTCACCATCCGACAGGACAATTTCGCAGGCAAAAACATATGCCGTTTCGCGCAGTTTGCGCGGCAGGGCATCGCGGATCATCTCAAGCGCACGATCAAGCCCGTCTTCCTCGCCCATCAATGTTGCGCAGTCGCGTGCGACACTTGTCACCGCGTCATTGTCAAACCCGGCGAAAATCGGAAGATAACGGACTCGACGGCCCATCGCAGAAAGTTCAGCATCGGTAATATCGTTGTCCGATGCGGAAACCATAACCATTGTGTAGATCAAGGCATCATGATGCGAAATCACGTTGGTTGCTCCTTTCCAAAGCGGGTGTCTGAAACACAGTGCGAGCCATATTTTTGACAGGGACCGTCAAGACATTTGACGGGTGTCGCACATGTCTGTGACAACCTCAGGGCAGAAAAATGGTAAGCCGATAATTGTGTTCGGGCAACAGTTAACCGATTAAACTTTCTCGATTTTAATGATTACGTAGTGAAATCGCCTCATTCTTCACGTGCAGATCATATGGGGGCTTTCGCCACGCGGTGGAGAAGGGTAAAGATCGGTAAAATAAAAAATGAAGCGGTTACAAAAGAATAGCGTAAACATAGTGACCGCTTGTACTTTCTGGGAAAATTTGCCTTTGCACGGTATGGGGTAGAAGTTATGGTCGCGCAGCAATAACCACAATGACGATCAAATCAGGTATGGGAGACATCAACGCAATCAATTCCGCCGGTACGCTCGCGGCATTGATCAGCCATTTGAGCATGCCATCAGGTGTCTATGACCCTGTCGGTAGGCGTCTGCTTGTCAATTCGGCATGGTCAGACTGGTCTTTCGAGACTGGTCCTGCGGTCGAGCAAGAGGGCTGGCATGCGCTTGATGACGTTGATGGCCTGTCGAAAATCCTTCCTGACCTCAGCACTGAAATCCAGATGTCTGACGGCTATTACAGCCGTACGGAAACGAAAGATGGCAAGGACGTTGTTCTGTTTGGCTGGAAGCTGCAGATCAGTGGCCGTGAATATGTGCGTTTTCTGGGAATAGATTCCGATATTTCCTCAGGCATCGGATCGCTTATTTCGCCGTTGCCGGTTTTGATCTTTGAGCGTAATGGCGCCCTGCGCTGTGCAAATAAGGCGGCCGAGAGGCTTGCCCTTGATGTTGGTTTCATAACCCCGCTTTCGCTGGCTCATCCCAAAGACCAAAAGGCGCTGGTTGCGGACGATGGGCCGCAGTTTGGTACCGATAATTCGCGTACGGTTCATTACGGGCAACGGTTCTTCCAATGGCAATGCATGCCGTTGCTTGGGGCCGATCATGTTGTTTTATTCGGGCAGGAACGCACGCGCGAAGAAAGTTATCGCCGTGCGCTTGAACATGCTGTTCACGGCATCATTGATCTGGATGCCGACGGGACGGTCACCAGCGTAAACGAAGAAACCGCAGCACTGTTTAATTTCGATACGGTGCGCGACGTCGTTCAGGCCTACTTACGCCGCCCCGAAACATTTTATGCCCACGACAGCGACCGGGTGCAATTGCGCCGCGATCTGGCGTCGGGCATTGGCGTACATGCGCGCGATATCGAAATGCGCCGCGCAGATGGCAGCCAAATCTGGGTGCGGTTCAATGCCACGGAAATTCGCGGCGAAGGCGGCGGGTTGCTGGGCTATAGCGTGACCATTACTGACATTACCAAAAACCGGCAGGCCGAATATGACCTGCGCCGCCGTCAGGAACGCTACCGGGCGTTGGTGCAGACCGCAGGCAGCGTGATCATGTTCCTTGATTCCGAAGGGCGCATTCTGGAATACAACCGGGAATGCGAATGGACCTTTGGGTATTCCTGGATGGAAGCTGCGGGTCAGAACTTTTTTGATTTCCTGCTGGTGGAGGAAGACCGTGCGCGCGTGCGCATGGCGGTGCGCCGACTGTTATCAGGTGAAATCATCAAGGACGAGGTTTTCTCGTTCAAACGGCGCGACGGTGAAGAACGCCTGTTGCAGTGGAATGCGCGCGCGCATTTCGCCGAAGACGGCGATGTGGCCGGGGTGATTTGCATCGGGCAGGACGTGACCGAAAAGCTGTCGGTTGAACGGGCCCTACGCCACGCCGAAGAAAAATTCCGCGGTATTTTCGAAAACTCCGCCGAGGGTCTTTATCAAAGTATGCCGCTTGGCCCGGTTTTATCGGCCAACCCGGCGTTTGTTTCCATTCTGGGCTATGAAACAGTCGATGAATTGTTGACCCAGGAAAACGAATTGCAGCAGCATTATTTGAACCCGGTAAGCCGCCTGCGTCTGACCGGGCGGTTGTTGCGCGACGGTATGGTTCAGGGTTTTGAAACCGAATTGCGCCGTGCGGATGGCCGGATCATCTGGGTCGAGGAAAATGCCCGGCTGGTGCGCGATGAGCGGGGGCGGCCAACCGTGATTGAAGGATCGATCACGGATGTTACCGACCGTAAACGCAGCGAAGCCCGCATTCAATTCCTTGCCCATCATGACGGATTGACCGGGCTTCCGAACCGGACCCTGTTTCAGGAACGCCTTGCAACGGCTGTCGAGCGCAGCAAACGCGAACGCCGCAGTTTCGTTCTGATGATGTTTGATCTTGATAACTTCAAGGACATCAATGATACGCTTGGCCACCCGATTGGCGACCTACTCTTACAGGGGGTGGGGGAACGCATGCGGGTGTGTCTGCGCAATGAGGATGTTGTCGCGCGCCTTGGCGGGGATGAATTTGCGGTTCTAATCCATGAACCTGGCACGGCTGAAGAAGTGACCTTTGTCGCGCAGCGCCTGATCGAGCGTGTGTCGGAACGTTTCATGCTTGAGGGCAATGAAGTACAGGCATCGACCTCGGTCGGGATTTGCATGTATCCGCAGGATGGGCGCGATGAAAAAGACCTGCTGCGCAATGCCGACCTTGCCCTTTATTGTTCCAAGGCCGAAGGCCGCAACCGGTATCATTTCTTTGAGCCAAGGCTTCAGGTCGAGGTACAGGAACGCAAGGCCATCGAACGTGACCTTGGCCATGCGATTGAAAATGACGAGCTTGAACTGTTTTATCAGCCGATCATTGATATGGGCGGGCATCGGATCATCGGGATGGAAGCATTGGTGCGCTGGTTTAGCCCGTCACGCGGTCTGGTCAGCCCGGTCGAATTTATTCCGGTTGCCGAACGCATGGGCATTATTGCCGATATCGGCAAATGGGTGTTGAACCGGGCCTGCGCGCAAACCCGGGCATGGCGCGATGACGGTTATGGCGAATTGACCATATCGGTCAATTTATCCCCGCTTGAGCTTGCCCGGCACGAGGACCTGATTGAAAGTGTTGGCGATGTGTTGGCGCGTTCGGGCCTTGATCCCCATCAGTTGCAGTTCGAGGTTACCGAAGGTGCGGTGATGGACAACCCGCGCGAAGCGGCCATTACGCTTGGCATTTTGCGCAATCAGGGCATTCGCATTGCGATTGACGATTTTGGTACCGGCTATTCGTCGCTGGCGTATCTTAAACGGTTCCCGGTCGATAAAATCAAGATCGACCGGTCGTTCATCATTGATATCGACAGTTCGGACGGTAATGCAGCGATTGTCCGTGCGGTGGTGTTCCTTGCCCGGTCGTTTGGCATGGCGGTCAATGTTGAAGGGATCGAAACCGAAACCCAGCTTGATCACATCGCATCCGAGGGTGTTGACGAGGTGCAAGGGTTCTATTTCAGCAAGCCGGTTCCGTCGGGCGAGATGGAAATCTTGCTTAAGGCCAACATCAGCGGTGCGACCAAATTACCGGTCAATGTTTCGGGAAAGCCGCACTGAGTTCTACTTAACGGCATCAGATGCCAAGATAAAAAAACAGGCCCGCCATGGTGTATGACGGGCCTTTTTTTGGTTTTACGCGGCGGATTGTTCGTGAATTTCACCCGCGCGTGCCGTGAGTTTCTCCCGGTTGATGTTGACCATCGATGCCAGAACCGGACTTTTGGCGATGGCCCCCTGACGTTTTAAGTCGGCAATCATCCGGCTGGCGGTTTCGGTCGTCGTGGCGATGATGCTGCCCAGCTTTTCGCGGTTGGGCAGGGTGACTTCATCCTTGTTGGCCGCCCATAACAGGAACCGGCAAATCCGGCGCATGGCCGATCCGGTGCCAAAGCTTATTTTAAGCTGCTGACCGTCCATGACCTCGCTTGCCAGAAGCGACATGATCGCGGCCTGCGTACGTGGATCATTTTTCTGGGCCATGCGCAGCCGCGTGATCGAAATGCGTTTGATCACGGACGGGGCAATGGTTTCGATCACAAGCGACGGATCGGTCACCGATAGCATTTCAAGCCCGATCAGCTCGCCGGGTCGATAGACGCGACACACCTGTCGTTCGCCGTCCTCGGTGTATTGGCAGCGCATGGCAAGGCCGCTGACCATGACGTGAATGAACGTCCCGTCTTCGGCGTGATGGCCAATGCAGGCATCGGCGGGCAGGGTAAGAGCAGAAGGTTCGGCAAGTTTTTCCAGAAGAATGAAGGCGTCTGCTTTGTTCATGGGTTTCCCCCCATTGGCAAAATGGAGATACGCGGCGATTGCGGGGTCGCGTACCGACACCAGTCTATGGACCCGGCACGATGTCCGGGACCGTACCCGTATGGACGGGCAGATATGGCTGTTTCTGATCGAAAAACCGTTCGTGTCGATGGACTGGTGGCGTTAAGGGCCACCAACGATCAAAAACAGGATTAAACGGCTTTGGGAGGTGCGCGCGGCGATGCTGCAATCGGGCAGAAGTCATGCAGCCGTGCGGTAATGTGAAGGGCGGTAACCTGATTGGACAGTTTTACGCGGTGAACCAGCGGCAGTTCCGGGTGAACCGGCAAGCCAACCGCATGATTGCCAAGGCCGCAACTGGCACATTGGAACCCCTCATAGCTGTTGGAGCTGTGCGGGGATGTGCTGCCGTCGTCAGCGACGTCTGCCGGGACCGAGATTGTTTTGATCCCGTTTGCGGTACAGATGATCAGCGGAACATATGTCTGGGCACTTTCCGTGCCGGTGGGAACCGCCGCAAGTGCGACAGGCGCGTGCATGAACCCGAACATCATGGCATTCACCAGCAACAGCCACCCTACGAAAAGGGAGAGCGTGCGTCGAGCAGCCGATATGTGTTTGCGGGTAACGGACACGGGCTTCTATCCACATTGGAAAGATACGAACTTTCAATAAACCCTGAAAGACACCCTGTCAAAGCCTCGTCGTGTGAACCAGTTATCAGTATTTCTTTATAATGATTTGAAAACGCCGGGCGATGCCCGGCGCTTTGGTGTTACGCGGTTGCCTTGCGGGGGGATTGGCTGGTCCAGAAACGGAAGATAACCACCCCGCCAATCGCAACGCCACCACCGACGATGGTTAGAATATCGGGGGTAATCGCACTCAGAACTCCATGCCAGCGCAATGGCAAGTGGCGGCACGAGATAGAGAAAGTTGGCCGCAAGTGCCGGACCAAAATGGCCGATGGCGAAACTCCAGGTCGCGTAACCAAGGGAGGCCGAAACCAAACCAAGAAACACCATCGCAGAGATCACCGGTATGGGGGCGGTACCCAGCTGTGCCAGTCCGTCTGGTAACCACGGCGATAACCAGAAGGCGCCAGTAATCAGGGTCCAGCAAGTGCAGGTGCCCGCCCCGTAACGCGAAATCAGACCGCGTACGAGAACAAAGTAACTTGCCGACAGTATCGACGCCAACAGGATCAGCGAACTGCCATTGCCAAAGCGCATTTCGCCCGGTTGACCCTGTGCGATCAAAAAGACGCCCGAAAAGCTGATGGCCGTGGCAATCCATGCGCGATACCCAAACCGTTCCCGCAAGAACAGGGTTGCCAGAAGGGCGGTCCAGATCGGCAGGGTATTGATGATAAAGCTGGCGGCCCCGGGCGATACGGTTTGCTGTCCGGTATTGAGAAGCCAGTTATAGATGCTGATGCCAATTGCACCGCCAAGTGACAGGCGGGCCAAGTCGCGCACGCGTGGAAGCGGCGGGCGTATGATCAAAAGCCAGATGACGGCCGGGCAGGCGGCAATGGCAAATCGCGTAGCCGCGAGTGGCAGTGGATCAAAATGACCAAGTGCCACTCCGATCAGGGGAAAGGAGGCGGCCCATGACAGGACCGTAACCAGTGCGGCGGTGAGGCCAAGCGTGGATCGGGAAAACATCGCATATCCTTTGATGTAACGTGTTGTGGGGCTGTTAAGTATGGTGATAACGCGATGAATGATGTTGACATAGAGCACGCCTAAGGGGTCAGATGTGCATATGGCGCACAGCAATGACCAGACACTTCCACCCCTTGCCCTGTTGCCGGCAGTTCTTGCCGCGGCACGCAGCGGATCCTTTTCGGCCGCAGCAACCGAAATGAATGTCACACACAGCGTGATCAGCCGGCATGTGTCGCAAGTCGAACAATGGCTGGGCTATGATCTGTTTGAACGCTATGGGCGCGGGGTGCGCCCGACCCCGGATGGGCAGAGGTTTTTGCGCGATACGCAATGTGCGATTGATTTGTTGTCACAAGGCGCGCAGCCATGGCGTCAGCGGCGCGGGCCTGATGTCATCAAGGTCAGTTTGCTGCCGTCCTATGCCCGGATCTGGTTGCTGGCACTGGTGCCGCAAATTGAACGGCACCTTGATGTGCGGCTGGAACTGGAAATTTCCGAACGGCTGGCGGATTTCACCGGCGGTCAAACCGATCTTGCCATCCGGTGCGGTAAGGGGCAGTGGCAGGGCACGCGATCAACCGTGTTGTTTTCTGATCAGTTGATCCCGTTGATCGCCCCGGCGATGCTCGATGGGCGTGATCCATCGGGGCTGGACGCGGCTCAGATCGCCACCATGCCCTTGCTCCATGACAGCGACGCGACCGGATGGCGGCACTGGCTTGACGCGCATGGGGTTAAATTCCGGCAAAAACCATCAGACCGCCGGTTTGAAGATTACAGCGTTGTTCTGTCAGCCGCAGAAGCCGGGCTTGGCGTGGCCTTGACCCGGTTGCCGTTTGCGCGTGCCACCATTGCCAAACATGATCTTGTGACCTTGCCGTTTGCCCCGGTTCAAAGCCCGCTTGCGACGTTTTTAGTGCAGCCCGCCTATGAACAGCGTCCGGCCGTGCGTGAGGTTGCCCAATGGCTTATCCGTGCGGCGGGTTCTTGTGCATAGCTCGAGGTGCGTGTGACCTAGGGGCGGGGGACATCGGTAAAATACGGATATCTGATCAGTCTTTGACGGGCTGACATCCAAGCCAACCCGCGTGCTTTTCTTATAATTATTCTTAAAAGTGACATAACCGCATGTAACATAAGGTCTTGATCTTTGTGCGATGATTTCAGGGTTGCCAATGGTGCCGGAAATGTCGGCAATTGATGCCGTTCAGATTAGATTTATCTCGCGAAAACAGGTGTTTGACCCTAGGCTTTCTGTGGTGTCATCAGCGGAGAATGCGATATGCCCGGTGCGAAATCCCCACAGTGTCAATCGAGATGGTCTGCGGCAGGTCTGAATATTGCTGTGCTGGTTCTGACTGTTGTTGGCATGGTGCTGCATTTTGTTCTGATGGCATTTTCTTTGCAGCCCGTGATGGGGTTTGATCTGATTGATGTACCTTTGTTTGTTGTTGTGATTTTGGGCGGCGGGGTACTGGTTGTCGAAATTATCAGCAAGGTGCTTCAGCGTGATTTTGGGGCGGATTTTTTGGCTGTCCTGGCCTTTGCCACCGGCGTTGCCCTTGGTGAATATCTGACCGCATCGCTGATTATCCTGATGCTGAGCGGCGGGCAGGTGCTTGAGGCATTTGCCATGCGCAAGGCATCCTCTGCCCTTAATGCGCTGGCGGATCGTATGCCGGTGGTGGCTCATCGCAAGGACGGGGAAAACATCACCGATATCGGGCTTGATGATATTGCGATTGATGACTTGATTGCGATTTTCCCGCATGACACCGCCCCGGTTGACGGGGTGGTGGTCGATGGTCATGGCAGCATGGATGAAAGCTATTTAACAGGTGAGCCCTATGTCGTGGCCAAGGCGCCCGGCGCATCCGTTCTTTCCGGTGCGATTAATGGGGATGCGGTCCTGATCATTCGCGCCGAACGCCGGGCACAGGATTCCCGCTACGCCCAAATCATGCAGGTCATGGCCGAGGCGGAACAAAAACGCCCGAAAATACGCCGGATCGGCGATCAGATCGGGATATGGTTTGCGCCCTTCGCACTGCTGGTGGCGGCTTTGGCTTGGTATCTGAGCGGTGATTCTGTGCGGTTTCTGGCGGTTCTGGTGGTGGCGACGCCCTGTCCGCTTCTGATTGCCATTCCGATCACGATCATGAGTGCTATTTCCATGGCGGCACGGCGCGGCATTGTCATCCGTGATCCGACGGTACTTGAACGTTTGCCAACCTGCACAACAGCGATCTTTGATAAAACCGGCACATTGACCTATGGCCGTCCTGAGCTGGTGGCGGTTTTGCCCGCCAGCGGCCATTCGGAAAATGACGTGTTGCGACTGGCGGCCAGCCTTGAACGATATTCAAAACATCCCTTGGCGGTGGCTGTTTTGGCCGCAGCCAAGGCGCGCAATCTGGCACTTGGCGATGTCGGAATGGTGTCGGAAAAACCCGGGCAGGGTTTGAGCGGGGTGGTCGATGGTCGTGATATTGCCGTAACCCACCGAAAAAAACTGATCAAAAGCGATCCGGCACTGGCCGATATCCTGCCGCCCAGTGCCAGCGGGCTTGAATGTGCGATCATGATTGATGGGGCCTATGGCGCGACATTGCAGTTTCGCGATAGTCCGCGTGTTGAAGGCCGTGATTTCGTCGGGCATCTGGGGCCGGTGCACCATTTTAAAAAGATCATGCTGCTATCAGGGGATCGCGAAAGCGAGGTCAGTCATCTTTCCAAACTGCTGGGCATTGATGAAAGCCTTGCATCGCAAACGCCCGAACAAAAGGTCGAAATCGTGCGCCGCGAAACCGCTGCTGCACCGACCCTTTTTATGGGGGATGGGATCAATGATGCCCCGGCACTGGCGGTGGCAACGGTCGGCATTGCCTTTGGCAAGCATAGCGCGGTTACCGCGGAGGCCGCCGGGGCGGTCATCCCGGAAAGCTCGCTTCAAACCGTGGATGAGCTTTTCCACATCAGCACCGCCATGCGCCGCATTTTACTGCAAAGTGTGGTTGGTGGCATGGTGTTATCAATCGTCGCCATGGGGTTTGCCGCCATGGGCTACATTAGCCCGGTGATGGGGGCGGTGCTTCAGGAAGGCATTGATGTGATTGCAATCGTCAATGCCTTGCGATTGGCGCTTGTGCGCAACATTCATGCGGATCTGGTCGGGGAGCGACAGTAACGCCCCCATCATGCCGCCGGTAACTCCCGCGTAATGGTCACGGTGGAACCATATTGTGGTATCAGCGTTTATGGTGTCTGATACCCACAGAAAATGTTTGTAAAATTCAACCAAAAGGACAGGGCCATGACGCAGGTGGTAAATGACGGCACACCAGAAATGAAGGGGTTGCTGGAAAAAGGACGCAAGCGGTTGCGCAATGTCGGGATCATTTTGCTGGTTCTTGGCATTCTTGCGGTGGCGTTTCCTTTTGCCACGACAATTGCCTTTAAAACCGTGATTGGCTGGTTGTTCCTGATTGGCGCGATGGGCCATTTTTACGGCGCATGGAATGCCGATACCCCAACCCGGCGCGGGGTCGATGTGGTGCAGGGCATCATTTTCGGCTTGATCGGTGTGTGGCTGGCCTTCTTCCCGCTTGGCGGTATTGTGACGTTAACGGTGTTGCTGGCGATTGCCTTTATTTTGCAAGGCTTGCTTGAAGTCCTGATGGCGTCCCGGCTCAGCCAGTTTCCCGGTTGGAAATGGATGCTGTTTTCGGGCGGGGTGGCGATTTTGGCCGGTGTTTTGATCTTTGCCGAATTGCCAAGTTCGGCCACCTGGGCGATTGGGTTGCTTTTGGGGATTAACCTTCTGTCATCGGGGTTCAGTTACCTGATGGTGTCGTTTGCGATGGGTAAGGTTTCCAAAGTTTGACGTGACGTTGGATGACGCATTTCCAGTTTCGCGCCGTACACCATATATCTGATATGACACAAGGGAGACCGTGATGGTCTCCCTTGGTGCATTAGGTTCTGACTTAGAGTCTTATCCCCATGTCATCTCGCCGGTTGCTACTTTTGATCCGATATCGAGTGCAACGCCCATCCCAAGGTTGGGGAAGCGTGTTTCCATGGCCGCTTTGAGCTCTTCTGCATTTGATGCCTTCGTCAGTTCTTCGTCGAAGGCGACCAGGTAGTTCTTGGTGTGCGCAATACCAGCGGTGTCGGTTGTGCTATCGGCGGTCATATGGCCCGCGACAACAATTTTCGGGTTGCGCCGTGCAAGTTGATCAAGGATTTCAATCCATTTTTGACGGATTTCTGTGGTTGGCGTGTCGGCTGTCCATACGTGAACGCCCGAGAAAATCAAAACACCGCCAAATACAGCCTCAAGCGATGGCACCCAAAGATAACGGCGGTTTTCCATGCCTTTGACAGACACAATTTCGATTGTTTCACCGTCAACCGTAAGGGTGTCACCATCAAACACCTCAGGCATCACAATGTCATCCATGGTTTGAGGCCCATTTTCGCCAAGTTTCGGCCCCCAAACGGAGAGCTTTTTCGCAACATTGCCTTTGATGGCCGCAACCGTTTCGGATGCGGCAATAACTTTGGCATCAGGGAAGGCTTCGTGGATCGGTTTTAAGCTGAAGTAGTAATCGGGGTCGGACTGACTGATATAGATGGTGGTCAGTTTTTTGCCGCTTTTGCGGATGGCATCGACAATGGCGAGCCCGTCAGGATAGGAAAATCCGCCATCAATCAACACTGCTTCGGTCGCACCCGTCAGCAGAACCGGGGCGCGATAAAAGCCGTTTGGTCCGGCTGGAAAATGTTGCCAGCTTAGGCCGTTGCCGGTTGCGGCGATTGCGCGCCCAAACGGAACCTGTGCAACGGCGGCAAAAGTTGCGGCGGCGAAAGTCGATTTGAGGAGTTCTCTTCTGGTTGGCATGGATGATGTCCTTGTGGTGTCGTGCGTTGAGAGGGCGCATTTGAAGGAGAAGGGCGTTAGGCGCAAAGTGCCTTGAGTTCCTGAGACAGGTGATCGACATCGCCATACAATAAATTGCTGGCAACCTGCTTTTGTCCGCTTGCGGTTTCGATCAGCAGCGAGGGCACACCGTTTAATCCGAAACGCTGCATAAGACGTTGTGCCTGTTGGATGGTGTCCTGATAGGTCGCGTGTAGTTCGTTGGTCGGATGCGCAAACAGGTCTGCCGCGGAGCCAAGATCAAAATCGCGTAAAATTTTGATCAATATGTCGTTGTTTGTATTGTCCAGCCCATCGACATACCGCGCGTTCTGGAACGCTTTGAGTGCGGTAAATGTATGTTTTGGCGCGGTCATTTGGACCGCAGTGAGCGCAAGTCCGGCAGGACCTGAATCAAACGATCCGCCCGGCGTTTTCAGAACGTTATTTTGATATGCGGTGCTGAAAACCTGACCGGTTAACTTGGCGATACGTTGATCATTTTGCCACGCAAAGGATGCGAAACTTTCATCCATCTTGCGTGCGCCAGATCCGGCAAAAAGACCGGTTGGCATAAGCGTAACCGAGATATCAGACAGTTCATTCAGGCGTGTCATTGCGGGCTGTGCACCATAACACCAGCCACATAGCGGATCATAAAGATAGGTTAACTGCATCGTGAAACTCCTGTTTCGCGAACAATATCCCCTTTTGTATTGGGATAAAATATGGGTTAATAAAACAGACTGTATGGTTTTAGCTTACAAAGGTGTCTGGTGACAAAGGCGGGAAAGCAGTTCAATCTTAATCGGCTGGTGTATTTTTCTGCCGTTGTTGATACGGGTTCATTCACCCGTGCGTCAGATCGTCTAGGTGTGTCCAAAACCGTTGTCAGCCAACAGGTGGCCCGGCTTGAAGAAGAAATCGGGGCAAGTTTGTTGGTCCGCACAACAAGACGGGTCGAACCGACCGAGGCGGGGATATCGCTTCATGAAAGGTGCCAGCGCATTTTGCGTGAAGTCGATGATGCTTATGGTGAGTTGGCGCAAAACAATACCGAACCGCGCGGTATGTTGCGGATTACGGCGCCGAACGATTACGGGCACTCGGTCATTGCGCCCTTGACGGCGGCATTTTGTGCCAAGTACCCATCATGCCAGATTGACCTTGTTTTGACCGACAGTCGCGTTGACCCTGTTCTCAATCAGATTGATCTGGCCATTCGTGTTGGCTGGCTTGACAGTTCGAGTTTGCTTGCCCGGCGGGTTGGCGCGTTTGAACAGTTTTTGGTCGCAGCACCAGACATGGCAGAACTGCCCAATGTCGCACAGCCAGAAGATATTGAAAGCCTGCCCTACATCGCCAATACCGCCCTGAAAAACCCGCTGGCATGGGACTTTTCGCACGATAAAAATGGCACGCGATCTGTGCAGGTAAAGGCAAAATTAAGTGTGAATACCACTCCTGCGGCACTGTGTGTCGCGCGTGAAGGGGGTGGAGTATCTGTTTTACCCGATTTTCTGGTCGAGAAAGAACTTGCGTCTGGTGAGCTTGTGCATGTTCTACCCGATTGGCGTTTGCCTTCGGGGGGCATTTACGTTGTCTATCCGGCAATGCGGTTTCGACCGCCAAAGGTGACAGCCTTTGTCGAGATGTTGGTCAAAAAGGTCCGGCAAAAGAAACCGTGATTTTTGGTCCGGCAAAAGAAACCGTGATTTTTGGTCCGGATGGTGTGTTGGATTTAGCGAAATGTCGGGCGATTAAGACGGTTTTTCATCTGAGGGTGTTTTGGTCAGAAACGCCCGCGTCTGCTCAATCGCCTCGCGTAGACCCACCCGCTGAACGTCAACATCCTCGGGGAATGCGCCCAAAAGACGGGATGGCATGCGGTTGTCGAGCAGGACAAACACGCCGCGATCTTCGGCGCGCCGCACAAGACGACCAAACGCCTGTTTCATGCGAAGCCGGGTCAGCATGTCGTCGTAGCGTGCCCCGTGGAATGCCGCCTTGCGTGCGCGGTGCAAGATATCGGGGCGCGGCCATGGGACGCGGTCAAAGACAATCAGGCGAAGGCTGTCACCGGGCACATCGACCCCGTCGCGCACCGCATCGGTTCCGAGCAAGCAGGCATCGCGCTCGACGCGGAAAATATCAATCAGGGTGGATACATCCATGCCGTCAATATGCTGGGCCAGCAATTGCAACCCGGCATCATCCATCGGCCCGGTCAGGCGTTCGTAAATGGCGCGCAGGCGCGTGATCGCGGTAAACAGGCCAAGTGCGCCGCCGCCTGATGCCAAAAACAGTTCGCGATACGCCGCGGCAATATGGTCCGGGTTATCACGACCCAGATCATTGACAATGAACACGCGGGTTTGTTCGCGGTAGTTATACGGGCTTTTCATTGCCGCCCGGATGGCCGGAAGGGGCATGTGTGACGCCCCGGTGCGGTCCTCGGCCACGTGCCAGTCGAAATCCTCATCGCCGGTGCCATCGCGCAGTGTCGCCGATGTCACCACCATGCCATGTGCGGTGGGGGCAAGGGCGGATGTCAGGGGCAAGGTTGGGTCAAGATAATGGCGGTGCATGCCAACATCAAAATCGCGGCCAAACTGGCGTTCAATGGCAAACCATTCGACAAAGGTTTTGGGCGTTTCCTCGACCAGGGACGCCAGCATTTCGCGCCATGCAGCAACCTGCATGATGGCGCGCCGTTCGAGCGACCGGATCGCGGCGTCAAGGCGCTGACGTTCGGCCGATTCAAGTTCATCGGCCTTTTCGTCCAACATATGTGCGATGGTTTTAATCAGCAATTTTGCCGGTTTTTCCATGGCGGCAAGTGCACGGTCCAGATCGGCGGCACTGGCGAGAACTCCGTCAATGGCCGGTTTGCAATCGGTTTCAATTGAATAGCCACGGTCGCCATCCGCCGCACGGGCCAGCACCTGTGCGCGGACATGGGCCAAAAAGGCCTCAGCCGGGCCTTTGGCATGTTCCGATCCATCATGAATGCGCGACAGCCACCCCTGTTCGGGCAAACATTGGGCGGCGACAATCACCGCATTGACCGCATCGCGCAGCTCATCGCGATCAACAATCAGGGTTTCAAGCCGTTGTTTTAAACCGCGTGCGCGCGATGATCCTTTTTGCTCCGCCCCCAAAAGCCAGCGGCGCAGTTCCTGGCCTTCCTGCCCGGTCAGATGGGCGGAAAAGGCCTTATCAGCGGCATCAAACAAATGATGGCCTTCGTCAAAGACATAGCGCGATGGCATGGAGGCATCATCCAGCCCACCGAGGGCGGCCTGCACCATCACCAGCGCATGATTGGCGACAACGATTTCAGCGGACCGCGCACGGCGCACGGTTTTTTCGATAAAGCAGCGCGAATAATGCGGGCAGGCGGCGTAAATACATTCGCCGCGCTGATCGGCAAGCGCGCCGGTAAAGCGGTTGCCGATCAATTCGGTCAGCCATGCCGGGAAATCCCCGCCGACCATGTCGCCATCACGGGTATGCAATGCCCAGCGCGCAATCAGGCCAAGTGGCGTTGCCTGATGGGGTTGCTGATTAAGTGGCCTTTGGGCTTCTTCGAAATTCAAAAGGCAGAAATAGTTTTCCCGGCCTTTACGGACCACGGCCTTAAGCCGTTTGTCCTTGGGATCGGTATAAAGGCGGTCTAGTTCCTGATCAATCTGGCGCTGCAAGTTTCGGGTGTAGGTTGAAATCCACACTGCACCGTCGTTTTTCTGTGCCCAGAGCGATGCCGGCGCAACGTACCCCAACGTTTTGCCCGTCCCCGTTCCGGCCTCGGCCAGAACAATATTGGGCGCGCCATCATGAAGGCGCGGGCCAAAGGCCGAACAAACCGATGACGCATAATCGGCCTGTTGCGGGCGTTCTTCGGCACCCTCGCCCAGAAGTTCTTTCAGGCGTTTACGCGCGTCCTTGGGATCGACCGGATTGTTGGCCGGCGGCGGGGGCGGGGCATGTTCGGCCCATTCACCAAGTTTCTTCCAGACTTTCAATCCTTCATAGACCGCATAGCGATGCGGCCCGTCGCCATCGGCCCCCAAGGCGGCCAGAACCGGCACACCCCACGGCCAATGTCCGCGCGCCATCGGCCATGCGATGGCAAGGGCGGGGGCGCGTTTGTTGCGATGAAGGGTGGCAAGTTCCTGCAAAAGGCGTTTCATCGCCTCGGCCAGGGCTTCGGCCTGTCCGATCAGATCGTCACAGGGTTTTTGCCCGGTGGCCAGCGCAATGCCACGCGGGGTCGGCACACAAAATTGTGCCGGGCGGACAAAGGCAAACAGTTCGAGCAAATCATGGGCCGGAAACGGATCGGTTTTCAAACGCCGCGCGCAGGCAGGCGTATGCACCAAAATCGGGCGGGTTGACCGCGCCCGTTTGGCCGCCGCGCCATGGGGGAGTTCTTCAATCTCGCCATCGGGGGATAAAAACACAGCATGGCGCAATCCAACGACCATGACCGGCGCGTTGGGCGGATTGAAACGGGGTGTGTTTTCGTCGGAACGATCATCGAACATTTGAGGCACTATAAGCAGACAGACGCAGTGGCGCCACAGGGGAAATTGACCTATGTTTGAATTTATACCGCAAGAATATTTCGTGAACGGGGGAGAATATGGACTGGTTCAAAAATATAGCAATTAATCTGCATGCTAAGGGCCCCGCTGCTGTTCTGATTTCTTTAATTTTCGCGATTGCGGCTTTAGGACTGTGGGGGCAAGGTGACTTAGCGGAGATAGCGTTAAGCATTCTTGGGTTTGCTTTTGGAATGCTAGGGCTCTCGTTAGCAAGCAAAGTTAATTAGAATATGGCACCGCCCAATACCCGCAATCAACACTTCTGGCGCGACAACGCTTTGCCGTTCGTTGAACTGCGCCGTGTCGCGGATGGGCGGGCGGTATGTTATGAGCGCCACAGCCACGATACGTTTTCGATTGGTACGGTAAAGGGTGGCTACAGCACCTATTGGAACCGGGGTAAAATCCATGAAACGCAGGCCGGATCGGTGGTGATCCTGAACCCCGAAGATGTGCATGGCTGCAACCCGGTGCCGGGGGCGGACTGGTGTTATGACATGTTGTTTGTCGACCCGGACTGGCTTTTGGATCTCCAGATTGAAATTGATGCCGATGCGGCGGGAAAGTTTGCGATGTTTTCCGATACGCTCAGCCACGATCCGCGTCTTTATGCCGGGTTGCTGGGGCTTGCCGATACGTTAAGTGATCGCGATACAGATGTGCTGGGCAAGGAAACGGCACTGGTGTCGTTCTTTGGTGATTTGCATGTGCAGCTTGACGGTACGGGCGTTCTGGACCGGCAGGTCAGCCTGCATACCGGGCGCAAGATGGCCGAGGTTTGTGATTATATCCGCAGCCGATGCCATGAAAATGTCAGTCTGGATGATATTTGTGGGGCGGTTGGCTATTCACGGTCTTATTTGGTGCGGGTGTTCAAAAAGACATTTGGCATGACGCCCTATGCCTATTTGATCAATTGCCGCGTTCAACGGGCCCGCCATGCGTTACGGCGTGGGCAAAAGATCGCCGATGTTGCCCTTGAAACCGGCTTTGCCGATCAGGCCCATTTTCAACGGATGTTTAAACGCCTGATGGCGGCGACCCCGCGCCAATATGCACGTGCGCAGGAAATGGCCGCCTGATTTTCCCGACATAAAGTACATGGATGCCCGCCTTCGCGGGCATGACAAATTTGAGGGACGTTTCAAGTTCCCGTCATTCCCGCGACGGCGGGAATCTTTTTGAGGCATAACCCGTGCTGCCAGCCGTACGGCTTACCCCAAAATCAAATACACTGCACTGGCCGCCAGTAATCCCGCCATCACCCGGTTAAATAGGCGAATGCGCGATGGCTCGCCCAGAAAACGGCCCAGAAACGCCCCGGCATAGGCCCAGCAGGCGACCGAGGCGAAGCACACGACAAAATAAATCGCGGTAAATTCCCAGATCAGGGTCGGCGCACCGGACGCGGCATAAGCGCCCATCCCCGCAATGGAGGCCAGCCAAGCCTTGGGATTAACCCATTGCATCAGCGCCCCGGTGATGGCCGAGGGGCCGGACCCGGCATCGCGTTTACCAAGTTCGCCGCTGCTGACAAACAGCTTCCACGCCATGAACAGCAAAAACGCCACCCCGGCCCATTGAATGATCGTGGTCATTTGCGGAAAGGTGGTCAGCAATTCATGCAGGCCCAGCCCGATCAGAAGCAGCAACAGGCAAAACCCCGCCGTGGCACCAAACACCAGATGCAGTGACGCACGGAAACCAAACTGCACCCCGGAGCTTAGAGCAATGATATTGACCGGGCCGGGGGTGATGGAGGCGGCAAGGGCGAAGGCCGCCATGGACAGATACAGGCTTATGGGGATTGTGCTGGTGGCGGCAAACATGGGGCGTTTCCTCTGATCGGCTTGGTGGTATTCTTTGCCGTCAGAATGGCGCATCGGGTGCCGGGTTTATTGAACGAAATTGCTCTTTTGCTGTTTTCATTCAGATATTCAGGCCCCAGGTCAAAAAAAAACGCAACGGAACGATGGGTTCGGTTGCGTTAGTTTTTGGCCGTCAGTGGTCTGAACCCGTTCAGGTTCGTTGGTAGGTCGGTCGTATATTGGTTCTAACTCAGTTCCATCAACAGGCTTGCGCACGAGGCGGCAATTTCATCTGTTGGTGCATCGCTGCCGGGCATGGTGGCCCAGCCTTTGGCGATGACGAAATCATCCCGCTTATATGAGCTTTCCTCTTTTAAGGCGGCAAGCTGTTCGGTTTGATTGTTAGGTGTGAGCATTTTGAACTGGGCAACGCAAATCGGGGCCATGGCTGCGATTGCCGATTGTTTGCCGCTGTCGTCTGCCATCTCTTGTGCTGTGCTGCCCGATACGACTGTATCGGTGCTAAAGCCGACAATCGTGATCAGGGCTGCACCGATAATGCCGCCCCATATTCCGGGTTTGACCCATGCGGGGATTGTAACTGGCATAATAAAAATTCCTTACTTCAAACGATGATAAAGTATTTTACGTCACGATATGAAATATAAGGGAAACATTATTTTAAAATAATAGCGAATGAATTATATTTTTATATTCAAATTATCAATGTCGTTGACATTAAATTATTTACACTAAAAGAAAAAATACTTAATTTTATTTTCGATTATTTTCATTTTTTTGATCAGTTTGAAATAATGGATGCGATCCATGTCGCGCCCCCGGCAATCAGAGTATAGCGCGCCGCCTTGCCAATGGTGACAAGGATCAGAAACGGTACAAAGCGCACACGCATGACACCGGCAAGCAGGGTCAACGGATCGCCAATGACCGGCAACCATGCCAAAAGCAATGACCAAAGCCCGTATTTGCCAAACCAGTGTGATGCCCGATCCAGCGCATCGGGAGTGATCGGAAACCAGCGGCGGGTTTTGAAACGATCAACATAAAGGCCGAGTGCCCAATTCACCGTTGATCCCAAAACATTCCCCGCTGTTGCAACCGCCACCAACCCCCACACAGCATGATCGCCCGATGCCACCAATGCGGCCAAGGCCGCCTCGGATGTGCCGGGCAGGAGGGTGGCGGAGGTGAAGGCCGACAGAAACAGCCCGACCATCACTGTGAATGTTGTGATCATGAGGTTCGATAGACCGGATTTCATGGTGGGTCCAGTGGAATTGCCGTCACAAGTTCCGACTGGTCGCGTCTATGCCATGCAACGTTACAACGGGCAGCATATCATGACAGACAGCGCAAAAATCACCGGGTCGATTGCCGAGGTGGGCAAGCTTACAAAGTCGGTGATCACCGACGTACAGGCACGACCGGATTACTCCGGATCACAAACGTTGAAGGCCTTGGCAAGTCAGCTAAGGGCGTTCTCGCAGGACGTTCTCAACAACGAAACCTCGGGCACCACCGAGAGTTATCAGGCGCTTAGAAAGCAGGCATCGGGGCAGATTATTCCAGAGATTCACAAGTTGAATGACGCCAATATCGAAATGGCAAACCTTGGTCAACTCAACACAAAACGGCTTGTTAAGCCATCGGTTCTCCAATCTGAAAATGCGATACTCCAGAAGTATCTGAACGCGTTGGAGGCAATGATCGCGCTGATCGGCGCACCTCAGACATCAAGTGCATCGACCTCCACAAGTACGTCAAGCTCCACGTCATCGGGTTCTCCGAGTTCGGCAAACAAGCCTGCGCAGACGTCTTCCGATCCACAAAAAGATACAACCAAACCATCTGAAACAGCAAAACCCGGCGCGGCAGAGAGCGTGATGGCTCCACCAAAGAGCGGGCAGGTGTTCAAGGGGACGCCAACATTCAAAGATGTTCAGACATACCAACAGCTTGTCAGTGCGTCTGCCTTGAGCGTATCGGGTGACCAGTAACCGCAATCAGGAGATCCAAGATGTGGAATGTCGATATTACTGACCGGTTACCGGCAACCATTAATGGGGTGAACCGTAATCTGGTGGTGAAGTTTAACAACAGCTGGGTGCATGTTTCAGATAATGGCCATGATCATGATTACCTCATGGTCTATCGGGCGATGGTTCATCACCCATTCGCCAACCCGGCCCCGACGTTGCCGGGACAAGATGGAACGCCATGGGCTTTTGGTTGGGCGCCACCAGTTGGTGATGCGGTGCATGAGGGGCAGGTGCCAGCTGTCCGTACAGGTCGCTATTTCGACGGTGTTGGCATTGCCCATGTCCGGATCACGGATAATCAGAACGATCCGGCGAATGCGATTAACGTTTTGCATGATGTCATTCTGGACGACACAGACGGTTTCGAGGATCCCCGTATTTTTCATGCGAATGGACAATACTATTTACATTCGCACCGCTATCAGCCGTCAACTGTTTGGGCTGCACCCGCGCCGGAAGTCAACGTCTTCCGTACCCGCGGGGAGCGCCAACAACCAATCGTGCCGGATGAAGGTGGCAACCGCAGCTTGTTTGTGAAAATCAACGAACTCAATGTTGATATTGCGAA
The DNA here is from genome assembly GCF_056173045.1 of Thalassospira sp. Z349TD_5. Taxonomy (NCBI): domain Bacteria; kingdom Pseudomonadati; phylum Pseudomonadota; class Alphaproteobacteria; order Rhodospirillales; family Thalassospiraceae; genus Thalassospira; species Thalassospira sp. Z349TD_5. The sequence continues at coordinate 1,163,444 of NZ_CM149654.1, forward strand.
TAACGCCTACACGTTAGGGCAGGGATACTTTTACGGGCTCAATCGTTCGACCAATTTCGAGAAAAACTATGGATTTTTCGAAGATGGCGGGGGCATTGGTGCGGTTTATGGTTTGTCGCAAGGCGGTTCGCCACTGACGGTTTTCTCAAGCTATGCGATTTGCCGCGGTGGGATTTATTGTATAGCGCGTGAGCCAAATCCCGGGGATTGGGTGCTGCGGACCCAAACCTACATCAATGAAATGATGTTGCGTGATCTTTCCGTCGTGATGTTTTCATCAAGCGGGCCAATGATTGGTAACAACGCAAATAACAGTCTGGCAGGTGTCGGGCACGTCAAAATCTTTCATCGGCGTATACTGGCGTATGCGGAGCTCCTTTCTCAGATGGTGGCGCATATCGCGTTGGAGACTCTTGGAAGAAATTTCGCAAATGCGACCGCAGCCTATGATGCATATCGTGCCGACGATCAATTTGCCCAAGCCGTACGGGGGGGACTGCAAAACCATCCCGAAATGTGTGATCAACTCATTGCCGACTTTGTTGGTGTTGATGCCGGGGCGGTAACTGCAGATGACCGAAATCGTATTGTCTTGTGCTTTGACAGGCAGTTCTTACGCAGTTCGTTGGTGAATTTGGTTGTTAGTGCATATGGCGTTCAGCCAGGCCACATAATGCCATGGGCCGGTAATTTACTGCCAAACCCTTATGCTGGTGGGAATGTTATCTTCCATCCGCAATGTTTCTATCTCAGCTTTTTCTATGAGATTGCCCAGAATGACAAACGGCTCGTTCGGATGTCAGATGCTTTCCTTATCTACGATAATAATAATCCAAGGTTCTTGCAATTTGCCGAGAACCTCGCGGTATGTGGAAACGGGCTTATCATGGGATTTGGTGAAGATGATAACCGTGTGAAGTTATTCAGTCTGTCTCAGGATGAGTACAATAACGCGATGATTCATACCGCCCAAAACTTCGCGCCTCAGAACTATAGATTTAATGTGGTCGATGTGGCGCAAACTGTTCTGCACTAATGCGGCTGTCACAACGCTACGCCGGACGAACAAAGGCCCGGCGCATGTCGCCAATTATGATTTCAGCGAAAATTTACGCACATCAAGCGGTTCGGCAAGGATTTCATCTTTGCTGTCGGCAAAGGCGCGCAGGTAAGGTTGTTCGAAGTGAAGGGCGAGATCTTCTTCGGACCGCCAGTTTTCATAGGCCATCCAGACCGCAGGATCGTCCTTGGACTGGTGCATGTCATAACTGATGCAGCCTTCTTCGGCGCGCGATGGTTCGACAAGGGCCAAAAGGCGTTTGCCAAGTTCTTCTTCCATGCCCGGTTTTGCGCGTGAAAAGACGACGAGGGTAAGCTGGTTTGACATACGGGTTTCCTGATTCTGAACAGTATTTTTTGATGGGGCCGATCATCGAAGGACATCGCCGATCGGGCAACTGTTATTTGCCAACCGACAAAAGAAAGGCCCGGTGCAGGGGAACACCGGGCCTGTAATTGCCGGTCGGCGATTTGGGGGGGATGCCGACCAGCAGGGGGGAACTTTAAGGTTAGGCGATGGTGGTTGTTACATCAACATTGCCGCGGGTTGCATTGGAGTAAGGGCAAATGGTGTGGGCGGTTTCGACCAGTTTTTCTGCATCGGCCTTATCAAGACCCGGAAGCGAGACCTTCAGCGTTACCGCAAGGCCAAATCCACCAGCGGAACGTGGGCCAATGCCAACTTCTGCATTGACTGATACGTCATTCGGGACCTTGATCTTGGTCTGGCCGGAGGCTGCTTTCATCGCGCCGATAAAGCAGGCGGAATAGCCCATGGCGAAAAGCTGTTCAGGGTTGTTGCCCTCACCGCCAGCACCGCCAAGTTCCTTTGGCGTGGTCAGTTTGACATCGAGACTGCCATCATCGGTTTTCGCACGGCCATCACGGCCACCGGTGGCAGAAGCATGCGCGGTATATTTGACTTCAACAGACATGGTTTTCATCCTTTGTTTGAACAGTGGTTCGGTGGTGGTGAGCGCCCGGCTGTCTAGGTTCGTTCCCAGATGATATGTCGCCGGGCGGCGGCGGGCGCAACTGCACCCGCCTGAAATAATGTGAAACTTTCGTGATCACTTCCCGTGAAGGGCGGTGTGCAGATACTGTCCGGCCTGCGCAATTGCGCCTTTGGCCGCAGGTGTATCAGCCAGAACATTGAGCATGACAAAGTCGTGGATCGTACCGTTATAGCGGGTCACGGTCACATCAACGCCAGCCTGTGACAGTTTCCGGGCATAGGCTTCGCCTTCGTCACGCAGAACATCATTTTCAGCCGTGATCACGAGTGCTGGTGCCTGACCCGACAGTTGGTCGGCGGTAGCATGGATCGGGGTGATTTTTGGATCCGTGCGATCAGCGCCTTCGGGCAGATACTGGTTCCAGAACCAGTCCATCGCCGGTTTGGTCAACCACGGGCCATTGGCAAAGCTGGTATAAGACCCATTGTCAAAATCGGCGTCAGTGACCGGGTAAAACAGAACCTGTGCGGTGATGTCCGGCCCGCCGCGTTCCTGTGCCAGCAAGGACACCACGGCGGTCATATTGCCGCCAACACTGTCGCCGGCAATCGCCAGACGGGTCGGGTCAACATTAAGCTGCTCACTGTGTTCGGCGACATATTTGGTCACCGCGTAATCCTGTTCGATGGCAACCGGATAGCGCGCCTCGGGGGAGCGTTCATAATCAACAAACACAAGGGCGGCATTGGCGCGCACAGAGAGTTCACGCACCAGTCGGTCATGCGTGCCAGTATCGCCCATCACCCAGCCAGCCCCGTGGAAATAGACAATCACCGGCAGTCGGTCAGTATTGCCCTGTGGGCGGATGATCCGGACCTTGGTCGCACCCGTCGGGCCAACGGCAAAGGTGGTGTCGGTGATGTCAACGGCCGGTTTGGCAATCTCGCCAGACTGGGCACCCGACAGAACGCCACGGGCTTGATTTGGTGTCAGGGTATAGATCGCCGGGCCACCAGATGCCGACAGGGCATCAATGAATTTCTGGGTGGTGGGTTCAAGAACCGGGTCGGCCAGTGCGGTGGTGGCAGACAGTGCAGTGGTTAAGGCAATCGCAGCAGAAGCAACTTTGGTTTTCAGCGGGCTCATGATTTCGATCCTTTTAAGGGGCCGTCTTAACCGGCCGGTGTTTCGTTTTGGTGATTAGTTTATCGCATACGATTTAATCGCGTACGATATAAATATGGGAATGTCAGCTATGTGAATAAATCGTTTGTAATTTAATCGTGTGCGATTTAAATTAATCGGCTTTGAGTCGCATGATGATTGCTGGTGCGGGACTGTCAGGGTGCTTTTAAAGGGCCGTACAGTCCGGAATTCCCAAGATCAGATCGGCCGGATATTTCAAAAACGGGATGAAGCCAATGGATGACGCGTCAAAAGAAGACTTTCTGGATCTTGAAAAGTTTTTGTGCTTTTCGGTATATGCGGCCAGCCATGCCTTTAACCGCATCTATAAACCGCTGCTTGATCAGCTTGGCCTGACCTATCCGCAATATCTGGTGATGGTCAGCCTGTGGCAGGAAGACGATCAATCGGTGCGCAGCATCGGGCAAAAGATGTTTCTTGAGTCCAGCACGCTGACCCCTTTGCTTAAACGGCTTGAGGCAAATGGCCTTGTCGTGCGCAAGCGTGATCCGGAAGACGAACGTTCGGTGCGCGTACGCCTAAGCGTTGAAGGAAAGGCATTGCGAGAAAAGGCCGAGGAAATCCCAGCCTGCATTCTTGATGCGACCGGACTGGACATTGAAACCGCCAAACGGTTGAACCGTGACTTGCAGGAGCTTCGCACGCAGCTTGAACGTGGTGCGAAGAAGCTGTAACGGACCTAATGCACCTTTGCCTTACGGTCGTGGTGATAGGTCAGTGCCCAGCCAAGGGCGGTTTTAAGGGCTGCTTCGGGCAGGGGCGTATCAATCGGCAGGATGATCGCCCGGTTGCCCTCGCAAGTCAGATCGGCCGATAAAAGACTGCGCGTGCGGTCAATCAAATCGGTTTTGCAATCAAAGAACACCATCACCTGATTTGGTGACTTTTCCTTCCAGTCGGCGCGGATGGTGATGCCCGATCCAGATTTTGGTCGCCATGCCGGTTCACCCCATTTCAGGCTTTCGTCCAGCGTGTTGACACTTGCCTCGTCCCCGGCGATTTCAAAGATCCAGCGCCGGATGGTCAGAAGCATCTGACGCGGTTTGTCGGGATATGTGGCAAATTTCGCCGCCACATCGGTGGTGGCGAAATCAGGGGGCATCACCATAGCCATTCTTTCCGTGCTGACGTTACATGCTGCCCATCTGGTTGCTCAGCGTTTGCACCAGCAACCAGACACCGACCACAATAAAGGTCAAATGCTGCATCAAAACCGCCGGTGCGATCAGGCTTTTGTTGGACCGCGCAAGGGTGCCAATGGCATGAAGGGCGCGGGCGATAAACAGAATGGCGGCCACCAGCCAGATGGTGGTTGAGGTTGCAAGCACCGCCTCAAGCGCCAGAACAAGCAGGATGCACATCGGGGCATTTTCAATAAAATTGCCGTGTGCGCGGATACGGCGGCGCAACACCAGATCATCGCCATCGCCAAGGGCAACGCGAAGTTCGCGGCGGCGCAGGGAAACATTCAGGCTTAACGCCGTCAGCATCAGTGCAAAAAGTGCGGTCAGGCAGATCGTCACGGGAAGCGGCAACATGATGCGGTGTCCTTATTTGAATGGGCCTAAATGGTTGCGGCAATTCAACCACCGAATGGTTCAGGGATCAACAAAATGAAAAAGGCGGCACCGTCACATGGTGCCGCCCTGATGAAATCCATGGTCCTGATCCTAGATATTGCGCAGGCGATCAAGGAAGTTTCTGACCTGTTCGTCAAGGTTGCGGGCTTCTTGTGCCAGTTGGGTTGCCCCGGCCTGCACATTTGATGCGGCATCCCCGGTTTCGCGCGATGTATTGCGCACGATCCCGATGGAGGAGGAGACTTCGTTTGTCCCGGCTGCTGCCTGTTGAATGTTACCCGAAATTTCCGCCGTGGCCGCCCCTTGTTGTTCAACGGCCGATGCAATGGCGGTGGCAATTTCATTGATGCTTGAAATCGTTTCGGTGACCCGGCCAATTGCCCCGACAGTATTGTGGGTTTCTGACTGGATCGAGCCGATTTGCTGGGCGATTTCATCGGTGGCCTTGGCCGTCTGATTGGCAAGGTTTTTGACTTCTTGTGCGACCACGGCAAAGCCTTTGCCTGCTTCACCGGCACGGGCGGCCTCAATCGTGGCGTTCAGGGCCAAAAGGTTGGTTTGGGCGGCGATATCACTGATCAGGCTGACGACTTCGCCAATGCGGTCGGCCGCCTCGGCAAGGCCGGTGACCATGGTGTTGGCATTGGATGCCTCGGTCACGGCGGTACTGGTGATGTCTGATGATTTTGCCACCTGGGAGCTGATTTCCTGAATGGAGGCAGACAGTTCTTCGGTGGCCGATGCGACGGTTTGAACGTTTGCACTGGCCTCATCGGCGGCAGCGGCAACGACAACGGCCTGTTCGGAACTTTGATCGGCCGCCGTGCGCATCCGGCGCGAGACCTGTTCCATGTTTTCGGCACTGTCAGACACATTGACAACAATACCGCCGACAGATTTTTCAAACTCGTCAGCCATCTGATGGCGGGTCCGGTTGCGCTCATCACTTGCGCGTTTTTCGGCGGCAAGCTTTTCCCGTTCGGCTTTTTGCATGCCTGCGGATGCTTCCTTGAACGATTCAAGTGCCTTGGCAATTGCACCGATTTCATCGGACCGATCCAGATAAGGGATCTGGACGGAAAAATCACCCTGTTGCAGATGGTCAATAACACCCGCCACACGGGTCATCGGACGGGCGACAAGGCCTTTGGTTAAGAACAGAATGACACCAATCACAATCACCAACAAGACCATCCCGCCAATCAAGGTCGCGTTGCGCAGGTCATCGGCCGGGGCGAAAACGGTGGCCAGCGGCACATTGACAACCACGCCCCATTTGTTCGGGTATCCGTCAATTTCGACGGGCACAATCATGTGCATGGTTGTGGCGTCATCAATCCGGCGCGGTTCGCCCGATTTCATGGCATCAAGAATGGCGGTCTGAACCGCGTCAGCCGGATCAAGTTTGGTGCCGCGAATATCTGCATTTTCATGTGCAACCCATGTGCCTTGCGCCGAAACAAGGTTGACCGTGCCGGTACCAAACGGGGTCAGTTCGGCAAACCGTTCCGACAGGGCGTTGAGTTCAAGATCGGCACCGAGAACACCAAGGAACTTTCCGGCCTGATCCTGCACCGGATAGACGAATGAGGTCAGAACCACGTCGCGTCCCTGAATGTCATAGGTGATGGCATCGGTGACATAGGGCAGATTGGTGGCCTTGGGGGCGGTGTAGTATTCGTTTACTTCGGGGTTATCAAGACCGGTCAGGTGATAGGGCGTAATGCCTTCCCCGAAGTTATAGTAATAGGTCACATATTGACCCGTCCCGTCGCCAAACGGTTCGCCTTCGCCCTTGTAATCGGCATCCTTGCCGTCAAGCGCGTTGGGCTCAAACCCCGACCATGCCCCGGCAAGGGACGGATTATCGGTCAGGGTACGGTTGAGTATTTCGTTATAGGCCGCGCGGTCGGTGCCACCCTGTTCGCGAATGGCACGAAACGTTCCGGCAAGGTTTTGCGCCACCGACATCCCGCCATTCAGAACGTGACCGGCCTGTTCGGCGTGGTAAAGCGCAACCGATCTGGCTTCACCAACGGTGAGTTCTTCGGTGGTGTTGCTGGTTTCAAGCGTTTGAAGAAAAATACCAACAATCAGGCAGGCGGCAATGGCAAGCGCACTGACAAGTGTCAATTTCGCGCCCAGCGACAGGTTAGAAAAGCGCATCAAACCACATCCTTTTCGGCCTATGCTTTTGGGTGATATTAGAAATATGGATATGCATCCCAAAGTTTCAATAATTTGGCCGAAACGCACAAGCAGTTTTGCGCGTGAGCCTATTCTTTGGTGGTTGGCTGCTATTTGCACTGAAAATTTGCGAGATGGGGAAGACGGATTTATGAAATATTCTGACAGGAATTAGCCGGTCATGTGGCAGCCATGCGCAACAGATGCTTGATCTGCGGTGTGGTGCGGTATAGCTTCGCGCACGCACGGGATCCGGGTGACCCTGCGCCGTCAAGATTTCCAAAGAATTCAACGATCCAACTGACAAACAAGGTTTCAAAAATGACAGCCGATCTTCGAGATGCCGCACTTAACAGCAACGTCTGGGCCTTTCAGGAAGCCAGCAAGCTGGTCAAGCGGTATAAACAGAAGGCGCCTGAAAAGGGCTATGTCCTTTTTGAAACCGGTTATGGTCCGTCGGGTTTGCCCCATATCGGGACGTTTGGTGAAGTTGCGCGCACGACCTATGTACGCCGCGCGTTCGAAACCATGTGCGATATCCCGACCAAGCTTTTCTGCTTTTCCGATGACATGGATGGGCTTCGTAAGGTGCCTGACAACATTCCCAACAAGGAAATGGTTGGCGAGCATCTTGGTAAGGCATTGACAAGCGTGCCTGATCCGTTTGGCACCCATGAAAGCTTTGCCCATCATAACAATGCGCGTCTGTGCGATTTCCTTGATGGATTTGGCTTTGAATATGAATTCAAATCATCGACCGACTGTTATCGTTCGGGCATGTTTGATGCGGCTTTGTTGCGTCTTCTGGAACGCTATGACGCGATCCAGAAAATCATGCTGCCGACGCTTGGCGAAGAACGTCAGGCGACCTACAGCCCGTTCATGCCGGTTGAACCGGGCACCAACAAGGTTCTGATGGCCAAGGTGACCGAGCTTAAACCTGAAACCGGCAGCATTGTTTACGAACATCCTGAAACCGGTGATCTGGTTGAAACGCTCGTCACGGGTGGCAATTGCAAACTGCAGTGGAAACCCGACTGGGCGATGCGTTGGTATGCACTGGGTGTTGATTATGAAATGGCCGGCAAGGACCTTATTCCGTCGGTTGAGCTTGGCAACAAGATCGTCAAGGCACTGGGCGGCACCCCGCCAGAAGGCTTTAACTACGAACTGTTTTTGGACGAGAACGCGCAGAAAATCTCGAAATCCAAGGGCAATGGCATTTCGATGGAAGACTGGCTGAAATATGCGCCCGAAGACAGCCTGTCGCTGTTCATGTTCCAGAAACCGAAAACCGCAAAGCGCCTGTATTTCGACGTCATCCCGAAAACCGTCGATGAATATCTGACGTTCGCCGAAAAGCTCAAATCCGAAACCGACCCGACCAAGATTTTGCAAAACCCGGCCTGGCACATCCATGCCGGAACCGCGCCGGACCGCGAAATTCCGCTATCCTTTGGCATTCTGCTGAACCTGGTGTCGGTCTGTAACACCGAAGATCGTGATCTTCTGTGGAAGTTCATTTCGCGTTATGCCACGGGCGCAACGCCGGAAAGCTCGCCGTATTTGGATAAGCTGGTTGGCTATGCGATCAACTATTATCGCGACTTCGTTAAACCGTCGAAAAAATACCGCGCTGCGACCGAGGCCGAGCAGACCGCACTGAAAGACCTGCGCGACGCACTGTCAAAAATCGAACAGGGTACGGAGCCATCCGACATTCAGACCGAAGTTTTCACCGTGGGCAAAAACCACAATTATGAAAACCTGCGCGAATGGTTCAAGACGCTGTATGAAATCCTGCTGGGGCAGGAACAGGGCCCGCGCATGGGCTCCTTCATTGCCCTTTATGGTCTTGAGGAAAGTGTTGCGCTGATCGACCGGGCGCTGGCGGGCGAAGACCTGAGCGCCTGACGAACACGGGTTTGACACGAAAAAGCAAAACGGCCCGCCATTGGCGGGCCGTTTTTTGTGGTATGTTAACGGAGCACCGCGGCTTTTACGGGCCTTTAATTTTTGGGGGCCTCAGCCGGTTTTGTGGGGGGAGTAGGGAAAACCTTATCAAGTGTCGCTTTGGTTATTTCAGCGACCTTATTTTCGATCGCATCATTGATTTTGGCTTCAATCTCGCTTGGCAATTCCTGATCCGTGCCCTTGATGATTTCAAGCGCCATGAGCATGGTCGCTGAATCCATGGCGGCTTGATCGGCCGCGACATATTCCCCCGGGCTTGTGACATTATTCATATAGGCAAAGCAATTATAAGACCGGGCATCGCGATAGAATTGAAGGGCTGACGTTCTTTTAAGAAGGGGGGCAACCTTTTCTGCAACACTGCGTGCCACCGTTGCGTTTGCCTTGATATCCCCCTGACCAGCATCAATTTGCGCCAGAAGGCTTGATGTGATGGCAACCGCAACATCGGGCGGCGGTTCAGGGCATACCCGTGACGTGCTATCAAACTTGGCGACAACTGTGCGGTAGGATGCGGTGGTTGACAGTGCGCCAACTTTGGCTTCGCCCAGCAGGGCGCTGCCACCGACCACTTGATCCTGAATGCCGCTGCTGCAAGCCCCCAATGACAAAGCCATCGCCCCCGCAACGGACAGTGTTAAAATCCTTAAACCGTACTTCATTACAATTTTCCTGCATGTGTGTGCGGGGCGGAAGTATCAGATAAGCCTAATTCTATTTAGCGAAGTTAAGCAAGTGATAAATCAACCCGTAATTGATTTATTGCTTCTAGCTGTTTTACGTGCAAGGGGCTGCCGTTGTCTTAGGAGGGGGAGTTTTGAGCAGGGCAGCAAAACTTGTACCACTGCCCAGCTTCTCGTTCAACTAAGATGGCGGCAAATAACGCCGCCAGTTTTGATCTTCAAATGGGCTTAGTACGATGTGGCGGGCCTTTTGCCAGCCAAAGCCAAACGCCATGACCAGACCACCCACAACAAAACAGACCAGTGCAACCGTGATGGATGGATCGATGGCGGCTTGATTGAAGCCGGAATTGGCCAGATAGCCGACATAGATCAGGCCGCTGATGATCGGCGACCGACGGTCGAGAAACAGCGAAAACAGCATCGCGATGATAATCACCGGGATCATCACAAGGGCAGCGGCATCAAACAAAGCGGCGACCGAATGAATGGTCATCGGTGCGCCGATGACATAAAGCCAGAAGGCGCATTCGGCCCAGCCATTAACCCGCTTGGGGTCCTTGGTGTTGACCACAACGCCCAAGGCCAGCAACAAAAGCCCCGTCAGCGTGATCATGTAATCAAGATACTGGTTCAGGCTTTGCCCGAACGCGGTCAAAAGCAGCGACCACAATACCCCGACAATGCCAAACGCAATCAGGGCAAAAGATACCGGCAGGCGATAGCGCAGGAAAAAACCGACCTGAAAGGCAAAGCCGATGATGGCAACCAGAAGGGCGGTATTGACCGATGTGCTGCCGAACGACCAAACGTCATCAAGATTGAAAAATTCTGCCGATGTTCCGACCATGCGCATATAGAGCATCACGGCATAGATCATCAATGTCGCGCACAGCGACACCATGATGACGATTGAGGGCAATGTCGCCTTAAGCTTCCCCGCGACATATTCCGCCAGCACGACAAACCCCGCCATGGCGACAAGTGGCGCGATCCAGAAAACGGCATCGTTGGAATAAAGACCCCACAAAATGAACCAGCCGATGCTGAGAACGGTAATGCCCAGCGCAAGGAAGATGTCATTCATCCCGCGAAACAGGGTGAATTTTTCGGTTTCAATTGCCTCTGGCGCGTGGCTTGTCAGAAACTGCGCAAGGGTCACATAGGCCGCACGATCGAGTACGCCTGCAGATACGGCGGCTTCGATATCGGCAAGCGAGTATTGGTTGTTTTTCACAAATTGGCTCCGGCCCGTCTTTCAAAGGTTTCTGTGTGAAATCTGATACAGCCCAGACCCTAAGACAAATATAATTTTTGGGTATCAAAGCCGGTCCTGACAGTTCCGTGTGTCGTTGCGCGGCCGACCCTAACTATATGATGGTGCTATGGGGCATCCTGCTTGACATTCAAAGCGACGATGTCATGATTAAGTAAGTTAACTTACTTATGTAGTTTCAGGTCAATGGTTGAAAAACTGACATCGGTACAAAAACGCCAAAAACTTGCCCGTGCGGCGATGAATGTGATCTGGCGCGATGGCTATCACGCCGCCACCATTCAAACCGTTGCTAAAGAAGCCGGCTTGCCTGCCGGGGGCGTGTTTTACCGGTTTCCCAAAAAGCATGATCTGGCACAGGCGGCGATGGAAACCATGGAAGGCGAGTTTACCCCGCTTTTGGCGACCATCGCGCCCGGCGGCACGGCACAAAAGCGTGTTTCGGTATTTTTTGATTATCTGGATGCCATGACACCGCGCCGGGTTGTGCACGGCTGCCCGGTGGCAAAGCTGATGCTTGATATCCCGGCAGATGACGGGTTTGACGCCACACGTAAAACCGGACAGGCGATTTTCACATCCCTGATAAACTGGCTGGCCGATAACTTTACACAAGATGGCATATCGGATGATGCCGCCCAAAAAGCGGCACGCCGGATCATACTGCGCTGGCAAGGGGCGATTGTTTTGGCGCATGCGATGAACGATCGGGGCATTCTTGATGACGAGATTGCGGACCTTCGCCAAACCGCCGAAAGGACGCTGACCGCGGGAGCGGCATAACCTGCCATCATGAAACCAAATTCTGTTGATGGTATTGTTGTCCCCGAACGTCATATAAACAAAGACAGTTTCTGGTTGAAGCAAAGGGACCGACATCATGCAGATAGTGAAAACCGCCATCGCAGGCATTCTGGTCGGAATGCTGGCGGCCTGTGCCAGTGGGCCAAAGGTCTATATCGATGCCGACCCGGCCGCCGATTTCAGCCGCTATCAAAGCTTTGCCTTTTTCGAAGGGGCAGGAAAATCGGCTGAGGAAAAATACACAACCCTGTCAGGTCAGCGGATCGAGGATGCCATCAGCACGGCACTTGAAGCACGCGGATACCGTGTTGACATCAACAACCCTGATTTCCTTGTGAACTTCCATCTCAAGACCGAGGAAAAAACCCAAACCTCGCCACCGGTCTATATGGGCGGATATTATGGGTATCGCGGCGGCATGTATGTCGGCTGGCCGGGCTATACGGAGCCGGGATACACCAGTACCTATACCGAGGGCACGCTCAGCATTGATTTCGTGGATCGCCGTACCAACCAGATGATCTGGGAAGGGACGTCTGTTGGGCGTGTGACCAGCTCTACGCGTGATGCACCCAATGAAGCCGTGCGCACGGCTGTGGCCTCGATCTTTGCCAAATACCCCTATGTCGCGGGCAGCAGCGTGCCGGTTGCGCCGACGCAGTAAAAGACAACAGGCCTGTATTGGGCATAAAAAACGGGTCGGAATTTCCGGCCCGTTTTGTATTTGTATGGACGCGATGGGCGCAGTCTGTGGGTTTAAAGCGTTTTGCTTTTAATATGGCACATATCCGGCAGCCCTGAAGAAGTTCCAGCATTCAATCTGTTGATAGAGGTCACAGATATTTCCGATTGCAGAGATGAGGTCTCCGTAGGTTCTGGCGCCTATCCGCCGGAGATGAGATTTCAGCTTTGAGAAGGCCAGTTCAATAGGATTGAGGTCGGGACTATAAGGCGGAAGGAAAAGAAACCAACAGCCTTGAGCTTTAAGGGTTGCAGCGGCACGCGGGCTTTTATGAGTACTGAGATTATCGAGAACAACGATGGTTCGCGGTTCGAGCAAGGGAGCAAGTTGAGTTTCAATGTAGGTATCAAATGCTGGACCATTCATCGCACCTTCTATGATCCAGGGCGCAATTAAAGCATCGCTGGTCAAGCCTGCGATAAACGTTTGCGTCCGCCATTTACCGAAGGGAGCCGGGCCATAGAGCCTCTCGCCGACGGGGGATCTGCCGCGCAACCGTGTCAGATTGGTTTTGACCGAGGTTTCGTCAATGAACACCAGTCGGTGCGGTTCATGTCGCATGCGAGGTTGGCGTCCGTTAATCCACAATCGCCTGTCTCTGACAATATCGGCACGTTCGCGCTCAATGGCGATCAGGCCTTTTTTTATATGAATAGTTGGCTCGTTTGAGGGCACGATGGATCGAGGAGAGGTGTGCAGAAACGCCTTTATCCTCTCGCAACGCATCTGCCAACTCTTGCAAGGTGATATCTGGTTCGCTCTGAAGCCGCCCTATCATAAACGCCATATGTGCAGCCAGTTTTCCGACTGTACCAGGCATACGACCTTGTGGTTTTGGCCCGATCTTGCCGCCATCTCGAGAAGCAGCAGCAAAACGCACCGCTGTGCTCGGGGACACCCCAAAGACAACCGCCGCCGCCCGTGCCGAATGCCCCTGTTTCACGTAGCTTACAATCCGTTCGCGAAGATCCACTGAATAAGGTTTGCCCATCAAACACCTCCTACTGGAAGTGAATCACATAAAATCAAAAAGGGGAATACCCTCTCTGATTCCTATAAAAGACAAAACGCTTTAGTCGGCGCTGGCCGCCGTGAACGCCGTATAAAGTTCCTGCGCGCGGCGCGTGATTGGGCCGGGTTGCAGGGCGCGTTCATCAAGTTTCACACACGGGGCGACTTTGTAATAATTGCCGGTACCAAAGATTTCGTCGGCGGTTTCAAGCTCGCTGTAAGTGCAGGTTTTCTCAACCACCTCGACACCATCTTTGCGCAAAAGGGTGATGACGCGCTGACGGGTCAGGCCGTTGAGGAACGTGCCGTTGATCGCCGGGGTATAGACCACATTGTCCTTGGAAAAGAACAGGTTGGCGTAGGAAAATTCGGCAACATTTCCAATCGGGTCGAGCATGACACCGGTGTCAAAGCCGTCATTGTTGGCTTCGGTCACAGCGCGCCCGACATTGGGATACAGGCACGCTGCCTTGGCCTCGGTCGGGGCACTTTCGGGCGATGGACGGCGGAAACTTGATTTGCGCGCACTAAAGCCGGTTTGCACGGCTGCTGGCATTTCAGTCACCGAAATGCACAAAACAAACTGTGCACTTTCAGGCACTGGCGCCAGAAACCCTTCGCCGCCATAGACAATCGGTTTGATATAAAGGGCCAGTTCCGGATCGAATTTTTTCACCCCTTCCTTGACCAGTGCGACAATTTCATCCGTGGTGATGGCGGGCTTTAAGCCCATCAGGTTGGCTGATCGGATGACACGGGCACAATGGGGGTGAAGATCGGGCATTTTGCCGTTCATGCGGCGCGCACCGTCAAACACGGTCGAGGCCATCCAGACACCATGGGTTTGCGGGCCCATGATGTTGGGGTTGCCTTCATGCCATTCACCCTTGAACCAGGTCCAGGTGGTGACGGTGCTGTCGGTGGCGGCGTGGCCCATGATGTGCTCCTGATGGTCTTTGGGATTGCCAAGGCGGACCTTGGTTTTTCGGTGTTGTGGCTGTTGTCGTATCTGTGGGGCAGTCTGTTATGTGGGCATCAGAATAGGATTTTTGCCCAAGGCGGGTCAAAGAAAAATGACAGCAAACGCGACCTATATATCCGATATGACAGTTTTATAAAGTTGTCGAAATGTGCACACGTGTGCGTTGGCGGCTGCGATGGGCTATGGTATGTGTGCTCTGTCCAGTAGGGGTGTCATAAGGAACCTGACCGTATGAGCGGTGATCGCCAGAAACCCGGTAACGGGGCGGAAAAGAAGGCGCATCAAGTGGTGACGTCTGCTGATGTCGCGCGCGAAGCGGGGGTGTCGCGGTCAACCGTGTCGCGTTGCATGGCCGATGATGAGCGCATTTCCGAGGCGACCCGTAAACGCGTTCAGGAAACGGCAGCCCAGCTTGGCTATCACGTCAACAAGATCGCCAGTTCAATGAACCGGCGTAAAAGCGACCTGATCGGGCTGGTAACATCCGGGCTGACGGATCCGTTTCGCATTGAGTTTCTTGATTGTCTGATCAGCCAGATTCAACAATCGGGATATCGCCCCTTGGTGATTGATGTCTCTGACCCGGACCAGATGGGGATATCGATGCTTAATCTGCTGCAATATCAGGTGGCAGGGGTTGTTGTAACGTCGGGAAGCCCATCCCCGGAAGTGGGGACTCATTACCTGAAACGAAATGTTCCGGTTGTTCTTGTCAATCGGGCAGGGCGTCTGGAGGGTGCTGATGTTATTAACTGCGATAACGTGCACGGGGGCGAACTGGCCGCAGATATGTTGCTAAAAAGCGGTAAAAAGCGCCTTGGTTTCCTGAATGTGCGGGGCGGTACCTATAGCGGCAATGTCCGCGGGGAGGCATTTGTTTCACGGATTGCACCGCGTCTTGCGGACGGTGGGATCAGTTTTACGTCGCTTGTGTGTGACAGTGCGGATTATGACGGTGGATTTCATGCCGGGCTCAAATATCTGACAGACCGGGAAAACGCGCCGGATGCGATTTTTTGTGCCAAGGACCATATTGCCCTTGGCCTGATGGATGCGGCCCGGTTTGAGCTGGGGCTGAAAGTTCCGGGTGATCTTGCCGTCATTGGTTTTGATGATATTGCCGCGGCCCGTCAGGGTGCCTATCAACTTACCACCGTGCGCCAGCGGGCAGATCAACTGGCCGCAATGACCGTCGAGCGGTTGCGCCGTCGCATCGGGGGGGATGAGCTTGGCGATGAACGGCTTGTTTTGCCCGTTGAATTTATCCGCCGCCAGACTGTCTGATCCCTGACGGCTCCTTATGAAGATTGGGACTCGTGAAGAACCGGACTTTTCATGCGCACGTGTGCATGTGATTGGGCGCATTTTGTGCCATAAGACAGGCAATCTCATTCGGTCTTCTGATGTCGTATTCTATGATTAAATTGTTTTAAAACAATGTTTTGTGTTTAATCCGTAGAATGTAAATTCCAAAGAATAGAATTTTTTTGTTATTTTTGAAGTTCTGTGATTAAATCCTCGCAGCACGTGATCCGCACCTTAATTGTGCACACGTGTGCATTCAACGAAATGCAAACGGGAGGAAACCCAAATGACGTTTAAAAATACTCTTTATGCCGGTGCTGCCTTTGTCGGACTGGTTGTTGCCACTGTCGGACCTGCCAATGCGGCGGGCCGCCTTAGTGTCATCTGCTCGGCCGATAACGAATGGTGCGAGATGATGGAAACCGCCTTCGAGCTTGAGCATGACATCGACGTTTCGATGGTGCGCAAAAGTTCAGGCGAGGCCTATGCGCAGGTGCGTGCCGAAGCCAGCAACCCGAAACTTGATATCTGGTGGGGTGGTACGGGTGATCCACACTTACAAGCCGCCGCAGAAGGCCTGACCGAAGAATATACATCGCCGCAACTGGGCGATCTGCAAGACTGGGCCGTGCGTCAGGCCAAGAATGCCGATAACAAAACAGTCGGTATTTATGCCGGTGCGCTCGGCATTGGTTATAATAACGATCTGCTTGCCAAAAAGGGCCTTCCTGCGCCGAAATGCTGGAAGGATCTGGCTGATCCAGCCTATAAGGGCGAAGTCCAGATTGCCAATCCAAGCTCGTCTGGTACGTCCTACACGACGCTTGCCACACTGGTGCAGTTGTTTGGCGAAGAAGAAGCTTTCGACTTTCTCAAAGAGATGCACAAGAACGTAAATCAGTACACCAAATCGGGCTCTGCCCCGATCAAGGCGGCTGCGGTTGGCGAAACCACGATTGGCATCACCTTCATGCATGACATGATTGCCCAGATCAAACAGGGTGCCAATTTGACCGTGGTGTCCCCGTGCGAAGGTACCGGGTACGAAGTGGGCTCGATGAGCATCATCAAGGGTGCACGCAACCTTGAAAATGCAAAAATCTGGGCCGAATTTGCCCTGTCTGCGCGGACGCAGTCCATTGCCGAGGACGCGCATAGCTATCAGGTCCCGTCAAACAAGGAAGCCCGCATTCCTGATGGGGCACCGCGCTTGGATGAGTTGAAACTCATTGATTATGACTTTGCCAAATACGGTGACGCGGAAGTCCGCCGTCATCTTCTATCGCGTTGGGATGATGAAGTGAAAAACGCGCCGCAATAATCGGCCTTTTTCCTTTTTCCGGACATCAGTGCAGTTCCGCCAACCCATCTGTGGGCGGGACTGCCGACCTTGACATTCTGCACGCGGGAGAATTTTGGTGAACCGAATGCTTTGGATCTGGCTGGCCATCGGCTGGATTGGATTTGTCATATTTCCCTGGTATCAGCAGGAATACGGCTTCTGGACGTTGGAATGGCTGTTTGATGGCTATCCGACCTACGTCGATTATGCGCCTGCGATCCTTCAGGCCACCTTGCTTGAAAAATACTGGTTGTTGCCAGTCGGGCTTTTCCTGTTGGGGCCGTTGTTGCTTGCGCGGCAAGGACGCGCGCATCCGAAATACGCACAGATCCTGATTGTCAGTGGCCTTGGCGGGCTGATCTGGATGGTGGGGCAGGGCTTTGCCATCGGGATTTCCGGGTGGAGTTACGGCTGGCTTGAAAGCCTGTTTGGTCCGCTTGATATGCGTCAGTACGGATTGGGCTATGGGGCCCTTCTGATGGCGGCCAGCTATCTGATCATATTGTGTACGGGGCTTGCTGCTGCTGGTGCCATGCGCGGCGATGTCTTTGTGACCTCCGCAATTGGGACAGTCGTTGCGCTTGTCGCCTTGTTTGTCTTCTTCCCGGTCGCACGCATTCTGGGCAGTGCCTTTGTTGATATTGACGGGGCTGTTTCCGGGGCTGCCTTTGTGCGCAATTTCTTTGACGACAGCGTCTGGGGATTGGGGTGCCTTGCGGGCGGGGCCTGCGGGGTGGCGTGGAATACCGCATTTCTTGCGATCCTGACGGCGGTTTCGACCACTTTGCTGGGGCTTGCCTTTGCGCTGGTCGTGACGCGCACGGGGTTTCGATACAAGAAATCACTGCGTGTTCTGACGGTTCTTCCGATTATTACGCCGCCATTTGTTATTGGCTTGGCGCTGATCCTTCTTTTTGGCAGATCGGGCGCTGCGACGCAGTTCGTCTCTGATCTCCTCGGGGTGGAGGCAGGGCGTTGGCTTTACGGCCTCCCTGGTATCTGGCTGGCTCAGACCCTGTCCTTCACCCCGATTTCTTTTTTGGTGCTGATCGGTGTTGTCGAAGGTGTCAGCCCGTCGATGGAGGAAGCCTCCCAGACGTTGCGGGCCGGGCGCTGGAAAACCTTTGTCATGGTGTCTTTGCCCCTGATGCGTCCGGGGCTGGCCAATGCGTTTTTGCTGGCCTTTATTGAAAGCATGGCCGATTTCGGCAATCCGATGGTTTTGGGGGGCAATTACGAAGTCCTTTCAACCGAAATATTCTTTGCGATTGTCGGGGCGCAAAATGATGCCGGGCGGGCGGCTGTCCTCGCACTGGTTCTGTTGTTCTTTACCCTGTCGGCATTTGCCGCACAGCGTTTCTGGCTGGGCCGGAAATCCTATGCGACGGTTTCGGGTAAGGCAGAAAGCGGGGCACATATTGGTCTGAACCCGGCGTTGCGCCGTTTGGTTTATTGCACGGCGGTGCCGTGGGGGATCTTTACGGTCGCTGTGTATGGCATGATTTTCTATGGCAGCTTTGTGACGCGCTGGGGCTTTGATAATACGCTGACCCTGGGCAACTATGTTGACGCGTTTGGCATTGGCTGGAGCGAGCATGGCATCGTTTGGACCGGGGCCGCATGGGACAGTTTCTGGACGACGTTGAACATCTCGGCGATTTCTGCGCCATTGACGGCGGCCGTGGGGCTGACGACGGCATATCTTCTGGTGCGTCAGAACTTTCGTGGCAAAAGCGCCTTTGAATTTGGCACGATGTTAAGTTTTGCCATTCCCGGAACCGTGATTGGTGTCAGCTATATTCTGGCATTTAACGTGCCACCGTTTGAATTGACCGGCACCGGGGTGATCCTTGTGATCTGCTTTATCTTCCGCAATATGCCGGTGGGGGTGCGCGGTGGGATTGCCGCAATGAGCCAGCTTGACCGCAGCCTTGATGAAGCATCACTCACACTGGGGGCAAACAGTTTCACCACGTTCCGGCGTGTGATCCTTCCGCTGTTGCGCCCCGCGATTGTTGCCGCCCTTGTCTATAGTTTCGTGCGCGCAATTACGTCTGTGAGTGCGGTGATCTTCCTGGTAAGTGCCGACCACAATATGGCGACATCCTATATTATCGGTCTTGTTGAAAACGGGCGGTACGGCGTGGCAATTGCCTATTGCTGTGTCCTGATCGTTGTAATGTTGGCGGCCATCCTTGCGGTGCAAGGGGCCATCGGCAAACGCAAACTGCGCCGTGAAGATCGCATTGCACCAGACCGTCTTACACCAGACCGCGTTAGCCCTGCGGGCGAAAATCTGAAAGAGAAGCATTCATGAAAATCAAAACACGCGCAGGTTCGGTCGTGTTCGAAAATGTCACCAAGACCTATGGTCTGGGGGCGGTGACCGCGATCGACAATGTATCCTTCACGATCAATCCCGGCGAACTGGTGACGTTGCTGGGGCCAAGTGGCTGTGGCAAAACCACAACGCTTCGCATGATTGCCGGTCTTGAACATGCAACAAAGGGCAAAATCCTGATTGGTGGCAAGGATGTCACCCAACTTCCTGCAACAGACCGTGATGTCAGCATGGTGTTTCAGTCCTATGCACTGTTCCCGCATATGACCGTCCTTGAAAATGTGGCGTATGGTTTGACGGTGACCGGCGTTGCCAAGGCAGAAGCCCATGAAAAGGCCGAGGAGGGGCTCGATCTTGTCGGGTTGGCCGGATATGGCAGGCGGCTGCCGTCCGAGCTTTCGGGCGGGCAGCAGCAACGTGTTGCGGTTGCCCGTGCATTGGTACTTGAACCCGAAGTCCTGTTGCTTGATGAACCGCTGTCGAACCTTGATGCCAAGCTTCGTCAACAGGTGCGAACCGAAATCCGCGAGCTTCAGCAAAAACTTGGCCTGACGGCGGTCTATGTTACCCATGATCAGGAAGAGGCCCTTGCGGTATCGGACCATATTATTGTGATGAACCGCGCGGTGATTGCGCAACAAGGCACGCCGCGCGAACTTTATGAACAACCTGCGTCCGGCTTTATTGCCGACTTTATCGGGGATGCCAATTTGGTCGGGGCTGAACTGGTTGATGTTGAGGGCGACATGGCCCATATCGAGATTGGCGGGCTGCGGCAGACCTTGCCGCATCGGGGCTTGGGCATTGGTCCGGTTAATGTTGCTGTGCGTCCTGACGCGATTGAGCTTTCCGCGGTGAATGGGGAAAGCGGGCAATCATCGCTAAAAGGTCACATTACCCATGCAGCATATCTTGGTAATCAAATGCAATACTCCGTGACATCGGACATCGGTGACCTGTTCGTTATCGATCCGCACATTGACGCACCGATTGGCACTGGGGACGAAGTTCGTATCGGCTTTTCAGGGCGTGGCCTTGCGGTGGTTCCCACCGATGAATGATCAACAATAGAACAAACAGGCAGGGATAAAGTGAACAAAACAGCATCCAGAATTGACGTTGAATCGCGGCTTGAACATGCCCGGGATGTCATCCGTGCGGCGGGTAAACGCGCCATGGACTACTACGATGGAACAGCCGGTGACCTTGAGATCGAGGTCAAGGCCAACGCCCTTGATATGGTCAGCATTGCCGATAAAAATGTTGAGGCGATCATTCGTGACCGCATCGCCGATGCCTTTCCCGAGGATGGATTCCTTGGTGAGGAAATGGGCATTGAGCAGGGTGAAAATGACTGTCTTTGGGTGATTGATCCGATTGATGGCACGGCGTGCTTTGTCAGCCAGATGCCGACGTGGTGCATTTCGGTGGCCTTGATGGTCGGCAATGACGTGGTTTTGGGCCTGATTTACCATCCGTGCGGCGATGAGCTGTTTACCGCGATGAAAGGCGAGGGCGCGTATGTGAACGGCGAGCCGGTCGAAGCAAGCAAGGTCACCAAGGTCAGCGATGGTTTGTTGGGGCTGGGCCTGTCGCATCGCACCAAAAGCGATGTGATCGTGCCGGTGATGACGCAATTGCTTGACCGCGAAGGCATGTTTATCCGCAACGGGTCGTGTGCGTTGATGATGGCTTATGCGTCTGCGGGGCGGTTGATCGGCTATTACGAGCCGCACATCAATCCTTGGGACTGCATGGCGGGGATTATCCTGATGACCGAAGCCGGCGGCTGGACCAATGATTTCCTGGGTATTCCCAATGTTCTGGAAGACGGCGGGCCGATCCTGGCTGCCGGGGCCAATGTTGCCGATGAACTGGCCGCGATGACCGGGGTCAAACGCTAGTCGGTCACGGGGAAGCGCGCAGAACAGGCAGGCTATTGGCCTGCCTGTTCCTGCAATGCGCGCCGTTCTTTAAGCATCCTGTGCTCAAGGCGCGAAAGCTCGGCATTGATTGCACTGATATCGAGTGGTTTGGTGCAATGGGCATCAAAACCCGCGTCACGGAAAACGGCGAGATTGTCATTGGAAATATCCGCCGTGAGTGCCAGAACCGGAATGGTGGCCTTGACCGGGTCTTCAAACTCACGGACAAACCGGGTCGCCTCGATACCATCAAGCACGGGCATATGGACATCCATCAAAACCGCATCGAAATCCTGTTGGCTTAGGATATCAAGGGCGACCTGCCCGTCGGAGGCGGTGGTAATCGTGTGCCCCTGAAGCTCCAAAAGCTTTTGCGCCAGGATGCGGTTGATTTCGATGTCTTCGACCAGAAGAAGCTTCCAGCCTTGCATCAATGGTTGATCCGATGGGGCATCGCCTGATGACATGTCATCGGTGGTTTCCGATACCGCGACATCGGAGCTGCGCGGCAGGGTCAGGTCAAACCGGAATGTGCTGCCATCGCCTTCCTTGCTTTCGACGGTGATCGTGCCGCCCATGGCCTGAATGATCTTCTGACAGATCGCAAGGCCAAGACCGGTCCCGCCATAGCGCCGGGTTGTCAACGTGTCGGCCTGGGCAAAGGCTTCGAAAATAGAATCCAGTTTGCTTTGCGCGATGCCAATACCATCATCGCGCACCGCAATGCGCACCGACAATGTATCGTCGGTGACCGCCAAGGGAGAGACATCAATCGTGATGTTGCCAAACTTGGTGAATTTCACCGCATTGGACACAAAGTTGGTCAGCACCTGTTTAAGGCGGACCGGATCGCCAACCACCCAGCGTGGCATATCGGGGGCAACATTCAGATGCAGTTTATTTTCCTGCGCGCGCGCCGGGACCATCATCATCGACGATACTTCCTCGCAGACCCGATGCAGATCAAATGGCACTTCCTCAAGGATGAGTTTTCCGGCTTCGATCTTGGAAATGTCAAGAATATCACCAATCAGTGACAACACATGTCGTCCGGCACCGCGGATCGTCGCCAGATACCCACGCAGGGTTTCCTGTGCCGGATCATCGCCGAGACTGTCGGATGCCAACTGCGTATAGCCAAGGATCGAGGTCATCGGGGACCGGAATTCGTGGCTCATATGGGCAATGAATTCCGATTTTGCCTTATCTGCCTGCTGTGCCTGGTTCATTGCACTTTCAGCTTCTTCGCGCGCGTTTTCGAGTTCCCGAGTGCGCAACGAAACCAGATCGACAATCTGGCGTTCTGTTCGGGTTAGGGACCGCAAATAGATCATCAGAAGGATGGATGTCGTCGCCCCAAAAATGAAAATGGCCCACGGTTGCCAGTACAGAAGCCCGGCAGAATGTGCATTTTCCTGATGCAGGTTGATGGTCCAGTCACGATAGCCAAATGTGAAGTTCGAGATGTTCGGATTGAACGGAATGGCGCGTTCATCGGCAAGGTGTTTAGCAGCGTAGTCGGCCTTGCGATTTGAATAGATGATCTGTTTGCCGTCATCGGCATCAAAATCAGCCAGATGCAGTTCGTAGTTTGATGGCAAACGGGCAACCCGTGCCGCCCGGGTAATCATATTGGTCAGGCGCAGGACGCCAACCGCCACACCAAGCGGGGGGCCATCCTTGTCACGCCGGTTCTGCACACCAAGCAAGGCCAGAGACGTGACAACGGCCGAATCAGACCGAAACAGGTTAAGCGGTTTGGTCAGGGTGATGTTGCCGGTGCGCAAGGTGGTTTCAAGTGCGCGTTTGCGGACGGGGTCACTGGCAAGATCAAAGCCGATTGTCTGTTCATTTCCAGATCGTGGAAAGACATAGAAAATTGGAAAATACCCGTCATCACGCAAGGGTGAGCGGGTGAGCTTCCCGTCCTTAAGGTGGCGGATTTCGAAATCTGCGACGCCACGCAGGTGGGCGTTTTCTTCGATCAGATTGCGCGCACGCCCTTCGACAAAGGGCGCCCATTCAAGAGCCAAAATGCCGGGCCGCCGGCTTACCCATGGGGCAATCATGGCATCAAAGGTATTGAACGATACGTTGCCATGAACGTCAAACAGGGTCCGCACAGCCACCAGAGAGTCGGTCGCCCGCCCCAGTTCTTCGCGCAGTGACGCTTCAAACGCGCGGCGATATTGTTCGGTTTCTGCGCGGTCGTCCTTGTCAAGTTGACTAAATGTGTACCAGGCGGCCATGGCCGATACGCTAAACCCCAGTACGGCGATCAGTACCGCAAGGGTTCTGCGCAGACGGTGAATATCATGCGAAATTCGGCCATCCCGTGCGCGTGTGGTGACGATTGAAATCTTCTCAAGCCCGGCTGCCAGAAAGAGCGAGAAAATCGTAACAGCAAGGATATAGGTATGAATTTCCCGCAGACCGTTGCTGGTGTTCGGGGTGATAAAACTACCGCCCCCTTGCGAGGTGAATACAACA
The DNA here is from genome assembly GCF_056173045.1 of Thalassospira sp. Z349TD_5. NCBI lineage: Bacteria > Pseudomonadati > Pseudomonadota > Alphaproteobacteria > Rhodospirillales > Thalassospiraceae > Thalassospira > Thalassospira sp. Z349TD_5. The sequence continues at coordinate 1,187,307 of NZ_CM149654.1, forward strand.
ATCGTAATCGCGATCAACGCATTGACCAGGGCCGCGCCCAGCATGCCAAACCGGACCACTGACCAGATCACAAACGGCAATGATACAAATATAAACAGATATTCCGGGCGCGAGACGATGGGGGTGGCTTGAATTATTGAACTGACGATGACCGTGGCGCTGGCGATGAATGCCAGTTCCAGATAATGGGCCGCAGTTCGTGTTTTCCACGGGTAATCCGCCAAACGTAGAAACAATGGGGTGGCAATCAGAATCCCAACCATGCCCGACAAGGCCCAACTCAGCCACAATTCTGTGAAGTTGGCTGCTTCTGGCATGTCATTCAAGAAAGCAAGGCTAGACCCCAAAAAGGCAGAAACTGTTGGTGTTGCAATCACACCAATCAGGAAAAAGGCAATCAATCCGCGTAAGTTGGTCAGCAGGCCATCTTTGAAGTAACGGCCAATGATTGCGGCGGGAATGGTGATCGAAACCGTCGAGGTTACGGCAATCAGGACTGCTGGCAGGACAGGAATGCCTGAGGGTATGGTGGTCAGGATTGAACCAAGAAACGCAGCGGGAAAGTACCGCCATCCCCAGGTAATCATGATGCCAAGTGCAACGCCGGGGGGCAACCAGATCATAGACTGACTGGTGCCATGGTACTGAAGTTGAAGTCCTGCATACCCTGTGACGAAATAGGCGGCCAATAGCACCAGAAAACGGATAATGTGTTGGCGGTTCAGGTGCAATCAGGTCTCCTGTTCCTGTCGGTGCGATGCTCAAATCATCTCAGAATGAAATATTTGTTTTTATGTAGGGATGTTCTATCCCGATTTTAATAAGGAATGTGTTGTTATTCACCGTATTGAAGGCATGAATATTCCAAAAGTTCACTATGTCTTTCGTTTTCGTGCCGAAATTCCTACTGGCTGCACCATAAAACGCGCGCCACCCAGTCAAGGTCTTGGGCGGCAATAAACCGGTCCTCATAGGTCGGGTTGAGCGATTTAAGCTCCACGCCAAGGGCGCCACGGCGGACCAGTTCCTTGGCCATGACTTCACCCTCGGTGGTTTTGACCACAACCCGGTCCTGCGGGCGGATGTTTGATGCCGGACTGACGATGATTAAATCACCATCGCGAAACACTGGCGCCATCAACTCACCTGCGATGCGCAGCCCATAGGCGGTCGGATCATGCATGGCGGGAAAGGTGATGTCTTCCCATGCACCGCCCACCGGATAGCCCGCATCATCGAAATACCCGCGATTGCCAGCCTGGGCAAAGCCGATCACCGGGATACGCCCGGCGCCATTGCCATCCACCAGTTCGGAAAATTCCCGAAAACTAACATCGGTGACCGATAAAACCTTGGAAATGCTTTCGGTCGAGGGCCAGCGCGATTTGCCCTGATTGGTGGTGCGTTTGGATCTGTTGAATGTCGTCGGGTCAAGCTGTGCCAGACGTGCCAATCCCGACGGGGTTAACCCGTGGTCGGTGGCAATCTGATCAAGGGCGGCCCAAATTTGTTGATGTCGGATCATGTCCCATCCTAGCAGGCCGTACGCCCAAAACGGAAGGAATTAATTCCTGTGAATGAAGCAAATAATGCCCGCCGTTCGGGGCATTGTTTTAACCGTTATTTGAGGCGATCGGCAGGGACGAGATGTTATCAAACAGGTCGGGTTTTCCCATCTGCCCGCCTTTAAGCAGCATGGGCAGGCCATCAAGATATGGCGTGTCAGCATGTGCGCGGATGACCGGGGCGCCAGCATCAAAGTCAGCAGCAAAAGACAGGCTGTTGATGCCAAGCTCCTGCACCGCAAGGCTTGATGTATCGCCCCCGGCAATGGCCAAAAATCCAAGGGCGGTGTTTTGACAAATCTGGGCAATGAAGGCCGCACTGGCACGCGCCAACGCGTGACTGCCAATGTCATGATTGCGATCATCGGAAAGCGACACCAAAAGGTTTTTGCCCGCGTTCAGGGTCGTCAGGCTATCGCCAAGAAGGTCTTTGGCCCCGGCGGGGTCAAGCAGGTCTTTCGGCGCGATGCTGCGTTTGACATAGGTGCTGGCATTTTCGACTTGCCCGGCGGTATGGGACGACCGGCTTCCGGCAAAGGCAAAGACCGGACCCGCGCGACGTGATGCTTGTGCTCCGTTTTGCGATGTCGGGTCAAAGGATGGAAACAGGGCCTGCGCGACACTGCTGGCGCCAACGCACAGGGTCGGGGTTGTTTGGGCAATCTCGCGGATGGCGTCCCCGATGGTCAGAAGATCGCTGTCATCGGTCACATCAAACAGCGTTTCACATTCCCCGACGTCCAAACGACGGCGGATTTCATCGATCAGGGCAACGCGGCCCTTGCGAATGATGGTAAAATCAATCAGGCCGATCTTGGGCCAGCCTTGCGCGGCAAGGTGGCGGCACAGATTGGCTTCCTGCATCGGGGTTACCGGGTGCACCGACATCACCGGATGACGATCAATGCGGTAAATATGCCCGTTGCCCGCCCCGGCGAACAAATTCCCCATCAGGCAGAACCGTCGCAATGATGGCTGCCCGCCAATAACCGCCTTCCAGCGTGTGCCGACCGATTGCGCATAACGATCCGCGGCGGCGGCAATGTTGCCGATGTCGGGGCTACTGTCGAAGGTTGAGCAGACTTTGAAGTGATAGAGACCGCACTTCGTGTATGCCAGCGCATCGGCAAGCGGGCCGATGGTCGCAACGCTGTCATCGACCGTAAGGGCACGAAGCGACGTTGCGACACCAATGGCATCCAGATCGTTTGTGCTGTCTGATGGTGCCGGTGCTTTCAAATACAGGCGTGTTGAAAGTCCCGCACGGGCCAGTGTTGCCAGCGTATCAGAAGCACCGGTGAAATCATCAGCACAGAAAACGATCTTGGTCATGAGATGTCTAGCCCCGCGCACCATAGAATGTCAGGGCTTCGGCCAGTTCGGAATGACCCGTGGCATGTTTTTCAAGGCTGACGCCCGCCTCGCAGGCGTCCCATGCCTGACGCAGGCTCATGATCCCGGCTTTTGGCCCGGACGGATGGGCTAAAATGCCGCCCCCGGCCAAAAACATGAAATCAGCCGATCCGACCGCATCATAGGTGGCCGGAACCGTGCCTGCCCATTGCCCGGATGAAAACACGGGTAAAACGTGGTCTTCATCGCCGTTGCCCGGTGCGAGGGGCTGGGCACAGATTTGGGCGGATGCCTGTACTTCGCTGTCTTCGTCACAGAATTTACCGCCCATACCATGCACATGCATATGGTCCATGCCGGTCAAACGATACAGCGTCTGATAGGCCGGAAACGCCATACCAATCAGCGGATGGCGCGATAACGCACCAAACCCGTTGCGATGCCCGTGCAGCACAAGGTCGGTCGATCCACGCAGGGTTTGCAAGGCCGACAAGCCGGTCCAGTTCATGCTGACCATGGCACACGACCCGCCGTTTTCGGCGATCAAATCAGCATGGCGGCGCATGGCATCGGTTTCATCGGTAATGTTAAAGGCAATCATCACATCGCGCCCGGTGCGGTCGCGATAGCGGCGTACCCGTTCCATGATCGCCGGGATGCGGTCCTTGATCGGGGCGGATGCCGGATTGGCGCACACTTCATCATCTTTGATGAAATCAACCCCGGCCTCGCACAGCTGTTCGACCAGATCGGCAATGTCATGGGTGCGCATGCCAACATTGGGTTTAATGATCGTGCCAAAGAACGGCCGGTCATGAACCTTCATGCGCGCCCGTGTGCCCTTGGTCCCGGCAACCGGATAATCATACAAATCGCGATAGGCCTTGGGCAGTTTGATGTCCATCAGCTTAAGCCCGGTGACTTCGCCCAAGTCATACAGATTGCCTGAAACTGTAGCCGCCAGTGTCGCCAGATTGTGCCCGATATTATCGACCGGAAAACCCACGCGAACTTCGGCGCGGCGGTATGGGCCATTAATGCCGCGTGCGGTCAGATACGCACTTTGCAGGCTGGGATGATCGGCCGGGGCCAGTTCACGGATCGACAGCACGCGCGCCGAACAGCGTTCGCGCAGCTCGTCGGTTTCCCCGGCAACGCGCACGAACGTGCCGCTGCTTTGCTCACCGGCAATGATGGTGGCGATTTTTTCGGGCTCGAACGGTGTTTCGATCAGATATCGGGCTTCAATCAGGTCCATGGCTCAGATTTCCGACAGCGACGGGAATGGACGGATCGGATCTTTGCCGTTCCAGCCAATCGACGCCTCATAAATGGATTTGAACAGGCGGCCTTTGGGACCGACCACTTCGGACAGCTCAATCACCGTGCCCGGATGCATTTCCTTATCAAAATAGACAAACCGGCCATTGTCCCCGACCTTGCCGCTCATTTTAACCGTGAAGCCCTTGCTTTGCATCAGGGCGAGATCGTTGTCGAAATCTTCGGTCCAATAGGCAACATGTTGCAGGCCGGTGTTTCCCGCCTTCTGGAAGTCGCGATACATTGACGGCGCATCGTTGCGCGTCTGGATCAGTTCGACCTGAACATAGCCGGAATTGGCAAGGGCGACCGAGTTATGAACGTCATAGGATTTGCCGTCATACTGGTAATCTTCGATCGGCACCTTGGGGTTATAATACCACGGGCCGACACCCATCGTTTCGGCCCAATAATCCATGGCCGCTTCGATATCGGGCACAACGTAACCGAGCTGGCGAATTTCGCCGAGAAATCTGCTCATGTTTCCTCACTTAATCCAGAAGGTTGGGCAACCAGACGGAGATCGCCGGTATGCAGGTCACTGCGAGCAGCGACAAAAACAGGGGAAGAAGGAAGGGCAATCCGCCCCGGATCACCCGGTGCAGCGGCATCTTGGCGATGATGCTGACCATATAAAGGCTCATACCGACAGGCGGGGTCAGAAGCCCGATCATCAGGTTAAGCACAAACACGATACCCAGTTGCAGTGGATCAACGCCCGCTGCCATCATCGCCGGCGTTATGATCGGGGCGATGATCAGGATGGCGGCAATTGATTCCAGGAACATGCCGACCACCAGCAACAACACATTGACAATCAACAGCAACACCAAAGGATCGCTTGAAAGTCCCAGCAAGAACTCGCTGGCGGTGGCGGGCAGGCGGTCCATGGTCAAAACCCAGGCAAACAAGGCCGCGGTCGAAACAATGAACAAGACACTGCCTGTCGCATCGACCGTATCGCGTGCCGCCGTAATCACCCGTTTAAGGTCAAGCTGGCGATAAACAAATTTACCAATCAAAAGCGCATAGGCCACCGTGACACCGGCCACTTCGGTCGGTCCGAAATAGCCCGATATCAACCCGCCGATCAACAGAACCGGGGCGGCCAGGGCCGGAAGCGAAATGACGAACTTGCGCGCAAAGGCGGCAATCGAAAATGTCACTTCATCGCGCGGCAGCTTGTAAATCCGGGCCATCACCGCGACCTGCGCCATCAACAGCAGGGTGATCAGAACGGCGGGGACAATCCCGGCAATCAGCAATTTAACCGCCGACACATTGGCGACCGAGGCAAAGATAATGATCGGGATGCTGGGCGGGAAAATCGGCCCAATGGTTGCCGCCGCCATGGTGATGCCCGATGCAAACTCGGCGGAATAGCCCTGTTTGCGCATCATCTTGATCTGAACCGCGCCCAATGCGCCAATATCGGCCAAGGCCGCACCCGACACGCCGGAGAATATAAGGCTGACCAGAACGCTGACCTGTGCGGTCCCGCCCCGGATCCAGCCAACCATCATGCGCACCAGTTCAAACAAATGATTGGTCACACCCGACAGGCTTAAAAGATTGGCGGCAAAGATAAACAGTGGCACGGCCAAAAGCGGGGTGGAATCAAGTGCATTGACCGTGCGCTGGGCCAGTACCGTCATTGGCAGGTTAAACAGGATCATCACGGTCGCGGACGACAGGCCAAGGCACACCGCAATCGGCAGGCGGATGATCATGAGTGCCAGAAACAGGATAAGAAGCGTTGCACTCATCATTTCTTGGAATCCTTGGACGTATCTTCAGCCAGTATTCCCGCTGACATTTCCTTGGCAATGGCATCAGCAATCGGATTGCCGCTTTCGGCGTTCCCGTCTTCGCCTTCGTAATCCGGGGCGGTTTCGGTGCGTGTGATCAGCCGGTAGAGTGCGACGATCAACAGAAGGACAATGGCAATCACCACCGGCGCATAAACCGCGTAATTTGGCATGCTCAGCGACGGGGTGGTGAATTTGCCCGCGCGGCTTAAAAATTTATAAAGCGAAAACAGGAAGATACCGGCAAAGCCCGTGATCAGCGCATAATTGGCAAAGCGCAAAATCGCTTGCCCACGCGCATGCAGGGCGCTGTACAGAAGGTCAATCGCGATATGCCGGTTATGCAGCATCAAGGCCGGAACCGCGAAAAACACCAGCGCGACATTGGCAATGCGCGATAGCTCGTCCGCCCACGGCAGACCAAGATCATACATATTGCGCAAGATCACCTGACCGACGACCAGTACCGTCATCAAGGCCAGCATCACCATCGAAAAGGTGGTTAAAACCCGGCAGATACGGTCCAGCCCCCGATAGATCGGGGAGTTCCTGTAAGGCATGACGAAACCTGAAATGATGGGCAATGAAAGTCACGGTAAGGGCGGCTCCCCCGGAAAAATATCCCCCGGAACCGCCCTTTGGTGCGATTATTTTACAGCAGCGATTTCTTCGAAATACGTGGCGTATTTGTCGTCAAAGCGCTCATGGACAAGCTTTTCAACACCTGCACGGAAGGCCGCAACATCAAGCCCGTCATCCGGGCCAATGATCGTCATGCCAGCTTCCTTAAGCTGCTCAAGATCGCCTGCCTCGCTATCAAGGATCATTTTCGATGCTTTGTGACGCACGGTTTCAGCCGCCTTTTCAATGCCGGCCTTCACGTCATCAGGGAAGCCCTGCCAGATTTCCTCGTTGATCACGACGATCTCGGCAGCCGAAATATGGCCAGTCAGCATCATGTGTGACTGCACATCATACAGTTTATGGACCAATGCAACATTGACCGGATTTTCCTGACCCTGAACAATGCCTGTGGCAAGGGCGGTCGGAACTTCGGACCAATCAACAGGAACTGGCGCGGCGCCAAGGCCCTCAACCGCGGTCAGATAAACCGGGGACGGGATGGCGCGGATTTTAACACCGGCCAGATCCGCCGGGGTTTTGATCGCACGGTCGGCGGTCAGCTGACGGGTGCCAAAGTAAAAGGCATAGAGCACGCGCATGCCGGTATTGTCGATCAGGCCCTGATTAAGCTTTTCCATCACCGGGGAATGAATATCGACAACATTCATCAGGTGATCATAGTCGCGGTACAGATACGGGATATCAAGCACGCCGAAATCTTCATACAGCGAGCTGATGGCACCCGCCGTATTGTGCGAAAGTGCGATGGACCCCATCGAAACGCCTTCGGCCAGTTCCTGAATCTTGCCAAGCTGGGACGACGGATAAACGTCGATCTTGACCTTGCCACCGGTGTTTTTGGCGACTTCTTCGGCCAGCCAGTCGGCCTGAAGCCCGACAATGCTGGTCGGGGAATTCATGTGGCCGTAATTGAGCTCAATTTCCTGGGCCTGTGCGCCAAGCACCATGGCATTGCAGGATACGGCGGCGGCGAAGGTGGCAACGATATGCCGGAATTTGATGTGCCGGAATTTGGTGTGAGTGACCATGGTTTCCTCCCTGATGGTCTATGATTGCTTTTAGCTGTTTTCCGCGTTGGGTTGTTTTTATTTTTGCTTGAATAATCTCAAGGTACGTGAAAGTTTATCCATCATCAAACATCATTAAATGATGCGTTTTGATGTTTTAAGGATAAAAATGCCAAAAACAACCGGGCCGATCATCAAGGATATTGCCGAGCTGTGCGGGGTGTCACCCGCCACGGTCGACCGCGTGTTAAACAAGCGCCCCGGTGTGCGTGAACGCACCGCAAAGCGCGTGTTGCAGGCCGCAGGTGAACTTGGCTATTTGCCCGAAACCGACATGGTCGAAACCTTCCGGCCCAAACCGATGCAGGTGGTGTTTTTATTGCCTTCGGGGACCAATCCGTATTTGCGGCTGTTGGGCGACCGGATCAAAACCGCGGCCGAGGCGACCACGGGCCAGAACATTCGCGCACGATGCTTTTTCATTGACGGGTTTAACCCGCACCTTCTGTCCGAGGCCCTCCGCCAGCATGGGCAAAAGGCCGATGGCATTGCCTTTATGGCGATTGATCATCCGCTGGTGCGTGAAACGGTGTCTGAATTGCAGGGTGCCGGTAAACATATGATCACGGTGGTGTCTGATATTTCCGGCGTGCCCCATGCCGCCTATGTCGGACTTGATAACCGTGCGGTGGGTCGAACGGCGGGCTATATGCTGGGCCGGTTCATGGGGCCAAACCGCGCGGGTAAACCTCACCACGGCCGCGTGGCACTGATCGCGGCCAGCCGCACTTATCGCGCGCATGAAGAACGCGAAATGGGCTTTTTAAGCCTGATGGAAGAAGCCTTTCCCGGCTTGTCGCTGGTGGCCGCCCGCGAAGGCCACGATGACCGCAGCGAAAACTACCACCACACCATGTCCCTGCTTGAAGAATATCCGGATTTGGTCGGGATTTATAACGTCGGCGGTTCCTCGGACGGGGTGGCGCGTGCGCTACGCGAAAGTGGCCGGGGCCGCGACATCATCTTCATCGGCCATGGCCTGACCCCCGATACCCGACGCTTTTTGCTCGAAGACATCATGGATGTGGTGATCACCCAAAGCCCCGGCGCGATTGTCCAAAATGCACTGCGCATTTTCGACAATCTGCGCAATGGCAGTGACCCAAACGCCGATGTCGCCAAACTGACCATGGAAGTCGTGGTGAAAGAAAACCTGCCCTGAGCAGGCTTCAAAGAAGTGGGCGCGGTAGACCCGTTATTCGCAGAAGAAACTCGTTTTTCGGTGCCCGTTGACGATATAATCGTCCCCTGATTTTGTCGCAGTCAGCGTGTGAACACAAGAATCTGAATATGGGACATATGTTGTCGTTGCGCCCCCTGAAATCGGAACATAACCGCTATCGGTGACCCGCCACTGATATGCGCGTCGGCCATCATCAAGTTCGATGATGTTGATGGGAGGGCCATAATCAAGGATCGGTTCTTGGATCGATTTTCCGATATAGCTCGCCATGATCTGGCTGGTGCAACTTGCCAGTAGTAGTACCCCGATAAACAATAAAGCGCGCATCCCGACTCCCCCTCTATCAAGAGGAAAATCATCTCATATTACGCACGTAAAATCGACATTGAGCTTGCTAGAGCGGGATAATCTCTTATGTAGAGGCAACTTTCTGATATAGGAAATTAATCCTTTACAAAAAGAACAAAAAGGGATTATAGCTTGTGCATCAACACCGGAATTGCATCCGGAAGTAGCCGTGATTTTATCGGGTTTGGGCATCAAACGGCCTTGCACAAGCAGCCGTCGCACAGCGCATCGCACCGACCTATGATACCGTCACGATAAGGGGAAATCACTGATCAACAGCCATCAAAGGTGCATGGAAAAGTCATGCGCCAACGGTCAGTCACATCCTTTTGCCGCCGGTTTGGCATGGCCGACCGGGCGGCGCGTTGCCGGTGTTGGGGATGAGTTCAACATGCAGGAGGGCGACGTGACCGAACAGAGACTTTTTCCAAAACCCCTGTCAGAGCGGCCCATCACGCCGTTTGCCAGCGCCGAGCAGGCGTGGTTCTGGTTTGTGCGCTGTCAAACAGCCCGCATCGAAGGGGCGCGCGTGATTGCCGATGCCGGTGAGGTGGTGCGCCCGTGCGATCCTGATGATGTTTATAACGCGGTGATGCGCCTTAAACAGGGTGGGGCTTTGACCGACCGGCATTTGCAGGTGATTGAATATTACGGGCTGGTCGAACGATTACCCGATCCGCGCGACCTCCGCGAACAGCCCAAACATGATCTGTGGTGTGCGACCATGGCCGCCCTTGAACCCGAACTGATTGCGCGTGACATCGTTGAGTTGCGCCCGCCCGAAACCTTTGACAATGAAGACGTCATGATCGAAATGAGCGGGGATTTATCACCATGCGGGATATAGGTTCTGAGGGCACCGTTAGCGTAAAAACCGTTGGCGGGATGGCGCGCGACTGGGTCGATCAATCGGCATCAGGTCGAGAGGTTTCGGTGCTGGTTGTGTTTGGCGATGCCCCGGAAAAGCCGCTGTTGCGTCTCCTGAAACCCGGATTTCGCCATTGCTTTGTGCTGGTGTCGGGTGCGCGGGCCGGGGAATGGATTTGCCTTGATCCGCAAAGCCATCGCATCCGGTGTGAAAGCTGGTGCTATTCACCACTGTTTGATCCGGCATCCTATTACCGGGCGATTGGCCATCATTGCGTTTGGGCCGAGTATCCGCGATCATTGCCGCGCAAAATCCGGCTGGGCCCGATGAGCTGTGTTGAAATGATCAAGCGGCTGTTGGGCATTGGCGCAATCTGGATTGTCACCCCGCATCAACTGTATCGCACCCTTGTGAAACGCAGTGAAAGCACGGAAAAATCAGGTCAGGCGCATTTTTCTGAAAAATGTTCTTGATTTGTTCTTTTTAATGTGACATAACAGACAAATCAACACCACACCTGCGCCCGCATGGCTTTTGGCCCTGCGGGCGTTTTTGTTTTTGACGGTGTGGAATCTTGTGCCGGATGCTCATGCACATATCAGGAGGCCCCGATGGGAAGTTTGTTTTCAACGCCCAAACCGACCGCAACACACGCCCCGTCGGCAAGCCAAGCATCAACGCCAACGCAGAGTGCGGACAGTGCGCAGGACGCAACCCGCACCGCCCGTCAAGAAGCACTGGAACGTCGGCGATATGGCCGGGCCGGGCTGATTGCGACCGGATATCGGGGATTGCTATCGGACCGGATCAGCAGTGCGGTAAACGGGGCGGCGGGCGGCAAAAATCTGTTGGGGGATTAAGGCATGGCGAGAAAGACAAAGCGAACCTATCGCAAGTCAGGAATGAACGCAGGTGGCGACATGTCGGCATCGACCGGGGCATCGACCAGAGCATCGGGGCAGGCATCCGGACAGGCGGCAGGACAGTTGACAGGACAGGGGCGCGCGAACACCACGATGACGATCAGCCCCCATCGCAGCACACCGCAAAATGACCTTTCGGTTTCGGTCTTGCGCCAACGTTATCAGGCGGCTGTTGCCAAACGGCGGACCTGGCTGGCCCATTGGCAGGACTGTTATGAGTTTGCCCTGCCACAACGCAATGGGGCTGCCCTGCAAACCAGTGGCGGCAAACGGTTGGACCGGGTGTTTGACGCAACCGCACCCGATGCGGTCGAACAGCTTGCCGCGAGTTTGATGGCCGAAATCACCCCGCCCGCCGGTGGCTGGTTTGATCTGGAGCCGGGCGGCAATGTTGCCGGCGAGGATCGGGCGGTTTTAACCGAACAACTCGGCCGCGCGGTTCGGATTTTACAGGGGCATTTTGACCGGTCCAATTTTGCCGTTGAAATGCATCAGGCCTTTTTGGATCTGGTGACGGCGGGCACGGCCTGCCTGCGGCTTGAAAGTGACGATTTCAAAAGCCCGTCGGCGTTTCGTTTTGCCGCCGTGCCGTTACGTGATCTGGTGTTTGAGGAGCGCGTTGATGGCAAAATGGATGCGGTGTTTCGCACGCTTAACCTGACCCGATCCGACATTCTCGCCACCTGGCCCGATGCCAAACTGCCCACCATGGCCAAAGGGGAAGATGAGGCGCAGGGCCAAAAACGCCACACGGTGATTGAAGCGGTGATGCCCCATGGTCCGCAGCGCAGTGGCTATGGCCTTTGTGTGTTTTATGCCGATGGGGGGGGCGATGGTGCGCACACCGCCTGCGATGACGTGCTGTTTCGCGATCATTTTGATGTCTCGCCCTATGTTGCTTTTCGCTGGATGAAGGCCCCGGGCGAGATTTATGGCAGATCGCCGGTGATGAAGGCGCTGCCCGATATTAAAACCGCCAACAAGGTGGTGGAACTGGTGCTTAAAAACGCCTCCATCGCGGTCACCGGTATTTGGCAGGCTGATGATGACGGGGTGCTTAATCCGGCCACCATTCGACTGGTACCGGGAAGCATCATTCCAAAGGCGGTCGGATCGGCGGGGTTAACGCCATTGGATGCACCGGGGCGGTTTGATGTATCTGATCTGGTCTTAAGCGACCTTCGAGACCGTATCCGGCGCTGCTTGCTGGCCGACCGGTTGGCGCAGGTTGATCAACCGGGCATGACCGCGACCGAGGTGCTCGAGCGTGCATCGGAAAATGCGCGGTTGCTGGGTGCCACCTATGGCCGGTTGCAGGCCGAATTGCTCTATCCACTGATCGCGCGCGCCCTTTACATCCTCGCCAAACGCGGTGAGCTGCCCGACATTCCGATTGATGGCGAAGTGGTCGTCCTGCGCCATGCCGCCCCCTTGGCACAATTGCCAAAACGGGTTCAGGCCGCACAGGTGCTTGATTGGGTATCGCGCATCGCAGGGCTTGGCCCCGATGCGATGGCGGAGGTCGATGTGCCCGCCATGGTCCATTGGCTGGCCGATCAGTTTGGCGTGCCCGAGCACGTCTTGCGGCCCGTCTTGCCGCCTGAGGTTCTGGAGGGCACATCATGACCGGCTGGGATTGGTTTGACCCTGACACTGCCGCAAAAGAAAACGATGCCGGTACGCACTGGCAGACCTGCTTTGCCAGCGATGCCGGGCAACAGGTTTTGCGCGATCTTGAAACACAATTTGTCTGCACATCCTTGGGCCCGGATGCCGGACAGGCGGCCCTTTGGATGCGCGAAGGGCAGCGTGGATTGGTGTTGCAGATGATGCGGCTGGCATCACGCGAAACGGGGGATGAGCTTGCCGCGCGAGGCCCCCGTACCGCGCCTTCGCGAGCACAGGCTCTTCGCGGGGGTGACGGTATCTAAAACATCATCATGGAACGAACGTCATCCCCGCCTTCGTGTTTTATTTCGGATGATTGGTTGTATAGTGATAGTGTAGAAAGAGGCATGGCCTATCTCAAGAAGAGGGCTGTATCATGGATCTGAAGCTGCATGCCAATGCCACCACAACGCCACGCACGCGCGCCTATATTCAAGCCAGCCGTGCTTCCGTTGCCGAACTGGCCGTGGAACTCGGCGTAAGCGCGACCACCATCCGACGATGGAAAGGCCGGGCCGATGTTGAGGACCACTCGCATCGCCCAAAACGGATCCAGACGCGCTTTGACGCTTGCGAGGAAGAAATCGCCGTTGAACTACGCTCCCGGCTTGGCTTGTCCATTGACGATATTCTGGAAGTCATGCACCGCTGTGTGCGGGCCGATATCTCGCGCTCGTCTTTACATCGCTGCCTCAAACGCCATGACGTCTCTGGCAGGCCTGCCCCCCCTAAACAGGTGTCGCAGACTTTCGAGCCAGTGACGTTTGGCTATGTCCATGTCGATCTCAAGCATCTGACCCGGATCTCAGGGCGACCAGCCTATGTCTTTGTTGCCATCGAACGGGTGACAAGCTTTGCCCATGTTGAGATCGTTCAGGACCGAAGCGCCGAAACCATTGCGGCCTGCCTCGAGCGGTTCCTTGAAGCCTTTGGCTATCCTGTTCACACCGTGCTGACCGATAACGGTTCGGAATTCACCGACCGGTTTGGCGATGCCCGCTGGACAACGCGCAGCAAAGGAACCGGAAAGCACGCTTTCGACAAAGTTTGCGCCGCCCACGGGATCAAGCACAAGCTGACCCGTCCCTATCGACCACAGACCAATGGCAAGGTCGAGCGTTTCAACCGTCGCCTCGGCGAAGCCCTCGCAAATGCCCCCGCAAACGGAAAAAATGCCGGACGCAATCGCTTCTCAACTCACGTCGAACGCAACGGCTTCATAAGAACCTTCATCGACAACTATAACAGAACACGATTGAGATCCCTCGGTTACAAGGCTCCTTTGGAAGCACTTCTTAATCTCACGGGACACAACACAAAGGCGGGCATCCATGGTGCCGTTGATGCGGTGTGGGGATATGGGGTCCCGTCCCCGCCTGCGTCGGAATGATGGAGAGGTGGCGTGCGGTTGGGTAACATCCTCAGGCGTTGATCTGATCAAACAGATCGTGCCAATCGGAATTATGTTCTTCGATCAGGCGGATTTTCCAGGCGCGGCGCCATTTTTTCAGCCGTTTTTCGCGCAAAATGGCGTCCGCCATGGTGTCATGCATTTCATAGTAAACGAGTTGGGTGACGTTGTATGTGTGGCTGAAACCTGCAACCGCGCCGGTTCGGTGTTGCCAAATGCGTTGCCGTAAATCGCTGGTGACACCGATGTAAAGCGTGCCGTTTGGGCGGCTGGCGAGGATGTAGACAAATGGCTGATCCATGGTGAGAGGGTAGCACATTTGCGCAGGTGAGGCCTATGAGTATGCGGCACGAGATCCCCGCCGTCGCGGGGATGACGGAATTTTTAATGACCGGACAGAACAAATCGTCATGCCCGCGCAGAGCCTGTCCCCGCGCAGGTGGGGACGGGCATCTCGAGAGTTGGACACGTGCGGGTCGTTTGCAGGAGGGGACATGCCAATCGCGGGCTTTGCCGAATTCGTCTGGATCTGGGACCGGATGCTGGGGGTATCGTTGCCAAGCCATCATCGCGCGATGGCGCACTGGCTCGAGGATTGCTGGAAAACCGGGCCGCATGAGTTGTTGATGATGGCGTTTCGCAGTTCGGGGAAATCCACGCTGGTCGGGTTGTTTTGTGCGTGGGTGCTGTATGGCAATGCGGATGTGCGCATTTTGGTTCTGGCGGCCGATCTTGAGCTGGCGAAAAAGATGGTGCGCAACGTCAAACGCATTGTGGAGCGCCATCCTCTTCTGGCCGGGTTGGTGCCGGGTGGCAGTGCCGATTGGGGGACGGAGCGGTTTACGGTCAAACGCGATGCGGTCTTGCGTGATCCGTCGATGCAGGCGGTGGGCATTGGCGGCAATATCACCGGATCGCGGGCCGATGTGGTGATTTGCGATGATGTCGAGGTGCCCAAAAACAGCGATACCGCCCATAAACGCGCCGAACTGCGCGAAAAATTGAGTGAGATTTCCTATGTGCTGTCGCCGGGTGGCACGCAGCTTTATGTCGGCACGCCGCACAGTTTTTATTCGATCTATGCCGATGAGGTCCGCCCGGAAACGGGTGAGGCGGCACCGTTTTTGAATGGTTTTTCACGGTTTACCTTGCCCATCGTCAATGAGCATGGGGCGTCAAACTGGCCGGAACGGTTTGATGCGGGCGCGATTGCCGCGATTAAATCGCGCACATCACGGCGCAAGTTTCAAAGCCAGATGATGCTTGAAATGATCGCCCCCGTCGCCGGGATGCTCGACCCCGCGAAGCTTAAATTCTATGACGCGGCGCGTGAGATTGAACATGCCAACGGGCGGCTTCGGCTGCGCATCGGGGATCGTCATATGGTGGCATCAGCCTGCCATTTTGATCCGAGCTTTGGCGCGGCGACCGGTGACGGGGCGGTGGTGGCCTGCGTTTATATCTGTGATCAGGGTGAATACTGGTTGCATGATCTGGTGTGGCTGCGGGCGTCTGTGGTGCCAGAGGATACGGATGGCGCGCGCATGGATGAAGCCAGTCAGCTCTGTGCGCAGGTCGCAAACTTTATGGCCGGGCATCATTTGCCCTCAGTGCGGGTGGAGACCAATGGCATTGGCCGGTTTTTGCCCAATATCCTGCGCCGCGAACTTAAATCAATCGGATGGGCGGCGAGCGTCGTAGAACATCATGAAAGTGCCCATAAGGCGACCCGGATCGAGGATGCCTTTGGCGCGGTGCTGGGGGCGGGGTTGCTGCATGTGCATGAGCCGGTCCGCACAACGCCGTTTGTCCGCCAGATGCGTGAATGGCATCCCGATGGCAAGGATCATGACGATGGGCTGGATGCGGTGGCGGGCTGTATTTTAAGCGAGCCGGTGCGCCTGCCGCGGGTGGAAATGCCGCTGAGACGGGCCGACTGGCGGGCATATGGCGGTGTTTTTAATGCCCAAAACGGGTTTAATCCGTAACGGGACCGTTTACAGGCAGTGAGGGAGTAAAAAACTTTTCTCACAATGCCAAGTGGTTAGCGCCGATGCGTATCACAAATGTGAAATATTCATGGAATTTTCAGATTTGATGCTTACGTTTATTATATCAAAGAATAGTATTTGGCAAAATTTACTATACTAAAGGTGACTTCAGTTAAGGCAGACAGCGGTCTGTCGCCGGAAGGCGGCCCCAATTCATTTTTTGATCAATTTGTTGATCAATTTAGCAGTGCAGGACACCAAGACGCCCCTTTTGGGCGCACCTGACTGCAAGGAGGCCTGACCATGTGGAAAACACTGAGCTTGATTGCCGTGGTGGCAGGTGCCGTTACGGTTGCATCCCCGGCCAATGCCGGGTCCCCGGTGTGCGGTGACCGTGCGAAAGTCATCAGCAGCCTGAGTGCGAAATATTCCGAAGAACCGATTGCCGTGGGTGTCACATCCAATGGCGGGGTGATCGAGGTGCTTAAGGCGCCCGACGGCCAAACCTGGACCATTTTGTTCACCTATCCGTCCGGCCCGAGTTGCCTTGTCGCATCTGGCGAGGCCTGGCAGGAACTGGAAGAAAAGATCAAAGGCCCGGCGGCCTGAGTGCGCTGACCTGATTAGAGTTTATGTCGGACCTCCCTTAAGGATGTTTTCTTGTCAGATAACCTCCTGAACTGACCCGCAAGCCGATTGGTTTGCGGGTCTTTTTTTTGTCCAAACGCGACTTTCCTGATCCTGACCGATCCTGATTTCCCAAAAGTATGAGGCCCCCATGACCCAACCTGTCGATGTGATCTGGTGGATCACGGCGGTCGAAATTCCGGCGGTGGCCAGCCTGTTCTGGCTGCACTGGCGCATGCGTTCGGAATTGCTCAGCCGGATTGAACGCATGCGCAGCCGCCATGAAGGCGACGTTGGCGACCTGCGCGACGGGTTGGCGGAATTTAAACTCGACGTTGCGCGCAATTACGTTTCGATCCCGTACCTCAAAGACATTGAAAAACGCCTGACTGGCCATCTGTTGCGGATTGAGGCCAAGCTTGAACATAAAGGATATTCCCAATGACGATTGATACCCTTTCTCCCCGAACGGATGTTGAAACCCTGTCGGATGCCGAAATTCTGGCGCGTACATTGTACGGCGAAGCACGCGGCGAGGAGCTGGCCGGGATTGAGGCGGTGGCATGCGTTATCCTCAACCGGGTGGCGTTCGCCAAATCGCGCGGGCGCTATTGGTGGGGTAATGACATCAAGGCGGTGTGCCTCAAACCGGGGCAGTTTTCCTGCTGGAACCAAGCCGATCCCAACCGCAAAAAGTTGCTCGCGGTCAACCCGCGCGACCGTGCGTACCGATTGTGTAAACGCATTGCCAACCGTGCGGTGACGGGCGATTTGCCCGATGTGACCGAGGGGGCGACGCATTATCACACCCATGCGGTTGATCCCTATTGGGCGCGCGGCCATGTGCCGGTGGCCGAGATCGGCAACCATTTGTTTTATCGCGGTATTTCGTAAAAAGGAGCCAGTTCATGATCCCCGCATTGCTCGCCCAGATTGGCCTGCCGCTTTTGATCAAAGCGGTCGGTGCCGGACTGGACCATATCGACAATCCCATTGCCAAAACGGCGGCCGATACATTGAAACAGGTCGAAGACGCCGTGACCAAGGGGGATGTTACCCCAACGCAAATTCTTGAAGCCAACCGCCATGCCGAACGCATGGCCGAAATTGAGCTGGCGCGCGATACCAAAACACTCACATCCATCAACCGCACCATCCGGGCAGAGGTTGCTAGCGAAGATGCCTTTGTGCGCCGCTGGCGGCCGAGCTTTGGCTATGCGGTGGCCCTAACCTGGATCATGACCATGGGGGCGATTGCGGCCGCTATTATCCTTACCCCGCTACAAGCGCCGGCCATCATCGCCGCCTTGGTCAATACCAGCCCGATTTGGGGAATTGCCCTTGGGGTGCTTGGTGTGAGTGTGGTGAAGCGGAGTGCGGATAAGAAGTTGGGGTAGGGTGCAGATCTAAAATATGAGGCGTAAGGATGAAAAAAACTTATAGGCTGAACACAATATTGGCTCCAAACGCGGCTGCAGATATTGATGACATAGTGGTTGTACGAAAAACACTCAGTGCGGCAGGAGTGACTGTTGAAAATGATCAGCCCTTCACAACAACAGAGCTGTTCGAAGGGATTAAAAGGTTCCAAGCTGATCACGGATTGAAAGTCGATGGTGAAATTCGGCCGGGAGGGGTGACTGAGAAAAATCTGAGTAGGTACCTGAAGCTGGCTAATCTCACACGTTGTCGTATGTGTGGTGTTCTTCACGGAGGTGTTCACTCCGCGTTCTTCTGTGCTGATTGCTTCAGTAAAATGCGTCAGTAGTGCTGTGAATACTCAAGAAAAGTTTGAATGTCTCCAGCTTTATAACCCAAAAGTTCCCCCATCCGCTTATCGTTCGCTTTATGGTCCTCAATGGTTCCGGCCCAAAGATTCTTTCGCATAGTCAATGCTTCTTCGATCCGCCATTCTTCGCCGGGCAACGCAAAGAAAAGATAACGCATGTCAAATGGCTTTGCGGGGATGATTTCGTTGACGCGGATGATGGTGCCTGCCTGGACATGTGGGGCGAAATCGGCATCTGGAAAATAGTTGCTGACATGAACAGCATCTGAAAACATCGCCATCGGCTTGGTGCCGAGCAGCATCAGTTCGAGTTCCCGGTCATTGTGTGGTCCGATTCCGGGTGGTATTTCGAAATTATCCTGCGTCATCTTGGGCAGTGACCCTATCGGGGTTGTTGAGCATCTGTAGCTGTCGCGTTCGCAATGCTAAATCGTTGGGCAAATAAGAGCGAAACATATTTTGAGGTGATCAGTCGTTCTCCGTTCGCCAATAATCCTGCCGTCCATGCCGGACGTGCAGGATTGAGACCTGATCTTCGCTGATACAGTAAAACACCCGCCACGGTGTGCCGCGCCCATAGAGCATGTGACGGATTTCCATATCGAACTCGGCACTTTCCGGAGCAACAGCGTGGGCAAAGGGCAGGGTTTGCAGACGCATCACAGCGTGACGCAGGCCATCACGCCATTGAGCGGCATAGGTCGGATTTTCATCATAAAGCCAGTCATAGGCTGCGATGATATCGCGGCCTGCCTTGGGCGATATGATGACCCGATAATGTTTCATCCGTGGCGGTTGGTGAGGTTGTCAAAAAAGCTGTCGGCGTCTTCGCCCTTTTGATCGGCAATCTGGGTCAGGCCGGTGCGAATGCCAGCAACCGCATCGGTGTATTCCAGCCGATTTTGCATGTCCTGCCACGCCTTGGCATCCATCACAACCAAAGACGCCTTGCCATTGACGGTGAGGATCGCGGGTTGCTGTGTTTCATGCAGGCGTTTGGTAAAGGCGACCGTGTCGCGTTTGAACTCGGTTAGTGGGCGAATATCCTTGGTAATGTCCATGCTGCACCTTTAAAGCATTTAATTGAATGCGAATTTAGCATGATTTTGGGGGAGGTGAAAGGATGTGTATAGGGTGAAACCATCAACCGCACCATCCGCGCCGAAGTTGGCTGCGAAGATGCCTTTGTGCGGCGTTGGTCAATACCAGCCCGATTTTGGGGATTGCGCTTGGTGTTTTGGGCGTGAGTGTTGTTAAGCGGAGTGCGGATAAGAGGTTGGGATAGGGAGCACGTGGCGGTATGGACCCCCGCCTTCGCGGGGGTGACGGGAGGAAAGGTGATGCGCATTAACGATTACCGTCATGCCCGCGCAGGCGGGCATCCATTACCACCAAAGACGCCTTGCCATTGATGGTCTGGATCGCGGGTTGTTGCGTTTCATGCAGGCGTTTGGTGAAGGCAGTGTCGTGACAGCCATGCTCAGCGCAGATAAATGGCAATCAGGATGATGGCAAGCGTGATGCCGGCGATGCCATAGGCCGCGATGGTGGGCAGGGAGCTTTTCTTTGAGGCAGCGCGGTCCGGGGCTGGTACATCGATCAGATAATTCGGGCCGCGCAGAATGACGGTCGGCTTTTTAACTTCGTCGTTGGAGGCCCAGCGATGGCGGTTTTCCGGGAGATCAACCGGGGTGCGGGTCGTCGGTTTTTCAGGAAGGGTCATTGCGTGGTTCATATCCGGTCCTTTATTGTTCGGCATGGGCGAAGGTGATGTTGTTGACTCAGCCTACCCGTAAATGCGGAATTTCCTATACATTGGTATGTTGTCCAATTGTTGGAGTTTGTAGGCTGGCGGATGTCGGAGTGATTTGTTTCCTGTTGCGGTTGTGCAAGGCCTTGCTGAAAGGGGTGAGACCCCCTATTTTCCCCTCATGACAAATACAACACACACCACGATTTACCGTGTCCTTGGATCGGACGAATGGGCGCAGGCATTGTCTGCTGGGCAGTATGACGGTGCGCCGCACGATATTGCCGATGGCTTTATCCATTTTTCGACGGGCGATACGTTGGCGGCAACCCTTGCGCTGCATTATGCCGGGCGTGATCATTTGAAGCTTCTGCGCGTGCCGGTCGCCCCGATTGCCGATAAGCTGAAATGGGAACCCGCACGCGGTGGCACGCTGTTTCCGCATCTTTATGATGTGCTGTCGGTGGAATATGTCACGCGCGTTGATGACGTGCGGCTGGGCGATGACGGGGTGCATGTGCTGCCCGAAGAATTGCGTTAAGCCACGTTATTGCTGATACCGTCAGGGGTGGAACCAAACCACCCCGCGCGACGTTGTCAGGATATGCGTATTTACCCTTTTTATAGATGTGTCGGGCGTTCGCGGCTTGGGGCTGGAGTTGTGGCTGCCAAGTTTTGGCAGGGCTACCCGCATGGATAAGCCCGACATCACATCGGTGCGCGAGATTGTCGCGCGCCTTGGTCAACGCGGGCGTGATGCCAGCATGGTATCGGTTGGCGATATGGTTTCGGAATTTGGACGGCGCAGTCATGGGCCGTCCTTGTTCCTGCCGGCCCTGATCGGGGTGTCGCCATTGTCGGGGGTTCCGATGGTGCCAGCCTTTCTGGCGATTATCATCGCGCTTTTTTCCCTGCAAATCCTGTTGGGGCGTGATCACCTGTGGCTGCCTGACTTTATTGCAAAACGCCGTGTTAACGGCGCGCGGGTTCAGCACGCGATGGATCGGTTGACCCCGACGGCACAGCGCATGGACCGCTGGTTTGGCGGGCGGTTGGCCCATCTGACCGGGCCGATTGGCATCCGGGTGGCGGCCCTTGTCTGTCTGGTGCTGTCGTTCACCGTGCCGTTGTTTGAAATGGTGCCCTTTGCCGGGATTATTCCGATGATGGCGATTGCGGTGTTTGGCTTGGCGATTACGGTGCGTGACGGGGCGTTGATGATTGGCGGGCTTGTCCTGACCACTGGGGCGGTGGTGTTTTTGGGGCCGATGGTGTTGGGTTAGGCCTTAATCCATGCCATCATCCGGCCCAGTGATAAAGCCGCCCGCCATCCTTTTTGCTGCCCGTATCGGTCACACCGGGCAGTTTGCCCGCCCGCACGGCATCCATGAAGGCATGGCCCAGCTTGACCTTATCGCCGATGTAAAGCTGATCCCACCCCGAACCATAGATTTCGGGGAAGTGAAACGGGCCGGGGGTGCGGGTTTGTAGGGCGGATATGAGGGCATTGATATCAAGTTTTGGCATGGGGCCAGCGTACCATATTTTCCTGTATGGTGCAGCCGCAGCCGGTCCCGCGAAACTAAACAGTGTTAACGTTGGCTCATAAAAAACAGCCCGCCGGGGACGGGCGGGCTGTTTTCGGTTGATGTTGCAAATAGTTGCAGAAGGTTGCGGGTTACACCAGTTCGGCCAGGGCGGCGGGGTTGAAGTCTTCGAGGCTGTCAAACGCGCCTTTTTGCACCTTGTTGGTCCACTGCGCATCAGAGATCAGGGCACGGCCGACCGCGATCAGGTCAAATTCACCCTTCTCCATGCGCTCGGTCAGGGCATCAAGACCGGCCTTTTCCGAAGATTCGCCCGAAAACGCGCCGATGAAGTCCGAGGACAGGCCGACAGAACCCACCGAAATGGTCGCGGCCCCGGTCAGTTTTTTGGCCCAACCGGCAAAGTTCAGGCCCTTTTCGCCATCCAGTTCGGGGAATTCCGGTTCCCAGAAACGACGTTGCGATGCATGGATGATGTCCACCCCGGCCTCAACCAATGGGCCAAGCCAATCGGTCATTTCATCGGGGGTGGTGGCAAGGCGGGCGGTGAAATCTTGCTGTTTCCATTGGCTCACACGCAGGATAATCGGGAAGTCCGGGCCAACGGCCGCACGCATGGCGGAGACCACTTCGCGGGCAAAGGTGGAACGTTCCTTGATGGTTTTGCCGCCAAAGCGATCGGTGCGCAAATTCGTGCCCGACCAGAAGAACTGATCAATCAGGTAACCATGTGCACCATGAATTTCAAAGGTATCGAAGCCGGCGTTTTTGGCATCAAGGGCGGCCTTGGCAAAGGCGGCGATGGTGTCGGCAATATCAAACTCAGACATGGTGTTACCGCGCGGCTCATCCGGGCCAACAAGGCCAGACGGGCTTTCGACCGGGGCATCTGGTTCCCATTCGGTATAGCGGGTGGAGCCGGTGTGCCAGATTTGCGGGCCCATCTTGCCGCCAGCGTCATGCACGGCCTTGGCAACATTGGCCCAGCCCGCCATGGCGTCAGCGCCGTGGAAAAACGGAATGGCCGGATCATTGCGCGATGCCGGACGGTCCACAACCGTGCCTTCCGACAGGATCAGGCCAACGCCGCCTTCGGCGCGCTTGCGATAATATTGGGCATTGATCGCACCGGGAATGCCGTTTTCGGCCTTGGTCCGAGTCATCGGCGCCATGACGATACGGTTGGGCAAAGTCAGGGATTTCAGCGCAAAGGGCTGAAACAGAATGTCTGTGTTGCTCATCGCAGAGCCTCCGAAACTATGAAAGTCTATGTTGGAGACTAGATATATGATATATACTTGGTGTCAATGAGGCACCTTTATGAAACCAGGTATACTTGAGGAAACCACCCGCGCCATGACGGGTGGGGAATGTGGGACGCAAAGCGCCGGGAAGAGGACCGGAAAGAGGAAATGTGATGATGAAAGAATGTTCGATTGAGAAATTTAGTGCCGACTGCCCGTCGCGCCTGCTGTTTGATCAGATTGCCGATAAATGGTCGATGATGATTTTGGCGGTGCTGGCCAAGGAGCCGCTTCGGTTTAATGCGATCAAGCGCGGGCTGGAGGGGATCACGCAAAAGGCCCTGACCCAGACGCTGCGCAAGCTTGAACGCAACGGTATTATCGCGCGCCACGTGATTGCGACATCGCCGGTCGCGGTCGAATATGAAATCACGCCACTTGGCCGGACCCTGATTGAACCGTTTAAGGCACTTTATGCCTGGACCAATGATAAAATGCCCGAGGTCGAGGCGGCGCGGGCGGCGTTTGATGCGCGGAAGGAAAACACAGGCTAAACGGGCTGTATCCTGCTGTTGTTGTATCAATCATTTTTGCCATCCTCGCCCCGACACTGCGCAGTAGCCGAAATGAAGGTGCGTGAATAACTGTTGCACTGTTTTAAACAAGCATTTAGATGTGTTTGCGAATGATCCGCATTTGAATTTGTTGATGCGTAGGGTGCCTGTGCTTTGGAATGGAGCAGCAGGGGGCTGGAAACGCAGGAATAAGCAGCTTTGGGCAAAACGCCAAACAGTCTGGATATCTTTGTGACGCACCGCCGCGCACTGCTGAATTATGCCAGCAGCATCGTTGGCAATCGTGCGCAGGCTGAAGATGTGGTCCAGGAGGCGTGGCTTCGGTTCCATGAAGCATCAAGCGGGCGGTTTCTTGAAGATTCCACCAGTTACCTTTTTCGAATTGTTCGTAATCTGGCATTTGATGGCAACCGGCGTTTGAAACGCGAAAGCCAGGTCATCACCAGTGACGACTTTGAAGCCGCTGCAAATATGTCGGCCAACAGTGCGCCGTCGCCGGAAACGGTTGCCCTTTACAAGGACGAATATGCGCTGGTGATGGAGGCCTTGGATGAATTGCCCGAACGCAGTCGAATTGCGTTCGAGATGCATCGTTTTGGCGGGGCCAAGCTGCGCGAAATTGCTGTTGCTTTGGACATTTCCCTTCCGCTTGCACACCGGCTGGTGGCCGATGTCTTGCAGCATTGCAAGGAGAAGCTCGGATGGCCGTGATCTTGTCCGGATTGGGAAACTTTTATAAAAATGCGCGTGAAATGCGTTTAGTCATTAGGGGGCAGAACACTGGACCGCTTTTGGAATGGCAATTACGCGCCACGGGCGTCCCGGTTTGTCTGGGGCGGGGCTGAAGGAAGCGTATGACGGCGGACACGCAACAGAGCGAGAAAATCGCATCGCGCGAGGCAACGGACTGGTTTCTCCTGCTTGGGGAGGAACCCGACGATGCGATGCTGCGCCGTGATTTCGAGGCATGGCTTGCGCAGAACCCCGTCAATCAAACGGCATGGTACGCCATGGGGCAGGCATCCGATGCCATGGACAAGGCAACGCCGGCCCATGGTGAAAAATGGCAGCCGCTTCTTGGCGAGGTCCGGGGCGAAGTTCGGGGCGACGCACAGGGAAATCCGCGCGATCAGGTCGATCCCGTCAGAGATGTTTACCCGTCGTCGCCAAATGCCCGTAATGGGGCCATTGCGCGCAAATCGCGGCGCATTGGTCGCTTGGGACGGTTGACGACTTATGCTGGGGCGGGAATGGCGCTGGCGGCGTGTCTTGTTGCGGTGGTGCTGAGCGGCCCGGCGGTTGTGCGTAATTTGCAATCGGATTACGCGACGGGGACGGGGGAAATTCGCACCGTCATGCTTGAAGATGGCAGTGCGGTCACACTGGCCCCGGAAAGTGCGATCACCGTTGCCTATCAGGCCGGTGAACGGAATGTGCGGTTGCTCGATGGGGAAGCCTTTTTTGACGTGACCCCCAATCGCGAACGCCCGTTTCGTGTCAAAACACAAGATGTCGAAACCATTGTTCTTGGCACGGCATTTGACGTTTCACGCGGCGAATATGGTGTTGATGTCTCTGTTGAACATGGGCGCGTGCGTGTTGACTATATCAATGATGATTTGCCGCCTGTGACAGAAACCCTTGGCGCGGGCCAGTCGGTTTATGTGAAGTGGACAGGCGGTGCGGCCCGGACCGACAAGCCGGTCAGCCATGTTGCGCCGTGGCGGCAGAACCAGCTGATTGCCCGCGATCAGCCACTTGGCGTCGTGATTGATCAACTGCGCCGGTATTATGATGGCAAGATTATCGTGCTTGATGATGCCTTGTCAGATCAGCCGGTGACGGGGGTTTACAATCTGGCCGATCCTTTGGAAGCCTTATACGGCATTGTCCGGGCCCAGAATGCCGATATGTGGCAAATCTCACCCTGGATTGTTGTTGTTTCACGGTGATTTAATCGCTTAAAAACAGTGGCTTAAAGAAAAATCACAAATTTTTAGAGAAAATTCCCAACAGGTGTCGTTCCATCTATAGAGGCGCTATTGATATGCAATCGCATTATTGATGGCGCAGGATATCAACATATCAAAACAAGGTGGAACGAGACGTGAGTATGGGGGAAAGAACCTGTTTTTGGGGGCTCAACCGAAAGGTTGCTTTTGCAGGTGCGCTGGCGATTACGACAGCATTGAGTACTGTTTGTTCAACTGTCCCGGTTCAGGCACAGGAAACGTCGGCATCCGGGGCATTTTCCGAAAAATTCCGGGCCGTTCAGGGTTTCAATATTCCAGCACAGCCTTTGACAGATGCGTTGGTCGCATTTGGTCAGCAGTCCGGGGTTCAGGTGACGGTCAATGGCGATATTGCCCGCGACATTTCGGCACCTTCGGTCATCGGGGAGATGCCAGGTGAAACGGCCCTTCGTCAATTGTTGTCGGGAAGCGGGCTGTATTTCACTGTGTCGCGGTCAACTGTTGAAATCCAACGGACTGCCGGTGGGCAGGCAGGGGCCGAACTACTTGATCCGGTTGTTGTCGAGGCAAGTTCGCGGCGCGGGGCACAAACCGATGTCGTCGATGGATATATCGCAACACGTAGTGTCACCGGGACCAAAACCAACACGCCATTACTTGAAACGCCACAGTCGATTTCGGTGGTTACACGCGATCAGGTTGAAGTCCAGCAAGCGCAAAGCATTTCGCAATCCCTGCGCTATACGTCGGGTATTGCAGCAGAAGTGCGCGGGTCGGCATCACGGTATGACATTCCTTATATTCGCGGGTTTGGCTCGCCAAGTGATCCGATCCAGTATCAGGATGGGTTAAGCATGTTACGCGGGCCGGGCTATGCCATTGCGCAAAGCGACACATATGGTGTTGAGCGTATCGAAGTTCTAAAGGGGCCGTCTTCAACCACCTATGGTTCGGCCATGCCGGGGGGGCTGGTTAATTCCGTGACCAAACGCCCAACCGAGGACGCCCGCGGCGAAGTGGAGGTTCTTGTTGGCAGTCATAACCGCTATCAGGCAGCGCTTGATGTTTCCGGGCCGGTAACCGACGATAATTCGCTGCTTTATCGGTTTGTTGCACTGGGTCGTGACAGCGAAACCCAAGTGGTCAATACCGAGGAACAGCGCGTCTATGTCGCACCATCGGTTACATGGAAGCCGACCGATGACACAACCCTGACCTTATTGACCCATTATCAACGTGACCCGGAAGGCGGATATTACGGCGTTCTGCCAACGGTCGGGACGGTTTGGAGCAGTCCGGCGGGGGACATTCCGCGTAGTTTTAACGATGGCGATCCGGCCTTTTCGGATTTTGATCGTGAACAGTTTTCCGTTGGTTATGAGTTCGAGCATGTCCTGAACGATACTTGGGCGTTTCGCCACAATCTGCGTTATCTCGACATTGATGTCATGACCAAGGATGTCATGACCAGCAGCCTTGCGGCCGATAATCACACCATTAACCGTTACGCGCTGACGACGGACGAGCAGACCCGTGGTGTCAGTTCGGATTTGCAAGCACAGGCGGATTTTACCACTGGCGAGATCGATCATACGGCGCTGTTCGGATTTGATTACAAATACTCGGATTCCTCGCAATACCGTCTCTATGGGGCGACTGCGCCGACAATCGACTATCTTAACCCGGTTTACGGTGTTGCCACCTCGATCTCCCTGTCACCGTTCGTAGATCAGGACCAGACCATCAGTCAGTCCGGGCTTTATGTGCAGGATCAGGTTGATATCGGGAACTGGAATTTCCTGCTTGGTGGGCGCTATGACAGTGTTGAGACGGTAACGGACAACAATCGGACAAACGTTCGTCAAACCCAGAATGATGACGCGTTTAGCTGGAAAGCCGGTGCGGTCTATAACTTTGAAAATGGCATTGCGCCTTATGTCAGCTATGCAACGTCTTATTTGCCGGTCAGCGGGACCGACAATAACGGCGATGCAATGGATCCGACCACGGCCAAGCAATATGAAGTTGGTTTGAAATATGAACCGACCAGCTTTGATGCCCTGTTTACCTTGGCCTATTTCGACATCACACAGGAAGATGTTGTTAGCCAGATCAACCCGAACCAGCGTTATCAAACGGGTGAAGTAAAGTCCAAAGGTGTGGAGTTTGAAGCCAAGGTCGCCCTGACTGAGCAAACAAACGCGATTGCCAACTTTACCTTCACGGATGCTGAAATCACCAAAAGTGTCGTCAATGATCTTGGCGATGCGCCGGTTGCCATTCCCGATATGACGGCATCCCTTTGGCTTGATCATAAATTTGATCGTGGCTTTGTGGATGGCCTGACGATTGGTGGTGGCGTGCGCTATGTCGGGGAAACGGTAGGCGGGTACAGTCCGAATGCCGCGAGTGCAAGTGCGCGTCGTATTGATGTGGCGGACTACACCCTGTTTGATGCAATGCTGGGCTATGACCTTGGGGCGATTGACAGCCGTATGGAAAATATCTCGGCCCAGCTGAATGTTTCCAACCTTGCCGATGAAACCTATGCCACCTGTCTTGCTAACAACTTCTGTAACTATGGCAATGGCCGGACTGTTTATGTTTCTTTGAAATATGAATGGTGAGGCGGTGATGTCTGACGTCACTGCAGGTGTGCTGGACAGAAATGTCTCGACGCGACGAGAACATGCTCTGATCCTGTTTGGGCTTAATGCGCTTTATGTCGGGTTCGGTGTGGTCATGGGGGTGGTCAATGGTGGCCTCCCCACGGTTATGCGGGCGCAAGGGGTTGATATTGCTACGGCAGGCTGGGTGTATCTTTTATACCTTCCTTTTGGGCTGACATTCCTGTGGGCACCTCTGATTGATCGCGTGCGCTTGCCGTTTTTGTCGCGCAGGATCGGTTGGATCGTCACCATGCAGGCGGTTGCCGTTTTGGGGTTGGTGATTGTTGCCTTTAACCAAGGCACAGCCCCCTTGGCCCTTTTCGCCATGGGCTTTGGCATTGTGCTGGCAATTGCCACGATGGATATCGCGCTTGATGCGTTGGCCGTCCGGGTGGTTGCGCCCGATTGGCGGTCAACCGCGTCGGCAACCAAACTTGCGGCATTGTCGGGCGGGTCGATGCTGGGCGGCGGTATTTTTGTCGCCCTTGCAGGGGATCTGGGCTGGCACGTGACCTTTTTGGTCTTGGCAGCCGTCCTTGGCGTTTTACTTTGTCCGGTTCTGACACTTGCGCGGTTGGATGACCGAACGGCAGGGCTGAGCCACACAGAAGAAAGCGGCGGCCGTGCCAGCCTGCTCAGGTTGCTTCGAACCCCTGAATTGCGGATGCGGCTGGTCTTACTGACCGTGGCCTGTTGCATCATGTTTCCGCTTGTCGGGCTTAACCGTTTGATGTTGGTGGATATTGGGGTGCCGATTACGCAAATCGGCTGGATTGTTGGCACTCTTGGTCCGTTGTCGATGTTGGTGACGTCATTCGTTTCCATCCCGTTGATGCGGTATCTGGGGCTTTTGCGCAGCATGCTGATTTTTGCAGCGATCGCCTTTGCTGCCATTGTCGGCATGGCCGTTGGCTTTATGTTTGAAAACCAGATGGTCGCGATTGTTGGGGCGATTGCCATCGGAGCGGGGGTCAGCGGGGTTTATGTCACCCTTGCCACCAAAATTCTTGGCTGGTCGGCGGGTTCGCAACCGGCAACCGACTATGCCGCCTATTACGGCATCAGCCGGTTTGCCAGCACTTTGATGACCGTTGGGGCGGCGCAGATTGTGCCGCTTGTGAACTGGGGGCTGTTTTACGGTGCGGGCTCGGTTGCCCTGATTGTGATGGTTTTGCTTTTGCTGACCCTTCTTGGAAGAAATGATTGATGTCTGTTGAAAATACTGCTGCCGCTGGCTTCACTGGCCCTTTGCCACGGTCGGATTTCTTTGATCTGAGCCATTGGCCGATTGTGTTTGTCCGCTTTCCCGAACTTGATGAAACGGACCGTGTTCAGGGGGTGCTTGACGGACTGGATCGGGTGCTTGAGCAAAAGGTGCCGTTTGTGGCGGTTTGGACGCCGGCCAGTCACGATCATGATGACGAACCGCACGAAGATGAAAAGACGTCCAATATCTGGATTAAAAACCAACGCGTCGCGCTTAATACCTATTGCAAGGGATATGTCTATATCACGCAGGACGAAGTGCTTGGGGCCTTGTTGACCAAGCGGATTGGCACGATCATGGGCCGGTTGTTCAACTTCCCGATGAAAGTTGTTCAAACCCGTGACGGAGCGATTAGGAGCGCCCGGCGGATGCTTGTTCCTGCTTCCTGATGTTTTCCGGACAGGGCAAGGGGCGATTGTTCCTTGCCCTCCCGCACCACCGCGCGTAAGAAAAGGGCTGGTGTTTGAAGTATCAAGGAGCTGTCGCGTGGGGTGGTATAAGTCACTGGTTTTGCCGATTGTCCGCTGGATCGATGCGGAGACTGCACATGGTCTGGCGATCTGGGCGTTGAAAAACAATCTGGTGCCGCGCGCCGATGATGCAACCGATGCGACGCCCAGTCTTGAGACCGACGTGTTCGGGCGCAAATTTGCCAATCCGGTTGGTCTTGCTGCCGGGTTTGATAAAAACGGCGAAGTCCCCAATGCCGCGCTTTCACATGGGTTCGGGTTTGTTGAAATCGGATCGATAACCCCGTTGGCCCAGCCGGGAAATCCCAAGCCGCGTCTTTTCCGACTTTATTCCGACCGGGCGGTGATCAACCGCATGGGGTTTAATAATGAGGGCGCGGATGTGGTGGCTGCGCGCCTGCGCAAGCGGGCGCGTCGCGGTGTGCTGGGGGCGAACCTTGGCAAAAACAAATATTCCGAAGATGCCGCGTCTGATTATGCCAAGGGGGTCGAAGCCCTTGGCCCCTATGCCGATTATCTGGTGGTCAATGTGTCTTCGCCCAACACGCCGGGCCTGCGCGCCCTTCAGGGCCGTGCGCCGCTTGAAAAGCTGCTACGTGCGGTGATCAAGGCGCGCGATAGCTTTGCCAAGGGGGTTCCGGTCCTGCTTAAGGTGGCACCGGATTTGACCGATGAGGATAAATCCGACAT
Organism: Thalassospira sp. Z349TD_5; assembly: GCF_056173045.1. Lineage (NCBI taxonomy): Bacteria > Pseudomonadati > Pseudomonadota > Alphaproteobacteria > Rhodospirillales > Thalassospiraceae > Thalassospira > Thalassospira sp. Z349TD_5. Next base: position 1,218,058 of record NZ_CM149654.1, read on the forward strand.
TGCCGCCGTGGTGCTTAAGGTCAAGCTGGATGGGATGATTGTTTCAAACACGACGATTGACCGTCCGGTGGGGCTTAATTCCTATGATCAGGATGAAAAAGGTGGTCTTTCCGGCCCGCCGTTGATGGCGCCATCGACCAAGGTTCTGGCCGATTTTTACCGTTTGACTGAGGGCAAAGTGCCACTGATCGGGGTGGGTGGGATTGCATCGGGCAAGGATGCCTATGAGAAGATTCTCAATGGTGCGTCGCTGGTACAGCTTTATTCCTCGCTGGTCTATCACGGGATGGATCTTGTCACCGAGATCAAGGAAGACCTTGTGCGGCGGTTGCGCAAAGATGGCTTTGCCAATGTGAGTGACGCGGTCGGGGCGGCCTTCCCGGAAATTTCGGGCAAGGGTATTCCGGTGGATGAGGCCCGTGCGGCGAAGGAAGCCCACGCAGCCAAGAAAGTACAGGCGGCCAAGGCGGAGACGGCGAGCGAACCTGCGCAAGCAGCTAATGCAACCGGCGCAGCGCAAACGGCCAGCGAAACAAAGCCGAAGCAAGCTCCTAAAACGCGCAAGCTTGCGCAAGCGGCGAAGCCACGCAAACCGGCCTCCACGACGAAGGCGCGCAAACCGGCGGCTTCCAAGACGGATCCGGCGAAAGAATAAGCCTTGCTGTGAGAGCTACGTCCTGGCCTTTGCGGGAATGACAGTGCCAAACCAAACGTTTGAATAGAAACGGAAACACACATGCCGACCACGCCTTATAAAATGATCAATGGCCTTTCTGAAGTCATCGGTAATTACGATGCCGTGATCCTTGATCTTTGGGGGGTGGTGCATGATGGGGTAACACCCTATCCAAGCTCCATCCCGGCGATGGAAGCGCTTAAAAAGGCCGGTGTGCCCGTCGCACTCCTGTCCAACGCGCCGCGCCGGTCTTCGGTCGTGACGGCGCGCATGGAAGATATGGGCATTGCGCGGGATTTATATGGTCCCGCCGTGGCCTCGGGCGAGATTGCCTATGCCCAGCTCGTTGCGCGGTCTGATCCTTGGTATGCCGAGCTTGGCCGTAAGGTGCTTATGGTTGGTCCGGTGCGTGATATGTCGATGTTTGAGCAGCAGGATGTCGAGATCGTTAAAACGATTGAGGATGCCGACTGGGTGTTGGTGACCGGCCCGAACGACGATCATGATCCGGTGTCGAAATACGAAGACCTTTTGCATGCGCTTAAAGCCCGCGATTTGCCCGTGCTGTGCCCGAACCCGGACCGCGAAGTGATTCGGGGCGGGGAACGCATCATTTGCGCCGGCGCAATTGCCGGACGGTACGAAGAACTTGGCGGCAATGTCCGCTGGGAAGGCAAGCCATTTGCCAGTGCTTATGACTTCTGCCTGCAGGCGTTTGATAAGGGCCCGGATGCGAAGTTGCTGGTGGTCGGTGACAGCATTTCGACCGACATTACCGGATCGAACAATGCCGGGCTGGATGTCGTACTGGTGACGGGCGGCATTCATGCCGAGGAACTGGATGCGCCGCGCGGGACGTTGCCCGACAAGGGCAAGCTGGATGCGCTGCTGGCGGCGACGGATCGTCACATTACCTATGCGATGGGGGATTTTTGTTGGTGAGCTATGGCGTATCGGAATGATTTCGTTGAACGTTCTGAAGTTATTGTCTCGTGCTTTCGATCTTGTTGAAAGTGAGGGGCACATGCGTCCGGTTATCGTGGGTGGTGCTGCTGTCGAACTGTATACTCAAGGGGCAATCGTTTCTGGCGATATTGATGTTGTGACCCCGTGGCAGGAGTTTTTTGAGAAGGCCTTGGAGCAGGTCGGGTTTGCGCGAAGTGTTGGCTTTGGGGCATTTGCACGTGGCTTTCAGCATGTTGAACTTGGTTTTGGCGTTGAGGTGGTTGGGCGTCAGCTTATGGAAGGCCATGCCGATCAGGACCGTGTGCTGATTGTGGACCTTGAAGAAGGAACAAATGTCAGCTTTCTGTCGATTGAAGATCTGATTGCTGATCGTATGGGGCAGTATAATGCTCCACCAAGCATGCGCCACGACATGCTGATGCAAGCTGCAGAATTGCTGAAACTTGCAGAAAACGTCGATAAGTCTTATCTTGATCAAAGGATCAATGATGAAACGGCTGGTGACTTCGGGCTGGCCTTTCTGGAAGAATATATCAATGCGCAGAACAACGCTTAAAGAGCTTGGAGAGTCCATTGAACGGAAAAAGGCCGAACTTGGCTATTCCGGGCAGGATTATGTTGTGCGTAATTCAGGGCAATACCGCACCGAAAGCAAACGTGCGCTGCTCAGAAATATTGAAGCGGCTGCTGCGGAGCGGGGCGAAGAACCAACGTTCAAGGCGAATTACTGAGGCTGATTTTCAAGTGATGTCTGTTTGCCCGCTTTCTGATGGAAGGCGGTTTTTTTGTTTTGGGGTGGAGCGTGTGGGGTGAGATCCCCGCCTTCGTGTTTTATTTCGGATGATTGGTTGTATAGTGATAGTGTAGAAAGAGGCATGGCCTATCTCAAGAAGAGGGCTGTATCATGGATCTGAAGCTGCATGCCAATGCCACCACAACGCCACGCACGCGCGCCTATATTCAAGCCAGCCGTGCTTCCGTTGCCGAACTGGCCGTGGAACTCGGCGTAAGCGCGACCACCATCCGACGATGGAAAGGCCGGGCCGATGTTGAGGACCACTCGCATCGCCCAAAACGGATCCAGACGCGCTTTGACGCTTGCGAGGAAGAAATCGCCGTTGAACTACGCTCCCGGCTTGGCTTGTCCATTGACGATATTCTGGAAGTCATGCACCGCTGTGTGCGGGCCGATATCTCGCGCTCGTCTTTACATCGCTGCCTCAAACGCCATGACGTCTCTGGCAGGCCTGCCCCCCCTAAACAGGTGTCGCAGACTTTCGAGCCAGTGACGTTTGGCTATGTCCATGTCGATCTCAAGCATCTGACCCGGATCTCAGGGCGACCAGCCTATGTCTTTGTTGCCATCGAACGGGTGACAAGCTTTGCCCATGTTGAGATCGTTCAGGACCGAAGCGCCGAAACCATTGCGGCCTGCCTCGAGCGGTTCCTTGAAGCCTTTGGCTATCCTGTTCACACCGTGCTGACCGATAACGGTTCGGAATTCACCGACCGGTTTGGCGATGCCCGCTGGACAACGCGCAGCAAAGGAACCGGAAAGCACGCTTTCGACAAAGTTTGCGCCGCCCACGGGATCAAGCACAAGCTGACCCGTCCCTATCGACCACAGACCAATGGCAAGGTCGAGCGTTTCAACCGTCGCCTCGGCGAAGCCCTCGCAAATGCCCCCGCAAACGGAAAAAATGCCGGACGCAATCGCTTCTCAACTCACGTCGAACGCAACGGCTTCATAAGAACCTTCATCGACAACTATAACAGAACACGATTGAGATCCCTCGGTTACAAGGCTCCTTTGGAAGCACTTCTTAATCTCACGGGACACAACACCTTCGCGGGGATGACGGTGCCCGGAAGCATCCAGCTTTGCGTCACACCCGCGAAGGCGGGTGTCTCGATGTACGGGCACGTGCGCTGGGAAATGCCGCGTACATAGTTTGGCGGGCGTTAGCTTTGCGCCTCAACCTTGCTTTCGCGGAAGATGATGAAGATGCCGCTTGCGGTGATGATGGCGGCCCCGACAAAGGTCAGGGCGTCGGGTGTTTCACCCCAGAAAAACCAGCCAAGGCCGGTGGCCCAGACGAGGGCGGTGTAGTCAAACGGGGCAACGGTGGGTGCCTCGGCAACGCGGAAGGCCTGTGTAATCATGGTCATGCCGCCGGTGCCAAAAAACGCGATGGCGGCAAACAGCCAGAGGTCTTCGGCGCGTATTGGCGTCCAGAAGAAGGTGACGATGGATCCGGTCAGAATGGCGCTGGTGGCACTGAGGTACAAAAGCAGCGTCCACATGCTTTCGCGGGTATCGACAAAGCGGGCACTGAGCATCAAAAGCGCATAGGTAAAGGCCGTCGCAACGGGCAGGAGCGAGACCAGTTCGAAACTTGCCGCACCGGGGCGGACAATCACCAATACCCCGACAAAGCCAATCACAACCGCGATCCAGCGTCGCCAGCCAACCGGGGCGATAAACAGGGCGGCAATTGCGGTGATGAACAGCGGGGCGACAAAGGCAATGGCGGTGGCCTCGGCCAATCCCATGAGGTGGATGCTGGTAAAGAACAGAACCGTTGCGGTAATCCAGATCAAGCCGCGCAGGAAATGTACGCCGATGCGATGGGATCGAAGGGCACGCCGCCCGCCCATTTTAAGCGCCAGCATCACGGCAAAGGGCAGGGCAATAACATTGCGCAGGAAAATGATCTGGATCGGGGAATAGTGATCCATCAGGCTTTTGGCCAAGCCATCATTGATGCAAAGGGCGGCGACCCCGGCACACATCAGAAGGATGCCCGTCAGGTTATGCTGTCTTTGATGATCGGTGGTCATTTCCGTGCCCTGCGTTTCGCGTTTGGCGTTTGATTGTGCTGACGCCTTTTACATGTAGCTTTAGGTGAAACTGCGGGGTTAGGCCAGAAAAGAAGCCACAGACATGGCTGTTTTTCTTGGGACAGGGATGTGCCATCCGGGCTGTCCGGCCTTAATGCCGCCAATATTAAGAACCCGTCGCAAAACCGATTGACTTTCGGACCCGGATCATATTTGTAGTGTAACGTTATAACATTACATTTATGGTTTGTGGAGTTTACAATGAACCACACGGTGTTGCGCCGTCTGTGCGCATCTGTCGGTTTTACCGCGCTTATCCTTTGCGGGGGCTTTAGCCTGCCGGCCATGGCGGCGGGGAACGATGACGTTCTTGATATTGCCAGCCCGCTTGAGATTTCCGGCCTTGATCCGGCCAAGTCGGGTTATATTTTCAGCCGTATGCAGGCCGCCGAAACCTTGTTTACGATCAATCGCGACGGGCAGTTGGTGCCGATGCTGGCACGCGACAGCCATGTTTCAGAAGACGGGCTGGTGTGGCATATCGCGGTGCGCGACGGGGTTCAGTTCCATGATGGCGAGGCGATGACAGCCGCGATCGTGGCAGATGACCTGAACCGTGCGTTTGAACGTCCGGGGGTTCTGGGCAATGCGCCGATTACCAATATTACGGCTGATGGTGACGAAGTTGTCATTACCCTGTCAGCGCCGTTTTCAATGTTGCCGGCCTTTTTGGCGCATTACAGCACGATCATTCTTGCGCCAGACGCATTTGATGCGCAGGGCGAGGTGACGTCAATCATTGGCACGGGGGCGTATCGTGTTGATGATGTTACCCCGCCATTACGTATTGAAATGACGGCGTTTGATCACTGGTGGAACGGCAAGGCGGCGATTGAAAAGGTCAGTTACCTTGCAGTCGGGCGCGGGGAGACGCGTGCGATGATGGCACAAAGCGGGGATGCGGACCTTGTGTTGTCGTTGTTGCCCGTTGCGGTCAATCAGCTGTCGAACAGCCCGGAGGTTAATGTCAGTGTTGCAACCGTTCCCAGAACGCGTCTGTTGAAAGTTGATTCCGCCAAGCCGTTCTTTGATGAGGTCCGCGAACGTCAGGCGCTTAGTTTGGCGATTAATCGCAAGGCGATTGCAACAGTTGTGATGCGCAATCCCGATCTTGCCGCGACCCAGATTTTCCCGCCGACCATCACCGGGTGGAACAATGAAAGCGTTTCAGGATTAGCCTTTGATCCGCAAAAGGCGCGTGACCTTCTGGCCGATGCCGGATGGGTCGAAGGGGACGACGGTATTCTTGAAAAAGATGGCAAACGGTTCTCGGTTACCCTTCGGACCTATGCCAGCTGGCCTGACTTGCCCTTGATCGCAACCGCCCTGCAATCGCAGTTGCGTGCGGTGGGCATCAATCTTGAAATTTCTGTGGGCAGCTATACCGAAATCCCGGCGGGTCATGCCGATGGCAGTCTTGAGATTGCCTTGGTCACGCGCAGTTTTTCGATGGTGCCAGACCCGTTGGCAACGGTGATGTCTGATTATGGTCCCGGTGGTGCCGACTGGGGGGCGATGAATTGGGACAATGCCGAGGCTGCGGACCTTTTGGCCGATATGGGGCGGACCGCTGATCCGAAGGCGCGTGCGCAAATGCAGGAAAAGCTGACATCGATTTTGCAGTATGAGTTGCCAACCATTCCGGTGGTCTGGAGCGAACTTGCCGTTTCGGCCAATGCCAAGCTTGAAAACCTGTTTGTCGATCCGTTCGAGCAGAGCTACTACCTTTCTGATCTGCGGTGGGCGAAATGAAACAATTGATTGCAACACGGCTGATGCAGCTTGTTGCGGTTGTCCTGATTGTCGGAACGATCAGTTTTGCGCTGATGTATTTTCTTCCGGGGGACCCGGCCTTGCGCATTGCCGCAGGCCGGTATGGCCCGGACATGATGGATAACGCACTGTCGGAGATGGTCCGGGCCGAACTTGGCCTTGATCAACCGGTGATCTGGCGGTTTGGCGCATGGATGGGCGATTTGCTGCGGTTTGATCTGGGACATTCGCTTGTTTCTGGCGCGCCGGTTCTTCACGAGATCGCGCTTCAGCTTGGCTATACGCTTTGGCTGGCGGTGGCGGCCTTTGTGTTGTCGCTTCTGATCGGTCCGGCGATTGGGGCCGTTGCGGGACTGTTTCCCGGTTCGGTCTTTGACCGGGTGACGTTGCTGATGGCGATTGCCTTGCGCGCAGTCCCGCCATTTGTTCTGGCGATTTTATTCATGGTGGTGTTTGGCGTGACGCTGCGCTGGTTCCCGACGGCCGGGTTTGGCAGTTGGCAAAACATGGTGTTGCCCTCCCTGACCCTTGCCCTTGGACTGGCGGCGATGTCGTCGCGTGTCATGCGTGATGCGATGACAGAAGTCGCATCCGCCCCGTATTTCGCCCACGGGCGGTATAAGGGGCTTTCGGATCGCAGTGTGGTGATGCGCCATGGTTTGCGCAATGCGTCGTTGCCGGTTGTGACCTATCTCGGTTTGCAGATGGTTTATCTGGTTGAGGGGGTGGTTGTGGTTGAATCAATCTTTGCCTTTCCGGGCATCGGTCACGCGCTGGTGCATGCCATCGTGGCCCGTGATGTGCCGATGGTTCAGGGAACGGCATTGGCGATGGGCGGTTTGTTCGTGCTGCTAAACAGCATTGTCGATCTGATGTGCCTGCGTCTGGACCCGCGGCTTGGCGCACGTATGAGCAGGAGGCGCGCATGAAAACCGCATCTTTGGCACAGCTTCCTGTCGAACTTGATGGCCAAAACCAGCAGGTATTCTGGCAACCGGTCCGCATTGCCGGTGCGGTTATTCTGGTGGTTTTGCTGTTGTTTGGTTTTGTCGGGCCCCTGATTGTATCGGCCGATCCACTTTATCAGGATTACGGCGCGGTACTGGTGGCACCGGGGGATGTCAGCCACTGGCTGGGGACGGATCATTTCGGGCGTTCCATGCTGGCCCGGCTGGTGCACGGGGCGCAATTGTCATTTGTCATGGCGTTGGTCACGGCCCTGACGGCGGCAATTCCGGGGATCGCACTTGGCATTGTTGCGGCAAGCCGGGGCGGCTGGATGGAGCGCGGTCTGGTTGCGCTTTCCGATATTGTGCTGGCACTGCCCGGTTTGCTTTTGGTGTTGTTGCTGATGGCGTTTGCACCGGGAAAATTCGGGCCGCTTTATCTTGGACTTGCGTTGTATCTTTGGGTGGAGTTTTTCCGGGTTGCCCGGATTGAAACCGCACGGGTACTTGAGCTTCCGTGCTGTGAAGCCGCACGTCTTTTAGGCTTTGGGTCGTTTTACATCCTGCGGCGGATCATTTTCCCTGCGCTGGCGGGGCCGATGATGACCCTGTTTTCCTTTGCCATGGGCACGGCGATTATTGCGGTCAGTACCCTTAGTGCCATTCATGTCGGCCTGCGTCCGCCAACCCCGGAGCTTGGTGCCATGATTGTCGAACTGATGCCCTATTACAGCGAAGCACCGTTTCAGGTGCTGATGCCAGCCGTGGTGATCTTTCTGCTGGTTTTATCCTTACAGTTGCTTGCCGGAAGGAAAAGCTGATGAGCCGTGACATCAGGATCGAGAATCTGACGATCAGAACGACGGAGGGCACGATACTTGTTGATGATGTCTCCGTTCGGTTCGGGACGCACAAGCCATTGTGTCTGATTGGTGAAACAGGGTCGGGCAAAAGCCTTGTCATGCATGCGGTATTTGGCAGTTTGCCCGAGAGTTTGCAGTGCGACGGGGCGATCTTGCTGGATGGGCAGAACCTTTTGGTGCTGTCGGCCCGCGAACGGCGCGATTTGTGGGGGCGGACGATTTCGCTGTTGCCACAAGAACCGTCACGCGCCCTTGACCCGACCATGTCGGTGCTAGCCCAGGTTGCCGAAATCTATCCGGCGTTGCATGGCGAAAGCTGGCAAACGGCGAAAAGTCAGGCCCTGTCGGATTTGACGTCAGTCGGATTGGATACGGCCTTGAATGCCTATCCGTTTGAGCTTTCCGGCGGGATGGCCCAGCGCGTGTCCGTTGCCATGGCCCATGCCGGACACAGTAGTGTGCTTTTGGCTGATGAGCCAACCAAGGGGCTTGATCGCGCACTTTGCAATGTGGTTGCACAGTTGCTTAACCGTGAAGTCGGGCTTGGCCGGGCGGTGATGGTGATCTCCCATGATCTTGAACTGGCGGCCCAGACCGCGGGCACCATCGGGGTGATGCGGGCCGGTCGATTGATTGAATATGGGCCGGTTGATGAGGTGCTTACCGCACCTGTTGATGCCTATACCCGGTCGCTCGTGGCGTCCTTGCCGCGCAACTGGGCGATGGCACCCAATGAACGGCCAACGCAGCCGGGGACGCCACAGATTGTTGCGCGCGGACTTGGCAAATCCTATGGCGAGAAGGCGCTGTTTTCCGGGCTTGATTTGACGTTACGTTCGGGGGAAATCACGGTTGCCCTTGGCCCAAGTGGCAGTGGCAAAAGCACGCTTGGCAATATCCTGTTGGGACTGGTTGAGGCCGACCATGGATCGGTTGAAAAGCCAGAAGGGCTGGTAAAGACCCGATATCAGAAAATCTATCAGGACCCGCCATCGGCCTTTATCGCCCATCAGACATTGGGGCAGGCCTTTGATGATCTGGGGCGGCTTCATGCCATTCCCCAAGTACGGATTGATCAGATGATGACCGATCTTGGCCTTGACCGTGGATTGCTTGCACGGCGTCCCGATGCGATTTCCGGTGGGGAGTTGCAACGCTTTGCCTGTGGGCGGGCACTTTTGCTGAACCCTGCGGTCCTGTTTGCCGATGAGGCAACATCACGGCTTGATCCGGTCAGCCAGAAACGGGTGATTGATTTGCTGCTTACACAGGTCCGGGAACATCATCTGGCCCTGATGCTGGTGACCCATGATCATGTGCTGGCCGAACGGATTGCCGATCATATCATTGATCTTGGCGGGCGGAAGACGGCGATTGATCAACGCAATGCCGCCTGATCCGAGACCCTGATTACGTAAAACGCCGCCCGATATGATGCCGGGCGGCGTTTTGCATTTTGATTGATGATGCGTGCGGCGATCAGATTGCGGTCGCACGGTTGGCGTCGATGTAAATTTCGCGCAGGCGTTTGGCAATCGGGCCGGGGACACCGTCGCCGATTTTCTTGCCGTCGATTTCGGCAACCGGGCAGACAAAGGCCGAGGCCGAGGTCGAGAAGGCTTCTTTGGCGTTCTGGGCTTCTTCCAGGGTGAAGTGGCGTTCTTCGACTTTAAGCTGCAGTTCCTCGGCACATTTAAGGACCGATGCGCGGGTGATGCCGTGCAGGATATCGGTTGAAAGTTCGCGGGTGACGATGGTGTTATCCTGCGTCACGATATAGGCGTTGTTCGACGATCCTTCGGTGATGAAACCATCAAGCAGCATCCAGGCATCATCGGCCCCCTTGCTTGCGGCTTCGGTTTTAAGAAGCGACGCATACAAAAGCTGCACGGTTTTGATGTCGGACCGGCGCCAGCGGATGTCGGGAAAGGTGACGATTTTCTGACCGCGTTCGGCCAGGGCCGATTTGATCAGCGATTTGCTTTGGGTGAACATCACGATGGTTGCCGGGGTTTTCGGGTCAATGGCGAAATCACGATCGCCAGCCGATCCGCGCGACACCTGAAGGTAAATCAGGCCTTCGGTGATGTTGTTGAGCTTGACCAGCTCGCGGTGGGCTTCAAGAAGCTGATCCATGTCAGGCTTGAATTCGAATTTCAGTTCCGAAAGCGAGCGTTGCAGACGCGTCATATGGCCCTTGAAATCAATCAACTTGCCGTCAAGCACCGAGGTTACTTCATACACGCCATCGGCAAACAGGAAGGATCGGTCAAAGATCGAAATCTTGGCTTCGGTTTCTGGCACAAACTGGCCGTCAACATAAACAGTACGCATGGCAACTTCCCCGATACGATGGCGGACGATTGAAAATCCGCAAGTGATGGATGTAAGCGACGTTTCCGTGGTCAGACCCGCGTGGTGTTGGCTCCACAGGGCGTGACCGTTTGGTCCGACACTATTTAGGAAAACAATTATCACAGTGCGAGGCCGTCTGTCGTGCGAAAGCTTTGTATCTTGCGTGTAAAAGGTGGAAAGTTGCTTTGATACGGCGCAAATTACAGGGCTGTGCAATAATATGCGTGGTAATCGGGCTTTATCGTCGCAGATTGTTCAAATTGTAGAATGTTAAATAAATTCCTTTTGACCCTAACATAAGTTGAGGTTTTATCGTCCTGTTCATGAGATGAAAAACATCGTTGGGAAATGGAGCCCTGTAATGAACAATCCCCTGCCAGTCGTGAACCAAATGTCGGTTGTTAACGACCGCGACGCATTGCAAAGCCGGATCAATGCCAGCTGGGCCATGCCGACCCGTCGGCCCAAACAGCACGTTGATCTGGATGCCTATTTCGCGCGGATTGGCTATGACGGCCCACGCAATGCAACGCTTGAGGTTTTGCAGAGCCTGCATGCGCTGCATCCGGCCAATATTCCGTTTGAAGCGATTGATGTGTTTAACGACAAACCGATCAGCATTGCGCCAGAAAAGATCGACCAGAAACTGATCCATGCCGGGCGCGGCGGATATTGTTTTGAGCATAATTCGTTGTTTGGCCGGGTGTTGCGCAGCCTTGGCTTTGAGGTCGAAGGACTGGCAGGCCGGGTTTTGTGGGGCTATGGCGAAGCCGATATGCCGCGTCCACGCTGCCACATGGCCAACCGGGTGATGATTGATGGCGAAGCGTGGCTTGCCGATGTCGGGCTTGGCGGATGTGTGCCCACAGCCCCGCTTTTGCTTGATATTGCGACGCCGCAAGTCACCCCGCATGACACATACCGGGTCCTCAAGGGTGAGCATAGTTACCGTGTGGAGATGGAACGCGGCGGGGTGTGGAAAGCGGTGCATGAGATCGACTACGCCCCGGTGGCAGACATCGATTATGAGGTCATGAACTGGTATGCGTCCGATCACCCCGAAAGCGGGTTTTGCAAGACCCTGATGGTCGCACGTTCGGCCCCGTTTGCGCGGTTTACCTTGCTTAATAACCGCCTGACCATCCGGCTTGTTTCGGGCGAGGAAGAGCAACATACCTTAAGCGTGGGCGATATTTCGCAAACGCTGAGAGACATTTTTGGGATCGAGCCGGATCCGCGGTGGCAGGGCACCTTTGCAAGGATGATCAATCACAGTCACGGATAAACGGTTGTGCGGTGTTTATCGCGATTGTGAATGATCAGGGGCGGGGCGTTTATGGCGCTCCGCCTTGGTTTTGCGTGGCTTAGTCGCGGTGGCCCGGATGCGGTTCAACGACCGGGGGCAGGCGCAATTCGGATTTGGTGTCAAAGACATGCACCTTTTCCATGTCAAAGCTGACGTGAATGGTGCTGTCGACGGCATAGTCCGGGCGGTCCATGGTGAAAATCTTGATCGGTTTGCCTGCCAGTGTGGCATGGACAAGGGTCGAAAGACCCATCGGTTCGATCAGATCGACACGGGCGGCTAAACCCGAATTGGCGTCGGGCACGATGGTAATGTGTTCGGGGCGTGCGCCAAGGGTGACGGCCTGATTGTTTGTTGCCCCGCGTGCGGGTAGAACCGCAACCAATGATCCATCTGACAGACGGATCCCTGCGCCATCAGCGCCATTATCGTCCTTGGTTTCATAAGTGCCTTCGAGGAAGTTCATGGCAGGCGAGCCGATGAAGCTGGCGACAAAGATGTTGGCGGGGTGGTCATAGATTTCGACCGGGCTTCCGACCTGCTGAATGATGCCGTCATGCATGGCGACAATCCGGTCGGCCATGGTCATGGCTTCGATCTGGTCATGGGTGACATAGACCGAGGTCGCGCCAAGACGGCGGTGGAGTTTGCGGATTTCGGTGCGCATCTGTTCACGCAGGCGGGCATCAAGGTTTGACAGCGGTTCATCAAACAAGAATGCCTGTGGTTTTCGGACAATCGCACGCCCCATGGCAACACGTTGGCGCTGCCCACCCGAAAGTGCCTTGGGCCGGCGTTCAAGCAATGCGCTGAGACCCAGGATGTCGGCGACATTGGTGATGGCATCAGCGATTTTTTCCTTGGCGGTTTTGCGCAAGGTGAGCGCGTAGCTCATATTTTCGGCCACCGACATATGCGGATAGAGCGCATAGGACTGAAACACCATGGCGATGTCGCGGTCTTTCGGTTGCAGGTCATTGACGACATTGCCAGCGATTGAGATATCACCAGATGTGATGTCTTCGAGCCCGGCAATCATGCGCAAAAGCGTTGATTTGCCACAGCCCGACGGGCCGACAAGGACGATGAATTCACCGTCGCTGATGGTCAGGTCAATGCCGTGCAGCACATCGACCGCGCCATAACTTTTGCGGGCATTTGCAATTTCAATAGAAGCCATAAAAGTTGTCCTCTTATCCTTTGACCGCGCCTGCTGTCAGGCCCTGCACCAGATAACGCTGGATCAGCAGGAAGAACAGACAGGCGGGAATAAGTGCCAGCACGCCAGCAGCCATCATCTGGCCGAAATCGACGCTGAATTTCGAAACGAACGACAAAAGTCCAACCGGGAAGGTGGAGGCAGACTCACTGCTGACCAGCATCAGGGCGAACAAAAGCTCGCTCCAGGCGGCGGTAAAGACAAAGCCAAGGGTTGCCGCCACGCCTGGAAGGGTCAGCGGTAGAATAATCGCACGGAAGGCTTCGAACCGGGTGTTGCCATCAATCATTGCGGCTTCTTCGAGATCCTTGGGGATGCCGTCAAAGAAAGACTGCATCAGGAAGGTGGCAAACGGCACGTTAAACGCAGTGTAGACAATGATCAGCCCGGTCAGGCTGTCGGTCAGGCCAAGCGGGGCCAGAATTTTAAAGATCGGCGCAATCAGCATGACCAGCGGGAACATCTGCGTGATCAGCATCAGGGCGACGATGATCACCTTGCCGCGAAACGCAAAGCGCGAAAAGGCATAGCCGGTCAGGGCGGCGATTACGGTTGTCACCGCCGCCGTTGTGCCCGCGACAATTACGGAATTCATGAAGTAATGGGGGAAGTTGCTTTGGGTCAGAACGAATGTGTAATTGTCCCACGTGGTGCGTGACGGCCACATACGCACACCTTCGGTATAGAGGATGTCGTTTGGCGTCACGGACACCTTAAGCAACCAGTAAAGCGGAAACAGCGCAAAGATCACAAAGGCGGCAATCATCAGATAATGACTGCCCCAATAGAGCATTTTACGCGTTGATGTGTGTCCGGTCAGGGTCATTTGGGGATTTCCCTAGTTATCTGAGTGCGTCATGGCACGACGCAGCGCAATCACGCTGAGCGCATAGGCCAGCAACAAGACCAGAAGGACTGCGGCAATCGCCGAGGCATAGCCAAAATCAAGTCGGCGGAAGGCCTGGGTAAAGATGTAGGAGGCGACAATCTGGGTGGAATCAGCCGGGCCGCCCTTGGTCATGACGACAATCAAATCGGCGAAATTGGCAATCCAGATGGTGCGCAGCATCAAGGTGATCGCGATGGTGGGCGCGAGGAAGGGCAAGGTGATGCTGATAAACTGCTGACGCGTGGTTGCGCCATCAATCGATGCGGCCTCATACAATTCCTTGGGGATGGATTGCAGGGCGGCCAGCATGGTGATGGCAAAGAACGGAATGCCAAACCAGATGTTGGCAATGATCGGTCCCCACATCGCAAGATCAGGGTCAGAGAGGATGTTGTAAGGTTCGGCCATCAGGCCAAGCGATGTCATCCAGTGGGGCAAGGGACCGACCACCGGGTTAAACATCCATGCCCAGTTGAGGCCAGACAGGAAGGTCGGCACCGCCCACGGCAGAAACACAAGGGCCTGAATGAGACCACGGCCCAAAAAGGCCCGGTTGAGCAGAAGGGCGAGGATAAGGCCAAGGCCAAACTGAAACACCAGCGATCCAAACGTCCACCATGCGGTGTTGGCCAGTGCGCCCAAAAACGCCTGATCAGACATCAGGGTTTGGAAATGGGCCATGCCGACAAAGCCGCCGCTAAACGGATTGAGGATGCGGATGTCACGGAAGGCATAGCTTAGGCCCAGGATCAGCGGCATCAACATGACCGCAATGATCAGAACCAGTGCCGGCGAGACATAAAGATAGGGTTCGAGAATACCGGAAAGTTTTTTGGAGAATCCCCCCGTCTTTCGACGGGGAGTTTTCCGGTTTGCGTTGCCAAAGTCACTGCTTTGCCTGCATCCATTTTTGCTGTGCGGCGGTCAGATATTCCGCCCACTGATTGGCGAGTTCTTCAGGTGTGATCCGGCCCAGCATGGCTTCCTGACTGGTGCGGATGACCAGACTGTCCTTAAAGAAGGCGAATTCTTCAAGGTGGGTCGGCATGACGGTCGGATGGACATCCGGGTCAGACAGCTCGGCAAACCAGCCTTCGAATTGCGGGCTGGCAAAGAACGGATCGCTTTCGGCACCATCATGGATCGGAAGGGCACCAATGCGTTTGTTCCACGCAAGGTTGCTTTCCTTGGATTCAAGATGGGCAATCAGATCCCATGCTTCGTCCTTGTTTTCGCTGTTGGCAAACATCGACCAACCGGCATAACCAATGGTCGGGAATGCCTTGCCCGATGGGCCTTTGGGCATGGTGGTGACACCAAAGTCCTCTTCCTTCATGCGGCTGGAAATCGCAATCAGGGCGTCTGGGTCCTGATCAAGCATCGCACAGGTGCCTGAATAGAAACCGGCAACGATTTCGTTAAAGCCCCAGTTCAGGCTGTCTTTTGGGGCCAGACCGTCCTTGTAAATATCAACCAGATACTCAAGGCCGTCCTGCCAGCCGTCTGAATTAAAGGTGCTTTGTCCGTCCTCGGTAAAGAATTCGTTCGAGCCTGCCGCCGTGGCGCCAAACATTACCCAGCCATTCAAGCCCCCCGGACCGCCGCGCATGCAGTAGCCCGATTTGCCGGGCAGGGCAGATACTTTTTGGGCGGCGTTGCGGAAATCTTCAAGGGTGACCGGAACGTCGGTGACACCGGCTTCCTTGAACAGTTTTTTGTTATAGAACATCGCACGCAGATAGAAGCCATAGGGCAGCATATAGGCGGTGTCGTCGGCCGAGCGGGCGAATTGAAGCGCGCGGTCATTAAGCGTTTTGCCGCCTTCCCAGTCCTTGATATAGGGCTCAAGACTTTCGAGCGCGCCATTGTTGGCATAAAGGGTCAGCCACGTATCGGGCATTTCAACGATGTCGGGGGTTTGCCCGGCCGAGACCATGGTGGCGAATTTTTCAAACGCCTGTCCCCATGGAAGGGAGGTGATTTCAACCGTCACGCCGGGATGGGCTTCTTCGTATTGTGCCACAAGGGTTTTAAGCGTTTCGGTGCGTTCCGGGCTGGTGATGACTTCGACCAGCTTTAAGGTTGTGTCGGCATATGCCTGACCTGTTAGTACAATAGAGGTCACACCTGCCAGTAGCGTTGTTTTCCAGTTCATTGTGAAGTTCCCTGTTTTTTTAAACGTTTGGTGTTCTTCTGCCTTGGTATTACTTCAGGCTCGCCTCGATTGCGGTGGCCAGATCAGACCAGAGGTCTTCGGCACTTTCGAGGCCGATGTGCAGACGGACCAGATTTTCCGGCACGCCAAAGCGCATCGCCGAATTGGGTCCGCCCACTTGCGCCCGCGTTACCAACGCGGGGACAATCAGGCTTTCGTGTCCGCCCCATGACACGCCGATCTTGAAAAAGCGCAGCGCGTCAACAAAGGTCGGGATATCGACCTTTGGCGAAAACTCGAATGAGAAAAGTCCGGACGATCCACTCAATCCCGGTGCGGCGGGGGTCATCAGTCCGGGGTAGTGAACCGCGGTGACCTGTGCGTGGTCGGCAAGGTTTTGCGCAATGATCAGGGCGGAGCGTTGATGTTCGCGCATGCGGGCGGGAAGGGTGCGCAAACCGCGCAGCAACAGCCAACTGTCAAAGGCCGATAGCTTTGCACCGAGATAAGGCAGGACGTTGGAGCGAACCCGCCCGATGAATTCGTTTGACCCGGCAATCACGCCTGCCACCACATCGCTGTGCCCGCCAAGGTATTTTGAGGCGGAATGAATGACCACATCGCAGCCAAGGGTTGCTGGCTGACAAAAGATCGGGGATGCCCAACTGTTGTCGATCATGGAAACCGCACCATGATCGCGTGCGGCGTCACACAGGGCGGCAATGTCATGGGTGTGGAAGGTCCAGCTTGTCGGGCTTTCAAGGTATAGAACCTTGGCACCGGGCAGGGCGGCGCGCACCGCATCAATATCACGGCCATCGACATACTCGACGGTGACATTCATGTCGCGCAGGAACATTTCAAAAAACCGATAGGCATCGGGATAGCAATGTTCGACCGAAACAATGCGGTCGCCCGGTTTGACGACGGATAGCACGGCTGACGAGATGGCGGCCATGCCACTGGCAAGGCCAAGGGCGTCTTCGGTTTTTTCAAGGGCGGCGATTTTGTCTTCGAAGGCGCGCACGGTCGGGTTTAGGCCGCGCGAATAGACCGGGCGGATTTTGCGCCCGGCATAGGTTTCGATCATCTCGGCGCAATTTTCGAAGGTAAACAACGAGTTTTGGAAAATCGGTGGCACGACCGCATTGGCAAAGTGGCTTTCGTCATAGGCGACGACACTTTCCGGGGCAGTGACGGGTGCCATGACGGGGGCTTTGGGCGTGGTGGAATTATTGTTGTTCTTCATCAGACATTCTCACGATATCGCGTTCGACGATTTCAAGGATGGCAAGGGTTTGCTGGCGGGCGTCTTCGGCGTTGCCTGCAACAATCGCGTCAAACAGCATGCGGTGAAATTCAAACGATTCACCGGCGAAATCAGGGCGGTTGAACGGCTGGGCAAAGAAGCTTTCGAATGCTTCGCGCATCTGGCCCAGAAGTTGTTCAAACAGGGGGTTTCCCGATGCCTTGTAGATCGACAGGTGAAAAACCAGATCGGCCTGACCGGCGGTGCCGAACTCAAGATGTTCGGCCTCCATCGCATCAAGGGCGGTGCGCATTTCGGCGATGTCGTCGGGGGTGGCGCGTTTGGCGGCCAGCATACTGGCTTCGACCTCCAGCCCGCGGCGGACTTCAAGGGTTTGTAAAAGGCCGTCACGCTGGGTGGCGATGGACAGCGGCATATACAGGGTTTTTTCCGAAACCGGGCGTTTCAAATAGGTGCCCGAGCCGCGCTTGATTTCGACAATGCCGAGCGCCTGCATATGGCCGATGGCCTCGCGGATGCTGGACCGGCCGACTTTCAGCCCGGCCATTAATTCACGTTCCGGGGGCAGTTGATCGCCGGGTTTCAAATCTGACTGCACGATGAAGTGCGTCAGGGATTCAAGGATCGCATCGCGACGCCCGGATGTTTGTATGGGTCGGATAGTGGCACCTGCCGATTGCGACACATCACACCTTTATCTGATTTTCCAAATCGTCCGACCGGCCATTTATTTGGTCAGCCATCAGACGTCAGACCAATTTTGAGATTGAATCGGTTCAAGTCAAGAAAGAATTCAATTTCGGGATATGTTTTGCAACCGCGAATGGCGAAGACCCGGCTTTATCCGGGCGTTTGCGGTTTCGGTGACCGGGCATGACTTTGCACTGCATCCTGCGCGGTATGAGCCGACAGTTTGGTCAAATGTCAGCGGATATGGTTGAGAATCGGTGTGGAGGCGGGGACAGTCGACGAAGACCCACAGCATTGATTGAGGCTGTCAGCCCTTAAAAGCTCAGCACCAGCCCATGCCTGTTAACGAGTTCTGCGAAGGTCCCGTTGTTCTTGATTTCCGCGAGTGCGGCGTTGAAGCGTGTCAGAAGGTTTGCATTATCGGGATAGCTTTTTGACGCCATAACATGCAGAGACGCACTGGCATGGAGTGGTTTTTCAAGTGTATAGAAATTCTTTGCGATCTCGTGCGGGAACAGTTTGTTGATCAGATACCATCCAATTGTACTGGGCAGCGGGGTGAGATCAATCCGGCCGAGCTGCAGACGTTTGATGTTCTGTTCTTCTGAATGTGCGTAATCAACATCCAGACCGGCGTCGGTAAACATCGGAACGTAATAATACCCCTGAATGCCGCCAATGGCCCAACCGTCAAGGTCGCTTAGATTTTGATAGGGGACCGGCGGTGCTTCGCCCTTGGGATCATAGGCGAAAAACTTGGCATCGCTAAAATAGATCGGGTCGGAAAAGTCATGGATTTTGTCGCGCTCTTCATTTCGGGTATAGGGAATTGCGCCCCACGCCTCATGGCTCTGAACAGCTTGTGCGCACCGCTGCCATGGAAGATAGCGAAACTCAAACGTTACGTCCATCTGGTCACCGATCTCATCAAACAGATCGGGCAGAAAGCTGTGTTTCTGATCCTTGAGGGTAAAAGGCGGATAGTCATCATTGGTTGCGATCACCAGTATTTCTTTGGCGCTCAGTGTGCGGATGGCACTAAAAGTCACCAGTAAAATTGCCAGCAATCTGCAAGCATATGTAAACCCTGCGTGCGGTGTCATCTATGACATATGGGCAAGTTTGACGCATTTATTAGGGGGATGCGCCGGGGATGCGCCCGTGATGTCCGAAACGTGGTGGTATCAGCAGTTGCACCATCAGCTTCGTGCAAAAAAAAAGCGCGCTGCATCAGGAATGCAGCGCGCAGTGGGGCATCGTTGAGGGAGGCGGAAGGTATCAAGTAAAGTGTTGCTGATCAGTTGGCGGTTGCGGCCTCAACGATCAGGTCGGCGACGGCTTTGGGGTTTGAGACCATGACGACATGGGATGCGCCGTCAATGACAACCGTTTTTTTCGAATTGGCGCGTTCAGCCATGAATTCCATGGCGGCAGGCGGAATGTTTTTGTCAGCCGTGCCAAAGATGTGGAACGAGGGGATGTCTTTCCATGCGGCATCGCCAGACGGTTCGTTGAGCGCAAAGTCAGTGACCGGGCGTTGCGCGGTTGCCATCAGACGGGCCTTGTCGGCCGGGACATCGGCGGCGAACTGGGCATGAAATTTGGTCGGTTCGATGTACAGATCATTCACACCATTTCCCAGTGGAACCGGGGCCGCCAGGGCTTCGCCCAATGTGCCGCCGGGGAATTTTGCCGCCAGTTCAGCAATCGTTTCACCCTTTGCCGGGGCGAAAGAGGCGACATAAATCAGTGATTTGACATTGGTGGCACCCTTTGCGGCATTGGTGATGACCGGGCCGCCATAAGAATGACCAACCAGAACAACATCACCGGCAATGCTATCGACCAAGGAGCGGGTATAGGCGGCATCGCCAGATACGCTGCGCAGCGGGTTGGCAACGCTGATGACCCGATAGCCTTCGTCTTGAAGGATCGGGGTAACGCCGTCCCAGCTGTCGGAGGCGGCAAATGCACCATGAACCAGAACAATGGTTGGTTTGGCGTCTGTGTCGGCGGCGAACGCCGGGGCCGGTGCGACCATCAGGCCCGCACCGATGGCTGCTGCTTTGGCCAGATTTTTCAGATTGAACATTTCATCTCTCCTTGTGCCGGGGCGCCGGGGGCGGCTGCGCTGGCTGTCTGTTGTTGCGATGAATGGTTTGTAGTGATGAAATAATTATCGTGCAATAGTAAATCGTGTCCGATTTAATTATGCGCGATCACATCAGCGTGAAGATGCGGAAAAGACGCGCCAACGCCCCGGTTGGCTTGCCCGGGGCGTCATCACCGATGAGCGTCATCAAGGATAAAAGCAGATTGGGGAGGATTTGGCCGATGACCAATGTTTGCGCCGACGGCGCCGGGCCACCCGGCGGGCGGTCTACTTGGCGTTGGCCGCGTCGGTCAGGCTTTCGAAATAAACCAGAAGATCGGCGATGCTTTCAGGGGTGAGGGTAAATTCCGGCATGGTCATATTGTCATGCGAAACCGTGATGCCTTCTGCCAATGCTTCCTCAAGGTTTTCAAGCGGCCAGCGTTGGCCGAAACTGGCAAGGGACGGGGCATCGGTGACGTTCGGATCCGGTAGGGGGTCGCCTTTGAACTTGGTATGGCACTTCAGGCAGGTTTGTTCGACAATCGATTGCCCGCGCGACACATCGCCATGTTCTTCGCCCTTGCGGTTCATATAGTCGCCAATTCCCCACATGCCTGCGGCGACAATGCCGGTCACAAGGATGACAAGGCTGATTTTCTGCATGGCGATTTCCCCAAGGCGATTGTTTCTTGTTGATATGAGAGAACAATATCAAAGGTTGGTGACGAATTTCCTAAGTTCTGTAAGCTATCCTTAGATATTCGTTTCAGGCATTTTTTGGTCCTGTTGAGACAACTGGGAAACCGGTGGGTTCAGTCAGCATGGAAAACACAAAAAAAGGGCGGGGTTTCCCCCGCCCTTTTTATCTGACAAGCAATCTAACTTAATTTAGAGGCACGGTCAGATTTAGGCTTGCTTTAGAAGAGCTTGCAGTGTTGACGGTTTGCCCGAACGCGCTTGAAAGGTTGCTGCCATCGGGCAGAAATCCGAATGTTACTGGCGTACTGCCAACCAATTCAACGCTATGGGCTTCATAGCCAGACAGCCCGATACCGTCATATGCATATTTGGCATAGATGGTTCCGCCGCCTTCAAAGGTAATATCGCCCCCGAATTCGGCCCGCGCGCGAACCTTTTCCGTATTAACTTTACTGCCATTGGTATGGGTGATCTCAGGTGCCATGAAGTCCCATGTGCCTTTTAGCGAAACAAACGGACGAAGGATTATGCCGTTATCTTGCTCCCACGCACGGGCAACTTCCGGACCAAAGGTCATGCTGCCAAATTCAACACTTTGCGATGCGATCCGAGTGCCGCCGGAATTGGTGTAAGATTTTTGCTCTTCACGGAAATAGTTCAGACCAAGCTGAGGATAAATTTCCCATTTTTCGTAGCGAAGGTCACCAGTCATATTGGTTTCCACCTGCATGCGTTCGCCATCGAACTTTTCCCAGCCAAGGTCTTGGGGGTTAACCTTGTTTTTTGATTGGCCCCACGCAACCCGGCCGTCCCAAATCAGGTTTTCGTCAAGGCGGGAAACCATATATGGGCCAACCATCCACCCCTTGCCTTTGCCTTTACTCGCTTCGCCGGTGCTTGTTTGTTTATACATGTCAAACTGGGCGAGGACGCCAATCAGCGTGTTTTTGTTCAAGCGGTAGTCCGCACCGGTCATAAACAGTCCGAAATCGCTTTCACCCGATGTGCCGCCACGATCATCATTGACCCCCTGCCAACGTCCCTTGGCCCACATGTTAAGCGGACTCTCAAAATCAGCGAACTGGCTTGGTGGCATACTGCTAGCATCTTGTTCGCTTGCAGCAAGTTCACCGCTCCAGCGAAGCACGCTGTTGAGGTTGGTCGCGAAATTTCCGCTGCCTTCAAGGAGTTGGACTTTAACCGGCAGGGTCAAGCCGGTTGCCTCGGTCAAGGCATTACCTATTACGGCGTTTTGTCCAAACAGGCCCCCCAGGGCTCCGCCGCCGGTTCCAAACCCACGGCCTGTCATTAGCCCGGATAACCCGACACTTTGAGCGGTAATATTTCGAATATGAGTGCTCAGGGTATTTTTAACGGCCGTTTGTGACTGTTCTTCGGTTGCTGCGCTTGCGGCCGGGGTTAACGTATTGTCAAAAAGCTTAAGCGTTGCAGTGCCCTTCAGGGTGCCGCCAGAATCCTTCAAGGTGAAGGTGATGTTGATGTCTACCCCCGCAGTCTGCGGTAGATTTATTGTGGTGACCTGACCGGGAGTTGCGCTGCCACTGACAATCAACCCTTGAAGAGCATTAAGGGTTGTTCCGCCCCCTCCTTCTTGTAAGGTGAAGGTAACGCTTGATTGTCCGGATGGGTTCGGCTTTGCAGTGGTATAGTCAACATTGTTGATTCCAGCGCCGCCGGCGACAGCTTCAAGAGATATAGCCGTGTTGCCAAAGGTCGCGCCGCCGCTAAGCGAAATTTGCAGTGTATCACCGGCCGCAAAGGCGGTAGATCCGTCTGAGGCCCGGTTAAAGGATAGATTATTCGCGGCAACGTTCTTGGTTGCTTCGTTTGTAATTGTTTCGGTTGGTGTTGCCGCTGCGCCAGCACCACCTTCGACGGTGATTTGATATGCATGTGCAGAAGAATGCGCAACGAACATCATACCGCCCGCAAGGACAAAACGTTTCAGAATTGTCTTTATGGTCGCGGTGCTTTTGATACGGGTGGTGTGATCCGAAGAATGATCAAAAACGCTTTGTCGTCTTTTCTCAATGAACGATTTTTGCACGACAGTAGAAAAACATCCTGATGTCTCAGCCGCCATTTCCAATTCCCCCTACCTGGAGCATAACTAAACTTTAGAATAACATTATATTTTGAAAGGCATTATTATACAGTAGTGGTTGTTTTATAAACAGTTATTTCAATTTTATCTCAAGATAGGGTCTTCCATTATGCATTCTCTGACTGCAGAAGCTATGTTTGGTTAGGTTCAGGGCTGCCTAAAAGATTTTATTGTTTTCCGGCCAAAAGGGCGGGAATGATACCTATCGGGTACTTCGGTCCGAGCACAGCTACCGGGTTGAGCTTGAACGTGACGGGGTGTGGAAGGCCGTGCATGACATTGATTTTGCCCCGGTTGCTGATGTCGATTACGAGGTCATGAACTGGTATGCGTCAAATCATCCCGACAGTGGCTTTAAAACGGTTTTAATGGCCACACGTTCTGCCCCGTTTGCCCTGTTTGCGGTGATAAAAAAGCGCACTGCATGGCGGATGCAGTGCGCAAGGAAGTTTGCCGTTCAGGGAGGGAGGGGCAGGGAAAATGTTGGCGGATCAGTTGGCTGTTGCGGCTTCGATGATCAGGTCAGCAACGGCTTTGGGCTGTGACACCATGACCACATGTGAGGCACCGTCAATTACGACCGTTTTCTTCGAATTGGCACGTTTTGCCATAAATTCCATGGCTGCTGGCGGGATGTTTTTATCGGCCGTGCCATAGATGTGGTAGGACGGGACATCTTTCCATGCGGTATCGCCAGACGGTTCGTTGAGTGCAAAATCAGTGACCGGGCGTTGTGCGATTGCCATCAGGCGGGCCTTCTCAGCCGGGACGTCGGCGGCAAATTGCCCATGGAATTTCGCCGGATCGATATAGAGGTCATTCACACCGTTGCCGAGCGGAACCGGAGCAGCCAGGGCTTCGCCCAGTGTGCCGCCGGGGAATTTTCCGGCCAGTTCGGCAATGGTTTCACCCTTTTGCGGGGCGAAAGAAGCCACATAGACCAGCGATTTAACATTTGCCGCACCCGTGGCAGCGTTGCTGATGACTGGCCCGCCGTAGGAATGCCCCACCAGAACAACGTCACCCTTGATGCTATCGATCAGGGATCGGGTATAGGCAGCGTCCCCTGAGACACTGCGCAGCGGGTTGGCAACGCTGATGACCGGGAAGCCTTCGGCCGCAAGGATCGGGGCAACACCGTCCCAGCTGTCGGACGCGGCAAAGGCACCATGGACCAGAAGGATGGTCGGTTTTGCATTGGCGGCAGCAGCATTTTCATCTGCAAAAGCCGGAGACTGAGCAGCCATCAGACCGAAGGCCAAAGCCGTGGCTTTCAACAGTTTTTTCACATTCAGCATTTTCATCTTCCTTTTCCTGGTTTTGCCGGTGATCGGCTAAACGTTGTTTCGATGAAATGCTTATAGGGGGCAAAATTAAATCGCACAATATTAAATCGTGTGCGATTTAATCACGCGCAATCACATAAACGTGAGCACGGTACGCCGACCAAAAGGAGTGGCGTAGGACCGGGATTTGGAGATGTGACGCGGGAACCGCGCGATGTGAGGGGAAGGTTTGTTTATGTCACGGCTGTGTGGATGTCCGCCTTCGCGGGCATGATGATTTTGGGCGGCGTTTTCAGGCTGGTATCTTTGTCGGCAGAAGGTCGGGCGGTTTAAGCGCGGGCGTTAGCCATTGTCGCGGGTGTTGGCTTCGCGGGTCAGTTCACCAAGATAAACCAGAAGATCGGCAATGCTTTCAGGCGTTAAGGTGAATTCCGGCATGGTCATGCTGTCGTGGGATACCGAAATGCCTTCGGCCAGCGCTTCTTCAAGGTTTTCAAGCGGCCAGCGTTGCCCGAAGCTTGCCAGTGCCGGGGCGTCAGTGATGGCCGGATCGGGCAGCGGGTCGCCTTCGAATTTGGTGTGGCAGCGCAGGCAGGTTTGTTCGGCAATCGATTGACCGCGCACCACATCACCATGTGCTTCGCCCTTGCGCGACATATAATCGCCAACACCCCAAAGGCCTGCGGCGACAACGCCGGTGGCAAGAATGACAAGGCTGATTTTTTGCAAAGGTGGTTCCCCCGGATGGTGGTTTCTTGTTTGATCAGTCCTTCTATAGCAGAGCATTGTGACCAATTCCCTAAGCTGAGCGTCTCTTTTGTGATGGGGAATTAATAGATATTGATAATCAGTCTCATTTTCGGTAAGTCTCGTATCGCTGCCGGTTCAGGCAGTGATTGCGTCGCCCAAAGGAAGATGCGGCTTGGCCGGAAATTCATCATCGTTAACCCTGTTTATGCGTCAGCGCCCGGCGCTTGTGAGCTATGCCAGTACGATCATCGGCAACCGTGTGCAGGCCGAAGATCTGGTGCAGGAAGCATGGCTGCGCTTTGATGAGGCGTCGAAAGGAAAATTCCTTGAGGATGCGACCGGATATCTGTATCGGATCGTGCGGAACTTGGCACTGGATAGCAAACGCAGTGCGGCGCGCGAACGCAGTGTAACCGGCGGCGCGGACTATGACATCGCGGTGCAGACGTCTGCGGCCGACAGTCCCGATCCGGAAACCATCGCCCTTTACAAGGATGACTATGCCAAGGTGATGCAGGCCATGGCAGAATTGCCCGACCGAACCCGCATTGCCTGTGAAATGCATCGTTTTGGCGGGGCCAAACTGCGTGAAATTGCACTGTTTTTAGATGTCTCGGTTCCCTTGGCCCATAAACTTGTGGCAGAAGGCATTGATCATTGTCGCGAACGACTGGGGGGATGGCCATGACGCGCAACCATGACCATCGCCGGGTTTTCGGCGTGACAGGCAATTGGCCTTCATCCATTTGGGGATATGGCGCGACACAGGTGTCGGGGAAAAATGCCGTAATGGGGTTGGTTGTGCAGAGCCTAGCAAAGGGAACGTGATGGCAGGAACGCGCGAGCCATCCAGCAAACAGGTGGCACAAGACGCTACCAATTGGTTGATCCTGTTGCAGGATGCACCCGATGATGCGGACCTGCGCGCGCGGTTTGATGATTGGTATGCGCAAAGTCCAGCCCATCAGAATGCCTGGAACACAACCCAAAAGACGGCCCGATTGATGGGGCAGGTGACCGCGCAGCAGATGACATCTTCGCGCAACGGTACCGCGGATGATCCCGCCGATTGGCAGCGTTTTTTGAAAGACACGCGGGCACATGACGTTGTGACCGGACAGGATAGCCACCTGGTTCGTGCGGCCAGTTCGGCCCATCGTTCCGATGCAGAAAATACGGTTGCCGGGCCTGAAATACAGGATGTGCCCGTCGAAAATACCGTGCCGGGGAATGCGGCAAAGGTCGTTCAGGCACAGGGACGCTTTGCCCGTCGAGGCAATGGGTCGTGGCGCGGTATTGGTCTTGGCGGGCTGGCGGTGGCGGCATCGTTGTTTGCCGCCCTGTTTGGTCCGAAAATCGCCACCCAGTTACAGGCCGACTACAGTACGGGCACCGGGCAGATCAGCACCATCACCCTTGCCGATAACAGCCGGGTGACGCTTGCGCCGGAAAGTGCCCTTCGTGTGACGTTCGAAGATGGCGTGCGGGCGGTTGAATTGCTGGGTGGCGAAGCCTTTTTTGAGGTAACGCCTGATCCGTCCCGCCCGTTTAAGGTTGCGGCTCGTTTGGCCGATGTTACGGTCCTTGGCACTGGATTTGATGTGTCGGAGGGGGCCGGGGTGACGCAGGTTGCCGTCGAACATGGCCGGGTGCGGGTGGATAACGCCGCCCATCTTGTCGCACATTCGGAATTTCTGGAGCCGGGGCAAAGTTTACAGGTGCGCGGCGATGGAAATGTTCTGCGCGGCGATACGCCAACAGGTCAGGTGGCGGCATGGCGCAATCATCAACTGATTGCGCAGGATCAGCCGCTTGGCGATGTGGTTGATCGTCTTCGGGGATACTTCAAGGGCGCAATCATCATCAGCGATGAAGCCCTTGCCGGGCAGGCCGTCACCGGGGTGTATCGCCTGACCGATCCGGTCTTGGCCTTGCGCGCAATTGCGCGTGCGCAAAATGCGGTGGTGCGTGAAGTGACGCCGTGGGTTTTGGTTGTATCCCCGTCATAAGCAAAAATGATCCGAGCCATGCTGTCTGTCTCGTGACGGGAAAAGGGCGATAAAACCGCCTTTTCACCAATGGGGAGAGACTGTTTTCCCCGGTTCGAGCCGCAGGATTTTGCCGATTTTCCCAGAAAAGAATGATTTTCCAAAAGTTTTTTTGAAAAAGCCATATCCCCGGTCGTTTTGTTTTGTATGCGAAATTGAGAAGCGTTTGCATTCTCAATTCAACTAAGGCATATGATGTGAAACCGGAGACAAAAGAATGACGAATGGGGGAGCAACCGCGATGCGTAATCGTGGTCGCGTGGCGCTTGTCGCGAGTGCTTTGATGATGACGACGGCATTGGTGCCTTTCGTGCTGGTAACACCGGCACAGGCACAGCAAGCCGGACAGAACGGCATTGACGGACAGAACGGCATTGACGGACAGCATGAATTTGACATTCCGGCCCAGTCGCTGACCCGGGCGCTGGCGCAGTTTGGCGTGCAGTCGGGGTTGCAGGTGACGGTGGATGGCGCGTTGGTGCGGGGTCTTGAGGGCCGCGCGGTTACCGGGGCCATGCGGGCGGATACAGCGCTTGAAGTGCTGCTCGGCGGGACGGGGCTGAATTATGATGTGACTGGCGATGGTACGGTGGTGATCGAAGCGCTTCAGACCGGGGCTGCGGCCGATGGCGAGGTGCTTGATCCTGTACGGGTTGAGGCAACCGGGGTTGAGCTTTCAGGTCCGAATGATGCAATCACCGACAGTTTCGTTGCCAATCGCAGCCGCACGGCATCCAAAACCGATACGCCGGTTTTAGATGATTCTGCGGCGGTGTCGGTTGTCACGCAGAAGGAACTGGAAACCCGCAATGTACAGGATGTGCAGCAGGCTGTTGCCTATACAGCAGGCGTGCAGGCGGGCGAGTATGGCTCGGACGTGCGGTATGATTATGTCCGCCTGAGAGGGTTCTATTCGTCGCTTTCGACGTACCGCGATGGATTGTCATCGCGTACCTATAACTTCACGACAGCACGTCAGGAACCTTACGGCTTGCAGCAGGTTGATATCCTGAAAGGGTCAACCTCCAGCCTGTTTGGCATGAATGGACCCGGTGGTCTGGTCAATCTGGTGACGAAACGTCCAAAAGATGAAGCCAGTGGCGAGGTCTTTACCACGTTTGGCGAAAATCATCTGCGCGGTGGTGGGGATGTTACCGGCCCGGTGGCCGAAGACAGCAACTGGACCTATCGCCTGACCGGGCTTTGGCAGGATGCCGAACGTGCTCAGGATTATTCGCAGGATGATCGTATTTATATAGCACCCGCCTTTACCTATGCGCCCAAGGCCGGGACGGAACTGACGTTGCTGACCAGCTATAGCAACCGCGAAAGTAACCTTGGGTACGGTTTTCCTACCGGGATTGAAACCAGCCGGGATGCCTTTTTTGGGGAGCCGGATTTCAACAATTTCGATACCGAAGAAACCAACCTTGGCTATGCGCTGTCCCATCAGATTACGGACAAACTCGAATTTCGTCAGAATGCGCGATATACCCATGTCGATCTGGATTATGAAACGGTTTATCTGAACGATACGACACCACTTGGCAATCGGTCTGCGTTCGCGATTTATGGCGAACTTGACCGGTTTGCCGTCGACAACCAGATGGAATATGACACCGCAGTTAACGACAATCTTGATAGCAAGACCTTGGTCGGGATCGACTTTAACCGCGATCAGAACCGTGAAAAGCGCTTTGACGGCACGGCATCGCCAATTGATCCCTACAACCCGGTGTATTGCGGAACGTCATGCATCAATTTCTCCAGCAGTTCAGATACGGAAATTACGCAGTCATCCTATGGTCTTTATGCACAGGAACAATTGACCATTGCCGATGACTGGATCGCGACGGTTGGCGGACGTTTTGATTATGTCCAAAGTGATGTTGATACGATTAGCAGCGGCACCGTCGAAGAGCGTGATGACCACAAATTTACATCGCGCCTTGGCCTGACGTACAAGGCAACTGACGAGGTTTCGGTTTACGGGAACTATTCGGAATCTTTCCAGCCGGTTTATTCCAGCACCTCGTCGCTTCCAGGGGGCGCGAAGCCACAGGAAGGCACGCAGTACGAGGTTGGCGTGAAATATCAGCCTGCCGGTATGGATGCGATGTTCACAGCAGCCCTGTTTGACCTGACGCAGGAAAATGTTTCGCAGTGGAATGCGGATTATTCTGTCCATCGTCAAGTCGGTGAAATCAATTCACGCGGGGTTGAGCTGGAAGGCAAAATGTCGCTTGATGACCGCACCAACCTTACTCTGGCCTATACCTATCTTGATGCCGAAATCACAGAGGACGTTGTTACGACCAATATCGGTAATCAGCCGGAAATGGTGCCTGAACATACCGCGTCGGCATGGATTGATCATACGATCCCCGAACATGGTGTGTTTGGTGATTTAACCTTTGGTGGTGGTTTGCGCTTTGTCGGATCGCGTTACAACAATAATGCCAATGCGTCGCTTCTGGGGTCGCACACGGTGGTTGATGCGATGGTCAACTATATGGTGACCGACAATGTCAGCGTAGCGATTAATGCCACCAACCTGTTTGATCGCGAGTATGTGTCGTCCAACACGTTTGGCAGTCGTTTCTTTGGCGACGGCCGCACTGTTCTGGCGACGCTGAAATACGCTTGGTAAGATCAAGGTTCACGCAGCTTGATACAAAAGAAACGGCCGCCCGATTAAGCAATGGGCGGCCGTTTGTCGTCTGTGGATGATATCTGTGCGAAACTTACTCGCGGAACTTTTCACGGGCCGGGGTGCCACCGGCACCGCGGCCGCGTTTCAGGCTGGGCAGGGCCAGCATCGCCAGAACAAACAGCCCGGTTGCCAGTTTAAGGTCGGGTGGGGGCATGCCCGCCGCCAGACAAAGCGACACCAGCTGATAATAAATGATCGCACCGACAAACGGGGCGAGCAACTGACGCCAGACCGATTGTTTGCCGACAACCGCCTCGCCAATCATAAGGGCGGCAAGGCCATTAATCAGAATGCCAAGGCCCATGTTCACATCGGCAAAGCCCTGTGCCTGCACCATCAGTGCCCCGCTGGTGGCGGAAAAACCGCTGGCAAGGCCGACACCGACAATCGTCGATACCCAGACCGAAATGCCCTGTGCCTCGGCCATCGCCGGGTTGGAGCCAACCGCGCGCAATGCGGTGCCCTTTTCGGTTTTAAAGAACCAGTTGAGCGCCAAAAACACGCCCGCACCAATCAGCCCGGCAATGATGATCTTGCTAACCGGAAAGCCCGGCGTAACAAACGGTGCCCAGTTATAAACCGTGTCAGAGCCAAAGATCGACAGGTTGGATTTCCCCATGATGCGCAGATTGATGCTGTAGAGCATCGTCATCATCAAGATCCCGGCAAGTAACGTGTGGATGCGAAACCGCAGATGAATAAGCGCAGTACAGCACCCGGCCAAAAAACCACACGCAAGGGCCGCAACAATCGCCAGTGCCGGATTAACCCCGGCCGCAATCAACACGCCGCAGACACAGCCGCCCAGCGGATAGGCGCCTTCGCTGGTGAGATCGGGGAACTGCAGGGTGCGGAACGGGATCATGATTCCCATCACCACAAAGGCCAGAATAAAGCTTTGCGAGAGTGTGACTGGCACCAACGCCACGTAACTTGTAAAGGTCGAAGAAATGAATTCCATCATGGTTTTAAGCCCCAGCCCCCAGCATCATGGCATCGGTCTTGACCGCGAAATGGTCAACCAGTTTTGCCACGGTGACATTGGCTTTTTCGGCGCCGCCGATTTCAAGTTTGACGCGCCCGGCATCGAGCATGATCACCCGGTGCCCGTAATCAACCGCGTGGGCCATATTGTGGGTCACCATCAATGTCGTCAGTTTAAAGGTATCAACGGCGCGCACGGTGGCCTGCATCACAAGATCGGCGGTGCGCGGATCAAGGGCGGCGGTATGTTCATCGAGCAACAATAAATCGGGCGATCCACCGACCGCCATGATCAGGGATAGCGATTGACGCTGCCCGCCTGAGAGCAATTCGACCTTGGTGTCGAGCCGGTTTTCAAGCCCAAGACCAAGGGCGGCAAGGCGGTCCTTATAATCGGCAAGTCGTTTGGCATTGAGCCCGCGCGCAAGGGTCCTGTCGGTGCTGCGCAGATCGGCCAAAAGCATATTTTCAGCAACGGTCATGCTGGCGGCGGTGCCCAGCATCGGGTCCTGAAACACCCGTGCAATCCGTTTGGCGCGTTTGTGCACCGGCGTATCGGTAACGTCATCGCCGTTGATGGCGATCTGACCGCTATCAAGGGGAAGTGCGCCTGATACGGCATTGAGCATGGTGCTTTTTCCGGCCCCGTTTGAGCCGATGACAACCCCGAATTCCCCGGTTTGCAGGGTCAGGTCAAGGTTATCAAGTGCGACTTTTTCATCCGGTTGACCGGCATAAAAGACTTTTCGTGCAGATCGGATTTCAAGCATCCGTCTTCTCCTTGGGGCATTGTGCCGTCATTCGCGATGGCATAATGCCCGAATGTCATTGGCGCCGACGGGGGCGGACCCGCGCGGCGCCAATGGGTGTTCACGTCAGGGCGAAGTTATTCGACAATGCAGCCGCAATCGTCAAACGATGCCGGGATTTCGATCCCGAAGGCCGCCGCGGCTGATTTTGAAATCATCGGCGCGTGGGTTTCATAGGTCGGGGCGGAGGGAGGAATGTCTGCCGGTGATTTGCCCTTAAGGATTTCAGCGGCAATTTTACCGGCATTCAGGCCAACCTGCCCATAATCGACTGAGAAACTGGCCGGAACGGTGCCGTTGGCAACCGCCGAGCTGTCAGAATTGACAATCGGCACACCGATCTGGCGGGCAGCAGCCGACACGGCTGCAATCGCCGGCTGGATCAGGTTGGATGCCGGGGTATAGATGACATCGGCCTTACCGGCGACCGATGTGATGCGCTGCAAGATGTCATTGACGTTATCAATGCCCACCGAAACGACGCTAAAACCGGCAGCCGGTGCGAGTTCTTTGACCTTTTCAAGCAGGGCAACGTCGTTGGCCTCACCCGGATTATAGGGGATGGCGAGACGTTTGGCATCGGGCAGGAGTTTGCGGGTAAATTCCAGAACCGCTGCGATGTCCTGCAAATCCGAGGCACCGGTCATGTTGGTGTCACCAGCGTCCCACGACGGGACAAGCTTGGCAGCAACCGGGTCGGTCACAGCCGAAAACACGATGGGAATGTCTGAACCGGCCAAAATCTGTTTGGCGATCTGGGAAACAGGGGTGGTTACGGTATAGATCAGCTTGGGATTTTCGGCCTGCAACTTCGTGATCATCTGGGGCACCAGAGATGCGTCAAAGTTGGTGTGGCTTTCGGAATAGGTGACATCGGTGCCTTCGACAAAGCCGTTTTCGGCCATGGCTTCCTTAAAGCCCGCAATCGCGGCATTGAGCTGGGGATGCTCGCCAAAGTTGGCGATGCCGACCTTGATGGTGTCGGCCG
This sequence comes from Thalassospira sp. Z349TD_5, assembly GCF_056173045.1. Taxonomy (NCBI): domain Bacteria; kingdom Pseudomonadati; phylum Pseudomonadota; class Alphaproteobacteria; order Rhodospirillales; family Thalassospiraceae; genus Thalassospira; species Thalassospira sp. Z349TD_5. The sequence continues at coordinate 1,250,565 of NZ_CM149654.1, forward strand.
ATGCGCTGCTGATTGATGCAAAAAGGCTACCGGCGACGACCAGTCCGGAAAGGAGGCCGGTTTTGTTGATCTTCATTCTGAGAAACTCCCTGATTTGCGTGGACCGGCACTTTTGGTGGCCAGTCTCGTTTGCGGATCATGCGAAGTTCCGGTGGGGGCGTCAACAAGATGTATGATTGAAATGCGCTTACACGTTACGCAAACGCCCGGCTTGAGATCGAAACCGAATTGCCCGCCGGGTCTTTCATGTTGGCAAAGCAATAGCTGTCCGCCTGATGGAGTGGTCCGACCTTGATCCCGCGTTCCAGCAAATTCTGGCGGGTATGTTCGACGTCGCGCACGTCAAATACCAGCTTGATCAGCGACTGGCCGTTGCGCTGTCCCTTTCCTGCCTGATGGAGCATGAGGATGAGACCGCCATCAGGTGCGATCAGTTCAAGAATTCGATCCCCGTCTTTTTGGGAGGGCTGATAGCCAAAGTGATCGGCATAGAATTGCACCATCGCATCGATATTCTTGCAATAGATCACAATGCGGTTGCATGGGCCGGGCGAGAACGGGGGCATGGCGGGTTCGGTTTTAACCACCATTTGGTGCCTGATAGACCGTAACACCATTCACCACAATGCGGCCATCGGCCAGAAGGCGCGTGCCATACTGCGTCGTGCCGCCAGGGCCGGGTTCGCCCGATGCCAGTCCATTGACGGCAAATGGGACAAGCGCGCCCAGAAGGGTCGGGCTTTCCGGCGTGCCAATCAAATTTTGCAAAAGGTCCTTGCCCAGAAGGTTAAAGTCCATTTCGCCGGTAAAGCCATATCGGGCGGCATGTTGGGCCAGAAGTTCACCTGTGCCAAGTGCCTCAAGACCGCGTGATTCAATATAAAATTCATCGATTTTGACCGGCGCACCATTATCGGCGGCCTTTTGCCAAAGGGCATTGCCGATTTGCTTGCGGGCCATACGCGGGGCGGTGCCGGTCAGCATGTCAAGGAAGCCTTTTTCAATGATCGGCTTGGCCTCGGTCCAGGGCAGGCCTTCGCTGCTGCTTTTGATGCGCACGGTGCGCGGCTGCAAAAGGCTGGGCAGCCATAGGCCATCATGGGCGTAATCAAGGTGGGTTTCACCGTTGTCGCCGGGATAGACAATCAGGCTGGCGGCCTTGGACGAGCCGCGCTTTTCCCGGTTTGCGCCGGTCCATTCGGCACTTTGCCACGAAACACGGGCTTGTTGGGGCAACCATTGCAAGACAAGGCCGTTCATCAGCCAGTGTTTGCGCGTGACCGGTTCATCACCAATCAAAAAGTCGGCAAACCCGTCAAAGGTTACCGGGGCATTTTTCACCGTGTCCCAGCGAAGATATCCACCGGCATTGCGCATGGTGAGATCGCGTTGGTCCGAGGTTGCCTCGGCATTCATTTTCGCCCGTTCGGGCAGTTTGATGTCGAGATCGACCTGATTGGCCTGATCGGTGTCACGGACAGTGACATGGACGCCATTCATGCGGAGCGTGCGCGGAGTGGAATAGCCGCTCAGGCCCAGCGAGATGTCATCATAGGTCAGTGCTGCGGCACCGTCTGAAGTGATCGTGGCATCCGACAGGGTTGCTGAAATGCCGCTTTGCATCAGGATGGCATCCATGACATCGCGTGCTTCATCGGTGGTGATGGCTTGTGCCTGCACTGTTAAGGCAGGCAGGGAAAGTGCCCATAAGCCAATCAATGAAAAAGCCGTACGAATGCGCATGCAGATATCTCCGTTGCGGGCCCGTTGCCGGGGTTTGCAGGGCTGGCGTGGCATGAAGCTTATTCCATACCGGCCCAAAAGCGTTGCCCTAACGTTTACCTCAATTTTGGTAATCATAGGGCAGATATTGCGCAACGGATCAATTGAGTTCAGATCCTAACTGACAGGATGCTGTCAGGAGGGGGGCTTTAGGATCGGGGATATCAAGTCGCTGACCAGCAGGGGATGGTCAGTTTTTATCATCCGCTGTTTTGCGGTAATTTTCACTGCCGACACCACATAAGAAGACCTCAACCGCACGTAAAACGCGTTTTTCGATCTCGGCGTTACTATATGTTGGGGGATCAATCATTTTTAGGATCTGTTTTTGCCAGTCGCCAATGATCATCGCATTGAACAGTTCGGCATCGTGAACCGGATCATCAACCACAATGTGACCAAGGTCATGTTGGCGTCGCAGATACCGGGACAGGCGTGCCCGCGTGCTATCGGGGCCGACTTTCATAAACTTCTCAACCAAAGGTATAAAATGTTGGCCTTCAGAAAACAGAATCTGCGTGAAGCGAATGGCTTCCTCGGTTAGTATCTTTTTGGCCAGTTTTTTACCGAAGTCTGTCAGGGCATCACGGGGAGGGAGATCGGATTCAAGCGAAATATGAAGCTCTGCGGAAAACTCCATGCATTGCTCTTCCATCACGGCAGCGAGCAAGCCATCCTTTCCGCCAAAAGCTTCGTACACAGTGGTGCGCGAACCGCCAGAACGGGAAATAACGTCATTAAGCGTCACACCAGAGAACCCTTTTTCAAGGAGGAGTTCCCATGCCGCATCCATCATGGCACGGCGGCGTGCAGACCTTCTAGAGGACTGGTTCTCTTGCTTTTCCGATGTTTCTTTCATCGTTTCCAATTCATTTGTTATTGGCTCTTGATCGTGCAGTGCACAATGTGTACTGTACCGTACAGTATTTTGAAATGCAACGGCAAAGCGCGTGGTATGCTTTGCTGACGGGACTTAGAAGGAACAGCAATTTGTCCATGCGAACTTGTTTAAAATTTGCGAGCGTCGCAGCGCTTACCCTTATGGTAGCTGCTTGTAGCGAGCAAAATGAAGGTGGTCAGCAACAGGCCAATGCGCAACCGCAGGCAACACCGGTTGGCACCGTAACCCTTGAAGCGCAGACTGTCGGGCTGGTCGAAGAAATGCCGGGCCGTACCGTTGCTTTCCGTAAGGCGGACATCCGTCCGCAGGTTGATGGTATCATCAAGGAGCGCAACTTTACCGAAGGCGGTATCGTTGAAGCCGGCCAGCAACTTTATATGATTGATCAAGATGTTTATCTGGCCCGGGTTGATGCCGCACAGGCTGAACTCTCGCGCCAGCGTGCAAGTCTTGATCAGGCTGTTAAAACCCGCACGCGCTATGACCCGCTGGTGAAATCCCAGGCGGTCAGCCGTCAGACCTATGACGACGCGGTTTCCGCCGAGGCACAGGGCAAGGCGTCCGTTGCGTCCGCCCGTGCGGAGCTTGAACAGGCCCGGATTGATCTTGCATATACGACGGTGACTGCACCGATTTCCGGTCAGATCAGTTCATCGGATTATTCCGAAGGCTCGTTGGTGACTGCCAATCAGGCGGCGAAACTGACCACGATTACCCAGCTTGATCCGATTTATGTCGATGTGACGCAGGCCGGTGGTCGTCTGCTTAAAATCAAGCAGGCTGTCAAGAACGGTCGGATCAAGGGTGTTGATGCCGGTAATATCGAAGTGTCATTGATCATTGATGCGACCGGTGCGGAATATCCGCAAAAAGGAACTTTGCAGTTTTCCGACGTAACGGTGAATGAAACCACCGGCACGGTTCGGTTGCGCGCAGTTTTCCCGAACCCGGATGGCACACTTCTGCCGGGCATGTTTGTTCGTGGTCAGGTGCGTCAGGGGCGTCTTGAAGGGGCCTTCCTTGTGCCGCAGAAAGCTGTGATGCGCCGTCCTGATGGCACGGCATATTCTTATGTCGCTGTCGATGGAAAAGTCGTGTCAAAGGACCTTCAGATCGAACAATCGCAGGGTGAAAACTGGCTGGTTTCTGCTGGTTTGGAAGATGGCGATCAACTGATTGTTGACGGTATCCAACGCATTGGACCGGGTGCCGCTGTTGCGCCGCAGCCGGTCGAGACTGCCGCCGACGATGGATCGGCTAAACCCGCCGATGACACCGCCAAAGCCGCCGAATAGGGACGTATTCAATGGCAAAATTCTTTATTGACCGCCCTGTCTTCGCCTGGGTTATCGCCCTGGTGATTATGTTGGCGGGGGGACTTTCGTTGTGGCAATTGCCCATCGAGCAGTACCCGTCTATTGCACCGCCATCTGTCGAGATTTCGGCAAGCTATCCGGGTGCGTCCGCCGAGACAGTCGAAAACACGGTCACACAGGTGATCGAGCAGCAGATGAGCGGCATCGATTATCTGCGCTACATGTCTTCGAACTCATCGGCCAATGGTCAGGCGTCTATTTCACTGACGTTTGAACCCGAAGCAGACCCCGATATCGCACAGGTTCAGGTGCAGAACAAACTGCAAGGGGCGATGTCGTCGCTGCCAAGCGAAGTGCAGCAGCAGGGTGTAACGGTCACCAAATCATCGGGATCGTTCCTGATGGTTGTTGGCTTTGTGTCGGGCGACGGATCGATGTCGGCAGAAGATCTGTCTGACTTTGTGGTTTCCACGGTTGAAGATCCGCTTGCCCGTGTAAACGGTGTTGGCTCGGTTCAGGTGTTTGGCGCACAGCACGCGATGCGCGTCTGGCTCGATCCGAACAAGATGATTTCCTATAATATGACGGTGTCGGATGTCAGTTCGGCAATCCAGTCGCAAAACACCGAAGTCACCGCCGGTCAGATTGGCGGTGCGCCGTCGATCCCCGGTCAGCAGATCAACGCGACCATCACCGCACAAAGCAAACTGCAAACGGTTGATGAATTCGCCAACATCCTGCTGAAGGTCAATACCGATGGATCGCAGGTGCGTCTTGGCGACGTGGCCCGCATCGAAATCGGTGGCGAAAGCTATGAGGTTGTTGCGCGCTATAATGCGCAGTCCGCAACCGGTATCGGGATCAACCTTGCGACCGGTTCGAATGCACTTGATACCGCCGAGGCCGTCAAAGCCCGTTTGGCAGAACTCAAACCGTTCTTCCCGGCGGGTGTGGAAATTGTCTATCCGTACGACACCACCCCGTTCGTCGAAGTATCGATCGAGGAAGTGGTTCACACCCTGTTTGAGGCGATTGTTCTCGTCTTCCTGGTGATGTTCCTGTTCTTGCAAAACTGGCGGGCAACCCTGATCCCGACGATTGCGGTGCCGGTGGTTTTGCTGGGTACGTTCGGTATTCTTGCTGCGTTTGGCTATTCGATCAACACGCTGACCATGTTTGCCATGGTTCTGGCCATTGGTCTTCTGGTCGATGACGCGATTGTTGTGGTCGAAAACGTTGAACGTGTGATGCATGAAGACGGGCTTCCGCCGCGCGAAGCAACGCGGAAATCCATGAGCCAGATTACCGGTGCCTTGATTGGTATTGCGCTGGTTCTGTCGGCAGTGTTTGTGCCGATGGCATTCTTTGCCGGGTCAACGGGGGCGATTTATCGCCAGTTCTCGATCACGATTGTGTCGGCAATGGCACTGTCGGTTGTGGTGGCAATTGTTCTGACACCGGCATTGTGTGCGACGATGCTTAAACCATCGCACGCGGACCCGAGCGCAAAGAAAGGTCCGTTTGGCTGGTTTAACCGCGGCTTTGATAAGACCAACCGGTTCTATCAGGGCAGTGTAGACCATGTCGTGCACCGCAAATGGCGCTATCTGTTTGTCTATGTCATTCTGGTTGGTGGTTTGGCGGCGTTGTTCATACGCCTGCCCGGATCGTTCCTTCCTGAAGAAGATCAGGGCATCATGTTCTCGATGGTTCAGCTTCCCGCTGGTGCTTCGCAGGAACGTACGGTTGAGGTTCTGAAAAAGCTCGAAACCCACTTCATGGAAGACGAGAAGGAAAACGTCAACGGTGTCTTCACCGTTGCAGGCTTCTCGTTCGCCGGGAGTGGTCAGAACGCCGGTATTGCCTTTGTCAACATGAAGGACTGGTCGGAACGTACGCGTCCTGATCAGGCTGTTGCTGCGGTGATTGGCCGTGCCTATGGTGCGTTTGCCCAAATCCGTGAAGCAATGGTGTTTGCCTTTGCGCCGCCAGCCATTGTTGAACTTGGCACGGCAAACGGCTTTGACTTGCAGCTTGTGGATCGTGGCGGTATTGGCCATGACGCCCTGATGGCCGCCCGTAACCAGCTTCTGGGGATGGCAGCACAGGATCCGCGCGTTGTGGGTGTTCGTCCGAACGGCCTCAATGACATGCCGGAGTTCAAGATCAATATTGATCAGGAAAAGGCAAGTGCGCTTAACGTTGATCTGGCCGATGTAAACCGTACGCTGGCAGCAGCGTGGGGGTCGAGCTACGTCAACGACTTCATTGAAAACGGGCGGATCAAAAAGGTCTACATGCAGGCAGATGCGAAATACCGCATGATGCCGGAAGACCTTGATTTCTGGTACGTTCGCAACGGCTTGGGCGAAATGGTGCCGATCTCGGCATTCTCATCGACCCAGTGGGATTATGGCTCACCCCGTCTTGAACGCTTTAACGGCTTGTCGTCGTTGAACATTCAGGGATCGGCACCTCCGGGGGTGGCATCGGGCGATGCGATGCTGGCGATGGAAGAAATGGTTGCCAAGCTTCCGGGCGGTATCGGCCTTGAGTGGCAGGGACTGTCGTATGAGGAACGCGAAGCAGGCGAGCAGGGACCGGCATTGTATGCGCTGTCGATGATTGTCGTCTTCCTGTGCTTGGCGGCTTTGTATGAAAGCTGGGCAATCCCGATTTCCGTGATGATGGTCGTGCCTTTGGGCGTCCTTGGTGCCGTGATCGCAGCCTTGCTGCGTGGGTTGCCAGATGACGTTTATTTTCAGGTTGCGATCCTGACCACGATTGGTCTGTCGGCCAAGAACGCCATCCTGATTGTCGAGTTCGCCCGCGAACTTTACGATCAGGGCATGGGGCTTCTTGAGGCAACGGTCGAAGCCGCACGTCAGCGTCTGCGTCCGATCATCATGACCTCGATGGCCTTCACCCTTGGTGTCGTGCCATTGGCGATCAGTACCGGTGCTGGTGCGGCTGCGCGTGTCGCAGTTGGCACCGGGGTGCTGGGCGGGATGATTGCGGCGACGTTGCTTGCGATCTTCTTTGTGCCGCTGTTCTTCGTGCTGATTGTCGGGACCTTTGCCAAAAGCCGTTCGAAACGCGGTGATGTCAAAGCCGCCCACGAACATCCGGCTGAATAAAATTCAGGGCCGGTCTTATTAAGACCGGCCCTGAAAGGCATCGCGCCGTGACGGTGCAGATATTTAAATCTGCATGATCCCCCGACCCCGCCGTTGCGCGTGCGAAAGAAAGGGCCGATGCAAACGCATCGGCCCTTTTGTTTTGACCCTATCCAAAAGAGCCGTCAAGCAGCTTTTGGATAGGCCGGAGGATCAATGAGCAGCCCATGGGGCCTAATACCCCGGTTTTACTTTAGTTTTTACTGATTTCGTCAAGCGCCTGACGCTGCGCGTGCATCATGTGGAAAATGGTGTATCGACGGTCATGATCGGCCTTGGCCGTTGGGTCGGGGGTGTAGGATGTTTCCTTGCCCGCCATTTTGCGCGCCGCCTTTGCAAGGCCGTCGATGCCATCGGCATCATCAAGCGCACCCGCCGCCAGCATGGCCGATCCCAGCAATACAGGTTCCTGACAATCAGACATCACAACCGTGCATCCGGTGACATCGGCATAAAGTTTGACCAGAACGGCACTTGCCGTATGTCCGCCGCTTAGGTGGATGTGGGTGATGTCATATCCGGTGTCATTTAGCGCATCGATGATGTGGCGCGTGCCATAGGCAATCGCACAGGCCGTTGCCCAATACAGCTTTAAAAAGCTTTCTTCGCTTTGATCAAGTGTCAGCCCGGAAATCACGCCAAGTGCTTCGGGGTCGGCCAGTGGCGACCGGTTGCCATGAAAATCAGGCAAAACATGAAGACGCGGCGCCAGATCGGTTTGATGTCCCATCATCGGCAACAGCTTTTCACCGGCCAGCTTATGGGCATCACGGCCCATGTCATGGGAAAACGGATGCATTGCCACAATGTGGTCAAGCAAAGCACCGGTGGCCGACTGCCCGCCTTCGTTCAGCCAAAGCCCCGGCGCAATCGCCCCGAAATAAGGACCCCAGACACCTTTGATGAAGCGCGGTTCGGATGACAGTGCCATGTGGCAGGTCGATGTGCCGGCAATCATCGCAAAATGCTGATCAAGGTTGCCATCAAGATACTCACCAAGCGTGCCGAGCGCACCGGCATGGGCATCAATTAGTCCGGCACCCACAACGCAGTTCGTGGTTAGACCAAGATCATCGGCACCTTGTTGCGACAACGTGCCGATCCGGTCGCCAACCGCAAGCGCCTTGGCATCGATCCCGGTTTTTTTGTTGAAATCATCAAGTCCAATAACCGACAGGAAATCGCGGTCCCACGGATCATCCTGATGGGCAAGGTGGGTCCATTTGCAGGTTACTGTGCAACACGACCGTGCGGTATTACCGGTTGCACGGAATGACAGGAAATCGGCCAGATCATAAGCCGCGCCCATCTTGTTCCAGTGATCGGGGTGGTGGCGGTTAAGCCACATCAGTTTGGGCACTTCCATTTCCGGGGACATGGTGCCACCGATATATTCAAGGACCCGTGATCCGGTGGCGGTGCATTCCTCGGCCTCGCGCACCGCACGGTGATCCATCCAGACAATGACGTCCCAGTTATCGGCCCCATTCGGGGTTACGCCAAGCGGGCGGTTGCCCTGATCGCGGATGACCAGTGAACAGGTCGCATCAAACCCGATGGCGGCAATCTGGTCGGCGGAGGAGGCCGATTGGGTCATGGCATCACGGACCGAATTGCAGACTGACTGCCAGATATTTTCCGAATCCTGTTCGACAAAATCGGGCTTTGGACGGTTCATGGCAATCGGGTGGGCTGCACTTCCAAGCAACTTGCCATTGGCGTCAAAGACACCTGCGCGCGCACTTCCGGTGCCAACATCCACACCAATAAAACAGGTTTCGTTGTGGCTCATGTGGGTCTTTTTCCTCCGCTTTTCTCGGCTGACAGACGTTTTGACGGCCGCCGGTTATTCTTTTGGTTTGGCATTTGGTAGCTGATTTGATCAAAAGTTCAGTTAATGGTCAAATGTTCATTTTTGTTGACGGTCAATCGGATCATTCGATAGGCTCATGGCTATCATATAAATGTAACAAGCCAGGTTTAACATGGCCCCAGAAAATGAGACTGTAAACGAGACTGTAAACGATCACGCAAATGTATCTGCTCCTTCGGGGGCGGCGATCCGAGAGCTGTTTGCCGATTGTGATGCCGTTCTGTTTGATTGCGACGGCGTTCTTGTCAACAGTGAGCCGATCTCGCTTGCGACACTTGTCGATGTGCTTGCCCATTTTGGCGCGCCATTGACATTGGCGGAAGTCGCCGCCCGCTTTACCGGGCGGTCAAGTTCAGCCCCGATTGATCATATTCGCGATGAAACCGGCAAGGACATTCGCGATCAGTTCAAGCCGTTCTACTATGACCTGCTGTTTGCCCGCTATGATCATGAGCTTGTTAAAATCGACGGGATTGATAGCGTTCTGGCGGCGTTAAAGAAACGCCAGCTTGGGTTTTGCATTTCATCAAGCAGTTCCATCGAACGTCTGGGAAAAACCATGGATGTCACCGGACTTGGTCCGTGGTTTGACGGGCGGATTTACAGTGCCGACTTTGTTGCCAACGGCAAACCGGCACCGGACCTGTTTTTATATGCCGCCGATGACATGGGGTATGCTCCCAATCAGGCGATTGTTGTTGAAGATTCCGTTGCCGGTGTGACGGCGGCGGTTGCTGCGGGCATGAAATGCATCGGCTTTGTCGGCGGTGGCCATTATGCCGATGATCGGGCAGAGGCAGCCAACCGGCTTTATGATGCCGGGGCGGATATTGTGTTGTCCGATATGATGGAACTTTCCAATGCCCTTGGTGATGCTTAGCCGCATCATCTGAAGGCTATATACCCCATTCCCGATCACGTCGATTTGGGAGCGCCGCCTTATCGCTGGGTCAGAAGTTTCTGATAACGGGTCTGGCTTTGGCTAAGATGGGCGCGCATTGCTTTGCGGGCACTGTCATCATCGCGGGTGGCAATGGCATCATAGATGCAACGATGCTCCCCCAGGATCATCTGCATATAGTTTTTCTGATCTTCGACTTCGGGTGGGCGACGGCGCAGCTGCGCACGCGGGATGGTTTTATCGCCAAGATGTTCGAGAAACTCGGCATAGCGGCGATTGTTGGTGGCTGCTGCAATCGCGCTGTGGAATTCAAAATCGGCCAGTTCGGTTGGCTCGCCGCGGGTGGCGGCATCTTCCATTTTTTGCATGGCTTCGTAGATTTTTGCCTGCTGTGCGACCGAGCTTCGGGTGCAGGCAAGGCCCGCAGCCTCAATCTCGACCGCCATGCGCAGTTCTAGGACTTCAAGAACGTCAGATACCTGTGCGTAGTCAACGGCAAAAATTGATTTGTCATTGCCGCGCGGTTCGGGAGAGAGGACAAACACACCGGCCCCTTGGCGCGGTTCAAGCAATCCATCAGCCTTTAACGCCGCGATGGCTTCGCGAACCACGGTTCGGCTGACGCCAAATGTCTGGGTCAGGACCGGTTCGGTCGGCAGTTTGCTGCCCGGTTCGCGCTGACCGCTTTCGATTTCGTGGCGCAGGCTTGCAATGACCTTTTCGGTCAGCGAAACTTTGCGGGGCGTGTTTGACGCACGGGTCTTGTTCATTTTGCGTGTCCGGTAAATCCGGTGTAAAGACAACCGGATGTAAAATGACGGTCTGACGTTAATCTTTGCTTGGCGCGATTTGTTTTACCATCTTCAAATAGTCGAACGTCATCGGTGATGTAAAGTCATCATATGATTTTAAACAGAATAAAGGCATCTGCCATGTCCAAAAAGGACGCGCCGGAATATCGTTGGAACAGTGGACCTTTTCAGATCGGGATCGTTGCCAATGGCGGTGCGATATCGCGGATTGACTGGATCCGTCCTGACGGGAATGGCACGATCAATCTTTTGCGTCCGGTGACAGAACAAGCCCTTAAGTCTGGCAATCCGTCGTCTTTGGGCTGTTTCCCGATGGTGCCCTTTGCCAATCGGCTGGCATTTTCGCAGTTTGAATTTGATGGCCGGATTGTCAATGTTCCGGCCAACCGTCCGCCCAGCCCGCATGCCATTCATGGGTTCGGTCGCGGGACGGAATGGAAAATTGAACGTCCGACCGTTGATGCCTTGCGGCTCAATCACAAGCATGACGATCCCAGCAGCGGGTTTGTCTATGTCGCGTGGCAGGAATTCAAAGTCACGCAGGACGATGTGACGATTGAAATCGGTGTGCGTCATCTTGGCCGAACGCCAATGCCCTATGGCATCGGATTGCACCCGTGGTTCCCGGGCGGCGAGGGCGCATCGGTCGCATTTGTCGCGACTGATTGTTTTTCCACTGACGACGACATGTTGCCGACCACACGCACCGTGATCGACCTTGGTCGGGATTTCTCCGACGGTAAAATGATCCGCCACCATATGGGGCTGGATGTGCATTATTCCGGCTGGGAGGGCGAGGCCAAGATGATGTGGGATAATGCGGGGTATCGTTTGCATCTGTCGGCCAGTGACAGTTTATCTAACCTGCAATTTTACATCCCCGAAGACGGCAAGACATTCTGTGTTGAGCCGGTATCACATGTGCCCAATGTCCATAATTATCCGGAATTCAAGGAACTTGGGGATGTGATGGTTCTTGATAAAAATGAAACATTGATTGGTGCCATGACGCTGACCCCAAGCCTGATTGAACGTCCCGACAGTGGTCTTGTTGATGACGATGATATCGGTGTTGCGCCAAACCGTGATTATTCACTGGTGGATTGATCGGTGCGAACGGCCCTTTACCCGCCTGTCATTTACCGATAAAACTTACAAGTGAAAATGACAAGATAACAAGTTCAATAGGGGTGGTTCGGGGGATGAACGGTTTGCAACTTAAACTTCAGAAGCGTGAAAAACTTGCAGACCAGCTTTATGGTCAGATCTTGGAACAGATCGTCTCTGGCAATCTGGGCGAGGGGACCAAGCTTCCGTCCGAGAACGAGATTTGCGCATCCTTTGGCGTGTCGCGCCCTGTTGTGCGCGAAGCTTTGCGCAAGCTCCAGTCGGACGGGTTGGTGTATGCTCGCCAAGGGGTTGGGTCCTTTGTCAAGCGACGCCCGCCACAAGGATTGATCGAATTTGGTGGTGTCAGTGACGTTGCAGGGTTGCTGCGCTGTTTTGAAGCCCGCATTGCGATTGAGGGTGTCACCGCGCGCATGGCGGCCAATCGTGCCAGTCTGCGTCATCATCGTGACATTCAGAACGCCTTGAAAATGCTTGAAGATGGCATTGCCGCAGGCGATATCGCCGACAAGGCCGATCTTGATTTTCATATGACAATTGCGCGCGCCAGCGGCAATGAAATCTTTGTCACCATCCTGACGTCGCTTCATGACGTCATGAGCAAAAGCATGATGGTGGCGTTAAACATCACGCGCGGCGGATCGAAAGAGCGCGCGCAAAAAGTGCTCAACGAACATCGCCAGATTTATGATGCGATTGTCGGTGGGGATGGCGATAGTGCCGAACTTTTGATGCGCTATCATTTGCATCAGGCCCGCCAGCGTGTCACCGATCACGCCCGCGATATTTAAGCGGCATTTCGCCGCATAACGTCGGTTCATCATCTTGAAATCAGATATTATACACCGTTCCCGGGCATCAACAGTATCGTGCGCGACGGCAAAATGGCATCTGTTTTTCCTGTGTCAGGTGGGTGTCTTTAAAGTCAGACGTGTCAGAATTCCTGTAAATAAAAATTGCTAATTTTGTTGACAAGTTCGGGGTGCCCCGGCAAACCGGATGGCGTCAATGTGATATGATGAATTTCCGGGGAGGGAACAGATGTCAGGTGTAACTGGCGGGCTCAACGAGCCGCGCATTCTGCTTGATGAGACATTTACACTGGGCGAATGCCCGAACTGGGACGCTGCAAACAACCGGCTGTATTGGACTGACATCCTTAATGGTGCGCTTCATGCGCTTGATGTCGAAACCGGTGCGCGCAAGACATGGAAATTCGAAAGTGAATTGGGCTGTTTTGGCCTGACCGATCGGGGCCGCATCATCGTCGCCCTGCGCAAGGATATCATTTTCCTTGATCCGCAGACGGATGTGCGTACCCCGCTCGCGCGGATCGAAGACGGCATTCACAGTCGCACCAACGATGGCAAGATAGGCCCGGACGGGGCGTTCTGGGTTGGCACGATGGATGACAATGCCGACAAGCAGGCAATTGCATCGCTGTATCGCATCACTGCCGATGGCGCCGTTGACGAGAAAGTCACAGGTTTCAAGATTTCCAACGGTTTGGCTTGGTCACCTGATGGCGGAAAAATGTACCATTCGGATTCCCGTGGTCCATGGGTCAATCGATGGGACTTTGATGCCAAGACCGGCGCGATTGGCAATTGTCAGCGGTATCTTGATCTTGATGATACGCTGGGGCGCCCGGATGGCGGTGCTGTTGATATGGAAGGCTGCTATTGGTCGGCGGGTGTGTCGGCAGGCAATCTGAACCGGTTTGCCCCGGATGGCACATTGCTGCTGTCAATCGCGATGCCCATGCCCAACCCGACCATGCCGTGCTTTGGCGGGCCGGATATGAAAACGCTGTATGTCACCAGCCATCAGGAAAACTACAGTGCGGAAAAACGTGCGGAGTTCCCCGATGCGGGCAAGATCGTGACATTGCGTGTTGATGTGCCGGGTGTACCCGTGCATCGCTTTGTTGAGGCAAGCTAAAACACCAACGCGCACGACGTGCAAAGGTATCAAAATCAAAGGCCATGCAGGGAATGCTGCATGGCCTTTGTCGATTCTGTGTGTGGTTCTGAAATAATCAGACTTTTGCAATCTCGGCTGTGACCGTTCCCAAACCATCAAAGATTGCTTCGATTTTGCCATGTGGGCTGATGGTGGGGGTGGCACAGGCGCCGGTCGTGATGACGTCGCCGGGTTTCAGCACCTTGTCGCGTTCGGCAAGGAAGTTCACAAGATACGCCAAGCCATTAAAGATTTCCGGCCAGGCAGCGGGATCGCTGTTGGTCGCAAGGATTTCGCCGTTGCTTTTGGTGGTGACGGTGCCGCCGATAAAGTTCATATCGCGCCAGTTTTCAATTTCCGTACCCAGCACGAAATAGCCGGTTGAGTTTAGATCGGCCAAAGTTTGCAGCGGGTTTTGCTTTTCGTGAAAGCGCCGGTCGGCGATCTCAATCGCCAGATGCACGCTTTTGATGTGATCAAGGATGCTATCGGGCGTGGTGCCTGCTGCGGGGCTACTTGCCATGACCACAGCAATTTCCGCCTCGATGTTGGGGAAATGCAGGTCATTGGTGGTCAGCTGCGCACCGTCTTTGAGGATACGTCCATCAAGCAGCGGGCCAATCAACGGGCCGTCACTTCCGATTTTTTCCTGTGCCGCACGGGTGGCGACGGCAATTTTCCAGCCCGCCTGTTTGGCGCCGGTCTGTTTCAGGGTTTCATTTTGAATGTCATAGGCCGCGTCAAAACTGTCGGGGGCAAGATCGGCTGGCAACGGATCAATCAGTTGGTGCGCGGTAAAGGCAGTGGCAAGGATGCGGCTTGCCTCGGTGATGTTGGTCATTCCAGTTGTTCTCGCTGTTTTCGCTGTTTCTTCAGGGCGTTGCGGGGTGACGGAGCTTAAAGGGAATCGACATTAAAGTCATCATACCAATTTTGTCGATTCGGGCGGTTGGTGGTAAAATTCCAGTCATCATACCAAAGTAGAATGGCCCTGAGACCGCTGAAAATACCGCAAATTTCAAGGTATTCTGCGTTGGAATAGATATTTTGGTAATATGTTTGACAAAGTAATATGATGAATTTATAGATTCGTCATAGATATTACGCCGTATTAAAGAATTGAAGGACCGTTGATGCATTATCTTGAGATGAAAAAGGCGATTGGCGCCGGGTTATTATCCTTTCCGGTGACGCCTTTTGACACACAGGGCGCGCTTGACCTTGCGACCTATCGCGAACATGTCGGCTGGTTGTCGCAATTCCCGGCAACAGCATTGTTTGCCGCAGGCGGTACCGGGGAATTCTTTTCCCTGACCCCGGCTGAGGTTGTCGAAACAGTCCGTGCGGCGAAAGAAGTTGCCGGTGATACGCCGATCATTGCCGGGTGCGGTTATGGTACGGCGATGGCGGTTGAACTTGCACAGGCATGTGAAAGGGCCGGTGCGGACGGATTGCTCTTGTTACCGCAATATCTGATCGGGGCCGAACAGATCGGCATGTATGACCGGGTCAAGGCGGTCTGTGATGCGGTCGATATCGGGGTGATTGTCTATAACCGCGATAATTCGCTTCTCTCGGCTGAGACGCTTTCGAAGTTGTGTGATGTCTGTCCGAATCTTGTCGGGTTCAAGGACGGTCACGGTAATATCGAAATGGTGACCAAGGTCTGCACCACGATGGGTGATCGTCTTTCTTATATCGGTGGGATGCCGACCGCAGAAGTCTTTGCCAAGGCTTATAAGGCCGCGGGCATGACAACCTATTCATCGGCAATTTTCAATTTTCTGCCGCAACAGGCGCTGGACTTCTATGACGCATTGACGCGCGACGATCATGCCACCATGGATCGGATCACGATGGATTTCTTCTATCCGTATCTTGATATCCGTAATCGTGGACGGGGCTATGCCGTTTCCATCGTCAAGGCGGGCATGCGCGTCATCGGACGCGATACTGGCCCGGTGCGCAGTCCACTGACGGACCTGAACGTCGAAGAACACGATATGCTGGCAGAGGTCATCCGCAAGGCGTTCGGCGATGGGGCTTTGCGCGCAGCCTAGGTCAGGGGGCGGGTCCGTTGGTTTAACGGACCCTTCCTGTTCCCGGCAGGTGGTTCTGCCGGGGTGGCTATTTGCGACACCACAATAACAATCGGTGCGCAGCAAACGACAGTAGAACTATTAGACTAGTTGTTAATTAACCTTGCGCTTGTAATTACAAGTTACAAATTGTAATGTTATCTAACAACAATAAGTTCCTGTAAGGGAAAATAAGGCTTTAACGTAGCACAACAAAAAGTCTCGGGAGGACTCCAATGAATAACTTTTTGAAAACCACGACCCTTACGATTGCGGCAGCGGCCGTATCGATGGCGCTTGCATCAGGTGCGCAGGCAAACGAATGGCGCGGCTGGAATATTCATCCGCCGGAATACCCGGTTTCGACCGGCATGGAAGAATTTGCAAAGCTGATCAATGAAAAATCCGGTGGTGACCTTGAAGCCAAGGTTTACCATGGCGGCGTTTTGGGTGATCAGCCCGATGCGATCCAGCAGGTGCGTCTTGGTGGTTTGGACTGGGCTGTGTTCAACCTCGGTCCGTTGGGTGAAGTAGCCCCCGAAGCAAACGTTGTTTCGCTGCCATTCATCTTCAAAGATGTCGATTCCATGCATAAGGTGATGGATGGTCCTGCCGGTCAGCAGATTGCTGACGGTCTTGCCGCTGTCGGCCTGCAGCCGCTTGGTTGGTATGATTCTGGTGCGCGTTCTTTCTATAACACCAAGCACCCGATCAACACCCCGGCTGACCTTAAAGGTCTTAAGTTCCGTGTGATGAGCAACGATCTGTATGTTCAGATGGTCGCAGCCCTTGGTGGGAATGCAACTCCACTGGCTTACAGCGCGGTCTATCAGTCGTTGCAGACCGGCGTGATCGATGGGGCGGAAAACAACTATCCGTCCTATGACAGCTCGGGCCATTTCGAAGCAGCGAAATTCTACTCAGTCACCCAGCACCTGATCCTTCCGGAATGCCTGTGCATCAACAAGGCGCTCTATGACAGCCTGTCGGACGATGAGAAGAAAACCGTCCAAGAAGCAGCTGATGCATCGGTCACCGTACAGCGTGCAGCTTGGGCAGAACGTGCAGAACAGTCCAAGCAGAAAGTCATCGACGCAGGTATCGAAGTCAACGAAATCGCAGATAAATCTGCCTTCCAAGACGCAATGAAACCAGTTTACGCAAGCTTCATTGAGGCGAACCCGGATCTTGCAGATCTGGTCAAAGCCATTCAGGATGCGCAGAAGTAAGAGATCGTATCAATAAGGGCAGCGAGCATTTCGCTGCCCTTTCTTGCCCGATGGCTTACTTCTGTTTTTAATTAACTACATTCTGGCGGCGGTTCGATGTTTTTTCGGCTTGTTAACGGGCTTGACCGACTGGGCGGCAGTCTTGCTGGCGTGCTTAACCTAATTGGTGGTTTGGCGCTGATATCTTTGATCCCTACCTTTGCCTGGCTTGTGTTTGGGCGTTATGTCCTTAACGCTACGCCAACTTGGGTTGAGCAAGTTTCCCTGATCCTTATTGTTCTTATTACATTTCCGGTCGCTGCTGCTGGCATGCGCGACAATAGCCATTTAGCGGTGTCGTTTTTCCGTGACGCTTTGCCATCAAGGGTGGCGGCAGGGATTGCTGTTTTTAGCTATTGTGCGATGGCGTGGTTTGGCTACTGGATGCTGATCGGTGGGGTGGATTTAATGGCCTTTAACTGGGCCAAGAAGATGCCGATCATCCATATTTCCGACGGTTGGCGTTCGGTACCGATGGCTGTGTGTGGGGCCGGTATCGCGTTTTACAGCCTTGTCCATATCCTTAAAATCCTTTGCCACTGGAAAACAATTTCCAATGCCAAATTCTACAACGAGAAAATTTTGAACGAGGATGTTGAATAAATGGGCATGACCATTCTGTTGGGCGTGTTTGCGATTGGTATTATCATTGGCATGCCCGTTGCCATCGCGCTTGGTGTTGCCGCCCTTGGCGCGTTTTTCTTTGAAGGTCTTCCGAGCCTGATTGCTTTTCAGCGGATCGGTTCAGGTGTTAGTTCATATTCATTGCTGGCCATTCCGTTTTTCATCTTTGCCGGGGAGCTGATGCTTCATGGCGGGATCGCCAACCGGCTGGTGCAATTTGCCACAGCACTGGTCGGCAGTCGCCGGGGCGGGCTTGGCATTGTGAACGTGTTTTCATCCATGCTATTTGGTGGTATTTCGGGATCCGCCGTTGCCGATACCTCCGCCCTTGGTTCTATCCTTATTCCAGTGATGAAAAAGGAAGGGTATCGGGCCGATTACGCGGTCAACGTGACGGTCACATCCTCCATCGCCGGGATCATGATCCCGCCCAGCCACAATATGATCCTTTATGCGGTGGCGGCCGGTGGCGGGATTTCAATTTCCAAGCTGTTTATGGCCGGTGTGGTGCCGGGCATTATCATGTGCCTGTTGCTAGGCTTAGCGACGTGGCTTGTCGCGATCAAACATGGTTACCCGTCGCAGCCCTTCCCTGGCTGGTCGGTGGTTTGGCGCACAGCGGTGCGTGCTCTTCCGGGCTTTTTTACTGCCGTGATCATTGTTGGCGGGGTTCTAAGCGGTGTGTTCACCGTGACGGAATCTGGTGCCATCGGGGTGGCCTATGCGCTGATCATTACCGGCTTTGTCTACCGTGAATTGAATTGGGACGGGTTTATCGCCGCAGTCAAACAGTCGGCCAAGACCACATCGCTTGTGATGCTGCTGGTTGGCTGTGCCTCGGCCTATGGCTATATGCTCGCATTTTACCGGGTGCCCGATGAGTTGGCCTATGCCATCACAGCGATCACGGACAATCCGATCATGGTTCTGTTGATGATCAATGTCATGTTGCTTGTGGCGGGCATGATCATGGATATGGCGGCCCTGATCCTGATTTGTACGCCGATCTTCCTGCCGTTGGCGGTGCAGTTTGGTATGGACCCGATCCAGTTTGGCATGGTGCTGATGATGAACTTGGGCCTTGGCCTGTGCACGCCGCCGGTGGGGTCTTGCCTGTTTGTCGGCTGTGCGATTGGCGGGGTTAAAATCGAACACGCGGTGCGCTCGATCTGGCCATTTTATCTGGCGATCCTGACAGCCCTGATCCTGACAACCTATATTCCAGCGATTTCAATGACCTTGCCCAACCTTGTGTTTGGCGGTAACTGATCGCGGATCAAGACGCATATCAAAGAGGAATACGATGAAACGTTTGCTGATTACCGGTGCCGCCGGCAACCTTGGTAAAATCTGTCGCGAAGGCCTTAAAGGCTATGCCGATGTGCTTCGCCTGTCGGACCTTTCCCCGATGGACCCGGCCGGGCCGAACGAGGAAGTCGTTCAGTGTGACCTTGCCGACCGTGCTGCCGTGCATGAACTGACCAAGGATGTTGACGGTATCGTTCATCTGGGCGGTATTTCGATTGAAGCCGCGTTTGATGACCTGCTTCAGGCCAATTTGCTGGGCACCTATAACCTGTATGAAGGGGCGCGCAAGAATGGCAAACCCCGCATCCTGTTTGCCAGTTCAAACCATGCCATTGGTTTTCACAAGCGCACCACCAAACTTGATGAGGCCTCCGAACAGCGCCCCGATAGCCTGTATGGCGTGACCAAATGCTACGGCGAGGCATTGGCGAGTTACTATAACGACAAGTTCGATGTGGAAACCGTGTCGCTTCGTATCGGGTCGTGCTTTGAAAAGCCGCGTAATCGCCGGATGCTGTCAACCTGGATGAGCCCGCGCGATTTCATTTCTCTGATGAAGGCGGTATTTGATGCACCGATGACCGGCCATTTGGTGATGTATGGCGTTTCAAACAACGCAGCAAAATGGTGGAGCAACGACCACGCCGCATTTTTGGGATGGAACCCCCAAGACAGCTCCGAGCAGTTTCGCGCGGAAATTGAAGCCGCCTCTGAGGCCGAAGACCGCCATGACCCGGCAGTGATTTATCAAGGTGGACCTTTTGCTTCGACAGGTCATTTCGAAGACTGAGTTGAGAAAACGGCACCAATAATCTGATTTGGTAAGATGCCTGAAAGGCCCGCATGTGCGGGCCTTTCATCTTTGGGATTGACGATTGTTTCTCATCGACTATAACCGTCATTGAAAATGATAACCGTTATCATTATTGATTATGCCGGTGTATGAGTATGGCGGCCAGTGACCGTTTCTGGGATGGAATTTACCAACAATATCATCCGCGTCTTCTGCGTCAGGTGGAAAAATACCTGCCCACGCGTGAGGAAAGCCAGGACGTGTTGCAGGATCTTTATGTGCAATTGCGCCGCCGGGATGTTGACCCCAAAGAAGTCGAAAATCCGCCGGCCTATTTGATGCGCATGGCGACCAATCTGGCGATTGATGTTCTGCGCCGGAAAAGCCGCAACCCGCTGGAATTTAGCGATCCTGCCGACATCTCCGAGATGACGGGCAGCGGTGATCTTTACGCGACACCCGAACAAATCAGTTCAGATCGTCAACGGCTTGATATCATTGCAACGGCGGTTGAAAGTTTGCCACCACGCTGTCGCGAAGCGTTTCTTTTGTGCAAACGTGACCATCTGACCCCGGCCGAGGCGGCAGAAAAGCTTGGGGTTAGTCGTAATATGGTGGAAAAGCATTTGCGAACTGCGTTAAAGCATTGTCGGGAAGTCTTGGCGAGACATGAGAATTAGGGGATTGTTCCTTGATATCCTCATTTCCCCGTTCCGAACGTCATTTAACCAATAAGACACTTTATCAAAGGCCGGGCCGCAAAATTGCCATGACAGAATTCCGTTATCCTGACGATTGCACATGCGACAAGGACATTGCCGATTTTTGGGCCGTCCGGTTTGACGGCGGTGATCTTGACCGCGCCGAGCAGGTTGCGTTTGATCACTGGCTGGCGGCATCGCCGCAAAATTTGGGGTTGCTCGACCGGGCGCGCCAGACATGGCGCAGTATGGAAATTGTGGCCGCCGACGCCAAAGGCCCTGCCGGGCCGCTTGCGGTTGATCAAAACCGATCATCACATAACGTATCAAAAGATATGCCGCGTGCGCTTGATCAAACGGATCTTGATGGCATTCGCGATGATCTTGAACGCCTTGGTGCTCTGGGTGGTGGGCCGGGGCGGTTGCCGGGCATGCGTCCGGTAAACCGGAAATTCAGACCCGTTATCGCGGTGGCGACCTTGATGGTGATTGTCGCATTGTTTGTTTTTGGTGCGGTGCGCCCTGATCCCGACCTGATGGCGGAAAAGTCGGCCAATGCCATTTCGCAAATCCATGACTTGCCCGACGGGTCGCAAATCTGGATGGAACCGGGCACACGGTTAAACATCGATTATACGCCGGAGTTCCGCGATATCACGGTGCTGCAGGGCGGTATTTATATCAAGGTGACAAAGGACACATCACGTCCGCTTCGCGTTGGTGTCGGTGATCTGGTGGCGCGTGCGGTGGGTACGGAATTTGCCGCGTCAAACTGGGCGGGTCATCCGCGGGTCGAAGTCCGCGAAGGTGTGGTTGATGTTCTAAGCGGCGATCTTCGATTGGCGCAATTGTCCGCCGGACATGCTGCATGGCAGGGCGCACAGGGCGATATGCGCTATGGCGCCTACGACATTGATCGGTTGGCCGCATGGCGCGATGGCCGATGGATCGCAGAAGACATGCCACTTGAAGAACTTCTGGCAAAAATCACGCCCCTGATCGCCGATGAAACCTATGTTCTTGATCCACTTTTGGGCGATGTCTATGTCACCGGCAGCTTTGACCTCAGCAAACCGCAAAGTGCAATTGCCGCAGTGCTCGGTGCTTACGCACTTAAAAAGCAATCCTTTCCGGGTGGCTTCGAAATAATTTCAAAAAAATAGCATAACCGACATCCTCAAACCCCGTCCCCATGCGTCATGAGGATAATAGTGAGTTGCATTATTATTTCTGATCTTGGGGAAAACGCGTGAAAAACACGAAAATGACAAAAGCACGCATGCTGGGTACCAGTGCGCTGGTTGCCGCCGTGCTGGGGATTTCAACACCAAACGCATTTGCGCAATCTGGCGCAAGCACACCGCAAGTGGTGGCGATCACTGCGGGCGATTTGCGGACGGCACTTGATCAATTGACCGGGCAGTTCGGTCTTCAACTGATTGTTCAGGGCAACCTTTCGGGGCTTAACAGCCCGTCGGTCAGCGGGGAGTTCAACGCACAAGCCGCCTTGACGGCTTTGCTGGCAGGGTCCGGGCATAGCTTTGAATTCGTTACCGAAGACAGCGTGCGGGTTTTCCCACTGGCGGCACAGCAAACCGATAGCTCGATGGTCCTTCCTGACATCGTCGTAAGTGCCACGCGGTCGCGCCGTTCCATCACATCGATGTCGCCATCCGTTGTGGTGATTGGTCGCGATCAGATTGACGCCCAGCTGGCGAAAACAAGCGATATCACCAACGTCATTCGCAATTCCGTTCCGGGCTTTATGTTTGATGATCAAAGCCTGATTGGCAGTACCGAAACATTCCGGGGGCGTGATGTGCAGGTGCTGGTCGACGGGATTTCGCGCAATACGCCGCTTCGTAATTCAAGCCGCATTCTGTCGATGATTGATGTCGCCCAGATCGAAAGCATCGAAGTCATCCCCGGATCAAACGCCATGAACGGTGATGGTGCCACCGGGGCAACCATCAACATCATCACCAAAACCGGCGAGGCCGGGGTAAACACCTTTTCGGTTGATGGTCATATCAAGGCCTTTACCGAAGATGTTGGTGACAGTCTTGCCCCATCCCTGACCCTGTCGGGAAGTGGCGGTGTTGGTGCGGTGGATTACGCTGCCAGCATCACCGGCGCCAAATCAGAAAACTATTACGATGGCTATGGCAATCAGATGCCGTCCGATGCAATGCTGGGGCAGGGCGGTTTTGATAATGCCGAGGACCTCAATATTTTTGCAAAAACTGGCCTGACGCTGGCTGATGGGCATCGTCTGTTTCTGTCGAGCGAAGTTGTTCGGTTTCGTCAGGACATTGAATATTATCCTGATCTGACCACCGATCCGATTTCAGTTGATTATAACGCGCCGTATAATGCCCAGCCGCTTGAGGATGAAAGCCAGTATTTCACCGCCGGATATGAATATGACTTTGGCAAGCTTGGCGTTGGCGATCTTAAGCTGTTTTACAATGACAGCTATAAACAGGCCGCGAGCGCGCAATATCACGCGACCTATAACTTTGCGCTGGTCGCACTGCCCGGTAGCCCCGCAACCGAAGACCCGCTGGGCCAGTCGGTGATCGATACAGTGAAAACCGGGGTCAAGCTTTCGACTGATACGTCGCTTGATATGATCTATGACGGCATGACGGTTAGTTGGGGTGGGGACCTGACATATGATGATGTCAAATACCGCGCGGTCAGTGGGCGCGATATTGGTGCCCCAATGACGCAGGATGGCAAGGCGGTCTTTGCCCAACTGTCCGCGCCGGTGACCGAATACCTCGACCTGTCGGGTGGGGTGCGCTATGAAAAATATAACCTGACGGTCAAGGATTTCACCCGCCCGAACTATATGCGCTATGTCGGCGGTGTCGGGCAGGCCTATTTCGGAACAGCCGATTTTACTGGTGGCAACACGACCTATGATGCGGTGACCTATAACGCCTCGGCAGTGGTGCACTGGACTGATAAAATTGATACCTCGCTCAGTTACAGCGAAGGGTTCTCTGTTCCCGATGTTGGGGCCTATACCCGCCGGGCCGGATTGACCGGCATTCCGCTTGATTTCGCCGATATCGATGTTGAGGCGTCCAAGGTCAAAACCTATGAGCTGGCCGCACGCTATGCTGGGACCGATTTTCGCACCACGGGCGCTGTTTATATGAGTACCAATGAGCGCGGCGATAACTTTGATTCGTCAACCAACAAGCTCAGTCAGGAAAAAGAACGCATTCTTGGCGCCGAACTCAGTGCCGAATACGACATCAGCGAAGAGACCTTTGTCGGTGCCTTGGCATCCTATGTTGAAGGACGTTATGACACCGACGAGGACGGCGATCTTGATGACTGGTTGCCCAATAACCGCATTCCATCGCCGTTCCGTTTTACCGGCTATGTTGACAGCTACGTCTGGGATGATCTGAACATGCGGTTTGACGGCACATACACCGCCCCGCGCAATAAAATCGAAGATGCAAAGATCAAATCCAGCCTCGTCTTTAACCTGTCGGCAAATTATCCGATGCTGGGTGGGACGGCGCGGTTTGGGGTCGAAAACATCTTTGACGCCAGCTATGAAAACCCGGCGGCAACCGCCCTGCGTGGCTATTCCGTCGCCGGACATGGCCGAACCGTTATGTTGGGGTTCCGGCGCGAATTTTAAGTCCTATTCCATTTGAATTCAGGCCCGGCGGGAAATCTGCCGGGCCATTGGCATTAAGGGAGCAGATGTTCAGATCAAGTACCCATGGAACCGATATCGTTTTGTTTGAAATGATTGATGCGCAAAGCCCCGCTGATGGGGCTGCCTATATCAAAGCGCTTGATGATTTTGCAAAACGCAGCGAACCGGCCGTTCTGATCATGCTGGTCAAAGGCATGACGGAACAGGATCACGAAACCCGCAAACAGGCCGCTGCATGGTTTAAGCAAAACCACGATCGCTTGACGGTGTTTGCCAAGGGTGTGATCCGTGTCGAACAAGACCATCATCACGGTGATGGCCATGTGCATGATCATACCGAAGAAGTTGAGAACAGCAACTTCGCCCGCATTCTGCCATTTCCAATGAAATATGCACGAACGCTGGATAGCGCATTCGAGATGGCAAAGAATTGGCCGCCTGAATTGGGTGAGTGAAACCAAAAAGGATGATGGACGCGCATCAGGGGTATTGTTGCTGGCAGGCGCTAAATGTTCATGATATGTTCTTTTCCTTTGAAGCATAAAATCGGGATGTGAAATGATCAAGGGAAGCTGTCTGTGCGGGAATGTCAGGTTCGAGATTTCCGGTGAACCGTCATCGCTGAGTTACTGTCACTGTTCACGCTGTCGTAAGGCTGCCGGGGTGTTTTCTGCGGTGGTGATTGGCAAGGCCGATGATTTTCATCTCCTGTCGGGTAAAGAGTTGATTGGCCTTTACAAAGGGCCGGATGGAAAGTTTGAACGTTGCTTTTGTAAGGAATGCGGGACATCTTTGGGCGATATGTCGCCGGAGAAAATCTATGTGGTTGCGGCATCAGCACTGGATGATGATCCGAAAATTCGTCCGTCGGTTCATATCCATACCGCATCCAAACCCGATTGGTATGAGATCAAGGATGACTTGATCAAGTTTGACGGTGACTACATCCCGTCAAATTGATGCCGACGTACGGATCCGGCGACACAGGCGTTAGGGAAACCGGAGACGCCTGTGTCGGCAACTATCGTTTGCGTGCGGCGAGGATCAGGAAATAGCTGGTCCCGATCAATGCGGCAATCAGGCCGGTTGGCAATTGTTGTGGATACAGCATGTTGCGTGCCAGCCATTCGGCCACCATCATTACATTGACCCCGATCAAAACCGATCCCAGCAAATGCCCACCTGCCAGCCTATATCCGGCCACGCGCGCCAGATGCGGTGCCATCAGCCCGACAAAGCTGAGCGGCCCAACCAGAAGCGTTGCCGCGGCGGCCAGAATGGCGGCCAGCAACATCATGGCGAACTGGAACGTTGAAATGCCAAGGCCAAGCGACACCGATTGATCCGTGCCAAGGGATGCCAACTCAAGCGGACGGCGCAGGGCAATCGCAACAATCAGCAAGACACCGGTAACACCCGCGACAATCATCACCTCCTCCATATTGGTGAAATAGGTCGTACCCGCCAGCCACGACAGCAGCATTGATGTCTGTGTGCCACTGCGGGTCAGCACAATGCGCACGATGGCCCCGAGAATAGCGGTGAGTGCCAGGCCGTTCAGCAACATGTAATGCGGCGCATGGGTGAATTTACGACATAGGGCGAGTAACACGATCAACGAAATGATCCCGCCAAACGCCCCGACCAGCATCAGATCAGCGCGCTGTCCAACCCCGAAAATGGCCAGTGCGATGATAATCGCCAATGCGGTGGCCGAACTGACCCCGGTGATTTCCGGACTGGCCAGCGGATTGCGTCCAACGCGTTGAATAAGGGTGCCTGAGACGGCAAGGGCGGCCCCGCAAATCATCGCGGCAAAGGTCCGTTCCGCCCGTCCTGTGAGGATATCAAAGCTGCTATCGCCCCATGGGCTGGTCCAGCCCAGAACGGCAAAACCATTCCCGTCAAGCGATGTAAACAGCGAGAACACCACACCAACAATAAGGGTGACGGTCAAAAGGATGCTCAACCCGGTTTTGGAAATGATCTGTTGGTCGCTGTGCTGATCGTCGCTTTGGTTTCCGGGCATGATCCGGGCTTTGCGCAGGATCAGGATGATAAACGGTGCGCCAAACAAGGCCGTTGCCGCCCCGGTCGGCAAGATGTCACCGCCTAACCCGTTAAACTGACGCACAATGAAATCAATGAACAGCAACGCAAATCCACCGGTAAATACCGAATAGATCATAAGATCGCGCGACCGGGTCAATCCGGCAATCCGCAAGGCGGCGGGCACAGCCAAACCGACAAAGCCGATCATGCCAGCGGCTGAAATCACCGATGCGGTGATGAACACGGCAAAACCAAGGATCAACAGGCGCAAAACCGTGACCTTGGCCCCCAGTGAACTGGCGGTATCATCGCCAAGCGCCAAAAGGTCCAATGGGCGTGACAGCGCCAATACCGCAATCATGCCAACCGCAACACGCGGCAGCACAAACAGGGTGGCATCCCAGCCATTCTGGGCCAGATCACCGGCCCCCCACATAAAGACCGATTGCAAATACTGTTCGTTAAACAACAGCAAAACCTGCGTGCCCGATTGCAGCAACAGATTAACAATCATCCCCGCCAGAATAAGCCACAAAGTCGCATTGCCGCGTTTGGCTGCGATCAGGTACACAGCCCCAAGCGCAATCATCCCCCCGGCAAGCGCGAAGGCCTCCTGAAACATCGCGGCGGAGGCCGGGGCAATCAGGATGAAGATCGTCAGGGCAAATTCAACACCGGCCCCGACACCAAGGGTGGTCGGCGATGCCAGCGGATTACGCAAAACCGTCTGGATTGCCGCCCCGGCAAGGGCAAGCCCAGCGCCGCACAGAAACGCCATCGCAAGACGCGGCAGGGTGCTGTAATGAAACAGGATCTGGTCAAAGTCGGTTTCATCGGGTGACAGGATCACCTGACCGGCAAGACCGCGTTGCAAAAACGGCCAGAAATCAGCAATCAGCACGCCAAGACAACACAGCGCTAGAACGCCAAGCAAGATGGTCGGCGTGCGGGGAAATGCACGTTTCATGTCCAGATGGGCGGTCGGGCTCATTGCACGGGGCCGCTTTCAAGGCTTTCGGCCAAAAGCCGGGCAAAGCGCAAGCCTGATGCCACCCCGCCATAGGCCCAGACGACCGGCAGCTCATAGACCCGATTGTTGCGTACGAAATCCATGACTTTCCACATCGGGGATGACCAGACTTTCTGATAAATCACGTCGGGGATTGGGTTGGTATAGACCAAGGTGGTTTTGGCCAGCGGGGCTAGGATTTCAAGCCCGCCACGGGCAAAGCCCCATTTTGATACCGGTCCGTCATAGGACATTGGGACATCCATACGCTTTAAGACTGAACCGGGCAGGGATGGGGCACCAAACACGCCGATGTTGGTTTCTGAATAGAAGCTGGCAATTGTAATCTTGTTGCCGTCGCCAAGAACCGCACGCACCCGCGCGCCATACTCGGCAAGTTTTTCATCAACTTGTTTAAGGTATGCCTCGCCTTCTGCCTCACGCCCGATGGCCTTGGCAACTTTACGCATCATATCGCTGGCGGTATCAAACGCGACATTGCCGTCGTCATAAACCGACAGAACCATCACCGGCGCAATGTCCGAGAGGTTTTCATAGGCCATTTCCAGTTCCTGACTGATCAGGATCAGGTCGGGCTTGGCCGCACGCAGGGCTTCAAGGTTTGGCGATCCGCGCTGTCCGATATCGGTGAAGTTTTCCGGCAAGTCAGGTTTGGCAACCCATTCACGGTAATCGGCCGGATCGGCAATCGCGACCGGATCAAGCCCCAGCGCCATCACGGTTTCGGTAAAGGCCCAGTTGGTTACGGCAATCCGTTTGGCCGGGTGATCAAGGGTCAGCATCCCGCGTTCATGTTCAATGACAATGGGTTCGGCGGATGCGCGGCCAGTAAGGAACACGGGCAAGACGCCCAAAACACCAAGAATGGCAAGGCAGGAAACAAACAGGCGCAGGATTTTCATTACTCAGGATCCGTTGGCAGCAGTAACCGCATCGGCAAGCTGTTCGGCAAACCGTGCACCAGACAATACCCCGCCAAACGACCAGCTTGCCGGAACGTCATAGACATGACCATTGCGCGCAAACGGCATGGCCTTCCAGATGGCGGAATTAAACAGCTTTGCCTTGGCGGCGGGCGGGACCGGTTCAACATGGGCAAATTGCACATCGCCCAGCTTGGCAAGGTCGGACACATCGCCATTGCGAAAGGCCCAACTGTTGACGTCCCCGGTCCAGGCATTGGCAAATCCCATCCGGTTTAAAACAGACCCGAACAGTGAATTTTTGCCATGGATGCGAAAATGCGCGTCATCGAGAATGCGCACGATGGCAAATGTCGCATCATCGCCGACCGATGTCCGTATGCGGGTCGCCGCAGCCGCGATCCGGTCATTGGCGGATGCGATGACCTGTTCGGCGGTGTCGGATTTTCCCGCGAGTTTTCCAAGGTTGCGGAGCAATGCCTCGGCCCGGTCGATGGCAGGCTCGCCGGTATTTGTATTATAAATCGAATAGACCAGTGTCGGGGCAAAGCCCGACAGTTTGTCATAGGCCATCGCAACGTCCGAACTGATCAGGATGGCGTCGGGTTTGGCATCGCGAAGGGCCTCGAAATTGGGCTCGCGGCGGGTGCCAAGATCGGCAAATGTTTCGGGCAGTTCGGGTTCGACCACCCAGGTGCGATAGCCATCGGCTTCGGGGATGGCCACCGGATCAATCCCCAGTGCCAACAGGCTTTCGGTCAGCGACCAGTTCGATGTGGCAAAGCGGGTTGGTGTGACGTCAAAGGTGGCGCTGCCCAGTTCGTGGGGGAATGTTTCCGCCCCGGCAGAAATCGGGGCAAACCCGCCCAGCACAAACAGGCAGGTGGCCGCAAAGAACTTTTGCATGCTAGCGTTCCTATGCAACATAGCTGACGAAACGGGTGCTGCCCGGCACCGCGATGACGTCGATTTCAGTTTGGAAAATGTCGCGCAGGATATCGCCGCGCATGAAGTTTTGGGCATCCCCCTGCCAGCAGGTCCGTCCGCCGCACAGGGCCAGAATATGATCGGCAAACCGCCCAACCATGTCGATGTCATGCAAAACTGCAATCACCGTCAGGCCAATGTCGTCTTTAAGCGTGGCAATCAGATGCAGGATGTCGCGCTGATGCCCGACATCAAGGGCCGATGTCGGTTCATCCAGCAACAGGACGGGTGCGTCCTGCGCCAGAAGCATCGCCAGCCAAACCCGTTGGCGTTCGCCCCCCGACAGGCTGGCGACCAGGCGGTCGGAAAATTCGGTGACATGGGTCATTTCCATGGCGCGGTCGATTATGGCGTGGTCTTCGGTCCGATATCGGCCAAATGCGCCGCGCCATGGATACCGGCCAAACGCAACCAGTTCGCGCACACTTAAATGCGGTGGGACCACCGGGTTTTGCGGCAAATAGGCCACCTTGCGTGCAAAGTCGCGTGTGCCATGCCCGGCAAGGGCGGCGCGATCAAGCGTGATGTCGCCCGATGCCGGTTTGTTTTTGCGCGCCAGCAGTTTAAGCAACGTGCTTTTGCCCGATCCGTTGTGGCCGACAATCGCGCTAAATGCCCCGGTCGGGAAGCTGACCGTGATGTCATCAAGCAGCGTTTTGGGATGTTTTCCATCACTTTTAAAGGTGACGTCTTTCAGATCGAACATGTGCCGGGAACTCGCAAAAACGGGAATGGGGTAAGACGATCAGCGAAGCATGGCTCGCGCGCCTTCCCAATATGAGAATGCCTATCAATTACTCGCAGTAAATGCAACCGAGTTGCGATTGCAAATTGAAAAATGCCAATCATCATACAAAATGACTTTTCAGCAATTCCCATTCCGGGTAGCAATATGGGTCAATGATTGTCGATCTTGTTTTCCATGCTGACGGGCAGGGGCGCAGACGATAAAACAAAGCGGAAAACCGCAAGGAATGATCAGGGAGACACCATGTCCGACGTTAAAACGGTCTTGCCGAACTTACGCTGCAGCTTGGGCGAGGGGCCGCATTGGGATGCCAAGGATGGCGTTTTGTATTGGGTCGATATTGTTGGCAAGACGGCCTATGCACTGCGCCCCAATGATGGTGGTTCGCGCAGCTGGACGTTTGACCAGCCGGTGGCCGCAATTGTCCCGCGTGAAAATGACGGACTTTTGGTCGCCTTGGCGGATGGCTTGGCGTTTCTGGATGCCGAAAGTGGGGAAACCACGCCGTTTGTCGCCCCGGATTCCGATCATGCGGGCAACCGTTCGAATGAAAGCCGGGTTGATCCGATGGGGCGTTTTTGGCACGGCACCATGCAAAACAACATTGGCCCGAACGGTGAAGATTTGCCAGTGACGGTTTCAACCGGAACCTTGAATCAGATTACGGCCGATGGCGATGTAACGCGATTTGAATCCTATATCGGTATCTCGAACACCTTGCTGTGGTCGGATGATGGGACGAAGATGTTCTTTGGCGACACCATCAAAAACACGCTGAACGTCTATGATTTTGACATGAAAACCGGCGTGCCATCCAACCCGCGCGGATTCTTTGGCCCGCAGGACCGCGGCAATATGGACGGATCGGCGATGGATGCAGATGGCTATATCTGGAATGCGCGCTGGGGCGGGGGATGCCTGATTCGGTTTAACCCGGCCGGGGAGGTTGACCGGATTATCGAACTGCCGGTCACACAGCCCACCAGTTGCGTGTTTGGTGGTCCGGACCTTAAAACGCTTTATATCACCTCGGCCGCAGTCGGGTTGGAGGGCAATGGCAATCCGCTGGAAGGGGCGCTTCTGTCGATCCGGACTGATGTTGCCGGGCAGGCCTGCACGCGGTTTGCCGGGTAAGGCAAACTGGTCGAGGAAATTGTATGAGGATTAAATATCCCGATTTCTGATTTTAGGCATGTTTTGAAAGTCAGGGATCCTTTCCTGATAGATCGCCAGATGCTTTGTCTCTGTCTTGCTACATGACCAATTGATGTAATTTGGCTGATTTCGGTGCTCTGCCTATTTTTAGCCTTGGTTTTACGTATGTTTGGCGGCACGATTAACGAACTTAAAAAAAATCGCCAGCAAAATACGAGCAAACTGGGGCCAGAATGAAACGACTTTCTTTTACTTGGGGATCGCTGCGCACGATATGTGCAATCAGCATGGTGATGCTGATGGCCGGGTGCGCGGGGATGCAATCTCATACAGCAAAAGTGACCGGGACGGTGACCTACCGGGAACGCATTGCCTTATCCCCCGACAGCAATAGCCTTGTTGTCCGGCTTTTGGATGTGTCGCGCGCCGACGCACCGGCAACAGAAATTGCGTCCGTGTCCAATCCGGTTTCAAACCCGCCGATGGTCTTTGTCCTGCCCTATGATCCTGCCAAGATTGATGCGCGCTTCACCTATGTTGTCGAAGCGTCGATCATAAACAAGAACGGCGATCTTGTGTTTCGCAATGATCAGGCATACCGCGTCATTACCGGCAATGCCCCAAGTGACGTCGAGATCATGGTCAAGCAGATCGCCCGACCGATGTCAGACGGCGCGCGCAAAACGAATGGATCGGATGTATCGCGCGATGTGGCCGCAATCGAAAGCCGACTTGGCGATTTGCGGGTCATCCCCGGTCAATACCGCGATGGCGACAATACGGTCAGCTATCAGGCATACGTCACGACCGATGATGTCCCGGTCTATGTCGAAGAGCATCGCGACCTTGGGAAATATGGTCGTTCGGATGTGAAGTTTTATTATCGCAATGGCACCTTGTTGCGGTTTGCCGAGGACGCCGAACGCACCAATTTCGGCGGGAATACATCAGACAGCGCGTTGCAATACACGCTTGAGCTTGATTTCGCGATGGGGCGTTTTTCAGACGGCAGCAAAACCATCAACGGCGAAGCAAGTGAACCTGACGAACATGAAATCAGCGGCGCACTTGCCCAAAGCAAGGTGGCATTGTCACGGATTGACGCAAAACTCAGCGAAAGCAGTGCTGTCCCCCTTGCCGGACCGCAGATTTTTGTCTGTGAGGACAAGGGTCGTTTTTCCGCCCGATTTGACGATCAGGCAAACACGGTTGTGATTGAATTCCCCGGCCGTGAACCGATTGCACTCGATCAGAAGCGTACAGCATCTGGCTATGAATACGGCAATGATCAGTACGATTTGCGCGGCAAAGGCCAGGAAGCCACATGGCAAAGCCCGATGGGGAGCACGCGCTGTGCGGTTTCGGCGAATGCGATGTCACTTGCTCTGGCACCGGGCAACTTCCCACTTGTTAAGGCCGTTGATTTGAAAAAACCGGGGAACGATGAATGGACCCGTTATTTCGAAGACCTGTGGCCGGCCATCAATGCATGTATCGTGGAGAATCCGGGGGATCTGGTGTCGGTACTGAAAGCCTGGCCGACCAACCATGGCATGGTCGGGGTGCGTACGGTTAATGGCAATGGCGGACGATATGACTGTCTAGTGCCGTCTGACGGGTTTGGTACGGCCCACACCGAATTGGTCGAGGCCACCACCAACATCCTGCCCGGTGAAAATCAGGTTCTGTTTACCCCGGCCAACGGGGCCTATCCCGGTGGGGACTGTTTCAGTCACGAGCGGCTTGAACAGGATGGGGTGTTTATCGGCTGGTTGTCTGAGAACACTTGTTAAAGACGATTTAAGTCAAACATAGAAATACGGATACAAAACAGAACCCTGTACACTAACGTGTGCAGGGTTTTCCGTTTCATGTTGGTTGACGTCAAATGGGGCGCGACACCATATATGATGGAGATATAGCCTCGCCACTTTTAAAACGGACCTACTCTTTAGAGCGGGATAAATTGTTTACCAAAGCTGATAGAATAAATCCTTGGGTTGAGGCTCTGTTCTTCTGATCTGGTGTACAGGTTTCTTTTTAGGAAGCGCATGCTGAACGGTTTGACAAAAACAAAAGTTCTGATTCTTTGGCTGGCGGCGTTGGTTGCCGGTGCCTGTCTCGCGACATTATCGTTTGGTGTTGATGGAGCAATGTTATTGGCGGTGACGGGCGTTCTGGTTCTGGCCTTTATTGCAAGTGTGTGTACCGTTTTGGACTTGTCAAACAGTTCGTCAGATAGGAACACGACCACATGGGATGATTTATTTGATAGCGGCGCGTTTGACCGTTACACGGAAAGCATTCCTGCGCCTGCATTGATTTTGAACGCGTCCGGGAAGGTTGTATCCTGCAACTTTCGGGCACAGCAAATACTCGGGTTTGATGATACCGGGATTGTTGAGGCGGAATTCGCAGTTGGCGACGGAACACGTCCCATTATGCCAAACGGAATGCTCGATGCAGAAGGCGATATTTTTCGTAAACTCATGCTTGATGATCAACGAATTTTTATTGACGGCAAGCATCTTTATACGGGGCATGTTTCTTTTGTGCCCATTGGGTTGCAGGGCACAGAGAAGGTCTTCAATTTGGTTCTTATCTCACCCAATGCAGATGCGCCAAAACCATATTCTGTGCCCATGGCAATCGAAGCGCGCGAAGAATTGCGTCTGCACGATGATGATCGTTTGCTTCTTCGGGAATTGAATTACGACTTGCGAACACGTTTTCAGAATGCCTCAGGGATTCTGGATCTGGCAAGTGCTCCGGGGAGCGAGCTTGAGGAAAATGCCCATGTCCGCACGTTACAGAAAATATACCACGAAGCCGTTACCAGGCTGGATTCTCTTGTCTCTTTTCTGGAAATAGACAGCAAACATATGAAGGAAAACCTCGTCACATTTGGATTGGACGAGCTGCTGAACGATATTTCATTTGTCCTTGGCCAAAGCCATGACATTGAAAATAACGAAATCCTGTTTGACACAGACCAGAGCGTTGCCAAATCAATTACTTTCCACAGGGAATTACTGGTCAAGATTGTTTACCATCTCGTTCTTCATGCTGTCGGAGGAGAACAGGGTAAAACGGTTCTTGTCAGGGTACGTCTTCTGACGCCGGATGATGAAAGTTCCGAACTAAGCGTCGAGGTCTTGACCAAAGACAAAGGCGCGGGCACGACGATACCCGACATGAGCCTGGATCTTGAGATTGCACGCAGGATTGCGACCCAGTTGGGCGGGGAGCTGTTTGTTGATCACAAGTATCAACAATTTGCGGGAACGGTTTTCAAAGCTCCAGTAGAACGCATCGCGACTTTTGAGACCGGTTTTGTCGTGCCATCGCATTTGAAAAATTTGCGGGTCTTGATTGTTGATGACAATGAAGCGTCGCGCGAAGTGTTTCAGCAATTGGCAACCGTGATCGGTTGGAACGCAGATGTTGCCGCCTCTGGTGAGGCGGCCTTGCACATGATGCAGTTCAAGCATGGGTTAAGGGAGCCCTACGATGTGCTTCTGATCGACTGGCGGATGAAGGGGCTGGATGGCTGGGAAACCAGTAAGCAGGTACGTGAACTGCAAGTTGGTGGGGCTACACCGATCATTGTCATGATTTCGGCGCATAACCGTTCTTTCCTGTCGAAAAATGTAGAGGATCGTGGTCGCATCCTAAATGGGTTTTTGACCAAACCGGTTACATTGACAATGTTATTGGATGCGGTGGCCGATGCGACAGCACATATGCACGAACCGGTGTTTGACCCGACGTCCAGAAATGAAACGGTTGAACCCTTGTCGGGGAATACGGTTCTGATTGTTGACGATAATCAGATGCACCGCGAAGTGGCCAAGGAATTCATGTCCCGAAGCGGGGCACGGGTTTTAACCGCAACAGGAGGCTATGATGCAATCAGCGCAGTTCAAAAGAACAGAGACAAGATCGATGTTGTCTTGATGGATGTCCATATGCCTGATTTGAACGGCTTTGATACTGTTCAACGTATTCGTCAACTCGGCTTCGAAGATATTCCCATTCTTATGATGACCGCGAATAGTACCGCCGGACTACATCACCGTAGCCTTGAATCCGGGGCAAATGATGTGGTGATCAAACCGTTTGTGATGCGCGAAATTGTCAATGCAATGTCTGGACATGTAATCCGGGCAAAACAGAGGAAAAGTCGTCAGGCGTCGGAAAACCTGTCACCGGAATTGTTGCAATTGGCCGAGAACCTTGACTTTAATACCGATGCGGTTACCGAGCATTTTGGCGGGCGCATTAGCGGATATGTCAATGCGCTTGAAGCATTCGTGACTGATGCGAACCGGTTGCTTGGCGCGTTGAGGGACGGGCCAAGCCGTGAAGCTTTACCTGATATTGTTCGCGAAACGCTGGCCATCAGCGGCATGGTTTCCATCATTGGGCCTGCCAAAGATGCGAAAATGTTTAAAGCCTTGGCCCAGAATGTCGAAAATATTCTGGCTCATGAAAGCGAAGCAGAAAATCCTGCATCACATGAAGTCATTGAACAGCTTCTAACATTGACGCGCACACGCATTTCTGCGGTGGAAACACTTCTTGAACAGATTGAAACCACCGATACAGAAACGGTATGAGGTGTGCCGACTGAAGTTTGGTTTTCCCCATGTGATGATGCGGTTTTATTGGCGCGTGAAAGTGGTGGTCATTCGATTGCATCAAGTTCCTCAAGCGTGCGGGCAAGAACCTGATCGAATTCCGGCATCAAGGCGCTGATTGCTTCAAGGTCTTCGTTTGCGGCAAGCTGTTCCAGCTTTCCGGAAATTTCCGAAATCCGTGAGGCGGCAATTTGAGCCGCCGACCCCTTCATCGTGTGGAATTGCTCAAACAAGGCTTTTGCATTGTGTTCTGCCAATGCAGTCTGGATTTGTTTTTGGCACTCTTCGGCCTGTGGCCTGAAAAGTTTGCTTAGGCGAACGTAGAGGTCTCTGTTCCCGGCGACCAGTTCGATTGCCTTGTCTGGATCGTGGATCGGTGTGGCCGGAGGAGTCGAGGAAGAGGGCACAGGGGTATCTGAAGATGACTTCTGGGCCGTATTGTTTGTGGTGTCGGGCTTTGGCAGATGTTGAACGATTTTGCCAACCACAACTTCGAAGTCGAATGGCTTTCCAATGAAGTCATTCATGCCGGCTTCGCGGCATTTTTGTTGTTCGTTCTCAAGAACACCTGCTGTTAGCGCAATAATTGGAATGGCCAAATTCGGGTGGGCGGATCGAATGTGGCGGGTTGCTTCAAGACCCGTCATTTCGGGCATTTGTATATCCATAAGGACAATGTCGAAATGTTCTTTTTCTATCGCATCAATCGCCTCGATGCCATTTTCCGCCAGACTGACATCCGCACCCAGAGACGTCAGAAGTTCGACCGCGACCTGCTGATTTACTGCGTTATCCTCGGCCAGAAGGATGTGGTATCCGCTTAGCGTATTGTCGGCAAGAAGGTCGGTAATATTGTGAGAGTTTGGATGGATAACCACGCTGGCATCCGATATGGAAGATATGGCATTGAGGAAGGATGAGCCTGTGACGGGTTTGGTCAATAATTCGATGCCCTGAGCTGCAGGAACCTGCGATAGCAGTTCGCGCTCGTAAGCTGTGACCATAATGACAGTAGGCATTTTTTTGAGTTGTTTGTCCTCAAGCTGCGTGATGGTTTCAAGACCATCAAGTTCGGGCATTTGCCAGTCGATCATCAAGATATCGTACGGCTGATCCGCAGCGAGCAACATATCGATTGCGGCGGGGCCGTTTGGTGCAGTATCGGCACTGATAAACAGTGATTGCGCAATTGTGTGCAGTGCCTTGCGGGTTTGTTCGTGATCATCAACGATCAGGACGCGCAAGTTGTTGTCCCGGGCAATCGGGAGAGGTTGATCACTACGAGAATGATCGACCGTAAAGGGTATTTTCAATGTAAAGAGCGAGCCCTTGCCCGGGCGGCTGGACAACTGAATCTCGCCGCCCATTGCCAATGCCAGGCGGCTGGAAATGGCAAGTCCGAGCCCGGTCCCCCCGAATTTCCTTGTGGTAGAGGCATCGGCCTGGGTGAAGGGATCGAAAATAATCTGTTGCTGTGCCGCCGGGATTCCGATGCCGGTGTCAGAAACAAGGAAGCAAATGCGTTCACCGGTTTTGGGGGACATTTCTGTGTGAACGTCAAGTTTGACCGAGCCTGATTCCGTAAACTTGATCGCGTTGCTGATCAGGTTCACCAATATTTGTTGTAACCGGTGAGCATCCCCGATGATTGATTTTGGCACGTCCGGGGATACATCAATAATGGCTTCGATTTGTTTGTCATTGACCGCCATGGACATGATCGATCCGACATTGTCGATGATATCAGACAAAACAAATGGTTCTTTATCAAGAACGAGTTCATTTGCCTCAATCTTTGAGAACGTCAAAATTTCATCGATAACACCAAGCAAGAACCGCCCAGACAGTCCGATTTGTCTTACATATTCGCGTTGTTGTTGTTCTAAAGGTGTACGCTTTAGCAACTGCGTCAGACCGAAAATAGCATTCATTGGTGTTCTGATTTCGTGGCTCATATTGGCCAAGAAGTCATCCTTGATGCTGGCCAGTTTTTCGGCATCTCCGCGCGCGATTTCAAGCTCGGCGTTTATCGACTTCAGTTCTTCGTTATGTTTCTGAGCGGCAAATGCACGCAGGCTGATAAACAACAGAATGGCAATCATAAAGACAAGAACAATAATCGAGGCAATTGTCGTACCCGATGAGAACACTTTCCAGTACTGCATCGCATAGCCGTATGGCCGTGACGTCGATATGACCAGCGTATCGTGGAAGACCCTTTCAGCGACGCCAAACCGAACCTGTCCGGTAAAGACATTGGCGTAGATGTCGGCTACTGCGTTATCGGGGGCATTGGCGGCGTCTGTATAGATTTCGGCATTGCCCATCGATTTGCCGATCATGTCGTCCTTGGTCGGTTTGCGGGCGACAAGATTGAAATTCTGATCCAGTAACGTGACGTAATCCGCATCAATGGATGATTGCGCGATGCGATCAATCATCGTGCCTGGATCAATGACAGTCGTAATTATTCCGGCTAACGTGCCGGATTCATCACGAATGGCCCGCGCGAGGGAAATCTGCCACCTTCCGTCAACAAGGTTTTTGACCGGACCCGTTAGAACCCGTTGACCTTTCCCGCCATCGAGGAAATATTGGATGTAATCACGGTGTGAAAGATCTAAATCTGGCGCTGGAAAATTACGGGATGAATGAATGATATGCCCATTGGCATCCGTGATGCCAAAGACACGCACGATGTCCAATGCATCGGCAGCTTGTTTCAGCAGCAGATGTTTCTCACGCGGGGAATAGCGCTCGTCATTCGCCATGCTTCCAAGGGCGGTTAATGTGGTTTCCACCCCGATCATCTGCTCTTCAACCTGGCGTGCATACCCGTCCAGAAGGGTCGAAAGCGACCTCAGTTCCCTTTGTTCGGCATTTTCGGCCAATGGGACATGTACATAATAGTTTAAGCCCAGAACAAGCAGGGTAATAGCGCATGCTGCCAGCGTCACTGGAAGGCTGTTGCGGCGAAAGATTGTCTGTTTCAGATCTTCAAGCATTCAGACTTCCAGGCTATTCATGTTTATGGGACGGTGCCGACCTTAGATTTAAGATCAATGCATTACAGGTTGTGTCTTATTTGGCAGCCTACAATGCGAAATAGGTATATTTTCGCATCCACGATCTTTTGACAAGTTTCATGTCGTCGTGGATCATTCATAACAATCTATGTTCTTTCTCGATATCGATTTCAACCCGATTGATGGGGCGGGGACGAAAAAAGCCCCGCTACGTCTGCTGCGGGGCTTGTCTAAGCATGGTTAGTGTGTGGACGTCCCTGTGGCAACCAGCATGCCTTGTGATCCACTCAGGCAGTCGCTATTGCCCAGATTGATGCCAAGGAAGCGATGGCGATCGAAATGTCCCGGCATCAAAAGCCCATTGGCGGGATTGGCGGTAAAGCCAAAGCGGGCATAATAGTCCGGGTCGCCAACCAAAAGAACCGACCGATGGCCAGCCGACTGGGCGGCATTGAGTGCGGCATACATCAAGCCCGCGCCGACACCAGATCCGTTATAGACTTTTTCAACCGCAAGCGGACCCAGCAACAGCGCAGAACCGCCGTTGCCAGCATCAACATTCCACAACCGGACGGTGCCGATCATGTGGTTGCCATCAAAGGCAACAAAGGCCAGACCGTCTGCCGGGCGCCGGTTCCGGCGCAGCACTTCGGACGATTTGATAAACCGGGCCTGTCCCATGACGCGGTCGAGCAGGATTTCACGTTCGACGTGATCAAACTGCCCTTCGCGATCAATCGTGATCATTGTCCTATCGTTCCCAAAAAGGGGTCAGATGATATAGGAGGCCAACGGCGCAAAGCCGTTGAACGCCACGGACGCATAGGTGGTGGTGTACGCACCGGTGGCCTCGATCAGAACCTCATCGCCAATCGTCAAAGCAATCGGAAGGTCATAAGGTTTCTTTTCATAAAGCACGTCGGCCGAATCACAGGTCGGGCCAGCCAAGACACACGGAGCAACATCGCCACCATCATGGATGGTCGTGATCGGATAGCGGATGGCTTCGTCCATGGTTTCAGCCAAACCGCCAAATTTACCAATGTCGAGATACACCCAGCGCACCGGATCATCGGCATGTTTGCGCGAAACCAGCACCACTTCGGCTTTGATCACGCCCGCGTCACCAACCATGCCACGGCCCGGTTCAATGATGGTTTCTGGCATGTGATTGCCAAAATGGGTGTGAAGCGCATCAACAATTGCCGCGCCATAAGCCTCGGTTTTTGGAACGTCACGCAAATACCGGGTCGGGAAACCCCCACCCATATTGACCATTCGAAGGACAATGCCCTTATCAGCCAAGGTGCGGAAGATCGCGGAGGCTTCGGAAAGGGCGGTATCCCATGCATCAAGGTTGCATTGCTGCGATCCGACATGGAACGATACGCCGTACGCATCCAGACCCATGTGATGGGCATGCTCAAGAACCTCAAGCGCCATGGATGGTGCGCAACCAAATTTGCGCGACAGCGGCCATTCAGCACCTTCGCCGTCGGTCAGGATGCGGCAAAATACGCGTGCCGTCGGGGCGACACGGGCAATTTTTTCGACTTCTTCGACGCAATCAACCGCAAACAGGCGCACGCCAAGTTCAAAAGCGCGCGCAATGTCGCGTTCTTTTTTAATCGTATTGCCAAATGAAATGCGTTCAGACGTCGCACCAGCAGCCATCGCCATTTCAATTTCGACGACAGAGGCAGTGTCAAAGTTGCTGCCAAGATCAGCCAGCAGGCTGAGGACTTCCGGTGCCGGGTTGGCCTTAACCGCATAAAAAATGCGGCTATCGGGCAGGGCGCGGGTAAAGGTTTCGTAGTT
This sequence comes from Thalassospira sp. Z349TD_5, assembly GCF_056173045.1. Classification (NCBI taxonomy): domain Bacteria; kingdom Pseudomonadati; phylum Pseudomonadota; class Alphaproteobacteria; order Rhodospirillales; family Thalassospiraceae; genus Thalassospira; species Thalassospira sp. Z349TD_5. The sequence goes on from NZ_CM149654.1 coordinate 1,291,252, forward strand.
GCGCTGAACTACGTCAAGATCGACAACAAGGCACGGGCCTTCTGGTCGGTTCTGGGCAAGAAAATCAATAATACGCTGCGTTGCCATTGGGGCGTTCTCCCATTCCACGTTATGGCAGCTTGCGGCACCTGATGCGTTTTGGCGCGGTGGAGGCGCGTGACGCGGACTACCTGCAGGCTGAATAAGGTTCCGGTGCCTACCGAAACTTGCGAAGTCTGCCTCGCTATGGATGGGAGTTCCCCGTCCGCACGTGGGCAATGATGGTGTGCCTCTTTAGTGTCGGTGGATTTGGACAACCACCTGAGACCAAAAAAGCCCTACACCGTCGTTGCTTTAAGTAAGTCCTACAGGGTTCTTGAAGTAAGACCACCGCAGGCACGTGCGACTTTGGGCAAGTCGCGATTTACGCCCATTGCTTTTTCCAAGCAAGTGAAATTTTCACCCGATTTGTCATGAAACAATCGCAGGATCGTCGAAGAAGTGATGTTGCGGCGCAAAAAATGGCGCGAATGGCTGTGTTTTAGGTTTTGAGTTGGCAACCCAATGCATTTTGGTATGGGGCATTGCAATTTGTGCATATCGCACGATCCAATCAAGCGCGTTTGGTGGCGGTGCGGGTGTCTGTCAGTCGGGGACCGCTGCAATATAATTTGGGCGGGGACCGACAACATGCCACCCCATGCTTTTTTGCAACCGGATCGAGGCGGCGTTGCTGCGTCGGGCGACACACCATAACGCGTCAAACCCTCGTTCGCGGTACAGATCCATCGTGTGGCCACCGATCCATTGGGCAAGTCCAGTGCCCCACCAAGGCCGCAGGACCGCGATGCCGGAAAAAAATGGCGTATTGGTGCCTTCAGTATAGGCTGCGATCTGACCGCTTTTATCGTCGCGGGCATACATCATCCAGACATTTTCATCGGCAATCAGGCGCCGGATTTCAGCCCCGGTAAACTGGGTCCCTAATCCTTCATTGGCATAGGCACGATTGTAAAACGCGGCCAGTTCGTCATCGATCTTGTCATCAAGACAGCTGGCATCATAGAGATGAAGAGACAGGCCGAGGACTTCTTTATAAGAATAATCATCGCCGTCCCATGCAAGCTTCACCATATCGTCTTCGGCGACAAAGCCGGTTTTTTCAAAAAAACCGGCCACGGCAATGGATGTTTCATCGAGCATGGCGACCTGATGGGTCAGTCCGCGTTTGCGAAAGGCGACATCCATCCCGTTTTTCAGGGCCGCACCGATACCTTGTTTCTGGCAGTCTTTGGGGACAAGATAAACGACAGTCCGTGTATTCTCATCGCGGTAGGGACGCCAGTTGGCAAATGCGACGCCCTTTGCCTGATCATCCTTTACGGCCAGCAAAACGACTTCCATGCTTTTATGCGGCGCTGCAATCACCGATTGCCAAAACTCATAGTAATGCGATGCCGGATCATTCCCACCCCATCCCGCGACCAGTTCGATCAGTACGTCTTGCATGCAAGCCGGATCATATTCGACAACCTGGCAGGCTACGGGCTGGATCGTGGTCATGAAACGTGTCTTTCTTAAATGCCGGGTAAGGAACGTGCGGTGGAATGTTGTGGTACATTTTGAGGATAAAAAAGCGCGACTGCCAAACCCAATTAGCAACCGCGCTCCTGTTAGATGATTTTTATTCTGTTGACATCAGAATTGGCAAAGCTGAGATTGCCTGCACATGTCGGGATTAATACCCGGGAGAGCCGACAGGTTCTAATTTTCGCTGATATAACATGTAGGGACGCATCTGCCAGGCTGTGGCTGAGGGCCACTGGCAGAAAGTTCTTCGTCACTGCTAAAGGAGCAATACAACGGAATCGGTGCCAGTTTTGTGCTCTGTCCAACCCAGCATTGGCAAGGACTTACCGGTGCGGTGGATACAGTCAGTTCTTCATCTGCATTGATAAAGCAGGAACAATTTGGCATCGGACGGCCGTTAGGTGCCGCTGTCAGTTGCTCATCCGTGATATTTACACCGAAGCACATGGTGTTCGGATTTGGCACAGGTCCGGATAGTACTGCAAGAGCATCAACATCGCTAATGCGCGACAATAGCGGTGTTGGGAGACTGGTGGAAAGCTGAATGGTTTCGTCGTCGCTAAAACGAGAAAAAACCGGCGGCGGCAAGTGACCCGCCCTGATCATATTGTTCTGTGTCATAATCCCTGCTGCTCCTGATGGCGTATCGCGTTGACAGGACATTTCCCATGACGCATCCAAAAATTCAAAGCGGAAATCCTTGAAAAAGGACTGCCCGCGTGCCGTAAAATTTTAAGAAACTTTACTTTAGCTTATTGAACTCTCAAGACTTTTTGTTGCATGACCTTACTCGATGAATGAAAATGATGCAATGTCCGGGTGATCATGATTTCGGAAAATTAACCGGTGCTCTGTATGGGCATAACAAACAACACAAGACGTGGCGCAGCCCGTCAAAAAAGAGGGGGCCGGTACACAAACCGGTAAAGGCCGGTTTATGGGACAAAATAGCAATCATTATCTGGCCATCGCACCGCATTTCAATGTGCATCGCATGAGGGATGACCAGTTTATGTTATTGTCCGAGGATCAAAGTTTCCGGTTGTCTGGGATGGGGTATGTGCTGGTCATACCCTTGCTGGATGGTCGGTTTACCCGTGCGCAAATCCTTGAACAGCTTGCCGGACGCGCCCCCGCTGACGAGCTTAATGCTCTGATCGATACCATGCTGGCCAAGCGATATGTCGTCCCGGTCGAACCATGGGCTGATAGTGCGCGGTCTGCATTCTGGAGTGCGCAGAACCTGCCACCGGTCGATTGCGAAACCCATTTGGCGCAATACCGGGTGGCAGTAGTGGCGTTGGGCAAGGATGGTCCGGCTGGATCCGCACAGGCATCCCAACTGACCGCAATGTTGATGGCCGCGGGTTTTTGCATCAGCGATTATAAAAATTCCCATGTTTCGATTGTACTGGTCGAAGATTATCTTCAACCTGCCCTTGGCGAATTCGCCCGCTCGGCAGCACAGCGCAAAGCCCTGTGGATTCCGTTTAAACCGGGCGGCATGTCGGCATGGTTCGGCCCGGTAATGGGCAGCCATAGTGGCGATCATAATTGTTATTTCTGTTTGGCGCGGCGGTTGGCGGAACATCGACCGGGGGAGCATGTGCTGACCCCGACCATGACCGGTGTTCGCTCGGCAAAGGCATGGACACCGGCGACTTTGGCAATTGCATGCGGTCAGGCAACGCTGGAACTGACCCGATTTGCCCTTGGTCAGTCGCAGCAGATCGAACAGCGCCTTATGACCTGGGGCATTGTTGACGGCCAAAATGCGGCGCACATGGTGCCGTTGTTTGACGATTGCCCTTCACAAGATAGCGCACAGGAGCATGGGCGGAACGCGGGGCCTGATGGGCCAAACGATCCGGTCGATGCCGTGCCGATCCGATTGTCACCGGTTAAAAATTTCGATGGTGCCGACAGTGGTTGGCGCGCCCTTTCGCCCGAGCAAGCATTGGCACGGTTAGAACCGATCGTCAGCCCGATTACCGGAATTGTCGCCTATATAAGTCCGGTTACCCTTGGCGACGGGTTGCACGTTTACAGCGCGTCCCAAGGGAACAGGAGTGCGATTGATCCGCGCCAGAACCGTACCCTTGGCCGCGCGGGCGGGGCAGCAGGCAAAGGATTAAGTGCAAAGCAGGCAAAAATCAGCTGTCTGGCCGAGGCGGTCGAGCGATATGGCGCGCAATGGGTGGGCAGTGAGCCCCGCCGACAGGCAATCTGGCGCGATCTGGGCGCAAGTGCCCCGCATCCCCGTGATTTGTTGCAATATAGCGACTTTCAGTACGAAAACCGGATTGAATTGAACAAAACGATTGGCATGATGGGCCGCATTGCTGAACCGTTTGACGAGACCGCACTGGTTGACTGGAGCCCGGCATGGTCGCTGCGCGATGATGCGGAGCGCTGGTTGCCCAGCCGGTTTTGTTTTTATCAATATCCCGATGGTCTTGTGCCGGGCGATCATAAATTCTGTTGGGCGGATTCCAATGGCTGTGCGACAGGCGGCAGCATCGAAGAAGCCATCCTGCAAGGGTTCCTTGAGGTGGTCGAGCGTGATGCGGTGGCGATCTGGTGGTATAACCGCCTGCGCGTTGCTCAGGTTGCGTTTGACGGGCTTGATGATACCTATGTCGCGCAGGTGCAGGATTATTATCGCAGCTTGGGACGTGATATCTGGTTGCTTGATATCACCACCGATCTTGGGATTCCGGTGGTGGTAGCGGTCTCGGCCACCTTTGACGGTCGGCGCATCCTGACCGGTTTTGGCGCACATATTGATGGACGGATCGCCGCCTTGCGTGCGCTTACCGAAATTCATCAGATTATATTGTTCGATCAATCCCCGGAAACGGAACGCAGTGCAAATCACATAGTAGATGACGCGCTGTGGCGATGGCTTGATCAGGCCAGTCTGGATGATCATCCCTATTTGAAACCCGATGGCATGATCACGGCTGATGAGATGCCCGCCCATCAGTTTGACAGTATCGATCAGGCGGTGCGCTATGGCGTTGATCGGGTCGCGCAGGCGGGGCATGATTTTATTGTGGTTGATTACAGCCGCAAGGATTTGCCGCTTAATTGTGTGCGGGTTGTTGTGCCCGGATTGCGCCATTTCTGGAACCGCCGCGCGGCTGGGCGTTTGACCGAGGCGCCGGTGCGCATGGGGAACCTTGCCCGGCCCTTAAATGAAGCCGAACTTAACCCTGTTAACTTTTTCATTTAAGGCTTTTGTCATGACACTTCCACCGTCTGGCCCGTTTTTGGGGATGATGCTGTCGCCGATGATTTCGGCAATATCGTTTGACGACAAACGTGTGATGTTGACGGTGCATTTTCAGGGCGGGGGAAAAAGGGATTTGCCATGGGGCGATGCCGGGGTGGCCGACCTGATCAGACGCATGTCTGGTACGTCGGGCATGTCCCTGCCGGATTTGCGTCAGGCGGTGGCATCGGTTAATCCCAACCTATCAGACGAAGATGCTGCCAAAACCACGAATGCCGTGTTGCGCCGCCTGACGCAGAACGACATGGTGCGCTGGTGGTTTGGCACGGCAGACGACCCCTTATGTCTCCTTGATCCTCTATCCCGTCGGTTTTATCCTCAGTTCGGGTCGGGGCCGGTGCCCGAAGGGGCGGTTTTGTCGCGCTTTGCCTTTATGCGGCGTGATGGGGATGCGACACTTCTGGAAAATCCGGAACATCATGCGGTGTTACGGTTTACCAGCAGCGGGCAGGATTTGCTGCCGGTGGCATTTTCCGGACCAGCCGTCGGGGCTTCGTCAGAAATACCTTCGTTGCATCAGGCCTTCTGGCATTTCCTGTGGTGTTCGGGGTTTCTGGAAACGGGTGAAACCGATACACCGTCCCGTCAGGCGTGGGAATTTCATGACCGGGTGTTTCACGCCGGGTCACGGGGTTTTCTTGGTGGGCATACCATTGGTATGTCTTTTCGTTTGAAAGGCCGTGTTGCGTCGCCGCCCGCGCAAAAACCGGCAATGTCGGAACATAAAATCGCCTTGCCCCGTTTGCGTGACGGCGAAGAGACACCGCGATCGCGTTCGCTAAACAGCGTGATGGAAACCCGGCATTCCCTACGCAATCCCGGCGATTTCCCCCTGACACTTGCCGACCTGGGCGTGTTTTTGTGGCGGACAGTATCGGTCCGCGACCAGATATCAGGCGGCGGGCAGGAATTGCTCAAACGGCCGATCCCTGCGGGTGGGGCGATCCATGAACTGGAATTCTATGTTGCGGTGCATCGCTGCGACGGTTTGGCGCCGGGGCTGTATCATTATCATGGCGGCGAACATGCGCTTTATGTGCTGCCTGCCAAACCATCCTATGTTCAGGCCATTTTATCGGGCGCATCGGCGGGCATGGGGATCGTTGGCACCTCACCTGACTGCGTAATTGTTATGGCGTCCCGGCTGTTGCGGCTGGCCTGGAAGTACCAAGGGTTGGCTTATCGCCTGTCGATGTTGCATGCGGGGGTGGCCATGGAAGCATTTTATCTGGTGGCCGAGGATATGGGGCTTTCGCCCTGTGCGACGGGCAGCGGGGATTCCACCTTGTTTTCGCTTGCCACCGGCCTTGCCGAGGATGAAGAAGCGGCAATTGGCGAATTTGTCCTCAATGGCCGTCAGGTGAAGATGACAACAGATGGCCAAAACGGGCCGTTGCAATAACAACGCTTTTCGCAATGATGCTGCTTTGCCATTATCGGTCCCGAAAATTGGGCCTGCATTGACCGCCCGGAAACGCTGTTTATTTAAATGGATTTGAGATGACCAAGATTAAAATCACCGCCGGACCCTTTACCTTTGACGGGGTTCTCGAAACCGAAAAAGCACCGGATACCTGCAAGGCGTTCGTTGAGCGCATGCCGTTTGAAAGCAAGGCAGTGCACGTTCGCTGGTCTGGCGAAGGGGTGTGGATGCCGTTGGGTGATTATCAGTTTGGGGTGGGCTATGAAAACCACACCAGCTATCCGGCGCCGGGCCAGATTATCCTGTATCCTGGCGGGATCAGCGAAACCGAAATCCTGCTGGCGTATGGCGGGGTGCATTTCGCATCAAAAATGGGCCAGCTTGCCGGCAACCATTTTATCACCGTCACCAGCAATCTGGGTGACCTTGAAAAGCTTGGTAAAATGACGCTGTGGGAAGGGGCCCAGCCGATCACGTTTGAATTGGCGTGAAGCTTGGCCAATGATCCCGTCAGTCTGTCTGGTTTGTTGATCTTGGGCGTTGGTCTTGTCCCAGGTGTGATGTGGCACACTGGTCTAATGGATGGCTGTGCTTTAGAACGCGACACCCCTTTATCAAGCAGGCGAGTTCGACGTGATAGAAACGATTAATCTGTGGATTCAGGATCATCAGGATCTGGTCTATATCCTGATTTTTACCTATTGCGTCAGCAAAAGCAGCATTTTACCTGTGTTCGTCGGCATTCTGGTCGCATCGGAAAGCCTGCTTTTGGTGTCGTCATTGACCGCGATGATTGCTGGTGGTTTTGCCGGGGACATGTTGCGCTTTGGACTGGGGCGGCGCTATGGCGAGGTGATCGTTGCCAAAATGCCAAAGTCCTTTGCCGGTTGGATGGGTAAGACCATGCGCCTGTTTGAACATTATGGCGTCGCCTATATCCTTTTATGTCGTTATCCCAACACCGTCCGCATGATTGGGATGTTGCCGGTTGGCATGAGTTCGATGTCGCTAATCCGTTTCTTGCCGTTTAGCACCCTATCCCTTCTGCTTTGGATCGGGATTTACGTCGCCCTTGGGTATAGCTTGGGGGCGAGTATGTCTGAACTTCTCGAACATAACCTGATGCTGCTGGGGCCGATCTTGTTGTTGGTCTTTGTCGCAGTGGGCTGGCTGGCGCTGCGCCGGATTGACAAGCTTGAAGAACGAGCCTTGAAAGCCACGGAATAGGCAAAAGAAAACGGCAGCATCCGCTTTGAATGCTGCCGTTTGTATTTGAGGAGCAAGGTAAAGCTTGTGCTTATTCCGCGGCAATCGTCTTGCCGTCACGCTCCAACATCTCACCCTGTTTGCGTTTGGCAAGGACCTCGCGTGCCTTGGCATAGCTGTCATCGTGCCAGAAGATCAGGCAACCATTACAACCCCGGCCACAGCACCCTTTGGTGCCAACGCGCGGGGTGCGGAACGAACGGTCTTTCTGGCGGTCATCAAGGGCGGTCTGAAGCGCTTCGCGTTTGGAGTCATAGCGTTCTTCATTGCCTTTGCCCATTTCGATCTTGTGACCTTCTTGGTCAAGTTTCATGCGCTGCCACTCGTCTTCGGTCAGCGCCTTTTCCTTGCGGATGATGGTCATCGGCGGGAAGGCGGTGCGCAGATATTCGCGGTCTTCAAGCTCCATCAGATCAAATGGAATGCGTACCAGCGGCTTGTTGCCAGCATGCACGGCTTCGCCGACCTTGCCGGTTTTGGCATCGATGAATTCATACATGCGGATGAAAACGGTTTTACGCCCGCGTGGCGGGACGATTTCAATCACGTCGCCAGCCAGCATGCGGTTTTTGACCGACATGATAAAGGCATCGTCTTCGACGGCCTCGATCTGCCCGGCAAATTCCCAGTCCGAGACATTGCCAGATGTGTCATAGCCATGCGCATAGTTGGTCAGACGGCCATCGTGGAACGCCAGCGTATAGCCCCGGTTCGGGATGGTCAACAGTTCCTTCATATAGGTTTCAGCCGACCAGTTTTCCGGATCTTCGTACCAGTCATCAATCGCCATGCGGTATGCGCGCGCGACCAGGCCCGCGTAATAGGCACTTTTGCCACGGCCTTCAACCTTGAGGCTGTCGACCCCGATTTTCAGGTAATCTTCAAGCTTCGGCATGATGCACAGATCGCGGGAATTAAGGATGTAGGACCCGCGCTCGTCTTCCTGAATTTCCATCAACTCACCCGGACGCATTTCTTCTTCAAGGAAGAAATCAAACATCTCAAGGTTTTCTTCGGTCAGGTTGAGTTCCTTGACCGTGCCGTCCTTAAGCTTCATGTGGACTTTGTATTTCCAGCGGCATGAATTGGCACATGCCCCCTGATTGGCGCCGCGTTCGGACATGAAGTTCGACAGCAAGCAGCGCCCGGAATAGGTCATGCACATCGAACCATGCACAAAGGCCTCGATTTTGATGTCCTGACATTTGGCACGGATTTCGGTCAGTTCCTCATAGGAAACCTCACGGCCGAGCACGACAAGTTTGGCGCCGATGCTTTGCCAGAATTTGACCGACTGCCACGAACAGACATTGGCCTGTGTGGATACGTGCAAATCAAGTTCCGGCGCATGTTCACGGACAAACATAAACACGCCCGGATCGGCCACGATCAACCCGTCTGGTTTGACCTTGCGCACGGTATCGACATATTCCGGCAGCTTGTCGATGTCCTTGTTGTGCGAAAACAGGTTCAGCGTCAGATAAACGCGAACGCCATGTTCATGGGCAAATCCGATGCCCTCAACCACATCTTCAAGTGACATCTGGCTTTTGACCCGCAATGACAGGTCCGGCGTGCCCATGTAAACAGCATCTGCGCCATAAAGCACGGCGACTTTCAGCTTTTCGAGCGAGCCTGCGGGCATCAGCAATTCGGAACGGTGCGATTGAGTACTCATCACGTGCGGGTCTTTTCTATTGATCGTCTGCGGGAAATCTCTGTGCCTGATCTCTTATCAGGCGTCTCTCATCGAGTGGGGCGCTTCATATCACGAAGCAGCCTTATTGCCGATTAAAATCGCATATTTTCCCGCCCTTGCATAGGTGGGCGGATGATCGGCAGCCATGACGCCGACGCCGACGCAGGGCGGTTTGCGGCGTGGCGCATAAAGTCCAAAGTAGAACGCAAAGCACCCCCGCAGAATGTGCGGGGGTGCTACGCATGGGTTTATATCGTCAAAAGGTGCTTATTTGACCTTCTTGATTTCGCCGCTTTCAATCTTGTCCCAATATTGAGTGACCTCGCCGCGCACCACCGACATCAGGAAGTACAGGCCAATGATGTTGGGGATGGCCATGGCAAAGATCATGGAGTCCGAGAAATCAATCACCGGACCAAGGCTCATGGATGCCCCGACGATGACACAGAGACAGAAGAACAGCTTGAAAACGATCTCCTTGCCTTTGCCCTCACCAACAAGATAGGTCCAGCCTTTAAGCCCGTAATAGGACCATGACAGCATGGTTGAAAAGGCAAACAGCACAACCGCCAGTGCCAGGATCAACGGGAACCATGTAAAGGCCGATGCAAATGCCGCCGAGGTCAGTTCAACCCCGGTCAAACCGGAATTCAACTCGCCGCTGATGGTAATCACAAGGGCGGTCATGGTGCAGATCACCACCGTATCAATGAACGGTTCAAGCAGGGAGACGTAGCCCTCGGTGATGGGTTCTTTTGTCCGCACGGCCGCGTGGGCAATGGCAGCAGAACCAATGCCCGCTTCGTTGGAAAACGCGGCACGTTTAAAGCCCTGAATAAGCGCGCCAACAACACCACCCGCAACCCCGGCACCGGTAAAGGCCCCGACGAAGATTTGTGCGAAGGCATCGCCGACCATGCTGATGTTGCTGATGATAATGATCATGCCCGCAGTGACATAAATGATCGCCATCAAGGGCACGATTTTTTCCGTGACCTTGGCGATGGATTTAATACCGCCAATAATGACAACGCCAACAATGATTGCCATGACAAGACCAAATAACCAGCCCGATCCGGCCAGGAAACTGTTTTCGCCCCCGGTGACATTGACAACCTGCTGAAACGCCTGATTGGCCTGGAACATGTTGCCGCCACCAATCGCACCGCCGATACAGCACACCGAAAACAGAATGGCCAATACCTTGCCAAGTCCCGGTCTACCCTGTTCGGCGAGCCCCTTGGACAGGTAATACATCGGGCCCCCCGACACCCGGCCATCGGGGTATTCGTTACGGTATTTCACGCCAAGCGTACATTCGGTGAATTTGGATGCCATGCCCAGCAACCCGGCAAGGATCATCCAGAATGTCGCGCCCGGACCGCCGATGGAAACGGCGACGGCCACACCTGCGATATTGCCAAGGCCAACCGTGCCCGAAAGGGCGGTGGCAAGGGCCTGAAAGTGCGATACTTCACCAGCGTCTTCGGGGTGGGAATAGTCCCCCTTGACCAGTGATATGGCGTGGCCGAATTTGCGGAACTGCACAAACCCGAAATACAGGGTGAAAATGGTGGCCGCAATTACCAGCCATCCGACAATCAGTGGGAAGGCGGTGCCGGCAACCGGGATCGAATAAAATATGGTCCCGGCGATCACATTTGAAATGGGGGCGATGGCTTGGTTGATTTGTTCGTCGAAACTGGCTTCCTGCGCGGTGGCGACATGCGGCAGAAGGGTCGACATCATAGCAACGGCGCTTGCCGCGGCTGTCTTTTTCCAGAACATGAAGTTTCTCCGGTTTATCTTTTAAGGTGATCGCCTTATGGAACGACCGTGACCGGAACAGGCGATGCCTGCACCAGTGTCAGCGGCAAACTGCCCAGTAACCGCGCACCCAGCGCGGAACCGCCTTTACGACCAAGAATGATCTGCGATGCGTTCTTTTCCTTTGCGATCGCACAGATCAGCTCGCCGGAATGGCCGTATCGGACCTCCGAAGTCACCGGAACTTTTAGTTTGGCAAGAGCGTCGAGCGCGGGCTTGAGTGTTTCCTCGGCGCGCGACAATTCTTCTGTACGGCGTTGATGTCTTTCTTCCAGTTCCTTTGTTGAAAGGAAGCTGTATGGGGACCACTCAAGAACAAAAACCAGATGAACGGCACAGCCTACGGCTGCTGCGCGTTGACCGGCAAATTCTGCGGCACGTTGTGCTGCATCAGTTCCGTCATAGCCTACGAGTATCGGCTGGTCGGTCATGTGCTTCTCCTGATCAGAGACGAAATTGTCAGGTAGATTCTCCCACGGCACGCAATGCAAAAACGGTTCTTTTGCACCTTGTCGCGATGGTCAATGACGGCAGGACGACGGTTTCCCCGATATGCATTCCCCCACCGCCAGTTGAGGCGACACAAAACAAAGGATACATAAAAATGAAATAATTTCGCTAAAAAGTTGATTTAAAGGTATTTCGTATATGCTTGGGATTGGGTTTTTCGGGGCCAAAACAAAATAAAACGCGCCGAAATGAACTCGGCGCGTCGTAAAATACTGTCTGTTTATCGAAAAAGAGTGAGAAGAACCGGATGCGTTAGATCGATGACTTGGCCTGTAGACCCTTCATCGGGCCAACCATTTGCAGGAAGTCGATCAATACGGCTGCTGCGACATCGGCATCCTCGGGCGTGATGGCTTCGTCAGGATGATGGCTCAGCCCGTCGCGGCAACGAACAAACAGCATGCCGATGTCACACAGATCATGCATCGCCAGTCCATCATGGCCCGCCCCGCTAAACAGGCGATGGGGGGTGATGCCCTGTTCGCCAATGGCCTGACCCAAGCCATTCATGATCCAGTCGGCACATTTAACACCTTCTGCCTCATAGGTTTGATCGGCTGATATTTCGACCCGGCGGTTGCGCGCAATGTTGGGCAGGGCCGACAGGATCTGTCCCCGGCCATTGACCCGTACGATGCGTTCCGGTGCGCGCAGTTCAATCGTCAGATCGACATGATCGGGAATGACATTGACCGCATTTGGCGTGACATCGATTTTGCCAACCACACCGACCATTCCCTCGGTCGCGCTGCAAATGCCTTCGACCTGATGGATGACATCGGCGGCGGCAACCAGCGCATCGTGACGGACATGCATCGGGGTGGTTCCGGCATGGCTTGCCTTGCCCTGAATGCGTACGCGATGGCGTTCGATCCCGGTCAGGGCCGTGACCACACCAACCGGTAGGTCCATTTTTTCAAGAACCGGCCCCTGTTCGATATGGACTTCGACAAAGCCCAGCACAGTGTTGCGGTCCCGCTTAAGGGTGGGGATGTCATCGGGATTGCAGCCAAAAGCCTTAAGCGCGTCGGCGACGGTGACGCCCTGATCATCGGTGGCATCGAGTGCATTGGGATCGAACGTCCCGGCAAGGGCGCGGGACCCGACAAGGGTGGATTGAAAACGCGTGCCTTCTTCATCGCCAAAGGCAACAACTTCGATGCCAAACGGCAATTCAATGCCGGTTTTTAAAAGGTGCTCAATCACCGCAATCGGCAGGGCAACACCGAGCATTCCGTCATATTTCCCGCCTGACACAACCGTGTCCTGATGCGATCCAAGGATCAAGGTTGGGGCACCAGAAAGGGCCTTGGCATCGCGGCCAACGATATTGCCTGCCGCGTCAATTTCACTGGTTAGGCCGGCTTTGGTCATCCAGTCGCGGATCAACGGGGTTACCGCGCGGTGTTCGTCACTTAGAAACAGGCGGGTCACACCGGGGCCGGGTTGGCTGTGGCGGGCGGCGTCTTCGAGACGGTCAAAGATCAGTTGGCCAAGCATAATGATTGGAACCTTAGTACTGGTGGGGCTTGTCAGGGGTCGGCAGTCGGTCAAAAAAGGTACGATATTCAGGATCGCGGGTCATGTCGTAAAGGCGCTGTAATTCCGCGATTGGATCGGTATGATCATCGACGCGCAGATCAAGCGGCAAGGCATTTGGATAGACGACCTTGATCATCGCCGATGTTGTGCCGCGTACATCCCCACCAGCATCAAACCCGGCAACAAGGGATTCCAGCAGGCATAGATCAAACCGTTGCGATGTTTGCGCCATGGCATGGAAACGGTCGCGCATCACGCTTGGCACATTGGGATGGGCCAGCATATTACCGCCCAGTACAAGGTCGCGTTCAACAAGATGGGTGGTTTCAGGGCGGTTTTTATCCCCGGTCCAGGCCGCCGTTTCGCCGTTGCCATCAAGCACCAGCAATTGCCGCCATTGGCGACCATCATCGGCATTTGTCAGTTCATCACGCACCGAATCGGCCCGTTTACCGGATTCAAGCAAGGTTAGTCCGTTAATCCCGTACCAGTAATTGGTTGAAAATCCCTGCGTCGCAATCACGCCGATACCGGGTTTTAGATGCGGGACAAAGCCACCCACGGCCAGATTTCCCGTTGCACTGGCAATGCCCAGTGCATTGGTTTTCGGGTCTCTGGCGACGATTGTGTAAGTCATGTTTCCTGCCTGTGTCCCAGCTTAGCACGATGGCGGTCTGGAAATTTATTATGATAAATAATTGCCGAATTCGAATTTATCATTATAAATAGGTTTTGCAACCGTCACATCCGAACGCATCGACAACGGGTTCGGAAAACGGGAAACGTCGTTAAAAAAAGAACACCACAAAAGCGGTGCGTTGTCGGTCGGTTCGGTTTGAACCGGGGTAACAGGAAGGTTTCAACAAGGGAGGCTTGAATGAAAAGCCTGTTTAAAGGGGCGCTGACAGCAGCCGCCCTCGCGGTTTGTGCATTCGGGTTCGGCCACGCCGAAGCCCAGACCCCACCGGGTGTTCTGGTGGTGGGTCAGATTGCCGAGCCCAAATCACTTGATCCGGCGGCTGTGACCGCTGTGAACGATTTTCGTATTTTGATGAATGTCTATGATGGTCTGGTCCGTTACAAGGATGGCACGCTTGAAGTTGAGCCTGCCTTGGCGGAAAGCTGGACGATCTCTGATGACGGGACGGTGTATACGTTCAAGCTGCGCGATGGGGTGACATTCCATGACGGCACCCCGTTCAATGCCGAAGCGGTGAAATACAATTTCGACCGTATGCTTGACGAAAACCATCCCCAACATGACACCGGCCCGTTCCCATTGGCGTTTTTCTTTAGCGCTGTGGAAACGATCGATGTCGTGGACGATCTGACGGTCAAATTTACGCTTAATGCGCCTTATGCGCCGTTTCTGTCCAACCTTGCCTATCCGACCGGCCTGATCGTTTCACCGGAAGCCGTGAAGGAATTTGGTGCGGATTACGGTCGTCATCCGGTGGGCACAGGCCCGTTCAAATTTGCCGAATGGGAAAGCAATGCCAAGGTCGTTGTCGTGCGCAATGATGACTATTGGGAAGATGTCGCCAAGCTTGAGGCGGTTGTGTTCCGTCCGATCACGGATGCCAATACCCGTGTGGCGGAACTGATGGCCGGGGGCATTGATCTGATGGTCGAAGTGCCGCCAGATAGCCTGACGCAGCTGTCGGGTGACGACAATTTCAGTGTCTATGAACAGGCCGGACCGCATCTTTGGTTCCTTATTCTGAACATGAAAGAAGGCCCGTTCAAGGACAAGAAAGTCCGTCAGGCGATCAACTATGCGATTGATAAAAAGGCACTGGTTGAAAACGTCCTTCAGGGCACAGCCGAAATTGCGACGGGGCCAACCCCACCTGCATTTGCATGGGCCTATAATGAACAGCTTCAGCCTTATCCCCATGATATCGAAAAGGCAAAACAGCTGATCAAGGAAGCCGGTGCCGAGGGTGAGAAAGTGACCTTCTATGTCACCGAAGGTGGTTCCGGCATGCTTGATCCGATCCCGATGGGGGCGGCCATTCAGGCGGACCTTGCCCAGATCGGTCTGACCGTTGCGATCGAGACATACGAATGGAACACCTTCCTTGGTAAGGTGAACCCGGGTCTTGAAGGCAAGGCGGATATGGCGGAAATGGCCTGGATGACCAATGATCCAGATACCTTGCCATATCTGGCACTGCGCACCGATGCGTGGCCCGACAAGGGCGGGTTTAATTCCGGATATTATTCCAACCCGGAAGTCGACAAGCTTCTTGAAGCTGCGCGTTCGTCCACCGATCAGGCTGAACGGGCCAAGCTGTACCGCGAAATGCAGGAAATCGTTTATGACGATGCCCCTTGGGCCTTTATCGCGAACTGGAAGCAAAACGCCGTTTCAAGCACCATGGTTGATGGTTTCAAATTACAGCCATCCTTCTTCCTGCTGCTTGATGATGTCGTAAAGAATTGACCTGAGCTTTTTGGCCGGGGTGAAAACCGCCCCGGCCAATTTTCCCCGCATTTCTCAGACGAGCCGCGCCATGCACGTCTATATTTTACGTCGATTGATCCTGATGATCCCGGTTTTATTGGGGCTGACTGTGATCGTTTTTCTGATTATGTCGCTGATCCCCGGTGATCCGGCACTTGCGATCCTTGGATCTTATGCCACACCAGAGAACGTCGCGAAATTGCGCGCCGATCTTGGTTTGGACAAATCCATGGTCGAACAATACTGGATCTGGCTGACCAATATGGTTCAGGGCGATTTTGGGCGATCCTACAGTCTGAACCGTCCGGTTCTTGATGAAATTCTTGAACGTTTCGGCGCAACGCTGATTTTAGCAGGAACCGCCCTTGTTCTATGTACGATCTTTGGTCTGTTGACCGGGGTTGTCTCGGCCGTGCGTCAATATGGTTGGGCCGACAAAACACTGACCTTTGCGGTTTTGATCGGCATTTCCATTCCAAGTTTCTGGCTTGGTCTGTTGTTGATGATGTTTTTTGCCGTTGAATTGCGGTGGCTGCCGGTCAGTGGCATGTACGCCATTTACGGCGGCGGTGATCTGCCTGATTTGATCCGGCATCTGATTTTACCATCGGTCACCTTGGCCGTGGTGGCGACCGGGATTATTGCCCGGCTGACACGGTCCAACATGCTTGAAGTGCTGCGTCAGGATTTCATCCGCACGGCACGGGCCAAGGGGCTTGATGAAAACCGGGTGATTTATCGCCACGCGTTCAAGGCGGCACTGGTCAATGTCATTCCGGTGATCGGGGTGCAGGCGGGCTTTGTTCTGGGCGGGGCGGTCTATATTGAAACCGTGTTCCAGTGGCCCGGCATTGGCCGCATGCTGGTTAATGCGATTTCAACGCGCGATATCCTGCTGGTACAGGGCGGGGTGGTTCTGGTCGCGGGCAGTTACGTTCTGTTTAACCTGTTTGCCGATGTCATCCAGCATCTGCTTGATCCAAGGGTGAAGGCATGACCAGTACCGCCGTGACAGGCCCAAATTCAAATCCTCATACCAATGCAAAAAAGCGATCCGCGCGCCCCTCGGCGTTCAAGCTTTTGGCGCGTAACCAGCTTGCCTTGATGGGGGCGGTGATTTTGGCGCTGGTGGTTTTAATTGTTATTATAACACCGATCCTGCCGCTGCCTGATCCGGATGCCACGGACCCGGCACAGCGTTTGTTGCGGCCCCTTGCCGACGGGCATTTTCTGGGCACCGATCATCTGGGTCGTGATTTGCTGTCCCGGTTAATTTGGGGCACGCGGGTCAGCCTGGCGGTCGGGATTTCGGCGTCCCTTGTTGCTGCGCTGTTTGGTTCGGCCATCGGGATTGTCTCGGGCTATTTTGGCGGGCGTACCGATAATATCATGATGCGCGGCATTGATATGCTGATGGCGTTCCCTTACATCCTGCTGGCTTTGGCGATTGTTGCCGCCCTTGGTCCGGGGTTGATGAATGCGCTTTATGCGATTGCGGTGGTCAACATCCCGTTCTTTGCACGTAACATCCGCGGGGTGACCGTCGGGATTGCACACCGGGAATTTGTCAACGCGGCCAAACTTTCGGGCAAGGGACATATCCGCATCATCCTGACGGAAATTCTGCCCAATGTGATGCCGGTGATTGTGATTACGATCTCGACCACGGTCGGCTGGATGATCCTTGAAACGGCGGGGTTAAGCTTCCTTGGTCTGGGCGCACAGCCCCCGCAGGCCGACCTTGGGTCGATGCTGGGCGAAGGGCGCAAACTGATCACAACCGCGATGCATCTGTCGGCCATTCCCGGTGCAATGATCTTTGTTCTGGTGATGAGCATCAATTTGTTGGGCGATGGCGTTCGCGATGTGCTGGACCCACGTTTGAAATCGGGTGCACTCGCACGTCCGGCACCGCTAACCCGCATTGACCGCACGGACGAGGGGGCAGGCACAACTTATCCCGATGACACGGTTCTGGCGGTCGATGAATTGCGGACCGAATTTGTTCTGGGCGATGACAGCTATAAGGCAGTCGGCGGGGTGAGTTTCCATGTTGGGAAAAACGAATGCGTTGGTCTGGTCGGAGAGTCTGGTTCAGGCAAATCCGTGACGGCATTGTCGCTTCTGGGGCTGGTGGCATCACCGCCCGGCACGATTGTTGGTGGGCGGGTGATGTTTGATGGCAAGGATGTCTATGGCATGTCTGAAGATGACGTGCGCGACATTCGTGGCGGTAAGGCGGCCTATGTTTTTCAGGACCCGTTATCGACCCTGCATCCGCTGTTTTCCATCGGGGATCAACTGGTCGAAGCCATCCGGGCGCATAATGCTGTTAGCTATAAGGATGCGTGGGCCAAGGCGGTTGAGTTACTTGGCATGGTGCGCATTCCCAATCCGCAAAGCCGGGCCGACAACTATCCCCATCAACTGTCGGGCGGGATGCGTCAACGGGTTGGCATTGCCATGGCGCTGGCCAATGAACCGCGCCTGATCATTGCCGATGAGCCGACCACAGCTCTTGATGTGACGGTACAGGCGCAGATTTTGAAATTGATGAACAACCTGCGCAATGATCACGGCACGTCGGTTTTGTTCATCACCCATGATTTTGGCGTGGTATCGGAAATCTGTGACCGGGTGGCGGTGATGTATGCCGGACGAATTGTTGAAATGGGCACGACCGAGCAAGTGCTTCATCATCCGGCCCATCCCTATACCAAGCGGTTGATCGATTGTGTGCCGCGTTTGGGCGAACCCGACCGAAGGACGTCTGCCATTCCGGGATTGCCGCCT
This sequence comes from Thalassospira sp. Z349TD_5, assembly GCF_056173045.1. Classification (NCBI taxonomy): domain Bacteria; kingdom Pseudomonadati; phylum Pseudomonadota; class Alphaproteobacteria; order Rhodospirillales; family Thalassospiraceae; genus Thalassospira; species Thalassospira sp. Z349TD_5. The sequence goes on from NZ_CM149654.1 coordinate 1,309,643, forward strand.
GCGGTTAATAATTTGCCTGCCGGATGTGCTTTTGCTGATCGTTGTGACCGGGTCGAGGACGCATGTCGGGTTGGCTCAATTGCCTTTGATGATCTTGGTAATGGTCATGGTGTGCGCTGTATCAAACCGATGGAGGGTGCAGATGTCTGATGCGTCTCATGTTTCTGACGTCGTTTTGCAAACCCGCGATCTGGTGCGGACCTTTGGCGGTGGCCGGACCCTGTTTGGCGGACAAAAGCCAACCGTCTATGCCGTGCGCGGCATTGATGTCGCGGTGCGTAAGGGTGAAACCCTTGGCATTGTCGGGGAATCTGGCTGTGGCAAATCGACATTGGCCCGGATGCTGGTTGGGCTGGATCGCCCGACAGAGGGCAATATCACCCTGACCGGATCGGATATGAACGATTTGATTGCGCGCGATCGACATGCGTTGTCACGGCGCATTCAATATGTGTTTCAGGACCCGATCAGTTCGCTTAATCCGCGTAAATTGATCCGTGAAACGCTGGCCGCACCGCTGCGGTATCTGCGTGGGCTTTCGGGGGAGGATCTGAACAAACGACTGGCGGAATTGATGGATGCGGTCAATCTGCGCCCGGAATTTCTGGATCGTTATCCGCATGAGTTTTCTGGCGGGCAGGCGCAGCGGGTCGGCATTGCGCGGGCGTTGGCCGCAGAACCGGAAATCATTGTTCTGGATGAACCGGTTTCGGCACTTGATGTGTCGGTTCAAGCACAGGTGCTGAACCTTTTGGCCGATCTTAAAAAGAAATTTGCTCTGACATATGTTTTCATCAGCCATGATTTATCCGTGGTCGAAGCGGTTAGTGACCGGGTGGCCGTGATGTATTTCGGGCGCGTCGTCGAGCAGGCAAAAGGCCGTGCGCTGTTTGACAAACCCCGGCACCCCTATACCCGTTTGCTGCTTGATAGCGCGCCGGTGCCGGGCAAGCGCGGGTTGACGGTTGAGGATGCCAGTGCCGAACTGCCTGACCCATTGGCCCCGCCGCCCGGATGTGCCTTTGCCCCGCGCTGTCCACGCGCGCAGGATGATTGCGTTGCCAAGGTGCCCGATGCGCATTATGGCCTCGAAAATCATGATGCGGCATGTTTCCATCCGCTCAATTCGGTGACATCGGCCTAAAATAAACTAATATGTGCCCGATAAATTACCTTCAGGGCACGACAGGGAAAACAGGATGACCAAAAACCCGATCAAGGGTCCGTTAAAAGATATGGAGCTTACGACGCGACCGCGAAAACGCGACCGTAAACGGCCCGATATCATTGCCGATGCGCTGAAAGATTACATCGCGCAAAAGGGCCTGCGCCCCGGTGCGCGATTGCCACAGGAAGCCGATTTGATCGCCCTTCTTGGTGCGTCAAAAGGCACGGTGCGCGAAGCGCTGAAATCCATGGAAACCCAGGGGATCATCACCACCCGAACGGGGCCAGGGGGCGGGGCGTTTATCGACAGTGTGTCGGAGGGACGCGCGGTTGAGCTTTTGTCGAATTACTTCTTTTTCAAGGATCTTTCGATCCGCGATATCTATGAATTGCGCATTCTGCTGGAACCGGAAATGGCCGCGGCCTGTATCGGGCATTTGTCCGAGGCGGATTTCCAGCGTCTTGAAGAAGTCATGACATGGTACGCAAGCCACCCGCAATCCATCGAAGAAGCCCGCCGTCAACGCCACAAGGAACTTGAATTTCATCTGGTGCTGGTGGAGCTGTGCCCCAATCCGCTGTTGTCGTTTTTCTGTCGGTTCATGATTGATCTTTTGATGAATTTGACCGTGTGCAAAAAAATCTATGATCAACCCAACACCGAATTGCGTGAAACGGGCCGAAATTATCAATTCCGCTTGATCGAAGCCCTGCGCAACGGGGATGGTGAAACCGCACGTGCGGTGACCTATCAGCACATGTGCGCGGCCCAGCGTTTGATGGAAGAACAGGAAGCAGTGGTTGAAAACCGGTTCTTGCGCGTAGGCAATATTGATCTGCCGCGCGATTTACCGCCCAGTGCGGAATTACGCGCCCTTTCGGGTATCGCCACCAAACACTAAGTCTTCTCTATGCTCTCTCAACACGCCATTCAGGACGATTATCATGACAGCTCCCCATATCGACCGCCAATATCTGAGTGCTGTTCTGGCGAAGCTTCTGACGATTGATAGCCCGACGGGCATGACCGACGGGGCGGTGGAATTTGTTTGCGATGAATTGCGCGACATGGGGATTGCGTTTGAGCTGACCCGACGTGGTGCCATTCGGGCCGATTTGCCCGGCGCACGCAAAAGCCCGGATCGGGCGGTGGCGGTGCATCTTGATACCCTTGGCGCCATGGTCAAACAGATCAAGGATAATGGCCGGCTGGAAGTCACCATGATCGGTCATTGGTCGTCGCGCTTTGCCGAAGGTGCGCGGGTGACGGTCTATGCCGATGGCGGCAAGACGTTCCGGGGCACGATCCTGACGATCAAGGCATCGGGGCATACCTATAACACCGAAATTGAAAGCCAGCCGGTAACGTGGGAACAGCTTGAACTGCGTCTGGATGCCCGCATTGCCAATGGTGATGACGTGCGTGCCCTTGGCATTCATGTCGGCGATATGGTGGCAATTGATACCAATGCCGAATTTACCGACAACGGCTTTGTCGTGTCACGTCATCTTGATGACAAGGCCGGGGTGGCCGCCGTGCTTGCGGCTGTGCGCGCCGTGGTAAAAGGGCAGGCGTCCTTGCCGGTTGAGTGCCATATCCTGTTTACCATTGCCGAGGAAGTCGGCCTTGGCGCACCCCATATCCTGCACGATGACATTGCCGAACTGGTCGCGGTTGATAACGGCACCTTTGCGCCGGGCCAGAACACCAGCGAGTTTGGTGTGACAATTGCGATGAAGGATATGTCAGGGCCGTTTGACCGCAAACTGAACCGTCATTTGCTGGATCTGTGTGAAACAAACGGCATCGAGCATTCCCGCGATGTGTTTAAATTCTATCGCAGTGACGTCGCATCCGCGCTTGAAGCCGGGTACGACACACGAGCATCGCTTATTTGTTTTGGGCTGGATGCATCGCACGGGCATGAACGTGCCCATATCGACAGTTTTGTCGCGGTGGGGGAATTGCTGATGGCTTATTTGCAAAGCCCGCCGATTGATCAGGCCTGATCGTCGTCCTTGGGATCAAGCGGGCGGGGTTGGCCATGTTCGTCAAGGGCGACAAAGGTAAACACCCCTTCGGTGACTTTCTGGGACGTTTCTTCAAATCGCGTTTGACGCCAGGCTTCGACATCGATCCGAAGTGACGTGCGGCCCACATGGGTAATATCGGTAAAAATCGATACTTCATCCCCGACATGGACGGGGCGCAGGAACGACATACTGTCGACAAACACGGTCGCAGTACGCCCCTTGGCGCGTCGGGCGGCCGTTGTTCCGGCCGCAAGGTCCATTTGCGACATCAGCCAGCCGCCAAAGATATCCCCTGACGGGTTGGTGTCGGCAGGCATGGCAACGGCACGGACCGACGGTTGCCGGTCGGGCGGGGTGTGCGTTGCATCATCATGGTGTGTCATTATAGGCGTTCCAAAGTGGGCATAACCAATATGACGTTACTGTAATTGATCGCGTGATAGCCAGTAAAAATATCGCCAAATCAGCGGGATGACCCAACTTGGGCGGGCTGACTATGGTGGGGAACGAACGGTGTAGATCGCCGGTTTTCGGGGAGATTTCAGGTGTTTTCGGGGTCAAACAAGAATTCGCATTTTTAATCTTGACCAAATGATCAGGATTGGACATGCTGTATCTGTCAGAGAGAGGCATCTGCACGCGTACTCAACCGGGGATAAACCCGAAAACATAAAGACGCGGCAGATCAAATACTGGGAAACAGTCCGGCGAATGCCGGACGGATACGCCAAGAATGTCCGTACGTGAAGATCAACAGTTGGTCGGGCCCGCCCGTCCGCGTAACGCCATAAATCCATCCTGATCCCGATTTTGGGGTCATCATTTTGGCTGTCGGTCGATCCGTATTTGCATTCTTGTTTTGTCTCTCGATGACGTCAGGAGAGGACGCCTTTTAGGCAGGGAGACAAAACACATGACCATCTTGCAGGCCAAGCAAGCCCAGAAATCCGGTGCGAACCACAGTGTTGCAGACAGCCACACCGATGACGGTTTTTCCGATCTGCATCCGGCGTATTCCACCCTACAGGCCATGGCAGAAAGCAATCGCTGCCTGTATTGCTATGACGCGCCATGTGTCACCGCATGCCCGACATCAATCGATATTCCAAGCTTCATCCGCAAAATCAGCACAGCCAATCCCGACGGTGCGGCCAAAACCATTTTGTCGGCCAACATCATGGGCGGCACCTGTGCCCGTGCATGCCCGACCGAGGTTCTGTGTGAAGAAGCCTGCGTACGCAATGTCGCCGAAGATACCGCTGTTGAAATCGGAAGCCTGCAACGCTTTGCCGTTGATCATTTAATGGCGCGCGATCTGCCCCATCCGTTCAAACGGGCGGCTGAAACCGGCAAACAGATTGCCATTATCGGTGCTGGTCCCGCCGGACTATCGTGCGCGCACCGGGCCGCCATGCTGGGCCACGATGTGACGGTGTTTGAAGCCAAGGCAAAGCCGGGCGGCCTTAATGAATATGGTTTGGCCGCCTATAAGATGACCGATGATTTCGCCCAACGCGAAGTTGAATTCCTGCTTGGCATTGGTGGTGTTCGCATTGAATACGGCAAGGCGCTTGGCAGGGATATCAATCTTCAGGCACTCAAAGATTCCTATGACGCGGTGTTTGTCGGTGTTGGCCTTGGCGCGACCAATAATCTTGGGCTTAAGGGCGAAGAATTCCCCGGCGTTGATGACGCGATTAAATTCATCGAGCAATTGCGTCAGACCGAACCGAAATCCGATATGCCGGTCGGCAATAACGTGATCGTCATTGGCGGGGGCAATACTGCCATTGATGCCGCGGTTCAGGCCAAGCGCCTTGGCGCTGGCGAAGTCACCCTTGTGTATCGTCGCGGGCCTGAAAACATGTCGGCGACCGAGTTTGAGCAGGATCTGGCGAAAACCAACGGTGTTGTTGTGCGCTATTGGGCAAAGCCCGTCGCGATCAAGGCCAATGGCAAGTTGATGGGCATGTCGTTTGAAAAAACCGAGCTTGATGCCAGTGGCAAGCTGGTGGGGACGGGTGAAACGTTCGACGTTCCCGCCGATCAGATTTTAAAAGCCATCGGGCAAAAAATCAAACCCGATGACCTTGCCGGGATGGAAATCACCGGTGGTAAAATCATTGTCGATGATACCTATCAAACGACCGCGCCCGGCGTCTTTGCCGGTGGGGATTGCATCAAAAGTGGCGAAGACCTGACCGTTCAATCGGTCGAGGACGGCAAACAGGCCGCGGTTGCCATCGATGCATTTTTAAAAACCGCCAGCGCATAACGCCAGTACAGGGAGAGAGAACATGGCTGATCTAAGCTGTAAAATTGCCGGGATCGATTCACTAAACCCGTTCTGGCTGGCGTCCGCACCGCCGACGGATAAGAAATACAACGTCGTGCGTGCCTTTGAAGCAGGCTGGGGCGGGGTTGTCTGGAAAACCCTTGGCATTGATCCGCCGGTGATCAACGTATCGTCGCGCTATGGCGCGCATCATGATCAAAACCGCCGTCTTTTGGGCATTAACAACATCGAACTGATTTCTGACCGCCCGTTGGCGGTGAACCTTCAGGAAATCCGTGAATGCCGCAAAGAATACCCTGATCACGTCATCATCGGATCAATGATGGCCCCGATTGAGGAACGTGTCTGGAAGGACCTTGCCCAGCAGATCGCCGAAAGCGGGGTGCACGGGATTGAGCTTAACCTTGGTTGCCCGCACGGCATGTGCGAACGCGGCATGGGCTCGGCCATCGGGCAGGTACCCGAAATGGTCGAACAGGTCACCCGCTGGGTTAAGGATGCGGTTGATATCCCGGTCTTTACCAAACTGACGCCAAACATCACCAACATCCTGTGGTCGGCCGAGGCCGCCTATAAGGGCGGGGCAGATGCGGTGTCATTGATTAACACTGTTAACTCGATCATTTCGGTTGATATCGACAATATGATCCCCGAGCCGGTTGTCGATGGCAAAGGGACGCATGGTGGTTATTGCGGATCGGCGGTCAAGCCGATTGCGCTGAATATGATTGCCGAAATTGCCCGCACACCGGAAACCAAGAACCTTGAGATTTCCGGTATTGGTGGCATCACTACCTGGAAAGATGCGGTCGAATTCATGGCGCTTGGGTCCAACGCGGTTCAGGTCTGTACCGCTGCGATGATTTATGGCTTCCGGGTTGTGGATGACCTGATTGACGGCATGAGCCAGTGGATGGACGACAAGGGCTATACCAGTGTCGAACAGTTCACCCGGGCCGCCGTCCCGCAGGTTGCCGACTGGAACGAGCTTAACATGAACTACGATACCAAGGCGGTGATCAACACCGACAATTGTATCGAATGTGGCCGGTGCCATATCGCGTGCGAAGACACATCCCATCAGGCGATTACCATGACCGACAAGCCCGAAGGCGGGCGCGTGTTTGAGGTGGTCGACGAGGAATGTGTTGGCTGTAACCTGTGTTACCACATTTGCCCGGTCCCTGATTGTATCACCATGGAGCCGGTCAAAACCGACAAGCCACCGATGACATGGCCCGAACATCCGCTTAACCCGATGCGGGCCGCGGCGGAATAATCCATCAGGCCACCAGCGCCACGTGACTAAGCAAGAAGGACTAGATAATGACCGTTCAACCCAGTGTACGTAACCTGTCGATTGATGGTGATCGCCTTTGGGACAGCCTGATGGAAATGGCCAAGATCGGCAAAACAGCAAAGGACGGCGTGTGCCGTCTGGCACTGACCGATCTGGACCGGGAAAGCCGTGATTTGTTCATTAAATGGTGCGAAGCCGAAGGCTGCTCGATCCGTGTTGATCAGATGGGCAATATCTTTGCCCGTCGCGAAGGCAAAAACCCCGATCTGCCGCCGGTTGTCATCGGAAGCCACCTTGATAGCCAGCCCACGGGTGGGAAATATGACGGTGTGTATGGCGTGCTTTCGGGGCTTGAAGTCATCCGAACCCTGAATGAAGCCAAATACGAAACCGAGGCCCCGATTGAAGTGGTCAGCTGGACCAACGAAGAAGGGTCGCGCTTTGCCCCGGCGATGGTGTCGTCAGGCGTCTTTGCCAAGGTATTTGATCTTGAATACGGGCATGGCCGGGCCGATGTCGATGGCAAAACCATGGGCGAGGAACTCAAACGTATCGGCTATTTGGGGCCGGATGAACCGACCATTGATGCCCATCCGATGGGGGCCTATTTCGAAGCCCATATCGAACAGGGTCCGATCCTTGAAGACGAAGGCAAGGACATTGGCATTGTCACCGATGCCCAAGGCCAGCGCTGGTATGAAATCAAATTCACCGGTGTCGAGGCCCACGCCGGACCGACCCCGATGAAAACCCGCAAAGATGCTTTGCTGGGGGCGGCACGGGTTGTTGATCTGGTCAATAAGATCGGTCTGGATCGGTCGCCTTTGGCCTGTGCGACGGTGGGGATGATGCAAATCCATCCCAATTCGCGCAACGTCATTCCCGGCGAGGTTTCCTTTACGGTCGATTTCCGTCACCCCGATGATGCGGTACTGTCAGACATGGACAAGGCCCTGCGCGAAGGTGTGGAAAAAATCGCAAAAGACATCGGGCTTGAAAGCGAATTGGACAATATTTTCTATTACGCGCCGATCCCGTTTGATGCGTCCTGTGTTGATGCGGTGCGCAAGGGGGCCGAACTTGGTGGTTTCTCGGCGCGGGAAATCGTTTCAGGTGCCGGGCATGATGCGTGCTATTTGGCCCAGGTGTGTCCAACCGCGATGATCTTTATCCCGTGTGTCGATGGCATTTCCCATAACGAAATCGAAGAAGTCCATAAACACTGGTCTGACGCCGGTGGGCAGGTTCTTTTGAGTGCAGTTCTGGCCAAGGCCGATGAAACGGTGATGGCGAAATCCGACTGAGTTTCGCATCGAAAATAACGGGACGGCTGACCATGCAGCCGTCCTTGCGGGTGGGCCGGTTATCCGGTCCGCCCGTTTTCTATTTCGGCCATGGGCATCATACGGGGAATTCGTTTTCGACCGGATGGATGACCTTGGTAAAGGGCTCGTCTTCGTTTTCGGCAACCCAGTGTGCCCAATAGCGCGGGCGGGCCCGGCTTGTGTCGGGTTCAAGACTAAGGAAATTGCGCGCACCGACAAACTTGGTGTTGGTGCCGGGGAATGTGCCCATCCGCGATATGATCGACGGATCGATTTCCTTTTCGTTATCAAGCAAATGGGTCAGGGCAAACAGCACCATCTTGCCCGGTGCCGGATGGACAATTGCCGATGAAATCAACTGATTGATCACCCGCGTCTGACCAATGTATTCGGTCCGGTTGTTTTCGAGCATGCCAAAGGCCGCGACATGCACATCGCCCGACAGGATCGTCACCCGGATGCCGGTTTCCTGAATTTTAAACAGGCGATGGACCATGCGGCTGCGTTCGCCCTTATGGCTTCGGCTGCTCCAATGGTCTTGGAGGTCGTCTTCAAGTTCCTGTTGGCCGGGCACGGCTCCGAGCAAGGTTTCAAGCACATTGAAGTCCGGATAGACAACCGGGATGCTCGACATCACAAACAGATGGTCGATGTTTTCAAGCTTTGAGAGCCAGTCATATATCTGGTTCCAGTGATCGGGCGATAAGACCTGTCTTTGGGTGCGCTCGGACCGCATATCAACACACAGGATCGCCGTGCTGCCGACAATATGGCCGACCGAAAACCCGTGATCGGGGGCCAGATAGGGGGCTGTATTTTCGGGATCATCGGCAAGATGGTGCTGAAAAACGCCAAAGGCATGGGTGGCGATTTTGCCGATGCCCTGAAACACATCGCAATTCTGACGTTCGGGTGGATAGGAGCCCCAGCCATCGAATATATCATGATCGTCCCACATCGAAATTGCCGGAACGGTCGCCATCATTTGCGCGACTTCGGGCTGGGCCCAGCGTTCGGTGTAAAGATCGAAATAGAATTTTTCGAGCTGGCTTTCCATCGGTTTGGTAAAGCTTGCCTTGTTGGCCTTGGCATTGGGTAAGGCGTTCCATGTCTTGATACTGGGGACCACTTCCCAAACGGAATCGGCATAGACCTGATCCCCGCCCAAAAGCATCAGATGATAGGGGGCTTGATCATGGCGCCCGGCCATCTCAAGCCACATTTTGTTTTTAACCTCAACCCCCTTCATCACCTTTTGCGATGAAAACCCGTTGCACGATGCATAGGCCATGTTTGGTGCATGGCCGCGGGGTGGCAGATGAACATCAAAATAGGTGTCCGGCGCCGGACTGTATGTCAGCGTGGTGGGTGTATCTGTAAGCGGCGCTTCAAAGGAAAAACTGTACGCCGCACGGTCGCCAAGTTGCCAAAGGAGGGTCGCGCTGGCGGTGGGAACTTGGACATCGCCGGTAAAGAAAATATCGCCGGGCGGCCTGTTTTTGGTCACCATTAGCGCACTGAGTTTCCAGCGGTTTGTTGCCGCGTCATAACCGCGAAATGAAAGTACCGGTCCCATCAGGATTTTCATCGTGCCCGCCCCTTTGTTTTGATTTTATGCCCGCTTTGGGTCGCCAATATATTGCAATTTAAAGTAGATTTGAACGCCTGTTCTGAAGCTTTTTTTTCGGTGGCCGGGCGGTTTTGACGCAAAGGGGGCCAGTCATGATGGGGTGTTGCCGAAACAACATGATCTGAGGCAACGCTCGATGCCCTAACTGTCTGAGGGCGTCTCATTCATAACGCCGCGAAGGTGGTTGGTTGTCCATCTTTCAAGCGTGCCGTCTTCTGTCAAACTGTTGATCAGCAGATTAATTGCGGCAATATGCCGCGCGCAGGGGCTTTGGCGCGAAAACACCAGCAAAACTTTATTGCGGGTCAGTGGGGGTTCTGCGGGTTCAATCACGTTTTCTAGATGGTTTTTATACAGGTTGGTGAGCCCGTCATAGCGGCCCAGCATCACATAATCGGCACGGCCATTGATAAGAACATCGAAAATTCTGTTTCCTGTCGGGGAATAGATCATATCAAGGCTGGTTTCGGCGTAATGATCGATGTAATCGCCATAACTTCCACCTTGCGGACGTGCCCCGCGATAGCCGATCAAATCGTAAATATTGTTCATTGGAAACCGGTTCTGACGGTGCTGGAAAACCATGACATCGTCAAAGGCGAATGGCGCACTATAGGAGTAAATACGGTTGCGTTCCTTGGTGAAATAGGCACCGGCAATGACGTCAATCTCACCCTTTTCCAGCATTTGAATTGATCGTGACCAGGGAATATCAAGCATGAGGTCAAGGTGAATGCCATGTTGCGCGGCATAGTCATCAAGGATGTCGATGGCAAGGCCCAACTGCCGACCCTGATTGTCGATATAGGTGATCGGTTCCCAGCCTTCAGCACCGCCAACAGACATGGTTTCACATCCCTGTAGGGCAACAGAACGTGTCATTTGATCATTGGAGGCGTCGGGTTCGTCGGCAATCGCGCTGCTGATCGACAAAATACTCCCGGCGCCAACAAATAAGGCACCAACAAATAAAGCAGCATCAAAAAAGCCAGCCGTACCTGATCGCGGGTGCCTGCACACCATTTCTGACCTCGGCGGAAGTTATATCAACATCTGCTGCTATAGGTTTGTTCCGCGGGTGGGGCTTGCAACTATCCATAAGTGGGGCAAGAGGTGGACAAGCCGCGCTTTCAAGCCGATCTTTGATGTATTATCCGTCCAGTCCAACGCCTTTGAGGATAATGCGCACGACATTTTCTTTGGCCTCGGCGAATTGGGTTTCGCTCAGTGGCTGATCATTATTGAAAATCTCGATCTGAGCACCGAAATCGGCGTAATGCTGGGTGGTGGCAAAGATCATATACATCAGTGAGTAGGGCTCTATGTGGTCCATCTTGCCCTCGGCAATCCAGCCGCGAATGACGACAACGCGGCTATCAAGCCAGTTTTTCACCGTGGTCGAGATGTAATCAGACGAGAATTTTGCCCCACGAATGATTTCATGCGCCCAAAGCCGCGAGCCGTAAGGGCGCGCGCGCGATAAATCCATTTTGGCTTCGATGTATCCGCGCAAGATAATGGCCGGATCAGCACTGTTGTCGAACGTCATGGCCGCTTCAAGCCAGTGATCACAAACGTCTTCCATAATCCGGCGATACAGCGCTTCTTTGGTGCTGAAATAATAGTGCACATTTGCCTTGGGGACGTTGGCAACTTCGGCAATCAGTGCGGTGGTGGCCCCCTTAAAGCCGTAATCAGCAAAAACCTTCTCGGCGGCAGCAAGAATTTGCTCTTCGTTTTCCTGGCGAATGGCGGCTTTGTGTGCCCCGTTTTGCGCCGGTTTTACCGCTGTCTTGCTATCTGTTTTTGAGCCGGTTTTAAGTGGGGTCATTCATGCTCTCTGATTTGCGTCATTTATCTTGACCGTTTGGTCAGGTTAAAATAACCTCTACCTTAAATATGCAAAAGAAACTTTTTTATGCGCGTCATGTTTTGGGGACCCGAAAAAGGGTTCCAGAGTCGGTTTTGTCCGAAATATCGAACACTCCCGATGAAAGATAAACAGAAAAAAGGCGCCGTAAACAAAAATCAGGGTTCCTAAAATGGCATTTGACGGTCGAAAATTCGAAACAATTCCCCGGTGGTGTTAAAGCTCTAGTGCATGGGCGTGTCTCATGCTAACGATTTTTGCGTGTCCGCATGCCGGACAACCCCAAATTAAAAATGTTCGACATTTCGGTCACTGCGTTGGTCTTTGGGCTGGATGAAAAACATACGTTTGGATGAAGAAGTCAGGTGTCGGCGATTGGGGAAAGTCCCCCGACCGATATCAGGGAAGCAATGCGAAAAGGTACGGGAGACCTTTTATGACAGCCACCACGAAAATCAGCCGGCCGAATGATCTTTCGGCATTCTGGATGCCGTTTACGGCCAACCGCCAGTTCAAGCAGACCCCGCGTATGCTGGTCGCGGCCGAAGGCATGTATTACACAACCGATGACAACCGCCAGATCCTTGACGGGACCGCGGGTCTTTGGTGCTGCAACGCTGGTCACAAACGTCCGAAAATTGTCGAAGCGGTCAAGGCGCAGATGGACGAGCTGGATTATGCACCAGCCTTCCAGATGGGCCACCCCAAGGCGTTTGAGCTTGCCAATCGTTTGGCACAGATCATGCCGGGGGACCTTAATCATGTGTTCTATACCAACTCTGGTTCTGAATCGGTTGAGACCGCCCTTAAAATCGCCCTTGCCTATCACCGTGCACGCGGCGACGGCCAGCGCACCCGCCTGATCGGGCGTGAACGCGGCTATCATGGTGTGAACTTTGGCGGCATCTCGGTTGGTGGTATTTCCGGCAACCGCAAAACATTTGGCCAGATGCTGGGTGGTGTTGATCATATCCGCCACACATACCTTCCAGAAGAAAACGGTGTGACGCGCGGCATGCCAGAACATGGGGCCTTTTTGGCCGATGATCTGGAACGCATTTGCGCGCTGCATGACCCATCAACCATTGCGGCCGTGATTGTCGAGCCGGTTGCAGGCTCCACCGGCGTTTTGATCCCGCCAAAGGGATATCTTGAACGCCTGCGTGAAATTTGCACCAAACACGGCATCTTGTTGATCTTTGATGAAGTCATCACTGGTTTCGGTCGCCTTGGCGCGCCGTTTGCGGTGGATTATTTCGGGGTTCAGCCTGATCTGGTGACAACGGCCAAGGGCCTTACCAACGGCACCATCCCGATGGGGGCAGTGTTTGCCACCGATGATATTCATGATGCCTTCATGACTGGCCCGGAAAACATGATCGAGCTGTTCCATGGCTACACCTATTCAGGCAATCCTGTTGCCTGTGCGGCCGCCATGGCCACCCTTGAGACCTATGAAGAAGACGGTCTGTATGAAAAGGGCAAGGAACTTGGCCAGTATTGGGAAGATGCGGTCCATAGCCTGATCGACCTTCCGTTGGTCAAGGATGTCCGTAACCTTGGCCTCATTGGTGCGATTGAGCTTGAAGGGATCGAAGGATTCCCGACCAAGCGTGCCTTTAACGCGTTCCTCAAGGCGTTTGAAAAAGGCATCCTGATCCGTACCACCGGGGATATCATTGCGCTGTCGCCGCCGCTGATTATTGAAAAATCACACATTGATCAGCTGTTTGGCACGCTGCGCGAAGTGCTTAAAGAAATCGACTGATTGGTCGTTGATCTATGTCCCTTGCCCGGATCGGGCAGGGGACAAAAGCCCGGTCTGCTGATTACAACAACGACAGCAGATCGGCGCATGATGAGGAAACATCTGTTTCGCGATTTTTCTGATCGCGTCCCGACTGGGAATTAGATCCGCATAAAAAATGGGTCTTTGGGGCGCGATTGGACATAAGTCCGAAGATCGGCATAAGCCGGCAAAAGGACATTAAAATATCAGATCAAGGAGGTTATCTCGGATGTCAAAGCTGAGAGGCGGCCTGATTCAAATGAGCCTGAAAGGTTCAACCGATCAGACCCCCGAAGAAATCCGCAAAGCCATGATCGAGGCACATCTGCCCTATATCGAAGAGGCGGGTAAAAAAGGTGTGCAGGTCCTGTGTTTTCAGGAAGTTTTCACCCAGCCCTATTTCTGTCCCAGTCAGGACAAGAAATGGTATGCAGCGGCGGAAAAGATCCCCGATGGCCCGACCACGCAACTGATGTGCGAGTTGGCGGCCAAATACAAAATGGTGATTGTTGTTCCAATCTATGAGGAGGACATCACCGGGGTCTATTACAATACCGCTGCGGTGATTGACGCCGATGGCACCTATCTTGGTAAATACCGCAAAACCCATATCCCCCATGTCGCCGGTTTCTGGGAGAAATTCTTCTTTAAACCCGGTGCGTCAAACTGGCCGGTGTTTGAAACCCAGTATTGCAAGCTTGGTGTTTACATTTGCTATGACCGTCACTTCCCCGAAGGCTGGCGTGCGCTGGCCTTAAATGGGGCGGAATATATCGTCAATCCATCGGCCACTGTTGCCGGGGTTTCAGAATATATCTGGAAACTCGAACAGCCCGCATCTGCCGTTGCCAATGGCTGCTTTATCGGGGCGATCAACCGGGTTGGCCGCGAACAGCCATGGGATATTGGCGAGTTTTATGGCCAAAGCTATTTCGTCAATCCGCGCGGCGAAATCGAAGCACAGGCATCGCGTGAGAATGACGAACTGCTGGTCCATGACATGGACATGTCGATGGTGCGTGAAATTCGCAATAACTGGCAGTTCTTCCGCGACCGTCGTCCTTCGACTTATACCCGACTGACAGACGGAAATTGACATTGAATACCGGCGAACGGGGAAACCCGCTCGCCGTTTTGCTTTGACCGACATATGGGGCAATGACCCCGAAATTCCGGCAAAGTTCAGGGCAACGTCCCTGAGGGAGGCTTCCATCGAGTGTGCCAAAAGAAACTCTTTTGGTTCCGAGAGAGACATACGATCAGGGGACACCCCATGACGCTAAAACAAGTTGTTGATAACGTTGCCGCGATGCCCGCATCGAAAAAAGCCGTTGTTGATATCAAAGATTTATCGCTGACTTTTCAAACGGCTGATGGCCCGGTCTACGCGCTGTCAGAAGTTGATCTTACGATTGAAGAAGGTGATTTCGTATCGTTCATTGGTCCGTCGGGCTGTGGCAAAACAACGCTTTTGCGCGTGATTGCCGATCTGGAAAAAGCCACCGGCGGCGAAATTTCGATCAATGGCGTCTCGCCCGAGGCGGCCCGTGAAGCGCGCGCATATGGCTATGTATTTCAGGCGCCGGCATTGTTGCCGTGGCGCTCCATTGAACGCAATGTGACTTTGCCGCTTGAGATCATGGACCTGTCCAAGGAAGAACGCATCAAACGCGCCCATGACGCGCTCAAGCTTGTGGAACTCAACGGGTTTGAAAAGAAATTCCCATGGCAGCTTTCAGGCGGCATGCAGCAGCGCGCGTCCATTGCGCGTGCGCTTTCATTTGATGCCGATTTGCTTTTGATGGATGAACCATTCGGCGCGTTGGATGAAATTGTCCGTGATCATTTGAACGAACAGCTTTTGAAGCTGTGGGCGCGGACCAACAAGACGGTGGCCTTTGTCACCCACTCCATCCCCGAGGCGGTCTATCTTTCAAGCAAGATTGTCGTGATGTCACCGCGTCCGGGGCGGATCATTGATGTGATCGAAACCAAATTTCCCAAGGACCGAACACTCGACATACGCGAAACGCCGGAATTCCTTGAGATTGCCCATCGGGTACGCGAAGGACTGCGCGCGGGGCATGGCCATGACGAGTAACACCGCAACCCTGTCGGGATCAGTTACTGGACCGTCGCTTTGGACCCGGATGATGTCGGGGCACAGCGGACCGGTCTGTGTTGTTCTGCTGGCCCTGTTGGTTCTTTGGTACGTCGGTGCGGTTTTCATGAATGCGCCGACCCAGATCGACCGATATGACCGGGCGGATCAAACATGGACGACCAGTCAGCTGATTGAAGATACGCTGGCACAGGAACGTCCAATCCTGCCTGCGCCGCATCAAGTCGTCGAGGAGATGTATAAATCCATCTTTGCGATCAAGATCACGTCAAAGCGGTCCTTGGTCTATCATAGTTGGGTGACACTTTCGTCAACCCTTCTGGGCTTTGGCATTGGGACGTTGCTGGGCATTGTTTTGGCGGTGGGGATTGTCCATGTCATGACGCTGGAAAAAAGCCTGATGCCGTGGGTAATTTCGTCACAAACCATCCCGATCCTTGCCATTGCGCCGATGGTCATCGTTGTACTGGGTGCGATCGGGATCAAGGGACTGGTGCCAAAGGCGATTATTTCGACCTATCTTTGTTTCTTCCCGGTCACGATCAGCATGGTTAAAGGCCTTCGATCCCCTCAGGTGATCCAGCTTGATCTGATGCGGACCTATAATGCCTCAAAATGGCAGACATTCTGGCAACTGCGGTTGCCATCCGCCATGCCGTACCTGTTTGCCAGCTTAAAGGTTGCGATTGCGATCAGTCTGGTCGGCGCGATTATTGGCGAATTGCCAACGGGTGCGCAAGCTGGGCTTGGTGCACGACTGCTTGCCGGATCGTATTATGGCCAAACCATTCAAATCTGGTCGGCATTGTTCACCGCAGCCTTTTTGGCCGCTATGATGGTGGTGATTGTTGGCTGGTGTGAACGGCGTGTTCTCGCCCGGATGGGGGTAAACGCATGACACAGGTAAAGCTTGATAAATTCTGCCTTGTTGGTGCCGTTGCTGCCCTGTTGGCCCTGATTTTCCCGCTGGCGGGCATTGATGGTGACACGGGTAAACAGGTTGCCTTTGTCGGTGATATTCCCGGTCTTGCCAGTGCGATGGCGCTGTGCGTGATTGCCGGGGCGGCGTTCACCTGGATTGGTGTGCGCACCATACTGCATGCCGCGATCCTTCTGGCGGTGGCGGTGTTTGGCGCCTGGCAGGCGATTGATGCGCTGTATGATTACGGTGTGGCGGGCTATGCCAGCACCGGGTTCTGGCTGTTTATCATTTCGCTTTGGGCGTTTGTCTGGCGTGCGATTGATGTGATCGCCAATTACCACAGCCTTGAAACCGTCAAACAGCAATCGGCCAATATTATTGTGCCCATCGCGTTTGGCGTCTGGTTGCTGTTTGTTTGGGAAGTTGTTGTGTCGGGCTTTGGGGTGCCGCAGGTCTTGCTGCCGCCGCCCAGCATGATCGGGGTACGTTTCGTTTCTTCGACCGACACCATGATGGCCGATTTCTACCAGACCTTTGTCAAGGCAGCACTCAGTGGCTATGTCATGGGCTGCGGATCGGCGTTTCTGGTCGCGATTGCGGTGGACCGTGTGCCGTTTCTTAAACGCGGGCTTTTGCCGCTGGGCAATATGGTCTCCGCACTTCCGATCATTGGGGTCGCGCCGATCATGGTGATGTGGTTTGGCTTTGACTGGCAATCGAAGGCCGCGGTCATTGTGATCATGACGTTTTTCCCGATGCTGGTGAATACGGTGACCGGGTTGAATGCGGCGGGGAAGCTTGAAAAGGACCTGATGGCGACCTATGCGTCGGGCTATTGGTTGACACTGTTCCGTCTGCGGTTGCCGGCGGCCATGCCGTTTGTTTTCAACGCACTTAAAATCAATTCCACGCTTGCGCTGATTGGTGCAATCGTCGCCGAATTTTTCGGCACCCCGATTGTTGGTATGGGCTTTCGCATCTCGACCGAGGTGGGCCGCATGAATATCGACATGGTCTGGGCGGAAATCGCACTGGCGGCCCTTGCGGGGACCGCCTTCTACGGGGCCGTTGCGTATGTTGAGAGAAAAGCAACGTCATGGCATCCGTCTTTTAGGGTACGTCGCCATTAAAGGCACAATCAAAGACGACCCACCGGGAGGACTTGACGATAACCTTGAGGAGACATCGACGAATGAAGAAATTATTGGCGACTGCACTAGGGTTGAGTTTCGGTTTGACATCGCTTTCAGCGATGGCAGCAGATGACGTAACCCTGCAGCTTAAATGGGTTACGCAGGCTCAGTTTGCCGGCTATTACGTGGCACTTGATAAAGGCTTCTACGAAGACGCCGATCTGAACGTTACCATCAACCCGGGCGGCCCGGATGTGGCCCCGCCGCAGGTAATTGCTGGCGGTGGTGCGGATGTGATTGTTGACTGGATGCCATCGGCATTGGCGTCACGCGAAAAAGGCGTTCCGCTGGTCAATATCGCACAGCCATTTGCCAAATCGGGCATGATGCTGACCTGCTTGAAAGAAACCGGCGTTGAAAGCCCGGACGATTTTCCGGGCCGGACCCTTGGCGTCTGGTTCTTTGGCAATGAATATCCGTTCCTAAGCTGGATGTCGAAACTTGGCATTCCGACCGATGGCAGCGACAAGGGTGTTACCGTCCTTAAACAGGGCTTTAACGTTGATCCACTGATCCAGAAGCAGGCCGATTGCATTTCGACCATGACCTATAACGAATACTGGCAGGTGATTGATGCCGGTATTTCAGCCGATGACCTGAAGGTCTTCAAATACGAAGATCAGGGTGTTGCGACCCTTGAAGACGGTCTTTATGTGCTTGAGGACAACCTCAAGGACCCGGCATTTGTCGATAAAATGGCGCGCTTCGTCGATGCCAGCATGAAAGGCTGGATGTGGGCGAAAGAAAACCCGCAAGACGCGGCCATGATCGTTCTTGATAACGATATGACCGGTGCCCAGACCGAAAAACATCAGGTCCGCATGATGACCGAAGTTGCCAAACTGCTTGGTGATAGCGGTGCATTGGACGAAGCGGCCTATCAGCGGACCGTCGATAGCCTGCTGTCGGGTGGTTCTGATCCGGTGATTACCAAAAAACCGGAAGGTGCCTGGACCCATGCCGTAACCGATAAATCGGCAATGTAATCGGTTCTTGAACCGCGACTTTAAACCGTCCGGCGGGCATCTGTTCGCCGGACGGGTTCACCTCCCGAAAATGCTTTAGATGATGCCCCGACATAGTTGGGGAAACAGACGGAATGCCGGGCTGCCCGCACCTTTCCGCAAGAGACAGACAAGGAGCCACCCATGTCCATGGTTATTCGTGGCGGAACCATTGTTACCGCCGATCTGACATATAAATCTGACATTCTGGTCGAAGACGGCAAAATCGCCGCGATCGGGGACAATCTGACCGGTGACAAGGTGATTGACGCCGACGGTTGCTATGTCATGCCCGGCGGGATTGATCCGCACACCCACATGGAAATGCCCTTTATGGGCACCTATTCCGAAGACGATTTTGAAAGCGGCACCAAGGCGGCTGTTGCCGGTGGCACGACCATGGTGGTCGATTTCTGTTTGCCAGCCCCGAACCAGTCGCTGCTTGAAGCGCTTCAGGCGTGGGATAACAAATCATCCAAAGCCGTTTGTGATTATTCATTCCATATGGCGGTGACCTGGTGGAGCGAGCAGGTCTTTGACGAAATGAAAATCGTCGTCGAGGAAAAGGGCATCAACACCTTTAAGCACTTCATGGCTTATAAGGGCGCGCTTATGGTCGATGATGATGAAATGTTTGCATCCTTCCAGCGCTGTTCCGAACTGGGGGCAATGCCACTGGTTCATGCCGAAAACGGCGATGTGGTCGCGACCTTGCAGCAAAAATTGCTGGCCGAAGGCAATAACGGGCCTGAGGCGCACGCCTATTCCCGCCCCGTGGATGTTGAGGGCGAAGCATGTAACCGTGCGATCATGATTGCAGATATGGCCAATGTGCCGCTTTATATCGTGCATGTGTCGTGCGAACCGGCCCACGAAGCCATCCGCCGCGCACGCCAGAACGGCAAACGTGTGTTTGGCGAACCGCTGATCCAGCATCTTGTTTTGGATGACAGCGAATATAAAAACACCGATTGGGATCACGCCGCACGCCGGGTTATGTCCCCGCCATTCCGCAGCAAGGAACATCAGGACGGTCTTTGGAACGGTCTGGCATCGGGCAGCCTTCAGGTGGTGGCAACCGACCACTGCGCGTTTACGACGGAACAGAAACGCATGGGCGTTGGTGATTTCACTAAAATCCCGAACGGGACGGGTGGTCTTGAAGACCGCATGCCGCTTCTTTGGTCGCGCGGTGTGAATACCGGTCGTTTGACCATGAATGAATTCGTGGCCGTCACATCGACCAACATTGCCAAGATTTTGAATGTCTATCCGCGTAAGGGGGCGATCCTTGTCGGGGCGGATGCTGACCTTGTGGTTTGGGATCCGAAGGTGTCAAAAACCATTACGGCGAAACACCAGCAATCGGCAATTGATTACAATGTGTTTGAAGGTATCGAAGTCACCGGTCTTCCGCGCTACACCATCAGCCGTGGCCGCATCGCCGCCGAGGAAGGCGTTGTTGTTGCCAAATGCGGGGATGGCGAGTTTGTCCGTCGTGATGCTTACCCGGCAGTCAACAAGGCGCTTTCAAAGTGGAAAGAGCTGACCTCACCGCGCAAAGTGGAACGCAAAGGCATTCCAGCGGGCGTCTAAGGTTCGTTCAGGTATAGCACGACAAACGGGGCAGTCATCGGCTGCCCCGTTTTGCATTCTGCGCTGCGTTTGGGACTGTCAGTTTGGGCTAAACAGTTTCAGCATCACAATCCCGCCAAGGATCATGCAAATTGCGATCAAACGGCCAATATTTGCCGCTTCGCCCAGCATGACGATGCCAAAAATCACCGCACCAACCGCGCCAATTCCGGTCCAGATGGCATAAGCCGTGCCCAGCGGAATGGTCCGCATGGCAAGCGCGAGCAGCCAGAAACTGCCGGCCATGGTGACAAGAGTAAAAATGGTCGGGACGGGTTTGGTGAAACCTTCGGAATATTTCAGGCCAGATGCCCAGCAAACTTCCAAAACACCGGCAATGATCAATGCAATCCAGGCCATCGGCGGCCTCCTTTTAAAAAGGGGCCGTCCCCGTTGCTCTGATACCGAAAACCGGTCGTCCGGTTTTCCGGGTGCCTTGCGCGCGCAAGGTCACCATTGTGCTAACAGGATTTATAGGCGACAAATCACCGGTGGGCAATTGTCCGATTGGCAATGGCGCTATGCCACTTTGTCATTATTCTGAGCATTCTGGGCGACATGATGAGATCATCTGATACCTGTGCCATACCAAAGACCGCCGCCCTGATCCTTGCTGGCGGCGCGGGGCGGCGCATGGGCGGCAACAAACCGTTTCGCGAAGTGGGCGGCATGACATTGCTGGCGCGCGTGATCAAAGCAGCGCGGGCCCAATGCGATCATGTGATGATTTCGTCAAACGAAGATACCGCGATATTTGCCGAATATGACGTGTCGGTGGTGCGGGACCTTCCCAAAGCCGGGCAGGGACCGTTGGGCGGCGTTCTGGGGGGGCTGGATGTATTGCCGGGCGACATTGACTGGCTTGTGAGTTTTCCAGTCGATTGCCCGATTGTACCCGATGACATGGTTGCGCAGTTGTTGAGCGGTGCCCGAAATGCAGACGTCAAAGCCGCCTTTGCCAGCTACGCGGATCGGGATCATTATCTTTCAAGTATCTGGCATCGCGGCAGTGCGCCGGTTATTGCAAGGCAGCTTGCCGACGATAACCGCCGCGTTGGGGCTGCCTTGCGGATGATGGATGCGGTAAAGGTGACGTTTCCTGTTTCCGACGGGGCGATTGAGCCCTTTACCAATGTCAACTCACCGGAGGATTTAAGCGCACTTCATAAAATGCTGTCTGGCTTTGTCGGCGGCAAGGGGGGCTAACCCTTCCCCCGGACGGCATTTGGGTGATGTTCTAGAAAATCAAAGTTCGAACAATATTATTGCACACCAAATGCAGGTTGCAGGTATGATTGGACTTGTTCATTTCTGGTGGTTCTCGTTTGGCTATGTTTTGCGCCGATCTGGCCATCTAAACACCGAATCTTCGTTATCAGATTCGACATTCTAAGGGCTAAAGATGCAATCGACGTTTGCAATATTCTCGCTCGCCTTTGTTGTGCTGGCAGTCGTTCTGACTTTCATGAGTGTCAAGATCGTGCCGCAGGGCTACGAAGTTACCGTCGAAAGACTGGGCCGCTATTTGCGCACGCTTGATCCTGGGATGCACGTCCTGGTCCCGATTATTGATCGGCTCGGACAGCGTATGAGCCTGATGGAACGGGTACTTGACATTCCCAGTCAGGAAGTCATTTCCAAGGATAATGCGTCCGTTGCGGTTGATGGTGTCGTCTTCATCCGGGTGACCACCACCAAAGATGCGGCCTATAAAGTCGAACGGCTTGATTATGCGGTTCAGAATTTGGCAATGACCAATTTGCGCAGTGTGCTCGGCTCGATGGAACTCGACGAGATGCTGTCAAACCGCGAAAAGATCAGCCTGTTGCTTTTGGCAGTTCTTGATGAAGCGACAAGCGATTGGGGTGTTAAAATCACCCGGGTTGAGATCAAGGACGTCAATCCGCCCGAAGATCTGACCGATGCCATGAACCGTCAGATGAAGGCAGAACGCGAAAAACGTGCGCTTATCCTTGAAGCTGACGGTGAACGTGAAGCCAACATCAAGCGCGCCGAAGGTGAAAAATCGGCGGCCATTCTGGCCGCAGAAGGCCGCATGGCCGCTGCCGAGCTGGATGCACGGGCCCGTGAACGTACGGCCGAGGCAGAAGCCAAAGCAACCGAAACGGTGTCCAAAGCCATCCGCGAAGGCGATGTTCAGGCGATCAATTACTTTGTTGCTCAGAAATATGTTGAGTCACTGGGCCAAATTGCATCAAGCCCCAATAGTAAACTGGTGTTTATGCCGCTCGATGCGTCAGGTGTCGTTGGATCGATTGGCGGTGTTGCCGAGTTGATCAAAACGATTTCGCAGACGGATAAAAGCTAACGTGACCTTGGGATCGCTGTAATGGATTTGTTTGCTGATCTGAGTATCGAGTTTTGGCATTGGTGGATTTTGGCCTGCTTGATGCTCGTACTTGAAATGGTGTTGCCGGGGATCATTTTCTTGTGGTTGTCCGTCGCGGCGGCGGCCGTGGGATTTGTCGTTTTGTTGGTTCCCGACATTTCTGTGGAACTGCAACTGATCGCGTTTGGCGTGTTTAGTGTGCTGTCGTTCGTGATCGGACGACGGTTCTTTCGTCCCGGGGTTTCCGGTGCGAACGAGCAAGATGTCAGCAGTGCCAGTTCTTCGCTGGTTGGTAAAACAACGGTCCTGACCGAAAAAACCACCAATGGCCGCGTGCGCCAAAGCGTCTATGGATCAAGCTGGGTCCTGAAATCAGACGAAGACCTTGCCAAAGGACAGAAAGTCCGTGTCTGCGGCATCGAAGGCAGTATGCTTCTTATCGAGGCGGTCAAAACCGACGCACCAAGCTAGGGTTTAGATCCTAGTCACGTTTCTGGTAAATGAAAGGCCCCGATCGTGGTTGATCGGGGCCTTTTTGATTTGGTTAGTTGACCGCACAGGCCCGCCACGGCGTCCAGGGCTTATAGTCGTCAAAGAACCGGGCCAGAAACTGATCAACCCGTTCACGGTTGGCTGCGCGCTCCGTCGGTTCAAGATCCTTGTCGTACTTGCCACAGTTCTTTTCGACCGCATCGCCAATGGTTTTCCAGTTGACATCTTCGGTGTGGCCGGGAAGGCCGGTGGCAATCGCGCACCAACCAACGGCTTCGGCCGGATCGCCAAGGGACTTGGCTTCTTCGGCAAGATAAGCTGCGGCGCGCATTTCACCGCGTTCGGCCGCTTGGCGCAGATATTGATAGCGTGCGGTATCGCTGGCGGCAAAGCGGTTGGCAAGAAGGGTGGCCGCACGCGGATCACCAGCCTCCCATGCGGTGGTCAGATATTCTTTTGCCGGGTCGGTTTTACCCTGATCAAGCGCATCAAGGGCAAGCCACAGCATGGCTTGTGTTTGTCCCTGATCGGCGGCCTGTTGATACAGGGTGCGGATCAGATCGGCAGGGGCGCCAGTCGCCTCAAGTTTGCGGGCCATGACAATGCTGGCATCAGGGTTCTTATTGCCCGCCGACGCCTTCATCATGGTCCATCCGGCGTCTTCATTGGCCTTAACGCCGACACCATTGATCATTTGACACGACAAAAGGTACTGCGCGGTGGCGTTGCCCTGATCGGCAAGCGAGGTAAAAACCTGTGCCGATTTTTCAAAATCACCATGGCGGTAGGCCGAAATGCCGTCATCAAGTACAGAAGATGCATCGGCCTGACCGGCGAATGGGACCAATGTCAGGGATGCGGTCAGGATAAGTGCCGCGGGTGATTTGGAAAAACGGGTAATCAGGGTTTTCATAAACTTCTGTCTAACATTCTTGCTGTGTGGCGGCCAAAAAGCTCCGGGACTGATGGTGCTTTGGGGCGGTATCAGTCCCGGAAAGTCCGCTCATGGCAGGGAGGATCAGATTGAGGGCAGATGCGTGAATTGATTTAAAAAATACAAATTCGGGTGTGAAATAGGGATCAACAAAAGAACGTCTTTAAAATCCGGTGGGACGGCCGGGGATGAAAAATCACCCCCGACACCCCCAGTAGTGAAGCCCGAATTACTGGGCAGCACTCCATTCCGCGATCAGATCGTCATATTTAACGGTCTCACCCTGCGGTTTTTCGTTGTCGAGCAACGGTTTCGGCGCACCCGGCTGGTCGAACCAGTATTGTGCGTCACGTTCTTCGTTCAGCTTCGGTGCACATTCACCACCGATGCCTGCACGTTCCAGACGCTGCATCACACGGTCCATCGCAGTTGCAAGGTTATCCATTGCTTCCTGCGGGGTCCGTTCCCCGGTAACAGCTTCGGCAACGTTCTGCCACCAGAGCTGAGCCAGTTTTGGATAATCGGGAACGTTGGTACCGGTCGGGGACCACTGAACACGGGCAGGTGAGCGATAGAACTCAACCAGACCACCCCAGTTCGGTGCGATGTCGGTCATGGCCTGGGAATCCAGGTCAGACTGACGGATCGGTGTCAGGCCCGTAAGGGTCTTTTTCAACGATACCGATTTCGACGTCGTGAACTGTGCATAGAGCCATGCTGCTTTACGGCGCTCAAGCGGGGTGGACTTCATCAGCGTCCAGGAACCCACATCCTGATAACCAAGCTTCATGCCTTCTTCCCAGTACGGGCCATGCGGGGACGGGGCCATACGCCATTTCGGCGTGCCATCGTCATTCACAACTGGCGTACCTTTTTTCGCCATATCGGCGGTAAAGGCCGTGTACCAGAAGATCTGCTGAGCAATCTGGCCCTGGGCCGGAACCGGACCAGCTTCACCAAAGGTCATGCCAGCGGCTTCTGGCGGCGCATAGGCTTTGAGCCAATCAATGTATTTGGTCAAAGCATAAACCGCTGCCGGGCCGTTTGCGGCACCACCACGGGTGACACTTGAGCCAGCAGGCGCACAGCCTTCAACACGGATACCCCATTCGTTGACCGGAAGGCCGTTCGGGATGCCCTTGTCGCCAGCACCAGCCATCGACAGCCACGCATCAGTAAAGCGCCAACCCAGTGACGGGTCTTTTTTACCGTAATCCATGTGGCCATAGACTTTCTGACCGTCGATTTCCTTCACGTCATTGGTGAAGAATTCGGCGATGTCTTCGTAAGCCGACCAGTTGACCGGAACACCAAGATCATAGCCATATTTGTCTTTGAACTGCTTTTGCAGGTCATCGCGCTGGAACCAGTCATACCGGAACCAGTAAAGGTTCGCGAACTGCTGGTCAGGAAGCTGATAAAGCTTGCCATCCGGGCCCGTGGTAAAGGACAGACCGATGAAGTCGTCCAGATCAAGCGTCGGAGAGGTCACATCAGCGCCTTCGCTGGCCATAAAGTCAGTCAGCGGCACAACCGCGTCATAACGCGAATGGGTGCCGATGAGGTCCGAGTCATTGATATAGGCGTCATAGATGTTGCGGTTCGACTGCATCTGAGTTTGCAGTTTTTCGATGACATCGCCTTCGCCAATCAGGTCATGGGTAATGTTGATCCCGGTGATTTCCGAGAACGCCTTTGCCAGAACCTTGGACTCATATTCGTGCGTGGTGATGGTTTCCGACACCACGTTGATGTCCATGCCGCGGAACGGTTCTGCGGCTTTGATGAACCATTCAAGTTCGGCCATCTGGGCATCTTTACTCAGGCTCGACGGCTGAAATTCGCTGTCGATCCAGTTCTTCGCTGCGTCGGTATATTGGTCTGCTGATGCTGGGTTTGCCAGCACGGCAAGGCCAAGGGCGACGGCAACTGCACTGCCTTTGATTACGGCAGAGGATCCCTTAAACTTAACGATCATGTCGTTTCTCCCTGATCGTCTTCCTTTTTCTCGTCCGGTCGAACCGGTCATCAACAGTGGGGGAAGACGGGTACCCACCGTAATGAATGGATTGGGACCGGCACGGGTGTAGGACGCCGTGCCGGTCCGGTTTCTTATCCCCAGCGCATCACAATGAAGAGCCAGAAAAGTGCTATGATTGACGCAATCCACAGGGCGGCATCGGTAAATGCCAGCCAGCCCAAATGGATATAGGCCGCGCCAAGAAGGCTGATAAACAGGCGATCACCGCGCGTGGTGGTCAGCGGCAAGAAGCCGCGACGTGGCACCGTTGGTGAAACTGTCTGCCAAATTCCCATCCCGATCAGCATCAGGATAATGCAGCTGAAAAACACTGCCGTAATCGGGGTCCAGGCCATCCAAGACATATTATTATTCCTCCTGTTTTCCGATTACACGCGGCCCATCGCGAAACCTTTGGCGATGTAGTTTCGAACAAACCAGATCACCAAGGCCCCGGGCACGATGGTTAAAACACCCGCTGCGGCCAAAACACCCCAATCAAGCCCCGATGCCGAAACAGTACGGGTCATGGTGGCGACAATCGGTTTTGCATCAACCGATGTCAGGGTGCGGGCCAACAGCAATTCCACCCAGCTGAACATGAAGCAGAAGAATGCCGTCACCCCAATGCCCGAACGGATCAGCGGAATGAAGATCGTGCCAAAGAAGCGCGGGAACGAATAGCCATCGATATAGGCGGTTTCGTCGATTTCCTTGGGGATACCCGACATGAAACCTTCGAGGATCCACACAGCAAGCGGCACGTTAAACAGACAGTGCGCAAGGGCGACCGCAATATGGGTGTCAAACAGACCGACACTTGAATACAGCTGGAAAAACGGCAACAGGAACACAGCAGGCGGTGCCATACGGTTGGTCAAAAGCCAGAAGAACAGATGCTTGTCGCCGACAAAGTTAAATCGCGAGAAAGCATAAGCTGCGGGCAGGGCGACCGCCAAGGATATGACCACGTTGATCGCAACATAGATCATCGAGTTGATATAGCCCGAATACCACGCCGGATCGGTCAGGATCGTTGCATAGTTGGCCAGTGTCGGATTGTCCGGGAACAAGGTCATTGCACCGAGAATTTCCGAATTGGTCTTGATCGACATGTTGAACAGCCAATAGATCGGCAGCAACAGGAACAGTATGTAAAGAATGAGTGCGATATGACGTTTCTGGAACCGCATTTTATTGTTCCTCCCGCTTTCCGGCGTTCATCACGACGGTATAGAAAACCCAGCAAACCAGCAGAATGATCAGGAAGTAGATCAACGAGAATGCCGCCGCCGGACCAAGATCAAACTGACCAACCGCAATCGTCACCAGGAACTGGCTGAGGAATGTGGTGGCCGTGCCCGGTCCGCCGCCCGTCAGAACGAATGGTTCGGTATAGATCATGAAGCTGTCCATAAAGCGCAGCAGCACACCGATCACCAGAACCGACTGCATTTTCGGCAGTTGGATGAACCGGAAAATCGCCCAGTTCGACGCGCCATCAATCTTGGCCGCCTGATAATAGGCGTCCGGGATCGACCGCAAACCGGCATAGCACAGAAGAACAATCAAACTGGTCCAGTGCCAGACATCCATCACCAGAACCGTGACCCAGGCATCCATCGGATTTTGCGAATAGTTATAGTCAATGCCCATCAGATTGATGACATAGCCGCCAAGCCCGATGTCGGCACGGCCGAAAATCTGCCAGATCGTTCCAACCACGTTCCATGGAATAAGCAATGGCAAGGCCAGAAGAACCATCGACGCCGAAACACCCCAGCCCTTGCGCGGCAAGGTCAGTGCAACTGCAATACCCAACGGAACTTCGATAAGCAGCACGCTCATGGTGTAGACGATCTGACGGATCAGCGCGTCATGCAGGCGGCGATCACCCAGAACCTGTTCGAACCATTCTGTGCCGACAAAGAACCGCGTTTGCGGATCGAAAATGTCCTGAACCGAATAGTTCACAACGGTCATCAGCGGAATGATCGCGCTGATGGCGACGATAAAGAAGACCGGCAGAACGAGGAACCAGGCCTTATTGTTGGTAATTTTGTTCATTTCCCTATTCCCCCTTACGCGACCAACTGACTGTCGGCGTAAAGTTTGGTCCATTCGGGTGCAAAACGCAGCACGCCGGACTGACCGATGATTTGGGCGTCTTCGCCAAGCTTGACCTTGATGTCGGATGATCCGAACCGGGTGGTTGCGATCTTGTACTGGCCGAGATCTTCGACCTTGGTGATATTGACCGCAACGCCGTTGTCGCTGCTGACCCCGTCGCCGGTTTCAAGTTTCAGGAACTCTGGCCGGATGCCCAGTTCAATCTTGCCGGTTTGTTTTGAAACCGCATCAAGATGACGGTCGGTAAGCGCGATGCGTTGCCCATCAATCCAGGCAGCACCGTCATCAATGTTGCAATCCATGATGTTCATGCCGGGACTGCCGATGAAATATCCGACAAAGGTATGGGCCGGATTTTCAAACAGTTCCTGAGGCGTGCCCAGCTGAACAACCTTGCCGCCATACATGACAACAACCTTGTCGGCAAAGGTCAGGGCTTCGACCTGATCATGGGTGACATAAACCATGGTCGGGCGCAGCTTGTTGTGGATTTCCTTGAGCTTGCGGCGCAGAACCCATTTCAGATGCGGGTCGATCACGGTCAGCGGCTCATCAAACAGGATGGCCGACACATCATCACGCACCAGACCACGGCCCAGTGAAATGGTTTGTTTTTCATCCGCGCCCAGACCGCGTGCTTTTTGCTTAAGCTTGCCGGTCAGATCAAGCATCCCGGCAATTTCACGCACCCGTTCGTCGACCCGTTTGGAATCAACACCGCGATTGCGCAGCGGGAAGGCAAGGTTTTCGTAAACGGTCATGGTGTCGTAAATCACCGGGAACTGGAAAACCTGTGCAATGTTGCGTTCTTCCGGGGCCAGTTTGGTGACATCCTTGCCATCAAACAGTACCTGTCCTTCCGACGGGGTCAAAAGGCCGGAAATGATGTTGAGCAATGTGGTCTTGCCACAACCCGACGGGCCGAGAAGGGCATAAGCCCCGCCATCTTCCCAAACATGTTCCATGCGACGCAGCGCATAATCCGCGTCCGATTTCGGATCGGGGAAGTATGAATGCGCAAGGCTTTTAAGATCGATACGTGCCATTTTAATTCTCCAACCTCAGGCGGCCTTGCCGTTTTGAATTTCACTGGGCGGGGCTGCCACAAGGCGATCATCGGCGTCATAGGCAAACAGACGGTTCGGATCGAGATAGAATGTGGTGGCTTCGCCAAGCCGCGGGTTGTGAACACCTTCTTCCTGTATCACCCACGAAACATCGTTGAAGTGAACATGAACAAAGGTTTCCGAACCGGTGATTTCGGCCAGTTCAACCTGACCCTGCATGGCAACGCACTGTGCGTTTTCCTGTTCGACCGACAAATGATTGGCGCGCACACCAACGGTGTAGTTGCCATTGCCAAGATCGGCCAAGTGACCCGACAGCGAAACCTGATGGCCGCTGGCAAGATACAGCGCACCGTCACGGACCTCGGCCTTAAGCAGATTGATCGGCGGATCGGAAAAGATCAGGCCGGTCTCGACATAAGCCGGGTTGTGATAAACCTCTGTGGTCGGCCCGAACTGGGTGACGCGGCCTTCGTGCATGACGGCACATTTTCCGCCCAGAAGAAGGGCTTCCATTGGTTCTGTCGTGGCATAGACAACAATGGTGTCGCGCTTGGCCAAAAGATTAGGAATTTCTTCGCGCAATTCTTCGCGCAATTTGTAATCAAGGTTCACCAGCGGCTCATCAAGCAAAAGCAACGTGCAATCCTTGACCATGGCGCGTGCCATCGCGGTGCGTTGCTGCTGTCCACCGGACAATTCCTGTGGCAGGCGATCAAGTAGATGTTCGATGTGCATCAACTCGGCAGTTTCGCGCACACGCTTTTCAATTTCAGCCTTATCCACACCTTGTAATTTCAAAGGGGATGCAATGTTGTCATACACATTCATCGACGGATAATTGATGAACTGCTGATAGACCATGGCGACGTTGCGTTTCTGCACTGCCATGCCGGTCACATCGGCATTGTTGACGAGTATGCGGCCACTGGTTGGGGGTTCAAGCCCGGCCATCATCCGCATCAGGGACGTTTTACCGGCCAGAGTCCGCCCCAGAAGGACGTTGAATGACCCCGGTTCCAGCGTCATCGACACGTCGTCGATGTGAGTCTCCCCGCCCACGGTCTTGGTGATGTTTTCAAGCGTAAGGGTCATATTCCACTGTTTCCTTCGCCCGCTTTCACGGTGTTTTTTGATTTCAGTTCGGTGTTAAACCATTGGGTGATGGCATTACGTGTTTGGTCTGAAAGATGCAGGCCCAGTTTTGAGCGACGCCACAAGACATCCTCGACCGTTCGGGCCCATTCGCGATCAACCAGATACCGCAATTCACATTCATATACGTCATCGCCGAAATGCTTACCAAGCCCTTCCAGATCAGACGCATCACCAATGATCAGTTTGGTGAGTGTGCCGTAGTTTTGCACGTAACGGTAGATGTGTGGTTTCGGAATCCAAGAAAATTTCTTGTGCATCGCGGCAAAATAATCATCGAAATCCGCGTTCGGCATGTCACCGCCCGGCAAGGGTTTGTCGGCTGTCCAGCGGATGTCATCGTGCCCCAAAAGCGGGCAAATCTTGCTCATCGCGGATTCTGCCAGCCTGCGATAGGTGGTGATCTTGCCGCCATAGATGTTTAGAAGCGGCGCAGCATTACCGTCACGATCACCCTTGTCGATTTCAAGAACATAATCGCGTGTGACCTGTGATGCGTCTTCGCTGCCATCGCCATACAGCGGACGAACACCGGAATAGGCCCAGACAACATCGTCAGGTGTGATTTTCTTTTCGAAATAGGTGTTGGTCAGCTGACACAGATAGTCGGTTTCGTCGGCGCTGATGGCGACCTTGGCCGGATCACCTTTGTAATCGCGATCTGTCGTGCCGATCAGGGTGAAGTCCTGTTCATAGGGGATGGCAAAGACAATCCGCCCATCCGGGTTCTGGAAGATATAGCAATAGTCATGGTCAAACAGCTTGGGCACGACAATGTGACTGCCCTGAACCATGCGAATGCCCTGTTTCTTTTTGGCCTCAACCCGGTTTTCAAGAAGCTCGGCACACCATGGGCCCGCCGCATTGACGACAGACCGTGCAGGGATGGTCCGTTCGCCATCCTCATTGCGGATGACCACTTTCCAAAGATCACCGTCACGTTTGGCCGAAACACATTCCGTACGGGTTTCGATTTCCGCCCCCAGATCGCGGGCTGACATCGCGTTTAGCACAACAAGACGCGCGTCCTGTACCCAGCAATCGGAATAAACAAATGCCTTATTCATGCCATCGACCAGCGGTTTACCCGCCGGGTGGTTTTTAAGTTTGATGCCTTCAGAGCCCGGAAGCTTTTCGCGTCCGCCAAGATGGTCATACAAAAACAGACCAAGGCGGATCATCCATGCCGGGCGCAGGCCTTTGACATGGGGCAGAACAAAACGCAGTGGCCAAATAATGTGCGGGGCTGCACGCAGCAAAACTTCACGTTCGATCAACGCTTCGCGGACCAGACGGAATTCGTAATGCTCAAGATAGCGCAGGCCACCATGGATCAGCTTTGTGCTGGCCGATGACGTGGCGCTGGCAAGGTCGTTCTTTTCACACAAAAAGACCTTAAGCCCACGCCCCGCAGCGTCCCGTGCGATGCCTGTGCCATTGATGCCACCGCCAATGATGGCGACGTCGTATGTTTCTGAACTGAGCAACCGCTTCCTCCCTGGTGCTCTTATTTGTGACAGATGTTCTCAACTGTCGTTCTTTATTGTCATAGACGTTACGAACCACCCAAAATAATTGCAAGCGAAAATTATGGTGAGCTGAAATTTTCGATAGTGAACTGAATTTCATAACCGATAACAAATTGTAATTGAACGATATTTTGAATTCAGATGCATATCGTCGGTTTGGGAAAGGGGGGCGAAGTTGCTTCTGAATGCCCGGTTTGGTGATCGGAATCGGTTGAAAATGAAAAAACAGCGCCGGTGTTAAATACCCGGCAGGGATATGCGGTGGCGATATATGTGCATGACGGGAACAGGTCGCCTTGACCGTGTTTGCCGCACATTCTGCCAAAACCAACTCTTTCAGGCGTATGGGGTGCAATCTTGTTGCAAAGCGTGGGTTTGTCCCTGTTTGCGATTGCCAATCCATAAATATCTCGCGAAGATGTGGCATCTTGACCGGAGCAGACTAGATGATGGCTATCGCATTTTGTCACTCCCAATGAAGAATACCGGAGGCACTAAAATGGTTTCGCTTAAAGACCCGTCACTCTTCACCCAGCAGGCCTACGTCGGTGGGGAATGGGTCGACGCCCCAGATGGGAAAACAGAACAGGTCACCAACCCGGCAAACGGGGATGTGATTGGAACGGTTCCGGTTCTTGGCCGTGACGCCGTCGCGCACGCGATTGACGTTGCCGAAAAGGCCCAGAAGCTTTGGAAAAAGCGGACAGCAAAGGAACGCGGTGCCATTCTGATGAAATGGTACGACCTGATGATGGAAAATCAGGACGATCTGGCGACCCTGATGACGGCAGAACAAGGCAAGCCATTTGCCGAGGCCAAGGGCGAGATCGCCTATGGTTCATCGTTCCTGCAGTGGTTCGCCGAAGAAGGCAAACGCGTTTACGGTGATGTCATTCCGACCTTTGCCGAAGGACGCCGGGTTCTGGTTCTCAAAGAACCGGTGGGTGTTTGTGCCGCCATCACGCCGTGGAACTTCCCGACCGCCATGATCACGCGCAAAGCCGCCCCGGCACTGGCTGTTGGCTGTGCGATGGTGGTTAAACCGGCGATGGAAACGCCTTATTCCGCCCTTGCCATGGCGGTTCTGGCCGAACGGGCCGGATTGCCCAAAGGGTTGCTGTCGATTGTGACGGGTGATGCGGTCGAAATCGGTGCCGAAATGACCGAGAACGCCAAAGTCCGCAAGCTGACCTTTACCGGCTCGACCGCGGTGGGTCGTTTGTTGATGCGTCAGTGTGCCGATACGGTTAAGAAAATCAGTCTTGAGCTTGGCGGGAACGCGCCGTTCATCGTTTGCGAAGATGCCGATATTGATGCCGCTGTTGACGGCGCAATTGCATCGAAATACCGCAATGCCGGTCAGACTTGCGTCTGTGCCAACCGTCTGTTTGTGCATGACGCGGTTTATGACGAGTTCGCGGAAAAATACGCTGCCAAGGTCGCGAAAATGCAGGTTGGCGATGGCTTCGAAGACGGTACCGTGATTGGTCCGCTGATCAACGAAAAGGCCATCCAGAAGGTTGAAAGCCAGGTTGCCGATGCGGTGTCCAAAGGCGGGCGCATCCTGACCGGTGGCAAGCGTCATGAAAAAGGCGGGTCGTTCTTCCAGCCGACCGTGATTGCCGATGCCAACCGCGAGATGACGGTCTTCCGTGAGGAAACCTTTGGTCCGATGGCCCCATTGATCCGCTTCCACACGGACGATGAAGTGCTTGAGATGGCCAATGATTCCGAGTTCGGCCTCGCATCCTACTTCTATTCACGCGATATCTCGCGGATCTGGAAGCTGGCCGAGGGCCTTGAAAGTGGTCTGGTCGGGGTGAATGTCGGCGTCATGGCGACCGAAGTCGCCCCGTTTGGCGGCTTCAAACAGTCTGGCGTTGGCCGCGAAGGATCGAAATACGGGATCGAGGATTACCTCGAAGTCAAATACGTCTGCATGGGCGGCGTTGACGAATAACGTGTGATATTTGGCAGAACGCCAGATCAATCTCGCTTACACGAAAAGGGGCGCTGCTGGTTGCAGCGCCCCTTTTTCATCGACAGGTAAGGCCGGATGATATGTCCTGACCTTAGATAAGCTGATCGTCTTTGGTGTTTTTGGCGTTCTTGTTGTCATCGCCAAGGATCGATTGCGATGATCCGGCGGGCAGTTGCGACTGCAGTTCGGTAAAGACATCAAACATGCGCGGGTTAAAGGCGATCTGTGCTTGCATCTTGTCGCGCCGTTCGCTCTCACTTTCCGGCGTGTTCATTTCCGCATTGGCAACTGCATTGCCATTAAGCTTCTGCTCGATCGCATCGGATATGGCTTTTTCGATGGCCTGGCGTTGGGTACCGTCCATTTCGGCCAGCGCATCTTCATCCAGTCCCATGCTTTGCAGCATCTTGGCGCGCATTTCTTCGATCTTGCGGTCTTCGATTTCTTTGACGTAGGTGGTGAAACCGTGTTCGCGGATATAGGCCAGCTCGGCATTTTCTTCCTTGTTCTTCTCAGGAAGCGGCTGGCTGTTTGATGCAATCGTCCGTGCCTGCTCAACAGTGTTTTTGGCGCTATAGGCGGTGTTGGTGACATTCATCAACGTGTCATACAATCCCATAAGAGCCCTCCATGGGAAAAAGATGCCGGTTTAAATTCATACTTCGAATATTTGCTGCAATCTCTGTGCCGGGATTATGTGGCACTTTCTGCTGGGGTGGAGAGGCGGTGAAAGAGAGGTGAAAACAGGGCATTGGCGAGGAAAAGTGAAAAAATTTTCGAAAACGAATTGTTTTTTGTGCGAAACTTTTCCTAAATAGGGGCACAAAATCATCGGTCACGTTTGTTAGGCGGGCCGAAATGCATGATTTCATGCAAGGAGAATACGGCAGGAAAACTGCCGGCTCGGGAGGAAAACAAACATGACCGACACGCGTTATATTCTGGCCATTGATCAGGGAACGACAAGCTCACGGGCGATTGTCTTTGATGAAAGCGGCCATTCTGTTTCTGTCGCACAGCAGGAATTCCCGCAACATTTCCCCAATAATGGCTGGGTCGAACATGACCCGGAAGATTTGTGGGATACGGTGGTCGCCGTCTGTAAAGAAGCGCTTGCGCGGGTCGATATTCAACAGGTCGCCGCCATCGGGATCACCAATCAGCGCGAAACCACCGTGGTCTGGGATCGTAAAACCGGCAAGCCGGTTTATAACGCGATTGTCTGGCAGGACCGACGTACCGCGTCCCTGTGCCATGATTTGAAAAAATCCGATCCAAAACTTGAAGCCGAGGTCAATGCGCGCTCGGGCCTTTTGATTGATCCGTATTTTTCCGCCACCAAGGTCGCGTGGATTCTTGATCATGTATCGGGTGCGCGTGCCCGCGCCGAGCAGGGCGATCTGGCCTTTGGGACGGTGGATAGTTTCCTTCTGTGGCGGTTGACCGGTGGGAAGTCCCACGCAACCGATGCCACCAATGCCGCACGGACCAATCTTTTTAATATTCGCGAAAACGACTGGGATGATCATTTGTGTGACATCTTCCGCGTGCCGCGCAATATGCTGCCTGATGTGCGCGATTGTGCCGCCGATTTTGGCATGGTGGATGCCGATCTGTTTGGCCGTGAAATCCCGGTTCTTGGCATGGCGGGCGATCAGCAGGCCGCCGCATTCGGACAATGTTGTTTTGAGCCGGGCGATATCAAAAGCACCTATGGCACCGGCTGTTTCGTGATCCTCAACACCGGCGATGAGGCGATTACATCTCAGCATCGCCTGTTGACCACGGTTGGCTATCGTTTGAATGGCAAAACAAGTTACGCCATCGAAGGTGCCATTTTCGTCGCCGGGGCGGCGGTGCAATGGTTGCGCGATGGTTTGGGCATTATCAAATCGGCGGCTGAGACCGAGGGCTTGGCCAAGTCGCTTGATGGCAACCACGGGGTATATCTGGTGCCGGCCTTTACCGGGCTTGGCGCGCCATACTGGGACCCGGATGCACGTGGGGCTATTTTCGGGCTGACGCGGGATACCGGCCCGCGTGAATTTGTTCGCGCAGCCCTTGAAAGTGTTTGTTACCAGACGTTTGATCTTTTTGAAGCCATGGCGGCCGACGGTGTTTCGCCAAAGGCGGTGCGGGTGGATGGCGGCATGGTCAGCAATGACTGGATGTGTCAGATGCTTTCGGACGTTCTGGGCATTGATGTTGAACGCCCCAAAGTCACCGAAACAACGGCCCTTGGGGCGGCATATCTGGCCGGGTTGCAGGCCGGTATTTACCGCGATCTTGATCATATTGCGCAAAATTGGCAGATCGATGCCCGGTACACCCCGGCTATTGAGCCGCGCCGCCGCGAAGACTTGCTGGCCGGGTGGAAAAATGCGGTCGGTCGGGTGCAAACAGACCAGAACGGCTAACACGCATGGCTGCCTTGTCCGGCTTTTGTGTTGTGGGGCTGGTAAGTATCCGAAATGCTTTGTACTATTTCAGGACGGTGTCATTGGCACCGTCCTTTCTTTTTGCGGGGTGGGGCCCGTTCATCATAAGCAGTGCAGTGATAATGCCGGGGGAACTATGCTTGATCTGATCGTCGGAAAAGTCGGACCTGTGTTTCTGACGATCCTTGGTGGGTTTCTTTTGACCCACGTCAAGATTATCTCGCGCGAAGGCATTCCGTTCCTTGCCAAAATTGCGATGAATGTTTTTATCCCGGCCATGTTGTTTCAGACCCTGTCGCAATCAGACATCAGTGCGCATTTCGATTTGCGCCTGTGGGGAAGCTACTATTCCGGTGTGCTTTTGAACTTTGCGCTGGTGTTTATGGCCGCACGTGTCTGGCTTAAGGCAAAAACAGACGAAGCGGCCGTGACGGCGATGGGCGGGGTGTTTTCCAACATTGTTCTTCTGGGCATCCCGCTGGTTCAGGCGGTGTACGGCGAAGAAGGGTTGGTGCCGCTTTTGATTGTTTTGTCGATCCATCCGCTGACCCTTCTTGGCCTGACGATCCTGATTGTCGAAGGGGCACGCGGGGGTGATGGGCATTGGTTGCCCAAGGTCGTGCGCAGTGTCGTGCGTGTCATGCGAAACCCGATTATTATTGCGATTGTGATGGGGGTTCTTGCCTCCCTGATTGATCTTCCGATCCCCGAAATGATCAACGGCACGCTGGAACGGTTCCGCACAGCAGGACCGACAATTGCCCTGTTGCTGGTTGGGGCCGGGCTTTATGGCCAGTCGGTGCGTGGTAATTTAAGTGCAAGTTTGCTGTGCACCGTTGCGAAAATGTTTGTGCAGCCGGTTCTGGTGTTTTCGGTAGCACATTTTGTTTTCGATCTGCCGCCGTTGTGGCTGACCATTGTAACGCTGGTGGCAGCCCTTCCGGCCGGGGCCAATGTGGCGGTTGTGGCGGGCAATTATAACGTCTGTGTCGATCGGTCTTCGACAACGATCCTGATCACAACCATCATCAGTATGCTGACCTTGCCGCTGTTGGTCCTGTATGCCGGGCCACAGTAAGGCCCTTAGGTGTTTGCGGCGTTCAGGATGCGCTCCATCAGGTTGATCTCATCATTCAGTGATGGTGTGTCCGGGCCGGATACGCCGTTTTCAACGGCTGTGACAAAGGCATTTATCGCGTCTTTTTGACCTTTGTCGCCTGCAAGCCAGTTTCGCATCACGACCTTTCCATTGACCTCAAGCCTGCGCCAGTCATGCAGTGTTGCCCCAAAATCCGGGGCCGCGATTTCAAGGATTTCCTTGGGCTCATTGCGCGTTGTGTGCAAATAGCTGACCTCGCCCACCGACCCGTCCGAAAAATATACGCGCCAGATGCTATCGCCCCTTTTCCGGTCCCGCCAGTCACAGGTGATGTCACTGATTTTCGCACCGGACAGATAGGTCATAAGATCAATAAAATGGCTGATCTCGCCAATGGTGCGCCCGCCTTGATCGGGGCGGTTCAGCCAATGATCGGTAGATAATGGTTTGAACCGGACCCGATAGTGAAACTGCTTTGCGTCGCGCGGCAGCAATTTACGCAATTTCTGGCTCATCGCTGCGTAACGCCGGTTATGGCCAACCATGAAAACCGATTTTTGGTTGGTTGCATGTGGGCGGAGGCGTTCCATATCCTCGTGGGTGATTGCAATGGGTTTTTCCAGCCAGACATGTTTGCCCGCCGCCAATGCCGCATCGGCCAACGTCGCATGGCTGTCATGGCGGGTGGCGATGATCACGCTGTTAATTTCGAAATTATCCAGGATGTCCGTGACGTCGGAACAAGGTTTTGCCGCGCGAAATTTACGTGCCGCAGCCAACGCCGAAAGCCCGCTTTGGGATGCGCAAGCCAGAACATCAATCCGGGTATGTTTACGTAAAAGTGGCAGCAAGCTGCCCCCCAGATAATTCCCCGTCCCGATCAACCCGAGTGTGACGGACCTATCCCTAGCAGGCTCATTGCAGGGCAAAGAACCTGACGGGGGTGTCAAACGGAAATCGTTTTCATCGTCTTGCGCCATCTCACTATGTGCAAAATGCACGACAGTCGCCAAGTCATCGGGATCAGCGCCTGGCGTGAAGTGATCGGCTATTGCATCAAACGTAATCTCACGGGTGATCAGGGGCAGGGGATCAAGCCTGCCATCGGCCATCAGATCAAGGGCGGCTTTCATGTACCGGTTCACAGTCCAGCGCACATGCCCTTCGGGGTAGTCCTGACCGGCTTCTTCATAGGCCGGATCATAGCGGCCCGGTCCATAGGATCTCACCTGACGCAGATCGATTTCCTTACGATACAGGACATCGCGTGTGCCATGCGGGGCAACATCCCCGACACAGACAATGACGCCACGATCCCGGCACAGCCGTGCGGCGTCATCAATCAGTGTATGGGTGCCCTGTGCCGGGGCACAGATATACACCGTGTCGAATTGCTTGTCCGGTGCATCTTGGGCGGTGTGATATGTGCCGGTCGCACCGATTGTTTCTGCCACTTTACGGCGCGTCGGGTTTGGTTCAATGACAGAGGTGCGCGCCCCGGCTGCCAATGCGGTCTGAGCAACCAACTGACCAACCAGCCCGGCACCCAAAATCGCAACCCGGTCGCCAATCCCGGTTTCCCCTTGTCGAAGGGCATGCAGGGCAAGGGCATACAGGGTCGTAAAAGCGGCCTTTTGGTTGCTGACTTCATCGGGAATGGGGCAGGCGAAGTTTTTGGGCACCACATTCCACTCGGCATGGTTGGCATGATCCATGCCGCCAATGGCAACCCGTTGCCCGCATGCAGGGTCGGTGATGCCATCCGCGACGGCATGCACAACACCCGCGCCGCAGTATCCCATTGGTAACGGGCGGCCAAGGCGGTTTTGAACGCGATCAAAGGTTTGGCGCGCGCCAACTGATCGCAATGATTTAAGTGTCAGGGCCACAAGATCGGGGCGCTGCCATGCCTTTTGGATCAGCGATGCGGTGGTTTGTTGCGCCTGATTAAACTCGGTACCGGGGCTTATGACGGTCGCGGATGTCCGTACCAGAACGGAATGGGGCTTCAACGAGGGTATCGGGCAGTCGGCAAGCATGATTTTCCGATCACCGGGAAACCGTAACAGGGCTTTCATCACCGTCATGCTGTACCTTAACGTCAAAAGGTTGAATGTTATTGGGATGATTAAACCACATGCATCATGGTGGCGTCGATCCGTGATTGACGCCGACCCGGCAGCGGTTTAGCAAGACGGCAGACCTCATTTTGGAACCATTCACGATGCAACAATCTGTCCCGGCACGGCATTGGCGCGATACGATGCTTAGCCTCGCCGCAATCTTGTTTGGCATTTCTGCGCCGCTGTTTTTCTTTGGCCGCGCGGCTGTCGGGATCGGGTTGGGTTTGTCGCTTATACTTGCGGTGACGAGTGGAAGTAACGGGCAGACATGGCGCCAGATGCGCCGCGATTTGACCTCGCCGCTTGGTGTTTTGGTCATGGTTGTCTTTGTTTGCTGGTTACCTTCGGTGATCGGTACGATCAACCCGGACAAGTCATGGGGTACCTGGATGGGTCGTTTGGCAATGCTGGGCGGCGTTTGGTATCTCATGCGCCTGATTGCCCCCAAGGCGCGCTATGCCTGGAACGCGCTAATCGGGGCAACCCTTGCTTTGATGGGCTATTGCCTTTTAGCAGCATTGACCACGCCCGATATCCTCAGCATCAAGGCAATGCTTGATCCCGAACGCCATGTTGATATTACACGTCGCTTAAAACCCAATGGCAGCTTCTTTATGTTTGCGGCCATTCTGTTTGCGGCAGACATGTTTGATCGGAAGGGATGGGCAAAGCTACCGCCGCTTTTAGGCGTTGTTGCCTTCTTCTTTATTATCGAGGTCTCCGATGCGCGCGCCAATACCGCAGGCGCACTTGCCGCTTTTGGTGCGATGGTGGTTGCGGCCTGGCTTGTGCTTGAAAACCGTATGGTAAAAACCGCCCTTCTTGTGGCATCGGTTGCGGGTACGGTCGGTATTCTGGTCTGGCTGTCATCGATCACCACGCAATGGCCCTATACAGGCTCATTTACACCTTACCTTCCGACCACGATCATTGATGCACACCGTCAACTCATCTGGCAGTTTGCCTACAGCCATGTGTTCGATCATCCCTTGATTGGCTGGGGTATTAACGCTGCCCCTTGGATCCCCGGCGCCAATGGTATGGTTGAAGGATTTAATCAGGCAGTTCTTCCGGGGCACCCGCATAGCTGGTTTATGGAAATCTGGCTCGAAACCGGGTTGATTGGACTGATCCCGACGGTTCTTTTGGTTCTAGGATGTGCCGTTGTTGGCTTGCGGTTGACCTCCCGTGATGGGCTTCGCGCCGCAGGACCGGTTTTGGGAATTCTCGCGGCTTACTGGTTTGCCGGGTTGTTTAACTATTCATTCTGGACGTCATGGTGGTTTGCCGTCTTTGTGGTTTCGCTTGCAATGGCCGTTCTGCGCCGTGATGCGTTGGTGCGCGAAACGGCGCCAAGGTCGCGGCGCAAAACCATGATCGTCTGTGCCGAAGACTGGTCTTTCGTATCCCATCGCATCGGACTTGGTCGTGCGGCCTTGGTGCGTGGGGACGACGTCGTTGTTGCCTGCAATTTGGGTGATGCTGCGGACGCGTTGCGCAGCGAAGGCTTTCGCGTCGTTGATGTACCGATTGCGCGTGGCGGCTTAAGCCCGCTCAAGTCACTTAAAACGGTAAAGTCTCTTGCCTGTCTGATCCGGCGCGAACAGCCCGACGTCATCGTCAATGTCGCGATACAGTGTGTTGTTCTTTCTGCCTTTGCCGGTCTATTGGTGGGGGCAAAGCGATCAGTTAATATGATAACCGGGCTTGGCTTCCTGTTTGTGTCTGGCGGTGCCAAAGCCCGCATTGTTCGACATATTGTGTCGCTGGTTTTACGGGTGTATGCCCGGTGCCCGTCCATCAACGTGATCGTGCAGAACCGCGATGATCATGCGCTTATGTCTGATCTTGGTTTTCGGGAAAGCCGACTGGCGTTGGTCCGTGGGTCAGGGGTGGATATTTCTGCCTTTGCACCGAGAACCACATCATCGGACGGCCTCAAAACTGCGATATTTGTTGCCAGAATGCTGTGGTCAAAGGGACTTGCTGAGCTGATCGAGGCCGCCCGCATTCTGAAGTCACGCAATCACACCTATCGCTTCCTTTTGGTCGGTGATGCCGATCCTGCCAATCCTGACAGTGCATCGGAAAGCGATCTGGTGAAATGGCAGCAAGACGGGCTGATCGAATGGCTTGGCAAACGAAGAGACATTGCGCACTTGCTACGTTCTGCTGATCTGGCCGTTTTACCATCATGGCGCGAAGGTCTGCCCAAATCATTATTAGAGGCCGCTTCCTCGGGGCTTGCCATGGTGTCAACCGATGTGCCCGGATGTCGCGAAATTGTCTCCCATCAGGAAAATGGTCTTCTTGTGCCCTTGCGCGATGCAAGTGCGCTTGCCGATGCCATCGAAAAACTGATGGAGGATGATGCAACCCGTCATGCTTATGGCGCAGCAGCCCGGAATCTGGTCGAACGCGAACTCTGTGATCAGGTGATCATTGCCAAAACGCTTAAGTTCGTGACCGGGACGGCACCCGTTGATCATGTCCGCACAGTACGATTTGGATCACAGAAAACGTAAAACGAGATCTCTCGTCCCCTGGTGGTATAGATTTAAAGGCTCCGTTCGCGGGGCCTTTTCTTTTTGGTCAAAAATCTCTTTGCATCCTCGATGTATATTTTGTATACAATATACATGAATTGAAGATACCCTCGTGAGTATGGGTGTTTGAATGTGTAATGCGCGTGCCAAAACGGGTGCGCTGTATCAGGAGGTTACTTTCCCATGCAGGTAAACTGGACTGGCGTTTTCCCCGCCGTTGCCACACAGATGAACGAAGACGGCTCAATCGATTTCGACATGACCGCCGAACAGATCGAAGCTCTGATCACCGCGGGCGTCGATGGTCTGGTGATGCTGGGCTCGGTCGGTGAAAACACCGCCCTTGAGCCGGACGAAAAAATTGCCGTCCTCAAACTTGCTGTCGAAGTCACCAAGGGCCGCATCCCGGTTCTGTCCGGTGTTGCTGAAAACTCAACTCAGGCTGCGATCCGTCATGTTCAGGTCTGCGAAGAACTTGGCGCTGATGGCCTGATGCTGCTGCCGGGCATGGTTTACACCGCTGATCCGCGTGAAAACATCGAGCATTTCCGCACCGTTGCGGGCGCTACCAAGCTTCCGATCATGATTTACAACAATCCGGGTGCCTATCGCATCGACATCAAACCAGAAGAATTCAATCAGCTGGCCGATGTTAAAAATCTGGTCGCGATCAAGGAAAGCTCCGGCGATCCGCGCCGTATCACCGATATCTACAATGCCTGTGGCGACCGGTTTGTTTTGTTCTGTGGCATGGATGACCTTGTCATGGAAACGCAGGTTCTGGGCGCTGTTGGCTGGATTTCCGGCTTTACTGATGCCTTCCCAAAAGAATCAGTCGCGCTGTGGAAACTGCTGTCTGAAGGTAAATACAAAGAAGCCCTTCCGATTTACCGCTGGTTCACCCCGATTTTGCACATGGATGTGCATGCCAAACTGGTTCAGTACATTAAACTGGCACAGGAAATGACCGGTGTGGGCAAGGCGCACGTGCGCGCACCGCGTCTTCCGCTGGTTGGCAAAGAGCTTGAAACGATCAAGGCGGAAATCCAGAAAGCAATCGATACCCGTCCAAGCCTCTAGGCACGACCTAAAATGCAGCCGGTTATGGTATCAACCGATTGCATTTCGATTGCGAATGATGAAACAGTAAGCTCCCTCGTGACATCTCGCGGGGGAGTTTCCTGCCATCTTGTCGGCAGTTAAATTCGAGAGATTACACGCACCATATTTGACGAGGCCCCCAAATGTCCCAATCGCCCTCAAAATCCAAGACCCCGAACGCGTCTGGTCAAAAGGCCGTCGTGATTGGTGCCGGGAT
Source organism: Thalassospira sp. Z349TD_5 (assembly GCF_056173045.1). Lineage (NCBI taxonomy): Bacteria > Pseudomonadati > Pseudomonadota > Alphaproteobacteria > Rhodospirillales > Thalassospiraceae > Thalassospira > Thalassospira sp. Z349TD_5. Next base: position 1,353,112 of record NZ_CM149654.1, read on the forward strand.
CATCGGCGTGAATGTTGCTCTTGCTCTTCAGGAAAAGGGCTATGAGGTGACCATTCTGGACCGTGGTGAGCCGGGCATGGGGGCATCCTTTGGCAATGCCGGTGGGATTGCGGTAACCGAATGTGCGCCGATTGCAATGCCCGGAACGCTGATGAATGTGCCCGGCTGGCTGATGGATCCGCTTGGACCGCTTTCGGTGCGTTGGGGATATTTGCCCAGAATGTTGCCATGGCTGTTACGTTTTCTGGCCGCAAGCTCCAAATCCCGAGTTGAGCAGATCGCAACCGAACTGGCCGCACTCCTTAACCGCGCATGGGATGATTACGATCCCGTAATTGCCAAGGCTGGCCTTGCCGATGCCGTCTTTAAAAAAGAGGGGGCAATGGCTGTCTATCGCAGCGATGCTTCGCGACGTAAGGATGATTATGCCATTGACCTTCGTCGGCGGAACGGCATTAAAATCCGCGATCTTACCCGTGCTGAAGTGCGCGACCTCGAACCCGATCTGGCGCCGATCTTTTCATGCGGCGTGATGGAAGAAGACTGGGGCAGGGTGCTTGACCCCTATAAGATCGTGATGGGGCTGTATAAATGCTTCCGTGATCAGGGGGGCAAATTTGAAGCCGCCGACGTCACTGACTTTGTCTATCGCGATGGCAAACCACGTGCGGCAATGACCACATCCGGCGATCAGATTACCTTTGACACGGTGGTGGTTGCCTGTGGTGCATGGTCTAAAACGCTCGCCAAACGTCTGGGGTCGCCAGTACCGCTTGATACCGAACGGGGCTATAACACCACCGTTCCCTATCATGGCGCCAAACTGTCGCGCATGGTGATTTGTGCCGATGACAGTTTTGTCATGACCCCGATGGAAATGGGCATTCGCGTTGGCGGTGCGGTCGAACTTGGCGGTCTGACCGCGGCACCCAATTATGATCGGGCCAAGGCACTGTTTGCCAAGGGTAAGGAAGTCCTGCCCAAGCTGAATGGCGAAGGCGGCACGGAATGGATGGGCTTTCGTCCGTCCATGCCCGATTCAAAACCGGTCATTTCCAAAAGCCCCAATCATCAGAACGTCTTTTTCGCCTTTGGGCACGGGCACCTTGGCCTGACCATGGCAGCAACCACCGGGCGCCTGATTTCCGATCTTATGAGTGGGGAAGAAACCCCGATCAACATGACGCCCTATCGTATCAATCGTTTCTAGAAGGCCCCACCCATGGCGAAAGACAGTTTCTTTTGTATTGATGGTCATACCTGCGGCAACCCGGTGCGTCTGGTTGCCGGCGGTGGCCCCAAACTTCACGGTGCGACCATGCTTGAAAAGCGGGCGCACTTTCTGGCCGAATATGACTGGATCCGCACCGGGCTGATGTTTGAGCCGCGTGGTCATGACGTGATGTCAGGATCAATCCTCTATGATCCGACCTCTGATGATTATGATGTTGCAGTGCTGTTCATTGAAACGTCGGGCTGCCTTCCGATGTGCGGCCATGGCACCATCGGGACCGTCACCATGGCGATCGAAGAAGGCTTGGTAAAACCCAAAACACCGGGGCGCTTGCGGCTTGAAACCCCGGCAGGATTGGTGATTGCTGAATACAATCAGGTCGGTGAATACGTCGAATCGGTCAAACTGACCAACGTGCCGTCGTTCCTGTATAAAACCGATATTGCCGTTGACTGTCCTGATCTTGGCCCGATCACGGTCGATGTGGCCTATGGTGGGAATTTCTATGCGATTGTCGAGCCGCAGGAAAACTACCGGGATATGTCGGACTTCACCGCCGGTGATTTGCAACGCATCAGCCCGGAACTGCGCCGCCGTCTGAATGAACAAAACGACTTTGTTCACCCGCTTTACCCCGACATCAAGGGCCTGTCGCATATCCAATGGACCGGCAAACCGACCCAGCCCGACAGCACGCACCGTAATGCGGTGTTTTACGGTGATAAGGGCATTGATCGTTCCCCTTGTGGCACCGGGTCGTCGGCCCGTCTGGCGCAGCTCGTGGCCAAGGGGCAATGGGACCCGGCCCATGAGTTGGTTCATGAAAGCATCATCGGATCACAATTTAGGGTCAGCGTGGTTGAACACACCAAAGTCGGCGCGTATGACGCGGTGGTGCCCGGTATCGAAGGTTGGGCGCGCAAGCACGGGTATAACACGATCTTTATTGATGACCGTGATCCCTACAAGCATGGTTTTGTCGTAAACTAACCGACCGAAGAGGGCTTTATGCTCCCTTCGTTGTATTTGCGCGATGGGTCCCTGATTATACAGTATGCAATTGTATTGCGACTTGGCGGGTGCATGGTTATGACTAATCATGGATATGCCAGTCTAGCTGGACAGATCGTTACCCCGGATGCCATGGAACCGGGACCCATTATAAAAGAGCTGAAATGACCGCATCACCGCGATTTACCCGCCGCACCATTACCGATCAGGTTACCGAAGACCTCAGGGCCCGCATTTTATCGGGTGATTTCCCTGCGGGCTTCCAGTTGCGTCAGGATGCGATCGCCGGTGAATATAATGTGTCGCGCATTCCGGTCCGCGAAGCGCTTCAGCGCCTTGACGCCGAAGGATTGGTCTCGTTTCAGCCCCATAAGGGGGCGATTGTCGCCCAGCTGTCGCTTGATGAAATCGAAGAATTGTTTGAAGTCCGCAAATTGCTCGAATGCGAATTGCTCCGTCATGCTATACCGCGCATGACACCGGCGGATTTAAAGTCGGTCGAAGATATCCTGATGGTCTATGACGAAGCTTTCCGGTCTGGCGATGTGTCGAAATGGGGGGAGCTTAACCGCGAATTCCATGACCGGCTGTATCGGGCGTCAAACCGTCCCAAGACGCTTGAAATCATCCGCATGATTGGCAACAACACGGTCCGCTTTGCACAGGCGCAACTGGCGCTTTCGGGGGAAACCGACCGGGCGGAGCGCGAACACCATCAGATTTTCGAAGCCTGCAAAGCCGGAAACGTTGACGAGGCGGTGGGTCTTCTGGCTGACCATATTGAAAATTCCGCCAACAGCCTGATGGATTGCCTGCGCAACGCCCGTCAGTAGGGACGGCGAGGCGATTTTAAAGACCGCGGTGGCCCAAACCGCCCTGCATTAGCGCAGCATAAATCCCCGTCCGACATCATCATTGTCTTCAAACCAAAAACTGGCCTTACCACTATAATGGGCCACCCCCTTGACCGACGCGATGACGGCCGGGTGCGGCCCGCAGGTGGTTGTGCTGGTGACCGCCCCCTCAAAACCCGATCCGACAATGCTCTCGAACCGGCGCGATTGGCCGGTTTTGATCAGACCCTTGCCGTGTTGAATGGCAAGCCGGGCGCTGACACCTGATCCGGTCGGACTGCGGTCAACCTGACTGTCGGCAAATACACATATATTGCGCGTCGGTGTGTCGCCAAATGCGTCTTTGCCATCGGTCAAGATCGCGCCATATAAAAACGCCAGATCATCATGATCGGGGTGGGAAAGCGGGATGGCTTTCCTCACCGCCAAACACACTTCCTCGGCAAGCTGCGTCAGCTTGTTTGTGACCGATGAGCTGATCGGCAGGCCGAATTGCCCGGCATCAAGAATGGCGTAGAACGCACCGCCATATCCAATGTCGGTTTTAAAGCTGCGTCCATCTTCCAGGGTCAGCGCAAGGTCGCGGGCAAACAAAAAGGATGGCACGGATGAAAACCGTACCCTGCGGCTTTGTCCATTGGTGACTTCGACCTCGGCCCGCACCATGCCACATGGGCATTCGATATTCACGTGCGTGACCGGCTCGACCACTTTGACCAGGCCATAATCAACCGCATAGCGGCCAAGGGCGATGATCGCGTGCCCGCACATGGTCGAATAGCCTTCATTATGAATGAACAGCACGGCCATATCTGCACCCGGCAGGCTCGGTTCAACCAGTATCGCCCCATACATGTCGGCATGCCCGCGCGGTTCAAACATCAAAAAACGGCGCAAATGATCAAGATGGTCGCGGGCATAACGCCGCTTGGCCAGAATGTCGTCGCCCGGAATGGCGGGGTATCCCGATGTGATAATCCGCAACGGCTCGCCGCCGGTATGCATATCAATCACCTCAATCGGGGTACTTTGACCGGGCAGGGCGTTTGATCGGGGCGAATCAAGGTTGGCTTTGCTGTGGGGCATGGGGCCTCATAATGGAATTTCGGGTATTTTTGATCTGTTTTGATTTTCTGGCGTAACCTGATTCTCGGTATTTAACGGTGCCGCGCGAACATCTTAGCCCTTTAAACGCCCAAAAGAATATGGTTACAATCGGGCTGGGACAAAACTTCTTAAGATGCCCCCTCTTGCGGGTCATAAAAGTGAAACCTATATGTGTCTTCGCGC
>NZ_CM149654.1:1365000-1412500 GCF_056173045.1 Thalassospira sp. Z349TD_5
GCATATTTGGCAAGTGGGCTTTCAGGACTGTCGGTTAATGCCACCACGCGACGGCCAGATACATGGGCGTCTAGAACGACGTCTAAGACTGGTTTTGAGTACGGTGTGAAGCCAATTGCAAACAAGACGTCATCAAGGCCAATCGTTGCAATCTGTGGGCCTGCCATGCCCCCAGAGAAATCAAGCATTGTGCATGCTCTCTCGCCTCTTAATAGGCCGTAGTGGAAATATTCGGCGATTGGCCTAGAACGGCGAAGGCCTGCGATATAGATGTGATTGGCATTGCGCAAATACTGAATGGCGGTGTTTAAAGCATCTAGGTCACAGTTTGCTGTCATGTGCTCTAGAGCACGAATATGCTCATTCGCGCAGTTTAGCAGCACGGTCTGAAGGTCTGGCGTAGGGGTTGACTTGTCTTGCTCAAGCACTTGATCGCGTACATTCGGATCTCCCTCAATCAGCCTCTGACGAAACACCTTCTGAAGGCTTGTGAAGCCTGTAAAACCAAACTCTTTTGCAAACCTAATCAGCGTTGAAGGCTGTACCCCAAGTGATAAGGCGATCACAGGGGTTGTGTTTAAAGCAAATTTGTTTGGTTCCTCGAGCGAGGCGCGTGCAATGCGTTGGAGGTGCGGGCTCAGGTCCGGGAATCGTTCGCGAATTCGTTGCCGCAGAGCATCAAAATTCATGGGTTCCGTAGTTTTTGGGGCTGTAATTTTTCTGTCCATAAGTCGATGTATAACAAATTTTCTATTGAATGGAAAAAAATTTCTTGACGGTTTTAGAAAATTCTTTCTATTCTCGTGATAAGGTTTTCAAATCGATCCCATAAAGAGGATCAGTAAGCCTGACAGGCCCTTGTCGAATAGGGCATCACAGGGAGGAAAATCATGTCTAACTTTAAGCTAACTCGTCGTTCTCTAATGTGTTCAGTCGCGGCGGGAGGGGCCGCAACTGTCTTTGGTCCCTGGAAGTATAATCGGGTTTGGGCCCAGGCAAGTGACAAGCCAATTCGCATTGGCATAACGTCTGATGCCAGCGGTCAATACGCAAATTCCGGTGCGAGTGATCGCCGTGGAATGATGATGGCGATTGCTGAGGCGAATGAGCGTGGTGGCGTTCTTGGGCGCAAAATTGAATTTCAGCACATTGATACGGAAACCACGCCTGCGACGGGAAGCCGCGTCGCCGAGCGTCTGATTACCCGCGAAGATTGTGGATTCCTTATCGGTGCAGTCAGTTCCGGTGTTGCCAATGCAATCAGCCAAGTTGCTCAGCGCTATGGTGTTATCTACATGAATACGAATTCGTCATCCCCGACCGAAAGTGGTGAGAACTGCCATCGTGTCAAATTCGTTTGGGATGGCAACGGGACGAACTTCGCCAAAGCTGCGATCAAGAACTCGATCAAGGCTTATGGCGGAAAGTTCATGCTGCTCACCAATGATTATGTTTGGGGGCATGATACGGCGAAGTCCACGCGCCGTCTTTTAGAAGAATATGGAGGGGAAGTCACAGATGAAATACTTGTCCCGCAAGGGACCCGCGATTTCAGTGCGGCACTTCTTTCTATTCAGCAAGCCAAGCCCGATGTGGTAGCTGCAGCCATCGGCGGCGATGATCAGATTGCCTTGCGCCAACAGGTGATTCAGTTGGGAATGGGATCTTCGCCAGCATGGATTAATAACCAGCAAGATTGGCCCGATGTTTACGGTCTTCCGATCGAGAACCTTTTCGGGGTGTTTGGAACGACCTGGTATCACGGTCTTGATCAATCTCTACCTGGTGTCAGCGAGTTCGTTGGACGTTATCAGGCAATGTATCCAGACACAGAGATGAAAGTTCCCGGGAACGTTTTCTACAATGGATACATGGCGACCAAGGAATTGCTTGCAGCAATCGAACGTGCTGACACAACGAACAATATCGCTGTGATCCGGGAACTCGAAGGTCATGTCATGTCAGCCCGTGATCGTATGCAGCATTTTGATGCGGTAATTGATCCGAATACGCATCAGGTGCAACAGACTGTTTATCTTGCAACTGCGAATAATGCTCCGAAAAACGGGGACGATATGTACAATATTTTAGCGCAATCGACCCCCGATGATGTTCGTGATGACATGAGCCAGTCGAGCTGTAAGTTAGAAAGTTACGACGAAACGCCGACGTTTGACGCGTAAATCTTCCAAGCCCGGACTGATCAGTACATTAGCAGTGCTGGTCAGTCTTATGGCCATCTTCATCGGTGGTATGGAAACGTTCTTCTGCAAGAAACGGTTATGATTGAAATAGTTCCACATATCGTCAACGGATTGACGCTCGGATTGTTGTTCGCGCTGATTGCATTGGGTTTCACTCTGATCATTGGTGTGATGGAGGTTATTAACCTCGCCCATGGCAGTTTTTTTGCGCTGGGGGCTTACTTTGCATTGGCGACCATCGGTGCCGACTGGTTCTCATCAAGCGGGTTTGGCCAATGGTGGTTGGCACAGCCGATTGCTGTTCGCTATGTTGCCGGACTGATCCTTGGGCCGCTTTTTGCAGCGGCAGCTGGCATGGTGATCGAATTGTGCCTGCGCCCAACCTACGGGAAAACGCCACTTTACGGGCTTTTGCTGACCTTTGGGGCTGCTCTTGTCATTGAGGAACTTATTCGGTTGGCGTGGGGCACGGGGGAGCAAAGTTTAACGGTTCCTCAGTCAATTAACGGTGCCTTCCTGATGGGGGGGCTAATTTTCTCGAAATACAAGTTCTTTGCAGCCCTTTTTGCCCTGATCTCGATTGTTGGCGTTTGGCTGTTTCTTGAGCGAACGCCTTATGGGGCGATTATCAAAGCTGGCACGCATGATAGCGAGATGGTCCGGGCATTGGGCTACGATTTGTCTCGCCTGCGATTGCTTGTTTTCGGATTTGGTGCGGCGATGGCGGGGCTTGCTGGTGTGATCCTTGTGCCAATTTGGGGATTGCGTCCGCACATCGGTATTGATGTCGTCATTCCCGCATTTCTCATCATTGTCATCGGCGGTATAGGCAGTTTTTGGGGCGCCGTCCTTGGCGCACTTCTGGTCGGCTTGTCTGTTGGGGTTACGGGAGCTTATGTCCCGGCCTGGTCCATGATGTCGATGTATATCCTGCTTATTGTCGTTATAGGTGTGCGGTCGCGTGGATTGATGGGCCGCAAAAGTGCCCTGGAGAATTGAAACAATGATTTCGCTGTCTGACATTCCTGCGCGCGGAGGGTCACCTTTTACGCCAGCCATGGGAATTTTCTTTTTAGCGCTATTTACGGCCCCATTTTGGTTGGAGCCAATTGGCCTGTATCAGTATCTTGGTATTGAGGTTGCGATCTGGATTTTGTTTGCGCTCGCTTTCAATCTGCTATTTGGATATATCGGGCTTCATTCTTTTGGACATGGAGCTTATTTGGGGATTGGTGCCTTTGCGTTCGGTTTGTTCCAAAAAGAGGTTGGGATAAGCCTTTGGGGGGGATTGGCTGCGGCTGTGGCTGCGGCGACGGTAGCCGGCGCCATTGTTGGATTGTTCCTGTCTCACCGGCGTGGCATCTACTATGCGCTTATGACCATCGCATTTGGTCAGGTGTTCTGGTTTGCGTCCATAAAACTGCATAACATAACCGGCGGCGAGGATGGCCTTCTTGGAATTCCTCGACCCGACCTCACACTTGGCAACATACATATCAGTCTGGCTGACAATGTGAACCTGTATTGGTTCGTCTCGATTGTTCTTGCCCTTGTTACCATGGTTCTTTGGCGGCTGGTGAATGCACCTTATGGCCGGGTTTTGCAAGCGATCCGTCAGAACGAAACACGTGCGCGTTTTGTTGGTTACGATGTCTGGCGCATAAAATGGCTTACCTTTACGGCATCAACCGCGTTTGCCGGTTTGGCTGGCGGTCTTTTCGCCATGGCGCAGGAAAGTGCCTATCCGGATGTGATGAGCCTGCATCAATCGGGACTTATTGTGATGATGGTTTTGATTGGTGGCGGTATCGTAAGTTTCTGGGGCCCTGTGTTAGGGGTCTTACTTTACTTCATTGCCCGGGACATCATTGGTGGTATTACCGAAACATGGCTCCTTTGGTTTGGGTTGATGTTCGTCACCATGGTGATGTTGCGGCCCGAAGGCTTGGCCGGTCTGTTCCATAGTCTGCATCATCGTTTACATCGAAAGGCATCTTTGCTGCGATCATCTGTGCGGGAAGGGGGCATTTGATATGGCGTTTTTCAAGGCTGAGAATCTTCATAAGCGTTTTGGACCGCGCGTCGTACTTGAAAACGTATCCTTAACTGTCGAAGAGGGTAGCGTTCACGGAATCATGGGGCCAAACGGCGCAGGAAAGACAACATGCTTTCATGTTCTGACAGGGCATCACGCACCGGACCGCGGAATCATTTCTTTTGACGGGCAAGATATTTCTGGGATGAAACCCCATCTGATTGCGCGTCTTGGTATTTCGCGTTCGTTTCAGATTATGAATCTATTTGACGAGACAGTTGTCATTGAAAATGTCCTGCTGGCCCTACCGGAGTTCCGTGAGCAGAGTTTTAATTGCTCCAAAAGTGTGCTTGGCTACACGTCTCTGATCGACAAAGGTCTCGCTGTTTTGGATCAAGTCGGGCTGGTGGGGTATGCTTGGGACAAGGCGACTTCCTTGTCATACGGCAGTCGAAGGGCGCTTGAGATTGCGGTTGCACTTGCGGCAAGCCCGAAAATTCTGTTTCTCGATGAACCGACATCCGGGCTGGGTGCGGAAGCTACACAAGACTTGGCTGTCTTGGTGCAAAAGTTGCGTAAGAACTACACGATTGTTCTGATTGAACATGACATGCGTTTCCTGTTTAGCCTCGCTGACCGTATCTCTGTTATCCATTGGGGGCAGATAATTGCCGAAGATACGCCGGCCTCTCTTCAGAATAACAAGTGGGTCGCACGTTCTGCCCTAGGGGATGTCGCATGATGTTGCAGGTCGACAGTATTGACACTTACTACGGCGAAACTCAGGTCCTTTTCGGGACATCTCTGAATGTCGGTGAAAAAGAAGTGGTGGCACTTCTTGGGGCAAATGGAGCAGGTAAAACAACGACTATTCGTTCTATCCTTGGGCTTTCGCCACCCAGCCGGGGATCCATTCATTTTGATGGCACGACCATCACCACACTGCCGACGCACCAGATCTCGCGACTAGGCATAAGTTGGGTTCCAGATGATCGACGGGTTTTCCCCACATTGACGGGTAAAAGAAATCTGTCTTTGGGAAAACGCACCACCCGGTTCCGGAGCTGGTCCGAAGCAGAAGCCTGCGGAATTTTTTCGGCACTAGAGCATCTGCTCCTGCGGGAGTGTGAAAATATGTCCGGTGGAGAGTTGCAGATGGTTGCCATCAGTCGTGCTTTGCTTGGGGCTCCTGGAATTGTTTTGTTTGATGAACCAAGCCAAGGCTTGGCGCCCAAGGTTGTCCAGGACGTCATGAAAACGGTTCTTTATCTCAAAGATCAGGGAATATCGAGTTTGATTGTCGAACAAAACGCTTTGGCTGCCCTTGAAGTATCTGATCGCGTTTACGTAATGGACCGCGGCCAGATTGTTCATGAGGGACAGGCATTCGAACTTCTAGAAAACGCGCCGCTCCGCCGGCGCCTTATTGGAATGTAAATCATGAGCGCAATGTTGGAAGTTAGTAAGCTTGAAAAAACTTACACAAAAGGCCGTTTTGATCGAACACCAACGTTCCGACTGGCTGCGGATTTCAAGGTTGAAGGTCCTGAAATTGTCGGGATGATGGGGCCGAACGGGTCCGGAAAGACAACTCTTTTTGAATTGATCACAGGGTCCAACACACCGTCGTCGGGCGAAATACGGGTCATGGGGCGCAATATTCACAAGGTGCGAACAGATCAGCGAGACAGGCTGGCTATTCATTATCACCAGTCCTATCAGGTGCGGCATTTTAGATCCTTTGTCCCTGATATGTTGTTGGATCCGGCGGGTTCCGATTATCCGATTGTGCATCTCTTTGATGAACCGCAGTTTAATACCCAGGATGGATATATCGGGTTCATGCTTGATTTCTTTCGGAAACTTCGTGACGACGGGCGGCTGGTATTTCTATGTGTCCATCCCAATGAACTGTTCCACTTGGAAATTCTTCAAGAGATTTGCGAAAGCTTCATCTTCATCAAGGATGGTTCGGTCTGTCCTCTCAAAGATTATGCAGAACTGCTGGGGCACGCGCCAGCACGGGCCTATCTTGGTGACTTGCTGACGGATCGTCAGGCATGAATAGTGTGTTTAAAAAAGGGGCCTATTCGTTGCCGGTTGCAGTACAGGAAGTTCGACTAGAATTTCACGACTTCAGTTTTGGCGAGTTTCACGACCACCCTGGACAGGTGTGGGCTGATTTTGTGCATGATACAGACGAATTTGTAGTTGTAGCGAAGGGGATCGTGGAGATCGAAGTTGGTGATCAATGCGCGACCTGCCATGCCGGGGATCTTGTTCTGATTCCAGCCCACGCGTTGCACACTCTTCGAACATCAAAATCTGGTGCCAGTATCTGGTATTATGGCTATGGCAATTTCGGGGGCAAACATGGGTAATCCACTGCGTGTTGCAGTCGCTGGCTGTGGTTTGATCAGTTTGTATCATTTGCGGGCCTGGCAATCGGCTGGAGCTGATATTGTCGCTGTTTGTGATCCTGACCGTGGCAAGGCAAAATCACGCGCTGATGAATTCGGGGTGAAGCGTATATACGAAGATGCCGCACTTATGTTCGCCGATAGCGGCTTTGATGTTGTTGATATTACAGCCTCGGTCGATGCCCATGCCCCGATCGCACGCATGGCTGCCGATCACGGTAAGCACATCATGTGCCAGAAACCTTTGACTGCGACAGTCAGGGAAGCAGAACGGTTGATTGATGATGTAGGAACTCGTGTTCGTTTCATGGTTCACGAAAATTATCGCTTTCGCCCGCACTATATGACTGTACGCAAGTGGATCAAAGAAGGTCGGATCGGTGAGATACGGCATGCCGCCATTTCCTGTCGCGGGTCAGGTCTTTGTCCACGCGATGGAACTGTGCCGTTTTTGATCGAGCGCCAACCGTATTTGACGACGTTTCGTCGGAACCTCGTTTTTGAAACAATGATCCATCATCTTGATGTCTTGCGCTGTTTGTGTGGTCCCCTTCGTGTCGTCGGAGCCCGTTTAGGAACATTGGCCGAAGGGTTGCCCGGAGAAGACACCGCAGCAATTCTTCTGACAGGGGATAATGGCTTGATCGTTACAGCCGACGGATGCCTCGTCGCGCCGGGCTACCCGCCCTTGCATGGTGACCGTCTTGAGATCATCGGAACAACCGGCACAATCATGATGGAAATGAACCGTGTTTATCTGGTTGGGGAGGAAGACTCATTGGAAGAAGTCAACCTTTTGGGCCGCTATCAGGAATGCTTCGATACCGTCATAACGCATTTCTTGCGCAGCCTTGCCGATGATAGTCCCTTTGAGACAGATAGACTGGATAATCTGGAAACGTTGCGACTGATGGAAAGTGTGTATCGCATTGCCGGCGTGGAGATCCAAGAATGACCCAAGAAACGGCTAGCATGACACCCAAGATTGATCCGGGCCAGATCAAGCGTCTTTTCGATGTCGCCGGACAGCGCGTTCTTATCCCCGGCGGTTATGGCGCGATCGGCGAGGCTATCGCAGTTGCTATGGGCCAGTTGGGCGCGAAAGTATCGATCGCCGGCCCAAATCACGCCAAAGCGGAAAGTCTGGCCAAGCGGATTAATGCCGATGGTGGAAATGCCCATGGCCTTCAGGTCGATGCATGTAACACAGATTCTATTACCCAATGTGTAGAAAACGCCATTGATCTTATGGGCGGGGTTGATGTGCTGATCAATTGTGTTGGTATTCAACGTGAACAATCCCTGCTGGAAGTCACCGAAGATACTTTTGATGAAATGTATCAGACGAATTTGCGCTCTGCGATGTTCCTTGCCCAAGCTGTTGCCAAAGATCAAATCCGGCGCGCGAAGGGCGGACGTCAAATTCATCTGCTATCGGTTAGGTCTCAACTCGCCCTGCGCGGACGCGGTTATTCAGCTTATTGCGCGACAAAGGGGGCTTTGGTCATGTTGGTTAAACAGCATGCGATGGAATTGGCCCCCTATGGCATAACAGTGAACGGCGTCGCGCCGACCTTTATTCAATCTGATCGTATCAAACCGCACCTCGACAGGCCCGAGTTCCGTGAATTCATTCTTGAACGCAATCCTCTGGGCCGGATTGGCGAACCTTTGGAAGTAGCAGGACAGGTCATTGCGTTCGCAGCCCCGGCAGGCAGTTATATGACAGGCCAGATTGTATATGTAGACGGGGGAGTTACGGCGTCTCAATGATTGAAGAACAATATCTGCAAGGGTCGGTAAGGTGACCTCAGGGATTGGAGTATTGAGACGCCTTAAGACAGCAGTAGCTACACAGAACATATAGTGCATGTGAACCGTGGCCAATTTTTGACTTTCTGAAAACCAAGTATGGAGCGGCCGTCGCTGTGTCCAGTACACTTTATTCTAGAGGTGCGATATGACTGGAATGCAACCAAAAATACTCATCGGTGGTGAGTTTCGGAACGAAGGTCGCGCAGGCTCTATTGCGGTTCTCAACCCCTGCACCGAAAAGACATTGTGGAACCAGCCAGCCTGTGGAGCAGAAGACGTTGTCGAAGCCCTTTCCTATGCTCGAGAGGCTCAGAAAACTTGGTCTGCCGTTCATGGATGGGAAAGAGCACGCATTCTTCGGAACATTGCAGAAGAAATACGTACGCGTACCGATCAAATAGCTCAGGCGATGTCTTTGGAAATCGGGCGCCCATACGCTCAATGCGGCGGGGAGGTTGGTGCCGCGATTGAGCAGCTTGAATGGTTTGCTGGCGAAGCAGAAAGACTGTTTGGCAAGACGATACCCTCAAGACAAGGCGGGCGCTTGCTGATAGATCCGGAACCGGTTGGTATTTGTGCTGCATTTACCGCTTGGAATTTCCCGGTAAACCTGCCGATCCGGAAAATCGCGCCGGCGCTGGCGGCTGGTTGTGTAATCCTGATGCGCCCATCAGAACAGGTTCCGATGACATCAACCTTGATCGCCGAGGCATGCGTTGCTGGTGGTGTTCCCGCTGGCGTCGTTCAGCTTTTACTTGGAGACGCTTCCGAAATCAGCCCTGTTATTATGGAAAGCAACGATGTCCGGAAAATCTCTTTGACGGGATCTACGGGCGTTGGAATACATTTGATGTCTGAAGCCGCCAAAACCGTCAAACGGGTTTCGATGGAATTGGGGGGACATGGCCCCGTAATCGTTTGTTCCGACACTGACGTCGATTATGCGGCAACACAGTGCGCTGCCTTCAAGTTCCGGAATGCAGGACAGGTTTGCATCGCCCCGAACCGGTTTTATGTCCAAGCGGACATTCTGGACCGTTTTCTTGATAAAATGAAGTCCGAAGCGCAAACTCTAGTTGTCGGAGATAGCCAAAACCCATCGGCGACGATGGGACCTTTAACATTGGCAAGTGGGCGCGAAAAGGTTGAACGTCTGATCAAGGATGCGACGGACCGCGGCGCACGGGTTGTCAGTGGGGGCAAACGCCCAGCAGAGCGCAATTCCGGGTGGTTTTTCGAACCGACAATTCTTGCGGATGTGGATGACCAGGCGATCATTATGTCGGAAGAGCCGTTTGGCCCCGTTGCGTCGGTCACAAGTTTTGATAATCTTGAAGATGCGATTGCAAGGGCGAACTCCACACCATTCGGCTTGGCTGCTTATGCATTTACCAACAATCAGGAGCGGGCCCAAACCCTTTCACGGAAACTCCATGCCGGTATGGTTGGCATAAACACCTTTCTTGTTGCCCATGCTGAAGCCCCATTTGGTGGTGTTGATCATTCTGGGATGGGACGTGAAGGGGGGGCAGATGCTATTCATGACTACCAGAACACAAAGCTCACCCACATGATGGCACGGTAAAAATGCTTAAAAACACGAAATTGCGCCAGAATACCGCTACCGGGCAAACTGTCCTGAATGGATGGATTGCTATTCCGTCGCCCTTGGCAGCAGAGGTGATGGCATCTCTGGACTGGGATACTGTCACTGTTGATTTACAGCATGGGACGGCGGACTATTCGGATCTTTTATATATTTTTCCAATTTTGGAAAAATCGAACAAAACTCCGCTGGTTCGGGTCGCTTGGCTGGATGAGGCATCTATTATGAGGGCCCTCGATGCGGGGGCATACGGTATTATCGTTCCGATGATAGAGAATGCACATGATGCCAAACGCCTTGTGTCCGCTTGTCGTTACCCGCCAAGCGGTGGCCGCAGTTTCGGGCCTATTCGGGCACGCTTTACCTGCCAAGGTGACTATGCGGCAACTGTTGATGACACAATTGCGTCTTTTGCCATGGTCGAGACACGAAAAGCGGTTGAAAACCTTGATGAAATCCTTTCGGTCGAGGAGCTTACCGGCATCTATATTGGACCGGCAGATCTTTCATTCTCATATGGATATTCTCCCGCTTTCGACCGGGAGGAGCCCGAACTTCTAGCGATCATTGATAAAATAAGAACTCAAACACAAGCGGCAGGCAAGATCGTCGGATTACATTGCGGTTCTGCTGACTATGCCCGCCGAATGGCTAAGGCTGGTATCGATCTGGTTACGATCGGTTCTGATGCGCGTTTTATGGAGGCAGCTGCAACAAAAGCAATCGAGACCTTCCGGCTAGACGATAACCTTAGCGAGAATGCGCTTTACTAGGGTCTGAACCCAATTGGAACGCTTGAAATTTATAGTCGAAATGTGATTCACCCTTTGGGAAAGGGAGTTATCACATGGCACGATTTGATTTGAGCGATAAAGAATGGGCAATCATTGCTCCTCTTCTTGCGGTTGACGGTCGGGGACCGAAGCGTCGCGACGACAGGACCGTTCTCAATGGCATTTTCTACATTCTTCGAACCGGTGCACCCTGGCGGGATCTTCCGGGAAGATATGGCCCGCCTACAACAGTCTATAATCGTTATGTCCGTTGGGGAGAACGCGGTATATGGCGCGAGATATTCGAGGCACTGGCATCAGAATATGAAGATGCCCTTGTCTTTATCGACAGTTCGATTGTGAAGGCTCACCGCGCAGCGGCTGGGTCAAAAAATGGGAACTGGCAGAGGGTATTGGACGCTCACGCGGCGGCAGGACAAGTAAAGTTCACGCCGCTGTAGATGCACTCGGTCGCCCGTTGCGTCTTGCGATCAGTGGCGGACAACTCCATGACAGTAAGATGATCGACTGCTTCCTGAATTGGTCAAAACCACCATTGGCCATTGTCGCCGACAAGGCCTATGGCAGTGCACGTATCCGTCGGGAGATAGAGGATGAAGGTGCCTTGCCGGTGATCCCCGCCAAGGCAAATGCCAGAAAGCCTATCCCTCATGACGCGGGTCTTTACGCCAAACGCAATCTTGTTGAGCGTTTCTTCTGCCGTATGAAGGATATGAGGCGGCTGACCATCCGATACGAAAAGTCCGCAGAAAACTTCCTTAATATGGTCCGGATTTTTGCAATCAGATGTTGGGCCAATTAAGTCCAGACCCTAAACTCCTTCACGTTTTAACGGAACGATATCCGGCATTTGTGAAATAACGTGCGCATTCGTCCGGCGAGAATGTACCTGCAATATGGCCAACGTGACGCCATGTTTCTTCAAGGTTTCGTTTTTGAGCGGTTCGCATCCAGTGCTTGACCTTTGAGAACGCCTGTTCAATCGGGTTAAGGTCTGGACTATAGGGCGGGAGGAACCACGCACGGGCGTCGACTGACTTGATGGCGTCACGCACGGCTCGGGATTTGTGGCTACCGAGATTGTCCATGATAACGATATCACCGGAACGCAGAACCCGAACCAGTTGCTGTTTTACGTAAGCAAGGAAGCTGGTCCCATTGATCGGACCGTCAAAGACGCATGGGGCTGTCAGCTGGTCATGGCGCAAGGCGGCAATGAAGGTCATCGTGCGCCAATGCCCATGTGGTGCATAGCCAACAAGTCGCTACCCTTTCATGCCCCAGCCCCGGATCGGAGCCATATTGGTTTTGATCCAGGTTTCATCAATGAACACCAGTCGCTCGGGATCAATCCTGCCTTGCCAGGATTTCCAGCGTCGGCGCTGGCGGGCAACGCCCGCCCGAGCCTGCTCAATAGCGAACAGAGTTTTTTTTGAAGCGTAACCCCTCATCCCTGAGAAAGCGCCATACCGCCTGATGCGAGACAACCACGCCCCGGTCCTCAAGAAGATCCTTCATACCATGGAGTGTCAGATAAGGTATTTGCTTGATCTGCTCATGGATGAAATCTCGATATTCAACCAGCACACGTTTGCGATGACCGCCCATTTTTCCCGGCGCAACACTCCCTGTAGAGCGATAACGTTGATGCCATTTCACCACAGATGAAACTGCGACTTCAAAACGAGCGGCGACCGCCCGGCAGCTCTCTCCTGCCTGAACTGCCGCGACAACACGGTCACGAAGATCATTCGAATAAGGTCGGGTCATGGATGCTGGCCTCCTCACCCAGCATCCATCTTAAATCACAACTCAACTACTTTGGGAATTCCCTATCAATTCTGATAAGGTGTGAAACGCTCTAGATGTGAACTTTCAACAGGTTGTCCATTCGGGCCAGACCGAGGAGACTGGAGTTACCAAGCTTCAACCATCCTTGGAGGCCAGCCCGAATGAACATGCACAAGAATGCCCGTTTAACACCGATAGGTCGAGAACGTTTGGTCCGTCTGATGAAGGGCGGGCACAGCCCGGAGAGTGCGGTAGCACTCGCAGGGGTGTGCCCGCGCACCGCGCGCAAGTGGCGGACGCGCTATCCAGCTTGAAGGCCTGGCAGGGTTACAGGACCGCTCCTCACGCCCCAGGAAACTGCACAACCCGACAGTACCTGAGACCATCGACCGTATCATCGCCCTGCGCCGACGTCGCTGGACTGGTAAGCATATCGCCCGGGAAACCAATGTCTCACCAGCAACCGTGAGCCGTGTCCTGAAACGCGCAGGACTATCCCGCCTCAAAGACCTTGCCCCTGCCGAGCCGATACATCGTTACGAACGCGAAAGCCCCGGCGAAATCATCCATCTCGACATCAAGAAACTCGGGCGCTTCGAGCAGCCCGGTCACCGCGTTACGGGGGAGCGCACCGGTCAGTCGAACCCACGCTCACGCAAGCAGGGTGGCTATGGCTGGGAATATGTCCATGTCGCCATCGACGATCATTCACGCCTGTCGTTTTGCCAGATCCATCCCGATGAAAAGGCCGATAGTGCCATCGCTCATCTCAAGGCCGCCGTCGCCTATTATCAAAGCCTCGGTGTCAGGGTGACAGGGATCATGACCGATAACGGACCCTGTTATACATCAATGGCCTTCGCAAAAGCCTGCAAACAGCTCGGGATCAAACACCTGCGGACAAAACCCTATACCCCTCAAACAAACGGAAAGGCTGAACGCTTCATTCAGACGGCTTTGCGTGAATGGGCCTATGCCCGGCCCTACCAGTCATCGGATCAACGCGCAAAAGACCTTCATCTTTGGGTTCATCTCTATAATTGGCACAGACCCCACGGTGGGATAAAAGACCTGACACCTATCGGTCGCCTCGGAATAAACCGGGACAACCTATTGAGGGTCCACATCTAGAGGCAGCCCCAATATCATTCAAATTGTGCTTAATGCGTTGTTCGGTGTCACATGCCATAAAGGCTGACATTCAACATTTCGCAAGAGCAGCTACTTAGCATTTCCGATTGCCAGATAAGTTGACATGGATTGACACATGAGCTGACAAATAACGGCTGAACTGACAGAAAAGGTGACATTTCACTTACAAACGCTCTTGCTCCGCATTAACGTTTAGGAAAGTGAAAGCTCATCCTTCTCGATGGCGATAAAAGCCGCTTGAACGGTTTAAGTGTGACTGCATCTCTTGGGCCGCTTGATCGGCATTTTTCGCTTCAATGCACTTAACGATCTCTTGATGCTCGCCTAGGGTCACATCCTCCTGACCTGACCATATTAGTAAATCAGTATGGTAGTTAAAGACCCAGTTCAACATAGCCTCGCTAACGGCCTGGAAGATTGGATTTCCCGACATGCTGGAAATCTTGATGTGGAACGCCATGTCACCCTTAATAAAAGCAGCGGGGTCACCAAGCTGCTCACGTTGGGCTTCGATAAGTTCGTTGAGTTCAACAATGTCACCTGATGTGGCATTTTGAGAGGCGATACGTACCATGCCCACCTCAAACAACCGTCGCGCTTCTTTGAGGTGCTCAAGATTATCGGGTGAAGCTGACAGCAACATCCGTGCAACCATATCCATCTGACGGAACATAAGATCTGCCGAAAGCTCGCTGACCCGAGCGCGCTCGCCATGAGAAATACTGATAAGACCAAGCGTGTTCATAGATTGCATTGCTTCACGAACAGCCGGGCGACCAACACCAAAACGTTCCATTAATGTCCGTTCCGAGGGCATCAAATCGCCTGGCCCCAGTTCCCCACGAACAATCATTTCACGCAGTCGCTCAAGAACCTGATCTGAAAGCTTGCGACGCACGATCTTTTTGTCTTCGCCAGTATCTTTCCAATTTTCCATCCGAGAGTGCTTTCGCATCCTTCACAGCATTTACAACTCAGCCCAAGGGCTGCGAACCTTTTATATGATGTTCATTCAATTGAGAACCTTAGACGCGGGCACATCCAAACGCGTGAAACCATATGCGTCCAATTCCTCCACAAGTCCCAGACAACCTACCGAAACAGTCATTCTGTGACCTGTAAGGTTTGCAATCAGCATTCTAATGATTTCTCCCTCTTGCACACCTATCGCAGCAACCGCGCGTGGAGCATCAATTCGACAGGTTATTATCGGACGACCAGCCATCGCACACATGTCCCGCACAACCAGCCCCACCGGCCAAAGGCCTTCTCCAGATTGGTCAATAATTCCACGCGGCCCAACAATACCGGTTGGCACCCACCGCGAAACATCTGCATCGCTAACACGCATACCGTAACCGATCGTCCAAGCAGCACCGAATACTGCCCTGTGCCGAGGATCGTCATGCGCCATGCAGATCCGATCCCCATCAGGATTGGGAAATGTCCGTGAACCATATGGATTTTGTCGCATCGCAATTGTCGTCGGTCCAAGACAATATTCTTTGTTCGCGCCAATAATCGCACGGGCAGAGCGGAATATATGCGGCAAGGTTTCCAAGGTTTCCATCACGCTTTCGTCATCAGCAGCATGCACAATTGGATTGGTTGCATGCGTGACAAAATCGAGCATTTCCATAGGCGGTCGTTTACGGTTCAGTTCCGTGAAATAACTGAACATGCCGCCGCCGAGCGTTATCTCAGGAAATATAGTTAGCGCTGTATTGTAGATATCAGAAAGCGGGGGACATTCCGGCCATTCACTTCCCGGCGGGGTTGATTGCCTGTCAAGAGATGGACAAACCAAAATTCTGTCGGGACAAAAAACTGCGCCGTTAAGACCATCACGCAGTTCCTGAAACTCCTGTTCAAGATTTCCATCACCCGCAACCACATATTCCAGTTCGTAGATGGCACCAAAACGGCTTTGGAGCTTGCCAAACGCCCGCAAACTTTCTTTGTCATGCCCAACCGTCGGGTCGAAATGGCATAACAATGTCTGCGGAGCCACATCACTTAACAGACCCAAATAGGCAATTGTTGCGGTAATTTCTTCCGGGGTTACGACCAGCCCAACTTTCGGAAATTTCTTCCCGGAAACCTCTGCCAATTCGATATGAACGGGGGCATCTAATCCTGACTTGGCCGTCATTTTCGGTGTTTTATGTGAATTTCCATCCTGCCCAATGATGGAAAGCTCTACCGCCTGCCTGCAGTTTTCCTCACCAGACATCACATATGGCCAAGGAAGTTCAATCGGTCGAACATAGGTTTTGAAAGAGGCATCAGACCAGTTTCGCTGATCCTCCATTTCAAACTCATCCCCCGTCATCCGGCAAATCGCCAACAGCCTGTCAGAAGGTTTGTGTGTTAAGGCGCGAATGGATTTAAACGGTTGCCAAGGTTCAATCAGGTCTGGAAAGTTTGTTTCTATGATCTTGCCATTACAGTGTTCAACACGAACAGCACTACCTGCGACACCATCAATCGGATGAAGGACGTTGAAACCACACCGGTTCGTTTCAAAATCACGATCGGGTACGGCATCAACCACAAAACTTAATCGCCCATCAGAGGCGCCAGAAATCTTTGCGTTCAGAGCCAGAACCGATCCGTTATTTTGACAGGTTGCCGAGTAGCACACCTCAAATTCATCTGCGGTTTCACGAATATCGAGATCCGCAATATTGACCGCTAGCGTTCCCCAATCACGGTCCCTTATCACATAGGAAATCGCACGGAGAACCTCTACCCCTTCGTAATGGACATAACGCAGGTTTCCGTTTTCAAACCGCACCTCAAGAGGACCAGCAGACAGTATACGGCAGTCACTTTTTGGGCGCGTTGTGTCAAACAGCTTTTCTAATTGCTGTGCTGATCTTTCCATCAATCCACTTCCAGATCGAAAATGATCCTCTTGCCTGCTTGCGCGGACTGATAAGCCGCATAGACCAGACCAAGTGTTCTCAGGTTATCCGCCCCCGAGGTTTCGGGGGGCTCATTGGCACGAAGACAATCTGCAAAATGCTGTTCAATGTTGAAAACACTTTCTTGAATATTATGCCAAGGCCGTTCCGCCCATGGCAGAAGCGGCGGTGCCACATCGAAATTTTGCGTTCCTTTATCGTTGTGACGTTGCAATTGATACCCGGAAGTTAAGCGAAGCGTTCCCTTGCTGCCGTCAATTTCAAGAAGGGTTTCGGGGAAGTTTTCCGTAGGCAGGCGTGTTGCATAACTACAATCGACGATACTGGTGATGCCATTTTGATGATTAAGCATCATGGTTGCGACATCCTCGGCACGGATGTTTGGGTTGACCCGCTTCGTCGAGGCAGAGATCGATTTAACATCGCCAAACAGAAACCGTGCAATATCCAGAATGTGGATCCCTAGGTCCTGAATGATGAATTTCTCGTCCGTCGCCAGATAAGGCTGCCCCGCATAGACATCATAGGCCGAACGAAAGCTCACCCGTCCCCAGAACACGTCACCAATTGCACCGTTAGCAATGTGACCCTTTACGGCACGAATGGCTGACTGCCAACGGAAGTTCTCATGCACCATCAAGGTGACACCAGCCTCTTTGGCCATTAGCACCATCTTGTATGCATCATCCGTTGAACCGGCAAAAGGCTTCTGACAGATAATGTGAAGACCTTTTGTCGCTGACATCTTAACCAGTGGCAAATGCGTCTCCACCGTGGTTGCAATATCAACGAAATCCAGTTTTTCAGTATCAAACATCTCTTGCGCATCGATGTATGTGTTTTTAATGCCAAAGCGACGTGCTGTTTCGGCAAGACGTTTTTCGTCACGATCACATAGTGCGGTGATTTCTGCCCCATTGACATCGCGCCATGCATGCAAGTGATTTTGGGCAAAGAACCCGCAGCCAATCAAAGCACCTTTAAACATACCGCATCATCCTTCCTGCGTACTGAGTGCAGCTTGTTGTTGCAAAGCCACCCGTGCCTGCAGACGTTGCTGTGCCTGATCGACGACAACAGCAGCAATGATAACAAGCCCCTTGATCACGGTCTGCCAGAATGAACTGACCCCCATCATCACCAACCCATCAGATAAAATGCCGATCACAAATGCACCAATGATCGTGCCTGCAATGCGCCCCCGACCGCCCGACATAGACGTACCACCAAGAACAGCTGCAGCAATCGCATTCAATTCAAACGTTTCACCGGTAGCCGGATGTGCTGCCACAAGCTGGGATGAAATCACCAAACCAACAATCGCGGCACAAAACCCGGAAAACATGTAAACGAACATCTTGACGCGATTAACTTTCACGCCAGACAAGGCAGCGGCATGTTCGTTACCACCAACCGCATAGATATGACGCCCAAGCGGTGTGCGCCCAGCAATGTATGCTGCTCCGCACCCGACCGCGATCAGTATCCAGATCGAAACGGGAATGCCCATGACCGCCCCTGACCCCAGGACATTCAATCCGTTAGATCCATATTCGGGGTTGCCCACCAAATTTGGGAATGTCGCCCCGTCAGAAGACAGCAAAGCAAGCCCACGTGCGACATAAAGTGTTCCCAGCGTGGCAATGAACGGAGCAACATTAAGTTTTGTGATCAAGACACCGTTCACCGCACCAAACAACACGCCGACCAGAAGCGTGATGGCAATAATTTCAAAAATATTGAAATACAGTGTGTAGCCGATCCCAAGATCAACCCCATGCAGTATCAACCAACCCGCAACCATACCGCACAACCCGACAATCGACCCAACCGAAAGGTCAATCCCCCCGGTAATGATGACAAATGTCATACCAATCGCCAGAAATGCGTTTAACGCCACATGTTTAGACATAATTACGAAGTTGGCCGTGCTCAGAAAGTTCGGCGCTGCGAAGGCAAAAAACGCAAAAACAACAATCAGCGCAATGAATGTTCTAAGCTTGAGCAAAAGCAGAAGCCATGTCTGATTATTGTGCTTCGGAGCCATTCTGGCCGATGCGATGGATGTCATAGCAACACCTCCCTATTCTCAGCCGTTTGATGGCTTTTAATTGTATGACCGACAGCAGAAGCAGCAACGATCTCCTCTTCTGAAGCGTCAGCTTGGGTAAATTCCTTAATGACCCGCCCTTTGGACATGACCAATATTCGGTCAGAAAGTGACATGACCTCTTCTAGATCCGATGTCACAAACAAGATGCCCAGCCCTTTGGCTGCCAACTTACGCATTTCCTGAAAGACTTCTGCCTTGGCACCAATATCGATGCCGCGACTGGGCTCATCCATTAGAAGAAGCTTCGGGTTGGTCATCAATGCTTTGCCAATCACGACTTTTTGCTGATTCCCCCCAGACAGAGAACTGATCGGGTTTTCAACACTCGCGACCTTGATAAATAAGTCTCGGACCATCGCTGCGACAGCAACGCCCTCTTTTTTCAAGCTAAGATGTCCGCGCTTGGTGAAATTCCAAAGACTGGACAACGACATATTCTCGCGGATGGGCAAAATCTGAACCAGACCTGCACCCTTGCGGTCTTCGGGGATTAGGGCAATACCCCGATCAATACGTCCGGCAACGCTTCGCTCATCAAGAGCTTCCCCCTCGACAAAGAACGCCCCCGTGCACATTGGATGTTGCGCCATGACACATTCGAAAAACTCCGAACGCCCCGCCCCCATAAGCCCATAAATGCCAACGATTTCGCCCGCGTGCACAGACAGAGAAACATGATCAACAACAAAGCCACCGCTTTTGCTGGGAAGGCATATTTCTTCTGCCCTAAACACCTCTGGCCCCAATTGATGGGTAAGCGATTTCGAGAAATCCTTGGAAGCAGCACCGATCATGTTCCGCACGATCCAGCTTACTTCCACCCCATCCATCGGACGTGTCCCGGTAATGTGGCCATCGCGCAAAACGGTGATGTAGTCGCCAATACGGATCAGTTCTTCAAGGCGGTGTGAAATATAGATAATACCAACACCAGACGCCTTCAGATCGTCGATGACGCGGAACAAAATTTCGACTTCGGCCGAGCTTAATGCCGATGTCGGTTCGTCCATGATCAGAATACGTGCATCTTGTGACAGCGCCTTGGCAATTTCGACAATCTGTTGTTCACCGATGCTAAGCTCACCGACCAATGCATCCGGCGAAATATCATGCTCCAGCCGCTTCATCAGAAGGGCTGCCTCTTTCCGTTGTGCCCGACCATCAATATCGACCAGACCACGTGTTTTTTCACGCCCGATGAAGATGTTCTCAGCCACGCTCATGTTTGGGAACAGGTTCAGTTCCTGAAACACTATTCCAATCCCATGCGCCGCTGCGGCACGCGTATCAGCAAAACTTACCGCCTGCCCATCGATAAAGATTTCACCAGCGGTCAATTGCTCAACCCCAGAGATGACCTTCATCAAGGTTGATTTCCCAGCACCATTTTCGCCGACCAGAACATTCACCGCACCAAGGCGAACATCAAAGTCGGCATTTTCAAGTGCGAGTGTACCGGGATAGACCTTTGTCGCGCCGCGCACAGACAGACCGACTCTATGAGTTTCAAGCGAAGATAGATCGTTCATTGCGCCACCACCTCGATTTCAACTGGCGTCACAAGAACCGCATCATCGGGTTTGCGCATGGTAAACGCCCCCAGCACGATGACACGCCTGCCTACAAGACCATCTCGCGTAAGATCCACAAGAACCGTTTCGTAGGTCTTGGTATTAAGCGCACGTGATAGCTGGGCGAATTCGATCTGGTCGGTAAAGGACGTAAAATCTATAAATGGCAATACATCGCGCAGTGTCGTTCCACGAATGACCGGGCCAAGTTGTACAACCGCATCGGCATTTCCATCATTATTGATATCGACATCCAGTGTTGCCGCCCGCGTATCGGTTTTCGCATTAACGATTTCCCCGTCGATCCGGGTTGTAAAATTCCACGGGCTTCCTTCGCTTGAGGGTCGATAGCCGTATTGATCACCCGCAACATCAAGGTCACGGTCAAGCACGGGCTTAAGTTCCGTAAAATCAACGGCATCGTTTTTAAGATGAGGCAGGACTTTATCATCCCATATTTCATCAGCCAGGACGGCCATATCGCCCCCCGGCGAACTTGAAACAAGCGCCTCTTTGTCACCTTGGGCATCATTTTCGACCAGTTGGCATCCCACAATCAGGAACGCCGCAGAAAACAACAGAAACAGATTCTTAATTGGGCCTTTAAACTTCAAGCTGGCCTCCTTCAGAAGATTGATGCATCGCAATCTCTGCGGAAGCCGGGAAACACATTTAGATTTATGTTCCCCGGCCATCCGGCACGAAAAGCATAGATCAGACGATATTGCGCCTGGTTCGCTTATTTCAGTGCAAAGGTTTCAAGCTGCCCTGCATTGTCAGCCGTAATCAGGATACAATCCATCAGCTGCTTTTCATCATGGCCGGTGGACCCGGTTCTCAGGTATTGGTCAGCTTGTTCAACCGCAATCTGTGCCTGACGGTATGCTGGCTGCAGAACGGTTGCCTTGATTCCACCTTCAAGAATGGAGTCACGTACGTCATTACTGCCATCAAAACCAACCACGATGACATCATTGCGGCCTGCCGCCTGAAGTGCCGCAATTGCCCCCATCGCCATGGTATCATTGCCAGAAATCACGCCTTTGATTTCTGGGTTGGCCTGAAGGATCGTTTCCATTTTCCCATAGGCTTCGGTCTGGCTCCAGTTGGCAGATTGCTGCGCAACCATTTCCATGTCCGGATACTGGTCGATAATGTCATGATACCCGGAAGACCGGATACCTGCATTGGTATCTGCTTCACGGCCAAGCAACTCGGCATACTTGCCTTCCTCGCCCATCTGACGGACGAATTCTTCGGCGCCAAGCTGTGCACCTTGGTAATTGTTCGAAACAATTTGCGAAACCGCAATTCCGGATTCCTTGATCTCGCGATCAATCAGGAAAGATGGAATGCCAGCTTCCTTTGCACGACGCACAGGTGCAACGGTTGCCTCGGCACCGGCATTATCAAGAATGATGGCCTTTGCCCCACGCGCAATTGCCGTATCAAAAAGTTCGTTTTGCTTATTGGGGTCATCATCATGGACAAGAACAAGCGTTTCATAGCCAAGCTCTTCTGCCCGTTGTTTCGCACCCTTGGCCTCAGCCTTGAAAAACGGGTTGTCATGTGACGGAGTAAGAATTGCAATCAAATCGGCTGCTGACACAGGCCCCGGAACAACCGCGAATCCCATGGCCATCGCCACACCAGCAAGCAGTGTTTTACGCATAAACGTCATGTGTACCTCCCTAGATACATTAAGTTTTAGTCACCAAGCGGCATGCTTCTTTTGCGAAGTTCTAATGCCGCGCTTTATCAGGTGATCCGACGGATACTTTCTTTTATTTCATCCGGCTCGAACACCCCGATCCAGTCGTCGCGCATCAAACGCGGTTTTCCGTTAACAATAGCCTTGTTACAGGCATCGGAAAATTCTCCCTGTATTTCTCCCATAACCACGGCACCAAGGATATTAAGATGCCCCAAAAGAAAGTCTCGCGCTGCCTGAGCATCCACGCCACGGCGGACAACCTCATCAAGAGCATCTTTCATTACGACCAACAAAGTCGCGCAAACTGTCTCAGATAGCCCCGGTTCCAACAATGCCATTTCTTCAACCGAAACGCGGTGTGAACGCAAAATCGGCTGGAAGATTGTTTTTGCGATTTCCTCGCCCAACTCAAAATCTTCTTCGGGCCCTTGCATCAACGCGCTAACAATGGCCTGTTTTGCGGCAACACCACCGAAATAATCACGCTTGGCGGCCATTTCTGTTTCGTCATTGAAAATCGGCGGATGGCAGGGATGCGTGACAAAATAGGTCACATCCTTGCGTTCCGGAAAATGACCCGCAAATGGCGCTGCTGCATCCAGTGCAATAATCATGGTTCCGGTCGCGACCTTGTCAATCAAACCATGTGACACAGCTTTGATTGCCGTATCAGGAACGGCAAGAACCACTGCACGCGCACCATCAAGCGCATCATCAAGCGCAACACAATCCACCCCGACCATCTCTTTCAGGCGTTGCTGGCCAGCTGCACCTATTTCCACATGCGCCACATCAAAACGTGACTCTTTAAGGTTCATTGCCAAACGAACCCCCATTTTGCCACCGGCACCGATCAGAGCGATTTTCATGCTTCCTCCTTATAACTGTTTTTAGAAATCTACATGCATTCATCATATTGTCAACTGGTATGATGAGGTGATAATGATATCAAAATAAATCCTGAAAACATTTCTTGATGGAGCACGAGTTGATGGAACGGATCATTGCCAGATACGAACTTGAAAGCCCGAAAAGCCTTGAGCATGCGGCGAATGTCATTGCGGGCGAACAATCCTCTGGCACCTTCCTGAAGCTTGCCAGTGAAACGGACGAGCTGCGCCATCGTGCTGGCGCACGGGTTGAGAAAGTCACAGAAACATCAACATCCACATCGGGATCTCTGCCTTCCTGCACACACGGGAACACCTATATGCGCGGCGAGATTACGTTGTCATGGCCACTTGAAAACATGGGAACATCGTTAACCAACGTGCTGGCAACCGTCGCAGGTAATTTGTTCGAACTTGCGGATGTATCTGCCTTAAGATTGATTGACATCGAATTTCCAGATGCGTTCGCTGCCGCCTATCCCGGACCTGGATTTGGGATAGGCGGCACGCTCAAACTCGCCCACGTGTCGGATCGTCCGATGATTGGCACAATCATCAAACCCAGTGTTGGACTTTCACCCGGCGATACTGCCGTGCTTGTCAAACAACTGGTCGAAGGTGGAATTGATTTCATCAAGGATGACGAACTACAGGGTAATGGTCCTCATTGCCCGTTCGCAGCCCGCGTTTCGCACGTCATGCGCGTCATCAATGATCATGCGGACCATACTGGCAAAAAACCCATGTATGCCTTTAACATCACCGGTGAAATTGACGAGATGAAACGCAATGCCGACCTTGTCCGCGACCATGGCGGCACCTGCGCAATGGTCAGCCTGTTCTCGATCGGGCTAGCGGGCTTATCGGCAATCCGCAAACATGTTGAATTGCCATTGCATTGCCATCGCAATGGCTGGGGAATTTATTCGCGATCTCCCGACATTGGGATTTCATTCCGTGTCTGGCAAAAATTCTGGCGGCTGGCAGGGGCGGACCATTTGCATGTTAACGGAATAGGCAACAAATTTACCGAAGACGACGACACCGTAATTGATGCGGCACGGTCTCTTGGTCAAAACGTCACGCCAACCACCAATTATCATGCAATGCCGGTATTTTCATCGGGTCAGACCGCTGCCCAAATGGCACCAACCATTGCTGCACTGGGGCATACCAATTTCATTTACTGTGCAGGCGGCGGCATCATGGGGCACCCTGGCGGGGTCTTCGACGGCGTTGCCAGCTTGCGTCAGGCCGCCGATGCCGCGATTAAGGGCATCGAGACCGACGAATATGCCAAAGCCCATGAAGCTCTGCGCACTGCGCTCAGCAC
This sequence comes from Thalassospira sp. Z349TD_5, assembly GCF_056173045.1. Classification (NCBI taxonomy): domain Bacteria; kingdom Pseudomonadati; phylum Pseudomonadota; class Alphaproteobacteria; order Rhodospirillales; family Thalassospiraceae; genus Thalassospira; species Thalassospira sp. Z349TD_5. The sequence continues at coordinate 1,389,366 of NZ_CM149654.1, forward strand.
TTTTAGCGGAGCTATAAAATGAGCCAGCAACAAACTTCAAACGACCTAGCTCTGTCGTTCTACGGCGATGACTTCACCGGATCGACGGATGTCATGGAAGCCCTGTCTTCAAACGGGATCCCGACGGTTCTTTTCACCTGCATCCCCGATGCCGATCAACTTAGTTACTTTTCCAATTGCAAGGCCATTGGCATTGCCGGCATCAGCAGAAGTCAATCGCCAGAATGGATGAAAGAAAACCTTCCACCTATCTTTCATTGGCTCAAAAGGCTGAGTGCACCACATTGCCATTATAAAACCTGCTCGACATTCGACAGCGCCCCCCATCAAGGTTCGATTGGGTGTGCTATTGAATTGGGCTGTGCCGAATTTGAACAAACAACAGTTGGGCTGGTCGTTGGAGCCCCGCAATTGCGCCGATACACATTCTTTGGCCATCTATTTGCATCATATCAGGACAAGATTTACCGCATTGACCGACACCCCGTGATGTCCCGTCATCCTGCAACTCCTATGTATGAGGCTGATCTTCTCATACATCTTGGTTGGCAAACCGATATGCCCTCAATCTGCATGGATGCGGCGACCATGGAAAAGGCGATTGCACAGTCATCGGAAACAGGCCCGCAAAACACCTATTTCCAAGACGCTGGCAGTGTTTTGTTTGACGTTCATGATCAACACACGCAACTCTTGGCTGGAAGGTTGCTTCACGCAAGTCGCGAAAGTCTTGGCCGGTTTGTTGTGGGATCGTCCGGTGTCGAATATGCCTTGCTAAGCGCTTGGAAGCAGGACGGCATTATCCCCTCACAAACGGACATTGCCGCCGTTCAAAAACTTGATCGCATTGCGGTTGTATCTGGCAGTTGTTCCCCCACGACAGAACGCCAAATCAAAACCGCCCTGAAAAACGGGTTTGATGGCATTCCGATTGATTATCTTGCGCTCGCATCGGGAGAAGGTGGGGAAAAAGCAATTGATGACGCAGTGATAGATGCTTCAAAAAGTCTTGATGCAGGCAGAAGTCCGATTATCTACACAGCACGCGGCCCCAACAGTGTGGCAAGTGCAACATCGCACGGCGCAGATGACGCCGGACGGTCGCTTGGAAGAATACTTAACCATCTCATCACCAAACATGGGCTTGAGCGCGCAATCGTCGCGGGTGGTGACACCTCAAGCCAAGCCCTTAGCCAGATGAACATCTATGCCCTTACATTGCGTCACCCGATCCCGCAAACGCCGGGCTCTCCGCTTTGCAATGCTTTTCGCAGCAATGACCGACAACTCGAGATCGCCCTGAAAGGCGGGCAAATTGGGGATGACAATTACTTTGTTTCCCTCCGCGACGGGACAATCAGTCAGCAACCAACCGATTAAGTCACTTTGACGAAGCATTATGAGGTGGTGGCATACCAACAAATGCCACCACCTCATGAAATGGCAGCGATACTATTGAGCATCGTCAGAGAAAAAGTAGTCGGATTCAATGAAGCGATAATACAGTGAGCACCAAACAGAACGGCTACGCTACTCTACCAAACCAGAGGCACAGTTAAGCTTGAAGGTTTGGCGATTGTAGAGATGACGTTCTTGATTAAAATGGTTGTGAACTGAAGAATGGATTGATGTAAATTTCTGTAGCGAGTTTGCGCTCCTGAATTTGGTCATCGCCCGCTCTTGCTGCCAAAAGGGATGGTGCGAGTTTTCGGCTCGACTATTGGGTGCAGCACCTGACCTATTGGTGCGCTTCGGTACCAATCAATTTCATTGCAGCCCGATAATAGCGAAGTAGTTTCGTAACAATCGTCATCGAGTGCCGGAATCGCTTCATTGTTTTTTTCAAAAACTTAAGGACAGAACACTATGTGCAGCCTTACTGTCTCGCTTCTTTGTGACAAATGTTTCGGGAATTTCACCTTCGTAGTCGATAGCTGGCCAGAGGGAATGAGTTTCACCACTGATCCACAAAAAAGACCTCATCAAGAGGCCATCCCCATTCTGGCGAGATTCGCCTCGACGCTGGTCTGTTTTTTCTAATTTCCGCAGCAAATATCGGACCAAACTTGTTCCAATAGGTGTGGGCTGTCTCATAATAGATGTCGATGCCGCGTTCAAAAAAGTATCTAGCGCATCCTTTCACCGGCTTGGAGTAATGCTTTGCGTAAGTCGCGGTGATCTTCTGATTATGCTCGCCGTAATAGAGCTTTCCACCGAACTCGGCATTGGCGCGTTTATTGCCGACCGCTTGATTGCGTCGCCATTCCTGTTTGCCGAGCGAACGATCCGACAAGGCTTGAAGGTGCCCATTTCCCGCCATTGGGAGAATCTATGCCTTGGCGGTTGAGGTCATCGCAAATATGTTTGAGCTTCCGACCTTCGGCATAATATTCAAAGATCACTCGGATGATTGCTGCGTGATCTTCATTGACTTTGCACTTGCCGCGAATGGGGTCGCTGAATTCGTCAAGCGCGTGAACGAGATCGTACGCGTAAAGCTGGCCGTCTGGTGAGGCGCAGTGCAAGACCGCCGGAATCATGCCTCTGTGGGTTTTGTCTGAAAGGTCTTTGAAATAGAGCGCATTCATCGTGCTTTTCAGGCCAATATGCAGCTCGTCGGGCCTAGGACCAATCGACATTTAATTGAGGGGCTTCCCAATTAACCTCAACTTTGATTCACTGTTGCCGTTTTAACGGTCAGTGGAGAAGAGATGAGAAGCTACGAACTGAGCCCTGAGCAATGGTGAAAAATTGAACCTGTCATTCCCGGCAAAGAAGGTGATCGGGGACGTAGCGGCAGAAACAACCTGCAGTTTGTAAATGGCGTGCTTTGGGTCTTGCGCAGTGGTCCCATTGGCATGATCTGCCCGAACGGTACGGCAAATGGAAGACGGCCCACAAGCGGTTCACGCGCTGGTCCAAGGCAGGGGGCTGGGAAAAGACTTTCGATGCTCTTATCGAAGCATCGGATAATGAGTATCTCATGATCAATTCAACGATTGTTCGGGCCCATCAACAGGCCGCTACAGGAAAAGGGGGCGCGGAGTGAGGATTTGGGGCGTCCTTTGCGTTTGATCCTGACTGGCGGGCAGCGCAATGATTGCACAAAGGGTCTTGAGCTGATCGAAGGGTTCCGCCCCTCACATGTTCAGGCCGACAAAGGGTATGACAGTCAGGAGATATTTGATGCCATCACCGCCATGAAGGCTGTTGCGGTTATTCCACCAAGATCCAATCGCAAGCAGCAACGGAAATACGACAAGGAAATCTATAAGCGCAGAAACGTTGTCGAGCGGACGTTCAACAAGCTCAAACACTGGCGAAGACTGGCCACACGATATGACCGAAAGGCATGTTATTTCCTCTCTTTCATTTATCTCGCGGCCGCTATTCTATGGTTCTAAATGTCGATTCAACCTAGTACCTTGGTCCGAAAAGGTTCAAATCCTACCCCCGCAACCAACATTAAATAAGCTCGCCCTTGTGGCGGGCTTTTTTAATGTCTGGAAGGTGGGGTAGGTGGACTTGAATCTTATGTTCAAACCAAGCAAAGCATCGCTTTGCGCAGGTTCAGCGAAGCGCACAGCGTGCAGCTAACAACCTTCCTGTATTCAGCCTCTCCTCCCCACAACTCTTTCAATCTCGCCAGCAGCCAATCTCTCAATCAGACTGGTTTGTTTCTCAAGGCATTTCTGCAAAGCGAAATGCTGTGTGATGGTGCGTCGTGCCTCCTGTCGAAGGGGCATTAGTTGCGCGGGGTTTTCAAGGCTGTATATCATTTTGTCCGCCAATGCATCTGTATCCCAGAAATCAGTCAGCAGACCGTTATGACGATCTTTGATGACGTCATGGCAAGGGCCCGTGTCCGATGCAATGACGGCGGCCCCGCACGCCATGGCCTCAAGCACAGACCAAGAAAGGACGAACGGGTACGTCAGATAAATATGGGCAGCGCTGATTTGAAATAGGCGTATGAGGTGCTTATGCGATATTTGGCCAAGAAAGTAGATACGGGAAGGATCAAGCCCGGTTTCTTCCATCATGACGTCGCGCCACTTGCGTCCGTCGGTTCGCGGTGTGCCGTAACTGACACCGTCCCCTCCGGCAACGACAAATATGGCGTCGGGATTGCGGGCGGCAAGTTTGGCGGCAGATCGCATGAATGTTGGAAAACCGCGATATGGCTCAAGATCGCGGGCAACATAGGTCGCTACAGGGTCCCCCGCGCGAAGCACTCGTCCGTCAGGCATTTTTAACGTGGCCTGTGGGTTTGGGCGACAGCGATGAACATCAATTCCGTCATGGCAGACGCCGATCTTATGCTGATAGGCATCAGGAAAGGCTGTTTTTTGCCAGGGTGTCGGGCTAAGCGCGACATCAAGATGATCAAGTGTTGAAAGCTGAGCACTGTTGCGCAGACGAAGCTGGGTGCGTTTTGCCAGTGAAACCTTTTCATCCTTGGCAAAGCCAACATCACGCCCATCAGCATGATAATAATGTTCGCAGTATCCCAGTAGTGGCGTGTTTGGCAAGACATCGCGGGCAAACAACATACTGCCCCAGCCAATGTGACCAAAGACAACATCCGGTGGGCCTTCCTGACGCGCCAAGGCATCAAGTGTTGTGGCAGCTTGCAGGCCTAGTTCCTGATGATATTGGGAAAATGTTGTTGCTGGTGGAGGAGGTGTTGCACGTTGACGTAAAACACGGATGCCGGGCAAGCGGACATTCATTTCTTCACACAGGAAGGAAACCTGCCATCCGGCATTCGCCAGATGACAGGCAAGGTGCACAAATTGTCCCGGCCCATGGCGATGGACAAAGACTATTTTCATCTACGGTTCCGAACTTCATGCGTAATGACAGCACCATTGATCGGGATGCCGCCGTATCTGAGGGTTTGAGTCCAGAATTCTTCGAGCCTGCGCAAGGTGCGCAAAGCCGTTTCCATTTCCTGCTGGTCTTCGAGGTTGTTGGTCAATGCATCGTGATATTCTTCGTGGAACTCATGCAAGGATTCACACAGTTCGTGGCCTTTTGCCGTCAGCTTTATGCGGGCTGATCGTCGGTCACGCGCCATTACCTGGCGTTCTACATAGCCAGAATCGACAAGCTGTTTGAGATTATAGGATGCATTAGATCCCATGTAATGGCCGCGATCAAGCAGATCGCGAACCGAAAGTTCATCCTCGCCAATGGTGAACAGCAACGCTACTTGCGCAGGGCTGATGTCATCCTTGCCGAGTTGAATAAGATCTACACGCAGCAGATCCGCAAACCGTCGATAAATTCGTTCGACAGTGTTTGCCAGTTCAAGATGTGTGACGGTCATGTTGTCCGATCCGTTATCTGGTCCCAAGCGAGAGTTGATGCCAAAGCAAGTTTGAGTTGGCACAATTTTCGTGTGGGGAAGATAACAGGACGTTGCTCTTGAACGATTTTTCCGCACGTCCCTTACTTCCCGCAAGTTTGCTCGTTGATCAGAAGTAATTAGAAAGTATTTTTGTTTTTGAAATACTTCTGATCATTTCATTTTTACATTGTCTAATCATCAACATTAGATCGACATATTTAATTTTATTGTAGAACATCGTGTCAGCGCAACTATGTGAGTAGATTGCGGAAAAACTATGACTTTTGACCGATTGGATGAAAATCGATGCATTTTGGTCGCAAAGAACCAACAAAAGCGCTGCAAACTAAAGAGGTTAGACCGGGGCTTGATACGAAGTCTGTTGTTCGTGAGGCGAGATATACGTTCGTTCGTGGGCTTGGGTGGGCCGGGGTGATGAGCGGTTTCATCACTGTCTTGCAGTTGACGGTGCCGCTTTTCATGCTGCAGGTGCATGACAGGGTTATCAACAGCCAAAGCACGGATACATTGATCCTGCTTTTGGTTATCGCGATTGCAGCCATCATTCTTTACGGCATTCTGGATTTTCTGCGCGCCCTTGTGTTTCAGGAAATGGCGAAGTCGTTGCTGCGTCGGTTGAACTTGCCTGCAATTTCGGCGGCCATGCGGGTGGCACTGGAAAAAGGAAGCCTGCATGGAACCCAAGTTTTGCGGGACTTATCAGATCTGCGCAACTTCATCACCGGAACGACCATTAGTTCCCCACTCGAAGCGATCTGGTCGCCAATTTTTCTCGGAGTGATGTTCGCGCTGCATCCGTACTACGGCATTGCCGGACTGGTTGCGGTACTTACGCTCATAGGGTTGAGCCTGCTTGGGGACTTGCTGGTGCGTCAGGTCACGAAGGAAGGCACCGACGCCAATTTGCGCAATATTGGCGACATCGGATCGACGGTTTCAAATGCAGAAGCAATTGAAGCAATGGGGATGCTGCCGGCCCTTTCGCTGCGTTGGCGCCAAGCACAAATTCATGCCAGTGAGCTCCTTGATGTTGGCAATATGCGCAGCAAGGGGATGTATTCGGTTACACGGTCTGCGCGGTTTGGCATGCAGATCATCGTTCTGGCGATGGGGGCATATCTTGTCATTATCGGGGAAACCACGCCGGGTGCGATGATTGGCGGTACCGTCATTATGGGGCGGCTTTTGCTTCCGTTTGACAATGTGACGCGCGACTGGCGTGCGTGGGTTGGGGCTTTTTCGTCATGGAAGCGAATCCGCTCCATGCTTGAAGAAAGCCAGTCCGAGCGTGAAATTAAACCAACACCGCGGTCCGAAGGTCCGCTGATCGTTGATAATCTGGTCTATGCGGTGCCCGGATCAAATGTACCGGTTTTGCGCTCAATCAATTTCGAACTGTTTCCCGGTGAGATTCTAGGCGTCGTCGGGCCATCTGCGGCCGGTAAATCGACCTTGTCGCGCCTGTTGGTTGGTGCAGCTAAACCATCGGCCGGGGGCGTGTACCTTGATGGGCATAACGCTTACTTGTGGGAGCGGGGCTCATTTGGCGACATGGTTGGTTATTTACCGCAATCGGTGTCGCTTCTGAATGGGACGATCCGTGACAATATCAGCCGGATGCGTGACGCTAATCCACGCAAGGTGATCGATGCTGCGCGTGCCGCAGGTGTGCATGAAATGATCGGGCGGTTGCCGCTTGGCTATGACACCCCAATCGGGGCCGGGCGGCATACGCTTTCAGGTGGCCAGCAACAGCGCATTGCGCTTGCGCGTGCACTTTATGGCTGGCCGCGTCTGTTAGTTCTTGATGAGCCCAATGCCAATCTTGATGCTGAAGGTGAAGCATCCTTGATTCGTGCTGTCCGTCAAGCCAGCGAGTCGGGGGCGATGGTTGTGCTGATTGCGCATCGGCAAAGCATTATGCAGTACGCCCATAAATTGCTGGTGATGCAGGATGGACGGGTCAAGCAGTTTGGCGAGCGTACTGATGTTATCCAGAGTCTCAGTACAGACGACGATGTCAAAAGTCTGCCTGCCGTGAAGCGCAGCCAGCGAAATGGAGGTGCGGCATGAACCGTGTCATTAACGTTGATGATAGTGGTACTGTCATTCCGTCTGACGATCAGCAAGTTTCCTGGCATCAAATTCTTGCCGAAGAACGCCAAGCATCGCGCCAAAGTCTGCGCAAGCCGATTATTGCCGGGCTAACAGTTATCATACTGGGTTTTGGCGGCTTTCTGACGTGGGGCTTTACCGCAGAACTTGATAGTGCAGCCGTTGCGACCGGCTCGATAATTGTCAATTCAAAGAAAAAGGTCGTGAACCATTATGAAGGCGGCATTCTGAAAAAGCTGCTGGTTGATGAAGGGCAGCACGTCACCGCGGGGCAAACGTTGGCTTTGCTTGACGGGACGCGCAGTAAGTCGGAAATCGGGCAGCTGCGTGGCGAACGGTTTGGCCTGATGGCGAAACTTGCACGCCTGCGGGCGGAGCAGCGTGGTCAGGATAATATCGCATTCCCCCAAGAACTTACCGCAAGTGATGAGGCGTATGTCGGGGATATTCTAAGTGATGAGCAACGCCTGTTTGGCAAGCGCAATGAAGTTTATGCCGCCAAGCGCGACGCGCAGGCCAAACAGATCGAACAGTTCGAGGCGGAGGCACAGGCACTTGTGTCTCAGATTAACGCCCGGACACGTCAGGAAAAACTGGTTGCAGAGCAACTAAAAGGCATTCGGCAGTTGGCGGACAAGGGGTTTGCAACGCGCACCCAACTGGTTGAGGTTGAAAATAATTGGTCCGACCTTGTCGGGGACATGGGGGAATTCAAGGCCCAGAAGGCAGCCGCCCAGCAGCAAAAGGCAGAGGCCGAGATTAATCTGGCATCTATTGAAATGGAGTGGCAAAGCGACATTGCCACCGAGATTCAGGAAGCACAGCTTGCATTCAATGATGTCACCCAGCGGATCAGGGCCAGTAAGGATGTGCTTGACCGGCTTGAGGTGAAAGCACCGCAGGCAGGCACGGTTGCCAATATCCAGATCAGAACGCCGGGTGGTGTTATCAGTCCGGCAGAGCCGATCATGGATATCATTCCCGAAGACGAACCACTGGTGATCGAGGCGCGGATTAATCGGCAGGATATCGATTCTGTTCAGGTGGGCTCAAAAGTGCAAATACGTCTAACCGCCTATAGTCAGAGGCGCCTTTCGCCTCTCATCGGGGAAGTGCGATATGTCGCGCCTGATCAAACGGTCGATGAGCAGCGTGACAGTTCTTATTACATCATCCGTGCTGCGATTAACCCCGAAGAGCTGGCAAAATATGACGATATCAATCTGCGACCGGGCATGCCGGCAAATATTCTGGTTCTTAAAACGCCACGCAAGGCGATTGATTACCTGATTGATCCGATCGTTCAGAGCATGGATAAGGCCTTCCGCGAGGAATAAGGGGCCAAAAGATTTCCTTGTTTTTCATCAGGCTGCCCTCAGATTTTTAACGGGGCAGCCTTTTTTCTGGGAAAGTTGATTTAAATTTAAATTAAATAAAAATAAAACAAAAAACAATATTGTTTAAATAAGTAATCAATAATTACATGTAAAATTGAAGTGCGTCACAATGTTGACAAAATAAAAACACCACAATACCCTCCACTAACAAAGTAAAAAAATATAGTCTTTCTGAGTGGCCGTTCAGGGCGGTGCTTAGATCGCCTGGAGGGAACGGCCATCCTCTCGTGAGGGAAATATCCCCACGATGTCATTAATGTTGGGACACGAAGGAGGATTACATGGCAACTCTCGAAGGCGGCGCCTTTGATGATGCGCTTCTCGGATCTCGTTTCAGTGACGTCATCTTTGGACGTGGCGGAGACGATACAATCTTCGGACAAGGCAATGACGACGTGCTGTTTGGCGAAGAAGGCGATGATGCCTTGTTCGGCGGATCAGGCGACGACGTAGCACTTGGTGGCGAAGGTGATGATCTTCTGTTTGGTGGGTCGGGTGACGATGCACTGATCGGGGGCAGCGGGAGCGACCTGATGTCGGGTGGCTCTGGCGAAGACGTTCTGTCAGGTGGATCGGGTGACGATATCATGCTTGGCGGATCAGGCGACGACGTTCTGGACGGTGGTTCGGGCGACGATGTTCTGGTCGGCGGTGCTGATAACGATATCTTGCTCGGTGGTGCTGGTGATGACGTCATGCTTGGCGGCTCTGGAGACGATGTTCTTCAGGGTGGCGAAGGCAACGATGTTCTTCTGGGCGGCTCCGGGGATGATGTCCTCGAAGGCGGTGCCGGGGACGATATCCTGTCTGGTGGTTCTGGTGGAGATACATTCGTGTTCTCCGGCGGCGGCGGCAACGATGTCGTTCTCGACTTCCAGGCTGGCGAAGACATGCTTTCCATTAGCAGCAATATAAACGACACCGGTATTGAAGGTGCCGATGACGTTGCTGCGCGTGCAACGCAAGTTGGGGCCAACACCGTTATCGACCTTGGCAATGGTGATTCCATCACCCTTAACAATGTCGATGCAGAAGACGTACAGGACGATCCGGATAGCTTCTTTAGCGTCCAGTAATCCGTCAAACGGCGTCCGCAGTTACGGCTGCGGACGTTTCGTCCTGAACTTCAAGTTAAGCGAAAGATGGTCATGCTTGAATTTGCCTCGTCCGATGCTGTGCGGACGACCGGCGAAGCGCCGGACGTTTGTCTGCTCAACCCAGATACCTTGATGTTGATCTGGGATACACCGACCCGCTTGTGGGAGGTTCCCAGACTTGAAACTGCTGCCGGTGTCGCGATTTCACCGCAAGCAACATTGCGTCTTCCTCTAAATAGTGGCGGGACACGGTTGTTGCGTGTGATTAGGCGTCCAAAAGACGAGCCGGTCTCGTTTCTGGCGGAAGCCGGGACACTTGGTCGTAAAGACGAAATCACAATCGAGCCAGATGGCGATTTTGAATTCGCAAATGCATCTCATCTGATTGAGGGTGTTACACCTTCCGGGCGTCTTTCGCTGGTGTCGACCTTGCTTGGCATGTGGGCGAGCATGTTCCGTTTGCGCCTGAGCAAAAGCTACAACCGCTTCCTTAATCATCTTGTCTCCGAAATTGTTGAACGGCCGCAGCGCGCCCAGGCGCTGGCAAAACTGTCCGATCAGAAAATGCTGATTGCCGCCGGGCTGCCCGAGGCGTTCAAAGAAATCGAAGCTGTTTTTATCGTTTCACCATCAGGTTTCCGTCGTCTTGCGATGTTGCCTCATACCAGCCATCAGGGGCCGCGAGGGCAGGATCTGGTGTATATGATTGCCGATCGTGCAGGCACAGAAGACGGCGCGTATCTTGTTGTGACCGGTGTGCGCACCTTGGCCATTCGTCATCTTCCCAGCACCACGGTTTTGCCATCCGTGTCGCGTTGGTGGCAGGCGCGTGGCAAATCGGATGCTGATCTCCGCGAATACATTATTGGCGCGCTGGCACGGTCCGATATGAAGGCCAGCAAGGCCGCCATTGAATTTCAGTTGCGCTGTCCACTTTCAAGTCAACGGGTGGCCGGTGGTGGATCATTGCCAAGCGGTGAAGTCGACCTTGCTGTCACAACGGCACGGGGCACGCTGATTGGCGGCTGGTATCGCGATCCTGTTGATATGATTGCAAGTATCGATCTTCTCGATAGCAATGGTATTGCCCACCCGTTTGGCGATGGGTTTTATCGGTATACCGGAAACGTTCAAGACGAAGACCGTACCGTTCCAGCGACCGGGTTCGTCGGATTTTATCAGGACATTCAAAGTCCTGTACCAATCCTTCAGCCAAGAAGCGTGATGCGCCTGACATCGGGAAACCGCCATTTGATGGTGCCACCGGCACAACCCATTGACCCGGCAGAGGCACGTGCGCGTATCTTGCGCGCGGTTCCGCCACAGCATCTGAGCGATGAGATCATCGAAAATTGTTTGGCGCCGGTGATTGGCGACCTGCAGCAAAAATTGATGGGGTCCGCAAAGGTTGATCACATCATTGAAATGGGCACGCCGCACGAAGACCCGGATGTTTCGATTGTTGTACCGCTATACCGTGTGTTGGGATTCCTGCGCGCGCAAGTCGGTGCCTTTGCCTGTGATCCGTGGGTTGCGAAAAACTGTGACCTGATTTTTGTGCTGGATTCCCCTGAACAGGTCGAAGAATGCGAACATCTTTTGCGCGGCTTGCACATTCTTTATGGCATTCCAATGCGATTGGTGGTGATGACCCGAAATGGGGGCTATGCGCGTGCTTGTAATGCCGGGGCGGAGGTTGCCCGTTCTCATCTTCTGGCGATGCTCAATTCGGATGTCATCCCCCATACACCGGGATGGGCGCAAGGGTTGGCCTCGAAAATGGGAGGTCCACAAGAAGTCGCTGCCGTTGGGCCAAAGCTGTTGTTTGAAGATGGCTCAATCCAGCATGCCGGGATGTATTTCGCCCCCAATGAGAGCGGAAAATGGCTGAACTATCACTACCACAAAGGTATGCCTGATCAGTATCGGGATGCCAATGTTGAACGTTCCGTACCCGGTGTTACCGGTGCCTGCATGATGCTGCATCGGGATGCATTCAACGAGGTCAACGGGTTTACCGAAGACTATGTCATCGGTGATTACGAAGACAGTGATCTGTGCCTGAAAATCCGGCAAGCCGATTTTGACATAAAATACATTCCCGACGTCAGTCTTTACCACTTCGAGCGCAAGTCAATCTCGACCCATGCCGATTACATGCGTGGTGTCGCTGCCGAATATAACGCGTGGCTTCATGCGTCGCGTTGGCGCGACATGCTCGAAGATATCCATGCCAATGGCGTTCCCCAAGAACGTTCCCCCAGCAAAACAAAACATGGAGCCGCGGCATGAGTCAGGTTCTCGCCTTGTCGGAACATCAATCCCCGGCCCATGATGCCGTGGATGACACCCATCTTGAATGGTTGTGCCAGCAGATCATCGCAAATCACTTCCTGCCGGTCCCGCCGGAGGAGGCCGTTTTTGTCGGTGATGGTGACTACCGGATGATTGGTGCCGAGTTCCTTGGCCATTTTGTCCGCCGTGCCGGGCTGTTACCAACGGATGATGTTCTTGATATCGGCTGCGGTATTGGCCGGATTGCAGTGCCACTCACCCAGTTTCTGGATCCGGAGAACGCGATTTATCGCGGGCTTGATCCAGTGGCGAACGGGATTGAATGGTGCAAACGTTCAATTACACCAGCCTATCCGAATTTCCGGTTCGAAACCCAGGATATCAAAAATTCGCTTTATAACCCCGAAGGATCCATCGGCGGGCGCGGCATGCGATTGCCTTTTCAGGATGGAACATTCGATTTCACTGCAATGATCTCGGTGGCGACCCACCTGCCACCAGAAGAAATCGAAACCTATTGTTCCGAGGTGTTTCGTGTGCTGCGTCCGGGAGGGCGGATTTTCCTGACGGCGTTCATTCTCCGGGAACAAGACGACCCGGCCAAGCCGGGCAGCGATGTGCGTCTGTCGGGACTTGAAAAGGTCGAAGGTCAGCCGTGCTGGTATCTGCGCGGGGAGAACCCCATGGCGGCGGTCGGGTTTGACGAAGAATTTATTGTCAACGTCCTGACGTCAGCAGGCTTTGAAATCAGCTCAAAAAGCTTTGGTGGCTGGCGCGGTGAAACGGCCGAGCATTATCAGGACTTCCTTATTGCCAAAAAACCACGGAGGACCGCATGAACCCCCGTATTATGGTGCTGGCGCACAACCACCCGGACCTTCATCCCGGCGGAACCGAAATATTCGCCCATGATCTTTTCCATGCTTACAAGCGTGCGGAATGTGATGCCCTGTTTGTTGGTGCAACCAATGATGTTCACCGCGAACGCCGTCCGGGTACAAGCTTTCAGGCGATTAATGAGGCCGGTGATGAAATGCTGTTTTGGGCCGGGCATTTTGACCGGTTCAATATGTCGCAAACCGATCTTTATGCGGTTGCCCCCGATTTTACCCGATTGTTGAAAAGCTGGGATCCGGATGTTGTCCATATTCATCATCTGGTCCTGTGGGGCATCGAACTTCCAACATTGATCCGTCGTGTTTTACCGCATTGCCGGATCGTCATGACCTTGCATGACTATTATCAGATTTGCCCGAATGACGGTCTGATGATCAATCGTAAAAACCGACAGCGGTACACTAAGGCCGATGCAATTGGTCGCCTGTGTGGATTGGATGGATTTTCCCCGGATCAATATTCCATGCGGGCCGTCAATTTGCGCAATCACCTGCGTGTTGTTGATCAATTCATCTCGCCAAGTGAATTTCTTAAGGACCGTTATGTTAACTGGGGCATTGAGCCTGAAAAGATTTCAGTCATTCAAAATGGCCGCCCACCTGTTCCCGCCGCCCCCAAACGCGACATGGGAACGGGCATGCCCAATGTCTTTGGCTATTTCGGTAATCTGAACCCCTGGAAGGGGGCCGATGTCCTGCTTGAGGCCAGCAACAAACTGGTCGAAGACGATGTTGATTTCGATCTTCGTATCCATGGTGACGTGCTGTTCCAGACGACCGAATTTACCGAGCGGATGGAGCATCTGTTTGAAAAGACCGGCCATCAGGTTCACCGGCTAGGGGCGTATGAACGCGCAGACCTTGCAGAACTGATGGCGCGCGTCGAACTGGGTCATTGTGCCATCCATATGGTGGGAGAATGCGCCGCTTGTCATTCAGGAGGCCTTCCAGCACGGGCGTCCTGTAATCACCAGTGGTATTGGCGGTATGGCCGAGATGGTGCGCGATGGTCATAACGGCATTCATGTGCGCCCCGATGATCCAGCAGAACTGGCGCGTGTCATGAAGGACTGCGCAACCAATCCGAAACTTTGGAAAAAACTGTCAGGGCACGTCCGTGCACCTGCCGCGATTGATGATGTCGCGCAGGAATATCTCGTGATGTTTCGTCAGATGATCCGCCCCGATTTTGTTGCAGCCTGATTTTACTTAGGAGCGCTTTATGGCACTCGCAGAAAAACAGACGGTCAAAGATAACGCCCAACCAAATGCCACTATGGCAGCGGGCATGCCGCCAGATGTCAAAGACGCAACGCCAACCCTTGAAGGACGCGTTGACGCCATTGATCAGAACCGCCTGTTTGGCTGGGTTTGGTCACCAGAACGGCCTGATGCGCGTGTCGATGTTGTCATTCGCCTGAACGGGCACGCGTTAATAAGGATCAAAGCCGAAAACGAGCGCGTTGATTTGCGTCGCAACGGAATTGGTGATGGTAAGCACGCCTTTGAAGCTGAGCTACCAGATGCCGCCTTGGCCAGCGCTGAAAATATTTCAGTATGTGCGATCATTCCCGAGACCGGCGAAGAAATTGACCTGCGCATTCCATCGCAAAGCGAACAGGAAGCCCACACTGCGTTAAATGCGCCGCTTAGTAAGATCCTTGATCGGCTTGATCGACTTTTAGCAGCCCAGCACATTTTACAGAACGGACAACGTGAAGCTGCCAAGCGTCTTGTCAGTGCGTCAAAGCGCATGGACGAACTGGCATCTGCGGATGATGGCATTGAAGCAGGGGTGAAGCTGGTTCGGACCGGTCAGGAAGAAATCTCCAGCCGGGTGGATGAACTGGAAGTGTTTCTGGTGCGTTTCGACAAGTCGCTTGGCGGGTTTGACGAACGTCTTTCGGTCCTGACCGCACGCCATACCAATGATCTTAGAACACCACTTTTGATCTTGTCGTGCCTGATCGGGGTAACGGCGGGATTGGCAATTGGTGCGGTTGTCTGGTGAGCGTGCGGGCATGAAATTTTTTACATCGCTGACGACAGACACAGACCCCGATAAAGACAAGGAGGTGCGGGCATGACTGAAGCTTATGGAATGCCTTTGGATGGCAGAACCGTCGTTGCCGCCTTGGTTGATGATGGTTTGGCATTGATGGTCGGGGTTGGGAATGCCCTGCCAGCAACTATTGATATTTATCTTAACAATCAGTCCGATGCCAAAATACAGGCATCGGTGATCAGTTGGCGTCGCAACGAAACCGATCAGGAAAATGCATACGGCTTCGTCGCCCTTTTGCCGATGAAGGATGTCTCCCCGCGTCGCCTTAAAACCGCATTGTTCCGTGGGGCGGGCAAACCATGCGAATACCGGATTGAAAACCGGCAACAGCGGATTGAATCAATCCTTTCGTCTGTTGCAGACCAAGCAGGCCCTGCGTTTGCCACCGTCATTGATGGTGTGATCGAGGCATTACTTGCAGGGGACCCGGACAAAAAACGTCTGCGTAAAGTTGCGGCCCTTGTTCAGATTGCGGCACGCAGCAACGGCTTTATCGAAGTACTTGGCGGCCTTGAAGAAGGTGAGGTTTACATTCAGGGCTGGTCAAGCGACTTCCCGGTTGGGCGGACACGCGTCATCGCCATGGACGATGCGCCGATCCTGGCGGAATTGACCAGTGCTGATTTTCAACGTGATGACCTTGGTGACGAGGCATCAGGCGTGACCGGGCTTATGCTGGGTGACAAACCGATCAACCCCGGCAAGCTCAAGCGCGTTTATTTCCGCGGGCGTGAAGGTTGGTATTCTATTGAGGTTTATCAGCAGCGCGTTCTTGTCGCACCGCCCGATGTTCCGGCCCATATTCGCTCTGTCTTGGGGCGCGTTCGGGCTCCTGACAACATCCTGCATCAATTGCGTATGGCCGCACATCGTTTTGATGGTCGCGATACTGTTTCCGAACTGGACCGTCCGGTGCGGATCGGGATTGATTTCTCGCTCCTGATCGAAGGCAGCGGTGTTTTGATTTCAGGCTGGATGCTTGATCCTGATCGCGCGGTGGAAAATGTATCGCTGCGTGTCGGGGGTGAACTTGTTCGGATTGACGATCACTGGACACGGCAGTCACGTGCAGATGTTACCGGCGCCTTTGCAAATGATCCGATGTTTTCGGGGATGAACCCGGCGCGCAACAACCACGGTTTCTTGGTGTTCTGTTCGTTGGAGGATACGCCGCCATCTGATCAGCCGGTTTATCTTGAACTGGGAATTGTTGATGCCTTTCCGGCGTATTGTCCCTTAAACCCGACACGTGCATCGGCCCGTCAGGCGCTGTCGCGGGTTTTGCCTTCGCTTGATCCGCGTTCGGTCACGGCGTCCAACAGTATCGAGCGCCAGTTCGGGCCGATGTTGCAGGGGATGACAGCCCAAAACCCATATGCCGTTGATGTCCACGATATCGGTAATTTTGATGAAGACGCACCGGTAACTCTGGTGGTCGGTGTCGATGACACGATCAATGACATCGGTGTGACGATTGCGCTTCTGGGACTTGATCAAGCAACACGCCATTTGCCGATTGTGATTGCTGGGCCGGTTGAAAGTTTTGACCTCGTCGGCAGCGACATGTTGCGTCTTGCTGCCTTTTACAAACTCAATACCCGGATCGTTTTCGCCGAAGGGGTGGAAGACTTTTGTGATGCCCTGGAAGTCGGTGTTGCCGCAACCAATTCGGAAACCATCGGGCTTGTCTCGGCCCATATTTTACCGCGTGACGATGGCTGGTTTGACCAATTATTGGCCGCTTATCGCAAGCGCGGCAGTAAGGCACTTGTGTCGCCGACCATCCTGTTCGAAGACGATTCTGTTCGTTGGGCAGGGACATGGATCGATGGTGACACCAAAGGTGGTCAGTATTTGTCAGACCGATATGTCGGCTATCCCTGCGCAGTTTTGGCCGATGCAGAACCAAGCGAAGTCAGTGCGGGAACCTTGGAATGCTGCATTCTGCCGCGTAAGGCATTTGTCGATACTGATGGCTTTACGCGCGGCTATATCGGTCCGGCCGAAAAGAGCCTCGATCTTGCGCTGAAGCTGCGTATGGCAGGGACACCATCCTACTGGATCCCCGAAGTCGAAGTACTGGGCAGCGAACAATCGATAAGCAGCGCCCCCGCCTGGGAGGAACTTTCGCATCGTCTTGACCGCTGGGCGTTTGATCGTCGCTGGTCTTTGGTCGTCTCAAACTTGCGGAGCCATAACAATGCCGTCGACTGATTTGCGTGTCCTCGTTATTTCGCATGGCCATCCCAGTATTTCGCTGGGTGGGGCCGAAGTGGCCTCTTACAATCTTCATAAGGGTTTGAATGCGCTTGATGGAGTTGAAAGCTTCTATCTTGCGCGGGTCGGTAACCCTGTTCCACGTCATGGTGCATCTGCACTGATGAGCCTGCGTCAGAAGAACAACGAAATCCTTTATCATGCGGAAAACTATGATCATTTCCTTCTATCAAACGGCAGCACAGACGAGATAGATCGTGATTTCCTGCGTTTTGTGAAGGATTACGAACCGGACGTGGTTCACTTCCATCACTATCTTGGCCTTGGGCTAGAGACGATCTACGCCATTCGCGAAGCTTTGCCCGAAACAGCGATCTTTTTCACATTCCATGAGTTTTTGACGATCTGCCACAACCACGGACAGATGCTCAAAAGCGGTGGAACGAAGCTGTGCAACCGGGCAAGTCCGATTGAATGCAACGGATGCTTCCCCGACATTTCCCCGGCCTCATTCCTGCGGCGTGAACGGTTCATCAAGTCGATGCTTGAACTGGCCGACCATTACGTATCGCCCAGTGAATTTCTGGCCAAACGCTTTGTCGATTGGGGCATGAAGGCCGAAAAGATGTCTGTGATCGAAAATGGTCTGGACATCGATGAACGGGCCAAGGACCGCCAGCTTTCCAAAACACAGCCACGCCGGTCGCGCTTTGCCTTTTTTGGACAGCTTACGATGTTCAAAGGTGCGGACATCCTGCTTGATGCGGTGGGACGTGTGCCAGATGAAATCTGGGGCGATGATGCACGTCTGATGATTTTTGGCGGTAATCTGGAACGCCAACCCCCTGAATATCAGGAAAAGGTCCACGACCTTATCGAGAAGGCTGGTGATCGGGTCCGTTTTTACGGTGCCTATCAAAACACCGAGATGCCCAAGCTGATGGAGCTTGCCGACTGGACGATTATTCCGTCGATCTGGTGGGAAAACTCACCGGTGGTCATTCAGGAAGCCTTTTTCCATGGGCGCCCGATGATCTGTTCGAACATTGGGGGCATGGCCGAGAAAATCACAAACGGGGTCAATGGTCTGCATTTCCGCGTCGGAAGTGCCGAAGATTTGGCCGACCGTCTGATTGACGTTTTAAGCGACAACAAGATTTGGGACCGGATGCGCGAGGGGATCCCTCGTGTGACGACCTATGAGGAATGCGCCGAGCAACATCTCGCGCAGTATCGGGAGGTTCTGAAAACGCGCCTGCTATCTGCAAAAGCCGCCACTGAGCAAAATGTGGCAAGCACGGCATGAATTCGGAACAAAAACGTGATCAACCAAGGAGACACAATATGGCGCGCGTTCTCGTAATGATCCCGTCGGGCGAAGTCTACGACCACGACTGCGTCCGTTGGTACAACTATCAGGATGTTCAACGGAGCATCGATCACTATCACAATATTGGTGACGCCTTTGTCTATGACTCATCGCTGAAGCTGATGAACTACGACAAGCTTGGTGTCCTGCCGATTGCCGAACCCAAGATGGAAGACATCGACCGTCTTCGTGAGGAATATGACTATGTGTTCTTGCGTGGGTCGAACTACATCCATTCTGACATGGACTGGCGGAACACGATCGAGGTTCTTAAACGGTTGAAGTTACCAGTTCTGGGATTTGGCATCGGTGCACAAGCCCCGGTCAAAGGGAAGCTTGAGCTTTCTGATCAGACCAAAACCGTCCTGCGGATGATGGCTGATTCCACCACATCAATTGGTGTGCGTGGTGCCTATACTGCACAGGTTCTATGGGATCTGGGCATTACCAATGTTCGCATCGTTGGGTGCCCAACGGCATTTCGTCAGAACAATCCGGATATGCGGATCAAACTGCCGTCCCTTGAAAGTGTCAAGAATGTCGGCATTACCCTGCGCCGCGAAGTCTCGCCAGCTTATGCTCAGGACATTAAACGCTATCTGACTTTCCATCGGGATCTGGTCAAACATCTGGCCGGTCGTTTCGATGACATGACCCTGATGGCACAAGGTGAGCCCGAAGAAAAGAAACTGGTCTTTGGCTCTAACATCCAGCGTGAAGAAGCCATGCAGGCGCTTAAGAACAACGACTGGGTCAAGAATTGGTATCTCGACGATACGATGGAACGCCTTTACCGCGAAAAGCTGTTCTATTCGGATGTGGTATCTGATTACGAAGACCTCGTCCGTCAGAAGGACTGCGTTCTGGGCTATCGCCTGCACGGTAACCTGATGGCGCTCTCGAACGGTGTGCCGTCGATCTACTTTACCTATGACAGCCGGACGGTCGAATTCGCAGAAACCTATCAAATCCCGTCGTATGACGTGTTCTCGACAAAGGAATTCGTGCTCGAGGATTACTGGGATCAAGGCCTGTTCGACAAGTTCAACCGCGC
Organism: Thalassospira sp. Z349TD_5; assembly: GCF_056173045.1. Lineage (NCBI taxonomy): Bacteria > Pseudomonadati > Pseudomonadota > Alphaproteobacteria > Rhodospirillales > Thalassospiraceae > Thalassospira > Thalassospira sp. Z349TD_5. Next base: position 1,409,245 of record NZ_CM149654.1, read on the forward strand.
TTGGTTCCAGACTTATCGCGAAATGGCTTTGTTCCTGAGCGAAAATAACATCGATCACAAAATGGTCGATGTCATGAACGCTGACACGCAACTTGAACGCAAGGTGGCGTGACCGCATCCGGTACAGCTGCTTTGACTGTCCCGGAACGGGGTTCATAGCGGCTGTGCTTTCCCAAAGCTGTTCAGAAAATTGAACAACATGAACAAGGAGACACGGCAATGACTGTACTTGTAACGGGTGGCGCAGGATATATCGGTAGTCACGCAGCACTGGCACTTCTTGATGGCGGACGCAACGTCGTTGTTCTTGATAATCTTAGCCAGGGATATCGTTGGGCGGTTCCCACTGGGGCTGCGTTTGTTGAAGGTGATTGTGGCGATTATGATTTGGTGCGTCGGGTTATTTCCGAACATGACGTCACGGCAATCATGCATTTCGCGGGCTCAATCATTGTGCCTGAATCCGTGATCTATCCTCTGGAATACTATTACAACAACACGGTGAACTCTCGTGCCCTGGCACAGGCCGCTGTGGATAGCGGGATCGAGCATTTCATCTTTTCTTCAACAGCGGGTGTCTACGGCGAACCCAAAAGCACGCCGATCCTTGAGGACTTTTCACTCAAGCCGATATCGCCGTATGGCACATCAAAGATGATGACCGAAAAGATGCTGGCCGATGCCGCGATTGCCCATGATCTTCGATATGTCGCGCTTCGCTATTTCAATGTTGCCGGGGCTGATCCCAAAGGTCGGTCCGGGCAAACATCACGCAAGGCCACCCATCTGATCAAGATCGCCAGTCAGACCGCGACGGGTGCGAGGTCTCAAATGGCAATCTATGGCGAAGATTACGACACGCCCGATGGGACATGTATCCGGGATTACATCCATGTTTCCGATCTCGCCAAGGCGCATGTTCTGGCGCTGGAATACCTTGAAGACGGTGGTGAAAGCGACGTGATGAATTGCGGGTATGGCCGTGGGTTCTCTGTCAAGGAAGTCATCGGTGCGGTCAAACGCGTTTCGGGTATTGATTTTGCGGTGGAGCGTGCTGAACGTCGCCCGGGTGATCCGGCGGCATTGATTGCAGCGGCTGACCGGGTTCGTGAAAAGCTCGACTGGACGCCAGAATATGATGATCTCGACGCCATCGTGCGCCACGCGCTTGATTGGGAAGAAAGTCTCAAAACACGTCAGGTGGATGCGGCCTGACCGCATAACGATCTAAAACTGAATTATTCAGATACGAGCAAACGGTTCGATCATAACGCCGATCAACGGTGCGAACCAAGACAGCAGGAGTTATGTCTATGAGCCAGGTTTCCCCAACCTCGGGCCGTAAGCCCCGCATTGGCGTTTTAATGCCCGCGGGCCGGATCGAAGGTAACATCGGTGTCGTCACCCATACATATGGTGCGCCCGAAAAGGCAAAAACGCTGTTTACCAATATTGGTGACTGTTTTGTCTATGACTCATCCTTGCGCATTCTCGACTATTCCGAACTGTTCCCGATTTATGTGCCTGCAGACGGCAATCTGTCTGAAACACAGATCGAAAAGATCAATCAGTTGGACTACATCTTTTTGCGCGGCTCGAACTATATCAATGCCAATGGTCAGTGGGATCCGATTACGGCGGTTCTTGAAAAAACCAATGTGCCGGTGATTGCCTTTGGCATTGGTGTTCAGGTGCCGGACAATTCGGAAAACTATGTCAATGAGTTGACCAAACGCTTTTTACAGCTGATTGCCGATCGTTCCACCACCGTTGGGGTGCGGGGCAACTTGTCGAAAAAGGCGTTGAATTCGATCGGAATCAAAAATGTTCGCATTTTTGGCTGCCCAACTGCATTCCGTCATTGCAAGCCGGAATTGAAATTGCCGCGCATTGAGGCATCTGCCATCAACAGGCTGGGCTTTACTCTTCGGCGCAAAACTCACGGCTTCCAGACGCTTCAACGCTATATGTTGCGGACATTGGCAGAACGCTATGACACCGAAATCCTCTGTGCAGGCGAACTTGAAGAAAAGCAGATTTACTATGCGCGCACCAAGCAGGTCGAAAATGATGATCAGGTGATGAAGGATGCGGTTCAGAAACTGACGGCCGAAAAATGGCTATCGGGCGCAAAAGATCCGCTTCTTGATTTGTATAAGTCGTCACTGTCGGTTTTTGAAAGTGTTGCCGATTTCGAAAAGGCAGAACAATCCCTTGATGCCGTGACGGGCTTTCGACTGCATGGCAATTTGCTGGCACTCGCCAATGAAGTTCCGGCACTTTATGTCACCTATGACACCCGAACCCGGGAATTCGTCAAGACGCTCGGTATTCCATATATCGATGGGCGCTACATGGACAAATTCTCGTTCGAGGAAGCTTGGGACAATGCTGATTTCGATCTTTTTGAGAAAACCTATCAGCAGCGTTTTGGGGAGCTGAAAAAGTTCCTTGAAGAAAACAGCATGGCACACCGTCTTGGTCGCGTCCCGACCCCCTATGTCGCAGAGGCGGCGTGACATTGCTGCCTGAGGCACATGGTCGTTCCCCCAGAACGCCATGTGCCTCGTATTTTCCCCACTGATGATGACAGGGAAACTTGCTGTGCCCAGACTGAATCCATCACGACGCATGATCGCGACCATGGCCTTTGCCGCCGGTATGACTCTTGGTGGTCTTGTTGGCTGGAACCCGCCCGTGGCTGCAACCGAAGTGACCGTCACTGGATCCGAAAAAATCATATTCGACAGTGACGTTTCAGGGTGTGACAACCATCATTTACCAGACTCCCCCGCCCGGGCCTTTCGCAATGCCCAAGGCAAGATGGTGATGTTTGCACCGAACTTCCAGAACCGGGCATTTGTTGGCTATGGGTTTAATAGTCTCAAGCCTGATTGTGATAGCCGTTTTATGGCCGCAGGCAAGGCATCCCCCGACCTTCTTGATGACCGGACATGGTTGCAGGCGATTTATACAAACGATGGGCAGAACGTATATGCCCTTGGCAGTGCCAGCTTCATGCCCTATCGCCATGATATGCCGTGCAAAGACCGCACCAAGCGGACCGATTGCTGGATCAATGGATTGGTGACGTTAAAATCCACGAATGGTGGAAAGACGTTTGATTATCTGGGCAACCCGCCGCATCACGCACCGTTTCCGCCGCCAAAACCCTACCGGGATGATCGCAAACGCGCGCCAAGTTATGTGACGGTGACCAATATCATTTCCTGGCAGAACTATCTTTACGCCATCA
>NZ_CM149654.1:1420000-1752500 GCF_056173045.1 Thalassospira sp. Z349TD_5
CCCTATGAACGGTCTTGATCTCGACGCATTTGGTCTGCGACCTGTTTCAGGTAGTCCTCAATGGTTTTGCCTGTTTCCGGCTGGAAGGCCTCCCCAGTCGGTTCGCAGTACTGCATCCGATCAATCCGAAAAGCCCGGAAGCTAAAGCGTTTTGCTTTTAATATGGCACATATCCGGCAGCCCTGAAGAAGTTCCAGCATTCAATCTGTTGATAGAGGTCACAGATATTTCCGATTGCAGAGATGAGGTCTCCGTAGGTTCTGGCGCCTATCCGCCGGAGATGAGATTTCAGCTTTGAGAAGGCCAGTTCAATAGGATTGAGGTCGGGACTATAAGGCGGAAGGAAAAGAAACCAACAGCCTTGAGCTTTAAGGGTTGCAGCGGCACGCGGGCTTTTATGAGTACTGAGATTATCGAGAACAACGATGGTTCGCGGTTCGAGCAAGGGAGCAAGTTGAGTTTCAATGTAGGTATCAAATGCTGGACCATTCATCGCACCTTCTATGATCCAGGGCGCAATTAAAGCATCGCTGGTCAAGCCTGCGATAAACGTTTGCGTCCGCCATTTACCGAAGGGAGCCGGGCCATAGAGCCTCTCGCCGACGGGGGATCTGCCGCGCAACCGTGTCAGATTGGTTTTGACCGAGGTTTCGTCAATGAACACCAGTCGGTGCGGTTCATGTCGCATGCGAGGTTGGCGTCCGTTAATCCACAATCGCCTGTCTCTGACAATATCGGCACGTTCGCGCTCAATGGCGATCAGGCCTTTTTTTATATGAATAGTTGGCTCGTTTGAGGGCACGATGGATCGAGGAGAGGTGTACAGAAACGCCTTTATCCTCTCGCAACGCATCTGCCAACTCTTGCAAGGTGATATCTGGTTCGCTCTGAAGCCGCCCTATCATAAACGCCATATGTGCAGCCAGTTTTCCGACTGTACCAGGCATACGACCTTGTGGTTTTGGCCCGATCTTGCCGCCATCTCGAGAAGCAGCAGCAAAACGCACCGCTGTGCTCGGGGACACCCCAAAGACAACCGCCGCCGCCCGTGCCGAATGCCCCTGTTTCACGTAGCTTACAATCCGTTCGCGAAGATCCACTGAATAAGGTTTGCCCATCAAACACCTCCTACTGGAAGTGAATCACATAAAATCAAAAAGGGGAATACCCTCTCTGATTCCTATAAAAGACAAAACGCTTTATTGCGGAGCTCGCACCAGGCAGAGCACGTCCAGACGCGACCCCAGAATTCGGTTTGCAGCGGACGGATCACGCGCATGGAATTCCGGTCACCCAGAGACTGGTAGTCGATCCGAAGTTTGAGCCCCTCGCGGATCGCGCGACGGATCAGTGGCATATGTCGGAACCCCTCCTGAGCCCGCTCGAAAGCGTAGACACCAAATCCCCAGGACTTGGGAGCCTGACGGCGGTTCGAGGCATGCTCACCCACCTTGTTCATCACCGCAACCGCGGCGGCTTGCAGCTCCTCGTCGGCGGCCTCTTGCACGATTGCCATCCCAAGAGTGAGTGCTTCAAGCTCCGTAAACGACAGCGCCATGGGCGGAAGAAAGACCGGTTCGCGCAGCAGATACCCCACACCGCGCTCTCCATCTATCGGAACACCGGACGCCACCAGCGTATCGATGTCCCGATAGACAGTACGAACGGAGACTTCGAGCGCATCTGCGATGTCGCGGGCAAGATGAAGCCGCCCGTCTCGGACGATCTCCACAATTTCCGCAAGTCGCTCGCTGCGCTGCATGAACGGGTCAGTCGATGACCACTTCCAGCTCGGAATGCGTGAGCTGGACAGTCGGTCCGTTAATGGCGAAGAGGAAGTCGGCGTTGCCAGGCTCTTTGCTGATCTCGGCCGCGGCGGATCTTGCGGAGTCCATGTCTTTCCACTGGATATGCTCTATCCATGTCCCGTCTTCTGCGCATGAAAGACGACGGGACATGAAGCCGCGACGTGCGACGACCCAGGGGCTCATTTTTTTTGCGGCGGCAACAAAGTCTTCGCGGCTCACACCTTCGTTGAGCTTGAAGGTGACGGTCTCGATTACATTCTTCGACATTGGATACTCCTGTTTGTCTTATAAGCGATCCGCCACATCTACACCACCTCAACTGACATAATATGTCAGTTGAGGTGGTGAATTTGGAAGTTGATACCTGAGAAGAGGGCACTGGGGCGCGGTTTTCAAACGGCAACAATGTCCGCTTTGCTGCTATTTAAGCGCAATGAATAAAGCCCGTTCCCTTGCTTTCCGCCCGTCCTACTGACCCTCAACAACCTCATCGACAACACCGGACCTCACCAAATCCTCCGTACTCGGAAACCAGATGCCTGACGACGGGGCGAGGAAAACCTGCGCAAGAAAGTCCTCTGATATGCCTTGTTGGCGATAGAATTTGATTTCTTTTTCCTGTTCGCCTTTGAGGTCGTACTGCGGAAACGGGGTTTGGAGTTCAAGCTTGTACTGATGAAAGCCAAGCTGGGCGTTTGGGCCGAGGTGGCGTTTGGCTCCACCGATGAAGGCGGTTGTGCAGGCTGATTTGCAGGTGTCAAACACATAGGTGTCGAGCTTCCGGTCCCGGATCAGGTAGGCGACACCGCGCCCTTCATAGATATGCCCGCCCTCACTGCGAAGCACTACCCCGGTGACGGTGGGGTTTTGATCGACAAGGGCGGTGAGTTTTTGCGTCATGCCAAGGGTAAATATCCCGGCAATCTGAATGCGTTTGCCATCCGGACTGAGGCTTAGCGTATATTGACGTGCACGGGCATCTTCAAGGGCGGTTGGGCTGACGACGATAAACCGTTCTGGCGCCAGGGCCCGGAAAGAGGTGGCGATGCTAAGGGCTGTGAAGGCCAGACAGAGTGCAATCGTACCATAGGCAACGACTGTCCAGATGCCGGAAAGACTGCTGGTTTGCTGCCCTGTGGCGCGCAGCACGCCGACCACCTGCCAGACAAAGACAACGCCATGCCCCAGAATGATGAAGAGGATGGTTGCCATCAGGGCGTCGGTGCGATCCGCGATAAAGGGCGGGAGCGTATATCGGTCGGCAAACAGGAGGAGGGCGCGCAGCCCGATCAGGTTGATCACCAGCGCATAGATAAGCGCATGCTTCCCCTGCCAGTGATCCCGGATATAGGCCAACCGATCTTTCCCTTAAAAGTTCAGATCCTTTTCTTACGATACAAATTTATCACGGGCCCGAATAGCTCTGTTGGTATTTTTGAGGCGAAAAGCCGCATATTGGATCGGGAGTGAACGCCGTCGGGGCTAAAAGGGGACTGTCCCCTTTTCTTCGCTTTCATTCTGATCAGGGTTCCCAATATACCAGCATCGACTGGGCCGCTTTCCTTCGTCAGCACAATCTTGAACATAGTATGAGCCGCCGTGGGAACTGTCATGACAATGCTGTTGCCGAAAGTTTCTTCAACTTGCTCAAACGCGAACGTATCCGCCGCAGGGTCTATAAATCACGCGATGAGGCACGTCAGGATGTCTTCGATTACATAGAAATGTTCTACAACCCGAAGCGCAAACATAGTACCAACGGGATGTTGTCACCCGTCGAATTCGAAAGACAACAAATCTGATTAAACCGGATGTCTACAATTCCAGGGGCTATTCAGTTTGTCGTTTTAGTCTTGGTGTAGCATTCGAACCTACGATCTTCCTGTGTTCTGAGCCTGTGCTCATAACTTGAAGGCTGAAGCTGTGAAGAAATCGCTCCAGTGGAGCGATTTTAAGCTGAAGGTCGAGCACGGCCGAGCCGCGCGCAGACTGCGGGTGCTTCCGTTCCAATGGTCCCGAATATATCGCAAGCGATCTTTCCTTAAGAAAATTCAGACCCTTTTCCAAGATACTATTTTATTGCTGTTCTTAATAGCGCCGTGCGGGCCTTTTCTGGAAAAGGGTTTATACGAAAAATACTAAGCATAGATATGATAGAGACTTGAGATGCGGGTTTGAAGCGAGGCTCCAAAAAGGAAATCAAAAATAAATCTGTCCCCATTTTTCCTATGCTGTTCCCGATAGAAGCGCACCTCTTTCTCTTGTTCGCCCCGACCCCGTAGTTACCTGCAGAAAACACTAGCGATGTAAAGAAGCTTGGTGAAGTTCAGGAAGAATCTGATTTCTGGCGACAATACGCGGATAGCGCACCAATCTGTAGATCGAGTCTATAGTTTCCAATGGTGTGCAATGAATGTGAGTAGGGTGTCTATCATCCGCATCATTAGGCGAAATTAGTGTCTTCGAAATTAGTTTGCATGCGTTACCAAAACCAATCAGAGAGCCATCTTCAAAATCCTGAAGGGAACTCTCCGAATGGTCCCAATTTAGCAATGAATGCTCTTCCATTAAGTTATCTGGCACCATCCATGCTTTTAGATTTTGTTCGATAATGTGTTTTCTCATTATGTCTTCAGGTTTTAAAGGCGCGTTTTCGAATTGCTGCAAGGTCCAGCCGAAACGTCTTACAATCGTTTCCTTTGTTTCATTTAAGGTTTCAAGTAGAGATCTTTCTGCAGTCATGCTGCTTCTGTGTAGTCCACTGTTAAGGCCGCTTAAGTCGATAGGGTTGGTTTTGAGGGGGGATAAATAATCATATACCCCTGCAGGGGCTGGAACCTCTTGCTTTGCAATTTTGTTCAACATCTCAAACAAAATTAAAAACCGTGCAGGGGTTTTGGGATGCTGGAAAATTACAAGTTTTCGACTTCTTTGAACTGCTAAACTGTCAATCATGTGTCGTAAAACGCGCAGTTGTTCTACACCCTCTAGGATTGAAAAAAGCGATATTATTAAGTGGCTAAGGTCAATGCCGAACTTAATACAAGCATCAACGCAAGTATAAAGACCCATGATGTCTGAAAATGATTCTTCGATAATTTGCTCTTTAAGGTCATCGATCATGCGGTAATGTCGTAGTTGGCGTTGTGCAGTTCCAAAAAGTCGGGCGTTATCGATTGTATACTCTGTATCTATACCTACATGTGCGAAGGTTACGGCTGGTCCTCCATCAAAAGTGGTAGCTGTTTTCTCGGTCGCCTCGTAAGTGTCTTTGAGAGCAGCAATTATGGATTCAAATCGTTCTCCATAGGCGTGATGACCAAATTCGTGCCCAATGATGAATGACGGAATGATGTGTTCGATCACTGGAATTGCTGTCGTAAGTCCGTCGATAGAAATGGGACGTGGAAACGACGAGCTATCACCGTGAATTTGTGAATATTGTCGTAGAAAATGGAGCGAGGCATTTGCTAATTGCTTGGCGGCTTCTGGCCTTCTTAAACCGAGCAAAAGTTCAGACGCTCTTATGTTAAATTCAATGAAGTGAAATATCGGGTGCTCTAACTTCGAGCGAAGTGCGAATGAAAATCTCAGTGCATTAATTTGCTCAAAATCAATAACAATGATGTGGGAGTTTCCCGATGTCCGATACTCACTTGTCCAATCAGTGGAACTAATTGGAAGTACCTTTAAAGTGTTCATAGTCTCCGGGTAATGGGTGGTGAAGTACTTGATCGTTCTTCTGATAATATTTCGGCTTTCCAGTGTTAGGTGGAAAGCGCTATTTCTCCGCATTCTAGAAGCGACATCGCGCCGGAGAGCTGGGCCCAGTTGCCACTTCAGCATTCATCTAGTTCCCACGCTGATCTTTTGAGGCGACTTCTTTCATTAGTCGAACGATTTTCTCTATGTCGTCAGCTGACATGTTTTTGAATTTGTACTCTCCAACTTCACATTCCCCACGACGAGCGACTAAGTAGCCAAGAATTGCTGTGACAATCGAGCTCGAATTATCCAATAATGGAACTACCCATTCTGTTAGTGTTGCTGCATCGAACCTCTCACATTGTTCTGCAACTCCCAAATCAGTCTCTGGACCGAATGCAGAAGCAATACGGATTTCTTTCCACAGGTCAGTCAATTCAGTTTCGTATTCAGATGGCACACGGATGATGGCAGAGGGAGTTGTCATTTAAGATCTCATTCTTTCAATGTGTTAAGTGGAGTAGGGTGCAACTAAAAGGGTAATCTTACTTCATTATTTTTATGTTAAGTAGTAAAAAAAAATGATTGCTCGTTGACATACATAGACCAAAAAAAATGATGTATTTTGGGTTCTAAGAAAAAAGGGGACAAGAAAAAAGGGGACAGTCCCCTTTTCTTCGGTGGGTAGTGTGTCGGTAAAGGGCCTTTGTCGTGGAACCCACTTCGATTGTTGCTGGAAAATAGAACACCCCCAGCCATCCGACCGGGGGTGTTCTCATTCCGGAACCCTAAAGCTCCAAATCACATCAGGTGATCAGCCCTCACGCCAGATCAAACCGATCCGCATTCATCACCTTGGTCCAAGCCGCGACGAAGTCCTTGACGAACTTCTCGTGGTTATCATCCTGAGCATAGACCTCGGCATAAGACCGCAGGATGGAGTTTGAGCCAAACACCAGATCAACGCGGGTGGCGGTGTACTTGGTGTCACCTGATTTCCGATCCACGATGTTATAAAGGTTGTCGCCCACCGGTTTCCAGCTGTTGGCCATGTCGGTCAGATTGACAAAGAAGTCATTGGTCAATTTGCCCACCCGGTCGGTGAAGACACCATGTTTGGACCCACCATGGTTGGTGCCAAGCACACGCATGCCCCCAACAAGCACGGTCATTTCAGGGGCGGTGAGGCCCAGAAGCTGGGTGCGGTCGAGCATCATTTCTTCCGGGCTGACGACATAGTCTTCCTTGACCCAGTTGCGGAAACCATCCGCCAAGGGCTCCATGGCGTCAAAGCTGTCGGCATCGGTTTGGTCATCCGTGGCGTCCCCGCGACCCGGTGCAAACGGCACCGAGATGCTAACACCGGCATCATGGGCGGCCTTTTCAACCGCAGCCGTGCCGCCAAGGACGATCAGATCGGCGATGCTGACTTTCTTGGCCAAACCGGCCTGAAGGCCTTCAAGGGTTTTAAGCACCTTGGCAAGGCGTGCCGGTTCATTGCCCGCCCAATCCTTTTGCGGGGCCAAGCGAATGCGTGCGCCATTGGCACCACCACGCATGTCCGACCCACGATAGGTGCGCGCAGAATCCCACGCGGTCGCAATCAGCTCGGCCGAGGTCAGACCGGATGCCAGAAGTTTGGCCTTAAGGTCGGCGATTTCGGCATCAGAAAGCGTGTAATCCACCGTCGGGATCGGGTCCTGCCAGATCAGGTCTTCTGCCGGAACGTCCGGGCCGAGGTAACGCGCCTTCGGGCCGAGGTCACGGTGGGTCAGTTTGAACCACGCACGGGCAAAGGTATCGGCGAAATATGCCGGGTCCTTGATGAACTTCTGGCAAATGGCGTTATAGGTCGGATCGACCTTCATCGCCATATCGGCATCGGTCATGATTGGCATGCATTTGATCGACGGGTCTTCGACGTCGGCCGGCATGTCTTCTTCCTTGATGTCGATTGGCATCCACTGCCATGCGCCTGCCGGGCTTTTTTTCAATTCCCATTCATAGCCAAACAGAAGATCGAACCAGCCCATATCCCACTGGGTCGGGTTTTTCGACCATGCGCCTTCGATGCCAGACACCACAGTGTCGCGGCCAATGCCACGGCCCTTGGTGTTCATCCAGCCCATGCCCTGTGCGGTGACATCGGCGGCTTCTGGTTCTTCGCTCAGGTTGGCGGCATCGCCGTTACCATGGCATTTGCCAATGGTGTGGCCACCGGCGGTGAGGGCCGCGGTTTCTTCGTCGTCCATCGCCATGCGGGCAAAGGTTTCGCGGACCTGCTCGGCGGTTTTGGCCGGGTCGGGCTGGCCGTTGACCCCTTCGGGGTTGACGTAAATCAGACCCATCTGAACAGCGGCGAGCGGATTGGCCATGGTTGATGGGTTGGCAACATCGTCATAACGGCTGTCACTTGGTGCCAGCCATTCTTTTTCCGCCCCCCAGTAGATGTCCTTTTCCGGGTGCCAGATGTCTTCGCGGCCAAAGGCAAAGCCAAAGGTTTTCAAACCGGCGACTTCATAGGCAATGGTGCCCGACAGAATGATCAAATCCGCCCAGGAGATTTTGTTGCCGTATTTCTTTTTGATCGGCCACAGAAGACGGCGGCCCTTATCGGTATTGACGTTATCGGGCCAGGAGTTAAGCGGGGCGAACCGCTGATTACCTGTACCACCACCACCACGGCCATCGGCAAGGCGGTAAGAGCCGGCCGCATGCCATGCCACGCGGGCAAACATGCCAACATAGCTGCCCCAATCGGCTGGCCACCAATCCTGACTGTCTTTCATCAGCGCACGCAGATCGTTCTTAAGCGCCTCGACATCGAGTTTTTTGAGTTCTTCGGCGTAATTAAAATCCTTGCCCAGCGGATTGACCTTGGTGTCATGCTGATGAAGGATGTCAAAATTCAGCGCATTGGGCCACCAATCGGTAACCGTGGTGCCCAGCGCGGTTTGACCACCGTGCATTACCGGACATTTGCCTGCTGTGTGTTTTCCGTCCATTTCTCTCTCCCGTCGTGGCTTGAGATGTTTTAAACAGCCTCTTGACCCATATCGTGCAGCCGTAAAAGCGATGCGGATTACGTTACGAAACCCTGTGGGGTACCGTATTGTATCGCCTTCTGGTTGGTGTCTCCCGAGATGTTTATGTGACCAAAACCATTATGATTGCAGTTGTATTTCTACGGTAGGATTTCATCCTCAAAGGTAATGATCAACTCAGAGAGTGCAACAAGACAAGGCCTTTAAATTGCGTTCTGACCGGTTTTTCCCGTCAGAACGACAAAGGTACCGGTCGGGAGTGTATAGGTAAAATAGTTATTTTTGTTATTTTCGATAGTTTTAGTCGATGGGATGCGTGCCGGTGGTTTGATCGCGTGCGCGCCCCCGTGACTTTTGGCCCAAAGTCGCTAGGCTCAGGACCTATTAATTTGATTGGAATGGCAGACGTTATATTTGTGAAATCCGAGGAAAAGCCCGCCGGGCGGGCTGGTATCCCGGCCAAGGGGTTTGACGCAGGAGTTTGCAAATATAACGTCTGTCCTTTGGATTGACCGGATTTGCACGGGCTACTTTGTTGCAAAACCTTGAAAGATATATATCTTCCTGTAGTTTAGCTCCGCGTATCCGCACAAATCCGGTCAACCATTCAAACCAAATTAATAGGTCCTGAGCCTAGACTGCGGGTAACGCATTTGCCCATCAGGCTTTTTTCATTTGGGCTTTTTTCATTTTCCATTGTGGCAGGTCGCCGGTTTTCGGCGTGACGCCACACAGAACGGATCGCGTATCAAGCATGTCTCATTCTTCCAAGGGTGCCATCTATATGGCCGCAGCGGCCAATCTTTTGATTGCTGTGGCCAAGTTTGGCGGGGCGGCGATTACCGGCTCGGCCGCGATGATGTCAGAAGGCATTCATTCACTGGTCGATACCGGCAATCAGGGGCTTTTGCTTTTGGGCCTCAAACTGTCGGCAAAGGAGGCGGATGAAAAACACCCGTTTGGCTATGGCAAGGAAACCTATTTCTGGTCGTTCCTTGTGGCGGTGATGATTTTCGGGCTGGGGGCGGGTGTGTCGATCTGGGAAGGGGTGGATAAGGTGATCCATCCCCATGCGCTTGATGTGCATGTGGTCGCGAGCGTTTTCGGGATTGATATCCGCACCTATCACGTGGTGTTTTCGATCCTTGTGATTGCCATGGTGCTTGAAGGGGCGGCATTTCGCACCGCCTATCGGACTTTTCGCGCCCAGCATCCCGATATACCGATCCTAAAGGCGGTCCACAGCAGCAAGGACCCAACTGTATTTGTCATACTATTTGAAGATTCCGCGGCCTTGCTGGGGCTGGTGGTGGCGTGCGTTGGCATTGCGGCGGCCTATGGTTTTGATATGCCCGTGCTTGATGGGCTGGCGTCGGTTGTGATCGGGATTATTTTGGCGGTCACCGCGTTCTTTCTGGCGGTTGAGTGCAAGGGGCTTTTGATCGGCGAAAGTGCCAGCGCGCCGAGCCGCAAAAAGATCGACAATATCGTCTCGGCCATTCCCGGTATTTTGCAGGTCAATGAGATCATCACGCTGCATCTTGGGCCGCAAAACCTGATTGTCTGTATCAGTGTTGATTTTCGCGACAGGCTGACCTCGCCAGAGGTTGAAGCCGCCGTTTCGCGGCTTGAAACCGATATTCGCCATGCCGTGCCGGGCGTTTCCAAGGTGTTTATCGAGGCGCAAAACTGGTTGTCGCATCAGGACCTGCTTGATCAGGTGCGCGCGGCCAAGGAAACCCAAAATACGGGCCACCCGTCATAAAGCCGTCGGGGCGGATTGACCCGCCGCCCGGCAAATTGTATGAGGAATAAAATCAAGATCACCATACAAGGGCAGGGAGCCGCGTCACCGATGGAACAAAAGACCTTGCCAAGCTGGATCGCGGTTGACTGGGGCACGTCCAACCTGCGGGTCTGGGCGATGGATGATAGCGCTAACATCCTTGCTACCCAAAGCAGCCCGCTTGGCATGAATGCGATTGCCGGGGATGAAAAACTGTCGTTCGAAGGGGTTTTGATCGATCTGATTGATCGGTGGTTGCCCACAGATGTGCCTGATGGGCAGGCGATCCCGGTGGTGATTTGCGGCATGGCCGGGGCCAAGCAGGGCTGGCGTGAAGCACCCTACTGCGAAGTCCCAACAGAACCGGCTGATCTGGCGATGGGGGCTGTTCGGCCCGATGTTGCCGACCCGCGCATTTCGGTTTCCATTCTGCCCGGCCTGTGTCAGCGCGGCGATGCTGATGTGATGCGCGGCGAGGAAACCCAGCTTGTCGGGTTTATGGCGCTACATCCCGGTTTTTCCGGCTGGGTCTGTTTGCCCGGAACCCATTCAAAATGGGCGCGGTTGTCGGATGGTCAGATTACCGCGTTTCGCACCTATATGAGCGGCGAGGTCTTTGCCCTGTTGTCGCAAAATTCGATCCTGCGCCATTCGGTTGATGAGACGTGGGATGACGGGGCCTTTGCCGATGCGGTGCTGGCCGCCAAGGCGCAACCCAGCGGATTTCTCCATAGCCTGTTTACGGTGCGCGCCGGTGCCCTTGTCGCCAGGGACGGCGCGGTTGTCCCACCGGGGGCGTCGGTTCTGTCAGGCGCGGTGATCGGGGCGGAAATTGCCGATGTGCTCGGCCTGCTTAAGGCGGGCGATGAAATCGCGCTGATCGGGGCGGGGAAGCTGGCATCGCTGTATCAGGCCGCCTTGCTGGTTCACCATCATAAGGCCATCCCGATGGATGGGGCGGCGATTACGCTGGCCGGGTTGACCCGTGCGCACCGTGTTGTCATCGGATAAGCCGTTATGACCAGATCGCTATGACCAGATACGGGCTCACACGGGCCTGAAACAGAATTACAGCCCGGTTGACGGGCCTTACATACAGGATGACAGAGACATGGCATATCCGACATCGGTCAATGATCAGATCACCGACGCAGCAACGCCAAACGGCCATCGCCACCTGATTGCGATCCTGCGTGGGGTGACACCAGACGAGGCGGCGGATATGGCGCGTGCACTGGTTGCCGCCGGGATCACCATGATCGAGGTGCCGCTGAATTCGCCAGAGCCACTTAAAAGCATTGCCCTGATGAAGAAGGCGGTTGGCGATGCGGCCCTGATCGGGGCCGGGACGGTTTTGACCGCCGAAGACGTCGCCAAGGTGAAGGCCGCCACGGGGGAGTTCATTGTCTCGCCCAATTGCGATACCGACGTGATCAAAAAGACCAAGGAACTCGGCATGGGATCATGGCCGGGCGTTTTGACCCCGACCGAATGCTTTGCCGCGATCAAGGCCGGTGCCGATGGGCTTAAGATTTTCCCCGCCAGCATCATTGGCGCGGATGGCATCAAGGCAATGCGCGCGGTTTTGCCCGCAACCATGGCTGTCTATGCGGTTGGCGGTGTTGGCACAGATGATTTTGCCACCTATGCCAAGGCGGGCTGTGATGGCTTTGGCCTTGGATCAGGCATCTTTAAACCCGGCATGACAGTCGATGATGTTTCCAGGGCGGCTGTTGCCTATGTCACGGCCCATGACGCGGTGTTTGGCGCCTGAAGATCGACCATTTTTCTTTGGGTTTAAGTGGGTACCGTTCCAGTTCGTCGGTGACGTCGCGGACGGCTCCTAATTGAGGGCTTGTAACCATCGTCAGGATATAGGAAATTAGCAGCGTTCCTGTTGACGGAAAAAATTCCAGCATGTGACGTCAAATGCATCAACCGGATCCACTCTTTGGGGGAGGAGTGTCTTTTCCGGGGAAACAGCAGTGAGCTATCTTCTCAATCATCAGGTATTTGCATCGCAGGACCTTCATCTGGCGCGTGATGTTTTGTCTGATCTGAACAGTATTGACGCCCTTGATGTGATCGGTACGAACCGTAACGTGGATGTTGCTATCCATTTTGCCGAGCTTGCAGGCATTGGGTTGATATATGCGTCCTTTGGTGGCGGGCGCGTTTATATTGAAACGCCTGCTATCGAGGAAGAAAATCTGTTTTTTATGTTTGTGACCAGCGGTTCTGCGCAGGTACAGCATGGGAAGTATGAATGCAATATTTCGTCTGACCTTGGGCTGGTCCGCAATATGCGTTTGCCTTTGTCGGCGACGGAGGACAACTTTTCGACACTTGGGACGCAACTGTCGCTTTCTTTGCTGCGGGCGCACGCGCAAGCCTTGACGGGGCAGGACGTCATCCGCAGCGATCTGGTTTTTGATCCAGCCCTTGACCTGACGCGACCCGAAACGCGACACGTCCGCGATACGCTGCACTATGTGGCAACTGCACTTGATGGGCCGCTCACACAGTTTGACAGCCCGCATATCCGCACTGAATTGCGCGATATGCTTTTGACCAATATCTTGATGTTGCTGCCAAATTCATATTCAGACGTGCTCAATGGCAGACCCGCACCGATGGCGATGCCCCATTACGTCAAACGCGCGCGTGATTATATTCACGCCCATGCGGCGCAACCTATTGGTCTGCAAGAACTTGTGGCATATTCGGGCTGCAGTTATCGCACCTTGCAATCCGCATTCGGAGAGGCATTTGGCATGGCCCCGATGGCCTATGCACGAATGGTGCGCCTGAACGGGGCGCACAATGACCTTCTGATTGCCGAAGACGGCGATACTGTTGCGACCATCGCCCGTAAATGGGGATTTGCGCATATCGGCCGGTTTTCCGGGATGTATGCGCGCCAATTCGGCGTTTTTCCGTCCGACATCCTGCGCCGACGGTCATGATATATCGGCTGTCTGGTTCTGTAACGCTGTCACACATCTATCACGGACAGTTAATTGAACTAAACCCGACCGAGCCAGTCGGTGCCGTGGGGAAATTGCACGTTCCGCTACTGGCGGTGTTGCCTGTGGAGGCGGCGTTAAAGGACGTCCCGGTGTTTCCTTGAAGGACATCTTTACTAGCCCCGGTTGGCAGTGAGAACGAATTATCCGCGATGGTTATGTTCGTTGCGTCTGGCGCGCGCATGCCAACTGCGCTTGCTGCGGACGATGATGCGGTAACCGTATTTCCACGAATGACGGCGTTGGTTGAATTATATGCATCAATTCCGAAACCGGTACCGGAATTCCCATAACTGGTAATGGTGCTGTTTTCGATCGTAACCCCGGTTTTGTTTTGTAAGTTAACCGCGTAAGCATTGCCCGCACCGTTTCGATAATTGGTCACCGTCATATTGCGCAGGGTCGAATTATCGGCCATCACCAGTGTCGAGGAAACCGCGGTGTCTTGTGCTGCAATGGTTGCGCCGGGAACGGTCAGGGTGGCTGTCTTCCCCGATGGGGATTTCACTGTCATGGAGCCGCCGCCCACAAGCGTTTGACCATTTGCCACCACGATGGCCGCATTGGTACTGAAGGTGCCCGAAAGAATAACTGTCGTACTTCCGGCGTTGGTCAAGGCCGTATTCAGATCAGCAGCCGTCGTTGTGGATGCGCTGTCAAGAACGCTCAGCGCCTCGCCATCGGCAGTTTCGGTTGCTATTTCAGTTGCGCCAAATGCCCCGGCCTGACTGACGACATCAATGTCACGGATGACCGGGTCGGTCATGCGGCGTTCCATCGGTGTCAGGGACCGCGAAGACGTACCACCAAATATTTGGAGCGGGATGCGCAGACGCGCGGTGACAAAACCCTGCGATCCGCGCGGATCATCATGTTGCCACTCCGTGCCGAATGAAAACCGCGAGCCTTCCCATAGCCAGGGTACTTCATCAAAGGCAAGTTCGCCGCGCAATCGTGGACCGGTAATGTCATCGACATTATCGCCAGTAAAGCGATACCCACCGGCAAACAGACGAAATTGTTTTGGGCCTTCTGGTTCATAAACCGGAACGCGCCAGCCGATTTCGGCATCAAAACCCGACATGCTGCGTTCTTCGCCAGCGGTAAACATGACCGATGTGCCGGTAATGGTTGCTTCGTTTAGGGCATCAACTTCATGGCTGCGACGTCCCTGTGGCAGATAGGCATTGGCGCGAAAATCCCAATCGGTCGATAGGGCTTCGACACCCAGTGTCACCTGATTGTAGTAATTGCCCCATTCGGTTTCACGTCGGTCGAAATAGGCAATGCCACCAAGATTCCAGCCACTCTCAAGCATATGACGCAGGCCAAGCCCGAAATTGCCTTCCCGGCTGCTTTGGTCATCCATCCGGGCACGCATGTTGGTGAAAAACAGGGTGTCGTCATTCTGCAAAAGAGGAATGAACAAATCCGTTTCACCAAGATTGCGATCCGTGCCTGCTTTGCCCTCAAGGTCGATATGCGAACCCCATTTGTTGCTGGTTGTGGCTGTGTCAGCATAAGCGACTGACGCCGTCATCATTGTGCTACCAACTAGAATGCCAAGCCGGAATTTCTTCTTCATCTGTCCAATAATACCCATTCACGACAGCACGAATGCGCCGCAAGGGGGGATGGCGACATAGAACGTGGTGTGTTTGTTGTTCTCTTGGGAGGCGGCTTCATCTTGTTAAGGGTTTTGCGCCAAGCCTCTGTTTGCTCAAGATGACTCTATTGAAAATGAGCAACCCAAACCACGCGCGTGTTTTATCAATTTCGCAAAAGTTATCATTTTCCTCTATGCAGGATGACAGATGACAGATGACAGATGACAGCGAACTGATGTTGGGGACGGAAATGCGGAACCGGAGTTGGCAGTTTAAAATGTATTGCTTGTTTGCGACGAAGAAGGCGAGCTGTTGCTGTTTTGGAATAATCGTTTCCAGATTATGGAACGGCGTTTGACCCGGTAGGCAAGTGCAGGCTAAATTCCTGCCATTGTAAGAATTCCAAAAATGGGAGGATCCATTGGATCTGGGAATTAAGGGCCGTAAGGCGATTGTTTGTGCATCATCCAAGGGGCTTGGCCGTGGCTGTGCGATCAAGCTGGCAGAAGCCGGTGTTGACCTTGTGCTTAATGCGCGGTCTGAAGGGCCGTTGAACGAAACGGCGGACTATATTCGTGATACGTTTGGTGTAAACGTCACCACGGTTGCCTGCGACATCACCACCGAAGATGGCCGCAACAAGGTTCTGGCTGCCGTTGATGCGCCTGATATTCTGGTCAATAATGCCGGTGGTCCGCCCCCCGGTATCTGGTCCGACTGGGGACAGGCCGAGTGGGAAGCTGCGGTTCAGTCAAACATGCTGACCCCGATCTTGCTGGCCACAGCAGTCCTTCCGGGCATGATTTCGCGCCAGTGGGGCCGGATTGTGAATATCACGTCGGGGTCGGTTAAATCGCCAATTCCGCATCTGGGTCTGTCGAACGGTGCACGTGCAGGGTTAACCGGTTTTGTCGCCGGGACGTCGCGTCAGGTCGCCAAGGATGGGGTGATCATGAACAATCTTTTGCCCGGTCAGCATGATACCGATCGCATCAATGCCCTGATGACCAACAAATCGAAAAATGAAGGCATCAGCCTTGAAGACGCCCGGACCAAAACGCAGGCCGGTCTTCCGACCGGGCGTTTTGGCGATCCGCTTGATTTCGGGGCGACCTGTGCCTTTATGTGCAGCGAGCATGCGAAATTCATGGTCGGTCAGAATGTGTTGCTCGATGGCGGGGCGTTCAATTCCACCCTTTAATTCGTCCCATGCTGGTCTGCAAACGGCTGACTTCTGCGCTTCCGATGCTCACGTACCAACGTTACGCTTACGCGTCGGTTCTCGAAGTCAGTCGTTTTCGCCACAGCATGAAACGAATTCCAACATATCACGGAACGGACGACAAAGGATGGCAGGGTAGAAAATGGCATCCTTTACCTTTGTCTATGTGCTGCGCGAGATGGGGTTTGATCCGGCATCAAGCCGCAGTAAACTGCCGCGCACCTATGTCGGGTGGTCAACCGATGTTGCGGCCCGTCTTGCGACACATAACAGCGGCAAGGGGGCGAAAACCACGCGGGGCCGACAGTGGGATCTGGTGTATGTTGAACGCTTCAGAACCTTTGGTCAGGCGATGAGCCGTGAATGGCATCTCAAGCGCGATCGCAAGCTGCGCAAGATGTTGGCGGGTGGATAAAGCCCCATACCTTGTCTTGGTATTTTGACAAGAGCGTTGTTGAAAACAGGGCTTGCATCATCGCGCCAAGTAACAGATATCTGCTTGCAAATATGTTTTAAAACCGGGGTGACACCAGATCATGGCAATCGTTCGCAAAAATCCACTGAAACTCAATAAGTTGCAGCTTCGTACGCTTGTGCTGGCACAGATCGTCGCACGCGATGAAAATTCCGGTCAGATCGACGAGGCGACTGGCGAAGGCACGCTGTTGCGCGTGCCCCATGCCCATGGCGATCATGTTCATGTCGGACAGTTCACCGTTGCCGCACGCGATGCCAGTGGCTTTGATAACCCCGCCGTTTGGGTTGTGCTGACCCGTAAAGGTCTGGTCAAGGATGGCTATCCGGGTAGCATCGTTCTGACCAAGGACGGCATGGAATATGATACCGGTCTTGGCGATCACTTCCTTGAGGAAAGCGATCATTGATGTCTGACCGCCGGTCTGACGGTCATCTTCTGATTTGAAAAAAAAAGAAGCTCCGGCCATCTGATCCGGGGCTTCTTCATATTGTCGATGGTCGGTTATTCCACGCGGATAAATTTTCCGTCCTGGATGGTCACGAAATAGCTGTTGCGGTTGCTATCACCAAACTGGTCAAACATCAGTTCCTGGTTAAGGCCCATTTGCGGTGGCAGCGTGGTAAGCGCATCGTCAAGCCCTTGATCAGGATGTTTGGTTTTAAAGGCTGTAAACAGAACAGTTGCCGCATCATAGGTCAGAACCGCAGAATAGCCCGGCGTTTCCCCAAACATTGCGGTGTAGTCTGCGACGAATTTCTGAAAACGCGGACTATCGTCATAGCGATCATAGGCCTGCACCAATTCCATGCCTTCAACCGCATCGCCGCCCAATTCAATCAGCATTTCCGATCCGGCCCATTCTGCAGCAGCCAGCGGAATATTCCGAGACTTCTTGCGAATTTCCTTAGCCAGATTTGCGCTATCGGCTCTGTCCGTGATCAGGAGAATGCCGTCGGGGGAGCCTTCCAAAAGCTTGGCAGCAGCATCGGTAAGTGACGTTCCCTCGACATTAATCCATGTCTTGGAAATGACCCGTCCATCAAATTCATCAAATTCCAAAAGAAATTCGCGATACCAGCTATCCGTAAAGGCCTCGTTTTCTCCATCCAAAGCGATCGCAACCCGCTTGTGGTTAAGGTCAATACTACGTCTGGCATAGGCACGCGCATTCTGTTGTGTGGTGGTGTTCATGCGAAACAAATAGTCACGAAAACCGGCAAACTCGGCGGCTGATACGGTCGGGGATACGGTGACAATACCAAGGTCGTTAATCATGGGCAGCATTGCCATGCCGATCGAGCTGATGATTGGGCCGACAATGGCATCAACACCGAGTTCTTTGAACTCTCGAACATGGTTTTGTGCGGTTTCTGGTGATTTTTCGTCATCGCGTGGAATGATTTCGATCATCCGTCCATCAATGCCACCATTGTCATTGATTTGTTGGGTCGCAAGTTTCAGCGCGTTAAGTGATGCGGTGCCCGCATCTGACCACGGTCCGGTCAAACCAGCAATGAAACCGATCTTTATTGGTCCTGATTGATCACATGCGGCAAGAAAAAAACATCCAAGAATGACTGAGCATAGAACCCTGTTTGACCACATATTTTTCGGTGCCTGTTCTATTTTAGCCCCTAGCGAGGCTTTTGTTGTTTTGGACAGCAATGTCGTCTGACATTTCTGATATGGCGTCAGCTAGGCTTCGCTTCAAGCTGTTAATGACGTCTGTGACTTGTGGTGTCATCCAAAATCACGCCGGGCTTGCAGAACCCGGCCAAAGGTCGTCATCAGGCAAAGTGCGCCAAAGACCCCCGCGATCTGGGGAAACCATTTCGGAAAAGCACACATCAGACACAGCACAAAAATGGTTTCACTGCCTTCGGTGATGCCGGTCAGGTAATAGAAACTTTTCTTGCCCTGTTTGTCGTGATTGCGATCCTGTTTGGCCGCAACAATGGCATAGGCCAGAAAACTCGACCCCGTGCCGACAAAGCAGAAAATCAGGAAGGCCGCCATCAATGCATGCTCAGGCCGCCCGATGGCAAAGGCCAAAACGATCCCGGAATAAAACAGAAAATCGGCAACGATATCGTAATAGCCGCCAAGATCGCTTTCTTGGCTTTTGGCTCCCGGATGGCGCGACCGGGGCGCTGCATGGCGGGCAACCGCCCCATCCAGACCATCCATGATCCGGCTGGCAAGGATCAGGCCAAGGGCGACGTAATCAAGCTGAAGGACAAGTGCACCGGCGGCAAGCAGGCCGAGGAAAAAACCAAACCCGGTGATCACATTTGGCGTAATGCCAGTCCCCGAAAGGGTTCTGGCAACCGCATTGAGCGGCCTATCAATCAGCGGGCGCAGGCGGGCATCAAACATAAGCGGATCATCCGGTTAAACCATTGTGGCGGCAACTATATGCTGAACGTCCGACAAATGAAAATCACCAGATTACAAATCCATCAATAGACATGCGGGCGCCCCGGTTTACTGGCCCGCCGGGATCAGATTGTAATAGGGGCTATCTTCCAAAACAGCTTCATCAACCTGAGTGAGCTTGTTTTGGCGAATGACGGCCTGGACTTCCTTGACATACACCTCGCCGCGCTCGGAATAGCGGGTCAGGGTTTCGGCCAGAGCCATGCCCGAAAGCGGTTTGCTTTGCGCGATCATCTTAGTGCGCAGATCACGGAACTCTTGATATGCTGATCCAGTGTTGAGGTTCATCATATAGGCGCGCACCGACCCGAAGGGCGTTTTGAACGCAGCGATTTTATAATCGCCCAGATGACTGCGTTGTTCCTCGGGCGTGATGCCTTCCCCGTCATAGGTCCACTGCCCGAACAGCGCATTGCCATGGGCGGCAAACCGTGATGTGCCCCAGCCACTTTCAATCGCCATCTGCGCCATGGCAAGCGATGCCGGAACGGGGCCGATACGGTTTTCAAGTTCGGCAAGGGTCGCCGGATCGTCCGGGGCGGAGGAAATGCGATACTGACTGGCGAGGTCGCCAATGACAGCGCTGTCATTGTTGGAAACAGCGTCTTTCAGGGCTTTTTGCTGAAAGGAAATTTCTTCATTTGCCAGCAATGTCAAAGGTCCAAGCGTGCGGAAGAAAACGCGTTTCTTGGCCGCGACCGTCAGTTGATCGGCAATGTCATCGCGCCATGCCTCCGGGATGGTTTGCAAAAACAGGCGCGGAATGGTGCGCTCCCCCGCGTCCCAGCTTTCTGGCGTGTATCCAAGATCGTTATAGAAACTGTCAAGCTGTTCATAGCCGTGAAGTTCAACGCGTATGATATCCGTTGGCGCAGGAACGGGCAGGGTGATATCGGCGTGGGCAAACTTTGCACCGCCGACGGCGATACAGGCCGCAAGGATGGCTGCACCCCCAAATTTACGCATGACGGTGTGATACGTCAGCATGCCGCGTCTCCTGCTTTTGGTGTGTCGCCCAAAGGTGTTTGAAAGAAATATACCATTGGCCACCGGCCCGGTCGATGAATTCCCGAGGCTGTAGGGTATTTGTCATGTTTCGGGGTGGGAGGGGCTGCGCAAAAAGCAGGAGCGTCACCCACAGCAGGGTGCGGACACTTAATCTTGAATGATCCGGGTGACGATGGCTTGGGCTCTGGGCACGAATTACCCGCGCAGGTCTTGCAGACGTTTGCGCTGTGCACCGGTTTCATCGAAATTATCGGGTGATATCCATGCTTCGAACGCGGTACGGAGTGCGGGCCATTCTTCGACTGTGATCGAAAACCATGCGGTGTCGCGGTTCCGGCCCTTATAGACCATGTGGTTTCGGAATGTACCCTCATAGCTAAAGCCATAGCGCGCCGCTGCTGCGCGTGACGGGGCATTCTGATCATCGCATTTCCATTCATAGCGACGATAACCCAGCTCATCAAAGGCACGCTTCATCATCAGATACATCGCCTCGGTCCCGCCGATGGTCTTTGATAGGGCCGGGGCATAATTGATATTGCCAACCTCAACCACGCCATTGGCGGCATCAATGCGCATGAAGGCCGCAACACCGACGGCCTTGTTGGTCGCCACATCAATGATGGTATGGAGCATCGGATCAGCATTGGCCGCCATACCGACCAGCCACGCCTTGTAAGATGCAAAATCGTCAAATGCGTGCGTTGAAAGATAGGTAAAACGCGATCCATCCACAGCCTTGCCGTTGGCATCAAAGAGCTGCTGCGCATCACGTTCAACATCAATCGGGCTGACAATCACGTGGCGTCCGGTCATGTCTGTGCGCGGCGGAAATTCGCATCCGGCCCAGTTTGCAATCGGCTGGCCAACGGGTTTACCAAAGTCATCTTTGTGGGGCGCGGTCATGGGCGAGGTATCCTGTGTGCGGTGATCAAGGGGCGAGCATGGGCAAAACTGGCCCTGTATAAAAGAGCCAGTTTTGCAAAATGAATGGGGCCAATGTTTTGTTGGCCTTGATCATCTTTTCCGAAGGGCTTTGTTCTTCCTATGGGGGCGCACCAACAGAAAACCCGGCATCTGAAAATGCCGGGTTTTCTGGACGTTGGATCTGATCAGCGATCAGATCGAAAGATCAGATATCGGGATACCATACACCCAAAACGCCGAACTCTTCGAGTTTGGCAACGATAATCTCAGCAGCCTGTTCGGCACTTTGGTCTGCCGTGCTCACAATGATCTCGGCATTTTCGGGGCGCTCATACGGGCTATCGATGCCGGTAAAGTTGGCGATTTCGCCCGCACGGGCCTTTTTATAAAGGCCCTTTACATCGCGCTGTTCACACACTTCAAGCGGGGTGTCGATGAAGACTTCGATAAACTCGTCTTTCTCCACCAGGCTGCGCGCCAGCTGACGTTCGCTTTTGAACGGCGAGATAAAGGACACCAGCGTAATCACGCCTGCATCAACAAACAGCTTGGCCGTTTCGCCAACCCGGCGGATGTTTTCCACCCGGTCCGCATCGGTAAAGCCAAGGTCCTTGTTCAGGCCATGGCGGACATTATCGCCGTCAAGCGTGTAGGTATGCTTGCCCATGGCATGGAGCTTTTTCTCCACCATGTTGGCAACGGTTGATTTGCCTGCACCCGACAGACCCGTGAACCACAGAACGGCCGATTTCTGACCTTTCTGATAGGCACGCGCCTGCTTGTTGATGTCCATTTCCTGCCATTTGATGTTGGTCGCACGGCGGAGCGAATGGTTGACCATGCCCGCACCAACAGTCGCATTGGTGAAGCGGTCAATGATGATGAAACGCCCGGAATGACGGTTGTCGTCATAGGGGTCAAAGGCCAGTGCCTTATCGGCCGAAATATTGGCAATCCCGACTTCATTAAGCTCAAGCGTCTTGCCCGCCATATGTTCGAGCGTATTGACATTGACCTTGTATTTCAGGTCGCTGATCTGCGCATTGGTGACCTGTGCGCCCATCTTGATCAGATAGGGACGACCGGGCAGCAAATGATCATCATGCATCCAGATGATGCGCGCTTCGAACTGATCGGCAAAATCGGGTTTGGCATCGGCTTGGGCCAAAACATCGCCGCGCGAAATGTCGATTTCATCGGCAAGGGTAAGGGTCACAGCTTGACCGGCAATGGCCTCATTAAGGTTGCCGTCAAAGGTCACGATCTCCTTGACCGTGCTGGTCTGGCCCGATGCGGTGACAATAATCTCGTCACCCGGCTTGATCGTACCCGATGCAACGGTGCCGGAAAAGCCACGGAAATCAAGGTTGGGACGGTTGACCCACTGCACCGGCAGGCGGAACGGCTTTTCAATCGCATCCTGTTCGACCTGAACGGCTTCAAGATGGGCCAGCAACGTCGGACCGGAATACCACGGGGTGTTCGGGCTGGCCTCAATCATGTTATCGCCGCGCAACGCCGACAACGGAATTGCTGTGATCGTGCTATAGCCAAGGTCTTTGGCAAATTCCTGATACTCGGCCACAATGCGATCAAACGTTGCCTGATCATAATCGACCAGATCCATCTTGTTGACCGCCAGCACCACATGCTTGATCCCAAGCAACGAGGTGATAAAGCTATGCCGCCGCGTCTGGGTCAAAATGCCCTTACGCGCATCAATCAGGATCACTGCGACATCGGCGGTCGAGGCACCGGTGGCCATGTTACGCGTGTATTGTTCGTGGCCGGGCGTATCGGCGACAATGAATTTGCGCTTGTCGGTCGAGAAGAAGCGATAGGCGACATCAATGGTGATGCCCTGTTCGCGTTCGGCCTGAAGCCCATCGAGCAGCAAGGCAAAATCAATCTCGCCGCCTTGGGTGCCAACTTTGCGGCTATCGGATTCAAGGGCCGCCAGCTGATCTTCAAAGATCATTTTGGAATCCCAAAGCAGACGGCCAATCAGGGTTGATTTCCCGTCATCGACGCTGCCACAGGTGATGAAGCGCAGCAGGCTTTTTTCTTCCTGCGATTTCAGGTAGCCGAGAATGTCATCGGCAATCAGATCGGATTGATGTGCCATGATCTAAAAATACCCTTCCTGCTTTTTCTTTTCCATCGACCCGGCTTCGTCATGGTCAATCATGCGACCCTGACGTTCGCTGGATCGGGTCAGCAGCATTTCCTGAATGATGTCGGGAAGTGTCGTGGCTTCTGACTCAACCGCCCCGGTCAGTGGATAGCAACCCAAGGTGCGGAACCGCACCGATTTCATTTCGGGTTTTTCACCGGCACGAAGCGGCATGCGGTCGTCATCAACCATGATCAGCGTGCCATCACGCTCAACCACCGGGCGCTTGGCCGAATAATACAGCGGCACAATCGGGATTTGCTCAAGATAGATATATTGCCAGATATCAAGCTCGGTCCAGTTCGAGATCGGGAAAGCGCGGATGCTTTCGCCCTTGTTGATCCGGGCGTTATAGATATCCCACAATTCCGGGCGCTGATTTTTCGGATCCCAGCGATGGGTTTCCGTGCGGAAAGAAAACACACGTTCCTTGGCACGTGCCTTTTCCTCGTCCCGGCGCGCCCCGCCAAAGGCCGCATCGAACTTGTATTTGTTCAATGCCTGTTTTAGCGATTGGGTCTTCATCACATCGGTATGCAGGCTCGACCCATGGGTGAACGGGCCAATGCCCTGATCAACACCGTCCTGATTGATATGCACAATCAGCTCAAAGCCATATTCCGCCGCCACCTTGTCGCGAAACTCAATCATTTCGCGGAATTTCCACGTGGTATCGACATGCATCAACGGAAAGGGCGGCGGGGCCGGGTAAAAGGCCTTGCGCGCCAAATGCAGCAAAACCGATGAATCCTTGCCGATGGAATAAAGCATCACCGGGCGTTCAAACGATGCCGCCACCTCGCGGATGATATGGATACTCTCAGCCTCAAGCTGGCGGAGATGGGTCAGATTAGGCTGCATTCTCTTTCCTGACGATTAATCAACACAAATTTATGTGTTTATAATTGTATTTCACTTAGCTTTGATGGGTAATATGGAATGACCCGTAAGGCAAGTGTGATTTATATATTTACACAAATTTTTGTAGTCAGATTAAATTCAACATCACAATGTGTGTTTAATATGTTCGAAAGAACGCCTCAAGGTTTTTCGCCTCTGCATGTTTGAGGTGGAGGTTGGCAGGACATGGATTGTAATTTTGTTTCAAAATTTTCCATCCATGTAAAATAAACTTGATTTAGGTCAGTCTTGCTTGCCAAATAAGGGCAACAAAGCTGACCTAAAGAGAGTTGCCATGACCGTCCAGTGGAATGATTTGATTGTGCGCGATGCCCGTGCACTGACCGCATCGGAAATCCGTGATTTGCTCAAAGTGGCGGATCGGCCGGAGATTATTTCATTCGCGGGCGGTGTGCCTGATCCGGACCTGTTCCCGCTTGATGCCTTTCACGCGGTCTATGACGATCTGACACAGGACGACGCGGCCGGTCGGCGCAGCCTGCAATATTCCATCAGCGAAGGTTTGCCCGCCCTTCGGCACTGGATCGCCGATGACCTTGCGTTAAGCGGGGCGCCGCGCAGCATTGAAAACATCCTGATCACCAATGGTGCGCAGCAGGGGCTTGATATGCTGGCCCGCTTGTTGTTGGAGCCGGGGCGCGAAATCGTGGTCGAAAAGCCAAGCTACCTTGGCGCGATGCAGGCCTTTTCGATGCGCCGTCCAACCTATGTCGGGGTCAATATGGATGCCGATGGTCCGATGATTGCCGAACTTGATGCGGCCTTTGCCGGTGGTGCGCGTATTGCCTATCTTGCGCCGGATTTTCAAAACCCGACCGGGCGATCCTATACGCTGGAACGCCGTTTGGCCGTGCTTGAAACCGCACGCAAATACGGGGCGGTAATTTTGGAAGATGCGGCCTATTCCAAGCTGTCCTATGAAGGCGATGTTTTGCCTTCCTTACTCGCCCTTGATGACATCGGGGATGATCAAGGCGCAGGCACAGTTATTCAACTGGGCACGTTTTCCAAAACACTTGTACCCGCCTTGCGTATTGGCTGGGTCTGTGCGCCGAGCCCGGTGATTGAACGGTTGGTTCTGATCACGCAGGCCGGTAATTTACATGTCTCGACAATCAATCAGGAAGTCGCCCTGCGCGCGGCCCGCAAACTGTTCCCGGATCACCTTGATACAGTACGAGATGCCTATCGGGCAAAGCGCGATACCATGCTGGCGGCCATGGATGAATTTATGCCAGGTACCGTGTCTTACACCCGCCCCGAAGGCGGCATGTTCATTTGGCTAACTTTGCCTGAAAACATCGATAGCCGACAATTGCTGGCGCAGGCCTTGGAGGATGCCAAGGTTGCCTTCGTCCCCGGACAGGCATTTTTCTGCGATCATTCCGGGCGCAATACCGCCCGGCTGAGCTTCGCCACCGAAAAGCCGGATCGCATCCGTGACGGGATCGAACGCTTGGCATTGTTGGTCTGCCGTGTGCACAATCAATCATAACGTGCGATCAAAGAAGTCCGGAGGATCAAAATGAACATCCAACGCAATGCCTCAAAACCCACCGTCAAAGGAAACGCCGATTATTTTACCGGGCAAGTACGCCTTGATAATCCGTTTCAAACAACCGATCCCGCGCGGGTTGGCGGGGCCACGGTCACGTTTGAGCCGGGCGCCCGAACGGCATGGCACACCCATCCGCTGGGCCAGACCATCATCATCACCAGTGGCCTTGGCTGGGCGCAGCGCGAATGCGGTCCGCGTGAGGAAATCCGCCCCGGCGATATCGTCTGGTTCGAACCGGATGAAAAGCACTGGCACGGTGCAACCGACACAACCGCCATGACCCATATCGCGATTGCAGAAGCGTTAAATGGCGTTGCGGTCGATTGGCTCGAAAAAGTGACAGATGACGATTATCTGACCGAACGCGGATCATAACATCGCCGATGAAAAAAAAAGCCCGGCAGCAGGAGAAATCCGTGCGGCCGGGCTTTTGCTGTTGTTGAGGAGGACTTGTTAAGCCTGCCCCATCATCGCCCTAAGCAAAAGCGACGCCGCGCCGAGAACAAGGATGCTGCCGACATAAAGGCCCGCAAACCACAGTACCCGTCGTGCTTTCGGTGATTTAACCTGCACCATCAATGATACCCCTCATCCCCGACCTTGCCGCGAAACACCCAATAGGCATAAGCGGTATAGGCAAATATCACCGGCAACAATATCGCTGCCCCGACCAGCATGAACGACAGGCTGTTATCCGGGGCAGCCGCCTCGCGGAAGGTGATCATTGGCGGCACGATGTTGGGATAAAGCGTGATGCCAAACCCAAGGTAACTGAGGAAAAATATGCCAAGCGTGATGCCAAACACCGTTTTTTCCCGGTGCGATACCGCATGCCAAAGCCAGAATAAAAGGGCTGCGGTGATCAACGGAATTGGGGCCAGCATCAGCATGTTGGGCATGTCAAACCACCGCGTGGCATAGGCCGGATTAACATAGGTGGTCATCAGCGACACCACGCCAAGATTGGCCGCCATCCAGATCACGGCCGGTTTGGCAAGGCGGCGCAGGCTGCCCTGAAAATCGCCTTCCATTTTCATGATCAACCAGCCGGTACCAAGAAGCGCATAACCGACCACAACGGCGGTGGCGCAAAAGATCGAAAACGGGCTCAGCCAATCCATCGCCCCGCCAACAAAACGGCCATCTTCAACCGCAATGCCCTCGATAAATGCGCCCAGCATGGCACCCTGCATGGCTGCCGCAATGAGGGACCCGGCCGAAAAGGCAAAATCCCAGTGTTTTTGATGGTTCTGGCTTTTGAACCGGAATTCAAACGCCACCCCGCGAAACACAAGGGCCAGCAACATGGCAAAAACCGGAATGTAAAAGGCCGTCATCAACAATGAATACGCCTTGGGAAAGGCGGCATAAAGTCCGCCACCGCCCAGCACCAGCCAGGTTTCATTGCCGTCCCAGATCGGGGCGACGGTATTCATCATCCGGCCACGTTTTTTAGGATCCTTGATGACGGCAAACAGAATGCCAATGCCAAGATCAAAGCCATCAAGCGTGACATAGGCAAACACCGCAACCGCAATCAAAAGAACCCAGATAAGCTGATAATCCATGATTATTCTCCTGCCTGCGGGGGATTATGGGCGGCAACGGTGCGGCCACCGGCGCGCAGAACTTCATCCTTTGGCGCATGTGCATGGCGCGGATCATGGTTCATGGCACGCAGGATATAGGCCGTGCCAACCCCAAAAACGATGGTATAGACAATCACAAAGGCAATTAGTGATCCGGCAATGGCGGTCGGCGCAATCGGCGATCCGGCGTCCGACGTGCGCATCACCCCATAGACCACCCATGGCTGACGCCCGATTTCGGTGGTGAACCAGCCCGCCAGAATGGCGATAAAGCCACTTGGCCCCATGACAAGGGCAAAGCGATGCAACCATACGCAGCTAAACAGCGTTTTACGCAAACGGGCAAACAGGCTGATCACACCCAGCAATGCCATCAAAATCCCCATGCCAACCATCACGCGGAACGTCCAGAAAACGATGGTCGCATTGGGGCGATCTTCGGGGGCGAAGTCCTTTAACCCGGTAATCTTGCCGTCCCAGTCATGAGTCAGGATCATCGACCCCAGTTTGGGAATTTCCAGCGCATATCTGGTTTCCTCGGCCGCCATGTCAGGCCAGCCAAACAGGATCAACGGCGCGCCATTCTGGGTGTCAAAATGGCCTTCCATCGCGGCAACCTTGGCCGGTTGATGTTCAAGGGTGTTAAGCCCGTGCATGTCACCAGCGACAATCTGGATCGGGGCGACGATGGCCGCCATCCACATCGCCATGGAAAACATGATGCGGGCCGGGCGGTTTTGCCGATCACGCAGCAAATGCCATGCGCCAACCGCACCAACCACAAGGGCGGTCGTCAAAAAAGCGGCAAGAACCATATGGACCAAGCGATACGGGAAGCTTGGGTTAAAGATTGCATCCCACCAACTGGTTACAACCGCACGGCCATTTTCGATTATGTAACCATCAGGCGTCTGCATCCAGCTGTTGGCCGATAAAATCCAGAACGCCGAGAATAATGTGCCAACCGCGACCATGGTTGTCGCGGTGAAATGCAGTTTCGGGCCAACACGGTTCAACCCAAACAGCATGATGCCAAGGAAGCCGGCCTCAAGGAAAAAGGCGCTGAGCACTTCATAGGCCATCAACGGGCCAATGACCCCGCCGGTGAATTCCGAAAACGGTCCCCAGTTGGTGCCAAACTGATAGGACATCACAATGCCCGACACCACGCCCATGCCAAACGCCAGGGCAAAGATTTTCACCCAGAATTTATACAGCGCAAGATAGGCGTCATCGCGGGTGCGCAGCCAAAGGGCCTCAAGCACAAACAAAAAGCTGGCAAGCCCGATGGTGAACGACGGGAATATGATGTGAAATGAGATGGTAAAGGCGAACTGAATGCGTGCCAGTATTTCTGCATCAAGCATGGCCATGGTCCTTTTGGTAGACGAAGCCTGTGGACAAACCCACGGTTCCTGCTGTTTGCAGGGCACTCCTTGAAGGACGGGGATACGGAATTGTTCAGGCATCCACTGTCCCGGATTTTGTCCGTTCCAAAGACCGATAGAATCTTATTT
This sequence comes from Thalassospira sp. Z349TD_5, assembly GCF_056173045.1. Taxonomy (NCBI): domain Bacteria; kingdom Pseudomonadati; phylum Pseudomonadota; class Alphaproteobacteria; order Rhodospirillales; family Thalassospiraceae; genus Thalassospira; species Thalassospira sp. Z349TD_5. Next base: position 1,448,806 of record NZ_CM149654.1, read on the forward strand.
GCACCGCCGCATTGCGCATTCTCAATTTACACTTGAAAAAATGTGAAATCTGCGCATTGACCCTCTTAATTGGTGCTGGCAAGGCACAGTTTCTCCAACGCCAGCGAACTTTGGGTTTGTTTGCGTTCCTTGTGACGCAGCACCATGAATTTGCGCGGCGGGATCGGGAAACTGGCACGGGCAAGACGCCCTTGAGCAATCAGGGAACTGACGGCAAATTGCGATACGGCGGTGGCTCCCGATCCGCTTTCAACCGCGGTGATCACGGCTTCGTTGCTGGGCAGGGTCAAGGCGGTTTTTAGGCGCGCCGGATCAACACCCAAATCACGCAACGTATTTTCAAATTCCGACCGTGTCCCGGACCCGGCTTCGCGCAGGATCCAGCTTGACTGGGTTACCAGTGCCTGCGGGGTGAGGGGGCGACCATCGGCCCACGGGTGCTTCGGGCCGACGACAATGACAAGGGCGTCTTCGGCGACTTCGCGCTTGGCCAGCGCCGGTTCATCGATATCACCTTCGATAAAACCGATATCGGCCGCCCCGCCGCGTACCGCATCCGATACGGTTTTGGTATTGCCGATGGTCAGGTGAATTTCAATGCCGGGATACTGGTCATGAAATTTCATCAGGAACGGTGGCAGCCAGTAACTGGCAATCGTCTGACTGGCATACACATTCAAATCACCACGTTGCATGCCACCAAGTTCTGCAAGGGTGAGTTCGGCTGCGCGTGCGCGCGCCAGTGTTGCCTTGGCTTCATCCAAAAACAGTCGCCCGGTTTCGGTCAGTTCAATCCGCCGTCCCACCCGGTTAAACAGGGCCACGCCATAAAACCCCTCAAGGTTCTTGATTGCCGAACTGACCGCCGATGGGGTCAGGCCAATCGCCTCGGCCGCGCGGGTTAAATGTTCGCGCTCCGCGACGGCGACAAAGATATGGAGTTGTTCGAGCGTCATCATGGCATTGGCCTGTTCGATATCATGGTTGGATATAATCATTAGATTTTATCGAATGAAATATGAATTTTTATTCGATGGAAGTAAATGATTGAGCGTGTGATTTTCGGCTTGTCCCTAAATCACAGGCAAAACATGTTTTTTAACGCCCGCATCAAACCAGTCCTGCCCGGACTTATGCTGACCCTGCTGGTTGCCTTTGTGGCCAAGCTGGCAGAGCATGCCGAGCATGTCTTTATGGGGCGTGGTTGGGTGGAAAGTCTGGTCTTTGCCATTTTGATCGGGGTGCTGGTGCGGTCGATCTTTGGCTTGGCGCCCGTGTTTTGTGCGGGCGTGCAGTTTTGCGCCAAAACCGTGCTTGAGGTCGCCATCGTTTTGCTCGGTGCATCGATCAGTACGCAGGCAATGAGCAATGCGGGCGGGGGATTGATTGCGGCGATCATTGCCACGGTCTGCATCAGCCTGTTTGTCAGTTTCCATATTGGCCGCGCACTTGGCCTGTCAAAGCAACTGTCGATGCTGGTGGCGTGCGGCAACTCGATTTGTGGTAACTCGGCGATTGCCGCAACTGCCCCGGTGATTTCGGCAAAGTCTGATGATGTTGCCGCGTCGATTGCCTTTACCGCCGTGCTGGGTGTGCTGTTTGTCTTTGCCTTGCCGTTGGTTCATGTCGCGCTTGGCTTATCGCCAGCACAATACGGCATCTTTTCCGGGCTTACGGTTTATGCCGTGCCGCAGGTGTTGGCTGCCACGGCACCGGCGGGTGCGCTTGCCGTGCAGGTTGGCACATTGGTCAAGCTGATCCGGGTTCTGATGTTGGGGCCGGTGATTTTTACACTGGCCCTGATGGGGGGACGGCAAAACAATATCCGTCTTCCAATCGCGCAGGTCGTGCCGTGGTTCATCATTGGCTTTATCGTGATGATGGCGTTTCGTTCGTTCGGGATATTGCCCGACATTGCATTGGCACCCATGCGCACGGCATCTTCGTTCTTGACGATCCTTGCCATGGCGGCATTGGGTTTAAGTGTTAACATCAGAAGCGTGATGCATGTTGGTGGTCGGGTAATTGCCACAGCCATTCTGTCCTTGCTGGTGTTGTGCACGCTTGGCTTGCTGGTATTGATAATCCTGACCTGATAGCAAAAAGGACCGACGCCGTTTAAACCGGCGTCGGCCCTTTGCTTGTTCATGTCGCAGCTACACCTGCCAGATTATTGCATGTAGGTGTTGCTGTCGTTCATGACGATGATCGAAGATGCAACAAGCTCGCGTTCTGTGAACAACCCAGCTGCGTCCATTTCCCCGGCGACCGAAATGCGGTCCCCGGTTTGGATTTTCTGATGGGCCTGACCATCCGCACTATTTTCCGGTACTTCGCTGGAATCAACAGTGATGGTTGTGTGGCCCGTGGAAAGGGCTATTTCGTCTTCACGAACTTCTGTCACTTCGCCCGTAAGCGTCACCCACTCTTCACCAGTTGCAAGGCCGTTGCTGTTGACAAAGCCAGTACGGTCTTCACCGTTGGTGTAATAGGCACCGCGCTCAGGCAGGAAGATTGACGTGGCAACGACTTGTTTGTCGGTGAAAAATCCTTCGGAAACCTCACCGTTTACCCGGACCTGATCTCCTGTCCGGACAAAGCCCTCGTCGAACCAGTCATAATCAGACATGTCGACTGCAATTTCGCCATCGCCATAATTCATCGTGAACTGGTCACCGGTAATTTCTTTTACGGTGCCCGAAAGATGAACAGATTCCGACTCATTAAGAGTGGCGCTATTTTGCTGCATCGACTGTTGGGTTTCATCAGGGACCTGAGGATTATCTTTCTGCTGGCCTGCGGCCAAAGCGGGCGTTGCCCCCAGTGTAAGTGCAGAAAGGGCGGTCAAAGTAATCATTGAGCGGCGCATGATAAATGCTCCTTTTCTCATGTTGGAATTCATATCCGGGCGCTTGGCGTCCCGGGGTCGATTTCCAATTGCAGAACTCTTGCCGCCGCCTGTTTGTTCCAAATTTTTATACCTTGCAGGGGGCATAAAAAGCAGGGGGCATAAAAAAAGCCCGCTGCCCTGGTGGGGACAGCGAGCAAGGAGGAAGATGCCACGGAAACATGAAGAGGCATCTTCTGGCATTGGTTGGATATGTCATCGGGGTAGCGATAACGTCCGCGCAATGCCGTGGGTAGGGAGAATATCCATCGTCGCAGTGTGATGTTGGCCATCTGGCGGTTCATCAAACCGGTTTAGCTGTCGATTGGTTCCTTTTCCTCGGCGGCTTTCAACGCCTGCCATTCGGCATCGCTAAACACCCGTGACCGGGTTAAAAAGCGTTTGCCTTCCGGCCCTTCGAGCGAAAACATGCCGCCGCGTCCATCGACAACGTCAATGATTAGTTGCGTGTGCCGCCAGTACTCGAACTGTGCGCGGCCCATGTAAAACGGGCTGCCGTCAATCTCGCCCAGAAGCACATCCTGATCACCGGTTTTGAACTCACCATCGGGAAAGCACATCGGCGCACTGCCATCACAACACCCGCCCGACTGATGAAACATCAAGGGACCGTGAATGGATTTAAGCTTGCCGATCAGTGCAATGGCCGCATCGGTTGCGGTGACCCTGTCAGGTGTTTTGTCTGATCTTGTCATCTTCACCTCTGTCTTTCGGAAAGGTGACCGGACGCGGAATGGTGGTTCCGCGTCCGGCTGGGAATAAACCCGTTAGATCAGAAGAAGCCCATCGGTTTTGGATCGTAAGACACCAGAAGGTTTTTGGTCTGCTGATAGTGGTTCAGCATCATCTTGTGGTTTTCACGCCCGATGCCCGACTGTTTATACCCGCCAAAGGCCGCATGGGCCGGATAAAGGTGATAACAGTTGGTCCAGACACGCCCGGCCTTGATGTTCCGGCCAAACCGATAGGCACGCGTGCCATCACGGGTCCACACACCAGCGCCAAGGCCATAAAGCGTGTCATTGGCCAGATGAAGGGCCTCGGCATCGTCCTTAAAGGTGGCGACCGATACCACCGGACCAAAGATTTCCTCCTGGAAAATCCGCATGCGGTTATGGCCCTTAAAGATCGTCGGCTGGATATAGAAACCATCCGACAAATCCCCACCAAGATCGGCCTTATCGCCGCCGCAAAGGACTTCGGCACCTTCTTGTTTGCCGATATCAAGGTAGGAGACGATTTTTTCCATCTGCTCATTTGATGCCTGTGCACCCATCATGGTGTCGGTATCAAGCGGGTTGCCCTGTTTGATGTTGGCAACGCGCGACAGGACCGTATCCATGAACTTGTCATAGATGTTTTCCTGAATAAGGGCGCGCGACGGGCAGGTGCAAACCTCCCCCTGATTAAGGGCAAACATCGTAAGGCCCTCGGCGGCTTTCTGACGGAAATCATCGTCAGCAGACATGATGTCATCAAAGAAGACGTTGGGGGATTTGCCACCCAGTTCCAGTGTGACCGGAATGATGTTTTCCGATGCATACTGCATGATCAGACGCCCGGTGGTGGTTTCACCGGTAAAGGCGACCTTGGCAACCCGGTTGCTTTGCGCCAATGGCTTGCCTGCTTCAACGCCAAAGCCCTGCACGACGTTCAGCACACCTGCGGGCAGTAAATCACCCACCAGTTCCAGTAACACACAGATCGATGCCGGGGTTTGTTCGGCGGGTTTCAGGACAACACAGTTACCTGCTGCCAATGCGGGGGCGAGTTTCCAGACCGCCATCAGGATCGGGAAGTTCCATGGAATGATTTGCCCGACAACGCCAAGTGGTTCGTGGAAGTGATAGGCAACCGTGTTGTCGTCAATTTCGCCCAATGACCCTTCCTGTGCCCGGATGGCACCGGCAAAATACCGGAAATGATCAATCGCCAGCGGGATATCGGCCGCCATCGTTTCACGCACCGCCTTGCCATTGTCCCATGTTTCGGCAACCGCCAGCATTTCAAGGTTCTGTTCCATGCGGTCGGCGATTTTATTAAGGATATTGGCGCGTTCCGTGACCGATGTTTTGCCCCATGCCTCGGCCGCGGCGTGACCGGCATCAAGGGCCTTTTCGATGTCCTCGCTTGAGGACCGGGCGATTTCGCAAAATACCTTGCCATTCACGGGCGAGACATTTTCGAAATACTGGCCTTTGGTCGGCGCGATCCATTCACCGCCAATATAGTTTTCATAGCGCGATTTGAAGCTGACGACGCTACCGGCATCATTTGGATTCTTGTAGATCATTTTGGTTCCTCCGAGATCCACAGGCGATTTTTTCGCCCGTTTTTTAATTGTGACCCCACCAGTCCCGCAAAGGTCATGCCATTTGGGTGTCGCACGCCGGATCAGACAAAAAACGATGCTTTTTCAGGTGGATGGATGACTTCTGAAACGGAGGAGAGTGTTTGGGATGTGCCCGTTTTCTTGGCGCATGTGGAGCAAATTGTTCCATTTATGGAACAGGTGCGATTGCGCGGTGGATTGGGTCTGAAACGGGTTGGCGTGACAGGGGTTTGATGTGGTAATATCTGGCCTGTGATCGGATGCGGCATAAGCCGCGCACCGGACGTTCCGGGTCAAAACGCCGACGCAAGGGAGATAACGTCTATGTCAGGAAATTTTTCCGGCGGACGGATTGAAGCCGCCTTGCAGCTAAGCGGTGCGGCCCAAAATCGTGCAGTCCTTGAAAGCTGGCAACGGTGTGAACAACGCTTTGGTCTGGCCCACGATACATTGCGCCGTCCCGAAGTCATGCCCGAAAGCCAAACCCGGCAGCTGCGTGACCGCAACGGGCGGCTGTATCACCATGCCCATGATCTGGTGCGGACGCTCTATCGCAAGATTGATGCATCGGGCTATGCGGTGTTTCTGACTGATAATAAGGGTGTAATCCTTGACAGTGTGGCGGCCCATTCGTTGCTGCCAGCCTTTCGCACCAACGGCCTTTTGCCCGGTGCCGTCTGGAGCGAGGAACGCGAAGGCACCAACGGCATTGGCACCTGCATTGTTGAAGGTCGCGCGATCACCATCCACAAGGATGAACATTTCCTCTCCCAGCATTCTGCCCTGACCTGTACCGCCGCCCCGGTGTTTAGCCCCGATGGCGATGTCTGTTCGGTTTTGGATGTTTCCGCTGTGCGCGATGATATTAAACGCACCGATTGCCTGCGGGTGCGCGGCATGATTGCCGACTATGCCGAGGCGCTTGAACGCATCCTGTTTTTTGACGAGCGGGCAGGTGACATTATCCTGCACCTTCACCCCGAAGCCCAGCATGTCGGATCAACCCGCGATGCAATGATTTCCATCGCGCCGGATGGCACGATCAGTGGGGCGACATCCATGGCGCGCCGTATCTTGCGCGCCGCCAGCAGTTCCAGCGATATTCGCGATGTCTTTGAAATGGATGTCGATAGTTTGTTGGCAAAATTCGCCAATCAAAGTGCCGGTCGCAAACATCTTCATGCTGATATTGGGCGTGATCAGGCCGATCCAGCCATGGCGGTCAATATTGCCGGGGGCGGGGTGTTGTTTGGCAGTATCACCTTGCCCGAAAAACTGCGCCGTCAGTTTGTCGGGCGGGCAACATCAATGCCCATGCCGGTCAAACCGGTGCGCGCAACCACGCCCGAAACTGAAATGCCCGACCGTGATCCGGCGTTGCGCCGTATCTTTGATATCGGATCGCGACTGCATGCGCGTGATATCAACATCTTGATGTCGGGTGAAACCGGCAGCGGCAAGGAATATCTTGCCCGTCACATCCATGATGCGGCGGTGGGCAAATCACGCAATTTCGTGGCGATCAATTGCGCGGCCCTGCCAGAAGGGCTGATTGAAAACGAACTGTTTGGTCACGCCGGTGGCGCCTTTACCGGGGCGGCGCGCGATGGCTTTGGTGGGCGTATCCGCGAAGCCAATGGCGGCACGCTTTTTCTTGATGAAATTGGCGATATGCCGCTGACAGCTCAGGGGCGGCTGTTGCGGGTTCTGGAAAACCGCACGATTGAGCCGTTGGGCAGTACAAAATCAGTCCCGGTCAATTTCCGCCTGATGTGCGCCAGTAATGTTGATTTGGCCAAGGCGGTGACGAACGGCACGTTCCGCGAAGATTTGCTCTATCGGATCAAGGGCGCGCGCCTTGCGGTTCCGGCTTTGCGTGAACGCAGCGATCTTGCCGACTTGATCACCCGGTTGCTGGGCAGCATGGCCGCCAACGTCGCTTGTGATGATGAAGTTCTTGCCATGCTGGTCGCACACCGCTGGCCGGGTAATGTGCGCGAGTTGCTCAATGTGTTGCAATATGCCTGCGTCTTTGCCGAAAACGGCGTGATCCGCCGCGATCATTTGCCCGATGATTTCAAAGTCATGGCGTCAGAGGCCGATGCCAAGATGTCGCCAATACAAACCATGAAACACGCCGAAGAGGTTGCTTTACGTCAATTGCTTGATGACCAGAAATGGCACATCAGCAACACCGCCAAATCCTTGGGGATTGGCCGCAATACCCTCTATCGCCGCATGGCGCGACTGGGCATCGAAAAGGCCTGATTTTTCTTTGATGGTTGCGCGGGGGCATCGGGTGACGCCGTTTTCTGGGGGCAAGTCGTTCTTTATAGAAGGTTTTCATTGTAGAATGCACCGTTATTGTTTTAAGTAACGGCAGGGTTTTACAGGATTATTTTATGTGTGGAATTGCCGGTTTATGGCTATCTGGGCAAGGTGACGCCAGCCGATTGCACGATACTGTTTCGCGCATGAATGCCGCGTTGCATCACCGCGGACCTGATGGCGGTGATGTCTGGTGTGACACGGAAAACGGGCTGGCCCTTGGTCAGCGCCGTTTGGCAATTATTGATCTTTCCGATGCCGGTAAACAGCCGATGCATTCGGCCAATGGCCGCTATGTCATGGTCTATAACGGCGAGATTTATAATACCGAAGAACTGCGCCAGAAACTTGCCAGTGCCAACATCGCATGGCGCGGCCATTCCGACACCGAAGTCATTGTTGAATGTATTGCCCATTGGGGCGTGCGCGAAACGGTCAAGCGCCTGATTGGCATGTTTGCCATCGCGCTTTGGGACCGGAACGCCAACAAGCTGACTCTGGTGCGCGACCGTTTGGGGATCAAGCCGCTTTATTGGTCGCGCTATGACGGCAATATCGGCTTTGCATCCGAGGTCAAAGGGTTGCTTGCGGGCAACGCGATTTCGCGTGAAGTCAATCATTCCGGGCTGGAAGCCTATTTACGGTTTGGCTATGTCCCGTCCGGCCATTCGATCTATGCCCACGCCAAGATGCTCAAGCCCGGTCATATTCTTGAAATTACCGGGCACGATCAGGCATCCGAGTTTGCCTATTGGTCGGTCGAGGATGCGGTTTTAAATGGCCAAACCCACGCCTGGAGCGGGGATGATCAAAGTGCGATTGACGCCCTTGAAGATTTGCTACGCGATGCGGTTTCGCGTCGCATGGTCGCCGATGTTCCGCTCGGCGCGTTTTTATCGGGCGGGATTGACTCATCGACCATCGTCGCCCTGATGCAATCGGTCTCCGACCGTCCGGTTAAAACATTTTCGGTCGGCTTCGAAGATGCCGCCTTTAACGAGGCGGCCTTTGCCGGGGAAGTGGCGCGTCACCTTAAAACCGATCATACCGAACTTTATGTCACCCCGCAGGACGCACTTGATCTGGTGCCAAAGCTGTCGGAAACCTATGACGAGCCATTTTTTGACAGCTCCGCCATCCCGACCTATCTGATTTCCGCCCTGACCCGTAAGGAAGTCACCGTGGCGCTGTCGGGTGATGGCGGGGATGAGACATTTGGCGGCTATACCCGCTATCTTTGGGCCCGCCAATTAAGCAAGGCCGCAGGCAGCATTCCGTTTGGCGCCTCCATGGTCGCCCGTATGCTAACCATGTTATCGCCCGAACAGTGGGACAATTTGGTCGGGCTGGTGCCGGGCGGGCTTGCGACCAGTGCGATTGGCGATAAAATCCACAAGGCCGCGCCTTTGCTGGCGATCAAGGACGATCTCGATCGCTATCACGCGCTGTTATCGCTGTTTGACACCGACAAATTGCTTGGGCGTCGCGAGGGCCGCAAAAAAATCCGCGTGCCGGGCGAAAAGTTCTGTCGCAACCGCAATCTTGATTACGTGTCCTCGATGCAGGTCATGGATACGATGATGTATATGGTCGATGACGTGCTGACCAAGGTCGACCGCGCATCGATGGCCAATTCGCTTGAGGTCCGCGTGCCGTTCATCGATCACCGGGTGATCGAATTTGGCTGGCGCCTGCCGGCACATTTAAAGCTGAACGGGTCGGTCGGCAAATATGCCGTGCGCCAGATTCTCTATAAATACGTGCCGCGCGAAATGATTGATCGGCCGAAAACCGGCTTTGGTGTGCCACTGGCACAATGGCTGCGCGGGCCGTTACGCGAATGGATGGGCGACCATCTGGCCAATGATGCGCTGTATAATGATCTTGGGCTGGATCGCCGCTATATCGACCGCCTGCATCAGGAACATATGTCAGGCCGTCGCAACTGGGGTCATCAGCTTTGGACCATTGCCATGTTGTCTGACTGGCAACAACGCTGGCTGACATAACCATCTGATACCCGTCCATTTCTGTTGTGCGTTTAAACCCGTCTGCCTGTCAGGCGGGTTTTTTGCCTTTTTTCATTCGCGAAATTTACCAAAACAGGCCGGTTTTTGATGTCATACGGTACGTGTGTCTTCATGGGTTCCATTCCCTCAATCGCAAAAATGTCACAATTCGAAACTTGTAAATTTTCGAAAATGAACTATTTATGGCGATACCAACCCATCAAACGCAGAGAGAACCGCAATGCCCGGCACGTCAAATTCTGGCACATCAAACTCCGGCACATCAAATTACGATCTGATCATCATCGGTGGCGGCATCAATGGGGCCGGGATTGCCCGTGACGCGGCCGGGCGCGGCCTGAAGGTCTTGCTGTGTGAACAAAATGATCTTGCCAGTGCGACCTCCTCGGCCAGCACAAAGCTGATCCACGGTGGTTTGCGCTATCTCGAACATTATGAATTCCGTCTGGTGCGCGAAGCCCTGACCGAACGCGAAGTTCTGCTGGGCAATGCGCCGCATATCATCTGGCCGCTGCGGTTTGTTCTGCCGCACCGCAAAGACCTGCGTCCGGCATGGATGATCCGCTTGGGCCTGTTTTTATATGACCACCTTGGCGGGCGTAAAAAACTCCCCGCATCCAAGGGCATTTCATTTGCGTCCCATGTGGCGGGGGAGCCGCTGCGCGAAGATGTCACCAAGGGCTTTGTCTATTCCGATTGCTGGGTGGATGATGCCCGTCTTGTGGTGCTCAACGCCATGGATGCCCGTGAAAACGGGGCCGAAATCCTCACCCGCACCAAATGTGTCGGGGCCACGCAAAATGACGGGCAATGGAACGTCACCCTCCGCCGTGCGGACGATCAGAATGACCGCGTTGTCATCGGCAAAATGCTGATCAATGCCGCCGGGCCGTGGTGTGCCGATTTGATCAAACCCGATGGCGGCGCTGTGCAATCCAAAACCAAGGCGAACATTCGCTTGGTCAAGGGCAGCCATATTGTGGTGCCCAAACTGTTTGACCACGACTATTGCTATATCTTCCAGAATGGCGATGGCCGGATTGTCTTTGCCATTCCCTATGAAAATGACTTCACCCTGATCGGCACCACCGATGTTGATTTCACCGGTGATCCATCAACGGTCAAAATCGATCAGGACGAAGTTGATTATCTGTGCAAGCTCGCCAGCGGCTATTTCAAAAAATCCGTCAGCACCGATGATGTGGTCTGGACCTATTCCGGGGTCCGTCCGCTCTATGCCGGCAATGGCGACGGCGAAAACGCGTCAAAGATATCGCGTGACTATACGCTAAAACTCGAAGCAAACAGCGGCGATGCGCCCGCCCTTCATGTCTTTGGCGGCAAAATCACCACCTATCGCAAACTGGCCGAGCACGCATTGCAGATCATCTCGGACCAGCTTGGCCATAAGGATCAACCCTGGACAGCATCCGCACCGCTTCCCGGTGGCGATTTGCCCAATGCATCCTTTGACGATGCATATGACGTCTTTGCCAAACGATATAGCTGGCTGCCCACGGCACTGCTTACCCGCTTGCTGCGGCTTTATGGCTCCCGGATCGAAACCATTTTAGGAACGGCAAACGCCCTTTCTGATCTTGGGCCGTGCTATGGCCATGACCTGTATGACGCCGAAGTGCGCTATCTGATCGATCAGGAATGGGTGCGCGACCTTGATGATCTGATCTGGCGCCGCTCAAAACTGGGCTTGCGGTTAACTGACGATCAAAAGGCCGTGCTGCAAAAACGACTGGCGGGCGCACAAGCCGACAAGATCGCCGCAGAGTAACTGTTACCCTGACGGCAATCGGAAAAAGGGCGTTAGCCGACAGCTTTTTCAACGCCGGTTTCGATCAGATTTGCGTGTGTTTCGGGGGCGCTGTCATGTCATCGCGTTCCGCCGGTGGGGTGTCGATGTCTTTTTGCATGACCGTGACATCCAGCGCGCGATAGCCAAGATGACGGTAAAAGTCCTGCGTCTTGCTGTTTTCCGAGCGCACCATCAATTGCATGCGCCAAACCCCTTGATCGCGCAGCCAGTTTTCACCGATCTCCATCAATTTCCGACCAAGTCCCGATTTTTGTAAATCCGGGGCAACGGCAAGATAGTAAATCCAGCCACGATGGCCATCGTGACCGGCCATCACCGATCCGATGATGTTATCACTGTTATCTTCCCACACCAGCAAGGTTGCCTCTTTGGATTTAAGGGCAAACCGGACATCCCATTCTGGCGGGTTATAGGGGCGATAAAGGCCGGTTTCCTGCCACAGGTTTGAAATGGCGGGGATATCGGCCTCGGTGGCGGTTCTTGGGGCGGGTTTGATGGTGGGGTCCGACAGCGTGTTGATCATGATGGCGCAATTCATTTCAGGTCAAAGAAAAGAACCATGATGTCACCCCCGACCGAGGTCAAATCGAAAAAATTCAGACATTACACTATCCTTCTCATGCCCCGTTTATCTTCGCGTGCCACGTAAAACGCCCCTGAGGCGAAAACCTCAGGGGCGTCGGGGACAGGTTCGGGGTATCGGTTGGGAGAAAACCCCCGAACCTTGGGGTGGGGTCGATCTAAGCCGTTAACTGATCGGGCGTCCGGTCACACGGCTCAGTTCCATTTCGCGGACAATATCGCCCGCCTTGTTGGTCACCGTCGCGACGTAGGTGCCACGATCGGTTTGCGAAATATTGCCAAGTTTAAGCTCCCCCTGGCCAAACCGGATCACCATGGCCTGGGCCAGCGTATTCATCTGCGCGTCGGTAAACGAACGGTCAAAACGTGCCTCCTTGTCCGGGCGCGGCATCAGTTTGCGAAGCGACCGGCGCTCACCGTGATCAAGGCGTCCTTTTTTGGCGTCAAACCTGACAACGTCCACCAGATCGCCCGCACCATTCACCAGCAAAACATCGATTTTGCCGGGTTCTTCTGCCAACAACGCGTCACCGATTTTAAGGTCGTCACCACCGGACCGCAAAAGCATCGCATCAACAAGAATGCGCGCTTCGTCAACGCTAAGCGGGGTTGCACGTTCGCGGTGCTGTTTGCCAAACATGCCGCGCTTGTCATGGTCACGGTGCTTGCCATCAAACCCGAACTCCTTGAATTGGCCTTGCTCAAGCATTCTGCCGCCATGATGACCATCACTACCGGCATAGGCCGATGCAACTGGCAGTGCGATCAAAGTTGACGCAATCAGGGCCGCGGCGATTTTAAGGGATGTTTTGCGTTTCATCGGAAACCTCGTTTGGGTGGGGGATAACGTTTGTCGAGGTCTGTTATGACGTCTGTTTGTCGCGAAATGATCCCGCAAACAGGGGAAATTGGTCGCAACAATTATCAAAACAGCCAAATGCGACAATTTGATACAAATTGAGGTTTCAGCTGTGACTGCCAACGCGATAGGTTAGGGGGCTTAACGATTAATGATTGGCAGCGATATATGAGCGACCAGCCCCACATTCTTGTTGTTGATGACCACCGCGATATCCGCGATTTGCTTGGGCGGTATCTGCGCCAACATGAATACCGTGTCACACTGGCATCGGATGGTCGTGAATTGCGCCGCTTGATGGGCGATAACCTGCATCCTGATCTGATTGTACTTGATTTGATGATGCCCGGCGAAGACGGCTTAAGCCTGTGTCGCTGGTTGCGTGAAAACCACGATGTGCCTGTGGTTATGCTGACCGCCCTTGGCGAAGAAACCGACCGGATCATCGGGCTTGAAATGGGGGCGGATGACTATCTGGCCAAACCATTTAACCCGCGTGAGCTTTTGGCAAGGATCAAGGCCGTGATGCGCCGTGCCCAAAGCCTGCCCGTCGGGCGCAAGGGACCATCACCAGTCGGGGAAATCGGTTTTGATCGCTGGGTGCTGGACCGGACCCGTCATGAATTGCGCGATGACACAGATGTTGTCTTACCGCTCAGTGCCGGCGAGTACGGCTTGCTCTGTGCCTTTGTTGAACATCCCAACATGGTTTTGAACCGGGATCAGCTTTTGGATCTGACGCGCGGGCGTGATGCCATTCCCTTTGACCGCAGCATTGATAATCAGGTCAGCCGTTTGCGCAAGAAAATCGAAAGTGATGCGAAAAACCCGACCCTGATTAAAACCGTATGGGGTGGGGGATATATGTTCACCTGCGAGGTGACAAAGATATGACCCGCCGCCGCCTGATCACGCGCCTTTGGCCCAGAACCCTGACCGGGCAGCTGGTGTTTCTGCTGCTGGGCGCGATCATTCTGACCCATGTGGTTCTGGGCATATTGCTGGCCGAAGAACGCCGTGATGCGCTGGCATCTGAACGGCGGGGCAATGCGCTGTCACGTGTGGCGGCAATTTCACGGATATTGGCGGCCACGCCTGCGGAAAACTGGCGGGATGTGCTGCGTGTTGCACAGTCACCACACACCCGGTTGCGTCTGGTGGACCAGTCGGTTGTTGTCAATTCCGATGATCTGGTCTCCGAAGGACTAACCGACGGATTGAACGAATTTCTTGCGACCTCCCCACAGGCGCAGGCACGGGTCGATATCCTTTCCGAAGACGCCTGTTGGGCCGAACGCAAACGTCTGCGAAATACCCGGCATGAGCAATATGGCAAGCCACATGATAAAAATGCCGCCCGGCCTTATGAGGATGCCGAAGACATTCTTGAAGAAGCGCTTGAGAAGAAATATCAGGACGGCCTTCAGGATTTAAGGCGCTATGATCAGCATTCCGATGGTGAACGTAATGCGCCTTGGGCGTTACGTTATCTTGAACGGTTTGATTGTCACGCTGCACCGGTTATGCAGCTTGCCGTCCCGATTTTTTCAACTGTTTCAGACAAAATGCCGGAAAACGGGATGCCCCATATCTGGCTCGAAGCGATGATTGGTGGGGTGGTGCCGCCGCCATGGTTTGTCTTTGATAATGTGATCCGGGTTGTGATGTCGGCCCTTGTCATCGGGATCATCACATTCTTTCTGGCCCGGCGTATTTCGCGGTCATGGGCGGTGTTGACCCGGGCGGCCGACCGGGTCGGGCGGGGTGATTATCCCGAACCGGTGCCAGAAACCGGACCACTTGAAATTCGCCGTGCCGCCAAGGCGTTTAACCGTATGACAGCACGTCTAAAACGGTTTGTCGAAGACCGCACCAGAATGCTGGCGGCGATTTCGCATGATTTGCGCACCCCCATAACATCCTTGCGGTTGCGCGCCGAATTTGTCGAAGACCCGGAAAACCGCGCCCGGATCATTGAAACCCTCAATGAAATGGAACAGATGGTCGAAGCCGCGATGACCTTTGCGCGCGAAGAAACCGCCAACGAGAAAACCCGCAAAATCGATATCGCCGCACTGATTGAATCCGCGGTCGAAGATCTGGCTGAAACCGGACGTCCCATCGCATTCTCCGGCGAGGTCACCCCGCGCGTCTACCCATGCCGTCCGTTATCGATAAAACGTGCCTTTGGCAATCTGGTATCCAACGCGCTTGAATATGGTGCCACGGTCGAAGTCGCCATACAGGATGCCGATGATGACGGCCTCTGGATCGAGATATCTGACGATGGACCGGGCATCCCGATTGATCAACGCGAACAGGTGTTTGAACCGTTCTTCCGGCTTGAAGAATCGCGCAATCGCGATACCGGGGGGATTGGTCTTGGGATGGCCATCGCGCGCACGGCCATTCGGGCCCATGGCGGCGAAATCTATCTTGAAGATGCACCGCAGGGCGGATTGCTGGCCCGGATCTATCTTCCACCTGCAAAGCTGTAGGCCCTTAGCCTAAACATTATGCCTTGAATTCAGCAGGTTACAGTTTTTTTAAAATTCGAACTTGCATGATTGATGACTGATGGTCATTTGTCTGGCGGGAAAGAGACTGTTTCCCAATTCGCAATTGCGAAATTGCGTTGCTGTTCTATCTAGGCAATGCGATAATTAAGGCACGAAATCTGCGGAGCAGGCAATGAGCGACAAAAATGCATCTTCATCGGTAGTGACATCGTTGCCCGGCACCAATTCGGCGCAGGCAGCGCGCGGGTTTGTCCGGTCTGTCAACGACTGGGTGATGGAATGCGCGCTCGAAGATACCGACATCTCAGAGATCCTCAATGGCATGGTGCGTCGGTTGGTCGCGGCCGGTATTCCCATCGACCGTGTGATGGTGGCGTTCAAAACCCTGCACCCCCTTTACGAAGGGGTTTCTTATGTCTGGTCAAAGGACAGCAATTCGGTTGAACGTTCGACCCATATGGGGGTGCGCGATGATGATCCCGATTGGGCCGATAGTCCGCTTAAATGGATGTCGGATTCAGATGTCAGTTTCATGCGCCGCCATTTGATCGGGCCGGGTGCGGTTCTTGATTTCCCGATCCTTGAAAGTTTCCGCCGCAATCGCGGCACAGATTACTATGCGTTGATGACGCCCTTTGTCACCGACCGTGACAGTACGCTGGGCAGTAACCGCATTTTCATGACCTATATGACGCGCCGCCCAAGTGGTTTTTCCGACGAAGACCTTGCAACGCTGTCGGGCATTCAGCGCCGCTTTGCCGTGTCGTGCAAAATGCGCATCAACCACGAAGAAACCAAAACCATCCTTGAAACCTATTTGGGATCAGATGCCGGTGGACGCGTGCGCAATGGTCAGATCAAACTGGGCGACAGCACCAAAACCCGTGCGGTGATCTGGTTCTCGGACATGCGCAACTCATCATCGGTTGCAACCCATGTTGGGGACGATGCGTTCCTGGGTGAAATGAATGATTTCTTTTCGGCAACCGCCGGTGCGGTGTTGAAACACGGCGGACAGGTTCTGCGTTATATCGGCGATGCGACACTGGCAATTTTCCCGATTGACGAAAATGAGAACAATGTCGAAACCGCCTGCGTTTCCGCCCTGTATGCCGCTGCCGAGGCACAACTTAACATCGATCAGCTCAACGCGACGCGCGAAGAATCCGGTAAACCGCCGTTTGATTACGGGCTGGGGATGCATGTCGGGGATGTGATTTATGGCAATGTCGGGGTTCCCGAACGGGTCGATTTTACCGTTGTGGGTCAGGCCGCCAACGAAGCCGCCCGGATCGAACAATTGACCAAGCAACTGGGCAAACGCGTTCTGGTCAGCCAGACCGTCGCCAGTTTCATTTCCTGCCCAACCGTGGAAATGGGCGCCTATGAGCTGCAAGGGACCGGGGTCAGCGTCAAGCTGTTTGCCCCTGACTTCTCCGAGGCATGTCATCGTCTTGAACTGATGCGCGCTGGGTAATATCCCAGCCGCTCAGCATTCAGGACACTGCTGTTATCTGCCAGATGACAGACGGCAGATGCCGTCACGCCATACTGTCAAAATCCTTCACAACACTACTTGCCGACGTCCCAACGCTTGTAAACGTTTTCTGCGCGTCGGTGACGGCCTTGGATGCGGCTTCGATGATGTCGCTGTAAGGCTGGACTTCTTTGGTTGCCAGCATCTTTTGCATGGCGACACCAGTTGTCGCTGATGCCATCGACATGATGCTGCGCATATAGTCTGTTGAATCCTGCACCGCGTACGCCGCTGCCTGCGCCACCTTTTGATAAGCCACCCCATTGGCCCCCGGAATGGCTCCGTTTAGAACCGCATGGTTGGTTGTGCCAACCGCCTGAACGATTTGCGGGTTCAATGCAGTGCTGAGCGGGGGCGTGCCAGATGCGGCAGGCGGGCTGTCCGAGGACGGCGTGTCCTTGTCAGACCCATCGCCACCCGATGCTTTGGGGGCATCTGGGGCATCCGGGGCACCGGTGCTGCCGCCACTCGCATCCTTGGTATCTTTGGCATCCGTGTTGTCTGCGGCATCAGGCGTGGTCGGATCATCCGCGCCCTTGGTGTCAGTGCTAGCTGGCTTTGGGGGGGTGTCATCGTCTGCCATGAAGAACCTCATTTGCTTTGACGGGTGTTTTGCGCGTCTGTTCAATGCTGTTGGGGCACATCCTCATGGCCCATCGAATGACCACTCAGAAATTACGAATTTTTGTTGCCTCCGCCGCCCATGCCGCCGCCAGATGTGTCAAGGATCATCTTGCACGCGCTCGATGTGACGGCATTGCCGATCTGCTGCAGGCCACCTTGGGTCTGCATGGCATTTTGCATCGAAAGACTGATGGAATGCGCCATGGTTTGATACACAAGCCCCATCGCCTGGGCAGGCGCTTCGCCAAGAACCTTGACGTTGGTTTGTGTCACGGCATCCGTGATCTGTGAATTTACGGGGGTGTTGTCTGCCATCTGCACGCCCTCAGTTTAAGTGACCATGGTCCGATGATGGATCGGACGGGTCATGTCATGTGCCTAGCGGCGGGTTGCTGCCAAAATGATCAGGAGTGTCAAAAGCGTATTGCTGTTGTCGGAATTTGACACCTTACTCGTTGCCGCTGCACCGGCCATGGTATTGACCGAATAAAGCTGCATGACACCCTGGTTGGTGGCGGCCTGCGAGCAGATCGATGATTGCTGCTGGGCCTGCACCGCGTTCTGGAACAGGATGGATGTCGAATGCGCCGCACTTTGATAGATCGAGCCCATCGCATTGGCGGGTGCGGATCCAAGAACGCTTACCGAAGTTTGCGTAACTGCATCGGTAATCTGACCGTTCACCGGGGTTGGAATAGCCATTGTATCCTCCGAATAAGCGGTCTGTCTGACCGCACACCTTTTGACGCATGATGAGAAGAATTGTGATCAAATTTCGCCAGATCGTTTGCCGATTATTTTCGGGGGCGTTCGCCGATTGACGGCTATCCCGCCTGTGCCGTGATCAGGGCGACCAGTTTCGATGTCGATGTATTGACGACCTGTTGCATGTTGCCCTGAACCAATGTGGCATTTTCCATGGCAAGCCCCGTCGCATGGGAATGCGATTGCAAGGCCATCGACACCGCCTGTGCCGGACTTTCGCCCAGAACTTTCACGTTGGTCTGGGTGACCGCATCTGTGACTTGTGGATTGACGATATCGTTCATGGTTTATGCTCCGTCCTCACGACACACCTGAGGTGCCATTTCCTTCGGATTGCTCATCGGTCGTGCCGTTGCCCTTACCCTTACCCACGAAACGTTCATCAAGTTGTTCCCACCATGGTGGGTCGTCGTCGGGCGGGGCTTCGGGGGCAGTGTCGCCGTCATTTACGTCGGATTGTGGTTCGGGTCCGGCTTCGTCGGATTGGTAGGCTGACGTACATTCAAAGGAGCCGTCGTAAAAAAATTTGGTTTGTTGTCCTGAACCGACAGGGTCGATTTCGCGCATTCCATGGTGGTGGCAAGGCTTGCCACGGCCAGTTGCTGCTGTTCGTTGACCATATTGGCAAACAGAATGCCCTGCGCCTGTGCCTGGGATAGATAGGACTGCATGGTCCCCATTGCCGGGCCATTGCCAATGACGGTGGTGTTTGTCTGGGTCACGCTGTCGGTGATTTGCTCGTCAACTTCATGGGAATTGCTCATCGCTTTGATCCTTACTGGTTACGGCGATTCATGATCTGTTCGATGCCCTTGGTCATGGTGGTCATGCCAACCATCGCATTTTGCCTTTGGGCGGAAACCATATTGGCCATCAAGACACTTTGGGATTGCGACTGACCCAGCATGGATTGAAGGGCGGCGTAACTTGGCCCGACACCAATGGTCGCGACATTGGTCATCGCAACGCTGTCGGTGACCTGACTGGACACCTGACAGGGGGGATGTTCCGCGACGTACCAGGATTGTTGCGGCTGTTGCGGCGGGCTGGATTGGCTTTGATCTGCTTGCGTGCCGTCTTGTGGGGGTGTTCCCGATGGTGCCGGCATGTCCGTCTCCTTGGCTGGCGAAATGGGGACTTATCGGTATGACGTGCGCCAGCGACTTTTGTGATGGAAAAAGCCCGGCAAGCGACTGCATGCCGGGCCGGTTCGGCGGCGAAACCAATCTGGTGTTACGACACGGCAGTGCCGGTCGTTGCTTTAAGAGCCGACAACAAAGAAAGCATGTTGTCGGGCACATCGCTGTTTGCGAGTTTGGAGGTGGCAACGGCACCGGCCATGGTATCGACCGAATAGACCTGAATGACGCCCTGGTTGGTTGCGGCCTGTGAAGAGATGCCGACCTGCTGCTGGGTGCTGACGGCGTTCTCGTAGAGAATGCCGTGCGAATGCGCCAGCGACTGGTACAGCGAGCCCATGGCCATGGCAGGAGCATCCCCCAAAACCTTTACGTTGGCTTGGGTTACTGCATCCGTGATCATGCCATTGACCGGAGTGTTATCAGCCATTGTGTATCTCCTGGTTGCCTAAAGAAGTGCCGGAATCCGGCCCTTTCCGCGTAGTTTGCGGGATCAGTCAGATGACGGGGGGCCAGATCGGTTGTGACGGAACTTGTGCAAAAACTTGCGGACCGCAAATTGGGGCGCGATCCACGTAAAATCGGGCGGTCGCTGATGGAAACGACCGCCCGATTTGATGGTGACCCGTGTGTCAGAAGATCCGGAGCGGGACCAGCCTGCCATATGTTTGACAGGTAAACGGGATCAGCCTTTGGTGGCTTGAAGTGCGGTCAGAAGTGACAGCATATTGTCGGGCACGTCGCTTTTGGCAATTTTCGAGGTTGCCACAGAGTTTGCCATCGTATCGACCGAATAGATCTGGATGACGCCCTGATTGGTCGCTGCCTGCGAGGTGATGCCGATCTGCTGCTGTGCGCTGACGGCGTTTTCATAGAGGATGCCGGTGGAATGTGCGAGGGACTGAAAAATCGAGCCCATTGCCATTGCCGGGGCGTCGCCCAAAACTTTCACATTTGTCTGGGTGACTGCATCAGTGATCTGACCATTTACCGGGGTCGGAATCGCCATTGTAAAGTCTCCTTCGTGTAGGTGTGCTGTGGACTGCTTGCGGTTGTGATCCTGACGGGGTTTCGCCGTCCCGTTTTCAATCTAAAGACGCTGGGTGTTTAGGGTTGTGACGCGTCTTTTTCATTTATTTGCCAACTATTGAATGTCGGCATCCTTCAGGTGGTCGCGTGCCAGTTGGACACGTTTGCGCACGGCGCAATTGCTTAGGCCCAGGGCGACCGCGATGTCGTCATAACTGCGGTCCTGAACGCAGCGCATCAAAAGCGGCTTGCGCAGTTTTTCAGGAAGGGCACAGAGGACAGTTTCGAGCTGGTCGAGCTTTTCGTTGGTTAAAAACGATTCTTCCGGGCTGGGAATAACCGGCGGGCTGATCGGGGATACCGGAACATCCGCACCGCCGTGGGTTTCTTCCTTGTATTCCGCCTTGCGCCGGTTTTGCCGATGCAAATCAATACAGGCGTTATGGACAATCCGTGAAAGCCAGGCGCGGTGATTGCGGATTTCATCCATCGAGGCTTCGAATTTTGTCGATGCCTTGACCATCGCCTCGGACAGCGCATCCTGCGCATCATCCATATTGCCCGACATCAGCTTGAGACACTGTTTCAAAAGCACATCCTGCTGATCAATCCACAGCGGCCAGAAATTCGGCGCGGCCGGACCCAGTTCCGGATCAATCGCCGGGACGGTTTCAGGGGACGGGGCTGGATCGCTGTGCTGAGGCCGGGGTGTTTGTGTGCCCGGGGTGGGGGTCGGCATAGCCGGATAGTCAAAACCACCGGGCAACAACCCCCGAAGGGCATCCAGCGGGCTTATCTGTGATCCGCCCTGATAGCCCGGAAGGGCGCTTGCGATGATGTCTTCCGGACTTGGCCCGGAGCGTGATGGCTCCAGCCCCGGGAAACCGGCAAGCGGATTAAAATCTGCGGGATAGCCGGGCGGCGGGCCTTGGCGGTTCTGCGCACCATTGATCGGCGGTGACGCAGTTTGTGCCTGCGCGACAGATGCGCTGAAATCGGGTGTCGCATCGCGCTGCCCAAAAGCTTGGGCCGGATCGCTTTGTCGTGCGTCGTCGATGGCGCTGCCATCCTGCGGGTCCGTCGGGGTGAGTTGTGAAAGATATCCCTCGGCAACCCGCACACGTTGTTCGGGTTTTAACCGTGACCAGATGGACGTGACATTGTCGCCGTCGCCCAGCGCCTGATTTAAGGTATCTTCAAGGCTGCGGGCAAACCGCAATTCTGCCTCTGTGAAGTTCACCTCGTCCTGTTGAGTATTCTTTTCGTTCTGCACTATGGATCCCTCCAGTTGACAGATTGCAACCTTAGGCTGATTAAGTTTTGCAGTAACTATTATGACGTACTATTCGAGTGATTGTGAATAAAAGTATTTACTGCAATCAATGGTTGTAAATCTGTGTTCGTCAAAGTGTCCCCGGCCCAAGCGGGCAGGGGGTGGATCAATGCTGGAATTCGTGGGACGCAATCTTGGATCTGGTCTGGTGTCGCGGCCAAAATCCTGAAGTGATGGTAGCGGGAGACAGCGGTTTTCCGTATCTCAGTGAGCTGCACGATCACCAATAACCACGGTCTTGGCCCTTGGGCCGATCCGTTCTGTTAGGGAGGATTGTCTGGCGCTGAGGACAGCGTACTATCTTGAGGGTCGGTTTTCTTTGATGTGTCTGCCTTATTGGCAGCGGTGCGTTTTGCCCCTTTTGGCGCGTCTGCGGCCTGATCTGCATCCGTGGTGTCGGCTGTTTCCGTCGGCAGGGATTGCAAAATCGCGGCTTCAACCCGTGCGGCAAGGATCTGCATGCGCTGGTCGACTTCCTTGTTGATGATATTGCGGATTTCATTGGCAATATCGAACATCACCTGATGGGCGCCGCCACCAGCCGGGCTGCTGCCCATGTAGGGCGCACCCTGTGGCTGTGGCTGGGGTTTTGCTTGCTGGTTGCCTGCCGGGGCGGCCTGCGTACCAGTTTGCGTCCCAGTTTGCGTCCCCAACGGCGGCTGCGGCGCGGTGGCACCGGCCTTCACATCCTGCGCATGTGAACTGATGGTGTAGCGTTGATCCAGAACCTGCGTGCGTGCGCGTTCAGCAGCCTGCGACATCGCCTGCTGGGTGGCCATATATTCCTGATTGAACGCCTTTCTGACCGCATCCTTGCGGCTGCTGGCGGTATCAATGCCTGACTGTCCCGGTCCCGCCATCAGGAACCTCCCTTGCTGGTCGTGCTTGAGTTGGCCGATTTCCCCGTTCCGCCCTGCGTGGTTTTCGCCGACCCGCCGCCCGATTTCTGACCGGACGGCTGGTCTTTACCATCATCATTGCTCTCGCTATCGCCATTGTCCGGGGTGTCTTGCGGTGGCGTTGGGGGGCTTTGATCGTCGCCAGAAGACGGGGTTTTGGCGGCTGACGGGACGGATTTGGCATTGGATGCGACAGTCGGGGCCACAACCGGGGCCGCCTTGGATGTGTCTGACGTGCCATCGCCGTCCAGGCAAAAACCATATCCCGCCAATTCGTCTGGGGTCGGGGCGGTGGCAAGTCCGGTCAGCGTGGTTTCAAGACGCCCATTGGCATTGGCGATCATGCTGGCCGCACGGCACGCACTGTTATCGCTTTGCCCGCTGCAATTTAAAATCGCGGTTGGCGTGCATGATTTGCTCGATGTCAGCAATTGCGCAGTTACATTGAAACTGACTTCCTGATCATATTGCACAAGGATCACGAGGCCCGCCCCCTTGTCGCCTTCGCTGGGCGGGGTGATTTGCATCCAGAACGGAATGGCATGGGTCGGCGATATCGGAATGGTCCCGCGCAAGGTCGGGCTGGGCAAGGTGCCGACATATTCCAATTGTGCCGGAACGGCGGGACGATCGGCAAAGATCAGGCGAATCAGGGCAAGGTTCGGCGTTGTGCCGCTCGCAACATCGCCAATCGTTTGCTCAAGATGAAGCGCATAAGCCCCCCCGCCATAGGTCGCCATTTCTGAATAGGGTTCCTGCGCCTGATCGGTCACTGTTGTGTCAAACAACAAGGCCCGCAAATGCGACGGCGATGTCTTGGGCACGGTAATCGACAGTTCCGATTGCACACCGGCACTTGCCCCAACACTCAGGCACCAGCCCCCAAGAAGCGCGGGCGTGTCGAGTGCAACCAGTTTGGCACTGATGGCGGTTTGCGCGCTGGTGCGCCCGGCCGCCAACGGCAGGCATTGCGCAAGATCAATTGTCCAGTCGGGAACATCGGCATCCTGACTGTCCTTGCCTTGAAGCTGCGGCATGGCGGTACGGAACATGTCATCGCTGATCACCGCCCCGGCAAGATCGGTTTCACTGCCGTCCGGGCGGGTGGTGGTCAGGCGCCACTGTGCGGCCGCACTGTCATAGGAAGGGGTGCTTGAGGCCTCGGAAGACTGGGTCATATCGGGTCCCTTTTGCTGATCTGCACGGGTTTGGGGGGATGATTGCATGGATTTGGCCAGAACGCTGGCCGGGTCGGGGATGTGCCCGTCAAGTCCGGCCTGATTTGGGCGGGTATCGGGCGCATTTGGATCGCGATCAAACAGGAATTTCTGAATGATCGAAAAGGCGGTTTCCTGCGGTTCCGCGTCAAATCCATATATGGGCTGGTGAACCTGTGCACCGCTGTCCTGCGGTGTGCTGCCGCTGCTGGCCGGGTCGGGAAAAAGCGAACTGCTGTGCAAAAGCCCCGGTGCCAGCTCCTCAAGCCCGTATTCACGGCACAATGCCGCCATCACATCAAGCGCATCCTGATGTTCGGGCGGTAAGCTCGCATAGGGCGTACCTTTGTCAGTGCCTTGGTCGGTGGTTTTGTCGGTTGGTTGAGCCGTGGGCTTTTGACTGTCTGTCATGCACGCATCCCCAGTGTGGCCCTTGCAGAAGGCGACATGATCGGGTCAGTACGGTCGCCCAGACTGTCTTCCATGATCTGCAAGGATTTAAACGGTTCCGTGCAAATTGACGTTTCTCGGTGGGGTTGTGTGAAAAGTTTAGTCTTGGTCAAGACACACAAAACCCCGAAGGGCGATAAAGCCCAACGGGGTTTTGTGTGGTTCAAAATGGTGCTGGCGATAGGATTCGAACCTACGGCCTACGCATTACGAATGCGTTGCTCTACCAGCTGAGCTACGCCAGCACGACTCATTTTGTGGCGCGGAAAATACGGTCAAACATCCGGGTTGGCAAGTGGTTTATTGTTCTTTCTGCGAACAGGGGCCTGACAAACGCCATGTCTTTAAATCACGACGGTTCAATATAATATCACATTGACCGTGCTGTATTATGTGGCTTAGATGTGCACCGTCTGAAGTGCAGTTTTTGGGGGATCGGGTATGTGTCGCTGGCTGAGTTATATTGGGGACCCGGTTTACCTTGAAAAACTGGTGTTTGAACCGCGCCATTCGCTGGTCGATCAAAGCCTGCATGCCGAACAGGCCAAAACCCCCACCAACGGCGACGGCTTTGGCATTGGCTGGTACGATGACCGCCCGACACCGGGGCTGTACCGCGAAATCCTGCCAGCCTGGAATGACCCGAACTTGCGGTCCTTGGCCCATCACATTCAGTCGGGCCTGTTCTTTGCCCATGTCCGCGCCTCAACCGGCACACACACCAGCCGCTCCAATTGCCATCCCTTTGCCCATGACAAATACCTGTTCATGCACAATGGTCAGATTGGCGACTATCCGCTGGTCCGCCGGTCACTCGAAGCCATGATTGACGATGAACATTACGCCGCCCGCCAAGGATCAACCGACAGCGAGTTGATTTTCTGCCTGATGCTCACACTGGGCTTGGTCGAAGACCCGCACCGCGCCATCCGCCGCACCATCGAAATCGTCGAACATGAAATGCAAACCCGTGGGGCGACCGCCCCGTTTCGCTTTACCGCCTGCCTGTCAAACGGCAAAAGCATCTGTGCGATCCGCCACGCCAGCGATGACAAGCCGCCCTCACTCTATTGGCGCAAACGCAACGGCCATGTGATCATTGTGTCCGAACCACTTGATACAGACGCCGACAGTTGGGCCGCCGTCGCCCCGAACCATACCCTGCATGTCGATGGTAATCTGGTGGTGACTGAGGATGCAACGCTGGCTGCGTGACGCCTTGGTAAGGTTTAGGCAACAACCACAATCTGACTGCGCGCCTTGACCAGCGCGCGTTGCAACGCATCCCCCGGCGCGGTATTGAGCAACACGGTCTGAAAATCGCTGGCATGGCCGTCACGGCACAGCGCCTTGCGGCCCATTTTCTTTTCATCGACCATCAGGATCGCATGATCGCAGCACGATACAAGTGCGCGGCGCGCGCGCACCTCGTCCATGTTGAAATCCAGAAGGTCGCCGTCATCTGACATCCCCCCGACACTGACAATCCCGAAATCGGCCCGCATGCTGCCAAAGAAATCGGCACTATCGGCCCCGATGATATCAAGGTCTCGGGTGCGCACCGTCCCACCCGCCAGACGCAAGGTCACGTTGGGCGCGTTTTGCAATGTCATCACCACATGCAGGTTATTGGTCAGCACGGTTAAATTGCGATGCGATGATAAATACTGGGCGGCCAGTTCGGCGGTGGTGCCCGTCCCAATCGCAATCGTGCAGCCCTCCGGGATCAGTTCGGCGATCTTCGCCGCTATCGCCTGTTTGCCGGTTCTGTTCCAGACTTCACGTTTTTCATAGGCCGAATTATCCGGATCGGGGGCAGGGCCCGCCAATCCGTGACGGCGAAACACGCGCCCCTGTTCCTGCAAATCACGCAGGTCCGCCCGGATGGTCTGAACCGACACATTAAACCGCCGCGCAAGTTCCTCAACCGCCATAAATCCACACGATTTTACAAGCGCAACAATGCGGTCGCGGCGACGGTCAAGCGGCACGGCATCTGGGATTTCAGTCACATCTAATTCTTTCGTTCGAAAGGTACGGTTTCGTTTCTGGCCGGAGTATAGACAGGCCTGATTGTGGCTGGAAAGCCCGTTACACCTGTTGAAACATTTAATTCTTGGTGTTGTCACACAACTGTTACGGAAATCCCGATAGCTTCCGGATCGAACAGTTTTCGAACGAAACCTTACATCAACGGGTTTCATTATTTTCGATCAAGGGATGTCAAACATGCGTAACGTTCTTCTTGCTGCGGTGGCGACTGCCACAATGATGTTGCCGGTTGTTGGCCAGGCGGCCGAAAAACTGGTTGTTTACACCAGCCAGCCGACCCAGGATGCCCAGACCACGGTTGACGCCTTTATGGCGGCCAACCCGGATGTTGAAGTTGAGTGGGTCCGCGATGGCACCACCAAACTGATGGCCAAACTGCGCGCCGAAATCGCCGCAGGCGACCCGCGCCCGGACATCCTTCTGATTGCCGACACCGTCACCCTTGAAGGGCTCAAGCAGGAAGGTCAGCTTCAGGCCTATAAATCGCCCGAAGCAAGTGCTTACGAAGATGCGCTGTATGACGGCGAAGGCTATTATTATTCGACCAAGCTGATCACGACGGGCATTGTTTACAATACCGCAGTCAAAGCCCCGAAATCATGGGCTGATCTGTCTGATGCGGCGCTGAAAAATCAGATCGTCATGCCAAGCCCGCTTTATTCCGGTGCGGCTCTTATTCACCTCTCGACCCTGACCGAGAACAAGGATCTGGGTTGGGACTACTATCAGGCACTTGCCGCTAATGATGCCCGCGCACAGGGTGGCAACGGTGGTACGTTCAAGGCCGTTGCATCGGGTGAAAAACCTTATGGCGTGGTTGTCGATTTCCTTGCCATCCGTGGCAAAGCCAAAGGATCGCCGGTTGATTTCGTCTTCCCGACCGAAGGTGTCACCTATGTGACCGAACCCGTCGCGATCATGAAAGAAGCCAAAAACGTCGATGCGGCGCATAAGTTCGTTGATTTTGTCCTCTCGGATGCCGGTCAGAAACTGGTGCTTGATATGGGCTATATCCCGGCCCGTAACGACATGGACCTGCCAGAAGGCTTCCCGGCCCGCAAAGACATCAAACTGATGGATTTCAACCCGGCGATTGCCCTTGAACAGGCCGACGCCAACAAAAAGAAATTCGCAGACATCTTTGGGGCTGAGTAATGCAGGCTGTAAGTCGCCTTCGCGGCTTTTGGCCCGGCATGATGACTGCCCGTTCAAACAGCAACCGGTCTTCGGACCGGTTGCTGTACTGGTTGTTGGTGCCGGTCTTTGTCGTTTCCATCCTGCCGATTGTCCGCCTCGGGTTTGAGGGCGTCATGGTCGGCGGCGTGCCGTCCTTTGACTATTTCCGCGATGTTCTGGGCAACGGATCAACGTGGCAGGCCACAGGCAATAGCCTCTATACCGCCGGTCTTGGCACGATCATTTCGCTCTTGATCGGCGGATCATTTGCCTTTCTGGTGGCCCTGACCGATGTGCGCGCCAAGGCGGCATTGGTATTTTGCTTTATGATCCCGATGATGATCCCGCCGCAGATCACCGCACTCAGTTGGGTGCAACTGACCGGCCCCAGCAGTGCGCTTTTAAATGCCTTTGGCATCGCACCGGCGATGGGATCGCCCCAGCCGCTTTATTCTGCCGAAGGCATCGCACTGCTTTTGGGCATTCAACATTCATCAATTGTGTTTTTGACCCTGCGCGCGAATTTGCGCATGTTGCCCCGCGAACAGATCGAAGCCGCCCGTTTGGCCGGCGCACGCGGTGGACGGTTGTGGTGGCAAATTATCCTGCCCCTGACCAGTCCCGGCCTGATTGCCGGCACCGCCATGGCCTTTGTCACCGCCTTGGGCAATTTCGGTATTACCGCGATGCTGGGCATTCCGGCAAATTATCCAACCTTACCGACGCTTATTTACCAAAAACTGGCCGGTTTTGGCCCATCGGTACTGGGCGAGGTATCGGTCCTTGCCATGCTGATTGGTGCGATTGCGATTTGCGGGGTCGCCCTTCATCACCGGCTGTTGTCCAAACGCGATTATCGTTTGATGGGCATGGTCGGACGCCCACTTGATATCTCCCTTGGCGCACGGCGACCCTTGGTCGAAGGCGTTTTGTGGGCGGCACTCGTTGCCATTCTGGTCGTACCGTTGCTGGCCCTTATTGCAACCTCGCTGGTCCCGGCCTTTGGGGTGAAACTGAATTTCGACAATTACAGTTTCGATGCCTTCCGCCAGGTGCTGTTTGTCCAACCCTCGACCATGCGCGCGTTTCAGAACAGTTTCATGCTGTCGGTTGGTGCGTCGATCACACTGGTTTTGGTCTGCTTGCCGTTGGCCTATGTGATGGTCCGCCGTCCATCGCGCCTGACCAAGCTGATCAATCTTCTGGTCGAAGTGCCCTATGCCTTGCCCGGTGTGGTCTTGGCGATTGCCTGCATTTTGCTGTTCATCCGCATTCCGCTGCTTGATGTCAGCCTCTATGGCACGCTCGGCATCATTTTCATTGCCTATCTTGCACGGTTCCTTGTGATCGCGTTGCGTCCCGTAATGAACAGCTTTAGCCAGCTTGACCCCGCATTGGAAGAAGCCGCTCAGGCCTGCGGTGCCGGACTTGGTCGGCGCTTGCGCGACATTCTGTTGCCGCTTGCCGCCCCGTCGGCCGCCGCCGGGGCGCTCTTGGTGTTTCTAACCGCATTCAACGAATTGACCGTATCGGCCCTGTTGTGGGCGTCGGGCAATGAAACGCTGGGTGTTTTGATTTTCAATCTTGATGACAGTGGCGACACCGTTCTGGCCTCGGCCGTGGCGGTTATGGTCGTGCTGGTGGTGATTGCGTTGATGAGCTGTTTTCAGCTGGCATCGCGTCGTTTGCCCAAGGGAGTTGTGCCATGGCAGACATAAATCTTTCGCGTATTACCAAAAGTTTTGGCGATTATCGCGCGGTCAATCAGGTCTCGCTTGATATCGCCGATGGCGAATTTGTCGCCCTGCTGGGGCCGTCGGGATGTGGCAAAACCACATTGCTGCGCCTTCTCGCCGGGTTCGAGGAACCCGACGGCGGGGTGATTTCGCTGGGCGGGCAGGTGGTTGCCGACCCGCAAAGCAACATCATGGTCACCCCGGAAATGCGCAATCTGGGCATCGTGTTTCAATCCTATGCCCTGTGGCCGCATATGTCGGTGGCGCGCAATGTTGGCTATCCGTTGGAAGTCCGCGGTCTTGGCCGGGCCGAACGCGACCATAAAATCAAAGAAGCCCTTGCGACAGTTGCCCTTGGCCCCTACGCGGATCGAAGCCCGACCGAACTTTCCGGCGGGCAGCGTCAACGTGTGGCACTGGCGCGCTGTCTGGTGATGGAACCGCGTGCGGTGTTGCTTGATGAACCGCTGGCGAACCTTGATGTGCATTTGCGTGAAACCATGCAACAGGCATTTCTGGATTTTCACCGCCGCACCGGGGCGACGATGATTTACGTCACCCACGATCAGGCCGAAGCCATGGCCATGGCCGACCGGATTGCTGTGATGGATAAGGGCCATATTCGCCAAATGGCCGCCCCTGAAACCCTGTACCGCGAACCGGCTGATTTGATGGTCGCGGGCTTTGTTGGGGCGGGTGCGGTTTTGCCAATCAGTGATGTTTCGATCACCGATGATCGAACCTGTTCGGTGCGGCTTGGTGAAACGGATGTTGCCGCGCGCATCTGTCCGAATTTCGTGCGCAATCGGGCGGCGGCACATGCCGGACAGGCGGGTCTTTGCCTGCGCCCCGAAGACGTCTGGGTCGATGATGCCGGGGCGTTGCGCGGGGCTGTCGAAGATTGCGTCTATCTCGGTGGGCGGTTCCGATTAACAGTGCGGATCGGGCAGGATCGTGATCATGTCTTGCCGGTTTATGCCAACCGACGGGCGCGCATTGGCGAAAACGTCGGATTAAAAGTATCCGATGGCTGGGTGTTTGACCGCATGCAAGGTGAGGCCGCCTGATGTCAGCCCGGATGCGTATTCTGTCTGGCTTGGGCGAAAAAGGCCCGGCCTGCTTGCGGCTTGAATTCTTTAACCGGCGCTGGCTGCTTGATTGCGGCGTTGGCCCGGAAAGCGATCAGGGGTTTGATCCGGCGTGGCTCAATAAAGTTAACGCTGTTTTCATTACCCACGATCATATCGACCATATCGGGGCGGCCGATGAAATCGTTGCCGCTGGCTTGCCGATTTATTGCACCGAAGTCACCGCGAAATCATTGCCCAAGGGGGCAAAGGTCATTCCACTGCCGCCCCATGGGGAAATACAGGTCGATGGCGTGACGGTGACCACCGGGCGCACCGGCCATTCCTTTGGCGGGGTGTGGCTGCATTTCGAACTGGGCGGCGGGGTTTTGTATTCCGGTGATTTTTGTCAGGAATCCGATTACTTCCTCTATGACACGCCGCCCGATGCGGCAACCGTGTTGCTTGATGCCTCCTATGGCATGGAGGGGCTTACCCAGAATGTGCGGATCGACAGCCTTTTGACCACCATGACCAAACTGGACGGCCAAATCCTGTTTCCCGTGCCGCCCAGTGGCCGGGCCGCCGAAATGGCCTTGTTGTTTGAACGCAACGGTCTGACCGACTGGTCGATGGATGATCGTTGCTATGGGCAGGTCAAACAGGTGCTTGATGCCCGTGGCGGCGATTATGTCAACGCCAATGCCATTCGCCAGCTACGCACCCTTAAGAACAAGGCAAAGCACTTTAACCCCGATGCCCGGTTGCTGCTGTGTCACGCGCCCTGCGCGACCTTTGGCAAGGCCCGCGAACTGATTGACGGTTGGGGCGATGCCGGGCGGCTGGGATCAAGTGCGCATGTGATCTTTACCGGCTTCATGCCGCTAAACGCACGTAAAATGGTCGAAAAGGGCCACGCGCATTTCCGCCGCTGGAACGTCCATCCGTTGTCCCAGCACGTTGTGAATGTCGCCAATGACTGCCACGCCATGCAGGTCGTACCGCTTTTTAACAGTCGGCCAGAGGACTTTGGTCTTGTTGACGGGTTCGACGGGCGGCTACAGCTTGCTGATCGGTTCTATTTATAATGCAGATGCTTTTTCAAAGGGATGACGCCGGGTCATGATCTATGCTGCTGAGAAGTTCGATTTTCCCAAGGTGCCGTTTGTCTTCATCCGGCACGGGGAAACCGATGCCAACCGGGCAGGCATCATTGCCGGATCGACCGAGCCGCCCTTAAACGAAACCGGCCGCGCGCAGGCAGCCGCAATCGCCGATCTGATGGCGCTCGGCACATGGCAGTCGGTCTATGTCAGCCCGCAGGACCGGGCGCGCACAACGGCCCAATTGGCTTTGCCCGATTATACCGCCCATGTTCTGGATGGCTTGCGCGAACGCCATTGGGGCGATCTTGAAGGCCGCCCGATTGATGAACTGTGCCCGCGCTTTGACACCCCGCCCAACGGCGAAGGGTTCGATGCCATGTGTCAGCGCGTCTCCTTTGCCATGCAACAGGCATTGGCCGAGGTCACCGATAACGTCTGTGTTGTTGTTGCCCATTCAGGTGTGGCGCGCTGCATTCTGTATATGACCGGGTTTGAAGCCGACGGGCCACGCCTGCCCAACGCCACCCCGATGCTGTTCCGCCCGACCGCGACCGGCTGGGACTATGAAAATTTGACTGAAACACTGATCAAGGAGATTTCCGCGTGAACCAACCGCAGACCAATGCGCAAGGCCCCAACCGCACCGAACGCAACGCACGCGAAGCGGTGGTGTTTGATATGGATGGAACACTGGCGCATTTCGATGCCGATACCCTGGGGCATCTGGTTCATGGGGCGGAAAAACACTGGGATGCGTTCTTTGACGCCATGGATTTGGCCAAGCCGATTGAAAACATCGAACGGTTATTGCGTATCCTGCATGCCTCGGGCCATGCGATTGTGATTTGCTCAGGCCGCCCCGCCGGTTGGCAACATCGCTCCGAAGCATGGCTGCGCGCCCATAACATTCCGTTTGATGGCATGTACCTGCGCCCCACCGATGCCGATCACCGCACGGATGAAGACGTCAAAGAAGACCTTTTGGCCCAAATCCGTGCTGACGGGTTTGACCCGTGGCTGGTCGTCGATGACCGCAGCCGGGTGGTCGATAAATGGCGCGAGATGGGTTTGACCTGTTTGCAATGTGCGCCCGGTGATTTTTAGGGGGCGATTTTTGAGGGATCTGATTTCTAGGATGTGATTTCCAATCCTCATACAAATAAAAACCCACAAAAAAGACCGGCCATGAAACTTCATGCGCCGGTCTTTTGAGTCGGGTTTGATTATTCATTTAATTTGAATAATAACGAACATTATTCAAAAAATTTTGCGTACTCGCCGTACCCTTCAGCCTCAAGATCCTCAATCGCGACAAAGCGTAAGGACGCCGAATTGATGCAATAGCGCAAACCCCCGCGATCCTTCGGACCATCGGGAAAAACATGGCCTAAATGGCTGTCTGCATGCTTGGATCTGACTTCAATCCGGCGCATACTAAGGGTGTTGTCTTCGCGCGCAATCACATGTTCGCTGTCGATTGGTTTGACAAAACTCGGCCAGCCACAGCCAGAATCAAACTTGTCACGCGACGTAAAAAGCGGCTCACCCGATACGATATCGACATACAGCCCATCTTCCTTATGGTCCCAGAAATCATTGCGAAACGGCGGTTCTGTGCCGTTTTCCTGGGTGACGTAATACTGATCGGATGACAGGTCGGCGATTGCGTCAGGGTCTTTGATGTAAGTGTCTTTGGTGTATTTGCTCATGCGTATCCTCTTGTCATCATTGGGCATTCAAAATCATTGCCCCAAAGATGGCGGGATTATTGAAATTGTCCAGTCCTGACGCCGCCGAAACACATCAAAGTGAAGGCAGTTTACCCCTGACACCAAGGCTGGCGTTTGGTCTTGCCGTCATAGGCGCGCGCCAGTCCATTGCTGATCAGTTCAACATCAAGCGGACTGCCGTCAATGCGCACCGATGCCACCACGCGCCCACCATATCGCCCCCATTCCGGTTCGCAAAACTCTACTGATTTAGCCGATTTCAGGCGGTTTCGCGCATAATCGCGGGCCTGTTTGGCAAGGTGCTTTTCACTTTCGCATTTGCCCCGGATTTCCGGGGTATCCACCCCACGGACCCGCACCAACATGTTGGCGATTTCACCGGGCAAACCGGGAATGGCGACATAGATGGTGTCCCCGTCATAGGCATACTCCCCGCGATATTCACGCAGCGGCCAGCCATAGCACGCGGCCTGTGCCGGAAGGCTGGTTACGATCAGGGATAGAAGGCCAAGCATAGCGATGCTGGTTGTTCGGATTTTATGGGCGAGGGGGATCATGAAATGGAGCGCTTATCTTTGTTATGGTCACGTTTTTAGGGGGCAGGCTAGAGCTTCAGGCGCGACAAAATCTGACTGGCACGCTGTTCAACCGGGCCTTTGCGGACCTCGATCAGGTCATAGCCGCATTCGTGATAGGTCCGGCACAGGACGACATATGTTCTGACGGCTTCGGCGAAGTTTTGTGTTCGGGCATGATCGGTTTTGTAGATTTCCGCCCAAGGGGGCAGGATGAAAACGGTGCGGCGATAGCGGTATGTTTTGATCGCACCGAGCAATCCTGTGTCGTCGGGCAGGTTCGATAACCGGCGATGCGCCAAGGTATCGGGCAGTCCACGATCACAAAAGACCGTGCGCGGATGATGATCAAGCCCGGTCTGCCAGTCGCGGATGGATCGCCGGGCCATCAACCCGGCATAGGCTTCGTTATCGTCCCACGGCACAGCGTTGCCGCCGCGCTCGATCTGGTCTTCGATGATGGCGCGTGCGGCCTCCGGGCTGGTGTCATAGCCGCGGTGGTGAAGGTGATTGATCAGTGTGGTTTTGCCAGAACCGGGCCCGCCGGTAATGACAACAAGGTTGGATGTTATAGGCGTTTGCATTGGTGTTTCCTGCGCGAAGCGCCCCGATATGGCGGCACTTTGCGGCAAGGTCATGGCAGGTGTTGCTGATTTTAAGCGTGCAAGAAGCTGTGCGAGATGAGACGTGCTTTGTAGCGCCTTGCACGGTCCTGTCAACGTCAAAGCCACAGCCACAGCCAAAGTCAAAGCCACAGTCAAAGCAGACGGTTATTCGCCGACCTGAACCGATGGCTTTTCAATCCGGGCCAGAATATGGTCAGACACCAACTGGGCAGACGGCGAAAGCCTGTGGCCGCGCGCGGTGATCAGGCTATAGGGTTTGATTTCGATGCCGCCGTCAAACGGCAGTTCGGTGATCAGCCCGCCACTGGCCAAAAGGCTTGTGACTTCCTCGGCCATTGGCGCAATGGAATCGGTGTCGGCCAAGGTTGCCAGTGTCACCAGAAGGGATGCGGAATTCAGACTGGAGTGGGGCAGCGGCAGGTGACGCGAAATAAACGCGTCTTCAATCGTGCGGCGCATCAGGTTGCCGGGCGGGGGCAAAATCCATTCAAATCGCGAAAGCCGTGCCAGGGTTATCGGTTTGTTGTCATCAAGCAACGGATGACCTGTGCGCACCATCAGGCGGATGCGTTCACTGCGGATTTCGCGGATGTTAAATTGACGCGGGTTCATGTCTTCGGGCACGCGGCCAATGACAAAATCATGATCCCCCGCCAGCAAATCCTTGATCAGAAGATGCGACGGCCCAACTGCAACATGGGCTTCAAGAAGCGAGTTGATCGATTGGATGCTTCGGATGGCGGGCACGACCAGATCAACGGCGGCTGCGGTCACGGCCCCGATGAACACCGTGCCGCCGCCGTGCTTGATGTCCTCGATTTCGCGTTCGGCCTCGCGGATTTCGATCAGCATGCTGCGTGCGCGTCGGGCAAGGGCGCGCCCGGCATTGGTCATTTCGATCCCGCGCGGGCTGCGCACACATAAACGCACCTCAAGAATCGTTTCCATTTCCGACAGCAGACGCGACGCCGCAGGCTGTGACGTTTTAAGCATATCAGCCGCCAGACTGATCTGACCGGTTTCCTCCATCGCAACGATCATGCGCAGGTGGCTCAGCTTCAATCCGCGCTGAAACAGATTGCCGGATCGAAAGAGTAAGGATTTGGCCGAGCTTAACGGACGGCTGTTGCGTGTTTCTGTCATGATGGTTTCTCCCTCGCGGGGATTTTAGTATATCGATTTTGATATGCAAGTTTCGAAATTACTTATTTGATTGTTATGTTGATGGTCTGAATAATGCTGCGCGTATCCTTTGGGAAAACGGATACACTATTAAGTGAAAACAAAGACACGACATACGCAGGCCACATCGCCTGAGAAAAGTCGGGCAAAAGAAATGGCTGTTATGCCGTGTCTTGTAGGGAGGATAGCAATGAAACGTCTCAGTGCCGTAATGGCAGGGGTCGCCTTTGGCGCGGCCGCAATGATGAGCCCGATGATTTCTGGCGGTTATGCACATGCCGACGAGAAAGGCTATGTCGGGATCGCAATGCCGACCAAATCTTCGGCACGTTGGATTTCTGACGGCAATTCCATGGTTAAGCAGTTTGAAGATGCCGGGTATAAAACCGATCTTCAGTATGCAGAAGACGATATTCCAAACCAGCTTTCCCAGATCGAGAATATGATCGTTAAGGGTGTTGATGTTCTGGTGATTGCCGCAATCGATGGCACGACCCTTTCGAACGCGCTTGAAAATGCGCAGGCAGCGGGCATCAAGGTTTTTGCCTATGACCGCCTGATCGTCGAAAGCCCGAATGTTGATTACTATTCGACCTTTGATAACTTTAAAGTTGGCGTTCAGCAGGCAACCTCGCTGGTTGACGGTCTGCTTGAAGCCGGTGATCCTCCGTTCAATGTTGAGCTGTTTGGCGGTTCGCCAGACGATAACAACGCATACTTCTTCTATAACGGTGCAATGTCGATCCTGCAGCCGCTGATCGATGAAGGTACGGTTGTCATTAAGTCCGGCCAGATGGGCATGGACAAAGTTGGTACCCTGCGTTGGGATGGTGCAGTTGCACAGGCCCGTATGGATAACCTTCTGTCGGCTTATTACACCGATGACAAAGTCGATGGCGTTCTGTCGCCTTATGACGGGCTTTCGATTGGTATCCTGTCGTCGCTTAAAGGCGTCGGTTACGGTTCGGGCGACATGGCAATGCCAGTTGTTACCGGTCAGGATGCTGAATTGCAGTCGATCAAGTCGATCATTGCAGGCGAACAGTATTCCACGATTTTCAAAGACACCCGTGAACTTGCACGTGTGACCGTTTCGATGGTTGATGATGTTCTTGCCGGTCGCGAGCCGACCATCAATGACACCAAAACCTATGACAACGGTGTGAAGGTCGTTCCTTCGTATCTGCTTGAGCCGGTGATGGTTGATAAATCCAACTGGGAAGAAATCATTCTTGGTTCGGGCTACTACACCGAAGACGAAGTGAAGTAAGCCAGCACTTTAGCAATGGAACCCGGTGGAAATGTCGTTTGGCATGTCTGCCGGGTTCCAATGTCTGAACATTTCCGGATGCGGATGTCTTGCCAAAATGCACACTTTTCGTGATGTAGTTGCAGGCATGTTACGATCCGCCAAGAAATTATCCCGGACAATCAACAAGACACGTGTATAGAAGCGTCGTCGCACAGCGACGGCAGTGGGAGGACCGGATGGATACCATCCTGGAAATGAAGAACATCACCAAGACCTTCCCTGGGGTAAAGGCGCTGGATGATGTCAGCCTGAAGGTTGAACGTGGCGAAATTCACGCACTTTGCGGTGAAAATGGCGCCGGTAAATCGACCCTGATGAAGGTGCTGAGTGGTGTTTATCCGCACGGCACCTATGAAGGTGACATCCTCTATGACGGTGGCGTGCAGGAATTCAAGGATATCCGCAGCAGCGAAGAACGCGGCATTATCATTATTCATCAGGAGCTGGCCTTGGTGCCGCTTTTGTCGATTGCCGAAAACATCTTTCTGGGCAATGAAAATTCCGAAAACGGTATTGTAAACTGGCCTGCGACATTTGCGCGCACTGGTGAACTGCTTTCGAAAGTCGGGCTCAAGGAAAATCCAGCAACGCTTGTGACCAACATCGGTGTTGGCAAACAGCAGTTGGTCGAGATTGCCAAGGCGCTTTCCAAAAAGGTGAAGCTGCTGATTTTGGATGAGCCGACCGCCAGTTTGCAGGAAAACGACAGTCAGAAGTTGCTTGATCTGTTGCTGGAATTCAAGGCACAGGGCATCACATCGATCCTGATTTCGCATAAGCTTAACGAGATCAACCGGGTTGCCGACCGGATCACCGTGATCCGCGACGGTAAGGCGATTTCGACCCTTGATGCGCGCGGCGGACAGATTACCGAAGACGACATTGTCAAGGATATGGTCGGGCGCGATATGGCCCATCGTTATCCCGAACGCACCCCCAACATCAGCAAAGAAAAACTGATGGAAGTGCGCAATTGGTCGGCCACCCATCCGCTGCACCCTGAACGCAAGGTCGTTGATAACGTCAGTATCGACGTTGCGGCGGGTGAAGTTGTCGGGATTGCCGGGTTAATGGGGGCAGGGCGAACCGAACTTGCCATGAGCATCTTTGGCAAATCCTATGGTACTGAGATTTCTGGTGAAGTGCTGATCAACGGCAAACCCGCCGATGTTTCGACCGTTGAAAAGGCAATTGCCGCCGGTCTTGCCTATGTTACCGAAGACCGCAAGGAAATGGGCCTTATCCTTGATGAAAGTATTACGACCAACATCACCCTTGCCAATCTGGGTGGTGTGTCTGAACGCGGTGTTCTTAATGATGGTGCGGAACGTTCCGT
Source organism: Thalassospira sp. Z349TD_5 (assembly GCF_056173045.1). Classification (NCBI taxonomy): domain Bacteria; kingdom Pseudomonadati; phylum Pseudomonadota; class Alphaproteobacteria; order Rhodospirillales; family Thalassospiraceae; genus Thalassospira; species Thalassospira sp. Z349TD_5. Next base: position 1,487,086 of record NZ_CM149654.1, read on the forward strand.
TGCCGAAGAATACCGTGAGAAAATCAACATTCGGACACCGAATGTCGCGCAGAAGGTCGTCAATCTTTCCGGGGGGAATCAGCAAAAAGTTGTTTTGTCAAAATGGCTGTTTGCGGGACCGGAAGTTCTCATTCTTGATGAACCGACCCGTGGCATCGATGTCGGTGCGAAATACGAAATCTATACGATTATCAACCAACTGGCGGCCGACGGTAAGGGGGTCATTATGATCTCGTCGGAGATGCCGGAGCTTCTAGGCATGTGCGATCGCATCTACGTCATGAACGAAGGTGAGATCAAAGGGCAGCTTGCAGCAAAAGATGCGAGCCAGGAAGCAATCATGCGCATGATCCTGAAGGCGTGAGGAACAGACAATGAGCGATACTGAAAACAAATCACTTGGTTACTATCTGCGCACCCATATCCGTGAATACGGCATGGTTGTTGCGCTGGTCGCCATTCTTGGCTTCTTCCAGGTTGTGACCGATGGCATCATGCTTAAACCGGTCAACCTGACGAACCTGTTCTTGCAGAACAGCTATATCATTATCATGGCTGTCGGCATGCTGCTGGTCATTGTTGGCGGGCATATTGACCTTTCGGTTGGTTCGGTCGTTGGCTTTATCGGCGCCCTTGCTGCGGTGATGATTGTCCATTGGGATTTACCCACCGTCTTTGTCGTACCGGCATGTCTTGTGGTCGGCGCAATCATTGGGGCGGCCCAAGGGTATTGGGTGGCCTATTGGCGCATTCCCTCGTTTATCGTCACTTTGGCCGGGATGCTGGTGTTTAAGGGCTTGACCCTTGCCCTTCTTGGCGGGGCGTCAGTTGGTCCGTTCCCGCCGGAATTTCAGGCAATGTCGTCGGGCTTCCTGCCGGACTTCTTTGGCGGGTTGATCGAAGGGCGCTTTAACCTCTTTTCGATGACACTTGGCGTTGCACTGACCGCACTCCTGCCGATCCTGGGCATGCGGTCACGGGCAAAACAGGCGAAATTTGCCGCCGTTGATGAGCCGATGGCGGTATTTGTCACACAGCATGCCGTGGCCGGTTTGGCCATTCTGTTTGTGACCTATCTTCTGTCGACCTATCGCGGGTTGCCGAACATCCTGATCATTATGGCGGTGCTGATTGCGATCTTCACCTTTGTCACCAACAGCACAACACTTGGCCGACGCATTTATGCGCTGGGCGGGAATGAAAAGGCTGCGAAACTTTCAGGCATTAATACCAAACGCCTGACCTTCTTTACCTTTGCCAATATGGGGATGCTCGCCGCCCTTGCCGGTCTGGTCTTTGCCGCGCGTTTGAACACGGCAACACCAAAAGCAGGCCTTGCGTTTGAACTTGATGTGATCGCAGCTGTGTTTATCGGCGGTGCATCGATGTCGGGCGGTGTTGGCAAGGTGATCGGTGCCGTGGTTGGGGCGCTGATCATGGGTGTCATGAACAACGGCATGTCGATTGTCGGTGTTGGTATTGACTGGCAACAGGTGATCAAGGGTCTGGTGCTGCTCGCAGCTGTGATCTTTGACGTCTATAACAAAAACAAAGCGTAACAATACGATGACGAGAAAAGGCGCAAATATTCCCACACACAGTCAATCCGATACGGGTTGGCAGGGATGTTTGCGTCTTTCACAGTCCCGCGCAACAGGTCCGTGTCTGTGCGTGAAAGGACCCGTCTCGATAATAATTCCAAAAGGAGAACGGGCATGACCAAGTTTAAACCGGCATCATGGCCACGCACCTTGCGTTCGCAAGAGGGTTGGTTCGGTGGCAGCAGCAAGGATGCCATCTATCATCGAAGCTGGATGAAAAACCAGGGTTTGCCGTCAGATTTGTTCGACGGGCGACCGGTCATTGGCATCTGTAACACATGGTCGGAACTGACCCCGTGTAATGCGCATCTGCGCGATTTGGCCGAGCGCGTCAAGCACGGCATTTACGAAGCAGGCGGCTTGCCGCTTGAATTCCCGGTTTTCTCGGCTGGTGAAAGCACGTTGCGCCCAACCGCCATGATGTTCCGGAACCTTGCGGCCATGGACGTTGAAGAAGCGCTTCGCGGGACGCCACTTGATGGCGTGGTCCTGATGGTGGGGTGCGACAAAACCACCCCGGCCCTTTTGATGGGGGCGGCCAGCGTTGATATCCCGGCGATTGTGGTCACCGGTGGCCCGATGCTTAATGGGAAATGGCGCGGACAGGATATCGGTTCGGGTACGTCGCTTTGGCAGCTTTCCGAAGACCGCAAGGCAGGTAAAATCAGCACCGAGGATTTCCTTGAAGCGGAAATCGCCATGTCACGGTCGCCGGGTTCCTGCAACACGATGGGCACGGCATCGACCATGGCCAGCATGGCCGAAGCCCTTGGTATGGCGCTTTCGGGCAATGCGGCCATTCCAGCCGTAGACAGCCGCCGTCGCGTGATGGCCCATATTACGGGGCGTCGTATTGTCGATATGGTCAAGGATGACCTTAAACCATCCGACGTTCTGACCAAGGAAGCGTTTGAAAACGCCATTCGCGTGAATGGCGCGATTGGCGGATCGACCAATGCGGTGATCCATTTGTTGGCGATTGCCGGACGTGTTGGCATTGATCTGAGCCTTGATGACTGGGACCGTTTGGGCCGTGATATCCCGACGATTGTCAATTTGCAGCCGTCTGGCAAATACCTGATGGAAGAATTCTTCTATTCCGGTGGTTTACCAGTGGTGATCAAGGCACTGGCCGAGGCCGGAAAACTGCATAATGATGCGCTGACGGTGTCGGGCGAAACTATGTGGGATCAGGTCAAGGAAGTCCGCAACTGGAACGAAGACGTTATTCGTCCGTTCGAAAAGGCCCTGACCGAAAGCGGCGGTATTGCCGTGGTGAAAGGCAACCTGGCCCCGAATGGTGCGGTGCTTAAACCGTCAGCGGCAACGCCGGAGCTTTTGACCCATCGCGGACGTGCCGTGGTGTTTGAAGACATCGATGATTACAAGGCCAAGATCTATGACGAGGATCTTGATATCGATGAAACCTGCATCATGGTTTTGAAAAACTGCGGCCCGAAAGGTTATCCGGGCATGGCAGAGGTTGGCAATATGGGGCTGCCGCCCAAGGTGCTGCGTAAAGGCATCACCGACATGGTGCGCATTTCCGATGCGCGCATGAGCGGGACGGCCTATGGCACGGTTGTTTTGCATACTTCGCCCGAGGCTGCTGCTGGTGGTCCGTTGGCGGTGGTTCAAAACGGCGACATGATCGAACTTGATGTGCCCAACCGCCGTTTGCATCTTGATATCAGCGATGCCGAACTTAAACAGCGTCTGGCTGACTGGCACAGCATCGTTCCGGTACCGGCAAGTGGCTATGCATCGCTGTATTACAAAAGCGTTATTGGTGCCGATAAAGGGGCCGATTTTGACTTCCTCGTTGGTCATCGTGGCAAGGAAATTCCCAAAGACAGCCACTGATCAACGCGAACACCAAAACTCCCGTCGGATGCTATTGGGGTAGCATCCGACACATCCTGAACCGGCTGGCAAGAAATTGCTGGCCGGTTTGCGTTTGACCGGAATGTGCCAGCGAAACCGGGAAGATGAATGTAATTTGAAAATGGCAATCAAGGGTTGAATATTTTGATTTAAAGACCATACTCTTCGTAGGGTTAAAATGCGTTTGGGGGCAAACGCCACGGGGGAGAAAACCATGTTCAAGCGGTCTTCAGCAGCACCATTGCGTGCGCTTATTCTGGCGGGGATTGGCTGTTGCTTTTCTGGTGCGGTTTGGGCGCAATCGTGTTCGGCCTTGCGTGATGCGCCGCTTGTCCCGACCGATACGGCGTTATGTAAATCGCTTAGTGCGACTGTGGCCGATCCGTCTGGCTTGCCGCTTGATCAATATGAAGATGCTCTTTCGAAATTCTTTGATAACTGGTGTCATCGCGATACGGATGCCGGATGGGTGCGCGATAAATATGTCCGTGATACCGGGCCGTTTACCGCCAGTCGCGATATGACCGAGATCAATGGTCAATGGACAGGCACCTATCACGGGACCCATTCGCCGGTCGTCATCTGGTATTCCCCTGAGATGGTCACTTGGTTGTCGAAAAACCGGGGTGCCGAGGATACCCGACCCAGTAGCCCGACCGCGATCCCCGACGGTGCAATCATGGTTAAGGAAATGTACCCGCAGCCAGCGGCGGCCTGTGCGGGGGAAGACCCCACACGTCTTTGGCCAACCAGCGGTGCGGCGATCATGGTGCGTGATCAGGAGGCATCCTATGATGGTTGGTTCTGGGGCTGGTATGGCTGGCCGGGATCGGGGTGGAAAGCCGATTGGCCCGCGGGAACCAGCAATGGTCCGCCCAACATGGGCTTTGGGCAATATTGTGTGAATTGCCATGGATCGGCCAAGGACATGACCTTTGCCGAGGTGCGCAACCTTGAAGGTCATCCGGGGCAACCCGAAGTTTTCCTGTCGCAGGATTTCTTTGCCGGGCAGTATCTGGGTCAGGATGGCGGTGTTGCGCCGTCGGTCAAAAAGATCACGGCATCCAATGATGCGCCGTCTGATATCCATAGTTTGCGGGCAAAACTTGAAAAGGTGCCAGAGCCACTTGGCAAGGCCCGCACTAGTGCACATCCCGATATGGCGGCGATTTTAACCGCCTTTGCCAAAACCGGCAGCCCGTTTGAGTATGATCTGGCACCGCCAAGCGATATGCCGTCGCAGACGTATGACACTGTCTGGATGGATGCGGATGGCCCATCGCCGCACAGTCAGTTCATGACCAGTGACCAATGTGTCGGGTGCCATGATGCCGGTAGTACGGGTTTGCAGTTTGATATGACCATGCCTGATCCGGATGGTGATCGTTTGTTGAATATGGCGCCGTACGCCACATGGCGATCATCGCCGATGGGGCTTGCCGGGCGTGATCCGATCTTCTTTGCCCAAATGGCAAGCGAACTTCAAACCTTCCACAGTGATAAACCCGAACTGGTGCAAAACACCTGCTTTGGCTGTCACGGGATTATGGGACAGCGCCAATTCCAGATTGACCACAATATGGCGCAGCAGGCCAGTGCGACAGCGGGTGTGCAAACAGCACTTGATTGTGGTGATTTTACCAGATCAATGGTCGATGCCATTCCGTATCCGGCCAACAATCCGGTGGCTGGTCATGCATCCTATGGGGCGTTGGCGCGGGATGGCATTTCATGCATGGCGTGCCATCAGATGGTGTTGGGCAAGGATGCCACCGAGAAGTTCAAGGACGCACCGCAGAATGCCTGTGTGTTGCAGCGTCAGGAAACACTGAACCCGGATGCAACGGGCTTTGCCAAAACCTTTACCGGCAGTTTCCTTGTCGGGGATGCCGATACGCTTTATGGGCCGTTTGATAAGCCGCAAAAACATCCGATGGAATATACCCTTGGCATTTCACCAGCCAAGGGGGACGCGATTAAAACATCGGAAATGTGTGGCACCTGTCATACGGTACATTTGCCCGTGCTGAAAGACGGTAAAAACGTTGGCACTGTTTATGAACAAACCACCTATGCCGAGTGGGCGTTTAGTGGGTTTAGAACCGGCTACACCCTTGATGGGGGATTGCCCGGTGGTGCCGGGAAAATGGCGATGAGCTGTCAGGAATGTCATATGCCATCGGGCGATGACAAAGCCAAATTCCGCAGCAAAATTGCCTCTATTCAGGAATATTCCAACTTCCCGGCTGCTGCCAATACGTTTGGGCCGGAGTTGCTTGACCTTGAGGCCCGTGACGGGTTTGCCCGCCATACGCTGGTTGGGTTGAACCTGTTTTTGGTTGAGATGTTCCAGCAATTCCCGGATGTTATGGGCATTCCAACCGCAGATCCGATGCTTGGCGACAAGGGCGTTGATCCGCTGGCCTATACCGAACGGGCGATGATCAAGCAGGCGCGCAGCGATACGGTTAATATTGCGATCAAGGATACTGCGATTAAGGATGGCAAACTGACCAGTGAGGTCGCCATTGCCAGCCTGACCGGGCACAAGTTCCCATCCGGCGTTGGGTTCCGCCGCGCGTTTGTGACGTTTGAAGTGCTTGATCAGGATGAAAAAGTCATCTGGGCATCGGGCCGGGTCAATGGGGCCGGGGTGATTGTTGATCAGGCCGGGACGCCAGTTGACGGGGAGCTTTGGTGGGACAATCAGTGCAGCGCACGTATTGATCCGCTTAAGCGGGCCCATCAACCCCATTATCAGACGGTAAGTGCGCAGAATGAAGTCCAGATTTATCAGGAACTGGTCAGCACGCCGCCGCTTGATGGCAGTACCCAATACAGCTGTGGTCACAACGTGGCGCCCAAGGGGCAATTGACGACCAGCTTCCTGTCGATCTGTGCCGAGGTCAAAGACAACCGGTTGCCGCCGGCCGGGTACCTTCCGCTTAAGGAACGGATTGAAATTTCCAATGCGCTTGGGGCCGGGGATGAGCTTGCCGAGGATGCCGGATTTACGGCCATTGGCGATGATCCTGATTATCGCACATCAACCGCGACAGGCGGGGACCATGTGAAGTACGACATCAAACTGTCTGACATCGACGGGACACCGGCATCGGTCCGTGCCAAAATGTCCTATCAGGCGACACCGCCGTTTTATCTGCAGGACCGTTTCTGTACGGCCAAAGGCGATGATACCGAACGGCTTGCCTATCTTGTCGAGCACCTGAACCTTGATGATACCGCGGCTGAAAACTGGGCGTTTGAGATTGTTAATACCGGTGCGGTGCCGATCAAATAAAGTGGTGTGTTCTTGATGCTGAGGCTGGCGCGTGTTTGTGGCGCAGCCTTAGCCTTAGCCTTTGGCCTGGATGATGTGGTCAATTGCGCGGACAAGGTTTGTATAATCGGTGACAACCGCATCGGCATTCAGTGAATTGGCGCGATCTGCTGAAACTTCAAACGCGACTGCGATGGCATGCGTGTTCGCATCGCGTGCGGCATTGATGTCGTTGGCGTGGTCGCCGACCATCACGGCGGTGTCACCGTTTGCGGCATTGTAGCCAAGTTTATCCAGCACAAAGCGCAAATGACCGCCATCGGGCTTTTTGACCGTGGTGGCATCGCCGCCGGCAATGACGGCAAACAAATCCGAAATCCCCAGATTTTCAAGAATGCGTTCGCAAGGTGCGGTTGGTTTGTTTGATGCCAGTGCGATGGTCCAGCCGTCTTTGGCAAGGTTACGCAGGGTTGCTTCGGCATGGTCATAAAGCCGGGTGTGGGCGTAATCAGTGGCACGATAACGGGCGTTGAAATCAATATTCAGTTTATCAAGCGTTGCGTCGTCGGGTGTTTTGCCCCGTGCGGCAAAGGCACGCTTTGTCAGCATCCATGTGCCATCGCCCAGCATGACTTCGAGGTCATGGCGCGCAAGTGGTGCCAGATCGTGCACGCCGAGCAACTCATTCATCGCAAAAAGCAAATCATCGACCCCGTCAATCAGGGTGCCGTCGAGGTCGAACATGATGAATTTTGCCATGATGTGGGGCTCCTGAAATGGATTGTTTGGTCGGGGTCGGTAAGTTTAGGGGAACTTAACCGAGTTCGTGCCATTAACAAACCGTAACATCCGCTAACAGGCGGTAACAAAACGTGATTCTTTATGGGCTTTTGCTGCAAAAGAATATGTTCTAAGACTTGCGTCAAAATTGATGAGCCGTGTGGTTGCGCATAATTGCACGGTGCAAGAACAGGGGATGCTGCACGAAAACGGCAGCAGGCGTGTTGATAAATGTCACTTGAGTTAAGTGTAGTTGTTTTGGCCGCAGGTATGGGCACGCGCATGAAAAGTGCCTTGCCCAAGGTGATGCATAAGGTGGCAGGTAAGCCGATGGTCAATCATGTGATTGATGCGGCGGCCAAACTTGATGCCGTGAAAACCATGGTTGTGGTTGGACCGGACATGCCAAAGCTTGTTGAGGCTGTTGCACCCCATCCGACGTTCGAGCAAACAGACCGTCTTGGCACGGCCCATGCGGTTTTGGCCGCCAAGGACGGGCTTTTGGGCCTGACGGGCAATGTGCTGGTTCTATATGCCGACAGCCCGCTTTTTACCGCTGAAACCCTGAAACGGTTGGTCGACGCCCGTGAAGAAGGGGATCACAGCGTTGCGGTGCTGGGTTTCCGCCCCGAAGATCCAACCGGATATGGCCGTCTGGTGACGGATGCGCAGACCGGGATGCTCACAGCCATCGTCGAAGACAAGGAATGTGATGACGCGCAGCGTTTGATCAACTTCTGTAATTCCGGGGTGATGTGTTTCCGCGCCGAAGACATGATTGCGACCCTTGAGGCAATTGATAACACCAATGCCAAGGGCGAGTATTACCTGACCGATGCGGTTGAAGTGGCGCGGAACAATGGCCAAAGCTGTGTCGCGGTCGAAGTGGATGAAGCCGAAACCCTTGGTGTGAATTCACGCCCGCAACTGGCAGCCGCCGAGGCCATCCTTCAGGATCGTTTGCGCACCAATGCGATGAATGAGGGTGCGACCCTGATTGATCCGGCATCGGTTTTCCTGAGTGCCGATACCAAATTGGGTCGGGACGTGATTGTTGAACCCAATGTTGTGTTTGGACTGGGTGTTACAGTGGGCGATAACACCGTGATCAAGGCATTTAGCCATCTTGAAAGCTGTGTCGTTGGCCAAGGGGCCGATATCGGTCCTTATGCCCGTTTGCGCCCGGGGGCGGAGATCGGTGACGGGGCCAAGGTTGGCAACTTTGTCGAGATTAAAAAGGCCATTGTCGAAGACGGGGCCAAGGTCAATCATCTGAGCTATATCGGCGATGCCCGCGTTGGGGCCAAGGCCAATATCGGGGCCGGGACGATTACGTGCAATTATGATGGCTATCGCAAGCAGCATACTGATATCGGGGCGGGGGCGTTTATCGGATCGAACTCGTCCTTGGTTGCGCCAGTTGAAATTGGCGATGGTGCGATTGTTGGTGCGGGTAGCACGGTTACCGGAAAAATTGACAAGGATGCACTTGTCCTGACCCGGGCAGCACGTACTGAAAAACCGGGCTGGGCTGCGGCGTTTCGCGATAAGATGCGCGCCCTGACCGGTAAGAAATAAACGAATACAGAACAATGATTTGCCATCTGGTTGACCGTCCGGATGGCCCAAAATGACAAGCGGCTAGAAGCGGGAAAGAAATCCATATGTGCGGCATTATCGGGATTATCGGCAAAGACAGCGTCAGTGAGCGTATTCTTGAAGGGCTCAAACGCCTTGAATATCGTGGCTATGACAGTGCCGGGATTGCAACGCTGGTCAATGGCGATATTGAACGCCGCCGTGCCGAGGGCAAACTGATCAACCTGACCAATCGTCTGGCCGAAAGCCCGCTTGCCGGCGATGTTGGTATTGGTCATACCCGCTGGGCGACCCATGGTGTGCCGACCGAAAATAATGCCCATCCGCACACTGATGGCAAGGTCGCGGTTGTTCATAACGGCATCATTGAAAACTATCAGGACCTTAAGGCAGAGCTTTCGGGCAAAGGGCGCGCATTTGCCACTGAAACCGATACCGAGGTGGTTGTGCATCTGGTGTCTGATTTCCTTGATCAGGGCAAATCGCCACGCGATGCGGTGGCCGCGACCCTGCATCGGATCGAGGGCGCCTTTGCGCTGGTAATCATGATTGCCGGTCAGCATGACGTGATTTTTGGCGCGCGCCGGGGCACGCCGCTTGCCGTAGGACTTGGCGAGGGGGAGATGTATTTGGGGTCGGACGCGATGGCCTTGTCGCACCTGACCAACAAGCTGATTTACCTTGAAGAAGGCGATTGGGTCGAAATGACCCGCGAACACGTTCAGGTCCGTGATGAAAATGATGTGGAGGTTACCCGCGAAACCAAACTGTCGGCCGTTTCGGGTGCGATGATGGGTAAGGGGAACTATAACCACTTCATGCAAAAGGAAATCTTCGAGCAGCCTGCTGTAATCGGCGACACCTTGCATGCGTTTATCAATCCGGCGACCCAAACCATCAAATTGCCCGATATGCCGTTTTCCTTTGCCGATGCGACGCGCTTGACGATTGTTGCCTGTGGCACGTCCTATTACGCAGGGCTTGTCGCCAAGCACTGGATTGAGCGTTATGCCGGATTGGGTGTGGATGTTGATGTTGCATCGGAGTTCCGATATCGCTGCCCGCCGCTTGCCAAGGGTGGTGTTGCGCTGTTTATTTCGCAATCGGGTGAGACGCTCGATACGCTGGCGGCATTGCGCTATGCCAAATCAAAAGGTCAGAAAATCGTTTCCATCGTCAATGTGGCCGAAAGCACCATTGCACGCGAAAGCGACGTTGTTCTTCAGACCTATGCCGGACCGGAAATCGGTGTGGCATCCACCAAGGCCTTTACCACGCAGTTAACGGTTCTGGCGTGCCTTGCGGTGACCATCGGGCGTGAAAACGGCACGCTGGCCAAGGACGAAGAAGCCGCCATTGTTAATGCACTGACCGAAGTGCCCAAACATGCCGCCGAAGTGCTTCATCATGACGAAGCACTGAAGAAGTTGGCGCTTGATATCGCAGATGCACGCGATGTGCTGTATCTCGGCCGTGGTCTTGGCTATCCGATTGCCATGGAAGGTGCGCTTAAGCTTAAGGAAATTTCCTACATCCACGCCGAAGGCTATGCCGCGGGCGAGATGAAGCATGGGCCGATTGCGCTGATCGACCAATCGGTGCCGATCATTGTGATTGCACCGTCTGACGAGCTGTTTGAAAAAACGGCGTCAAACATGCAGGAAGCCGCCGCACGTGGGGGCCGGGTGATCTTTATCTCTGACGCTCCGGGGTTGGCAAAGCTTGGTGATATTGCATCGGCCACGGTTGAGCTGCCAAAGGTCGCCGATTTCGTCGCCCCGATCCTTTATACCATTCCGGTTCAGATGCTGGCCTATCATGTGGCAGTCCATAAGGGGACAGATGTTGACCAGCCAAGAAACTTGGCGAAATCGGTGACGGTGGAATAGTTTAGGGTATCGTAACCCTCGAGACATTCAAAATGGCAGGGACGACATGAAGGTTATTGTTACGGGTGGCGCGGGGTTTATCGGCTCGGCTGTTTGTCGGCTTCTTGCCGGGAAAAAGGGCTTTGAGGTTCTTAACCTCGACAAATTGACCTATGCGGCCGACTTGCGCACAGTTGAGGTTGTCTCTGCTTTTTCCAACTATAGTTTCGCGAAGGTCGATGTTTGTAACAAGGAAGCGGTTGCTACGGTGTTTTCGGATTTTCAGCCTGATGCGGTGATGCATCTGGCGGCTGAAAGTCATGTGGATCGTTCGATAGATGGTCCGGCGGATTTTATTCAGACCAATGTCGTCGGCACGTTTACGCTGCTTGAAGTGGCGCGGGACTATTTCAATGGTCTTGATGATGCGCGCAAACAGGCCTTTCGGTTTCATCATGTTTCAACCGATGAAGTTTATGGCTCTTTGGGTGACGAAGGGCTGTTTACCGAGCAAACCGCCTATGCACCCAATTCACCCTATTCGGCCACGAAGGCCGGGGCGGATCATTTGGTGCGGGCGTGGCATCATACCTATGGCCTGCCGGTGATTATCAGTAATTGTTCGAACAATTACGGGCCCTATCAATTCCCCGAAAAGCTGATCCCGCTGATGATCCTGAATGTTTTGCAGGGTAAAAAATTGCCCGTTTACGGTGATGGGGGCAATACCCGTGACTGGTTGCATGTAGAGGACCATGCAGAGGCCCTTTTTACCATCCTGACACAGGGCCGGGTTGGCGAGAAATACAACGTTGGTGGCTGTAACGAGGTTGCTAATATTGATGTGGTCCGCAAAGTTTTTGACGTGGTGACGAGCCTTGTTCCCGAAACCGCCGGCAAGCCATTTGATGAAGTTGTTGATTTCGTTGACGACCGTCCGGGGCACGATTGGCGCTATGCGATTGATCCGTCAAAAATGCGCGATGAACTTGGCTGGAGCCCGAAATACAGTTTTGAAACCGGTCTTGCACAAACCGTGACATGGTATGTCGATCACCGCGCGTGGTGGGAACCAATCCTTAAGGACAAATATGCAGGACAACGGCTTGGTCAGGGGGCTGTCCAATGATCAAGGTTCTGGTCTTTGGCAAGAATGGTCAATTGGCGCTGAGCCTTGCGTGGCGGAGTTCGGCTTTTGCGGGCTTAAGCGTACAGTTCCTTGACCGCCATGATTGCGACGTTGCGCAGTCAGGCAATATTACCAAGGCCGTCGATCTATATCGTCCCGATATCATTCTTAACGCGACGGCCTATACGGCGGTGGATCTTGCGGAGAATGAACCTGAATTGGCGCGGCGTGTAAATTGCGATGCCGTCCGGACGATGGCTGAAAACGCGGCACGGCATTCGGTGCCATTTATTCATATTTCAACAGATTACGTTTTCGACGGTGAGGGACAGGAACCTTACCGCGAAACCGACCTTGTGGCACCGCTGGGTGTCTATGGTGTCACGAAACTGGCGGGCGAAGAAGCCATTCGGACGATCACCAACCAGCACCTTATTTTTCGAACGTCCTGGGTATATAGCCCGTTTGGCAAAAATTTTGTCAAAACCATGCTGGGGTTGTTGGGCGATAAAACACACATTTCTGTGGTGGATGATCAGCAAGGATGTCCGACAAGTGCGCTTGATTTAGCGACGGCCATTTTGCGCACCGTGCCGGACGTCGTGCGCCGTGATTTTGATCAATTTGGCACCTATCATCTGGTTTCAGATGCTGAGATGACATGGTGTGCGTTTAGCCGTGAAATACAGGCAAAGGCGATCAAGATTTTTGGGGCGCAATGGCCGGGGGCAACGTGCCAGATCGAAGCCGTGACAAGTGCTAGGTTCCCGACAGTGGCAAGACGACCAAGCTATTCTGTGATGTCGACGGAAAAATTCATGACCAATTTCGGGTTGGGTTTGCCTGAGTTTGATCAGAGTTTGATGGAGGTTTTGCAAAATCTCGCAGAAGGGATCGCGCATGCGTAAGGGCATTATCCTTGCAGGTGGCACCGGATCACGCCTGCATCCGTCAACGTTGGTTGTTTCCAAGCAGCTTCAGCCGGTTTATGACAAGCCGATGATCTATTATCCGCTGACGACCCTTATGCTGGCGGGGATCAAGGATATTCTGATCATTAGCACCCCGCGTGATGTCCCGCTTTTTCGAGAGTTGCTCGGCGATGGTTCTCAGTGGGGGGTGCGTTTGGCGTATGCGGTTCAAACCGAACCACGGGGCTTGGCAGATGCCTTTATTGTGGGGGCCGATTTTATTGGAGATGATCCCTGTTGTCTGATCCTTGGCGACAACATCTATTTTGGGCATGGCTTAACAGAGTTGCTTGGAAATGCGATGCGGCAATCGCGCGGTGCGACAGTGTTTGCCTATTTCGTGCAAGATCCTGAGCGGTATGGCGTGGTCGAATTTGATCGCGCGGGAATTGCGCTTGATATCGAAGAAAAGCCAGACAATCCAAAGTCCAATTATGCGGTTACCGGATTGTATTTTTATGATGCAGATGTTGTTGATATTGCGCGCTCCATCAAGCCATCAGCCCGCGGTGAGCTTGAAATCACCGATGTGAACAAGGCGTACCTTCAGCGTGGGGCGCTTCATGTGGAGAAAATGGGGCGTGGCTATGCCTGGCTTGATACCGGTACACATGGGGCGATGCTTGATGCTGCGAACTTTGTACGAACAGTTGAAAGTCGGCAAAGTCTTAAAATCGCATGCCCCGAAGAAATCGCACTTAGGACCGGAATGATTACAGTTGCGCAGTTCGAAAAGCTCATCGACGGTTTCGGTGCAAGTTCTTATCGGGCATACCTTCAAACCGTTTTGCGAACGCATGATCAGATGTAGCCTGAGATCAAAAATCCGGATGACGGCAGTAGTCTTTGAAGCTTGTTGCCTGCAGGTCTTTTTGCGACAAGGTTACAGGGGTTTTGTTGATCGGCCATTTAATAGCAAGATCTGGATCATTCCACATGATGGATTTTTCGGTTTCTGGAGCATAAGAAGCTGAAACCTTGTAGTGAACCTCTGTATCAGGCTCAATGGTAACAAACCCGTGGGCGAAACCCTTTGGAACGAAGATTTGGTTCCATTCATCTGCGCTGATTTCTGCAGATACCCATTTGCCAAATGTTGGTGAACTTTTACGAATATCTACTGCCACATCAAGTATTCTGCCGCGCACAACACGTACAAGCTTGTCTTGTGCGTAAGGGGGGCATTGATAATGAAGGCCTCGCAGAACACCGACGGCACGTGATAGCGAGTGATTATCCTGAACAAATAGCTGGTCAATTCCTGCTTCTGAGAATATCGCCTGATTGTAGGTTTCCGAGAAGAAACCGCGTTCGTCACCAAATTTTTTAGGGTAAAGCAGTTTTACATCCGGAATTTCGAGGGCTTCAAACTTCATCGATTGGGCCTTATACAGAGGACGGACATTAATTGAGATGACAGCAATTACATGAAACGACTTATAGCATTTGCGCACTATGATAAAGACGCAGTTGTTGATGACTATGTCCTGCGGCTTCTGGATGGAATCAAGCCGTTTGCAGATCGTATTGTTTTTGTTTCTGATAGTCCGTTGTCTGATTCAGAGGCTGCAAAAATTTTGAACTACGGTGAATGTGTTTTTGCACACCAGCATGAAATGTACGATTTTGGCAGTTGGAAAATCGCATTAAGTCATGTTTGGAACGACCTCGAGGCTTATGACGAACTGGTGATTATGAATGATTCCTGTTTTGGTCCGATTGCGGATTTTCAATCTGTATTCGACGAAATGGATAGATGTGAATGCGATTTCTGGGGGCTGACTGGAACACATCTTCGTAAGAAAAAACATTTCAGCCTGAACAGCTATTTCATGGCGTTTCGCAAATCTGTTTTGAAAAATCCTAAATTCAAAGAGTTTTGGTCTGGCGTTGAAATCCAAAAGTCCAAAAGTGATGTTGTTTATAAATATGAGTTTGGGATTTCGGACCTTCTGCATGCACAGGGCTATAAATCCAATAGCTATTGTGGCTGGTTCCACACTGATGTGATGGTTTCAAGTGCATTTTTCCCTGTCGTTTGGCGAAAGAAGAAATGTCCATTGGTGAAGGTAAAGTTGTTTCGGTTAAATCCAACGATGGCGCCTAAACTTGATTGCTGGCTTGATGTTCTGGATACGGTTTATCCCCGGTTACTGGTCGATAACTTGGTCGAACGATATCTTGGGGTGTCTGTTCCGGACCACTATAATTATCGTTACCCAACCTTTAAAACCTATTGGGGAAGTGACAGGTTAATCTCGACCAAAGCACGCTACACAAAGTCAAAAAAATGGTGGCGTTATTACGTTAAATTCTTGGGCATACCCGTTTTGATGTTGATATTGCCGTCTGGGATTAAAAAACGGGACCAAGCCAACTGATTGTTCCAATCATTGTTCTCTGAGTATGATGATCGACCGTGTGCCGGGAACTGAACGGAGTTACGTGATGCGGCGTGGGTTTGCTGTTTTTGTGGTCTTTTTGCCAGCCCTTCTTGCGGCATGCGCACAAGGTACGCGCCCAGTGGGCGATCTGGCGACGTTATCGTGTGATGCGCAACTTGCCTATATTGATGCGTTGGTCGCCCAAAACGGTGTACGCAACGCGTCGGCTTCACCGGTTGCCGGGTTCGCATATCTTCGGGCCAACCGGAACTCTGTTTTGTTGGAGCGCCAGCTTGATGACGACGGTGACGGGCAGGTTGATCAACCAGATCGCTGGCGGGACTTTATCGCACAGATGCGTGGCCTTGATCGTGACGCACGGCAAAGTGAAATGACCAACCTTCCAGTTGCATCAGGTGTCTCATTTGATCAGATTGAGGCTTGTGCCAACACGATGGCCGCGTCCCTGATGCCCGATCAGTATCCGGTGCTGTCTGCGGCGGTATTTGTGCCTGATGACTATCTTGATTTTCAGCGCATCGCGGGTCTGTATCCGATAACAGCCTTCGCGGCCTATTTCGGATATGAAGGATGGAAGCAGGAGAACTTTGCAAGTTTTGAGCAAAGGAGCGCGGATATTGCGGCGTCGGGAATGTGGTACGACTATTTAGTACCCGACCAAACTGATGACGGTTTCAACGACATTACGCTGGATGTCTTTGGTTTGTTGCAGCCAACGGGTGCCGAGCTTGAAAAACTGGCGCGGGCCTATCTGCCGGTTTTTCGGGTGAGAACGGACAGTGAGAGTGACAAGATTGGACAGCCGAGCTTGCCCACGCGTGATGCTTTGGCCGTCGTCGATACAGATCATCCAAATATCTATTATCGCTTGAGCCATACATATTTTGCCGGAAAATGGCGGCCGCAAATCGTTTATGAAATCTGGTTCCCGGAGCGCCCGGCCACCAGCCGGTTTGATATTCTGGCCGGGCATTTTGATGCGCTGGTTTGGCGGGTTACCCTTGATGACGATGGCACGCCGTTGATCGGCGATACGATCCATGGCTGTGGCTGTTATCACATGTTTTTTCCAAGTAACAATTTGCAGCGAATCACCGCGCCAGAGGATAACGACATTCGCGAAACGGCGGAAATGCCCGCGGGATATGTTGATCAATCGATCTTGAGGCGTCCAGTTCTGTGGATCGATAAAACCAGCCACTATCTTCTGAAACTGACCGATGCCAGGGGTGATAAAACGGCAGGTGATATGATCAGGCAAAACGCATCCCTTCGCCCGGCACAGGACTTGAGCCAGTTGCCGTTACAAAACGGGCAGGGCACGGCCAGCCTTTTTGACGAGGATGGATTTGTACCCGGCACGGAACGGCTGGAATGGATTTTACTTTGGCCGATGGGGGTTGAGAAACCTGGTGCCATGCGCCAATGGGGGCATCATGCAACGGCGTTTGTCGGGCGGCGGCATTTTGATGAGCCAGACCTGATGGATCGTTATTTCACGCTGCGCTGATCTGAACCCGTGATTGTGTTTGCCACATTATTGCCTTTTGCGCATTGCGATGGCGCATGATACCTCTATCGGACTGGCCCATGCTGTTTATGGTGGCACCATGGCAGCCAAGGCCCGATTTGGGCCAATGTCGCGGAATTCATGATATTTTTGCGACGAACACACCAATCCTATTGACAAAAATCACCCACTCCAATACATCCTGTTAGCACTCGCCGGGGGTGAGTGCTAATACGGGCTCATCCCGGTTAGTCGTAGTTTTAAACGAGCCTTTAGCTTTAACACGGAGTTGTCTAAAATGAAGTTCCGTCCGCTGCATGATCGCGTCCTGGTCCGTCGTGTCGAGTCCGACACCAAGACTGCCGGTGGCATCATTATTCCGGATACCGCGAAAGAAAAACCGCAGGAAGGCGAAGTCGTCGCTGTGGGTTCTGGCGTGCGTAAAGATGACGGCTCTGTCGTCGCGCTTGACGTCAAATCAGGTGACAAAGTCCTGTTTGGCAAATGGTCAGGTACCGAAGTCAAGGTTGACGGCGAAGAGCTGTTGATCATGAAAGAGTCCGACATTATGGGCATCATGGAATAAGTCAGCCCTTTGGGTGATTTATGTCCACGTTCATCCGTCTCATAGAGAGGAAAGAATATTATGGCTGCTAAAGACGTAAAGTTTTCTACCGATGCACGCGCTAAAATGCTGCGCGGTGTCGACATCCTGGCAGATGCTGTCAAGGTGACGCTCGGCCCGAAAGGTCGTAACGTTGTTATCGAAAAATCCTTTGGCGCACCGCGCGTGACCAAAGACGGTGTTACCGTTGCCAAAGAAATCGAACTTTCTGACAAGTTCGAAAACATGGGCGCACAGATGTTGCGTGAAGTTGCCTCACGTACCGCCGATATGGCGGGTGACGGCACCACCACTGCAACCGTTCTGGCTCAGGCGATCGTGCGTGAAGGCAACAAGTCTGTTGCTGCGGGCATGAACCCGATGGACCTGAAACGCGGTATCGATCTTGCTACCAACAAAGTCATCGAATCGATCCAGAGCCGTGCACGTAAAGTAACCGGCCGCGATGAAATCGCACAGGTTGGTAACATTTCGGCAAACGGTGACCGTGAAGTCGGCGACATGATCGCTGAAGCCATGGAAAAAGTTGGCAACGAAGGTGTTATCACCGTCGAGGAAGCCAAAGGTCTGCACACTGAACTCGACGTTGTCGAAGGCATGCAGTTTGACCGTGGTTACCTGTCGCCGTATTTCGTAACCAACCCTGAAAAGATGGTTGCAGATCTCGACAATCCTTATGTTCTTCTGTTCGACAAAAAAGTTTCTTCGCTGCAGCCGATGCTGCCGCTTCTTGAAGCTATTGTTCAGTCGGGCAAGCCGCTTCTTATCATTGCGGAAGACGTCGAAGGCGAAGCATTGGCAACCCTGGTTGTCAACAAGCTGCGCGGTGGTCTGAAAATCGCTGCTGTTAAAGCACCGGGCTTTGGTGACCGTCGTAAAGCAATGCTTGAAGACATCGCCGTTCTTACCGGTGGTCAGGTTGTTTCCGAAGATCTTGGCATCAAACTTGAGACCGTTACGCTCGACATGCTCGGCACCGCGAAATCGATCACCATCACCAAAGAAGAAACCACCATCGTTGATGGTGCTGGTGAGAAAGCACAGATCGAAGCACGTGTTGCCCAGATCCGCGCTCAGATCGAAGAAACCACTTCTGATTATGACCGTGAAAAACTGCAGGAACGTCTTGCGAAACTCGCAGGCGGTGTTGCCGTAATCAAAATCGGTGGCGCTTCGGAAGTCGAAGTTAAAGAACGTAAAGACCGCGTTGACGATGCCCTGCACGCAACCCGCGCTGCTGTCGAAGAAGGCATTGTTGCTGGTGGCGGTACGGCTCTGCTGTACTCTGTCCGTGCGCTTGAAGGTCTTGAAGGCGAAAACCATGACCAGACCATCGGTGTGGACATCGTTCGCCGTGCGCTTCAGGCGCCGGTTCGCCAGATTGCTCAGAACGCAGGTGTTGACGGTGCGGTTGTTGCCGGCAAGCTGCTTGAGCAGGATGACGTTGAATTTGGTTATGACGCCCAGAAAGGCGAATACACCAACCTCGTTAAAGCTGGCATCATCGATCCGGCCAAAGTTGTTCGTACTGCCCTGCAGGACGCAGCATCGGTCGCTGGTCTGCTGATCACCACCGAATGCATGATCGCTGATAAACCGGAAGATAAATCTTCTGGCGGCGGCGCACCTGACATGGGTGGCATGGGTGGTATGGGCGGCATGGGTGGTATGGGCTTCTAAGCCTTACCAACCAACCGACCTATTTGCTACGGAAAGGGGCCTCGCATTCGCGGGGCCTCTTTTCTTTTGTTCTTGGTTCTAAAACAAAAAAAAGCCCCGCCACAATCTGTGGCAGGGCTTTGTCTTGAGCGCGACTAAAAGGCTAGCCAAACAGCTTTTTCAATGCGCGTGGCTGACACCGCAAATACTGGTTGGCGGCTTTGACTTCAGCCCCCAGTGTTGCGGCCGCATGCCAAGGCCAGCGCGGGTCATAGAGAATGCCGCGTGCAAGGGCGATGGCATCTGCCTGACCGGTAAAGGTGATGGCTTCTGCCTGTTCGGCCTCGGTGATCAGGCCAACCGCAATCGTGGTAATGCCTGTTTCCGATTTGATGCGATCGGCAAATGGGACTTGATAGTTCGGGCCAAGCGGGATTTTCTGATCAATGTGCAGGCCGCCCGATGAGACGTGAATGAAGTCGCATCCGCGTGCTTTGAGGACCTTTGCCAACTCAACGCTTTGATTAATGTCCCAGCCGCCCTCAACCCAGTCACTGGCCGATATGCGCATGCCGACGGGGAAGTCCGTGCCGACTTCGCGGCGGACTGCGTCATAGACTTCGAGGGCGAAGCGCATGCGGTTTTCAAGCGATCCACCATATTCGTCATCGCGCTTGTTTGAGTGTGGGGACAAGAATTGATGGAGCAGATAGCCATGCGCGCCATGGAGTTCGATGGCCTCAAACCCGATGCGAAGGGCGCGCTTTGCACTGTCGGCAAAGGCCTGCACAATTTCGGCCATGCGTGACTTGGAAAGGGCTTCGGGGGTTGGGTCACCCTGTTTAAAGGGGACTGCCGACGGTGCAACAACCTGCCAGCCGTTCTTGTGGTCAGGATCGATGGCAGCGCCACCATCCCATGGTTTTTCACAGGATGCCTTGCGCCCGGCATGGGCCAGTTGGATGGCGATTGGCATGTCGGAATGGCTGCGCACGGCCTTGATGGTTTTATCAAGGCTGGCCTCGGTTGTGTCATCCCACAGGCCAAGATCGCCGTAGGTGATGCGTCCTTCGGGTTCGACCGCACTTGCTTCTATGATCAAAAGGCCTGCGCCAGATTGGGCAAGATTACCCAGATGCATGTCGTGCCATGCGGTGGAGCTTCCGTTGTCAGCGGAATACTGACACATCGGCGCAATGATAATGCGATTATCGAGGGCCAGTTTCCCCAAAGACAGGGGCGAGAATAAAGTGCTCATGGAATATCCTTGATATAGGGGAGGCGGCGGGGAACCCGCCATGCAATGGGGTGAAGCTAGTCATTGGCCGTAGACTCCGCCAGTCCCAAAGTCAGTTTTTCCAAGGAATGGAATGCCAGCGGAGAAAAATCAAAAAAGATCAAAAAAATGCATCTGGCGACTTGCGGAAATTTTCACCCGATCTATCTCAAGGAGGCAAAAGGGCATGGTGCCCTGATACGCGTCACGGTTGCAGCCTGGTCTGGACCACCGACGCAAGGATACTCGTCTGTAATGGAGGGTTATTATGACTGGACTTCAGAACCTTAATGGATCCGCACGTCGTCTTTCTTCTTCGCCGATTGCTGCCGATCCTTTCACCCTTATTTCCCGTGGTTTCGGGCGTGATTTCGACCAAATGATCGGTTCGATCTTTGGGGATCGTGCCGTGCCGTCCAAAGCCGCCTCTGGCGCGGATGGTGATGCGCAATCGGTTTTAAGCCCGCGGATCGACGTCCATGAAACCGACGATCATATTGAACTGTCGGCCGAACTTCCCGGTGTCGAACAAAGTGATGTCGATGTTTCGGTTCTTGAAGGTGTTTTGACCGTCACGGGGGAAAAGAAAACCACCCGTGAAAGCAATGAAGGTGCCCGCGTTGTTGAACGCAGATATGGTAGTTTCAAGCGGTCGTTCCGTCTTCCCGACACCATTGATGCCGATAATATTGCCGCATCATTTAAAAATGGTGTTCTGACACTTACTCTTCCAAAAGTTGTGGAAGAAAAACCTGAGCCGCGCAAAATTACCGTCAGCGGCTAGGCCTTACCTCATCCTCCCTGAACTTGTCTTCTCTGTGTTGCCTGACGGGCGGTTTTTACCGCCCGTCTCTTTTTTGTGGCCATCCGGGATTTAAAGTGATGGATGGCGGGCGCAGTTTTCAAGCGGCATATCGAAAATCCCGGTTTGATCAAACCGGTCGAGTGCGTCATGCCAAGGTTTAAGATCAATGCCCTGAGCCTTGATCCAGTCCGGATTATAGTAGGTGTCGCGATATCGATCACCGCCATCACACAGGAGCGTCACAACAGAGCCCTTTTCACCGGCCTTGTTCATGTCGCTGATCAACGACAAGGTGGCGATCAGGTTGGTGCCGGTTGAGCCACCGCAGCGACGGCCAAGATGCTTTTCAAGGTATTGCAAGGCGGCAAAGCTTGCGGCATCGGGAATGCGATACATTCGGTCAACGACATTTGGATTGAAACTGGGTTCAACGCGGGGCCGGCCAATGCCCTCGACGCGTGATCCCTTATCCCCGGTGATGCTGCAATCACCTGTTTCATAGCCATTATAGAAAACCGAATTTTCCGGGTCGGCAACACACAGTTCGCAGCCTTGCCCAAGGATACGGCCATACCGGATGTAGCGGCCAATGGTTGATGACGTGCCGCCGGTGCCAGCCCCGACAATGACCCAGCGCGGAACAGGATGCGGTTCGTGTTTAAGCTGTTCAAAGATGCTTTCGGCGATGTTGTTGTTACCACGCCAGTCGGTTGCCCGTTCGGCATAGGTGAACTGGTCCATGTAATGGCCGCCGAGTTCACGCGCCAGACGTTGTGATTCTTCGTATATCTGACCGCTTTGGTCAACCAGATGGCTTTCACCACCATAAAAGGCAATCTGATCAATCTTTTGCTGCGATGTGGATTTGGGCATCACGGCGATAAAGCGCAGGCCCAGAAGACGTGCGAAATAGGCTTCTGATACCGCCGTGGAGCCACTCGATGCCTCGATCACCGGGGTGTCTTTGGTGATCCAGCCGTTACACAGCCCATATAGGAACAACGACCGGGCCAGACGATGCTTTAGACTGCCGGACGGATGGGTCGATTCATCTTTGAGGTACAAGCCAATCCCGTCAAGCGGGGGAAGATCCAGGCGGATCAGGTGCGTGTCGGCGGATCGGTTAAAATCGGCTTCGATGGTGCTGATGGCTTCGGCAACCCATTGGCAGTCATATGGCATGTCGCATCCTGATACTGTTTTTTAGACGTTATTTTCGATATGGGGCCAGAGATAAGGGATTATAATACAAAAAACGAGCGTGAAATTGTCTCGATACATTTTGACGAAACGTACGAATTAAAACAGATTGGGCTTGCTAACACTTTTTTCAAAGCTAACACTCTATAGTGAGTGTCGCGATTCTATCGATCTGATTAGGTGACTTGGAAATCATGGCTGACAAAGAAAAAGATCCATTTGCGGCCCGTCATGGGTCTGAGATAGGTGCGGCCTATGATGTGCCTGTGCGTGTTTCGACCGTGATTGGCAAAAGCCAGATTCAGGTGGCACAGCTGATGCGTTTAACGCGCGGGGCGGTGCTGGAGCTTGATCGTCGTGTGGGCGAGCCCGTTGATATTTACGTCAACAACCGTCTGGTCGCGCGCGGTGAGCTGGTTGTGGTCGATGATAACTTGGGTGTCACCATCACAGAAGTGGTCAAAACCGGGACGATTATCGAAACCCATCACTGACCTGTTTTTACGCGATACAAAAAGTCAAACCACCGCGCCAAACTGGTCGGTGGTTTTTTTTGTTTCACGCAGCATGGAACCTCGGCAGTTGCTAGGCGTTTGATTGCAAAGCTCCTTTAAAATGCCATATTACAGCCAAAGGCTGTATTGGTCTTTACTGACCTCAATTAAAACGAGGGCGAACTCCATGCTTAATTTCCTGACGTCCGGGCTGCTGGCCCTGATTGGTCTTGCACTTGCCGGTGGCGGTGTCTGGCTGATTGCTGTTGGTGGCAGTTGGTACTACGCATTGGCAGGGCTGGCTTTTCTGGTCGCTGCCTTCTTGTCGTTTAAGCGCAAACCTGCACTGTTGCCGTTCTATGGCCTGTTTCTGATTGCCAGTCTGATCTGGGCCGTCTGGGAAACCGGCTTTGACTGGTGGCAGCTTGGGCCGCGCGGCGGGATTACGGTCCTGATTGGCTTGTGGCTGATTACACCGATGTTTCGCAAAACGCTGACGTCGGGGAAACCCGTGCCTGATGTCAAACCGGCACGGTCCTTCTTGCTGGAAGGAAGTGTGGTGCTGGCGGTTGTTGTTGCGGTTTATTCCATGCTGAATAACCCCCATGAAATCGCCGGACGTTTGCCAAGTGAGCCGGTCGCAAGCAGTCCGGCATATGGTGGCACGGTTCCAGATGGCGACTGGCATCAGTATGGTCGCACGCCATTTGGACAGCGGTACTCACCACTTGATCAGGTCAATGTGGATAATGTCGCATCGCTGGAACAGGCGTGGGTCTATCAGACTGGCGACATGAAGCGCGTTGATGATGTGCCCGAAACCACCTATCAGGTGACCCCGCTTAAGGTCGGTGAAACGCTTTATCTGTGTACACCGCATAGCTGGGCCATTGCCATTGACGCAAAAACCGGCCAGGAAAAGTGGAAATATGATCCCGGCATTCCGCAAAACCCGGATCGTCAGCACCAGACATGTCGCGGTGTGACCTATTACAAAGACCCGGCGGTAACGGAAAATGGGCCATGTACGGCGCGTGTTTTCCTGCCGACATCGGATGCGCGCCTGATTGCGCTTGATTCGGACACGGGCGAGGTTTGCCCGTCGTTTGGCGATGAGGGCACGGTGCACCTTGAAGAAAACATGCCCTATAACCCCGAGGGGTATTATTATTCGACGTCACCGCCCGTCGCGGCGGCAGGCAAGATCATCATTGGTGGGGCGGTGAATGACAATTATTCGACCAAGTCGCAGTCTGGTGTCATTCGCGCCTATGACATTAACACTGGTGAGCTGATCTGGAATTGGGACTCGGGTAATCCCGAACAGACTGAACCGATCCCAGATGATCAGACCTATACCGCCAATTCACCCAACAGCTGGTCAGTATCGAGTGCGGATGAAGCGCTTGGCATGATCTATGTGCCGTTGGGCAACAAGGTGCCTGACCAGCTTGGCATGAACCGCGATAAGAATGTGGAAACCTATTCATCCTCCATCGTCGCACTTAGCCTTGAAACAGGGCAGGTTCAGTGGGTGCGCCAGACGGTGCATCATGATCTTTGGGATATGGACGTTCCGGCCCAACCGGCGTTGATTGATATCACACAGGATGGTCAAACAGTTCCGGCCCTTGTCGGGCCGACCAAGCAGGGCGATATCTATGTCCTTGATCGCCGGACGGGTGATCCGATCATTCCGGTCAAAGAGGTCCCGGCACCCGGTGGTGCTATCCCCGAAGATTTTACTGCACCAACACAGCCGGTTTCTGATTTGACCTTTATGCCTGATCCACTGACCGAAAAGGATATGTGGGGCATGACCCTGTTTGATCAGATGGCGTGTCGTATCGCGTTCCATCAGTTGAAATATGAAGGGCGCTATACCCCGCCATCCTTGCAGGGCACGCTGGTTTATCCGGGGAATTTCGGGACCTTTAACTGGGGCAGTGTTGCGGTCGATCCGGAACGTCAGGTGATGTTTGGCATGCCGACCTATCTTGCCTTCACATCAAAATTGATCCCGCGTGCCGAAGTGCCGCCGCGCGGTACGGAAAAAGCCAGCGAAATGGGCATCAACCGGAACGAAGGTGCTGACTACGCAGTGAGCATGGGGCCATTCCTGTCCCCGCTTGGCGTTCCGTGTCAGGCCCCGCCTTGGGGCTATGTTGCCGGGGCCGATTTGCGCACGGGCGAGATTGCCTATATGCACAAAAACGGTACGGTCGAAGACATGACGCCTTTGCCCTTGCCGTTTAAACTCGGTGTGCCCGGTATTGGTGGTCCAATCATGACCAAGGGGGGCGTCGCGTTCCTTGGTGCCGCGGTGGATAACTATTTCCGCGCTTATGAAGTCTCGACAGGGGATCAGCTTTGGGAAACGCGGCTTCCGGCTGGTGGGCAGTCCACCCCAATGACCTATGAAACCGATGACGGGACGCAATATGTGTTGATCGTTGCCGGGGGGCATGGGTCCATCGGGACGACGCCCGGCGATTACGTGATCGCTTACAAATTGGCGGAATAAACCAGCACGCCAGACTTAGAACAACAAAGGCACCTGTTATCGCAGGTGCCTTTGTTGTGTTTTGGCTATAGCTGTATATCTATTGCGCGGCTTCGTTTTTCAGGCGGTCATGGACGCGTTTGATTTCTTCGGGGCGCAGCCGTGGTTCAAGGGATGTGACGGCGGCTTTGGCATCCATCTTTTCTTTTTCTTCTGCGCCGGGGGGAAAGGAGATGTTGCCGCGTGCAGCCCGCGTGAGCCAATAATAGGATTCGGCATAGTTTTGCGCGATACCCCAGCCGCGTTCATACATGGCCCCTAACATGAACTGGGCCGCGTGCATGTTGCCCTTGGCAGCGATTTCAAAATAGTGGGCGGCTTCGACGTAGTTCTGCTGGGCTCCACGGCCATGATAATATTGCGCCCCGATCAGGTAGGCCGCATTGCTGTTGTTTGGTGCGGCACGCAGGGCGCGTTTAAAGTATTCCGTTGCCCTGAACTGATCGTAGTTCAGGCCCCAACCATTAAAATAAAGCACCCCGATATAGTAAATTGCGCCAGCATGGTTGGCCTGTGCGGCATACATGAACCATTTGGCGGCTTCTTCGTAATTGGCGGGGCCAGTGTTGCCGCGATAATACAGCAGCCCCAGCGCATATTGCGCACGTGGGTCGTTATTCTGTGCCGCGAACCGCCACTGCGCACGTGCCATTTCGTAATTGCCCGCCTTATAGGCACGATATCCTGATTGATAATCGCCACCCGCCGTATTGGCGTGCGCATTGTTAGGGACAAATTGTGTGGTAAGCAGAAAGCTTGCGACAAGGGCAATTGCCCAACCAAGGCGGAGTTGAGTACGCAGAGATATCAAAAGATGACCGATCAGGAATTGGATTTGAAGAGTGGGACCACTTTGCGCGCGCGGCCTTCGATGGCGTCGAGAACCTTGAGGATGTCCGAGCTTTGCTTGATCCGCTCGCCGCTGTGAAGGGCCAGATACTGGCCAGCATTTTTATGCTCGGCCCCAAGTTTGATGACTTGGAAAAGCGGCGTTTCATGTGTTGATCGGAAAATGGAAAACATCGCCATGCCATCAAGGTGGTCAATGGCATAATCGCGCCATGCGCCGCCAGCAACCTGACGTGAATAGGTGTTCATGAAGTCTCATAAGTTCAGCCCGGTCAAAATGGACAAAGCTTTTGGCTTTGCGGTATTTGGCCAAATCGAACAATGTTCCCATGTCATGCTCCGGCGAGGTTGCATTCAGACCGACAGCATCGAGATGTGACTGTCATATGACACGGTAGCGTGGATTTATCCCCGCCTCAAGTTTCAATGACCAAATAAGGCACGGTTTTGAAATCAACGACAGGATTGGGCATGAGGAGAAAAGTGCTCGCGAACAGGCTGTTACAGGCTGCGCGAGCGGGTCGGCGGCCAATCAAGGGTCTGCGCACCTGTGTTGTATGGGTCTGGTGTGCGATAGCAGCTCACAGCGGCAAGCGACCGGTAACAGTAAAGCGGCGGTTCGGGGATCGGGTCTTTTTTGCAGTAGGACTTGCCATCAATTTTACGAATGGTGGAGCAATCCTGCCCGGTTGAAAGCGAGACCACATGATCGACCAGAGTTTTGTCGGTGTTGATGATGCTGACGACATCAAAAGCCAGATACCACTCAGCACCGGTAAAGATGCTGGTTCCAGCGATATCAGACATGGTTGTGCTGCATCCTGATACGCCCGTACCCAGCAGTGCGGCAAACAGCCCGGCAAGGATGCGTTGACGAATGACGCGCTTGGCATCAGCCCGGCTGTGGATAATTTGACGACGTTTCATGGTGGTCTCCGTCCCGACACCGGGCAATTTTGACCGATGACATTTAAAACTCTGTTCCCTCGAAGCCTTTCAAAGCAAGTAGCGTGCCGAAATGTGTCGGGTTGGGGCAACTGTCTGTCATATGGTCTCTGTGAACAGGATTTTTAGCCGTTTGGGCGTTTTCAGGGTTGATATTGGGCGCCGGGGCGAGCGCGCGATGTGCGCAATTTCACGGAAATGGCCGTGCCGTGCGACCAAAACTGCCAATCAAGATGTGTTTTTGCGGGGCATGAGGCAATTCTTACCGCCCTTTATGTTGCAACTACACACGCGTTGTCTGGTTGCCTAATCTGGCTTGAGAGCACCCAGAAGGCAAAATAATCGGCATAAAGGTGTGAATGACGTTGAGTAGACTTGACCCCTTGTATGCAGGCGCGTTAAATCCTTGCCGGAATTAATTCTGATAAGCGGGCAAGTTGCCCGCTTTCTTGTGACCGGATTGGAGCCGTTTTCGTGGTTGATATTTTCCAGGAAGTCGAAGAAGACCTGAAGCGTGAACGCAGCGAAGCGCTGTGGCGCAAATACGGTAAATACGTGATTGGCGTCGCCGCAGTCATCGTGCTGGGTGTTGCTGGTCGCGAAGGCTGGAAAACTTACGAACACAGCACCAGCATTGAAAATGGTACGCGTCTTGCCAACGCAATTGACCTGACCCAGTCAGGTGAGAACAATCAGGATGCTGCACTCGCCGCACTTGATTCCATCATTGCCGATGGCAATGCGGACTTTGTCGCACTTGGACATTTCCAAAAAGCAGCAGTTTACCTGCGTGCTGGCGTAAAAGAGTCGGCCGTTGCCGAACTTGAAGCCGTTGCTGCCAATGGTGACATTGATCAGGTTTATCGCGATCTTGCGGTTGTCGAAATCGCCATGAACAACGCGACCCAAAGCAACGCCATGGATTTGATTGCGCGTCTTGAGCCAATCGCGGTTCCGGAAAACGCATGGTATTACTCCGCACGTGAGATGATTGCGATGCTGCATGTTGCCGCGGGCGAAATTGATGCCGCCAAGCCGCTTCTGACCGAAATTGCCGACGATAACGAAGCACCGTCGGGCATGCGGTCACGGGCAAGCGAGATTCTCAAGGCGATTGGTGCCTGACCACATCTAGAACAGATTTGGTCGGGATAACGTCCAGACCAATGCGATGCGAGCTTGAACCAGAGGATACGGTTTTGACGTCACGCGCTTTTAAGTCACTTATTTGTGTAATGGGTCTTTCGGGATTTCTGGCTGGCTGTTCCAGCTGGCTTGGTGAAGACGAAGCACCGCCCTTACCCGGTGAGCGTATCTCTGTTCTTGCTCTGCAAAGCACGGTACAGCCTGATATCGATCTGAGCGATCAGCGCGTGGTCCTGCCTGAACCCGAACCAATGGTGGATTGGCCGCAGAACGGTGGTTTTCCAAGTCATGCGCTTCATCATGTCGGGCTTGAGAACGATGTTCTCGAGCAAGACTGGTCGGTCAGCATTGGCGAAGGTTCAATGGATGACAACCTGTTGCTCAATCAGGCCATTGTTGCCCGTGGTGTGATCTTTACCATTGATGCCAGCGCAGAGGTTCGTGCCTTTGCCGCCACATCGGGTAAGGAAATCTGGTCGATTGAACTGGCACCCGAGGATGAAGAAGACAGTACCCTTCTTGGCGGTGGTCTTGCCTATGAGAAGGGCATTATTTACGCAACCACTGGCTTTGCCGAAGTTATTGCGATTGATGCACCGAGTGCAACGGTCCTTTGGCGTCAGCAGGTAAGTGCGCCGATGCGGTCCGCACCGACCGTACGTGGCGGGCGTGTGTTTGCCATTACGATCGATAACCAGACCATTGCGCTTAATGCGATGAGTGGTGAGTTGCTCTGGAGCCATCGCGGCGCATCCGAAGGGGCTTCGTTTATCGGCGGGGCAAGCCCGGCTGTGGATCAGGGGGTTGTGATTTCGGCCTATTCAACGGGTGAGCTTTATGCGCTTCGGGTTGAAAATGGTCAGGTGATCTGGTCGGATGCACTGGCGTCTGCCGGGCGGACCGATGCGGTGTCTGCCATTGCAGATATTCGCGGTTTGCCGGTGATTGATAATGATCTTGTGTTTGCGACCAGTAACTCGGGTTTGACGGTCGGAATTGACCTTCGGACCGGGTATCGGGTCTGGGAACTTGAGGCCGGTGGCATTCAATCGCCATGGGTTGCGGGCGATTATATATACGTCCTGACCAACACAAATGATCTGATTGCCTTGCGTCGGAAGACCGGACAGGTTAAATGGGTGACCGTTCTGCCACGTTTTGTCGATCCCGAAGATCAGGATGAACCGATTGTGTGGACCGGTCCGGTCCTGGTCGGCGACAGGTTGATCGTTGGTAACGAGCAGGGCGAAGTAATGACTGTTTCCCCTTATAGCGGTGAAATCATCGGCAAGGACGAAGTGTCCGGTCCGATTACCTTGCCGCCATCTGTTGCTGGTGACAGCCTTTACTTCCTGACTGCGGATGCCGATCTAATCGCATATCGCTGATCAGGTAAGAAAAAGTTTCCGCAAGGTTTCCTTGCAAGATTTGCGGTGCGCCGTGGGCTTTTGCCTCCGGCGCATATCGCCGTTTATAACGAGAGTCTGAAAGTCAGATGTCGCTAAAAGTTGCCATTATCGGTCGCCCCAATGTCGGGAAGTCGACCCTGTTTAACCGTCTGGTCGGTAAAAAGCTGGCCCTGGTTGACGACCAACCTGGCGTGACCCGTGATCGTCGCTATGGCAAGGGCCGTCTGGGCCATATGTCGTTCGATATCATTGATACCGCCGGTCTTGAAGAAGTGTTCGATAACTCCATCGAAGGCATGATGCGCCAGCAAAGTGAGATGGCGTTTGAGGAATGCGACGTTGCGCTGTTCCTGATTGATGCCCGTGCGGGTTTGACGCCACTTGATAACCATTTTGCCGATTGGTTGCGCAAACGCCAAAAGCCGGTCTATGTCATTGCCAACAAGCATGAAGGCATTAATCAGGACCCGGGCCTGTATGAGGCCTATGGTCTTGGTCTGGGCGATGTTGCGCCGATTTCTGCCGAGCATGGCCTTGGCATTGAACTGCTCTATGACATTCTTCAACCGCATTGGAAAGAATGGAAAGACGGCGTTCGCGACGAAAAGAAAAAAGCCCAGCAGGCCGCAGCCGAAGCCGAAGCCCAAAAGGATGCGGCAGCGGAAGCAGGCGATGACGGCTTTGATGATTTCGATAACGAAGACGATTTTCCCGATGATGACGGTGAAACCTTCCCGTCGTTTGAGATCGAGCTTTTTGAAGACGACGAAGATGAAGATGGCGAGCTGATTGACGAAGGTCCGCGCGACAATTCGAAAATCCAGTTGGCGATTGTTGGTCGTCCAAATGCCGGTAAATCGACGCTGCTTAATCAGCTTTTGGGCGAGAACCGCGTGATGACGGGGCCGCAGGCCGGTTTGACCCGGGATTCGATCGCAGTCGATTGGGCTTATGAAGGACGTCCTATTCGTTTGGTCGATACGGCGGGCATGCGCCGCAAAAAGAAGATTGATGATCGTGTCGAACGGCTGTCAGTCGCTGACACGCTGCGCGTGATCCGTTATGCACAGGTCGTCGTCCTGATGCTTGATGCGACCAACACGCTTGATAAGCAGGACCTGACGATTGCGCGTATGGTGCTTGAAGAAGGCCGCGCATTGATCATTGCGGTCAACAAGTGGGACACCATCATCAATAAGTCCGGTGTGATGCAGGCGCTGCGCGATAAGCTTGATACGTCCTTTGCACAGGCCAAGGGCATTCCGGTTTTGACCTTCTCGGCCTTGACCGGCCGCGGCACCGAACGTCTGATGCCGACCGTTCTTGATATCCACGATATCTGGAGCCGCCGCATTTCGACGTCGAAACTGAACCGCTGGCTTGAAGTTGTCAGTGAACGGCACTTGCCGCCGGTTATTTCCGGGCGCCGCATTCGTCTGCGCTATATGACGCAAGCCAAAGCGCGTCCGCCAAGCTTCTTTATCAACTGCTCCAAGGCGGCCGAACTGCCCGAAAGCTATACGCGTTACCTGATCAATGGTCTGCGCGAGGATTTCGATATGCCGGGCGTTCCGATCCGCGTTAATTTGCGCAGCAGTGATAACCCGTTTGCGAAAAAGAAAAAGAAGCGCTGAGCGCTAAGCGCTTCGTTCTTTCTGCCCAAATGCAAAACCGCCCCGGACGTTTCCGTGGGTGGTTTTGTTTTGTATGAGGATTAGGTTTGCGCGATCATTCCACCGGGATTGAGGGGCCGTTGTCGATGATTTCACGGATGTGATCGGGCAGGTCGCTTTGCGTCAGGCGTTCCTGCATGTCGGCATCCTGCGTGAAGGCAAAGATGTCGGCCAAATCCTGACCGGAAAAATCAACCTGATAGCCGAGATCCGCTTGCTGCAGGTGCAGCATTGCATCCGCACCGCGCCACATACGGGCGAAAAACTCGAACGGGTTGCGCGATTGATCCATGTTGGATGCATCAAGACTGGGCGCAATGTCACCCCCGACATTATTCACCGCATGACATACAACGCAGCCGCGTTCTGCGAAAAGGGCCTTACCGCGTTCTGCGCTCATTTGGGGCCATGACATCTTCGGATCATCCTGTGCGGCGTGGGATGGTGTCACACTGCCTGTCAGGGTCGCAAAACCAATCGTGCAAAAGGCTGCAAGTGACAGGAGCTGTTTGCGATGGATGGCCGGTTTCATATGACGTCCCTTTGACGGAGTGTTGATGCGGGTAAGGCATGCTAACGACCCGACGGCGGGGAAAGCAATCAATTGATGGTGCTAACAGAATTTAAATTCAAAGGGGTGCGGCAAGAAACACATGTTCCTTGCCGCGGGATGTTACGAAAAGCGTGGCGGGTTAAGCCGCGCAAAGCCTTCCTGAATGTAATAGGGGTAATGGGGATAGGGTGGTGTGCGTTTGCTGACCTGATCAAGGCGTGCGGTCTGATCATCATCAAGGGACCATCCAACCGCGCCGAGATTGGCGATGAGCTGATCTTCTGTTCTCGCACCAAGAATAACCGACGAGACGGTGGGGCGTTGCAGCAACCAGTTAATCGCCACTTGCGCGACGGTTTTACCTGTTTCCCCGGCGATGTTATCAAGCACATCGACAATGTCATAGAGCATTTCATCATCAACAGGTGGGCCAAATTGGGCGGTTTCTTTTAACCGACTGCCACTTGGAAGCGGCGTTTCGCGGCGTACCTTTCCCGTAAGGCGACCCCAGCCAAGCGGGCTCCAGACCAAGGCACCCAGTCCCTGATCTTCGGCCAGTGGCATCAGGTCCCATTCATAATCACGCCCGATCAACGAATAGTAAACCTGATGGGAAATGTAGCGCGAATATCCATGACGCTCGGCAATCGAGAGCGACTTCATGATTTGCCAGCTTGCAAAGTTTGAAACACCAATATAGCGCAGTTTGCCTGCCCGGATCAGATCATCAAGCGTGCCCATGACTTCTGTAATCGGGGTGTGGGCATCAAAGGCATGCAGTTGAAGGATATCGATATGGTCGGTGCCAAGACGTTTTAGCGCGGTATCGGTTGCGGTGATCAATCGATCACGCGATGTGCCATACTCATTGGCGCCATCGCCCATCGGAAGGCCGAGTTTGGTCGAGATCAGGACCTTGTCCCGGCGTCCCTTGATGGCGGCACCAAGGACGGTTTCCGATGCGCCGTCCGAATAGACGTCCGCACTGTCAAACAGGTTCACACCGTGGTCCAGACTGATATCAATCATTCTGGTTGCCCCTTTGACGTCAACCGTTCCCCAATTGGAAAAAAGCGGCCCGGTGCCGCCAAAAGTCCCCGCACCAAGGGACAATGCCGGAACGCGCAAACCTGACTGGCCAAGTTGTCTGTAGTCCATTTCCATCTCCGATTTTGAGTGAATATCCGATGGGTCGAAATATGGACAGGATGCTTATTTTCAACTAGAGGTATCTTTGGAATATTATTTGTGAGTTCAATTCAATATGGCACGCCTTGATACCAACCGATCCGGTGAGATGGAAGTTTTCGTTCGGGTTGTCGAACGGGGTGGTTTTTCGGCCGCCGCAAAAGACTTCACCATGACGCCATCGGCTGTCAGCAAGCTTGTCGGGCGGCTTGAAGATCGCTTGGGTGCCCGGTTGTTCAATCGGTCAACGCGTAAGTTGCATCTGACGGCCGAAGGACAGCGCTATTACGACCGTTCTGTACGCATTCTCGCCGATATGCGTGAGGCCGAAGAAGAAGCCGCCAGTGTCATCCAGCCCAAAGGTAAGCTGCGCGTCACGGTCAATATGCCCGTCGGGCTGCATCGTATATTGCCGCTGGTCCCTGAATTCCAAACGCTTTACCCGGATGTTGATCTGGACATCACGGTGAGCGACAAGGTCGTCGATCTTTATGAGGAACGGGCCGATATCGCCATTCGCAGTGGCCAGTTGCAATCATCTAGTCTGATTGCACGCAAGCTCGGCGATTGCAGAATGGTGATTGCAGCTGCACCGGCGTATCTGGAACGCCACGGGGTGCCGCAATCGATTGAAGACCTGAGTGAGCATGTGCTGATCGGCTACAATTTTCCACGTGCGATCAGTGAATGGTCATTTACCGTTAACGGCGCCATCAAGACAGTGATGCCCGGCGGAAAAATTTGTGTTGGGGATGCCGAAAGTGCCCGCAAGGTGGCTTTGGCGGGCGGTGGGATTGTGCGGCTGGCGGCGTTTCATGTCCGTGAGGATGTCAATGCGGGCGCGCTAAAGGTTCTGGTTGATCAGTTTAATACCGGGATCGGTGTTGAAATCCATGCTGTTTATATCGGGCAGGGCGGCAATATGCCCGCCCGTGTCCGCGCATTTCTTGATTTCTGTATTGAGCGTGTCGATCTGACATAAAAAAGGCCGGGAGTGCCCGGCCTTTGGATGCGGTGTGTGGTCCGTGCTTAAAGCAACATGCTTTAGTACGCGTTGACAACTTCGCCGTGTTTGGTACAATCGCTTGCGGCCAGATCGACAAAGACATCCATGATGCTGTCAGCACTTGGCAACGTCTGTGGGTCTTCGCCCGGGTAGGCTTCTGCGCGCATTTTGGTGCGGATACGGCCCGGGTTGACCAGATTGACCCGTACAGACGTTTCTTCCATTTCCTGAGCATAGGACAGCACGAGGCTTTCCAATGCCGCCTTGGTGGACGCATAAAGCCCCCAGAAGGCACGTCCCTTTGCCGAGGCGTTCGAGGTCACGAAAATTGCCCGCCCCGCGTCAGAGAGCTGCAAAAGCTTGTCCGTTGTGCGTATCAGGTGGAAGTTTGCCGTAACGTTGGTGGCAAAAGTATTCTGGAATATCTGACTGTCGATATGACCGACCGGGGCCAGTTCACCCAGAAGGGCAGCATTGCCGACAACGATGTCGAGCTTGCCAAACTTTTCATAAAGTGACGGGCCGAGAATATCGATCTTTTCAAACATCGTCAGATCAAGCGGCAGCAAGGTCAATTTGCCACCGGCTTCCCGGACTTCGTCATCAAGTTCCTCAAGCGCGCCAACGTTACGACCCACAGCAACAACCTGTGCGCCCTCGGCGGCGAACCGCTTGGCGATTTCACGACCGATCCCGTGCGATGCACCGGTAACCAGTGCAACGCGTCCTTCAAGACGTTTGACATCCGTCATGCAGATTGCCTTTCGACCAGCTGGCTGAGTTTACGGCCCTTGTTTTCGGCAGTGTGGTCGGTGAGCTTGATCGGGTAGTCACCCGTGAAGCAGGCATCACAGAATTCCGGGCTGTCATTGTCACGGCCGGTAAGACCGGTCGC
The DNA here is from genome assembly GCF_056173045.1 of Thalassospira sp. Z349TD_5. Taxonomy (NCBI): domain Bacteria; kingdom Pseudomonadati; phylum Pseudomonadota; class Alphaproteobacteria; order Rhodospirillales; family Thalassospiraceae; genus Thalassospira; species Thalassospira sp. Z349TD_5. The sequence continues at coordinate 1,522,399 of NZ_CM149654.1, forward strand.
ACGATACAGGCCATCAATCGTGACAAAGGCCAAACTGTCGACGCCAATAAGCTTTGCCATGCTTTCAATGTCGTGATTGGCCGCCATCAGTTTGTCTTTGGACGGGGTATCAACACCATAGAAGCACGGGTTCATGGTCGGCGGGCTGGTGATGCGCATATGCACCTCTGCCGCACCGGCGTTGCGCACCAGATCGACGATTTTGGTCGAGGTGGTGCCGCGCACGATCGAGTCATCAACCAGAATAACGCGCTTACCCTTAAGCTTGCCAGGGTTGGCGTTATGTTTCAGCTTCACGCCAAGGTGGCGGATCTGATCGGTTGGTTCGATAAAGGTACGACCGACATAATGGTTACGGATAATGCCAAGCTCAAAGGGAATGCCGCTTTCTTCTGCGTATCCAAGGGCAGACGGCACACCGGAATCGGGGATCGGCACGACAACGTCGGCCTCAATCGCGGATTCACGGGCCAGTTCTCGGCCAATGTTTTTGCGCACGTCATAAACGCTTGTGCCTTCGACGATGCTGTCGGGACGGGCGAAATAGACATGCTCGAAAATGCAGAACCGCGATTTGACCGGCTTGAAAGGTTTGATTGATCGAACGCCATTGTCGGTAATCTCGACAACTTCGCCCGGTTCGACGTCGCGGATGAATTCCGCGCCAACGATATCAAGCCCAACCGTTTCCGAGGACAGGATATAGGCGTCATTCAATTTACCCAGAACCAGCGGACGCACACCCAGCGGGTCACGCACACCGATCAGTTTTTTCTGGGTCATGACGACAAGGCTATAAGCGCCTTCGACCTGACGGATCGCATCGATCAGTCGATCAACGATCTTTTCATACAGGCTGGTCGCGATCAGGTGAATGAAGGTCTCGGTGTCCGAGGTCGACTGGAAGATGGAGCCGCGTTTGACCAAACGTTCCCGTACTGCAAGCGAGTTGGTCAGGTTGCCGTTGTGGGCAATGGCAAGTCCGCCAAATTCAAAATCCGCAAACAGCGGCTGAACATTGCGAAGGCCTTTGCCGCCGGCGGTGGAGTACCGCACATGGCCAACAGCACGGTGGCCGGGCAGGCTTTTGATTACGTCTTCCGAACCAAAGATATCACCGACCTGACCAGAGGCCCGGTGTGCAGGGAAATCTTCGCCGTCGTACGATACAATGCCTGCTGCTTCCTGTCCGCGATGCTGCAAAGCATGAAGGCCAAGGGCCGTCAATGCAGTGGCATCTGGGGATCCGAAAACACCGAAAACGCCGCATTCTTCACGCAGCTTGTCGTCATCAAATGGATTGGTGGTTAGCATGAGTGGGTTCCGCTCTCTCGCCGGTGGCGCAGGGATGCCGCACTCTTTGCGATACCCACACGCCTCACTCGTTAGTGGTCGCCTCAATCAGGCGATCCAGATCATCGCGCGAGGGCCTTGTATACCCGTTTAGGGGCGCTGGTCCAGTCCCTTTTGGTTCCGGACCCAGAAGTTGGCGGTAGGTTTGCTCGTTTGCATCGGCGTCACGCTGGGCGCGCGCCAGTTCTTCGGCTGTGGTATCGAAAATTTCGTTAGGAGCCATGCGCATAATGAGGAAGGCACCTTCCTCAAGAACCGGACGCGTACGGGCATCGCGCACCCAGTCTGGTTGTGAGGTGGCAGGTAGCAACCACGACAGGGCAAGAAAGGCGACGCAGACAATCAATCCGCCGCGCAGCAGACCAAAAACAAAGCCAAGCGTACTATCAAGGCTGTCCAGTCCGGAATTTTGCACTGCCCGTCCGATGCGCCCACTGATGAACGAGAAAATCAGGAACGAGATTAAAAACAGGCCGATGCCGGTCGCAAGGTCAGCAATCAGTTCAGACGGGATCAAATCGCGGACATAGGGCCGCGCAACCGGATAACCATACAGTGCGCAAAGCCCAGCGCCCAGCCAACCCATCATCGACAGGGTTTCGTGAATAAATCCGCGGAAAAAGGCAAAGATACCCGACACCAGCACAATGCCGACAATGACAAGGTCAAACACATCGCGTGCACCAAGATCGGGGAGGGCGGAGAAATCCATGTATCGGTAAACCTTGTCAGTCTGTCTGCATATCTGTCTGGGGCTTCGGCGCGTTTAAGGCAAAAGGCAGGTTAATACATGCCTTCGCGTGGACGCACCTTGTCGCGGACATCGTCGCCGAAGAGGTTTACCAAATCCTGAAGATGACTGATTTCAGTCTGATTGAGGCCCTTGATCGACATCTTTTTCTTGGCCTGCATGCCATTTTTCGGGATGTAGGCGTTGCCAAAGCCAAGTTTGGTGGCTTCTTTTAATCGCGATTCGAGCTGCCCGACCGGGCGGACCTCGCCCGAAAGACCAATTTCACCGACAATCACGGTTTCATTGGGAACCGGCTTATCGGCCACAGCCGAAATCAGGGCGGCAGCAACCGCCATGTCAGCCGCCGGTTCACCCACGCGCAAGCCACCTGCCACGTTTAGATACACGTCAAACTGACCCAATGCCAAGCCACACCGGGCATCAAGGACGGCCAAAATCATGTTCATACGGGCCGAATCCCAACCGACAACCGCACGACGCGGGGTTGCAAGTGCCGATTGTGCGACCAGTGCCTGAATTTCGACAAGCATCGGGCGGGTGCCTTCAAGTCCGGCAAAGACGGCGGTGCCGCTTACGGGGCTGTCGCGATCAGCTAAAAACAGGGCGGATGGATTGGGAACTTCGACCAGACCGGCATCACCCATTTCAAATACACCGATTTCATCGGTGGCACCGAAACGGTTTTTCACTGCGCGCAAGATACGGAACTGGTGGCCACGTTCGCCTTCGAAATACAGAACCGTATCAACCATATGTTCCAAAACACGCGGACCGGCAATCTGGCCTTCTTTTGTCACGTGGCCAACCAGAAGGATGGCAAAGCCCCGGCGTTTGGCCAGACGGATCAGTTCCAGAGCACAGGCGCGGACCTGCGATACGGTGCCGGGCGCACTATCAAGCGTGTCGGCATACATGGTCTGTATCGAGTCAATGACCACGACTTCGTGTGAACTGGCCTCTAAGGTCGTAATGATGTCGCGCAGGCTGGTCGCGGCGGCAAAATCGACCTTGGTTTTGCTAAGCCCCAAACGGGCGGCGCGCATGCGGACCTGATCAATGGCTTCCTCGCCCGAGATATAGGCGCATTTGTGTTTTGCGGCCATTGCACCGACGGCTTGAAGCAGGATGGTCGATTTACCAATGCCCGGGTCACCGCCAACCAAAAGGGCTGATCCCGGCACCAGACCACCACCACACGCACGGTCAAGTTCGGCAATGCCGCTGATCATGCGTGGTGGGCTTGCACTCTCGCCTTCAAGGGCGACGAAATCGATGGTCTTGCCTTTAGCGCCACCGGAAATACCGCCTGCGGCCTTGGGGCCTTTTTCAACCCGTTCTTCTTCGATGCTGTTCCATTCGCCGCAGCCTTCGCATCGGCCGGTCCATTTGCGATATTCGGCACCGCAGTTCTGGCAGATGAAACGGCTTTGGGTTTTGGCCACTGAATGCTCCGCAGATCATAAGAAAACGTCGAAAAACGTAAGACGGGATGAAGGGCAGGTATGTCAGGCTAGATCAAAGATGTTTGAGATCAAGATCAAGTGGTCCTTCGATATCACCCGCAACGAACTGTTGCAAATACGGGTTGTCGGTCTGATCGATTTCCGACACTGGCCCATCCCAGATGATCTTACCCTGATAGAGCATGGCAACCCGATCCGCGATCTTGCGCGCGCTGGCCATGTCATGGGTGATGGTGACGGCACTTGCGCCCAGTTCCCGGGTGCATTTGACAATCAGATCATTAATGACATCGCCCATGATCGGATCAATGCCGGTGGTCGGTTCGTCAAAAAACAGGATTTCCGGTTCTGTCGCAATGGCGCGTGCAAGACCAACGCGTTTTTGCATGCCACCTGACAGGGATGCTGGCGACAGATTGGCAACATCGGCGTCAAGCCCGACGTCTGCCAGTCGCGCAATCGCAAGGTCGCGGGCAAGCTTGGGTTTCATGCCTTTACCTTCGATCAGGCCAAAGGCAACATTTTCCCAGACAGAAAGCGAATCAAACAGGGCGGCCCCTTGAAACAGCATGCCGGTCTTGGCCAGCATGGCTTCATGGTCGGACCGGCTGGCGGTCGTCATATCCAGACCATCGATGGTGATGGATCCCTGATCGGGTGTCAGAAGGCCTAAGATACATTTCAGGGTAACGGATTTTCCCGTGCCCGAGCCGCCAATGATCGCAACCGAGGAACCGGATGCGACATCAAGATCAACCCCTTGCAGCACCTTCTTGGACCCAAAGGCCTTGTGAACATTGCGCAGGGATATTTTGGCGGGGGTGCTCATGATATGTTTTCTGTCCTTAGCGGGTGAAGAACAGTTCGGTGACGACATAGTTCGAAATCAGGATCAGGATTGAACTTGATACGACCGCATTGGTGGTGGCCTGACCAACGCCCTGTGCGCCACCCCGTGAGTTATAACCGTGGTAACAGCCCATCAGGGTAATGATAAAGCCAAACACAGCCGCCTTGACCAGACCGGAAACGACATCAAGTTGTTCAAGATACTGGAAGGTGCTGCGAATATAGGATGCTTCGTTAAAGCCAAGCTTGTTCACACCGACCAGATATCCGCCCAGAACGCCGATGATATCGCCGATCAGGACCAGAATTGGCAGGGTGATCAATCCGGCAATCACGCGCGGCACCACCAGATATTTAAACGGATTGGTCGAAAGGGTGACCAGCGCGTCGATCTGTTCGGTGACACGCATGGTGCCGATTTCTGCGGCAATCGCCGCACCAACGCGCCCGGCAACCATCAGTCCGGCCAAAACAGGGCCAAGTTCGCGGGTCATGGAAATGACTACAACCGTCGCGACCGCACTTTCGGCAGAAAATCGTGAAAACCCTGAATAGGACTGCAGGGCCAAAACCATCCCGGCAAACAGGGTTGTCATCGCGACAACCGGCAAGGAGAAATAGCCAATTTCACGCATTTGTTTGAAAATAAGCCGGAAATAGATCGGCGGGGCAATCATATGGCCAATGGTACGCCCGGCAAAAACCGTGACACGCCCGACAAGAGCCAAAAACGAAAGAAACATACGGCCAACCGGCGCAAAGATCGGCATCGGAACCTTGATTACCCCTGTTATTGGTCAGCTCATTCTGGCTGACCGTTTTTTATCATTCAGCTTTCTGTATAAACTCGACGATAGCGATGTCCAAGAGAAGTTAGAATTTCATAACCTATTGTACCAGCAGCAGATGCAACGTCGTCAACCGTCATGTTCTCATCAAGCAACGATACCATGTCGCCACTCTTAAGCGGTTTACCCGGAAGATCGGTAATATCAACCGTTATGGCATCCATCGAGACCCGTCCAACATAGGGGACTTCATGCCCCTTAATCTTAAGTTTTCCGGCATTGGACAACGACCGAAGCCAGCCATCGGCATAGCCAACGGCAATGGTTGCGATGCGCGACTTGCGCGCGGCTTTCCACGATGCGCCGTATCCGACAGTCTGTTCGGCTGGAATTTCGCGGATCTGCAAGATCTTGGCATTGAGGGTCACAACTGACCGCATCGGGTTTTCGGCTTCGGGGGTTGGATTCCCGCCCCAAAGTGCAACGCCCGGACGGCAGAATTCCAGATGGTAGTCATCGTTACGGAAGATGGCCGATGAATTGCAAAAACCACGCGGTGCAGGTGGAAGGCGGCGATACCACTTCATGAACAGATCATACTGTCGCTTGGTGATCGGGTTTTCGTGTTCGTCTGCGGCGACCGGGTGGGTCATATAACCCGCCTTTTCAAAGCCATAGAGCAGCGATGAATACCGATCAACCAGATCACTGACGTCCTGGGGCGACAGGCCAAGGCGGCTCATGCCGGTATCAAGGTGGATAAAGGCCGGTGCCGGACGTTCGTGTTCGCGGCACAGGTTTGACCAGCGTTCGATCTGTTCAAGGTCGTTTAAAACCGGAATGACATCATTCTCGATAAAGAATTCCTCGTCACCGGGTAAAACGCCATTGAGAACAGCAATACGTCCGCCGCCCCGCAGAAGCGGGAAAAGCTCGGCGGCTTCGTTGGCCTGGGCGACAAAGAACAGACGGCAGCCCTGCTTTTTGAGGACCGGCACAATCATATCCGCACCAAGGCCATAGGCATCTGCCTTTACCACAGCACCACAGGTGCGACCGGTATAGCGCTTGGCCAAAGTCTTATAGTTGTCGGCAACTGCTTTCATATTGATTTGCAGTTCCGCGCACTCGGCAGCACGGCCGACGGCGGGAAAAACAGTCATTCGAATTACCCCGTGGAGTCAGTTTAGGGACGGAAACGATCCCTATTCATGTTCTTCTTCGGTGTGATCAAGGTCGCCAAACTTGGTGTAGTTCCCGTCAAAGAACAAACGCACGTTGCCCACCGGGCCGTGACGTTGCTTGGCGACGATAACCTCTGCGGTGTTGTAGACGTGGTTCAAACGGTCCTGCCAATGCGAATAGCGTTCACCGAATTTATCGGTGGCTTCTTCCGGGCGTTGGACCGGTTCGGAACGTTCGAGATAATATTGTTCACGGTAAATGAACATCACAACGTCGGCGTCCTGCTCGATCGAGCCGGATTCACGAAGGTCAGAAAGCTGCGGACGTTTATCGTCGCGCTGTTCGACCGCACGGGATAGCTGTGACAGGGCCAGAACGGGGACTTCAAGCTCCTTGGCAATTGCCTTGAGCATACGGGTGATTTCCGAAACTTCCTGTACACGGCCATCGCCGCGGAAGTTGGTCGGTGGTGCCAGAAGTTGCAGGTAATCGACGACGATCATCGCAAGGCCGTGCTGACGCTTCAGGCGGCGACAGCGTGTGCGCAACGTCGATACCGGAAGGGCCGGTGTATCATCGATATACAGCGGAACTGTGTTGAGTTCCTGGGTTGCCAACAACAGGCGTTCAAAATCCTGCTCGTTAAGGTCACCACGGCGCATGTTATCGCCAGAAACCTCGGCGGCTTGCGACAGCAAACGTGCGGCAAGCTGTTCTGCGGCCATCTCAAGCGAGAAGACGGCAATTGCACCCGTACGGATTTCGTCGCGGGTGTCTTCGCCCTGTGCCCGGTTCTGATTGGATGCGATGGCGGCATTAAAGGCGATGTTCATCGCAAGGGCTGTTTTACCCATCGACGGACGCCCGGCAAGGATGAGCAAATCAGAAGGATGCAACCCCCCAAGTTTGCGGTCAATGTCGCGCAAACCCGTTGTGACACCGACCACACGCCCGGCATTCTTATAGGCGTGATCGATATTCTCATAGGCCTTGGCCAATGCGGGGCCAAAGGCGACAAAACCCGATTCAGCTGATCCCGCAGTGGCAAGAGAGAACAGTTTTTGTTCGGCTTTTTCGATCTGGTTGGTTGCGTCCGTATCAAGTTCGTACTGATAGGCGTCATTGACCACATCTTCGCCAAGCTCGATCAGCTCGCGGCGCAGATACAGGTCATAGACCAGCTTGCCGTAGTCACCGGCATTGATCACTGAGACAAGATTGTTTGACAGTTCGGCCAGATATTGCGCACCGCCGATTTCGGCCAGATGTTCGTCCTGCTTGAAAAAGGCTTTCAGCGTGACCGGGTTGGCCAGTTGTCCGCGCTCGATCAGCTTGCCGCAGGCTTCAAAAATGCTGCCGTGGCGGCCATCGGCGAAATGTTCCGGGCGCAAGATATCAGACACACGCTCATAGGCGGCGTTGTTATTGAGCACCGCGCCGAGCAAGGCTGCTTCTGCCTCGAAGTTATGCGGAGCCATGCGTTCGAGCACCATATCGGCGCCGTCACCATGGTCTACATCAAGAGGAGCAAATAGGGCGTCTAAGTTGGGATCTGTCATGGGCGGAAAAGGTATCAGTCATCTGGTTGGCGGCAAAGAGTTAATCGGTATACATCATAGCGGGTATTCCGTAACCGCAGAGGTCGCGATTCAAACAAATTATTGAATTTCGGCAACTTTCCAAAGTAGGCAAAAAGAAAACGGCATATCCGGGTGGATATGCCGTTTCCCAAAATGCGTCGAAAAAGACCAGCGATTACGCTTTGCTGTCTTCTTCGTTCGGAGCATCTGCAGAAGCTTCTTCAGGAACTTCTTCTTCGAAGAGTTCTTCAGCAGCTTCGAGAGCTTCTTCTTCTTCCGCTTCCATTTCCTCGATCGTGCCAAGAACAGCAGCACCTTTACGGAGCTGTTCAGCGGCATCTTCTTCGGAACGTGCAACGTTGGCGGTCACTTCGACAGCGACTTCCGGGTGCAGATTGATTTTGACCTGATGCAGACCAAGGTTTTTGATCGGCTGATCAAGAACAACCTGGGTACGGGCAACAGTGAAACCTGCATCGGTTACTGCGGTCGAGATATCACGTGCAGTTACCGAACCGTAAAGCTGGCCAACATCGGATGCCTGACGAACGAGGGTAACAGCAAGTTCACCCATGTTCTCGGCAACCGCTTCGGCTTCTTTGCGGCGATCAAGGTTGTCAGCTTCGAGCTGTACTTTCTGTGCTTCAAACACGGAAAGGTTTGCTTTGGTTGCACGAAGGGCCATGCCCTGCGGCAGCAAGCGGTTGCGGGCGTGGCCCGGCTTGACAGTGACTACGTCACCCATCTGACCGAGTTTTTCTACCCGCTGGAGCAGAATAACTTCCATCACCGATCCTCCTCATTGCTACGGGTCATCGGTTCTTTCCCCCGCAGCCTGATTAAATGCTCAACAATTCCAAGTCCGGTGATCGCAACAAACGACCAACTAGACAGAACCGCGACGATGTAGAACACCGTCAGAATCATACGTTTTTGCGGCCATCGGGCTGCCTGCCCGTGTACCAGCGCCAATCCCTGAAACAGGAACGGCACTGCCAGTACCACCGCGACGTTTCGCGCCACATAGGCTAGTGAACCATCGGCAAAGCCGACCGTAAAACCAGCCACGGCAAACGCAAATAGCGACCATCCAGGCAAGGCAAAACTTGCCATTTTTGGTGTCGGACGCAGGTTTTTGCCTGCACGTACCAAAATTGCCTGTGCGATTGTTGCATTGGCAAACAGCATAAGAAGCCAGCTCACCGCAGCAATCGCCGGGAAGTAAATCTTGAACATACCAATCAGACCCTGAACATCAGACGTCATAGGGACGCCCATTTCCGAGTATATCTGGCTCAGGAATTGCGAAACGAATTCCTGAATGTCCAAACCTTCCGCCGTCAGTGTTCCGGTAATGATAATCATCACCGTCGCGACCATGACGGCCATGGCACTTACGACAACTCCAGAAGGAATAAAGGCAAGATTGCCGTTTTGATCCTTCCGAATGACCAGCGCCATGCGGGTCAACAACATCGCTGGTCCGGCAAACACGACTATAAAGACCGTGAAAGGCAGTAATCCCCCCAAAAGAACAAGGGCACTACATGCGGCAAATGCCGCAACCAGCAGGCGTTTGGGCCCTTGCCACAATCCCGTAAGGAAAAGCGGCAGATGCCCGAAATATGAAAGTAATAGCGCAACCGGATTACCCGAGAGAACCAGAAGAAACAGGACGGCACTGCCAAGTCCCGAGCCAATAGCTATAAGGGTGTCACGTTGCATTATTTACTCCCGACCCGAGACCATAAACGGGTCTCTTGCCGACTGACTTAAACCTGATCGGAATAAGGCAGCAGCGCCAGGAAGCGTGCACGTTTAATGGCTTTTGCCAGTTCGCGCTGCTTCTTGGCCGAAACCGCAGTGATACGGCTCGGAACGATTTTGCCGCGTTCGGAAACGAAACGCTGCAGCAGTTTGACATCTTTGTAGTCAATCTTCGGCGCATCCGCACCCGAGAACGGGCAGGTTTTGCGACGACGGAAAAACAGACGACGTCCAGCCATAATATATTCTCCTCGCTATCTGTTAGCCGTGCTGACGGGGACCGCCACGACGGGGACCGCCGCGACCGCCGCGCTCGTCGCGGTTACGCAGAATTGCTGACTGTTCTTCTTCGAACTCGTCAACTTTGACAGTCATCTGACGCAGAACGTCTTCGTTCAGGCGCATCTGACGCTCATATTCCGCGATCGTTGCGTGGTCGGCTTCAATCTGGAAGAGAGTATAGTGGCCTTTGCGGTTCTTCTTGACACGGTATGTCAGGGAACGCAGGCCCCAATATTCGGTTTTAGCAATCTTGCCGCCAAGACCTTCAACGGTCTGGACCAGCTTTTCGTTCAGGCTTTCGACCTGTGCGGTCGAGAAGTCCTGACGTGCGATGAACACGCTTTCGTACTTGCTCATAATACTCCTAATCACTCCTTGTGGCTTATCTCTTCCCAACATGACCTCATGTCATGCAGGCATAGCCGGGCAATCCCGGCAAGGAGCCGTGAGACGGCGGAATATACACTTTTCGCCCATTAGTGCAACGCCAAATACACCTTTTCCACAAGTAGGCGTCAGGATCGCAATTTGGACGCAACGCGTGCGTTTGCGTATGTTTCAGTCTTCTATGCACGTCTTTGTAAGAGTTGCACTTTCCTAAGGTCGGTTATGCGTGAAGTGGTTCACACTTGAAACAAAAAGTTCAAGAGAGTAGGCCTGTTAGCATTCGCTGGTCCGGTAATTCTCGCTTCCTGTTGGTTGTCCCCGTTGAAATCAGGGAGGCCATTATACCAAAACGGGGCGGGTGTTTTGTGTGTTAATGCCGAACCAAAGCATTGTCTTTTATTACCCGTGGTTTTGTAATGGTAGAACCCTCAATTGATGCTGCGTCCTCACGCAGGGCATCTATGCTAAGTCTTTGTATGCTGGCGCTTGTGGTCGGTGTGGTCACAGGTTATGGCGCGGTTGTTTTCCGTGCGCTTGTCGCGCTTATTCATAACGTCGCCTTTTACGGCGTCTTTTCCATTAATTATGATGCAAACCTGCTGACAGCGCCCAGCACCTGGGGCCCTTTGGTCATTCTGGTGCCGGTCATCGGTGGTTTGTTCGTTGTTTTTCTTGTTAATACGTTCGCGCCAGAAGCCAAAGGCCATGGGGTGCCCGAGGTGATGAACGCCATTTATTTTGAACAGGGCCGTATTCGCCCGATGGTGGCGTTGGTCAAGTCGGTTGCATCTTCGCTTTCCATTGGGACCGGGGCTTCTGTTGGTCGTGAAGGCCCGATCATTCAGATCGGCTCGTCGCTGGGCTCAAGCATTGCGCAAATGTTCAACTTGCAAACCGGGCAACGCATCACATTGCTTGCCGCCGGGGCCGGGGCCGGAATTGCGGCAACATTTAATACGCCACTTGGTGCGGTGCTGTTTGCCATCGAGCTTATGATGCCAGAAGTTTCAACGCGCACATTCCTGCCGGTCGTGATTGCCACCGGGGCGGCGACCTATATCGGGCGCATTTCGTTTGGTTTGGCCCCCGCGTTCGAGGTGCCATTGGCCGCCGTGCCACAGGTATCGGCCGTCGATCTTCAGGCGCTGATTGTTTATGTCGTCCTTGGTGTGTTGTGTGGGATCGCGGCTTGGGCGTTGATCCGTTCGATGCTGGTAACCAGCACCTTGTTTAAAAAGATGCCGGGCAACGATTATACCCGTCATGCTGTTGGTATGCTGTCGATCGGCATTCTGATGTATGTTTTGCTGCTGACGGGCGGCAATTACTATGTTGACGGTGTGGGGTATGGGGTCATTCAGGAAATCCTGCGTGGAACGATGACGTCCTTGCCGTTGCTGGTGATCCTGTTCTTTGCCAAACTTTATGCGACATCTGTCAGCATTGGTTCTGGGGCTTCTGGTGGTGTTTTCTCGCCGTCGTTGTTTGTCGGTGCGACCCTTGGGGCTGCTGTTGGTGTTGTCGGCAACATGATCTTCCCGGATGCGGGCATTACGCCGGTTGAATTTGCGCTTGTGGGTATGGGCGGCGTTGTCGCAGCGGGCACTGGTGCGGCCATGACAGCGATCATCATGATTTTCGAGATGACCCGCGACTATAATATTATTGTGCCGCTGGTTGTCGCGGTTGCGATTGCGCTTGGCTTCCGCCGGATGATCATCTCTGAGACGATTTATACCTCCAAGCTTGTGTTGCGCGGGCGTCACATTCCCAAAGAACGTCACAGCAATATGTTCATGGTCCACCCGGTGCGCGAAATCATGACATCCGATCAGATTTATATCGATGCATCTTTACGTGTTTCTGAGGCGATTGATAAGATTGGTCCATCACCTGTGGCAAAACCGCTTGTTGTGATGGAAGGGGGCCGTATTGCAGGTGTTATTCCTGACGTCACGGCGCTGTACGCGGTTGCAGGCGATCAGGGACACAAGGCCCTTAAGGAAGTGATCAAGGAAGACTTCGTTGTCGTGGTTGATGATATGAATATGTATGACGTGATCAAGCGCATGGAACGCCGTAAGGCACGTGCCGCTGTCGTCGTCAGACCGTGCCGCGGGGTGCCACGTCAGGACGATATTCGCGGCGTGATTACAAAGTCGCATATCGCTGACAGCGTTGTTTCAAGCATGCAGCACTATATCGGCTAATCAGTTCATAAAGTGCACGAATTTGTGCGCTGCACGATAGACAATCCTTCGAGAAAGGCAGCGAGCATGTCATACATGTTCGCTGCCTTTTGACTTGAAATCATGAAATTTCCTGCCACCTTGGTGTCAAGGTGTGTATGTGACGAGCCAAAAAGCCGTATCTGTTCTTGACAGTCGGGGCGGGCAGGGTATCAAGAGGGCCTCAATTTTGAGGGGCCGATATTCGGCGCAGCCTTCGCATAAGCTGACAAAGGTATATTAAGTATAATGACACGCGCACTCGTTTTCCCCGGTCAGGGGTCGCAAGCGGTAGGTATGGGCAAGGAACTGGCGGATGCATTCCCGGTTGCCCGCGAAGTTTTTCAGGAAATTGATGACGCGCTTTCACAGAAACTAAGCGCGCTGATGTTTGAGGGGCCGGAAAATGAACTGACCCTGACGGAAAATGCACAGCCTGCGCTGATGGCTGTCAGTCTTGCTATTACCCGCGTTCTGGAAAACGAAGGTGGCTTCACGCTGACCGACAAATGCGATCTGGTCGCGGGGCATTCGCTTGGTGAGTATTCAGCACTTGCTGCGGCGGGGACTTTTGCGGTTGCCGATACGGCACGTCTTTTGAAAATTCGTGGTCAGGCCATGCAGGCCGCAGTTCCGGTTGGTGTCGGTGCGATGGCAGCCCTTTTGGGGCTGGACTTTGCCGATGCGGTTGCCGTAGCTGAGGAAGCCGCACAGGGCGAAGTTTGCACCGCTGCGAATGACAATGCCAATGGACAAGTTGTGGTGTCTGGTCATAAGGCCGCTGTTGAACGCGCGATTGAAATTGCCAAGGAAAAAGGTGCCAAGCGCGCCGTTCTTCTGCCGGTGTCTGCGCCGTTCCATTGCTCGTTGATGCAGCCAGCTGCTGATCGTATGGCTGAGGCCCTTGCCGAAGTGGCGATGAATGCGCCCGGTAAACCGGTTGTTGCGAATGTCACGGCAGAAAAAACTGACAATCCGGAAACCATTCGTAAACTCCTTGTGGAGCAGGTTTGCGGGACCGTGCGCTGGCGCGAGTTTGTTCTTTATATGAAGACACAGGGTATTACCGATCTTGTCGAGATTGGCGCGGGCAAGGTTTTGACGGGAATGGTACGTCGTATCGACCGCGACCTGACCGGCACTTCGGTTAATGGACCGGCTGATATCGAAGCATTCCTCGGCACTTTGTAAGAGTGTCGTGACCACGACGAACCCAAAAAGGGAAAGAAAGTTTATGTTTGATCTTGCAGGGAAAACCGCACTTGTAACTGGTGCCACGGGTGGCATTGGTGGCGAAATCGCCAAGGTTTTGGCGCAGGCCGGTGCGAAGGTTGCTCTGTCGGGGACCCGTGCGGAACGTCTCGAAGCGGTTGCTGCCGAGATCGGTGAAAACGCCGTTGTTGTTCCAGCGAACCTTTCGGATACAGAATCGGTTGACGGTTTGATCAAGGCGGCTGAAGAAGCCCTTGGTGGTCAGCTTGATATTCTGGTTAATAATGCCGGCATTACCCGAGATCAGCTTGCGATGCGTCTAAAAGACGAAGACTGGCAGGCGGTTCTTGATGTGAACCTGACATCTGCATTCAAGCTTGCACGGAATTCTTTGCGTGGCATGATGAAGCGCCGTCATGGTCGTGTCATCAACATTACGTCGATTGTTGGCGTCACGGGGAATCCGGGACAGGCAAACTACGCGGCGGCGAAGGCAGGCATGATTGGCTGGTCAAAATCGATGGCACAGGAAGTTGCTGCGCGCGGTATTACGATTAACTGTGTTGCACCGGGGTTCATCACCACGGCAATGACCGAAGAGCTCGGTGATGCACAGAAAGAGAAACTTTTGGCAGGTATTCCTGCCGGTCGCATGGGCGACAGCAAAGAGATCGCAGCTGCGGTTCTGTTTCTTGCCAGTGACGAAGCTTCATATGTCACAGGACAGACCTTGCATGTGAATGGCGGAATGGCGATGATTTAACCCGTTGCGGGTTGCTTGCTTTTCTGTTTAAAAGAGGCCGCTATAAAAAATCTTGAAACCGGCAATGGGTATTGTCGGTTTCCGGTCCCAGGAAGTTCCTTCAATAGGGGGAGCAGACCGGGACCACGCAAACGATAACTGACAGAAAACCTATTGAAGGATTTGAGCTATGAGTGATGTCGCAGATCGCGTGAAGAAGATCGTTGTCGAGCACCTCGGTGTTGAAGAAGACAAGGTCACTGAAAACGCCAGCTTCATCGACGATCTGGGCGCAGACAGCCTGGACACTGTCGAGCTGGTTATGGCGTTTGAAGAAGAATTTGGTTGTGAAATTCCTGATGACGCAGCCGAGAAAATTCTGACCGTCAAAGACGCGATTGACTTCATCGAAAAAGCTAACAGCTAATTTTGCTGTGAGACATGGGCGCCAGAGGGCATCCTCAGGCGCCCTTTTCGTCTTTGCTGGATTCATAAAATAAAGGCGTAGTGCGGGATGAGACGCGTAGTTGTTACCGGTATTGGTGCTGTTACACCGCTTGCAAGCGGCGCACAGAACACGTGGCAGAAACTGCTGGCTGGCCAATCTGGAATCAAGAACATCGATACTTTCGATGTGTCCGATATCCCTGCAAAGATCGCGGGTCTTGTGCCACGTGGTCAGGGTGACGGACTTTTCAACGCGGAAGATCATGTCTCTGTTAAAGACATGAAGAAAATGGACGATTTTATCGTCTATGGGATTGCTGCGGCCGATCAGGCTCTTGCCGATTCCGGTTGGAAACCTGAAACCGACGAAGATCAGGAAAATACTGGTGTTCTGATTGGTTCAGGTATCGGGGGTCTTCCAAGGATCTCTGAAGCCACAGAATTGGTTAATAATGGCAAAACCCGCCGCGTAAGCCCATTCTTCATTCCGTCTTGCCTGATCAATCTGGTCTCTGGCCAGGTATCGATCAAACACGGTCTTAAAGGGCCGAACCACGCTGTTGTTACCGCATGTTCGACCGGTGCCCACGCCATTGGTGACGCATCGCGCATGATCATGCTTGGTGATGCCGATGTGATGGTTGCTGGCGGTGCAGAAGCTGCTGTTTGCCGTCTTGGTATGGCTGGCTTTGCGGCTGCCCGTGCACTTTCAACCGGTTACAACGATACCCCGACCGAAGCATCCCGTCCGTGGGACGAAGGACGCGACGGTTTCGTCATGGGCGAAGGTGCTGGTTGTGTGGTGCTTGAAGAATACGAGCACGCCAAGGCACGTGGTGCACGAATTTACGCCGAAGTCGGCGGTTACGGTATGTCGGGCGACGCCTATCACATCACGGCTCCGGCTGCGGATGGGAATGGTGGTTTCCGCTCGATGCGCAATGCGTTGCGCAATGCCGGTGTGAACCCGGAAGACGTCGACTATGTGAATGCTCATGGTACGTCGACTCCGTTGGGTGATGAAATTGAACTGGGTGCGGTCAAGCGCCTGTTTGGTGATCACTCATCGAAACTTTCGATGTCATCGACGAAATCGGCAACCGGTCACCTGCTGGGTGCGGCTGGCGCGATTGAAGCTGTGTTCTCGATCCTTGCGATCTACGAAGGTGTGGTTGCACCGACCCTGAACCTGCAAAATCCGTCTGAAGCCTGCAAAGGTATGGATCTGGTTCCGCTTGAAGCCAAGCAGCGTAAGGTAAATGTCGCATTGTCGAACTCGTTCGGCTTTGGCGGTACCAACGCATCGCTGGTGTTCAAGAGCGTCTAAAACAGCAGATCCAACCTTACCGGGAGCTATCCCTTGAAGCGTTTTCTGCTTGTTCTTGGCTTTTTATGCATCACCGCCGCTCTCACCATTGGTGGGGCGGCGGTGTATGTTTATGTGCAATACACATCACCAAGCAAACTTGTGCAGGGTAGCGACATCATCATCCCGCAAGGGACGGGGGTGCGCGGCATTGCCGAAATTTTCCAACGTGAACAGATTGTCGAAGAACCTTTGATCTTTTTGGCCGGGGTGCGTGTTGCCGGGCTGGATCGTTCTTTGCGTGCGGGCGAATATCATTTTCCCGCCCGGGTCAGTCCCCGTCAGGCCGCGGAGGTTTTGGCAAGTGGTGAGACCGTTCGGCGGTTCGTCACCATCCCCGAAGGGTTGAGATCAGGAGAAATCATAGACCGGATCAATCTGGTCGATGGTCTAACCGGCGATATCACCGATATCCCCAAGGACGGGACCCTGTTGCCCGAAACCTATCAGTTCTCATACGGTGATACGAAGCAAAGCATCATTGATCGGATGCGAGCTGCGCATGATGCGCTGGTCGATGAACTATGGCCGGGCCGGGATTCGGAGCTTCCATTCGATACCATTAACGAAGCGGTTGTTCTGGCGTCGATTGTGGAACGCGAAACAGGAGTGGCGGCCGAACGTGGCCGCGTGGCGGGGGTTTTTGTCAACCGCCTGAACCGCAACATGCGGCTTCAATCTGATCCGACGGTGGCCTATGCGGTTAGTCCGAAAAAACGTCTTGATCGAGCTTTGACCCGTAACGATCTTCGTTTTGAAAGCCCGTATAATACTTATGTCACCGCCGGGTTGCCGCCATCGCCGATTACCAATCCGGGCCGTGATGCGATTTACGCGGTTTTACATCCGTCGGAAACAGAAGATATTTATTTCGTGGCGGATGGCACAGGCGGTCATGCCTTTGCCCGCACCCTTGACGAGCATAATCGCAATGTTGCCAAATGGCGGCGCCTGCGTGACAGCCAGTAAGGTAATCTAGTCTTCGTCAAACGATGTTCGATGCTGAAAATCGATAAAAAAGGCGGTCTCTTAAAAAGACCGCTTTTGTCATTTTCGAATGGTTTTTGCATAAGTCTGCCGGGCGGGACCTAGTTTCCGATTTGCTTAATGCCTGACGTTTTCTTTGGGATGCGTGACGCTGCCAAATCAAGCACCCATTGCGGGGCCATTTTAAGCATGCTGATCAGAATATTCATCGGCCACGGGAATGCGATCATGCCTTTGTTTCTTTCCAGCCCGCGAACGATTTTACGTGCGGCTTTGTCTGCCTGCATGAAAAAGGGCATCGGAAAATCATTGGCATCGGTAATCCGGCTTTTAACGAACCCCGGACAAATGACGTTTACCTTGATGCCCGATGGGGCCATTGCACCACGCAAACCTTCGCCATAGGTGCGAATGGCGGCCTTACTGGCACAATATGCCGGGGCGGATGGTAATCCCCGCCAGGATGCCTGTGAGGCAACGACAGCGATTTGACCGTGTCCACGGATGCGCATCTTTTCAATCGCCGGATCAATGGTGTTAAGCACGCCGGCAACATTGGTGGCAAAGATATCGCGGACCTGTTCGGGGCTTTCGCCGTCGCCCCCTGTACCGGCTGAGATGCCTGCATTAGCAATGACAAGGCTGAGTGCAGCGATCTCGTCGCATTGCGACACATAGGCCGCCATGGTTTCGCGCGCAGTGACATCAAGGACGTCTGCGAAGACGTTAGCACCGGCAGCACGGCATTCATTTTCAACCAGTCGCAGGCGTGTTTGATCACGGCCACTGATGAACAGGGTGACACCCGTACGGGCAAATTGACGGGCAAGGGCTGCACCGATACCGGAACTGGCACCGGTGATCAGGATGGCATGGTATTGAAATGACATGGTTGCTCGTATGCAGTTCGGATGTGTCGATGTGTTATTTTGGCGGAACATGCTGCAGCATTGGGGCAGCATTATGAAATACTGCTCAGACATAGCATATTGTCGGGAACTGTTTGATGTTATCTCAATCGGCGCCGTGTTCGGCCTTGGCGTGGTTGGGGGCAACCGTTATAAACACGCAAACATGAAATCAGACTGGATGAAAATATGACCGTATCAAGCATGACCGGATTTGCGCGCACAGATGGTGCTGCGGACGGCTTTGGCTGGACCTGGGAACTGCGCAGTGTCAATGGCAAGGGCCTTGATGTCCGTGTGCGTTTGAATGGCGGTTTTGAACGCCTTGAAGCCAAGGTCCGCGATGCGGTGTCAAAGCGGTTCAAACGCGGCAATATGGGCGTTACCCTCAATGTTGTGCGCGCGTCGGACGGAAGTACCTATCAGGTTAACCGGGAACTGCTTTCTGAACTGGTTTCCCTTGCTGAAGAATTTGACAACACCAGCAGCCTTTCAGCCGGAACAATTGCGGATTTGATGAACGTGCGCGGCGTGCTTGAGACCGTTGAAACGCAGGAAGATGATGCAAGTCGGGACGCCCGTGATGGTGCGGTCCTTGCCAGTTTGAGCGATGCGATTGATCAGATGGATGCACATCGCGCAGAAGAGGGTGCCAAACTCGATGCGATGCTGCGTGGACATGTCGATAATATCGAGGTGACCGTTACCCATGCGGAAAGCTGTGCATCGGCGCGCGGAGATGCGATCAAGGAACGACTGAAACGCCAGATCGACGAACTGATGGATGCTGGAAAATTTGATCCTGAACGCCTCCATCAGGAAGCGGCCCTTCTGGCGACCAAGGCCGACATTCGCGAAGAGATTGACCGACTTAAGGCCCATATTATCGCCGCACGCGATATGTTGACCAAAGGTGGAGCCATTGGCCGTAAACTTGATTTCCTGTGTCAGGAATTCAATCGGGAAGCCAACACGCTATGTTCCAAAGCCAATGATATTGAACTGACCAATTGCGGGATGGAGCTTAAAGTGATCATTGATCAGCTCCGCGAGCAGGTCCAGAATGTCGAATAAGCGGGTAGGGAAGGAAACGCGATATGACTGAACAGGCAAGCCGCCGTGGCCTTATGCTGGTCTTCTGTGCGCCGTCAGGGGCTGGCAAAACAACCATCACCCGCCAGCTCCTTGAAAAAGACCACAAGATTTCGTTGTCGGTTTCGGCGACCACCCGTGAATCACGGCCCGGTGAAGACGAAGGCACGCATTATTTCTTTAAATCGGTTGATGAATTTAAGCACATGATCGCCGATGACGAGCTTCTTGAGTGGGCCGAAGTGTTTGGCAACTACTATGGCACGCCGATGGCCCCGGTCGAAAAGGCGCTGTCAGAGGGGCACGACGTTCTTTTTGATATTGATTGGCAAGGTGCCCGTCAATTACGCGAAAAGGGCGGTGATGACGTTGTTTCGGTGTTTGTCCTACCTCCGTCGTCAGGCGAACTCGAACGTCGTCTTCGCGATCGCGGACAGGATGCCGATGATGTGATTATGAAGCGCATGGCCAAGGCCGGTGCTGAAATCAGTCACTGGGAAGAATTCGACTACGTCCTGATCAATGATGATCTGGAACGCTGCCTTGCCGATGTGGAACATATCATTGGGGCAGAGCGCGTGAAACGGGCGCGGCAAACCGGGTTGCCGGGCTTTGTTAAAAAGCTTCTGACAGATTGATCCTGACTCCAGGAAATGGCCTCCTTACGAAGCGGCCATTTCGTCATGGATTTGCGTTAGGCGAACGAAATCTGCAACGCTGAGTTCTTCAGCCCGGGATGTTTCCGTAATTTCGGCCTTTGCCAGCAATTCACCCACATTGATGTTGAGCGTTTTTAAGCTGGCGCGCAGCATTTTACGGCGTTGGCCAAATGCGGCCTGTGTGATTTTTGCCAGACTGGTCAGGTCGATTTTCGTTCCGCGATCTTCTTTGGGGCGCAATTGCACCACAGCCGACGTCACCTTTGGCGGTGGTGTAAAGGCGCTACGATGGACATCAAACAGAATGTCACAATCACACAGATACTGACACAGCACCGAAAGGCGCCCGTAAGCTTTACTCTTGGGGCGGGCGACGACGCGTTCGGCAACTTCTTTCTGGAACATCAAGGTCAGGCTGGTGAACTGGTCAATCTGCATGAGCCAGTTAATCAAAAGCTGTGTGCCGACGTTATAAGGCAGGTTGGCGACGATCTTACGCGGGGCAGGGCCAAGCGTTGTGACATCGACATCCAACGCATCACCGTCAATCACGTGCAATGCGTCGGGGTAATGATTGCTGATCTGTTCAAGAACCGGTTGGCAGCGTGGATCGCGCTCAATCACCGTCAGGTTGTTGGCACCATTGAACAGCAAGGCCCGTGTTAAGCCGCCGGGGCCCGGTCCGATTTCAATGACTGTCGCATCGTTAAGCGGAGCCGCAGCCCGGGCTATCCGGCCGGTCAGGTTAAGATCAAACAGGAAGTTCTGACCGAATTTCTTTTGCGCCGACAGATCATGGGTCGCAATGACCTCACGCAGCGGCGGCAAACAGTCATTGGCAAGTTTGCCAGATGGTGTGTTGTCTTCTGACACGTTCGGTCAGGCTCCCGTTGAAATACGTTTGTGCGCCATGTCAGACGCCATTTTAAGGGCCGCGATCAAGCTATCAGGACGTGCAATGCCCTTGCCCGCGATGTTAAGGGCGGTGCCATGATCGGGCGATGTTCTGATAAATGGCAATCCCAAGGTGACATTTACACCACCATGGAAATCAAGAGTCTTGACCGGAATAAGCGCCTGATCATGATACGGACAAAGTGCCACGTCGTATTGCGCACGGGCTTCCTCATGGAACATGGTATCCGCTGGCAGCGGACCAATGACATCAAGGCCTTCGTCCCGTAGTTTTTTTATAGCGGGTATCATGATGGTTTGTTCTTCAATGCCCATGGTACCGTCTTCACCAGCGTGCGGGTTTAGTCCCGAAATCGCAAGGCGTGGGTGCATAATCCCGAAATCGCGTTGTAGCGCCTTTGCCGTTATGTGACAAAGGGTACCAATCAAAGCGGGCGTCAATTGCTTGGGTACTTCTGCAAGTGCAATGTGGATTGTCAGGGGAACCACGCGAAGCTTTGCATTTGCCAGCATCATCACCGGCACAATGTCCGGTCCGGCCAGTTCCGCAAGAAATTCTGTGTGACCGGGATGTTTGAACCCGGCCGTATAAAGGGCACTTTTCTGGATCGGGTTTGTCACAACGGCACTTGCCGCACCTGATCTTGTTAACTCTACCGCGCGCGTGATGCTGTCAATCACGATATTTGCCGTCGCGGGCGACGCTGTGCCGGGAATGATTGACGCGTTTGTATCTTCGACATCAAGAACAGGTAGCGCACTTGTAAACGCAGTGGCCGTTTCTGAAATGTCGGAAAGACGAACAAGCGGGATATCAATTGCTGTTTGATCTATCGCCTGTTTTAAGATTCTGATCGGGCTCAACACGCAAAACGGTGACAACGCATCATCGGCTCGGCGTTGCCATGCCTTTAGTGCAAGCTCCGGGCCTATGCCACCGGGCTCGCCGATGGTTAAGGCAATCGGCGCGATCTTGCTCATTGAAATATATCCCAGAGACCAGATTATATCCGAATATCGATAAAGGCTTCACGGCGCAGCTCGCGAAGCTTCCGCCGGGCCAAGATATCAAGCCGTTCCATCATCAGCCTGTTTTCGACACTTTTGCGATCCGGAAGGTTGCTTTTTTCGATCTTGTCGCAAACCATTACCAGAAGCGCACCACCGTTGACACGGATCACATCCGAAATTTGGCCTTTGTCTAGGCCACCAACAGCACGGCTTACCGGACCGGAAAGGTCATTTGGTGAAATGCCTTTCATCTCGCCACTGAGATCAGAACCAAGATCAACAGCAACATTTGCCAAGGCTTGACAGCTGTCAGCAGTTTTCTTGGCATTATCCATGACTGCGAGCTTTGCATTTAATTGGTCTTGTGGTGTGTCGGCGGCAACCGGAACAAACAACTGGTAAAGATCAAGTCGGGTATCGGTAATGGCCGCCGCATCGCCGCGACGGCGATCCAGAAGCTTGATGATGTAGTAGCCGCGTATGGTTTGGATCGGCGCGCTTACGTCACCGGGTTCAAGCTGATTGATGGCCTGTTGCAGTTCGCTTGCTACTTCACCGGCATACAGCCAACCCAAGTCACCACCTGCTGGTGCACTCGTGCTGGCGGAAATCTGTCGGGCAAGACCACCGAAATCCGCCCCTTGATCCAGCGCTTTGAGGACTTCCTGTGCCGTTTGATAGACCTTGCTGCTGTCTTGCTGATTATCAACAGGAAGGAAAATCTCCTGTACCCGGTTGCGCGGCTTTCCCTGGTTGCTTTCGATGCGGGCAAGGTTTTCATCAATTTCAGCATCAGAAATCTGTACGTCTCGGCGCATCATGCCCAGCAGTTTTTGCCATGCGACCTGCGGTTTGATTTGATCTTCGATGGTGCCTGCTGCGACCCGACGTTGTTCAAGGAATTTATCAAGCATCCCGCTTGCCAATCCGGCATTTTGCTCGATCGTTGATTTTGCAAGGTCGATATCGCTTTGCGTCACTTCAATGCCGCGACGTTCTGCTTCCTGCATTTGCAGCTTTTCATTGATTAGCTGTTGCAGAATTTGCGGCGCCATCTCATTGCTTTTTTGCGGGGTCATTTCGATGTTTGACGAAACGGCAATCAACTTAATGCGTTCGACAAGATCGATGATCGAAATTGGCTCGTCATTAACGACGGCAGCAACGCCAACTGGTGACTGGGCGCGTGCGATACCACCGGCAGACACCAGTATGACTGTGCTTAGAATGAAGAGGACGTTCTTGAATGCGACGGTCGAAAATTTTGAAATCATTCTATCTTACAATCCGGCTGCAGATGCAAATTCACCCAGGGTCTTGAATACGAGGCGGAACAAAAATTCGTCGGACTCACCCAAGTCCTGATCCTGATAGAAGGTACGACGAACCCGACCATCAAAGATGAAGCATTCATCCTCGTACACAAAGCCGACACCGTACTCAAGTGGGTCATCCTGATCAATGTCATAACGGCTATAGGCCATGCCCGACCAGAATTCGCTAAACTGGCGTTCGGCTTTGAAATAGAGTTCTTGGCGCTCGTTGAACTCTTCACTGCCGGCATCGTCGGTGAAATGTACGTAGGTCGTGTTGAGACGCAGTGTATCCATCGAGCCAACAGTGGCCGATACCTGATTACGTCTGGCAGAAAAATCATCGTTATCGAGACGATAGCGATAGGTAAGGTCAAGGTATTGGCTCGGTGAAACGGTTACGCGGCCCACGTAGTCAGACAGATGTTCGTCAAGGCCAGACCCTGGGGCAAAGGTATCGTTGTCATTTGCGCGATAGCTTTGGCCAAACATAGCACTGGTGTAACCACCAGACTGACCATATACGCCCCATTCCAAGCCGTAACTTGCACGGAAACCATCTTCCGCCCGGTCAAGTCCACCGAAACGGTCATGCGCCATCAGGTTAATATCGTCAAATTCAAACGATTGGGAATCTTCGTTTGAAATTTCGTCGGGGTTGCCGCCATTGGGCGACCATGCGGCCATGGCCATTGGCTTGATGATATGGTGGTATTCGCCCTGATCACTGACGAAAGGCATACTCCAGTCAATCGCAGCCAAGGGCAGTAGCCGCCCAGTATATCCGCTATAGTCACTTTTGCCATCTCGTTCGACGTCTGAGACAATATAGTTGTCGCTACGCACGGATAAGCTAAGTTTGGTGACGTCGCCCATTGATCCGATATACGGAAGAGCCCATCCGGCTTTGGCAGAGACACGGTGCGAATCCGCACCATCTTCGCGGGTCAGTGAAAGCCCATCAAGGTCCAATGTTGTGTAGCTGCCATACTTCGCGGGCTCAGTCTGGCCGTGGAACTGCATATGGGGCAAGATGATAGGGGTTGTGTCGCGGTCATCATCTTCCTTCAGCCCCTGGAAATAATATCCGTCGATACGACTATAACTGGCACCCCGGAATCCCTCCGTGAACAGGTTGGAGGTTAAGACAGACGGCGAATCAAATCCGTAACGTGACTGATATGTTTTGTTAGATGCCTGCTCTGCATCAAAGCCCCAGCGCCAAGTCTCATCAATGTCAAACCGGCCCTCGGCGTCGATATGGCCTTGAAAACGGTCATCGCTATCGCGGGTCACACTGCCATCAAATTCCATCTCACCACTGTCAAACCGTTGACGATATTCTGTCGCCAGAACAGGGCCTTCATCGGTGGTATAGATCGGCGTTAAAGTTGCGTCTTTGCTTTTGTCGATAGCCACGTAATAGGGCTGCGCAAAGAAAGAGCCAACATAGCTTGTGCTGCCAAAGGATGGCGCAAGGAGGCCTGATTGGCGTTTTACTGTCGGGTCCGGATGCTGCAAATACGGTGTGTATAGGATCGGAATGCCGCCAACTTCTAATCTGGCGTCTTTGTATTCAACTGTCTTTGCTTCGGCGTCGTGGATCACGCGCGCGGCGCGAATGCGCCAAAGAGGAGGGCTTTCACTGTCGTCTTCGCATACCTTGCACGGTGAATAGACGGCTTTGGCTATCTCAGTAAAGTTTCCGCCACTACGCCGTGCGCCGGTGCCCGCAATGCGTGTATTTTCATCCAGTAGAATGTAAATGTCTTTGACAATGCCGTTTTTAAAATCGCCACTCAGTTCAACATAACTTGCAAACGTCACTTCGCCGTTTGGCTCTGTGATGCTGACGTTTCCTGAGGCGGTCATAACGTCTTGAGATTGATCATAGCTGACGGTGTCAGCAAGAAGAATACGGCCTTCGCGCGATATTTCAACGTTGCCGCGTGCGGTTACAGTTTGAAGCTCGCGGTTATAATCTACTTCATCGGCACTAAACAAAAGTGCCGGTTCTTCTTCGCCTGCTTGGGAAGATGTTGCCTGCGCCTTGGCTGTGCTGATGCTGAACCCAACAAAAAACATTCCGCATCCCAATATGGTATTGGCGGCGAGTTTTTTGATCATTCCCCCTGTCATGGCCATTTAACTAGCCATCCTCAAGATGTAGCAATGTTGAAACCCCTAGCAACAAAGAAATACCAGCAGGTGCCCATGCCGATAAAATTGGTGGAATGCCGCCTGATACACCCAGTGCCGAAATGACATCCGTACAGAAATAAAGAATAAAGCCGGTGGCAACCCCCCCACCGATAACAAGAGACACACGCCGCCGTCGAGAAAATTTAAGGCAAAAGGCCGCTGCAATCAGGACCATAGCACATAAAAGTAAGGGACGTGAGAGCAGGCTGTGGAAATGAATTCG
Organism: Thalassospira sp. Z349TD_5; assembly: GCF_056173045.1. Taxonomy (NCBI): domain Bacteria; kingdom Pseudomonadati; phylum Pseudomonadota; class Alphaproteobacteria; order Rhodospirillales; family Thalassospiraceae; genus Thalassospira; species Thalassospira sp. Z349TD_5. The sequence continues at coordinate 1,548,112 of NZ_CM149654.1, forward strand.
GTGGCGGGTGGCATTGAAACCTGCACGTTCCAGCAAGTTGATGAATGGTTTTAAATCCCAGAACGACATGGTTTCAGGTGATGCGAAACTATCTTGAATTTTGCGTGCGGTAAGGTTCGTCGGCAGCATCAATTCACTGTTAAACGTACTGGCCTGTCCCGGATTAAACGTCCAGACATCATAAAAATGCCAAGTACCCGGCTCCAGCATCGCACGTTTCGCGTCAAGGCGCGTTGTAAAGTCATCAGAATTTTCAAACCGGAAAACAGTCACATTACGCAGATCAATTTTGTCACCGTCCTGACTGCGCACTTCGCGAGCATAGATCACAGCTTGGCCATCCTGAGTGCCTTGGCGCAACCAAAGCCCGCTTGATGACAAGTTCATTACGTTGACATTGTTCTGAAGGTAACGTGCCTCAAGCATCTCGTAGCGCTGCAGCAATATCGATGACAGCGGGTTAAGTGCCGCAACCTGCAGCGTGCCAAGGACCAGTGCGCACATAAAGGGCGGTAGCAGGAACTGCCACGCAGAAACACCTGCTGCACGGGTGACGACAAGTTCCTGATTGCCCGTAAGTTTCCAGAACGAGAACATTGAGCCAAATAAAACCGCAAACGGCAAAACCTTTTCCGTCATGAACGGAATGCGACTTGCTGCCATTTGGAAGACGATACTGACTGTTGCATCCGGCTTTCCACCCGCACGGCGCAGCAATTCGATGCTGTCGCCAATCATGATTAAACCGATAAGAAGGGCGAGGATAGCCAAAATCGAAAGCAGGACATGTTTGCCAAAATACCACGTCAGCGTTGGAGATATTCTCATGCCTTGGCCTCTTCGCTGGCCGCGCGGCTGGCGCGAATTTGTGGTCCGCGGAATGTCCAGTAAAGCCCTAAAATAATTGGCAGCAGAGCGTTGGCATACATCAGTGGAATAAGTGCCGGGTTCTTTGCTGCCAAGTTTTTCATGGCAATGGCCACAGCCTGACTAAGAACCATAACCCCGATGGCGCCGAGTAGGCGCCCGCTTTGCCCGCGTCGCGAAAAACTACTCGAAACGAGAACAGCCAACGCAATACTGGCAAACCCGATAGCATAAAGCGGCGAAATCAAACGGTCATGACCTTCGGCACGGAATGCGCCAATATCGTTTGATGAAATGTTTGGCGGTACACCTGTCAGAAGATTGAAGACATTGCGTTCGCGCGCTTCGCGATAGCGCAACGCCGGGTCTTCTGTACTATGGGCAATATCTACGGCATAGCGGTCGAAATACAGGATCGACATGGTTCCGTCGTCCGGGTTTACCTCCTGCCGGTTACCATCAAGTAGGACAATCCGGGGGCCTTCATCGGTGCGAACAAGTGCACCATGCTTTGCCATCATTGTCGTTTGTTTTTCGGGATCACGGGAGTCATGGACAAGAATGCCAAGAAGCTCGTTATCACGGCCCACTTCACGGACATAGACAGTTAATCCATCAAGGTCGGTGAAGCTGCCTTCCTGAAGCAGGACAGATGAAAAATCATTGCGGATCGAGAATTGCAGTTCCTTGAATTGTTGATAGCTGTAGGGCAAATAAAACAGTGTCAGGAAGTAGCCAAAACCAGCAGTCATAACGGCAAGCATCAAGGTCGGCTTTACAAGCGCCCATTGGCTTAGGCCCGCAGAGCGCATCACAATCAGCTCACGATCCTGAATAAGTTTGTTGTAGGTAAACACCACAACAAAAAACAACGAGATCGGCAGAATGATGGCCAGAAAACTTGGTAGCAGCAATGACGTCAGTTGCAAAAACACCGAGACGGATAGGCCCCGGTTCACAATCATTTCCACAAAACGCAGGCTTTGCGACAGCCAAATGACACAGAGAAGCCCCAGTGTCACAAAGACCATCAAAATTAGCTGCTGTTTTAGCATATATCGGGTTAAGCGATTCATCGGGCGGATTATAGACAAGCAATCAGAAACCGAAACAGGAAATTGTTCTCAAATGCCTTCAAATCGTGCGGAATTTCCGAATGTGGGCAATTGACGCGGACAGTTTGTTCAGAGGGATGAACAGGCAGGGTAGAAACCAACGTGCCACCGTCACCTTGCAATAGCGATGGCGCAGCTGACTCTGGGAAATGAGTTTGTCAAAATAGTGGCTGGGGTTCGTGGAGTTCGCTTTCGCTGCAATTAGCGATTTGAGCTGCCATGAAAGCCGCTTCCGGCAAGAGTTGGGAAAAGAAGAACTGACAGGATTTGACCTTGCCTGACAGGAAATCAGTTGCTTCAGGGGAACTGCTGGCAGTCATCAACGCGCGCAACATTAACCAGCCAGAAACACAAAGGGCAGCCTGACGCAAATACGGCGATGCCAAAGCCTGCGCCATGGCCGCATCGTTGCTGCAGCGATCAAGAACAATGTCGGTGCTTTCTGAAAGTTGTTCAAGTGCGTTTTGCACTTGCTGCGCAGCAGTTTGTACTGTGCCGTTTTGATCGCCCGAATTCGCTGTTTTGACGGTATCTCTTGCCTCAGTAATCAGGATGTTTAATGCGCTAGCACGATCACGCAAAACCTTTCTTCCAATAAAATCAATTGCCTGAATGCCGTTGGTGCCTTCATAAATCGGGGCGATGCGCGCATCCCGTAAATGTTGGGCTGCACCGGTTTCTTCGATAAAGCCCATGCCACCATGCACTTGCACCCCAAGAGACGCATTCTCGACACCAAGATCGGTTGACCATGCCTTGACCAGCGGGATCAGAAGGTCTGCGCGGGCTTGTGCCGCCGCGCGTTGGTTTTCATCAGGTTGGTGATGGGCAAGGTCAAGTTGAGCCGCCGCATACAGAGAAAGCGCGCGTGCCGCTTCGGTGGAGGATCGCATACGCATCAACATGCGCTGCACATCGCCATGCATGATGATTGGGGCATCGTCGATTGTTAGGGATTTGCCCTGCTTGCGTTGTTGGCTGTAATCAACCGCCTGCTGATAGGCACGTTCTGAAATTGCCACACCTTGCTGGCCAACGGCCAAGCGTGCGTTGTTCATCATGGTGAACATGCAGGCAAGGCCTTTGCCTTCTTCGCCAACAAGATATCCGATTGCCCCACCTTGGTCGCCAAATGATAACACGGCTGTCGGGCTGGCATGGATACCGAGTTTATGTTCAAGCGAGACGCATGAAACATCGTTGCGATTTCCAATTTCACCGGTTTCCGAGACAAGGAACTTTGGAACGATAAACAGCGATATGCCTTTGACACCATCAGGCGCGTCAGGTGTTCTGGCTAAAACAAGATGGACGATGTTTTCCGTCATCTCGTGATCGCCGTAGGTGATAAAGATTTTTTGGCCCGTGATGGTGTAGGTGCCGTCCTTTTGGGGGACGGCAAGGCTGCGTACTTTTGAAAGGTCGGACCCGGCTTGCGGTTCCGTCAAGTTCATCGTACCTGTCCATTCGCCACTAACCAACCGGGATAGATAAAGTGCACGTTGCTGATCTGAGCCATGGATTGTGAGGGCTTCGATCGCGCCTGCGGTCAACATCGGACAAAGCGCAAAGGCCATATTTGAAGCATGCCACATTTCCGCAACGGCGGCGCCGAGCAGAATTGGCAGGCCCATGCCGCCTTCGGTCTCTGGCGCGGAAATACCTTGCCAGCCACCTTCACAAAACTGTGCATAGGCTTCTTTCCATCCGGTTGGCGTACGAACAGTGCCGTCATCAAGAAGTTTCGCACCTTCCTGATCGCCGATACGGTTTAGTGGTGCGAGGACCGATGACGCAAGTTTGGATGCTTCTTCAAGGATGGCATCGACAAGATCCGGGCTGACCTCCGCGAAAGCGGGCAGGCTTGCAACCGTATCAAGCCCGATCACGTCGTGGATTAGAAAACGAAAATCCTGAATTGGTGGCGTAAAGTCAGTCATGAAAAAAGACGTCTCCCTGAGATGTGAGCCGCCCGCTCGGAACAGTCAGCTTTTCGCCAACTTTGTTTGTTAGAAAGCAGCATAACGGGGCAAAGTCACAAGAGCGAGTTCTGTTTCGCAAAGAAGCATTAAAATGCGTCTCAGACATTGGTCGCAATGGTGTGTAAACGGTTGCCACTGGCAAAGAGAGCAAAAGCATCCGATATTAATCAGACGATAAAGCAAGTCGAGGGCTCGCCAATCAGAAAAAGGCAGGATAGACTTGAGAATTATGAAATCGGATTTCGATCCGTAAACCAGATGATAAAAGACAGGAGTGGGCTGTTGCTGCGCAAAGGAATATTACCGATTTTGTTTGCGGTGCTGATTTCGTTCGCCGGGACAAGGTTGGTCGCCTGTGCAGGGCCTGCATGGCCCAGCGATGAAGGACGCGTGTTTCTTGACGCATATCGCGATCACGTGACGGTCAATGCGACGGAAGATCAGTTTGCCCGCGCCGACAAGCTCTATACCGAAGCGCTGCAGGTTCTTTCTGAAACCTATGTCGAGAACATTGATACGCCGGTCTTTGTCCAAAATAGCATTGCCGCACTTGATGGGCTGGAAGTCGATGATACGTCGCCGACAGGCATCGTCGGTGCTGTCCTTGATGACAGCTTGCATGAACTCGATCCGCATAGCGCCTATATGACCGATGACATGTTCCGCCGTTTGCAGGAAAGTACAGAAGGCAGCTTTGCCGGTGTTGGCATTGTGATCTCGCTTGATGACGACAAACGTATTCGGGTCGTCTCACCGATTGATGACACGCCGGCTGCACGTGCCGGGTTGCAACCTGATGACCGTATTACCCATATTGACGGTTATGAAATGAATGGCGAACCGATATCTGAGGCCGTGCGTCGCATGCGTGGACGGATCGGGGATCCTGTGACCTTAACGATTTTGCGCACCAAGGACAGTTTCGATGTCACGGTAAAACGGGCCCGGATTGAGGTGCCATCGGTGACCGCCGGAACAATCGATAATGATATCGGGTACATTCGGGTTTCACGGTTCGATGCGACAACGCTTGAACAAACGCAGGATTATCTTTCGCAGCTCGAAGATAAAATCGCGTCACCGCGTGGGATCATTGTGGACCTACGCCGCAATCCGGGTGGGTTGCTTGATAGTGCTGCCGACATTGCCGATCAGTTCTTGAGCGACGGTTTGATTGTTGCGACAGAAGGTCGGGGCGAACGTAAATTGCGCCGCTACGAAGCAGATCGTTCAGACTTCTTTGATGGTGTGCCGATGGTGATCTTGCTCGACCGTGGGTCGGCATCGGGGGCTGAATTGATGGCGGCTGCGTTACGTGAAAACGGTCGGGGCGTAATCATTGGGGAGCGTTCATTTGGCAAGGGCTCGATGCAACGTATTATGCCACTGACATCTGGCGGTGGTCTTAAAATCACCACTGGATATTATACCACGCCGGAAAACCACATTGTTCAGGGACATGGCGTTATTCCGGATATTGAAGTGCACCGCAAAGATGTCGAGGAATTTGAACGCGAGATTGATCTTGCCCATGCCTTGCCATCCCGTCGTCGCGATCCACGTCAATCATTGGCTTCGATAGAAGCACAAACCTGTGAACGCGATATCAAAATTGATCGTTTTGGTGCACAGGCTGGCCGTGAAAACCTCGATGCGGAAAATGAAGACGATGAAACGCCAGCCGAAGCATTCAGGGACTCGGTTCTTGAATGTGCCGTTGGCTATTTCAGTAATGGGCCGCTTGCCAATTACCGTGATCAGGTTGAGCCGCTTTTGCGTGCCGGGCTGTAGGTTTACGCAAACGGTTCTGTGGATAAAGAAAAACGCGGCCCTTGGCCGCGTCAGATTGCTGACAAAGTCCTCGCCATTGGCGGGGACTTTTGATTCAATGAGGGATGCTTAAGAAGAAGACATCCCATCAGGAAGAACTTGAGATGGTGACCTTGTCATCTCTGGTGCCATCGGATCATCTGCTGCGCAAGATCGACGCGGTGATTGATTTCAGTTTCATTCATGACCGAGTTGCGCATTTGTATTGCGCCGATAACGGGCGTCCGGCACTTGATCCTGTGATGTTGTTCAAGATGCTGTTTGTCGGCTATCTGTTCGGCATTCGCTCGGAACGCCAGTTGATGCGCGAGATCGAAGTCAATGTAGCCTATCGCTGGTTTCTGCACCTTCGCCTGACCGACAAGGTGCCCGATGCCAGCACGATCAGTCAGAACCGTCGCCGTCGGTTCAATGACAGTGACATCTGCCAAGATATTTTCGACGAGATTGTCGAACAGGGGATCCGGGCGGGTCTTGTCGATGGCACAGTGCTCTATAGTGACAGTACCCATCTCAAGGCCAATGCCAACAAGAACCGTTTCGACCGTCAGCTGGTCGAGAAGTCACGTGCCGACTACCTTGCCGCCCTTGATGCTGATATTGCCCGGGACCGAGCCGGTCACGGCAAGAAACCGCTTAAGGAGAAGGACCGTCAGCCTGTTACCAAAGAGACAAAGGTGAGCCGCACCGATCCCGACAGCGGCTATATGGTGCGCGATGGCAAGCCCAAAGGCTTTTTCTATCTCGATCACCGAACTGTGGACAGCGCCCATGCCCTGATCACCGATATCCATGTCACGCCGGGCAATGTCCATGACAGTATTCCCTATCTGACGCGCCTGGACAGGCAGCGCGCCCGGTTCGGCTTCGATGTACGGGCAGTCGGCCTGGATGCGGGATATGCCACAGCAGGGATCGCCAGAGGACTGGAAGACAGGGAGATTGAGGGTGTGATCGGCTATCGCCGTCCGACCCATCGCAAGGGCTATCTGCGCAAACGAGACTTTGAATATCTGCCCGGGACCGATGGCTATCAATGCCCGCAAGGAGAAATCCTCAAATACAGCACCACCAACAGATCCGGATATCGGGAATACAAGAGCAGCCCGAAGGTCTGCAAAACCTGTCCGTTGCGTGATGCCTGCACGCAAAGCCGCAATTACACCAAGGTCGTCACACGCCATATCTGGCAGGAGAGCCTTGAGAAGATCAACGCCAACCGGCTCAGCCCGTGGGGCAAGCGGATATATGAGCGTCGCAAGGAAACGGTAGAGCGCAGTTTTGCAGATGCCAAGCAACTGCATGGCCACCGTTACGCACGCCTGCGCGGCCTGCGCAAGGTACGCGAGCAGTGCCTGCTGGCCGCAACCGCCCAGAACATCAAGAAGATCGCCCTGATACTGACGCGCAACGGGGCTTTTTGTGACGTTGTTTTGTTGGCTGTCGCGCATATCGCCTTCAGACCCCGCTTCTGGCGGGCATCACCCGCATAAATCCGGCGCTATCCTGCGGCCACCAAAAAAAACATCTCTCGCCCCTAAAATAAAACCCCGCCTCAAAAAGGCGGGGTTCGTCAACAGTCTGACGCGGCCCTTGGCCACGTTTTTCGTTTGGTATCGGATTGGATCGGTTAGCCGCGTGAAAGCAGGTCAATCAAGCTTGACGTATCCCAACGCTGACCGCCACGTTCCTGCACCTGGGCATAGAACTGATCGACCAGGGACGTTACCGGTAGGCGGGCGCCATTGCGTTTGGATTCTTCAAGGCAAATACCAAGGTCCTTGCGCATCCAGTCAACCGCAAAGCCGAAATCAAACTTGTTCTCAACCATGGTGCTGCCGCGATTTTCCATTTGCCAACTGCCTGCCGCACCCTTGGAAATAACATCAAGAACTTTTTCCATATCAAGACCGGCTTTGACGCCGAAATTGATCCCTTCGGAAAGTCCTTGTACAAGCCCGGCGATGCAAATCTGGTTGACCATTTTGGTCAATTGACCCGAACCGCTTTCGCCCATCAATTTACATGATTTGGCGAAGGCATCAATGACCGGGGCTGCGCGGTCAAATGCAGCCTGATCGCCCCCACACATAACGGTTAAAACACCGTTCTCGGCACCCGCCTGACCACCTGATACCGGCGCATCGATCAGTGAAACGCCTTTTTCCTTGGCCGCAGCATAAAGCTCGCGGGCGACATCTGCGGATGCGGTGGTGTTATCGATGAGGATCGAACCACTTTCCATGGTTGATAGAATGCCATCACTGCCCGTGGTGACACTGCGCAGGTCATCATCATTGCCGACACAGGAAAAGACGAACTCGGCCCCTTTGGCTGCTTCTGCCGGGGTGGCAGCCGATGCGCCACCATATTCGGAAACCCATTTTTCTGTTTTTGCCGCAGTACGGTTATAGACGGTAACGTCGTGGCCCGCTTTCTGCAGGTGACCGGCCATGGGATATCCCATGACACCTAAACCGATAAATGCACATTTAGCCATTGTTTGCCTCCCAAATATTTGATGGTGCAAGTAAAGGTGGCAAGGCTTGTAATGTCAATGAGCGCAAATGTTACCGGGACAATGTTTTCACGATCTGGAAGGATTTTGCCCGAATACATCGTTTTGGGCTGAAATCACCCTTCGTCGAGTTCTTCGGCGACGTTGTGAATGATCCGGCGATCATAGGTCAAAAGTTCGGGGCGCTTCCCCGGATACTCAAAACCCGACAGGTAATATCTGATGGCGTTAATCCGCGCGCGTTTCTTGTCGTCGGATTTCACAATCACCCACGGGCTATCTGTTGTTGACGTATGATAGAACATGTCGCGTTTGGCTTCTGCGTACGCATCCCAAAGATCCTGAGACGCCAGATCAACCGGGCTGAGCTTCCATTGTTTTAGCGGGTCGTTTTTGCGTTGCTTAAACCGCTTGGCCTGTTCTTTCTTACTGACCGAGAAGTAAAATTTGGTCATGTGAATGTTTGCCCGGATCAGCATGCGTTCAAGGTCCGGGGCAGAGCGCAGAAACTCTGTAACTTCGAACATGTCACAGAACCCCATTACCCGTTCGACCATCGCGCGGTTATACCAAGATCGGTCAAAAAGAACGATTTCGCCGCCACTTGGCAGATGTTCGATATACCGCTGGAAATACCATTGGGTGGCTTCGCTATCGTTGGGCTTGGCCAATGCGACAATCCGCGCACCACGCGGGTTGAGATGTTCGGTAAAACGCTTGATTGTACCGCCTTTACCCGCGGCATCACGACCTTCAAAAATGATCAATGATTTGACGTTTTGCTCTTTGATCCAGTTTTGAAGCCGCAACAGTTGAATGTGCAGCGGTGTGATCAGTTGCAAATACTGTTTCGATGGCATTCTTGATGCGCGTTCTTGCGGGTCAAGACTGACGTCAGGGGGAAGGTCGGCCGTTTCCGGCTGTACAGAAAGCTGGGCCGCAATGCTTGATGGGAGGGTGCTTCCAGCATCTTTGCCGGGAGCACCGTCGTCCAATTTTGTCTCGTCTGTTTTTTGGGATTTGTCATCCGATGCCATCGCGTCATGCCCCTGCAGCTTAAGGATAAATTCCAGTAACAAGAGTGCGCGATGAATGCGGGTGGCGCAAGGGGCATCAAAACTCTTGCCGGGACGCTACAGGGGCAATGCGATGGATGGTGGGGTGAACGCCTTTTGTCGGCACCCTACAGCAGGGGGAAAGAGTTGCGGTATTCTTCTTCTGCTTGTGCGCGGGTAAGGCCGATATCTGCCAGGGCCGCATCGCTCAGGCGCATAAGAGCACGGCGTTGTGCGCGACGTTGCAGCACAAGTGCGAAGAAATTGGCAAAACTGTTGATCTGTTTCATCCAGTTTGTCTGATGTGGTGTGTCGCGACACTGCGTGGATGACGACACTTCACAGGATGCTGACAGGCATTGGGTCGGATGTGGGGTATAAGACATTGCGACCTCCTTGATGTAATTTCGCTAATGCGTTGTTTCGTGTTGTCAACATATTCCCTTTAAAATATCGCCGTGACAAACGAGTAATTCTGCAGTTATGTATTAGAAGATCTAATCCATTCCCTGTCAGGAAGGCCTCATGCGTTTACCCCCACTGCAATCTTTGCGGGCCTTTGATGCGGCGGCGCGCCATCTAAGTTTTACCCGTGCCGCCGAAGAATTGTTCGTGACCCAGGGCGCCATCAGTCAGCAGGTCAGGCAACTGGAAGAATATCTTGGGTTTCGGTTGTTTCACCGATTGCCAAGGCAAATTCATCTGACCGAAGAAGGGGCCAGACTGTCACGTGCCACCAGTGCCGGGTTTTCCAAAATCGCCGATGAAATCGAACGGTTAAAGGCGGTGGAGGACACAGGCGTTGTGACGGTCAGTGTACTGCAAAGCTTCGCTGTTAAATGGCTGGTGCCGCGTCTGGGACATTTTCGCGAAGCTTACCCCGATATTGACGTGCGCATTCATGCCGATGACCGGTTGGTTGACCTGCATACCGAAAGCATTGATCTGGCGGTACGCTTTGGGAACGGGGAATATCCAAACCTGCATTGCGAATTGCTGATGCATGATGAATTGTTTCCGGTGTGTAGTCCGGCATATCTGGCGGCTCATCCGCCATTGAATACCCCAGCTGATATTGCAGGGCATCAGTTGCTGCACGACGCAACGGTGGTGATGGATCATCCCCATGCCGCGGACTGGGAATTCTGGCTTAATGCTGTTGACGTCACAGACGTCGATGTCAGTCGCGGGTTGCGGTTTAATTCCGGTGATATGGTCATTCAGGCGGCATTGATCGGGCAGGGGCTTGGCATGGCGAGAACAAGTCTTGCGGCCCTTGATCTTAAGGCTGGAAACCTTGTCCGACCCTTCGTGCAAAGTGTGGCGTCAAATGGCGCCTATTACCTTGTCTATCCCGAAGATCATCTTAAGCGCCCACGGGTTCTGGCCTTTGTAAGCTGGCTTAAGAACGAAGTTGCCGCGACCTTAAAAGACATTGACGAGGACGGAGCAGGTCCGGAGGCGTAAGCCACGTTTTCGTGGAAATGTCAGATCAGGCCAAGATCACGCAATTCATCGGCCATGTCATCGGGCAGAGCCTCTGTGCCGCCGCCCTGTTTGTCGTCAGGCGGGCATTTATCCTCTTTTAAATAACGCCATCCCTGAAACGCGCGATGTGGATAGGTGCGTGTTTCGATCAGTTCGGGGTCAAGGACGATCCGGCAATATTTCGTGCCTTCTTCATTCACAAACTCTTCAAGGTCAAGAACCTGCTGCCGACAGCGTATTGCACCTTTGAAAACCCAATAGATTGATCCGCCGTCCAGAATCTCGGCCTTGCGTTTCGGTGTCATGCGGGTGGTGTGATAGACCCGCCCGTAAGTCGCCTGAAAATAGGTCTGCCATTCGCGCAGACCTTCTGGCGTTTCGGTTCCAACGCTGAGTTTAATGATGTGAAGGGGCATTTCCAAGACGGCTTTTTATTGCTGCGAAACAGTCAGTGCCCTGACCTAGAACCAGTACGTTCGTCGGTCAAGAGCGGATTAATTAAACACAATAAATTGTGTTGTTAAGTCTATTTCACAAAAAAACTTGACCAATAGGGGTTAATCAGCCAAATTCTGATGCAGAAAAGGTCCGCCCGCAGGACCAAGCCCGAGAGATTTACAAGCTGAGAGAACCGAATGTCCCTGCAAGTTGTCACGGCAAACCGTCTGGATGACGGGCTCGTGGTGTTTCTGACTGCTGATGGCGGTTGGAGCGAAAACATCCACGATTCCCGCGTTGCCGATGGAAAAGAGGCTGCTGCTGTTCTTCTTAAAGAGGCAAGCGCACCTGAACTCGACGTCGTCATTGTCGGGCCGTATTTAATCGATGTTGAACAGGGCGACGGTGGACTGGTTCCGACAAAATACCGTGAAGTTCTGCGCACCAAAGGTCCAAGTGTGCGCCAAGACCTTGGTTATCAGGCGGTATAAGGAGAGACCCCATGTATCGTTACGACGATTTCGACCGCCAACTTGTTCAGGAACGTACCGAACAATTCCGTGAACAGGTAAAGCGCCGTCTGGCCGGTGATATCACCGAAGAACAGTTCCGCCCGTTGCGTCTGATGAATGGTGTGTATCTTCAACTGCACGCCTACATGCTACGTGTCGCCGTCCCATACGGTACGCTGCGCGCTGATCAGTTGCGTGAGCTTGGTGGCATTGCGCGTAAATATGACAAGGGCTATGGCCATTTCACCACGCGCCAGAATATTCAGTATAACTGGCCGAAGCTTGACGAAATTCCCGATGCCCTGCTTGATCTTGCCAATGTCGAGATGCACGCCATCCAGACATCGGGCAACTGCATTCGGAATACAACGACCGATCAGTATGCCGGTGCTGCGGCCGATGAAATCGAAGATCCGCGCCCTTATTGCGAACTGATCCGTCAGTGGTCAACATTCCATCCTGAATTCACCTATCTGCCGCGCAAATTCAAAATTGCCGTGACCGGTTCGCCCAACGACCGCGCGGCGGTCAAGGTCCATGATATCGGCCTTCGCATGCATCAGAACGATGCCGGTGAAACCGGGTTTGAAGTCATTGTGGGTGGGGGACTTGGCCGCACACCTTTCGTTGGCAAGACTGTGCGTGACTTCATCGGCAAGAACGATTTGTTCTCCTATCTCGAAGCCATCCTGCGTGTGTACAACCGCTTTGGCCGTCGCGACAACAAATACAAGGCCCGCATCAAGATCCTTGTTCATGAAGAAGGTGTCGAAGAAATTCAATGCCTTGTCGAAGAAGAATGGGCGCAGATCAAGGATGGTTCGCTTCGTATTGGCGACGACGAAATTGCGCAGTACATCGAACAGTTCGCGCCACCTGCCTTTGAGACGCTGTCTGACGATGATGCCGACTTTGAGCGTCATAAGGCTGAAAATCGTGGTTTTTCAAACTGGGTGCGTTCGAACGTTATCGAACACAAACAACCCGGTTATGCGATTGCCAGTGTGTCGCTCAAGCCGATTGGCGGTATTCCAGGGGATGCAACCGATGTTCAGATGGAACTGGTTGCCGATTTGTCGGAAAAATACAGCTTCTCGGATGTGCGTGTGACCCACGAGCAGAACCTTGTTCTGCCGCATGTCAAAAAGGCTGATCTGTTCGCACTCTGGACGGAGCTGGACAAGGCCAATCTCGGGACGGCAAACCTTGGCTATGTGACCGATATTATTGCCTGCCCGGGGCTTGATTACTGTGCGCTGGCAACGGCGCGCTCGATCCCGCTGTCGCAACGTATTTCTGAACGTTTCGGTGATCTGGATCGTCAGCATGATATTGGCGAACTGAAAATCAAGATTTCCGGCTGCATCAATGCATGTGGTCATCACCATGTCGGGCATATTGGTATTCTTGGCCTCGATAAACGGGGCAAAGAGTTTTATCAGATTACCCTTGGTGGCGACGCCAGCGAGAACGCATCAATTGGCAAAATTGTTGGTGCCGGTTTCTCCGAGGCCGAAGTTGTTGATGCCATCGAAAGTCTGGTCACCAAATATATTGATATCCGCGATGCAGGCGAACGCTTCATCGACACGTACCGTCGTGTTGGCACGGACCCGTTCAAGGAGGTGCTTTATGGCGATCGTTAAGAATGACAGCGTGATCGAACAGGAATGGATTACGGTTGATGCCGAGGGCGGCCTTCCGGCCAGCGATGAAAACCTGATTGTGCCGTTGGCAAGGTTTAAGGATCAACGTGATGATCTGATCGGTCGCAATGGTGGGCTGGGGGTGCAACTTAATCCCGGTGACGCCCCCGAAGATCTGGCCGATGACCTTGATCGCCTTTCGATCATTACGGTGAATTTCCCGGCTTATACCGATGGGCGTGGTTATTCCTATGGTCGCGTTTTGCGCGAACGCATGGGCTTTAAGGGCGAATTACGTGCCATTGGGGACGTTTTGCGCGATCAGGTGCTTTATATGCACCGTTGCGGCTTTGATTCCTATGACCTTAATGTTGACGATGAAACGGCCCTGACAAAGGTCCGTGCCGCGCTCAAGGAAATGTCGGTTTATTATCAGCCAACCGGTGATGGCCGGGCAACGGCCGCATCGCTACGCGATCGTCGCCGTGTGGCACTGGATTAGTCAGCATACTGATGTACTAACATCCTATACAGTTGGACATATCTCTTATGACTTAATTGCCGGGCGCCCAATTGGGCGCCCTTTCTTTTTGTCTGAACACCGCAAGACACCATCGCTAACTATATGATCTATAATGTTTATCGCGTGGGTGTTTGTTAAGTTTCCCGTCACGCACCATCTTATTCTTAGGTAGCATGTCTCATTGGGACTTTCGCCAAAGGAGTAGCCTTTGGCGCGAAGAATCGCTATACACTTAATAGCTGTTTTGACTTGAACATAAGACAACCATAAAGTTGTCATGGTTGTCGGAGAATTTAAACCAATGCCGTCTGTGGTTCGTGCAGATCGGTGTCACCGACACGAAAAGTGGCTTTCACCCTCGGCAACACATCAGGGGTACATATGTCGTCAGTTCTGCATTTGGCAAATACTGTAGATGGATGCGTCATTGAACGGGATTTCACCCGGTATGATCGTGCCTATCACGACAAGGTACAGCGATATAACGACCATCTTGGTGTTATGGCAGCAATTCTGCGCCGGTTTAGCGAATACAGCCGAACCATGCTGGCGTCCCAGCAGCTTTACATCTATGCCAAATGGCTGGCGCGCTATACGGCATATTGGCCGCGCTTGGATGATCTTGTTGAAAAGCTTGAAAGCAGTTTTGACGAAACCGATCAAAGCTATGTCGCACGACAATCGGAAATCGATGGGTCGTGGGGCTGGCAATATACCGAATTCCATCACAAATTTGATGCAACCATTGTGCGCCTGCACGAGCTTGCTTCTGAAAAACGCGCGCCACGATATCCGCTTCATTTTCTTGAACCGGTCTCAACCATTCCTAAAATGCAGGCTTATCTTGAAAGCCTTTTGATCTCGGACGTTGCAGCAACCGGTCGCAATCAGCGCGATGAACTGGGCAGTGTTCTGTGCTGTTTGGCTCAGTTGTGTTTCAAACCACGGTTACGCAATTTTGCCCGTGAAAACGTTCAGGGCATTGCTCTTGATGATGCCTACATCGCGGCATTTACCGAATTTCTTGATGATATTCAGAACCCTGAAACCGGCTATTGGGGCCCATGGTATTCATCCGATGGTGAAATCCACCGGTTTGATGATTTGAGCTATACGTTTCACATTGTGTCCTATCGAAAGGGGAATGTGCGGCAATGGCCCCATATCATCAATACAACCCTTGCCCGACGGGATGCGGAGTATCCTCTGGGCTGGCTTAGCCGGGGACAGTTTAACAACCATAACAATTATGATGTGGCGAAGCTGTTTCGCCACGGATGGCCGCATATGACACCGTCCGAGCAGGACTTTGCATCGGGCCAGATCGACAAGATGCTCAGCTGGTGTCTCAAACATTCCATGCGACGGGATGGTAGCTTCGTCTTTGATGGGCAGTTTTATAACTCGCTTGAATCGTGCCACTATTTTGGTGTGTCGTTTCTTGATGAAGTCGGGTATTTCCGCCCGCGCAAACGGTTCTGGACCGCTCAAACTTTCCCGGAAGCTGTGAAAACCCAGCACAGGGTGATTGCACGGCTTAATGAATTTTGTGCCGATAATCCCAGTATCATTGCTGCGAAATGGAAGGCCGGTACGGACTTGCATCTGGTGGCCAAGCCATCCGTAGTGCCCGCAACCAAAACGGCGATGACATTGGACCGCCGCGATATGCCGCGTTGGCCCCGGTTTCCGGCGAGTGCGGATACATTGGCCGGCTCATTTAAAAATGACTGACAGATGTCTTGGGCAACTGTTTTATCGGGCGTTTCTTCCTCTCATGTCATTTGAACTGGACGAGACGGCATAAGATGGCCTTGCAACCGCAATATTTCGTCAGTGGTTCGATGTTGCGCCATATTTTCAGTATGGCACATACCAGCATGTTTGCGCTGGTGGCACTGGTGTTGGTTGATGCGCTCGATCTGCTGTTTCTAAGTTTTCTTGGTGACGTTGATGTTATCGCAGGGCTTGGTTTTGCCTGGCCGTTGATCTTTTTTACCCTGGCGGTTTCGCTTGGTATCTCAACAGCGATGACGGCCCTCGTATCCCGCGCTGAGGGACGCGGGGATCGTGACCGTGCAAAGATATTTGCAACCCATATTCTGGTTTTCGGCGGTGTTCTTTCGGCTCTGATGACAGTCGTGCTGTGGTTGTCGGCCCCCTATATGTTGTCGCTTTTGGGGGCAACCGGGCGCGCCCATGAACTTGGCACAAGCTATCTACAGATCGTCATGCTGTGCCTACCTGTGCTTGTTCTTAGCATGTCATCAGGCGCACTTCTGCGTGCCATTGGCGCAAGGCGGCTCTCAATGTGGGCCAAGATCGCCGGGGCAACTGTGAACGCCGTGCTTGATCCAATTTTTATTTTCGGGTTTGGCTGGGGTGTTGAGGGGGCGGCATGGGCGACTGTCTTGTCGCGCATCACCATCATGGTGATCGCTTTTTATGGGGTGTATCGCGTGCATCCAATGCTGGGTCGGTTTGATAGGGCGCTTTTTCGAAAGGACATCGGCGAAATTGCCAAGGTTACAGTGCCTGTCGGCCTTGCCAAAATGGGCCCACCCATTGCAAGCGGCTTCATCATGGCCTCCATGGCGCAGTTTGGGCCGGATGCCGTGGCGGCCATGGCGATTATTGAACGTATCGCCCCGTTTGCCTTCGTTGGCTATATGGCGCTGCCACAGGCGATTGGCCCGATCATTGGGCAGAACTTTGCGGCCGGAAAATCTGCGCGCATTCGCGCCCTTTGGCACACGGTCTGGGGGCTGATCATTGCCTATGGACTGATTGTTTCCACGATTTTGTATCTTTTATCAGACCGGCTGGCGGCACTTTTCCATGCGGCTCCGGAAACATCGGCATTGCTTGCGGTGTTCTGTACCATGATCGCGCCGCTTTATATGTTTCTGGGCCTGCAATATTCATCACATACGTTCTTTAACGTCACCGGGCGGCCCAATCTTGCCATGGTGGCCGATCTGACAAAGGAACTACTGGGGGTGATCCCGCTGGTTTGGTTGGGCAGCCTGTGTTTTGGTGCACTGGGCGTTTTGTATGGTCAGATTGCGGGTGTCGTGTTGTTTGGTCTTGGCACTGGCATGGTAAGTTACCGACTGGCCTGCCTCCCAATGCCACCTGCAAGCGAACCCTCAGTCAAATCACGCTCCAGATCGGAGGTTTAAGTGTAGTAGGAATGCACGGTGGACGGTTTGCTATCCCTGCCTTTTGGGATCAAAGGTCATCAAAAGGCAGGGGCCTTGATTGGTGTCATATTCACGATGTCCGATAAAACCGATTGCCTCATAACAGCGAATGGCGCGCTCATTTTTTGGATCGGGATCAATGGCGATCATGGGCGCGCCACGCTCAAATATCATTTGTATGAGGATTGACAAGAACATCTGACCATGCCCGCATCCCATCATGGCCGACACCCCGATAAAGCTATCCATGCAGCGTGTCCCCGCCGGAAGGTTTTCGAAATGGTCCTGTGGCCATTGATGGGCGTCGTAATGCTGGACAAAGGCAAACGGTCGATTGCGATATGACACAATCAGCGTTGCCATTTCGGCCAGTTCGATGTCTTCGGTGATGATTTCTATCTGTTCGACCGGATTGCCCCACCAGCGAACGACTTCCGGCAAATATAGCCAGCGGCGGATCATGGAAAGGTCGTTGGGGATGGCCCGTCGGAAGCTATACGGTGACGGACCCTTCATGCGCTATCCCTCGTTCGTGTTGCGCTTTGCCCCAATCGCCAGATTGGCCTTTGACGCGCTTGATCGTCCGATTTGATCACAAATCCAGCTGCCTGTCGCGGCAAGCTTTTCAAGATCAATGCCGGTTTTAATCCCAAGCCCGTCGAGCATATAAACCACGTCCTCGGTTGCGACATTGCCGCTGGCGCCCTTGGCATAGGGGCAGCCGCCCAGACCGGCGACCGAGCTATCAATCGTTGCCACCCCCATTTGCAAAGCGGCCAAAATATTGGCAAGCGCCTGACCATAGGTGTCATGAAAATGGGCGGCGAGTTGTTCGGTTGGGATATGAT
This sequence comes from Thalassospira sp. Z349TD_5, assembly GCF_056173045.1. NCBI lineage: Bacteria > Pseudomonadati > Pseudomonadota > Alphaproteobacteria > Rhodospirillales > Thalassospiraceae > Thalassospira > Thalassospira sp. Z349TD_5. Next base: position 1,566,137 of record NZ_CM149654.1, read on the forward strand.
GTGCCACGGCAGAAATCATCTTCTGTGCCTTGGCCGGTGTACCCGTGCCAATCGTATCGCCCAGACTGATTTCATAGCACCCCATATCATATAGCGCCTTGGCGACCTCGGCGACTTTTTTCGGGGCAATGTCGCCTTCATACGGGCAACCCAGCACACAGGACACATAGCCACGCACAGAAAGCCCCGCATTGCGGGCCGCATCAACCACCGGGCGGAAACGGTCCAGGCTTTCGGCAATCGAACAATTGATATTCTTCTGCGAGAAACTTTCCGATGCCGCACCAAAAACGGCCACCTCGGTCGCACCTGCGGCAATGGCGGCCTCAAGCCCCTTGGTGTTTGGGGCCAAAACGGGATAGGTTACGCCGGATTTACGGGTGATCTTTGCCATGACCTCGGACGCATCGGCCATTTGCGGAACCCATTTCGGGCTGACAAAGGCGGTGGCCTCGATCACCGACAGTCCCGCATCATTCAGGCGATTGATCAGTTCGACCTTAGTGGCGGTCGCAACCATCGTCTTTTCGTTCTGAAGGCCATCGCGCGGGCCGACCTCAACGATTTTAACGCTAGTTGGTAAACCGGAAAGAAGGGCCATTATTCGGCTTCCTCAATCGCGATCAGTTCCGCACCGTCCTCGACTTGATCGCCGACGTCAAAGAAGACCTCTTTGACCGTGCCCGAAACCGGGGCTGAAATGGTGTGTTCCATTTTCATGGCTTCCATCACCACAAGCTTGTCGCCCGCCGTCACAGCTTGTCCGGTCTTTGCCATGACGGCAATGATCTTGCCGGGCATGGGAGCGGTTAATCCGCCACCTGTCCCTTCAGCTGCACCGGCGGCGGCCAGTGGGTCGAATATTTCCAGCCGGTCGGTGCGACCATCGCGGAAAATCGTCAGACGATTGCCATCACGCAGCACGGTGGCGCGTTTGCGCACATTGTTCAGACTGGCAAGAATGGCCCGACCCTGATCACTTTCGGCACTGGCGATGATAGCGCTACCATCGGGCATATCCATGACATAGCCATGATCACGGTAGTGGACTTTGACGGCAATATCATCACCATCATGGCGCAATATCAAATCATGATGATTGTCATCATTCAGCCGGAACCCTGCAGTGCTGTGCCACGGGGAATAGGGATCGTTACTTTGGGCCGCAAAACGGGCTGCCTCAGCATCACGGGTGCGCAACACATCAAGGGCGGCAAAGGCCAGGGCCTCGTTATCCGGTGTCGTTGGGGCAGGGATCAGGTCGTCGTGATACATCGGGATGAAGCCGGTTTCGACTTCGCCGGCCTCAAACGCCGGATGTCGGGCGATGTTGCCAAGGAAACCGGTGTTGGTGATCACCCCGACGATCTGCACATCATTTAAGGCCGATGCCATGCGGCGCAGGGCCGATGTGCGATCCACATCCCACGTGATCAACTTGGCGATCATCGGGTCATAATGGATTGAGACTTCGCCGCCTTCATAGACACCGGTATCAACACGGACATGGTCGCTTTCACGGGGCATGCGCATATGGACCAGTTTGCCGGTGGCGGGCAGGAAATCGTTCTGAGGGTCTTCGGCATAGATGCGAACTTCGAACGCATGCCCGTTGATGGTCAGTTCGTCCTGTGATTTTGGAAGACGCTCGCCATCGGCAACGCGTAATTGCCATTCCACAAGGTCTTCGCCAGTGATTTTCTCGGTCACGGGATGTTCGACCTGAAGGCGGGTGTTCATTTCCATGAAGTAAAACGCACCCGAAGCATCAAGCAGGAATTCAACCGTACCCGCCCCCTGATAGCCAATTGCCTTGGCGGCATCGACGGCGGCCTTGCCCATTTGTGCGCGTAATTCTTCGCTCATATTGGGTGCTGGAGCTTCTTCAATCACCTTTTGATGGCGGCGTTGCAGCGAGCAGTCGCGTTCAAACAGATATACCGCATTGCCGTGGCTATCAGCAAAGACTTGAATTTCAACGTGACGCGGGGTGACAATCAGCTTTTCAATCAGGCAATGGTCATCGCCAAAGCTGCTTTGTGCTTCGCGTTTACAGCTGATCAGGGCATCTTTGAAGTCAGCAGCCGTTTCAACCGCGCGCATGCCCTTGCCACCACCACCGGCTGATGCCTTGATCAAAACTGGATAGCCGATCTTTTCGGCCTCGGTCGCAAGGAAATCCGGGTTCTGATCCGCACCATGATAGCCCGGAACCAGCGGTACACCGGCTTTGCCCATGATTTTCTTGGCTTCGGATTTTGATCCCATCGCACGGATGGCACTTGCCGGTGGGCCGACAAAGACACAGCCAGCTTTTTCAAGCGCGTCGGCAAAGCCTGCATTTTCCGACAAAAAGCCATAGCCCGGATGGACGGCATCGGCGCCTGATTGCACGATCACTTCAAGCAACCGGTCGGTGCGAAGATAGCTGTCTTTGGGGGCAGGAGCACCGATATGATATGCCTCATCCGCAGATTTGACGTGCAGGGCATTGGCATCCGCATCGGAATAAACGGCAACGGTCTGGATGCCCATGCGACGGGCGGTTTTGATCACACGACAGGCGATCTCACCGCGATTGGCGATCAGAAGTTTACGCGGCATGTTATTTCTTGCTCCAGTTCGCAGGACGTTTTTCCAGAAAGGCACCGACACCTTCGCGGCCTTCGGCACTTGCGCGCTGATCGGCAATGCGATGGGCGGTGTCATCAATCACGGCATCGGAAATCGGTGTGTTGGCAACGGCGTAAATCAGGTCCTTGGCGGCATGCATCGCCTGTGGCCCGTTCGCCAGCAGGATCTGCGCCATCTCATCGCCGCGTGCTGTTAGTTCATCACCTGGCACCACTTCGTGCACGAGTCCGATGTCCTTGGCGGCTTGGGCATTAAATCGTTCGGCCGTCAGGAAATAACGCCGCGCCTGATTAACCCCGATGGCCTCAACCACATAGGGCGAAATCACCGCCGGGATCAGACCGAGTTTGACTTCTGACAGGCAGAAACTCGCACGATCCGACGCAATCACGATGTCGCAGCATGCGGCCAAGCCAACCCCGCCGCCAAAGGCGGCCCCGTTGACCAGTGCGATGGTGGGCTTTGAGGTGAAATTCAAAACCTTCATCAGCTTTGCCAATGCACGTAAATCGTCAAGGTTCTCCGCGTGGCTGTATGTCGCCATGCGCTTCATCCAGTTAAGGTCGGCCCCGGCTGAAAAGCTTTTGCCAGACCCTGTCAGGATCACGACACGTACAGCCGGATCTGCATCAAGTGTTTCGATCTTGGCGGTCAGCTCGGCAATCAGTGCGTCGTCAAACGCATTGTGGATGTCAGGGCGGTTCAGGGTGATGCGCGCAACGCCGGTATCGGCAATTTCGCAGATAGCTGCATCATCAATGTTGTTGGTGTTTACATTGGTCATAATGGCCTCACATTCTAAACACGCCAAACCGGGTGTCTTCGACCGGTTTGTTGAGTGCTGCTGAGAGGCCAAGGCCAAGAACCATGCGGGTATCGGCTGGATCAATCACGCCATCATCCCAAAGGCGGGCCGATGCATAATAGGGGTGCCCCTGTGCTTCGTATTGATCACGGATCGGGCCTTTGAAGGCTTCCTGTTCGGACTCGGGCCATGTTTCGCCGCGTTTTTCCGCTGCATCGCTGCGAATTTGGGTCAAAACATTTGCTGCCTGTTCGCCGCCCATGACCGAAATGCGGGCATTGGGCCACATCCACAAGAAACGCGGGCTATAGGCGCGGCCACACATGCCATAGTTGCCTGCGCCAAATGAGCCGCCAATCAGAACGGTGAATTTTGGAACATTGGCGGTGGCAACGGCGGTGACAAGTTTGGCCCCATCCTTGGCAATGCCGCCGGCTTCATACTTGCGGCCAATCATAAAACCGGTGATGTTTTGCAGGAATACCAATGGAATGCCGCGTTGTGAGCAGAGTTCGATGAAATGCGCACCTTTGAGCGCGCTTTCAGAAAACAGAATGCCGTTGTTGGCGATGATGCCAACCGGATATCCAAAAATGCGTGCAAAACCAGTGACAAGGGTCGTGCCGTATTGGGCTTTGAACTCGTCAAACTCGGACCCATCAACGATGCGGGCAATGATTTCGCGCACGTCATAGGGTTTCTTGGTGTCGGTTGGGACAACGCCGTAAATTTCGCGCGGGTCATAGGCCGGTGCGCGCGGTGCGGTCAATGTCAGGCCGGGGTTCTTGTGCCAGTTCAGGTTTTTGACGATATCGCGTGCAATCGACAATGCGTGGCTGTCATCCTGTGCGTAATGGTCGGTAACACCCGATGTTTTACAATGAACATCCGCACCGCCCAAATCCTCAGCCGAGACAACTTCGCCTGTGGCAGCCTTCACCAAAGGCGGTCCGCCCAAAAAGATCGTGCCCTGCTTGCGGACTATGATGCTTTCATCTGACATCGCCGGGACATATGCACCGCCCGCGGTGCAGGAGCCCATGACAACCGCGATTTGCGGGATGGCCTTGGATGACATGGTGGCCTGATTAAAGAAAATCCGTCCGAAATGGTCGCGATCGGGAAAAACGTCATCCTGACGGGGCAGGTTGGCCCCACCACTATCGACCAGATAAATACACGGCAGATTGTTTTCCAGCGCGATTTCCTGTGCGCGAAGATGCTTCTTTACGGTCATGGGATAGTACGATCCACCCTTGACCGTCGCATCATTGGCGACAATCACGCATTCAACACCCGATACGCGACCAATGCCGGTAATGATGCCAGCAGCAGGGACGTCTTCGTCACCATACATGCCGTGTGCGGCCAGTTGCGAGAGCTCCAGAAACGGGGAGCCGACATCAAGCAACTGGCGAATACGTTCACGCGGTAGCAGCTTGCCGCGTCCCGTATGTCGGTCGCGTGCCCGTTCACCACCGCCCAGTTTGACCTGCGCTATCTGATCGCGCAGATCCCCAACCAGCTTTTCCATATGTTCGGCATTGGTGCGGAATTCTTCCGAACGGGAATTTACCGCAGATTTCAGTACCGTCATTGTCCAATTACACCATTTTGTTGCGGGTTTTGCGCCCGAGTTGAATGACGTTCTGGGTGTTGTTATGGGGGAAGCTTACGTAAGCGTCAATATTAAATAGGTATTTTAGTACCGAAATTGTCTATATACAATGATATAGGCTCAAAAGCTAGGGTTTTCGGCGTTTTACAGCTGCTAAAAAAAGGGGAGACGGTGGATTTTAGGTGTGGCTATCAATGCCCTGAGGTTCGCAAGGTCGGTCCGTTCAATCCGTTTTGCGTTCACGGACGAGGCATGCGCAGATTAGCTGTCGTTTCGGGATTTGTGCAGTTTAATCCACTGCTCAAGCTGATCTATCCGGTCATTGCCAAAGAACGGTTCGCCTTCATAGAAAAAGAACGGTGATCCGAACGCGCCCATTTCGATTGCTTCGTCTGTGATGTCGCGGGTGTGACTTTTCCAGCGCTGTTCTTCGACAGCAGCACGCATTTCGCCCGGATTGATCGAGTGGCGTGTGGCGGCTGCCAGAACGTTTTCCGGGTTGGACATATCCAGTCCATCGGCGAAATAGCCGCGATAGATATCCTTGGCAAATTTACGCGCCAATGCGGGAGATCGCGATTCAAGCCAGTAGAAGGCGCGTGTTGGCATCAACGCCGAGTATGGGAAGTTTTGGGGAATGCAGAACGGGGTGTTTTGTGCCCGTGCGCAGCGTTCCATGTCATGACGGAAATAGTCGCCACGAATGGGTTGCTCAAGAAGCGGGCTTTGTCCGGTTTGTTTAAAGGCGGCACCAATCATAAAAGGTCGCCAGATGACTTTTACCCCGACACGCGATTCGAATTCTTCCATACGCTCGGCAGCGAGGTAGCCATACGGTGATGAGAAATCGAAGTAAAACCGGACTTCCGACATATTTCCTGCACCTGATTGTTCTTAATTGTCATTTGGCAAAAGCCGGGCCCTACAGGTCTTGTGCCCATTTGGACCGAACCTGATTGTGCGCCATTGAGCCTGTGCAAAGCAATTAAAAAACAGATGCTTAGGGGATAACGATACCGGGGCGGACTTTTACTTCTTCCATCACAACATATGTATAAGTCTGGCTGACTCCCTGAACCGAAGACAGACGTTCGAGGAATTCACGATAAGCATACATGTCTTCAACCCGAAGTTTGGCGAGATAGTCAAAGCCGCCAGCAACCATGTGACATTCTTCTATTTCGGGCAGTTTACGGATCGCAGCTGCAAAGACGTCAAAGACATCCGGGGTCGTGCGATCAAGCGTAATTTCGACAAATACGACCAGTGACTGGTTCAACTTGCGCGGATCAATGGTCGCCATATAGCCGGTAATAAAGCCTTGCTGCTCAAGGCGCCGGACACGTTCAAGGCATGGTGTCGGGCTCAGGTTAACGCGGCGCGACAGTTCGACATTCGACATGCGCCCATCATTTTGCAGCTCACGAAGGATCTGTGTGTCGATTTTGTCGAGATTTTTTTGATTCTTCTGCATTTTGGCTTTCTAACCAGTGTTTGTGACTATTCAATAAGGAAACTGATGGATGATATATCGTATTTTTTGCAAAAATGGCAGCACATTTTTCAGATAGAATATTATTCTCAGTCGTTATAGAGGTACCATCAGGGTCTGAAGACGAAATCGCTGCATTTATCTTCTGACAGGCTGCAAGTGAACCGCAGGGAGAAAAAAGACAAAATGTTTCGTACAGAATTGCCCCAACCAAACGATATTCGTACTGAAATTCGCAACGCCTATCGCGCCGACGAGGAAGAAGCTGTCGTACGACTGATAGAGGCCGCCCGGTTGTCGCCCGAGCAAACCGCCCGCGTTCAGGACCGCGCCTATCAATTGGTCGCACGTGTCCGTAAGGCCGATAACGGCAAAAGCGGGATTGATGCGCTGCTTCACGAGTATGAGCTGTCAAGCAAGGAAGGCGTCATTTTGATGTGTCTTGCCGAGGCCCTGTTGCGTGTTCCCGATGCGGTTACTGCTGACAAACTTATTCAGGACAAACTGTTTGATGCCAACTGGCAGAGCCACCTTGGTCATTCTGACAGTTTCTTTGTTAATGCCTCGACCTGGGGTTTGATGCTGACCGGGAAGGTCATCAAATTTGGCAAGGCGGAAAAAGCCGATCCGGGCCGGTTGCTCAAACGCATGATCGGACGGTCTGGTGAACCAGTTATCCGGAAGGCATTCAACCATGCCATGCGCATTATGGGCCGCCAGTTCGTCATGGGCCGCACGATTGACGAAGCATCCGTGCGCGCCAAGGCGAACGAAGAAAAAGGCTATCGCTATTCCTATGACATGCTGGGCGAGGCTGCCCGCACGATGGAAGACGCGGATCGCTATTACAAGGCATACGAAGATGCCATTCACGATATTGGCCGTGTTGCCAAGGGCTGCGGCCCGATCAATAGTCCGGGCATCTCGGTCAAGTTGTCGGCCATTCATCCGCGCTATGATTTTGCCAATTACGAACGGGTTGTCACCGAGCTGACCCCGCGTCTCAAGCAACTTGCCCTTCTGGCCAAGAAATATGACATCGGTTTCACTGTCGATGCCGAAGAGGCCAATCGCCTTGATCTGTCGCTTGACGTCATCGGCGATGTGTTTGCCGATCCCGACCTTGATGGATGGGAGGGATATGGACTTGCGGTTCAGGCCTATCAGAAGCGCGCTTACCATGTGCTTGAATGGCTTGCCGGTCTGTCGACCAAGGTCGGCCGCAAGATGATGGTGCGTCTTGTCAAAGGGGCCTATTGGGACACTGAGGTTAAATTCAGTCAGGAAAACGGCTTTGACGGTTATCCGTGCTTTACCCGTAAGGCGTCAACAGACGTTTCCTATCTGGCTTGTGCGAAACTGATGTTGTCGCGCCGCGATGCATTTTATTGCCAGTTCGCCAGCCACAATGCGCATACGGTTGCCTCCATCCTTGAGATGGCGGGCAATGATCGCACATTCGAATTCCAGCGTCTGCACGGCATGGGCGAAGCCCTTTATGAGCAGATCGTTGATAAGGCGGGTGAAAATGTGCCTTGTCGTATCTATGCTCCGGTTGGCAGTCACGAAGACCTTTTAGCTTATCTGGTGCGGCGTCTTTTGGAAAACGGTGCCAATACAAGCTTTGTGAACCGTATTCAGGACGAACAACTGCCAATCGAAGAAATGATCGCCGATCCGGTTGAAAAGATGGCGGCCCTTCCGAGGAAAGCCCATCCGAAGATTCCGGCACCGGTTGATCTTTATGGGGCAGGGCGTGTGAATTCACGCGGTATTGATCTAACCGATACCAACAAGCTTCTGCCTCTGAATGAAAAACTCGCCGCGATGCAGGGCAAAACCTGGAACGCAGCACCACTGATTGATGGCAAGCTGGTTTCGGGAACGCCAATTGATGTCATGAACCCAGCCAAACTTGGCGAAAAGGTCGGTGACCTTGTTCAGGCGACCGAGGCCGATGTTGAGGCGGCTATTGTTGCCGCCGTTAAGGGCTATGACGCGTGGAATGCAACGTCTGGTGCGGATCGGGCTGTCGCATTGCGGCGTCTTGGTGATCTGCTTGAAGATCATATGGACGAGTTCATTGCCATTTGTCAGCGCGAAGCGGGCAAGCTTTATTCGGACGGTGTTGCCGAAGTTCGAGAAGCCGTTGATTTCTGCCGTTATTACGCCAACCGCGCCGAAGAAGCTTTCCGCGACGGTGGTCCACTTGAAGGCCGTGGGGTGTTTGTTTGCATTAGCCCATGGAACTTCCCGCTTGCGATCTTCTTAGGCCAGGTGACTGCAGCCCTTGCTGCGGGGAATGCGGTTATTGCCAAACCGGCCGAGCAGACGTCGCTTGTAGCGGCGCGTGCCGCCGAACTGATCCTTGAGGCCGGTGTTCCCGGTTCTGCCTTCCAACTGGTGCCGGGACCGGGGCGTGTGATCGGCAATCAGTTGATCAATGATCGGCGTATTGCGGGTGTGGCCTTTACCGGCTCGACGGAGACCGCACAATTGATCAATCAGGCGTTGGCAAAACGTCCGGGTGTTCCATTGCCGCTGATTGCCGAAACCGGTGGTCAGAACGCGATGATCGTTGACTCGACCGCATTGCCAGAACAGGTGGTTCAGGATGCGGTGATTTCCGGCTTCCAGTCCGCTGGTCAGCGGTGTTCGGCTTTGCGCGTTTTGTTCGTGCAGGAAGACATTGCCGACAAACTTTGTCATATGCTGGTCGGCGCGATGAAGGAACTTCGGGTCGGCGATCCGAAATTCCTTGATATCGATGTCGGGCCGGTGATTGACGAGAAATCGTGCAAAACTCTTGAAAAACATGCGGCGCGCATGAAGAAAGAAGCCAAATTGCTTCATGCGTGTGATGTGCTGCCTGAATGCAAGGACGGCACATTCTTTGCCCCGCATTGCTTTGAAATCCCGTCGATTGATGTGCTTGAACGCGAAGTCTTTGGTCCGGTTGTTCACGTTGTCCGCTTTAAGGCGCGTGATCTTGGCAAGGTTCTTGATCAGATCAACGCGTCTGGTTATGGGCTGACCCTTGGCATTCATTCGCGTATCGACAGCACGGTGCGTGAAATTTCGCACAAGCTTCGGGTTGGTAACTGCTATGTGAACCGAAATCAGATCGGTGCAGTTGTCGGTGTTCAGCCGTTTGGCGGGCAGGGCAAATCAGGTACCGGTCCAAAGGCGGGCGGCCCGCATTATGTCGAGCGGTTTGCCAAGCCAGTTGCTACGGCAAGCAGCACACAGAACGCGGATATCCACGATGACCGTTCGCCGATTATCGTCAAGGATGTCCTGTCTAAAGGCCAGTACGCCGATATGCTGTCAGCACAAGAAGAATGGCAGTTTTTCGATGGCAATGAACGAGTTCGCATCCTTGAAAAACTGGCATCAAAACTAAGTGACTCTTCAAAAGAAGAATTGGTTTCTGGTGCCGACCACATTGCTGATTTTGCCGCCCTTTCGGAAAACGGATTTGTTGCGCCCAAACGGATGCCCGGTCCAACCGGTGAAACCAACGATCTGTATTGCCTTGGTCGCGGTGTTTATCTGGTGCAGGCAGACAAGGATGCCGACCCAGCCCACGTGATCCGCCATTTGGGGGCGGCACTTGCTGCGGGCAATGCCGTTATTCTGGCAGGTGATCAGAAATGGTTCGCTGACCTTCCAGGCCTTGCATTTTCGGCTGGTATGCCGAAAAAGCTTCTGACTGCGGTCAGCGCCAATACCGGCCTTGGTGCCATGTATGATGGTGATATTGCCGGTGTTTCGTGTGTGGCGTCACTTGATCGTGTGACATCGTTCAAGCAACTTTTGGCAAAGCGCGATGGTGCGATCCTGTCGTTGATTTCTGATAGCGGTGCGGAAGATGACGGCGCACTGCCAGATCAGGCGTTTATGCACCGTTTCGCAACGGAAAAAACCATCACGATTAACACCACGGCTGCTGGGGGCAACGCCTCCCTGATGTCGATGGACGAGGGGTGATCGGGCTCATTTGGCAGGTGCCAGACATTCTGGTAATACGCCTGCCTGATTGATGTATCGATATAATGGATCGGGAAGAAATTCCCGGTCCATTTTTTGTTGCTCATCAACTTTTCGCTAATGTGGCCCGGTTTAAAACTGTTTAGGGCTTTTTTTCGTCAAAATTCACTGCAATAGATACAGCCCGGAACAGAACACGCCATGCGGCGTTCATCTGGTAAGGATTAGAATGGCCGCATGAACGTTCGACGGTCCGAATAATAATTGAACATGCCCAATGGGCGTAAAAGGAGTACCGAAATGATCCAGGTTTCCCGAGGCTGGCGCAGTGTTGTCAAAACGGTTTCGGTATGTGTGCTGTTGGCGGCTCCAATTGCTGCCTGTGGGCCATTACAGATGCCGCTCGAAGACCGCACAGGCAATGACCAGTGGCTCGATACCCAGATTAAATCGGGTATCCTTGGCGAGTTTTCCAAAGTTGACCACACCTATCTGATGGATGTGAATGTCGACATCTGGAAGCAGGAGGTCATGGTCACCGGGATGGTTGACTCAAAAGGTAAATATTATGACGTGATGTCCCTGATCAAACAGGATAACCGCATTAAAACCGTTCATGATCACCTTGAGATTGCCGATGCCGAATCCATTGAGGCCTATCGCGCGGCTGAAGACGAGTATGGCAAAAATGCCGTTCCAACCGATTCGGCGACCCAAACCGTGTCCGATGTCTGGATTGAAGGCCAGATCAAAGCCTTGTTATTGGCTGAAAAAGGCGTCAGTTCGGTGAACTACCGCTGGCAGTCGGTAAATAATGTTGTTTACATCATGGGCGAGGCGCAGACCGATCCGGAACTGCAAAAAGTGCTTTCGATCGTGCGTCGCATCAAAGGTGTTAAACGCGTAATCAGTCATATCACGCTTGCCTGATCTCCTTCTGATTAAACGACTTTTTTGAAATTCCCTGCAAATCTGGCGGTTTGCGGGGAATTTTTTTGTCCGAGGAGTATTAAAAGTGTTTGAAAACTATTCGCATTTACCGTACAGCTTTGGCTCTGTAACTAATAACTGATTGCATTTGCACCATGTATGTTTGCGTTTGTAATGCGCTTAGAGAAAAAGACGTTAGACGGGCTGCCGAAGAAGGTGGTGCGACGCGTCCGGCTGAGGTGTTCCGTTTTCATGGCTGTGCGCCACAATGTGGTAAATGCGCGTGCCATATGCGGGCAGAACTGATTAATTCAAACACCTGTGGCAATTGCGATTGCGATGATGCTGCCGCGGTTACAGCAAACTACGAGCCGATAGCCGCGGAATAACGCTACAAAGGGCGTTTTCCAAATCTGCATCTGAATGCAAAAAAAGGCGAAGCCGTTATGGGCCTCGCCTTTTGTCGTTTTGGGTTCATGTCTGCATGATAGAGGCGATCATGCTGCGTGTTGGCGCAAACCAAACCGTTCTTCGGCCAACCGGTCGGCAACGAAGCTGGTCGATTGGTTTTGTTGTTTGGCGCGATCAAAGATTTCACGCACGGTCGCGCCGATTCCTTCGATGTGTTTGTTGGTTTCACTGACCGGTTTGCCTTCGCGGCAGTAATGGACCTCAACAACACCGCCGGCATTAATGACGTAATCAGGGGCATACAAAATGCCTGCTTCGCGCAGCATGTCACCATGACGTGCGTGTTCAAGCTGGTTGTTGGCGGCTCCGGCAATGATTCCGACGCGAAGTTTTTCAAGGGTTCGATCATTGATCACGCCCCCCAATGCACAAGGAGCAAGGATATCGGCATCGACATACAGGATGTCCTCAACTGAAACCGCGGTGGCACCAAATGCATCTACCGCCTTGGTCACACTGGCCTGATTAAGATCTGCGACCACAAGTTTTGCACCGGCGTCATAAATCATCTGACTCAAATGATAGCCGACATGGCCAAGCCCCTGAACAGCAACGCGCATGCCGGTCAGGTCATCGTGCCCGTTTTTAAACCGCGCGGCTTCTTTCAGTCCGATGAATACACCATAGGCGGTAAAGGGTGACGGGTCTCCGGTACGTGCCGGGTCCTTGCCATCACTGATCCCGCCGACATGTTTTGTCTGACTGGCAATCTGTTCCATATCTGCCGGGCTGGTGCCGACATCTTCGGCAACAATATAACGGCCACCGACCTGTTCGACGGCACGGCCCATGGCACGGAACAGTTCAGGTGTTTTCTGGCTGCGTGGATCACCGATGATGACGGACTTGCCACCACCAAGGGGCAAGTTTGCAAGGGCGGACTTATACGTCATACCGCGCGACAGGCGCAGCGCATCGTGGATGGCTTCCTGTTCACTGGCATAGGGCCACATTCGGCATCCACCAAGCGATGGCCCAAGATTGGTATTGTGAACGGCGATGATGGTTTTCAATCCGCTGGCGGTGTCACTGGCAAAAACAACCTGTTCGTGGCCGTCAAATGCGGTATCGGAAAAAACGTTCATCCTCGGCAGCCTCCTGGCAGCATGTTTGTTCTGGTGCAAGACGGGCTTGCTTATCCTTGTATGTTTGATGCATTGGCCATTTGATCAATTTTAAATTCAGGCAAGATTGAAAAAAGATCGTTTCGGTTGGGTAGGGGGATCGAGGACGGAACTTTATGATCCCTGCAGATTGCTTTTGAAATATTGTTGCGCGACGTGTGCGCTGCACAATCGCAGGCAAAGGATGTTTTATGTAAAAGCCCTCGATAAAATGATTCTTTTTTATCGATTTTTCATCTGGCGGGAACGGCACCTCAGCGGGTATCAGTCCCATATTTCAGCGATTTATTTTCCAAAATGGCGCATTTGGCAGGATAAGTTCTAAAACCCGCAGTTGTCGGCGTTTGAGGTGATAGGGCTATGACAAATTGGGGCTTGAAACCGGAGCGATTTGTGTTGAAATACAAAACAACCGGATAATTTACGGCTCGTTAAGGTGCGAAACGTAGAGTGATGGTTGGGTATCTTGTGGTTGAGATTCCCAGTTCAGGACACGACGGCGTCTGGGCGGCGCCGCCGGACAAAAAGTAAGGAGATCGGCGGAAATGTCTGCGTTCACAGACCATCGCCAGACCGTATTCGAGGTTGAACTGCACAATCAGGCCGTTCGCGAATGCGTCAAAGAGAACCGTTCCCACGAAATCTTTGATGATCGCTGGGCCGACGTGCAAATCCACGAAGTTGCCGCAAGCAACGAGGGTAAGGCTCTTGCCATGATCGAAAACACCTATCCTTCATCAGATGGGTTTGTTGTCGATCACGTCAAACGCCTTGCCTGAGGGGAAGATGAATTCTGGCCGGTAAAGGCCATATACAAACCGGGCGGGATGTTTTCCCGCCCGGTTTGTTTTTTTAAGGAGTGGTCGAGCAGGCGGATGCCAGGCTAAGATAGGGCGCGGTCCACAAAGTCAAGCCGGTCCTGGCCCCAAAACAGCTCGGAGCCAACCACATAGCTTGGGACACCAAATATATTGTGATCTCGGGCGGCTTGACAGTTGGCGTCATAAATTCCGGCAATGGCGGGCAAATCGGCATTTTCCAGATACTCGGCCGATAGATCACATTTGATCAGGGCGTCGCGCACGGTTTGCGGTTCTGCGATATCGCGTTCGTGCAGCCAGACATCTCCCATCAACGTCTCAATCAATGCGGACGCATCTTTACCGTCATCCTGCACGGCAATGATGGTCCGTGCGGCCAGTGTCTCATCAACGGGAAAGAATTTCGGTTGCAGGTTAATTGGAATGCCCAGATGTGTGGACCAGCGTTTAAGTTCTGCCATGCGGTATTCCTGCCGGGCTTTGGGGCGCTTTGCCAATGGCACGCCTCCGCCATGTTCCCAGACATCTGCGGCCCGGCATGGCCTATGAATGATTTCTACGCCGTGTTTCTGGGCAATTTCAACTGCCCGGCGGAACCCGAAAAACGACCAAGGGGACTGAACAAAGAAATAATGAATGATTGGGTTGGACAAATTGGCCTCCTTTTGCTGTGCTTGCAGCATGTGTTCTTAACTGTATGCAACAGTGCCCAACGCAACCGGGCGCGTCAAATGCCGTCGCGCTTTTCAAGGACAGTTCAGGTGATTGTGATCAGTAATCCTGCCACCAGGCATATTCACCAAGCCCACCAAGCACCACACCATCAAAGCCAAGTTTCATGATTCCGCCAAGATAGCTGCCTTCGGTCCCAAAAATCAGGCGTTGCCATTCAGGTGTCCAGTAATGAACGTGATGTTCCTGTCCCCAGCGGGCCATCATGTTGCCTTCGCTGATGAAATCAGGCGATCCGGCGCGCCAGTTGCTTTGCCAGTAATAACGATATGTCTTGGCTGTCGCGACATTGATATAGGCCATGATGGTGCGCGGTGTTCCAACTCTTTTATACCGCAGACGTTTCATGTCTTCATAGGTAAGCGGGATGGTGCCGCGGTGGAACGGATCAATGATCAACGTGTCGTAATTGGTTGCGATCAAGGCATCAAGATAGGCCGTCTTGGTGCCATAAGGTGAACTGTCGAGCACCATGGCAAAATTTTTAGCCGACCTGATGTTGTCGATAATGTGTGGATTGGACCCGATTGGCGTGCGCGGTACCGATGCCAGCGATGACAGTTGCATGCCCGGCGGTGGAGCCGCGTAATACAGGGCATCAAGGCCGCTTACTTGTTGACGTGCCTTTTGCATGTCATCGACCTTATTGGTGTAATCAACCAACAGGTATTGCAGGCCTTCAAGTTTCAAGCGTTCGAGATAACCAAGAATATATTTGGTTTCCTCGGTATTGGTAGGCTCGCCATATTTGTCATAGCCGTAAAACGGGGCTTCGATAAGGATGCCATCAAGTGCGCGCAGATAATCTCTTGCGGGTTCAGCGGTGCCGCGCGTGGCAAATAGCGTTGTTTCAAGAAACTCGGTCAGTTCAAGTGCGTTCATCGCGATGATCGAAAAGTCACTGCGATATCCCTTGGCCCAGCGACTGATATCGACCACGTAATCGCGCATGCTTTCGGTGAAATCAATTTTCGGCTTGTTGTTCTGCGCGCCTTGGGTATTTGGCGCGCTTAAGCTGTTGGGGACGGGCGTAAAGGGTTCGAGCTGCTGTGCCTGAGCCAGTAACGGGGTGTTTGAGACCAGTGCTGCGCCCAACCCGGCTATGCTGCCTTCAATGAAACGACGTCGGGACAGTTCTTTGCCAGCAGGATGCATTGCTGATCTGCTTTGGACATCCTTCTTGCTGTTTTTTCCCGTCATCTGGCGTTCCTTGCCCATTTTTGCTTCTCGTGTATCTGCTATCAGATATTTAGCACGTCTGACGCGTCATGGTTTTGTATGCTCTGCCGCCGTAGAGCCACATCAGGACGCGGCGCGCATGTCGCTCTGGCGCGTTATGCGGTCACAGACCAATGCGCCAATTGCAAGTGATGCTGTCAATCCCGGCGATTCAATACCATAGAGCATTACAAGACCATTAAGGCCATGCGATTTTACATCGGCAATCATGAAGTCATGGGCTGCTTCATCCGGCGACTGAATTTTCGGCCGCACGCCTGCGTAACCTGCCTGAAGGGCGTTTTCATCAAGATCAGGATAATATTTGCGTATGGCCTCGGCAAAATCGTGGCGCCGTTCTTCCGGTACGTCGTAGTTCGGCGCATCAACCCACGTGACGTCTGGACCAAAGCGCGCCTGTCCTCCCATATCAAGGGTAAGATGAATGCCAAGCCCGGCTTGTTCCGGGGCAGGGTAGATCAATGTTGAAAATGGCGCCTTGCCCGACAGAGTAAAATAACAGCCGCGCGCGTAATGCTGTGCGGGAACGGTGTTTTTGTTCATGCCGGTAAAATTACGCCCCAGCGTCTGGCTGTGCAGTCCGCCTGCAACAATCAGTTCGGCGCAGGTCAGACTCATTTCTTCGCCATCAGCATCACGGGTATTGACCGTGTAGACATCCTTGTCGTGGTTGACCGAAATCACATCCGTATTTAATGCCAGTGTGGCGCCGTGATTTTCCGCATCCCCCAAAAGGGTCACCATCAACTGATGGGAATCAACAATGCCGGTCGATGGGCTGTGCAGTGCGCCAACGCATTTCAGGGCCGGTTCACGCTTAAGGGTTTCGGCTTTGCTAAGCCAGACAAGGTCATTAACCCCGTTTTCTTGCGCCTTCTTTTCAATGCTGCGCAGGGCATCAATCTGATCATCTTTCGTGGCGGCGATCAGTTTTCCTGTGCGTTTGTGGTCGATGCCGTTTTCGGCGCAATAGCGATATAGAAGGTCGCGTCCTTCGACGCACAGCTGCGCCTTAAGGCTGTCTTTCGGATAATAGATCCCGGCGTGAATGACTTCGCTGTTGCGTGCGCTGGTTTCTGTGCCGATGGCGTCATGACGTTCAATGATCAGGACTTCACGGCCTGCACGGGCGAGAGAGCGGGCACAGGCCAGCCCAACAACACCGGCGCCAATGACAATGGTTTGAATATCTGTGGTCATATTGGGTAATTCTTCTTTGGGACGATACGATATGGGTGGGGCGGTCGTAGCCTAAGTTAACCCTGGTTTTGCTGGCGGAAATAAACCGCCTGTCCATTGTTGTCTTGACCGTCACCGGTGACCGATGCCGGACCCTCGCTGGTGTAATTTCCGCGCGCGAAGCTGCCGTCATTACAATAAACATACCAGCTGCCAAATGGCAGGGTGCCGGTTTGATACGCGCCGCCTTCATGGCGCCAGATGCCCTCGCAATGACGCTGGTCGTCATCAACAATCATCGTACCTTCGCCCGATGGCTGATCAAACTTCAAGGTCCCAACACCCCGTGCACCTTGCCAATTGGTGGTGATTGGAATGCCATCTTCCGGCGGGGTGGTGACCGACCCTTCGGGTTGCGGTGCAGGGGGCGTTGCCGCAGCCACAGGCTTGGCGACATTGTCGGGGATTTGCACTGTGAACCGGTTCATAAAGCCCGCAGCGAATTCCTGAGCATCAATCATGCTTATTGGCGTGGATACGGTGACCGAGCCTGCCACAGCCTGCTGCATTACTGGCGTACAGTAAAAGCCAAGAAGACGGCTTCCGCGCTGGCTTTGGGTTTGCGGGTCCCACTGACCAACAAAGGAAATGCACTGTGATTGATTGCGCGCAAACGGCACCATCGAAATCGGACCAATCCGGGTTTCCTGCGTGAAACTGGCTCCATTAACCTTGCTTCCGGATTTGAGTGAATCAAACATGTCTAAAAGCTGGTTCGGGGCCATTGCCGTACTGAACGTGAAACCGGCAGAAGATGTCGTAAAGACGGTTTCCAGATACAGATCACTTGCCGATTGCGGTTGTTCTTTTGCCGTACGCGGAGCAAACCAGCGACCGACGAAGACGGTGCTGTTGTCTCGGTACTGGCGCAGGAAGACGTTTTTGCCGTCCGCTTTTGACGCAAATTCCATCGGGATCTGGTCTTCGGGGACCTGTTCAAAACCGCCAACTTGCTGCGCGGATGCACATTGCATGGTTGCGATCAGAAGGCTACCCAAAACGCCACCAATCAAAGCCCCCCGATACTGCACTTTGCGTCCTTTCAATATGTTTTTCAGGCGCATCTATATTTTGCGCTACCCTTATCTTTACCTTTGTGTTGTTAAGTTGGCTAGGGTCAGAGACTCATTGATGTGATTGCATCGACAGCCGGTATGACCGTGAAATACAAGCAAAAGCACTAACAGCAGAGTGTTTCACCGGTTAAGATTGGGGATGCGAAGCGCTTCCTCAAGATATCCAGACGATGCGCGCGATGATGTGAATGAGTTTTGTGCTGACGGTCAGTCCAAGGATGTCATGCTGACAGGTTTCTTTTATCCTTGATTTTTGGGGACAAAGTGGCTCTTTGGGAAGATTGGACTTGGGGACAATATCAAGATGCCTGAATAACGGAGCAAACAGCCATGACGGTGCAAGAGACCAGCGCAGGCGGGGACAGCGCAGGCCAGCAGACTGCGACAGATAAACAACCGCAGTCCAACCGCGCCCATGTAATTGTTATCGGCAATGAAAAAGGGGGATCGGGCAAATCGACAACGGCGATGCATCTGATCGTTTCCCTGATGAAAATGGGCTTTACGGTCGGATCACTTGATATCGATGCGCGTCAGGGAACACTGACCCGCTATATCGAGAACCGCACAGCGTTCAACGCCAAAAAAGGTTTGAAATTGCCCACGCCCGAACATCGCCCGATTTATCGCAGCGAAGTTTCCGATGGCAACGAGGCCAAACTTGATGAGCGTGACCGGTTTACGAATGCCTTGGGCGAAATGGTCGTCGGATGCAACTTTGTCGTTATGGATTGCCCGGGCAGTGACAATTACCTGTCACGTCTGGCGCATGCCTGTGCCGATACGTTGATTACACCTATCAACGACAGTTTTATCGACCTTGATATGCTCGCACGGATTGATCCGGATACATTGGATATCAAAGGGCCAAGCATCTATGCCGAAATGGTCTGGGATGCCCGTAAACGTCGTGCTGGTATTGACGGTGGGACCATTGACTGGATTGTTATGCGCAACCGTCTTTCACATCTTGATGCGCGCAACAAACGCGATATCGCGGAAATTGTTGAAAAGCTCGCAGGGCGCATTCGGTTCCGTCCGGCACCGGGCTTTGGCGAACGTGTGATTTATCGTGAATTGTTCCTCAAAGGGCTGACCCTTTTGGATCTGCGCGAAAAGGGTGTGGGTATCCCGATGAGCATGTCGCATATGGCAGCCCGTCAGGAAGTCCGTTCCTTGCTTGAAGTGATCGGATTCAAACCGTCCGATGGTGAAGAGTTGCCGATCTGATCGGTTGCAACCTATATCTTTAGGGGCACATCATGGTGTCTGATCGACAAGCTGAACTGGTAGATTTTACTTGGTACGCAAAAACATCGTCGCGGAAACATCCAATAAGCAAGACGTCGCGGACTTTCTGAGTAAGGCGCGTGATCTTTCTGTGCGGGCGCCTGCAGCAGGCCCGGCACAGGGGCGGCTGATCTTTGCCATGGATGCAACCGCCAGCCGCCAGCCAAGCTGGGACAGTGCCACGATGCTGCAGGCAGAAATGTTTGACGCCGTATCGGGGCTTGGTGCACTTGATATCCAACTTGTTTTCTTTCGCGGAATTTCTGAATGTAAGGCAAGTGGCTGGTGCCGCGACGCGGCAGCATTTGGCACTTACATGACCAAAGTAAGTTGTCGCGCCGGGCATACCCAGATCGAGCGTGTATTGGCCCATGTTGAACGTGAAGCCGAAAATAAGAAGATCGATGCCTTGATATATGTCGGCGACTGTATCGAAGAAAACCCCGATGATCTGGCTCCAATTGCCGGTAAACTGGCGCTTAAGGGGGTAAAGGCATTCATGTTTCAGGAAGGCTTTGATCGTAAGGCGCAATTTGCGTTTGGGGAAATTGCGCGGATTACCGATGGGGCTTTTATGCAGTTTGATGCCAGTGCCGTCCAAAAACTGCGTGATTTACTTGGTGCGGTGGCAAGTTATGCCGTTGGCGGGCAAGACGGACTTGCTGTTTATCAGAAAAAAACCAGATCAAATGACGTGTTGTTGCTAGGCAATCAATTGCGGAAAAAACCATAATGCAATGGTTGTTGGTTGGTATTGCGCTGTTTGTCGGTGTTGGGTTCTTCATTCGCTGGATGACCGAGGCGGAACCAAAAGAAATTCGCAAAATTGGCATGATTGTGACCATCACTTTGCTGGTGGTTCTGGCGGGCTGGATGCTGCTGACAGGCAAGCTGGCTGCGATGGTCGCGGCTTTGGCCGCCGCCGTTCCGTTCCTGATTAGGGTGATGAAACTAGGCTTTTTATTGCCACTTTTACGCAAGATATTTGCGTCGTCGCGTCGGACTGCCCGTCCTGGTGGCTTTGGCCAGCAGGGGCGTGGTGCCGGCAGAACGTCAGAAATCAGAACGGATTATCTTTATATGCTGCTTGATCTCGAAACCGGCCAAATGCAAGGCTCCGTGCATAACGGGACCTACGCCGGAGCAGATCTTGACAGCTTGGAGCTTGACGACCTGCAGTTGCTTTATGTTCAATGTTGCGGTGCAACTGATCAAAGCCAAGCTGTTTTGGAAGCCTATTTTGAACGTCGTCCCGATTGCTCGGGGTGGCAAGGTTGGTCCAAAACAGACAATGGTAACAATGGCACATATACTGGGGGAAGCGGCCACTACGAAAACGAGAGTGGCCAATATGACAACAGGCGTTCTAGTACCAGTGATATGACTGCTGATGAGGCCTGTAAAATCCTTGATGTTGCCAAAGACGCAACCCGCGAGGAGATCAATCGGGCTTATAAAAAACAGATCAAGACGGTCCATCCCGATCATGGTGGGTCAGATTATCTGGCATCGCAGCTCAATGCGGCACGAAGCCTTTTGTTACGGCTATGTAAAGATTAGCGTCAATTATGCTTACGCTTGCTTGATCCCCGTTCCGGAATTGTGGCAAAAGCATACATGCAGACAGTTCTTGATAGGGCTGGCCTGCAGCGGTTGAAAAAGGAAATTTTTGAATGTCGAAACGAATCAAAAAGGCTGTTTTCCCGGTCGCAGGCATGGGCACCCGGTTTTTGCCTGCAACCAAGGCAATGCCCAAAGAAATGTTGCCAGTCGTTGACAAGCCGCTGATTCAATACGCCGTCGAAGAGGCAATCGCAGCGGGTATCGAAGAATTCATCTTTGTGACAGGACGTGGCAAAAGTGCGATCGAAGATCACTTTGACCGATCTGCCGAACTTGAAGCCATCCTCAAAGAGCGCGGGAAAGAAGACGCGCTGGCCAAGGCACTTGAGATGATCCCGGATAATGGTCGCGTCACCTATACCCGTCAGGGCAATCCTTTGGGCCTTGGGCACGCTGTATTGTGTGCAAAATCGTTGGTGGGTGATGAGCCATTTGTTGTTCTGCTGGCAGATGACCTTATCCAGTCGAAAACGCCGTGCATGAAGCAAATGGTCGAAAGTTATGGCCGCACGGGCGGCAATATGGTTGCCGTCATGGATGTGCCGCGCGAAGAAACCGCGCGGTATGGTGTGTTGGAAGTCGAAGGTACGAATGGCCGTCTGGTCAGTGCATGTGGCATGGTTGAAAAACCAAAGCCCGAAGAAGCCCCGTCAACACTGTCGGCAATTGGTCGTTACATCCTTGATCCGGGTATTTTCGAAGTCCTTGAAAACATTCCGCGCGGGGCTGGTAACGAAATCCAGCTTACCGACGCATTGGCGGCAATGATCGGAAAAGTACCTTTTTATGGATATCGCTTCGAAGGTCAGCGCTTTGATTGCGGGAACAAGATTGGCTTCCTGAAGGCTACAATGTCATTTGCCTTGGCGCGTGAAGACATGCGCGATGACGTTCGTCAGCTTATTCATGATTTTGCTTCAGGCGAAGCAGCCGAATAATCATTTCATTTCAATTATAACCGGCCGGGATCGTCTGTTGAATTGTTCCGGCCGGCAATAACTTTACGAGGGTAAAACATCCATGCGCGTAGCAATGATCGGGACCGGATATGTTGGACTTGTGTCCGGTGCCTGTTTCTCCGAATTCGGTACTGACGTCATCTGTGTCGACAAAGATGTGGAAAAAATCGCCCGTCTTGAAGATGGCATCATGCCGATCTACGAACCTGGTCTGGATGTTTTGGTTGAAAACAACGTCAAAGCAGGGCGTCTGACATTTACCACGGACCTTAAGGTTGGCGTAAAAGATGCCGATGCAGTGTTTATTGCTGTTGGCACGCCGACCCGTCGTGGTGATGGTCATGCTGATCTCAGCTATGTTTATGCCGCAGCCGAAGAAATCGCCGAGGCGATGGACGGATTTACGGTCATCGTTACCAAATCAACAGTTCCGGTCGGAACGGGCCGTGAAGTTGAACGGATCATCCGTGAAAAACGCCCGGATGCGGAATTTGCGGTGGTGTCAAACCCCGAATTCCTGCGTGAAGGTTCGGCGATTGGCGACTTTATGCGCCCGGATCGTGTCGTGATCGGTACCAGTGATGAACGGGCCCGCGAAGTCATGTCGGACTTGTATCGTCCGCTGTATCTGATCGAAACACCGATTGTGTTTACGTCACGCGAAACATCGGAAATGATCAAATATGCCGCCAATACGTTTTTGGCTGCAAAGATCACGTTCATCAACGAAATTGCCGATCTTTGTGAAAAGGTTGGCGCGGACGTTCATGACGTTGCGCGCGGTATCGGCCTGGATGGCCGGATTGGCAAAAAGTTCCTGCATCCGGGGCCGGGCTATGGTGGGTCCTGTTTCCCCAAGGATACGCTGGCCCTTGTAAGGACTGCTCAGGAATATGATAGCCCGCTTCGGATCATCGAAACGGTGGTCAATGTGAATGCGGCGCGTAAAAAGGCGATGGCGAATCGCATTGTTTCTGCGTGCGGTGGTTCGGTTGCAGGCAAAACCATCGGCATTCTGGGGCTGGCATTTAAACCAAACACCGATGACATGCGTGACGCGCCTAGTCTTGACATCGTACCGGCCCTCATTGCGGCGGGGGCGACGGTCAAAGCCTATGATCCAGAGGCAATGGAAGAAGCCAAGAAGCTTCTGGAAGGCGTAAACTATTGCGAAAATGCTTATGAAACCATCGATGGCGCTGATGCGATGGTTGTTCTGACCGAATGGAACGAGTTCCGTGGCATGGACCTTGACCGTGTCAAAGACGTGCTGAAACATCCGACCGTTGTGGATTTGCGAAACGTTTATGATCCGGCTGAAATGGCCGAAAACGGCTTTAGCTATTCCTGTGTCGGGCGCGCATCAATTGGAGGCTAATACCAATATGACTTTATCTGCTGGATACACGTTTGACAGTTCGGTACTCCGCGAATATGACGTGCGTGGCATTGTCGGGGAAACCCTGCATGCAGCGGACGCTAACGCGCTTGGCAAGGCCTTTGGGACAAAAGTACGTCGGTCAGGCGGCAAGAAAGTTGCTGTCGGACGCGACGGTCGGATCAGTTCGCCCGAAATGGCAGTAGCCCTGATCGAAGGGATCCTTTCGACCGGGTGTGACGTTGTACGGATCGCCCGTGGGCCAACGCCAATGCTGTATTTTACGGTATATGACGAAAAAACCGATGCTGGCATCATGGTGACCGGATCCCACAATCCGTCAAACTATAACGGATTCAAAATGCTCAATGCCGGCAAATCGGTGTTTGGCGAAGCCATTCAGGAACTTGGACAGATTGCCGCAAACGGTGATTTTGAAGTCGGGGCCGGGTCGGTTACCGACATTGATATCGAAGACCGGTATGTAACACGTCTTGTTGCCGAGCTTGATTGCGACGTCGCAAAGCCAATGACCATTGTCTGGGATTGCGGGAATGGTGCGTCTGGCGACGTTGTTCGTAAGTTAACCGCCCAATTGCCCGGCACGCATCATCTCCTATTTGATGAAGTTGACGGCACGTTCCCCAACCATCATCCGGATCCGACGGTTGAGGCTAATCTGGTGGACCTTAAGGCCGCCGTTGCCAAACACAATGCCGACTGGGGTGTTGCATTTGATGGCGATGGTGACCGTATTGGCGTGATTGATGGCAAGGGCAATGTGCTTTGGGGCGATCAGCTGTTGCAGATCTATGCTGCAGACGTCTTAGCACGCCAACCCGGTGCCGCGATCATCGCCGATGTCAAAGCCAGCCAGACATTGTTTGATGAGGTCAATCGGCTTGGTGGCAAGGCAATCATGTGGAAAACCGGTCATTCCCTTATCAAAACCAAAATGATCGAGGAAAAAGCACCGATTGCCGGTGAAATGAGTGGCCATATCTTCTTTGCCGAACGGTATTACGGTTATGACGATGCGACATACGCGGCTGTGCGCCTGTACCGCATTCTGGTGCAAAGTGGCAAAAGCCTTGCCGTATGGCGGGCTGCGATGCCGGTTGCCGTCAACACACCGGAAACGCGGATTGATTGCCCGGATGATCGCAAGTTTGACCTGATCGAAGAAGTTCGCGGGCGTCTGGCCGAGGCGGGTGCCGAAGTTAGTGGCATTGATGGTGTGCGTGTCAGTACCGATGATGGCTGGTGGTTGCTGCGTGCATCCAACACGCAGCCCGCCATTGTCGCACGCTGCGAAGCTGCTGATGATGCCGGACTTGTGCGTTTGAAGGCGCAAGTCACCGATCAACTGGTGAAAAGCGGATTGTCGTCAGATGATTTCTTTGCACTTGGCGGCGGTCACTAATCGTATCGCTTCTGATACGCGCTAAGTGTGCCCTATTTAAAAAGGCCGTCAGAATGTTCTGACGGCCTTTTTGGTGTTTGGGGTTGGGACGCGAGCTGGTCTGAACTAACTTCAGCCCGCACTACCGGCATTTACCGGGATACATGCAACCTTTTCACGGCGAAGTGCCGCACAGGCGGCACGCGCCGCTGTTTCACCTTCAAAGCCAAGCAGGCGGGCACGATAGACTACGCCAGTTCCGCTGGTCTGTTGTTCAACGGCTGCACGGGTCAGGCGCAGAACATCCGGTGCAGTGCGTGCCGCTGCAAGCACCGCTTCCTGCGCACGCCGCTGGTCGCTGAAGGCGCCAACTTGAATGGCCCAGCCATCTGTGGCTGTTTCGGGCTTAATACGGCTGACAACGGTTTGGGTGTCAACGCGACCGGGCTGTTCTGCTTCACGTTGCGATTCAAGTTTGGCGATCAGAAGTTGCGCATCCGCAGGCAGGATTTTCTCATCCGGGCTAAAACGTGGGCGCGGCGGCATGATTTCGCCGTCTTCTTTCAATTTCAGGTACGCCCGGTCCAGAAGCTTTTTCATCTGATCGTCACGGGTACGTGCAGTGCGCCCGCCAAAGACAGCCGCAATCAGACGTTTTCCGTTGCGGTTGACCGAGGCAACCAGGTTAAAGCCCGACGCATTGATATAGCCGGTCTTGATCCCGTCGGTGCCATAATATGACGCCAGAAGATTGTTGTGGTTACCATAAGTGCGATTGCCAAAGCGGAATTTCTGAGTTCGAGAAATAGTGATAGTAATCACCGTAATTTTTGCGAAGGGCGACGGCCATCTTGATCATATCGCGTGCTGTGGTCATCTGGCCGCGGTTGGGGAGGCCGGACGCATTGCGAAACGTCGTACGCGTCATGCCAATGCGACGCGCTTCCGACGTCATCATCTGCGCAAATTTGATCTCCGTACCACCAAGGTGTTCGGCGACAACCACGGCAATGTCATTTGCCGATTTGGTCACAAGGGCCAGAATCGCGTCTTTGACCGAAATGCTTTCACCCGGCTTAAGGCCAAGTTTGGACGGCGCCTGTCCCCATGCACGCTTGGACACTTTCATCGGTGTCGAAAGCGATACCTTGCCGTGATCGAGTGCATCAAACAGCATATAAAGCGTCATGATCTTGGTCAGCGACGCTGGATAGACTTTGTGATCGGCGCGGTATTCATGAAGAACTTCGCCAGTGTCACCATCAATGACCATTGCCGTATACGTTCGGGCAACGGCACTTGCAGGCGCAAGAACAGTCGCACACAAAAGCACCGTCAGGCACATAAGTGCGACGGCAAAGCTACGCATGCGGTCACTGCTGCGCAACGGAGTTGATTTGGCCATTGTTGTTGGCCCTGACAGGGTCATAAAACGCATTGTATCGGGCTCGGCTTTCGGTAATCCCCAAGATCTAAATACGAACAGTCTCGCACCGTAGGCTTAAACAAACGTTTAACGAGTTAGGATTGCGTGACATTCCATATGTGGCCTTGCATTGGCCTTATTTTCACATCAGTCTCAAGTTATATCCGCAGAACGGGAAAAAATCGAGGATCGAATGCGTAAAATAATTCTCCCATTTGTCAGTAAGATAGCTTTTAGCCCCGCAGTTTTCAGCCGTATCGCCGGTGTGACCTTGGCCACATCCTTGATGGCTGGCTGTGCTTTTACACAAGGGAGCGATATCTCAAACCCTCTGACACGCAAGGCATCCTGGTTCTCATACCTTAATGCCGATGATCTGCGCGTTGCATGTTCTGCCGGTGAGGCAGAAGGCCGCATCAGGCTTGTTTACAACGCGGATTATTATAAAGAAGTCCGCAGCTTTGAAATCCAGCCGCAAGTTGGTTTTGATCAATTTAACATGGTGTCGCGCGTGTTTGGTCCGGCAGAAGTTAGTCAGATCAACGTGGATGTGAATGCTCCGCTTGGTGCGTTTGGCGGCGATGAAGCGACAGACAGACTGGATCGGGAGTCGTATGTACGGTTAACCGATGCGCTTCAGTCAGATGGTTTTGGCTATCAGGAGCGCGATGGGTTGCGCCTTCATTCCGATGATTACTATTGGGTTGCAATCGGGTGTTCGTCCAAGCAGATCACATTGGCGGCTTGGGCATCGGCAAAAGATAACCTGAATGCGCTGCGGTTCCCCACGGTCCTCGCCAACCTTTCAGGTATTGAGCGCGCGTTGCCACAGCCACCAGCGGCGGACGCCCCCAAATTGCCTGACCCGTTTTACAGCAAGAATGACCGAGATGCCGACTCCCGGAATTTTTATCGCACTGTGCGAGGCAACACGTTGCGATGAACAAAGTTTGACGTCAAAATTCCGCAGATTTTGATCAAGTCCTGATGTCGGGACACAATATTTTTAAAGGCGCGTCATGTTTTGGCGCGCCTTTTGTTGTTGCATCAGGCTCGGGGTACGGCGCTAAGGGTTTGCAAACAGAAACTGTTTTACAAAACTTCGCGGTACTTGGCGTTTCAAGGTGACTTGGTTAGGGCCGTTTTCACAAAGACCTTTCGTGCAACTGTCACCAAACTGTTCTTGACGTTGGAGGGTTGTTCCATCTAGGGTTATGTTGCAATGCGGCATAACATTGGGCCGTAAAGCCCAATAAGCAGGAGGTTGG
Organism: Thalassospira sp. Z349TD_5; assembly: GCF_056173045.1. Lineage (NCBI taxonomy): Bacteria > Pseudomonadati > Pseudomonadota > Alphaproteobacteria > Rhodospirillales > Thalassospiraceae > Thalassospira > Thalassospira sp. Z349TD_5. The sequence goes on from NZ_CM149654.1 coordinate 1,593,654, forward strand.
TGCAATGGCTGTTTCCAAACCGAAGGCTTCTGGAAAACCACAGAAAACATCTGTCGCCGCGAAAAAAAGTGCGTTGACGCCAAGTACGCAGACGTCCGGGAATAAGGACGATGTTGTGACCAAACGTGTGGTCATGACCTCGTCTGAGATCGAAGCGGCTGCAAAGAAATCCGATGACATCTCGTCGGTGGAGAAAAATTCTGCAAAACCCGCTGCTTCGCCGCCAAAGGACAAGGCTCACTCTGCGGAGGATGTGAAACCGATTAGTTCGGCGTCATCTTCTGAGAAAGCAGACCAAATACCGGTTGCGAATACGCCCGACTCTGCGTCGGTGGTAAAGGTTGATGCAAGCACCGGTGCTGAGGTTAAAGCCAGCCCCGCTGGGGCGTTAACGACCGCTACCCGCGCCAAGGCACCTGCAACATCATCTCCCGCTTCAAAGCAGAGCAAGCCAGTTAAATCTGCGGCAAAACCGGCCGCGAAGTCTGGTGCGGCACGAAGTGCTGCGGCTAAAAAGCCGGTGTCAAAAAAAATGGCTGCATCCAAACCGTCCCCCAAAGCAGAAAAGGTCAGTACCGTGACTCAGACAACCAAATCTGCGGCGGCGGCCAAGCCGGCCGATGCCAAGGTAACCGCGCCCAAGAAAACGGCTGCGTCCGCGAAGGCCCAAGCCTCCTCATCTAAAGCGTCAACGACACAGAAAACGGTAACACCAAGCTCACCACCAAAGTTAGTGCCCCAAAAAGAATCGCAGGCACCTGCAACGGCATCCTCGCCCAAGCCCGCGGCAAAAAAGGCCCCCGAAGATGCACCAAGCGATGTTTTTGGCATGGGTGCGATGTTTATGGATACCAATGCGATGGAAAAGTTTTTCGATATGTGGAAAACCCCTGAAGTCGATGCGATTTTCACGGCCAGCAATGACGCCTTTGAAGACAGTCTTTCGGCCGCAAATGAGGCCTTTTCAAGAATGTTTGAAACAATGACCGGTCAGTCTGATGTTTTTTCCGGTGCCGGGTCACGGGTTGTTGCCCAGTACGAAGAGCTGGTGGAAACGCAGCAGAAAAACCTTGAAGAAATCTGGCACGCATCAGCCGCGCTGATGGAAAAAAGTGGTGGTGTTGGGACTGAGCTGGTTTCCTGGGCTCAGCGCGAGATGGATGCATCGCAGGCTGATATTGAGGCACTTTCAAAAGCTGAAAGTCTGTCAGATATTCAAGAGGTCAATTCGCGTATTCTCAACCGTTGCGTTGAAAGTGGTTTGGCCGAGGGTGAGAAAGTTCAGGAAATGATGTTTTCAGCACTTTCGGATAGTTTTTCGGCAATGAACAAGGCTGCAAATGCTGGCATGAAATAATCTAGATCTTTCTATTCGCCGGAAAAGGCGGGCATGGCAGTTGGCTGTGCCCGCCTTTTTATTTGCCAAGAATAAGATCTTTTGGCCGTTTTGCGCCGTATTATCCAATATAAAATAAGGAAGTTTGTTCCTTGATCTTGCAGCGGAACATTCACGGCTTACATGAATTCTGGATAGACAATAAATTAGTCGCCACAAAATGTGCTGCGGCCTTTGAAAGAGACAGGCAATGACCTATCATGGAGTTCATGCAGGAAATAAGGGTTCCGGTAATTAGACGATGACTGAACAGGATAATGACGGCACTGATCTGCCGAATACAGGGATCGTTACCAAAACGCGGCCTAAAACGAAAAAGCCGTCGTTGTACAAGGTACTGTTGTTAAACGACGATTATACTCCGATGGAGTTTGTTGTTCACGTGCTGGAACGGTTTTTCGAGAAGGGTCGGGAAGAAGCTACCGCAATCATGCTTCAGGTCCACCAAAAGGGTGTCGGGGTCTGTGGTGTTTTCACCTACGAAATTGCGGAAACCAAGGTCAATCAGGTCATGGATCTGGCGCGTCAGAACCAGCATCCATTGCAGTGCACCTTAGAGAAGGAGTGACGTATGCTATCGCGCAATCTTGAGGAAAGCCTGCATCGTGCGCTCGCCTATGCGTCTGAGCGTCGGCACGAGTATGCAACGCTCGAACATCTTCTTCTGTCCTTGACCGAGGATCAGGATGCACTTGCCGTTTTAAAAGCCTGCCGGGTTGATGTTGATCGCCTGCGCGCCGACCTTTTGGAGTTCGCCGACAGTGAACTTTCCGGTCTGATCAGTGCGCGTCTTGTCGATCCGAAACCCACAGCCGGGTTCCAGCGTGTTATTCAGCGTGCAGCCATTCATGTTCAATCTTCGGGGCGCGAAGAAGTCACCGGCGCAAATGTACTTGTCGCGCTGTTTTCCGAACGTGAATCGCATGCTGTTTACTACCTGCAGCTTCAGGATATGACGCGACTTGATGCGGTCAATTACATTTCGCACGGCATCGCCAAGGCGTCTGAGCTCAATGAGCGTCGCATCCCGCGTGGTGCTGACGAAGAAGCCGTATCCGGCCTGTCGCCAGAAGGCGATGAAACCGGACCAGCCGAGGGCGAAGCGCTCAAGGCCTATTGCGTGAACTTGAATGTCAAAGCGCAAAACGGGAAAATTGATCCGCTGATCGGTCGCCAAAGCGAGATCGAGCGTACCATTCAGGTGCTGTGCCGTCGTACGAAAAACAATCCGCTTTATGTCGGCGATCCCGGCGTTGGCAAAACTGCCATCGCAGAGGGCTTGGCGCGCCGGATCAATGATGGTGACGTGCCCGAAGTTCTGGCCGATGCGACGATTTTCTCGCTTGATATGGGCGCACTTCTCGCCGGAACGCGTTATCGCGGTGATTTTGAAGAACGCCTTAAGGCCGTTGTCAAAGAGCTCGAAGATTACGACGGTGCCGTACTGTTTATTGATGAAATTCATACCGTGATAGGTGCCGGTGCAACGTCGGGCGGAGCGATGGATGCGTCCAATCTGCTTAAGCCTGCTTTGGCAAGCGGGACGCTGCGATGCATCGGGTCAACGACCTATAAGGAATTCCGGGGTCATTTTGAAAAGGACCGGGCGCTTGTGCGCCGGTTCCAGAAAATTGATGTCGAAGAACCATCCCCGGAAGACACAATCAAAATCCTCAAGGGCCTCAAGCCCTATTATGAGGAGCATCACAAGGTCAAATACACCAACGAAGCCATTCGCTCTGCGGTGGAGCTGGCGTCGCGCTATATCAATGACCGTAAGCGTCCCGACAGTGCGATTGATGTGATTGACGAGGTTGGTGCGTCGCGGATGCTGGTTGCGCCGAGCAAGCGCAAAAAACCGTCAGCAAACGTGACGTTGAAGAAATTGTCGCCAAGATCGCCCGCATCCCGCCAAAATCGGTTTCGACCGATGATCGCAAGGCGCTTGCCAATCTTGAACGTGACCTTAAAACCGTGGTGTTTGGTCAGGACGGTGCAATTGAATCGGTTGCCAGTGCGATTAAGCTGGCCCGTGCTGGCTTGCGTGAACCCGAAAAGCCGATTGGCAGTTACCTGTTCTCTGGTCCAACCGGTGTTGGTAAGACCGAGGTCACCAAGCAACTTGCCAATGTCATGGGGATTGAGTTCATTCGCTTTGACATGTCAGAATATATGGAACGCCACAGCGTTTCACGTTTGATCGGTGCGCCTCCGGGCTATGTCGGCTTTGATCAGGGTGGTTTGTTGACCGATTCTGTTGATCAGCATCCGCATGCCGTTGTGCTTCTTGATGAAATCGAAAAAGCCCATCCTGATTTGTTCAATATCCTGTTGCAGGTGATGGACCACGGGAAGCTAACCGATAATAACGGCAAAACCGTTGATTTCCGGAATGTCGTTCTGGTCATGACAACCAATGCTGGCGCATCCGATATGGCCAAGCCACCGATCGGGTTTAAGCGCGAAATGCGTATTGGTGAGGATGAAGAGGCAATCAAGCGCACCTTTAGTCCGGAATTCCGCAACCGTCTTGATGCGGTCATTCCATTCGCCAATCTGAAAGCCGATGTCGTCAAAATGGTGGTCGATAAATTCATTCTGCAGCTTGAAGTTCAGCTTGAAGACCGGAATGTTTCCATTGAGCTTACCGAAGCAGCCCGAACATGGCTGGCAGAACGCGGCTATGACATTGCCTTTGGTGCGCGCCCTCTTGGCCGGGTCATTCAAGAGCATGTCAAGAAGCCGCTGGCTGAGGAGCTTCTGTTTGGCAAGCTTTCAAAAGGTGGTGCTGTGTTGGTCGATATAGAAGATGACGCTGTTGTCTTTAAGTATCCGGATGGTGCGCCGGGTGGTAAGCTTCAGGAAAAAGATCCTGAGTTAGCTGATTGATAAGCTGAATAAGTCTTTTTGTGCTTGTTGTTAATGAATGGCAGGTTACGTTGGTGCCTGGGATACGAGCCCGGGTACCAATTTATAAAGACGCCAAAATAAAATGAACCAATCTACTCAAAGAAAATATCGAGATCAGGTCGAAGAGTTCCTGTCTTGGCTTGAGCATCGTGCACGCATACTGGTTGCATTGGCTGACGAGCTTGAACGTCAGGCAAGTAAATCTGATGTTACGGGGTATCGCCCGTTTCGCGAAGAGGTTGATAACTTTAAGGCGCTGTCACTGGTGATCTCGGAGCGGTTTGCCAAGCTTGAAAAGCATCCCAAAAAAGAAGAGTTAGAAGAGCAGTTTCATAAGCTTCAAGTCGTGATGTTGCGCATTGTGATTAAAACCAGTCTGAAATTCTTCTTTGTTATGAGTGCAAAGACTGTGTTGCCTCTTGGGGCGCGCGAAATGTTTCAAAGCGAACTTCGAACGCTTTATGAGGCAGAGCGCATGATTTCTGATCCGCGTTATATCAGTCAGCTTGATGATTCTGCGCGTGATGATCTCGATACGGCCAAGGAAATCCTCGAAGAAATTATTGAGCACGCGCCAGCTTTGCTCAATTTCGGCGATAGAAAGAAAAAACGGAAGAAGTAGCGGGAAGATTGTCCTCTGGTGATATCAGTTTTCACAGACATAACATTGCAAAATGCAAATAATGATATTCGCAATTTGCGAAGATGAGATTTGCAAAATGGGAGAATATTGTTTGATCTGCATGATGAGGGGGCGAAGTGTTGTCTCTGAATTGCTTAAATAGGCGATTTTCTGCGTTTGGTAAAAGTTGGCACGCGTCATGCTTAGGTGATGTCGGACAGTTGTTCTTTGCAGGGGCGCGTTTCGCGCCTGGAACAACGTAATCTTCTGCAGTTTGCTCGTGTCCCAACCAAACTCAGCGGCGGTTTAATCCGCCGCTTTTTTCTTGCCTAATCTTAATGAACACTAATTTTTTGTTGTTTTGTGATGATCCAAACAACAACCAAGACATGTGTAATGCTGTCTTTTACGTTTTCTCTGTTCTGCCTTTTCGCAAAAAAGTTGTATGAAAATAATTTCTTTAGTATAAATACCTATACTTTGAGTTAGTGTCTTTCATGCGATGGCGATTTTGGTGTAGGAGTGGGGTCGATGCAGTCTCTAAAAAATGTGTTTTGTTCGGGAATTATTGCCGCAGGGTTCCTGTGTTTGCCGCAAGTTTCCTTTGCCAAATCGGAACTCCCCGGCGATCCATCGGAACTTATTACGGACAAGTTTATTCAGGACGCGCGTGAATGGCTTGCCAACCCGGTTGTCTCTTTATCGATCAACTCTCAGAACCGCCTACGAAAAGATTTGACGCAGGAAAAGATCGATACTGCCGACAAGCAATGGCGTGAAGAGCGTGAAGCCGAAGATCAGCCTCTCGTCGCTGCAATCGTTACCAATCCGCTCTCTGGCTATCTGACACAGGTCCAGGCAAGGTCGGGCGGCTTGCTTGCTGAAATTTTTGTCATGGACGCTGTCGGCCTGAATGTGGGGCAAAGCTCCATCACCTCAGATTTCTGGCAGGGTGACGAAGCGAAGTTTCAGAACACATTCCCGAATGGACCTGACGCCGTCTTTATTGATGAGGCGGAATATAATGAAGACTTTGACACGTGGCGCTCGCAGCTCAGCATGACCATGAGCAACGAAGAGCGTAAACCAATCGGGGCTGTGACCATCGAAGTCAATCTGAACGAACTTGCACGTCGCAGTAGCCAGTAGGGAGAAGTGTGATGAATTTTTTCAAGGATCTTTCGATTCCAGCAAAACTGACAACCTGTTTTGCCGTGATGATTGCAGTTATTCTAATGGTTGCTGCTGCGGGCATATTTGCGACCATGAAGGTCGAGGGCGCAAACGAACAGCGTGATTACTTGTCTGAGTTCGAACGCGATTATCGCGGCCTTGACCGCTCATACCTTCAAGCACGTCAGGAGCTTATTTACTTTCTGACCACTGGCGATCGAGAAGGTTTGGAAGGGTACGAGGAATTGCTTCAGGAAATTGATATCCGAACAGATGTTCTCAAAGGATATGGAACCATAAACCCTGAAATCGCCAACTTGATAGAACAGATGGATGGGGCAATTGATCGGTGGGAAGAAATCGCTGCCGAGCAGGCCAAGCTGATGCATCACTATTTAACCGTCAACCATGCGCGCGCAATTGAGGCATCCGGTGAGCCCCGTGCTTTGGCAGACGAGGTCAGCTTGCTTGCTGATGAGTTGGCAAAGAACATTGATCAACTCGTCCTCGACGTTGAAGCACAGGTCGCACAGGCGATGAATATTTTCCAGATCACATTGGGCGTCGGGGTCATTTTGTTGATCGCGATGGCTGGTCTGTTCGGCGGGACATTGTCTCGCATGATTGCAACGCCAATCCGCAAAATGACAGACGCCATGGGCAGTTTGGCGTCCGGTAATCTTGACATCGAAATTCTGGACATGAAACGGGCTGATGAAGTCGGGGCGATGGCCAAATCTCTCGAAGTCTTCCGTGAAAATGCCCGCGAACGGGCGCGTATGGCCGAGCAGGAAAAAGTCGAAGCCGAACGTCAGGTCGAGCGCAGCAAGCGCATGGGTGTTTTGGCTGCTGGCTTTGACGAGAAAATCCAAGACGTCCTGACGTCCGTGAATAAAGCACTGGATGAAGTGCGCTCTGCGTCCGAGACCTTGTCGTCCCATGCGGTGCGGGCCAATCATGATGCGCAGAATGTGTCGGAACAGGCTGAGGAATCCTCAACCAATCTTGAGACGGTTGCATCTGCAACCGCACAACTTTCGGCCTCCATCTCCGAGATTTCGGCGCAAATTGCGCGTGTTACTGAAATCACGCAGATGGCCGTTGATGAAACCGAACGCACCAACGAACGCGTCGCGAAGCTCAACGATGCCGCGCAAAGTGTGGGTGAGGTGGTTAACCTGATTAGCGATATTGCTGACCAAACCAACCTGCTGGCACTGAATGCGACCATTGAATCTGCCCGTGCCGGTGAAGCCGGCAAAGGATTTGCTGTTGTTGCCGGTGAGGTTAAAAACCTCGCATCACAAACCGTTAAGGCCACAGAGCAAATCACAGCAAAAATTTCTGAAATGCAAAGTGAAACTGGTGCCGCGTCCGAAGCCGTGCGTGGATTTGCTGATACCATTCACAAAATTGATGAACTGATGTCGGTGGTTGCCAGTGCTGTCGAAGAACAAGGGGCTGCAACAGAGGAAATCTCACGCAGTGTCGAGGGGGCGGCCAATGGCAATAACGCAATCACTGATGCCGTTAAGAACGTTGCAGATGCCACAACGGAAAGCGGGGACCTATCCAACGGTCAGCTTGACAGTGTCGGTCGATTGGCGGCCGCCAACGACGAGTTGCGAAGCCATGTAACCGGTTTCCTTGACGACGTTCGGACCGTTTAGTCCCAAACATCAATGCATAGGAAAAGGCGCGGATTTCATTCCGCGCTCAGACTGTTGACGAACCCCGCCTTTTTGAGGCGGGGTTTTGTTTTAGGGGCGAGAGATGTTTTTTTGGTGGCCGCAGGATAGCGCCGGATTTATGCGCGACAGCCAACAAAACAACGTCACAAAAAGCCCCGTTGCGCGTCAGTATCAGGGCGATCTTCTTGATGTTCTGGGCGGTTGCCGCCAAAAGGCACTGCTCGCGTACCTTGCGCAGGCCGCGCAGGCGTGCGTAACGGTGGCCATGCAGTTGCTTGGCATCTGCAAAACTGCGCTCTACCGTTTCCTTGCGGCGCTCATATATCCGCTTGCCCCACGGGCTGAGCCGGTTGGCGTTGATCTTCTCAAAACTCTTCTGCCAGATATGGCGTGTGACGACCTTGGTGTGATTGCGGCTTTGCGTGCAGGCATCACGCAACGGACAGGTTTTGCAGACCTTCGGGCTGCTTTTGTATTCCCGATATCCGGTTCTGTTGGTGGTGCTGTATTTGAGGATTTCTCCTTGCGGGCATTGATAACCATCGATCCCGGGCAGATATTCAAAGTCTCGCTTGCGCAGATAGCCCTTGCGATGGGTCGGACGGCGATAGCCGATCACCCCCTCAATCTCCCTGTCTTCCAATCCTCTGGCGATCCCTGCTGTGGCATATCCCGCATCCAGGCCGACTGCCCGTACATCGAAGCCGAACCGGGCGCGCTGCCTGTCCAGGCGCGTCAGATAGGGAATACTGTCATGGACATTGCCCGGCGTGACATGGATATCCGTGATCAGGGCATGGGCGCTGTCCACAGTTCGGTGATCGAGATAGAAAAAGCCCTTGGGCTTGCCATCGCGCACCATATAGCCGCTGTCGGGATCGGTGCGGCTGACCTTCGTCTCTTTGGTAACAGGCTGACGGTCCTTCTCTTCTTGCCGTGACCGGCTCGGTCCCGGGCAATATCAGCATCAAGGGCGGCAAGGTAGTCGGCACGTGACTTCTCGACCACCTGACGGTCGAAACGGTTCTTGTTGGCATTGGCCTTGAGATGGGTACTGTCGCTATAGAGGACGGTGCCATCGACAAGCCCCGCCCGGATCCCCTGTTCGACAATCTCGTCGAGAATCTCCTGACAGATATCGCTGTCATTGAACCGACGGCGACGGTTCTGGCTGATCGTGCTGGCATCGGGCACCTTGTCGGTCAGGCGAAGCTGCAGGAACCAGCGATAGGCTACATTGACCTCGATCTCGCGCATCAACTGGCGTTCCGAGCGAATGCCAAACAGATAGCCGACAAACAGCATCTTGAATAACAACACCGGATCAAGTGCCGGACGCCCGTTATCGGCGCAATACAAATGCGCAACTCGGTCATGAATGAAACTGAAATCGATCACCGCGTCGATCTTGCGCAGCAGATGATCCGATGGCACCAGAGATGACAAGGTCACCATCTCAAGTTCTTCCTGATGGGATGTCTTCTTCTTAAGCATACCCTATTGAATCAAAAGTCCCCGCCAATGGCGAGGACTTTGTCAGCAATCTGGGCGCGGATTTCATTCCGCGCTTTTTTTATGACCGACTTTTGGTGGTCGAATTACCCTTGATCTTGCCGGTACGGGCTGTGTTCGGATTTAATGAATTCTTGATCCTGTGCGATGTGATCTTTTTCCTGAGCTAGGAATTGCGCGACCGCACGGCGCAGGCCAGGATCGGCGATCAGGTGGGCGGAGTGGGTGATGACCGGTTCATAGCCACGTTGGATTTTATGTTCGCCCTGAGCACCTGCTTCGACCGTTTTCAGGCCGTGTTCAATCGCGATATCAATTGCCTGATAATAACAGGTTTCAAAATGTAAAAGCGGGGCGCGGTCCATTGTGCCCCAGTTGCGCCCATAAAGGGTTTCGGTCCCGATCAGGTTCAGCGCGCCGGCGACCATTTCGTCGTCATGGAATGCCACCACCAAAACCGTTCTGTCGCGCAACCGTTCATGCAGCAATTCAAAGAACTGCCGGGTCAGATATGCCTGCCCCCATTTTCGGTCCGATGTATCGCGATAAAAATGGTAAAATCTGTCCCAATGTTCGGGCTTTAGGTCATCGCCACGCAGGGCCTTGAACGTATATCCCGCTTCAAGAACCTGTTTGCGTTCCTTGCGCAGGTTTTTGCGTTTGCGCGAATTTAGCGCGCCTAAGAAATCGTCAAAGGTCTGATAACCGCGATTATGCCAGTGATATTGCAAACCGGTGCGTGTCAGGAACCCGGCGTCGCGCATCTGTTTGCTTTCGTCATCACTGCAAAAGGTGACATGCAAGGTCGCCATGCCCAGCTTTTCGGGCAGCATCGAAAGGCCTTCAATCAGCATGCGCTGCACACTGTCGGGGTCGGGATGATCGTTTGCCACAAGCAACCTGGGGCCGGGGACCGGTGAGAAGGGGACGGCTGATTGCAGTTTGGGGTAATATTGACCGCCGGCACGTTCATAGGCCTCGGCCCAAGCCCAATCAAAAACATACTCCCCATAGGAGTGTGCCTTGACATAGAGCGGAACGATTCCGATCACCAGAGCATCTTCGTTTTTAAGTAAAAGGTGAAAGGGTTGCCAGCCATTTTTAGCGCAGGTTGAGGCACTGTCTTCCATGGCCGATAAAAATGCAAAGCTGACAAAGGGATTGTCAGAACCAGCGCATTTGTCCCATTGGGCTTGCCCGATTTCATGGATATCGGTGATGGTCTTGATTTCGGCGGGCAAGTTGCAGTCCCCTGACTTGTATTCTGATCGCAACGGGTGGCCAGTTTTATACGCAGTAGCCGGTATATGCGTTCAGAAGATAGGCGCATTGCGTAGTTACGCAAGGGAAAGCCTTTGACGCAGATGTCTCAAAGTCCTATTCCATTGGGCCATGATTGTCCTGTGACGATCACTGACGGCTCGGGATTTTCCCGTGTCGCCCTCGCTTAAGAAAAGGATGGTGCGCCGTGAACAGCAAACTTTCGTTGGAGAAGGACAAGATCAAGATCGTCCTGCTCGAAGGTATCCATGAAAACGCTGTAAAGATGTTCAAACAGGCCGGCTACTCTAATGTTGACCATTACCCTGCTGCGCTCGACGCGGATGAATTGAAATCCGTTGTCTCCGAAGCGCATTTTCTGGGCATCCGTTCTCGCACCAAACTGACCGAAGAAGTTATCGACGCAGCAGGCAAGCTGACCTCAATCGGTTGTTTCTGTATTGGCACCAATCAGGTCGATCTGAAGGCGGCTGCCATGCGTGGTATTCCGGTCTTTAACGCGCCTTATTCAAACACCCGTTCGGTGGCTGAATTGGTTCTGGGCCAGATCATCATGTTGATGCGCGGTATTCCGCAGCGTAATGCTGCTGCCCATGCGGGGGGCTGGCTGAAAAATGCCAAAGGGTCCTATGAGGCACGCGGCAAGACGCTTGGCATTATTGGTTACGGTCATATCGGTTCGCAGCTGTCAGTTCTGGCAGAATTGCTTGGCATGAACGTCATTTACTATGATGTGATCAACAAGCTTGCCATGGGCAATGCAACCACGTGCACATCGATGGATGAATTGCTGGCGCAATCGGATGTGGTGTCACTGCATGTTCCGGCCAATGATCAGACCAAAAACATGATCACGGCAGTTGAGATCGGCAAAATGAAGCTTGGAGCACATCTGATCAATGCGGCACGCGGCAATGTTATTGTGATCGAAGATATGGCTGCTGCCCTTGAAAGTGGTCATCTGGCCGGTGCGGCGCTTGACGTGTTCCCGGTTGAACCGGCAGGTAAGGATGAACAGTTCGAAAGTCCGCTGCGCGGTATGAACAACGTGATCCTGACCCCGCATATCGGTGGTTCGACGCAGGAAGCACAGGAAAATATCGGCTTTGAAGTTGCGGATAAGCTGATCACATATTCCGATAATGGTTCGACATTGGGGGCTGTAAACTTCCCGGAAGTCTCCCTTCCGGTCAAGGACCGCACTCATACCCGTTTCATGCACATTCATCGCAACGTTCCGGGTGTTCTGTCGAAAATCAACGACGTGTTTTCAACGCGCGGCATGAACATCAGTGGCCAGTACTTGCGCTCCGAAGGGGGGGTTGGGTATGTCGTCGTCGAAGTCGACGAGGAAATCAAACCGGGCCTTGGCGTGCGCAAGGAACTGGCTGCAATCGAAGGTACATTGCGGGTGCGCTTCCTGTTCTGATCAAGGTAGAGTGATGCATTGAATTTAAAAGGGCGGGTGCCAGAAGGGACCCGCCCTTTTTCTATAGTCCAGAGATAATTGGTATCTTTAAAGAAATACCAATAAATACCAATCCCTCGAAAAACCTAGAATTGTCATAAATATGTAACATTGTGGTATTCAAAAGGTATTTTTCATGCTTGGATTGTCCTGCTGCGTTTGGTTGGCTTCACAGTATGAGAATAAAAATGACAATAAAAAGAATGGCAGCTGGTTTTGGTGTATCGCTGATGTTGGCGGGGGCTGCCTTTGCCCCGGCAATGGCGGCCGATGCCACGGAAGGTGCCCGTATCCGTGAACTGGTTGATACGGGAATGCATTATTACTGGTCGGGTGGCGACATTAAAAAAGCCGAGGCCGAGGTGTTCAAGGGCATCACCTTGCATGGGCGATATGATGTTGTCGAACAGGCCTTTGCCGAGGCGTCCAAACTGGCACCCGAACGGATTGATCTGCGTTATGCGATTGCATCAGCCCGTATTTTGCAAAAGAAGCTCGACGAGGCGGCGGAGACCTATATCGGCATTACCCGTGTCGATCCGCATGCCTTTGATGCTTATACGTGGCTGGCAGCACTGGCGCATATCCGTGGCGATGATGATCAGTATTGCAACTATATGGATGCGATGGCTGGGATTGACCGCGACAATGCAGATGCTTACCGCAAACGCTTCCTGCGCGCCGATGCTAATATGGCCGAAGCCCCCAATCAGGATGTACCGGTTCTGGGTGAAAAATCGACCATCGTCATTCTGGGCTATGCGCTTGCCGAAGACGGTACAATGCGTGACCCTTTGATGCAGCGTCTTGAAATCGGTCTGAAAGCGGCCAAAGCAAATCCGACCGCCCGTGTGATGGTCACCGGCGGTCAGCCGAAATCCGGCGTAACCGAAGGCGATATGATGATGCGCTGGCTGGTTGAGCAGGGCGTTGATCGTGACCGGATCATGGTCGAGGACAAATCAAAAGACACCGTCGGAAATATGCTTAATATCGCAAACCTTTTGAATCGGCACACAACCGATGACGTCATTCTGGTCACCAGTGCCAGTCACATGCGCCGTGCCAAAACAGTAATTCAGGACGCGTTTGATCAATATGGTCTTGATGCACCGGTTCATCCGCTGATTGCACTTGATTTTGACAGCATCGAAGGTCAGTGACAGCGAAAAGCTTGTCGTTTTTCGCGATATGCTGCGCGTATCGGGCATTTGGGCGTTTCCGGGCTTGCAGCAATAATCAAACAATTTAAAATTCCCGGTAAATCAATAAACGGACGCCCGGCGGGCGTCAGTTTATGTTTGGTGACGCAGCAAAAAGATCAAAGTTTACGATACATCACCAGTGCGTCTGTTTGACCCAGTGTTGGATGCATGAAGGCATCGGGCAGGCGGCCGACAACTTCAAAGCCGAGTTTTGGCCACAGGTGAATGGCGGCGGCGTTGCTGGCGATGACGAAATTGAACTGCATCGCGCGATAGCCAAGGCCCTTGGCCCGAACAAGCGAGTCTTCACACATCTTGCGTGCAAGGCCTTGCCCGCTGGCGTTTGGGGCAACCATATAGCCGCAATTACAGACATGTGCGCCACCACCGGCCTGATTGGTCCGGATGTAATAGGTGCCAAGAATTTGACCGTCTTGCTCTGCGACCAGTGTGGTCTTGTCGGCGCCCAGCCAGTAATCGGCGATCTGGTCGCGTGTCAGGTTGGGATCAATCGCATAGGTATCACCCGCGCGCAGGATCGGTTCGACAATGGCAAGGATGGCATCCTTGTCACGTGGGGCGGCTTCTCGGATGTGCATGGGATGGCAAACTTCTAAACTGTGAGACACGATAATGTGTTTCTATTTATCGCCGCCCGACAGTGTGAGTTCAAGAAATTCCGGTTCGACCTCAAACGGAAGGTTCGCCCGCCCGGCAAGCGCCTGTGCGAGTTCATTGCGATACCGCTCACGTGGTATTTCGAGAACGCCAAACTGTTTTAAGTGATCATTGACGAACTGAGTATCCAGCAGGCTGTAGCCGCCTTGGCGCATTAACGCGACAAGATGGACCAAGGCGATTTTTGATGCGTTGGTCGCACGTGAAAACATGCTTTCGCCAAAGAAGGCTTTGCCAAGACTGACCCCGTAAAGGCCGCCGACAAGCTGGCCGTCTTTCCAGGCTTCGATGGAATGTGCACAACCCATTTTGTGAAGCGCACAATAGGCATCGAGAATATTGTCATTGATCCATGTGTCATCACGGTCGTCAGTTGGTTCTGCACAGGCGCGAATCACATCCGGGAAAGCCCGATCAACATGGATTTTGAAATCACCCTTGCGCACGGCCTTTCGCAAGGAGCGCGGCACGTGAAATCCATCAAGGGGCAATATACCGCGCCATTCCGGATCAATCCAATAAAGGGTTGGATCGTCATGGCTTTCGGCCATCGGGAAAAGTCCGACAGAATATGCCCGGATCAATAGATCAGGTGTCAGTTGGTTTGACATGATGGCAGTGATAATGGTTTCCGTCCTGTCTATCTGACGACACTGTACATATGTGGCGGTCGTTCGCCCTGACAAGACTGTTCAAGGCGTTTGGTTATGATGTTTTTTTCATCTTAGGCGCCTTTGATTAAATATTTGATGCCAATCGTTGGCAAGACAAATGAAAGTTGCATGATTTATCTGGCGAATGACGGCAGATCATAAAAAAACGGGAACCTGAAAGGTCCCCGCTTTTCGTGGCAATCGATTGATTGCTTATTTCATGCCCATGAACTTTTCCAGCCAGTGGATGTCGTAATCCCCTTTTTGGATGTCCGGGTTGGCAAGAAGCTTTTGATGCAGCGGAATGGTGGTTTTAATCCCGCCAATCGCATATTCCGCCAGCGCACGGCGCAGGCGCATCATGCATTCTTCGCGGTCACGACCATGCACGATCAGTTTTGCAATCATGCTGTCATAATAGGGCGGGATCGAATAGCCGGTGTAAATTCCGCTATCGACACGCACGCCCAAACCACCCGGTGCATGGTATTCCTTGATCTTGCCCGGTGACGGAACGAAAGTTTCCGGGTCCTCGGCATTGATGCGGCATTCAATCGCATGGCCGTGGATTTCAAGGTCTTCCTGCTTGAACGACAGCTCAAGACCCGCTGCGACGCGGATCTGTTCGCGGACAAGGTCAACGCCGGAAATCATTTCCGTGACCGGATGTTCGACCTGAAGACGGGTGTTCATTTCAATGAAATAGAACTCGCCATTTTCATAGAGGAACTCGATCGTGCCGGCATTGCGATAGCCCATGCCGATCATGGCATTGGCGACCGTGGTGCCGATACGCTGGCGCTCTTCGGGCGTTAAGGTCGGTGAAGGTGCTTCTTCCAGAACCTTCTGATGGCGACGCTGCAACGAACAGTCACGTTCGAACAGATGCACGGCATTGCCATGCGTGTCGCCAATCACCTGCAGTTCGATGTGGCGCGGCTTGCCGAGATACTTTTCGATGTAAACGGCTGCATTGCCAAAGTTCTGCAATGCTTCCTTACGGGTCATGGAAAAGGCATCAACAAGGTCTTCGTCGCGCTCTACGACTTTCATGCCGCGGCCACCACCACCACCAGATGCCTTGATCAGCACCGGATAGCCGATTTCATTGGCACATTTACGCGCCTCTTCGACCGTCGTGATTTCGCCGTCGGACCCCGGAACAACCGGAATACCAAGCTTTTCCACAGTCTGTTTTGCGGTGATCTTGTCACCCATCGTGCGGATGTGTTCTGGCGTCGGACCGATAAAGGTAAAGCCGTGTTCTTCAACCATCGATGCGAAGTCGGCACTTTCCGACAGGAAACCATATCCCGGATGGATGGCGTTTGCCCCGGTGATTTCGGCGGCCGACAGGATGGCAGGAACGTTAAGATAGCTGTCTTTGGATGCGGGCGGTCCGATACAGACCGATTCGTCGGCCAAGCGGACATGCATTGCGTCTGCATCGGCGGTCGAATGCACCGCGACAGTTTTGATGCCCATTTCGCGGCAGGCGCGCTGAATACGCAGCGCGATTTCACCACGGTTGGCAATCAGGATTTTGTCGAACATGCGGTTATTGCCCCGGCTTATTCAATAATGATCAGCGGTTCGTCATATTCGACCGGATGGCCGTCGGTGGCCAGAATCTGGGACACCTTGCCGGATTTCGGCGCACGGATCGGGTTGAATGTTTTCATTGCTTCGATCAGCATAAGAGTCTGACCTTCGGTAACGGACGAACCGACCGAAATGAAAGGTGCTGCACCCGGTTCCGGTGCAAAGTAGACCACACCGACCATTGGTGATTTGACAGCACCCGGATGGGCGCCTGCATCGGCCGGTGCTGCAATTGCAGCAGGTGCGCTTGCTGCAACCGGGGCTGCTGCCGGTGCGGCGGCAACCATGGTGCCCTGACGGGCAACGCGAATGCGGTTGTCACCAGCGGCAACTTCAATTTCGGTCAGCTTGGTGTCGTCAAGCAGCTCGGCGAGCTGGCGAATGGCGTCATTGTCGATGTTGAACTTGCTCATTTCGATATCTTTTATGATGGTGAGTGGATCAATCCGCGCATGGCATCCAGGGCGTGGATATAACGTGTATATAGCTCTGGGAGCCAAACCCGTAGATCATGCCGTTTGCAGCTTTCGAGACGTAAGAATGATGTCTGAAGGCATTCCGCTTTTAAAAATTGGACAGATGGACCTCAAAGATCGCAACCGATATGTGCGTATATGCCCCAGCATCGATAAGAATACCAGAATCTTCTTGTTGGGCGTGCTCATTCCAGTCAACCGAACCGCCTTTAGGGGAGCTTGAACGGCTGATAACACGAACGACACGGGATGTGCTGTCATTGTAACAGTCTTCCTGATCGATTGAGTGTTCCCGCGCCCAAGGAATCCTCGCGGATGTACCCTGACAGGTTCAAATTCGGCTCATTTTGAATGTAGACGGGTTTCGTCATTCGTTCCCACATGCCCAACATTTTGTGCAGCTTTTATAACACTTTCACGTTGACAGGCAACGTTAGAACTAAATGCAACCTTTCTTCAGATAGTATATTATTGTTGTGAATATAACTTATTAACGTGAGACAGGTTTATGAGGCGTTTATTACCATCAAAGTGGAAAGTCTTGTTGGCGGCATGCACGTTTGTGGCTATTGGGTTTGTTACCTATGGAGCTTTGACCGTAAAGGATTGGTATGATGCGGGTGAGACGGAGAAGTTTGCAGAGCTCTCGCGTCCACTGGTGCAGGCGTTAGCCAAAGAGCTGGATGTTCCTTATGTAGATGCAGCACGCGTCTTTGTTTTCCGCAATACCGATCACGACATGGAAAGTGACTGGTACAAAGCCCACGCGGAAGATCTGCCGTATGTCTTGGAGCACCTTTATAAGACGGCCATATCTGCATCAGATGCTGAACGACCTGATCTTGCGTGTGGATGGCGTGTAAAGGCAATGAAAAGTCTTCTCGCCGCTGACGGTATATCGGCAGACACCGTTTATCTTTATAATGATACAGGGGCGAATCCCAATCAAAATAGTCATGTTGTGATTGAAGCATCCAACCCTGAGACGGGGCGCCTTGAGGTTCATGATGTAGACTTCAATGTGAAATATCTACGATCAGACGGTGCGACGGCGTCTCTTAGTGATCTGATGAAGTTGACGGTTCCCAGCGATTTTAGAACTTGTGACGAAAGTGGATGCCTGACAGATCGCGTGCTCAAGACGACTGTAGGGAAAAACGATTTTTACAAAGGTGTATATTACCGAGATCGTGACGTTTTCCTTTTGAGTCGAAGCAAATTCGATATTGAGAAGACCTTCACAATTCATCGTATTCGGGGGGATGAGGTCATGGACGTCTATGACTATTTCAACTACATATACCCGAATGCACCAATCGTAGAATTTTAAAGCGTTGGACAAGAATGAATATCGAATTAAACGGTGAGACTTTCGTCCCGGAAGCCAATGTTTCCAATGTTTTGACCTTACTTGAATCGTTAGGGATCCCCTCGACCAAGGTTGCTGTCGAACGCAATCTGGAAATCGTACCCAAGACAGCTTATGGCGATACCCCGCTGATTGATGGCGATAAATTCGAAATCGTTCATTTCATTGGCGGCGGCTCGCAGGAAGCTGATTTGGCAGCAGCCGATGACGCCGGGTTTGTTGTCGCGGGTAAAAAGTTCTCGTCGCGTTTGCTGGTTGGCACCGGGAAATACAAGGATTTCGATGAAACCCGTATCGCGATTGAGCAATCGGGTGCCGAAATTGTCACGGTCGCTGTACGCCGCGTCAATCTGACCGACCCGAACCAGCCGATGCTGGTTGACTACGTTGATCCCAAGAAGTACACGTATTTGCCCAATACCGCAGGCTGCTTTACCGCTGATGATGCCGTGCGGACCTTGCGTCTCGCGCGCGAAGCGGGGGGGTGGAATCTGGTGAAGCTTGAAGTTCTGGGCGATCAGGCAACGCTTTATCCGAACATGCCCGAAACACTCAAGGCGGCCGAAGCGCTGATCAAGGATGGCTTCGATGTCATGGTATATTGCAGCGACGATCCTATTCAGGCCAAGATGCTCGAAGACATGGGATGCTGTGCGATTATGCCGCTTGGCTCCTTGATCGGGTCGGGTATGGGCATTCTTAATCCGGTGAACATCGCCCTGATCAAGCAAAACGCCAATGTTCCGGTTCTGGTTGATGCCGGGGTCGGGACGGCGTCGGATGCGGCCTTTGCGATGGAGCTTGGCTGTGACGGGGTTTTGATGAATACAGCCATTGCTGGTGCCAAGGACCCAATTCGTATGGCGCGTGCGATGAAGCATGCGATCATTGCCGGACGTGAATCGTTCCTGGCTGGACGGATGCCAAAGAAACAATATGCTGATCCGTCATCGCCATTGGCCGGGATCATCTGAGTACGCTTGCTCGACGGTAATCCGTGCAAACAAAAGGCCGTTTCATGAACGAAACGGCCTTTTGTTGTTTGTTGGGTATACGAAACGGCTTGACTGCAAATGTAGTCAGTCAGCGTCTAATCCGCGATCAAGATGCCTTTTCAAGACCCGCCTGTACCAGCGCGTTGACCCGTTCCATATCCGCACCCGAGACCATGGTGCCATTGATGATAAAGGCCGGGGTTCCACTGATCCCGACAGTCTGTGCCATGGCGGAATATTGCGCCAGCATGCCATTGATTTCCGGCGATTGCATATCTGCGCGCATCTGATCAACATCAACACCGGCAGCAGCCGCCAGATCATTGATGCGGTCTTCGTCAAGTAAACCACGATTGGTCATGAAGGCCTGATGGACTTCCATGTATTTGCCTTGCTTGGCCGCAGCCAAGGCGGCACGTGCGGCGGTTGCACTTTCTTCGCGTAGGATGGGGAGTTCGACGAAAATGGTCCGGACCTTACCATCGGAATTTTCGACAATCTCCATCACGCCATCAAGCGCACGTTTGCAATAGCCGCAATGGTAATCAAAAAACTCAATCACGGTGACGGGCGCATCGGCGGGGCCAATGGATGGAACCGAAGCATCCGCGACCAATGCATCCCAGACCGGGATGATGGCTTCGGATTGCTGACGGGACTGTTCAGCAGCCTGCCAACTCTGAACATTCTGGATCGCACGCAAAAGAACATCCGGATTCTTAATCAGATATTCCTCGATCATCGCGTCGATTTCGGTTTTCTGCGCCGGGCTGAATTGGTCATCTGCCTGTGCAGCCGGAACAGCAAACAGCATGGCTGCGGCAATACCAGCACCACCAAGAAGGCGTTTAACGATCTGAGAATTCATAGGACGTCCTTATTGTCATTGGGTAGTATTTTACCCGACGGAAAATGTCATTGCTCTGTGATACGGGATCGAGTGGCTAACGGGAAAGTAAAATCTGCGTTAGATATGTTACGCTGGTCACAGCAGCCAACTTATCCTTGCCTGACGCGATACCGATCCAGACCAGCCGAACCTCGTCACCCGGTGCATCTGGCCAATACCGGCGATAGACGCCCGCAAGGTCGAAATATTCGCGTTGCCATTGGCCATAGGTAACCTGCCTGTTCCCAACCGGGATACGGACGGTGTGGTCGGTTGGTGGTTTGCCCGTGCCAAGGTCATTCTCGCCCCAATCGCCTTGATCTTGCAGACGAAATCCCAGAACAAGCTCAACATCACCGACCTGTGCGGTGCTGTTTTGTTGCCAGTCAAACGACAAATAAGGGGATGCGAGCACTAGAATATTGGTGCGACGCCCCAACTCAAACGGGCCTGCCGCCGGGCGTGCAGCCAGTGCAATTTTGCCGTCCTTGTCCTGCCATTCAAGTGCCGCCGACGGTGACTGACCCGGCGTAGAAGCATTGGTCTGATGATTGTATTGCCAGTATTTTGGCGGGTTCGAGAGAGAAAAAGGCGCATAAAGCAATTTTAAATCGCCGCCGACATCGACCCCGGACCCGGGCAATGTGCACGCAGATAAATGCAAACCCGCAGCCACAAGAAGGCCAAACAGGCGAAAACGACGATGACCTGTAATCAGTGCTGATATCCATGCATCAAATTGTGGGTGGTTGCCAAGGCAACCGGTCACTTCGGTGCGTCTTTCTCTGCATTCTTTTTGTCTTGCCCGTCTGGATCGGTGGCCTGAAGAATATCCTGCGACCGCAACCAAGTAGCAGTCCCTTTTTCCAATTTTCGTTCAGCCTGAACCGCGTGATAGCTCGCGGCCTGCCGGTCGCCGGAAAGAAGGCTGTATTCAGCCTGTGAAAGCGATGCTTCGCCTTCATTGCCAAGACGGCTTTCGACAATGGCACGGAAACGCCACGCAGATGAGTTGCCACGTTCACGTGATAGAACCCCGATCAGATTGGCTTTTGCCGGTTCGAGCATTGCCGGATCACCGGTTTCAATCATCGCATGGGCCAAAAGCAAACGAATAAGCGGCGCGCCACCAGAAAGATCTACTGATTTTTGCAACGGCGGCACGGCATCTGCGGCACGCCCGAATTCAAGCAGGACCTGACCTTCAAGTTCTTCAAAATAGGGATTTTCAGGTTCATCAGCGATCAGGCCCTTGATGATTTCAAGGGCGGGATCAAGCTGCGAATCGCGATAATAGGCAATGGCGCGCGCATAGCGTGCTGCGATGCTGGTATCGGTTTCGGGGTAGGTGCGTAATGTATTCTGGATGTGATTGGTAAAGGCATAAAGCTTGGCGCGCATGCGGGCATGGCGTTTGTATAGATCCGGGCTGACCTTTTTGTCCTTAAGGTTGGAGTTGGCCACAAAGTTTGCCAAAAAATCAACACGTTCTGTGGTCAAAGGGTGGCTGCGCAGGTACGGGTCCTGACTGGAGGTGCTGAGAAGTTCCTGACCTTCAAGCTTTTTCATGAAGTCCAGCATTCCGCGCGATGAAATGCCAACATCTGTCAGGAATTTGACGCCCGCCTGATCTGCGCTGCTTTCCTGTGTCCGCGAATAGGCCAGAAAGTTACGCTGAGCAACATTCTGGCCGCCAAGAATTGCCGCGGTACCAACATCGGAACGCCCCGCGGCAACGCCAGCCGCAACACCAGCCAAGGTCGAAAGAATGGAGATTGCAGACGCGTTACGCAGCTGATCATGAATGCGCGAAAGGTGCCCACCGGCAATGTGCCCGGTTTCGTGGGCCATGACGCCCATAACTTGTTCTGGAGTATCTGCTTTTAACAACAGCCCAGTATTGATAAAAAGCTTTTGGCCGCCTGCAACAAATGCGTTCAGGCTGTTGTCGGAAACGATGTAAACAGACACACCATTCGCATCGAGCCCCGCCGCCTGAAAAATCGGCGTGGCATACATACGTAAGGTTTCCTCGATCTCGGTATCGCGGATAAAAGAACGACCCTGTGCGAAAACCATGCTAGGCAGGGCAACAAGGAAAATGGCAGTGAGAGTTACAATGCGTCTGAGCAAAATGTGCGTTCCATATTTTCGTTCATCTGATGTCGGGTCGCGTCCGACGCGCAAGCCATCATGGCGGATCGCGGTCGCAATCGCAATGACTGCTGGTATGGCGGCTTGCAGTTCCAATGAACCTGAAAATATTGGTCAAATCGGGGCAGTAAGCGGTTATCTTGGGGGCGTGGTTGCTGATGAACCGCGCGCTGTACGCAATGCACGCGATGTTCTTTCTGCCGGCGGCACGGCTGCGGATGCGGCTGTCGCCCTTTATGCGACCATGACGGTTACCAAACCATCGGTTGCCGGGATTGGTGGCGGCGGTGTGTGTGTTGTCCACGATCGCGTATCGAAAAAAGTCGAAGTTCTTGATTTCTGGCCTCGCCCGGGCACCCGGACGTCATCTGATCAGATTGCAACGACCATTCCAGCTGTGCCGCGCGGGCTTTATGCCCTAAGTGCGCGTTATGGTCGTCTTGAATGGCGCTCGTTGCTTAGTACCGCGGAACAATATGCCCGTCTTGGCGTGCCGGTGTCGCGTTCGTTGGTTAATGATATTGAAGCCAACCAGGATCAGGTTTACGCAAGCCCGATGTTGCGTAACAGCCTTATGCCCAATGGCAAGGTATTGCAGGTCGGCGATCGCATTCGATCAGTTAACCTTGCAGCCCTTCTGACATCCTTGCGGGTTCAGGGGCCGGGCGAGTTTTACAACAGTGCCCTTGGTGCGCGTGTTGCCGATGCTGTTCAGGAAGCCGGTGGGACGCTGACGGCGGATGATCTGCGCAATTATCGCCCGGAATGGAAAACCGCGACCGAGGTCAAGGTTGGCAATGAAACCCTTTATTTTGCCTATCCGCCGCGCTCCGATAGTGGTCCGTCGGTAATCAGTCAAGGCGAAGAACTTGGTGACATCTTAAACCGTTACCTTGCCGATATTACCGCAGGTGACAATAGCGCACAGGCTGCGTCAGGGCGCAGTGGCTTTGTTGTTGTGGACCGCGCGGCCAATGCGGTCGCCTGTGTCACCACGATGAACAAACCGTTTGGTGCCGGACTGGGGGCAGAGGCCTTCGGCCTTGGCCTTGCCGCCGGGGATGTTGCCCATGCTGCGACCCCCTTGATCGGGCCAGCCTTGATGGTGAACCCGTATGTTTGGGAATACTATTACGGTA
The DNA here is from genome assembly GCF_056173045.1 of Thalassospira sp. Z349TD_5. NCBI lineage: Bacteria > Pseudomonadati > Pseudomonadota > Alphaproteobacteria > Rhodospirillales > Thalassospiraceae > Thalassospira > Thalassospira sp. Z349TD_5. The sequence goes on from NZ_CM149654.1 coordinate 1,616,867, forward strand.
TTGCAGGCACCGGCACACCGGCAGGTGCGACCAAACAGATTGCGACCATGGCCGAAGATTTGATTGGTTCAGGGGCTGCGTCAGGGATTGCGATGAGTACAGACGGGAAAGCGTCGGTCAATGTCATTCGCTGCCTTGAAGGAACGCCACTTCATCCGGAAAGTTGCCGCTTCATTGCCGATCCGGCAGGCGGCGGCATGGCCGGAACCCGATAAACCGATACATACAGGTTTGAGATCACAGGGCATGGCGTCGGTCTTGCCCTGTTGCTTTTCACGATAATGCAGGACCCACACATGGCATTGAAACAGTCGCTTCGCGGTGCAATTTCACCCTTTATCGTTATGGACGTGATGCGTGCGGCCAATGCGCGCGAAAATGACGGCAAGGCTGTCTTTCATCTTGAAGTCGGTCAGCCCGGGACGCCTGCACCGCGCAAAGTACGCGAAGCCGCGGCCAAGGCCCTTGAGACCGATTTGATTGGCTATACCAATGCCATGGGCATTGATCCCCTACGCGAAGCCATTGCGGGGCATTACAAATCCAAGTTTGATGTATCGGTCGATCCGGCACGGGTCTGTGTTGCCAGTGGCTCGTCCTCGATCTTTGTGTTGGCGTTTCTGGCGGCCTTTGATGCGGGTGATCGAGTGGCGATGGCCGCACCGGGGTATCCGGCCTATCACAACATTCTAAGTGCGCTTGGGATTGAGACGGTCAATCTTCCTGCCGGGCCAGAAACCCATTATCAGCCGACGGTTTCAATGTTGCGCGACCTCGAAGACCCGATTGACGGTTTGATCGTTGCCAGCCCGTCAAACCCCGCGGGCAGTATGATTGATGTTGAAACGTATCGGGAACTGGCAACCTATTGCCGGGAAAATGGCATTCGCTTGATCAGTGACGAGATCTATCAGGGGATTTCCTTTGGTGACGTCAAGGATTGCACCGCACTTGAGTTCGGCGATGATGCGATCATCATCAACAGTTTCTCGAAATATTTCTCGATGACCGGCTGGCGTCTTGGCTGGGCCGTTGTTCCGCCTGATTTGATGCGCGCTGTGGAATGCTTGCAGCAAAATCTGTTTATTTCTGCCCCCGCATTGTCCCAGATTGCCGCTGTTGCGGCCTTTGATTGCGAAGACGAACTTCAGGCCAACATCGCAGCCTATGCGCGCAACCGTGAAATCCTGCTTGATGGGTTGCCGAAGGCCGGGTTCACCAAATTCGCCCCGGCGGATGGTGCATTTTATCTCTATGCCGATGTGCGCGAACTGACCAACGACAGCGAAGCGTTCTGCAAACGGATGCTTGATGAAACCGGCGTTGCAACCACGCCGGGAACCGATTTTGACCGGATGCGTGGCAAGGGATATGTGCGGTTTTCCTTCGCGCACAGCGAAGAAACCATGATCGGTGCGGTTAAGGCACTTCAGGACTGGAAGCGTTAGCGCGCTTCGCGACAAACCCCGTTAAACTATGACGGGGTTTGTCTGCACTTTGCGTGAACCTCATCGTCTGAAAAATTAAATGTTGCGATCCGTCATTTCTGCAACGAAGGCGCGGGAGCATTCAACGAATTCTCCGACGACGGATGACGTGCTGTCGATTGGCCAAGCCAGTGCCAGTGTTACGGCATCTCCCGGAAGATCATGCATCGGGAGATAGGTTACGCCTGGATGTGGCATATGCGTAACCCAACTGGGGGCGATACCGACACCCATACCCGCAGCAACCAAGGCAACGATCCCCAGCGTGTGTCCAACCTCTTCGACGATATTAATCGATACGCCAATATTGCGGGCATGCTGCATGACGACATTTTGATATCCAACGCCGAGGATGGGCGCATAGGCGATGTATGGTAGTTCTGCAAAGTCATGAAGTGTCACATCGTCTTTCGAAGCTAACGGATGATCGCTCGGCACGAGTCCCACAAAAGCCTCACTAAACAAATGTTCGATATTTAGATGTGCCTTGGCCCTGGGGGGCCGAATGAACGCGACATCAATGCGTCCTTCGACCATTGCATCGAGCAGTTCGTCCGTGGTCAGGATTTTAATGTCAATTCGGGTGTTCGGACGCTTTGCGTGGAATGTACGTAGAATTTCCGGAAGGCATGTGAAAATTACGGGTGAAACGCAACCAATCGTAAGCTTTCGATTCGCTTTGCCCATAACCTGTCTTGCCGCTTCGATCCCGTCTCCGACATTTCCCAAGGCAAGAAGGGCCTTTTCGCGGAACACCTCACCAGCATGGGTCAGGCGCACGGAACGGGTTGTACGTTCAAATAACTGAACGCCAACACGCTCTTCAAGCTGCTTGATCTGCTGACTTAGTGGCGCCTGGGCAATTCCAAGTCGCTCTGCAGCACGACCAAAATGCATCTCGTCAGCAACATAAATGAAGTAACGCAGATGCCGTAATTCGATATGATAATTGATATCCATTGGATATAAATAGGCTTAATTTATATATTTGACAAGATTAATGCTCGCCTGATTTGATGCACATAGGAGGCGGACCCAGATTCAAGAGAACAACAAGAAGCCTTGTGCACTGGGAACACCATATTGGAGAGACAGCTTATGCAGCCAAACGAACAGGCTCCGGCCAAGCGACAATTCGACTTTACACTTCCGTTCAAAATTGCCGTCGGCGCAGCCTTGGCAATTATTGTTGCGCTTACCTTGGCGCAGGTTGTTTTACGCTACTTTTTTGATAGCCCCCTCCTTTGGAGCGACGAACTGAGCCGTTTGATGGTCGTTTGGATGACATTTATCGGTGCGGCGGTGGTTTGTTGGCAGGGGCGGCATCTGTCTGTCGATGTTTTTGTCAGCCATCTGCCGCGCGGTGTTCAGAGAGTGCTGCGGGTGATCAATCAACTTCTTGCCCTTGTTTTTTTATGCGTACTGACCTGGAAAAGCTTCAGGATCGTTAAGCTAGAGAATTTTCAGGAAATGAGCATCTTGCCGCTCCCGGCGGGGACTGTCCGTCTTGCTGCCACCGTCGGGGCGATCCTCATGATTGTTGCCATTGTTTCGCGGCTTTTCTTCTCACGTCGGATTCATGAAAAACAGTCCGACAACAACGAACACTCGATGCTGTAAGGGCAAATCATGACCGTCACTATTATTCTTGCCATACTGATTGTTCTATTGCTTACAGGCATGCCACTCGCCTTTGCAATGGGTGTCGCTACGACTGTGTATCTGTATATGACTGGCATTGATGCGGGCATGTTGGCCCAGCGCATGACCGCGTCTGTCGACAGCTTTCTAATCCTTGCCATTCCGTTCTTCTATCTGGCAGGCGAATTGATGAATGCCTGCCGATTGACGGATCGGATTATCAACATGTCGCGTGCGCTTGTTGGGCATATTCATGGTGGTTTGGCACAGGTCAATATCTTTGCCAGCATGATCTTCTCGGGCATGTCCGGCTCAGCAACGGCCGACACTACGGCACTTGGGTCTGTGTTGATTCCAGCGATGAAAAAGGAAGGCTATCCAGCGCCATTTTCTGCCGCTGTTACGGTGGCCTCTGCGCTTGTTGGTCCTATGATCCCACCCAGTGTTGCACTGGTAATTTACGGCACGCTTGCTAATGTTTCGATTGGTCGCTTGCTGGTTGCGGGCATTATTCCAGGCTTCGTGATCATCGCGTCGCAGATGATATTCACCTATTTCATCGCACGTAAGCGTGGCTACCCAAGGTATCCGCGCGCAAGCCTTGGTGAGATTACGAAGTCCGTCAAGGATGGTGGCCCGGCACTGCTGTTCCCGGTCATTATTGTTGGCGGTATCCTGCTTGGTGTCTTTTCGCCGACTGAGGCCGCTGCTGTTGCCGTACTTTATGGTCTGGTTTTGGGGTTCTTGTATCGCCAAATGGGCCTGCGAAAACTATGTACGGTTATGGTCAATGTTGGCCTTGGCAGTTGCCGAATTCTATTGATCGTTGCGGCGTCCGCAGCCTTTAGCTGGGTGATGGTGCGTGAAAATGTTCCCCAAGGTATTGGTCACGCTATTTCGACAATCTCACATCAGCCACTGATTGTGCTTGGCATCGTCCTTGTCGTTCTGCTTCTGGTCGGGCTGTTCATGGTGGCGTCGTCTGCCGAAATTGTCCTGACCCCCATTCTGGTGCCTGTCGTGATGCAGTTTGGCATTGATCCGGTCCATTTTGGTGTCTTGATGGTTTTTACCCTGATTATTGGCGGTGCGACGCCCCCTGTTGGCATCTTGATGTTCATTGCACAAGACATTGCAAAGATCTCTCACGCTCAGATGGTGCGGGCAATGATCCCGTTCTACATCCCGCTCTTTTTTGCCGTGGTTCTGCTTGCTGCCTTCCCGCAGATCACATTGTTACTGCCGAACCTTGTGTTCGGTTCCTAATACCCACCAACCCGAATACCGGAGCCCCACATGACAGCGAAAAACGCTGCACGCAAGCACTTGCTTAAAGACATGACCTTCGTCGAGTTTCGCGAACGTATGGACGAAGATCCTGTAATCCTGATTTCGTTGGGCTCACAGGAAGAACAAGGCCCTGTTGCACCAATGGGTGACTACATGCTGACCGACGTTTTAGCTGGTCGCATTGCCCAAAAGTCTGGTGCCATTGCTGCCCCCATCATGCCGTTTGGCTATGCGGATTATTTCCGAACTGTTCCGGGCGGCATGCAACTGCGTCCTGAAACATTCTGCGCGATCCTGACCGACATGATTGAAAACTTCACCGATCACGGCATCAGCAAGATTGTTGTTTTGAATGGTCATAGCGGGAACTACCCGTTGATCGATCAGGTCATTCGCAAAATGAAACGTGACAAAGGTCTTTTGATTCCATGTCTTAACCTCTGGCGCCTGATCCCCGCCTCGATGTGGCAAGAACTGCACCCGGAACTCGGCATGAAGGCATTTGGTCATGGTGGTGATCCCTTGACCTCGGTTTATTTGCACCTTTTCCCGGAACTGATGCGAATGGATCTTCTGTCCAAGGAAGACAAAAAAGGCGAAATGCTTGGCCTGCCAACCGCAGGTCTGGCCGGAATCCGTTTCCAGGACAATGAAATTGCGCTTGCCGTCGATGTTACTGATCGCTGTGGCAACGGCGTAGCAGGCGGCGAACCTGCACAATCAAGTGCCGAAAAGGGGCAGAAAATCGTCGATTATCTCGTCGGTTATTGCGCCGATTTCGTGACTTACTTTTCTACTCAAAATCCAAAAACCGCAGCATAACCAATCAGGGAGTTTTAGCATGCGTAAGACACTTACAACCGCAATTTTTGCAGCTGGTCTATCGGCACTCGGCTTTGTTCAGGCCCACGCCGCAACAGAAATTCGCTATGCGATCTGGGCCAATCAGGGCGAGGCTCAGTACGAAGGCGCACTTGAATTCAAACGCGTTGTCGAAGAAGGGTCTGACGGACGTTACACCGTTTCTGTCTATGGGGGCGATCAGCTTGGCACCCCACGTGAATTGTTCACCCAGCTTGCTTTGGGGGTAACCCAGATTTCGGCAAGTGGCGATCCGGGGATCAAGGAAATCGAATATCTTGCGATCCCTTATTTGATGAAGGGGATCAAAAACTATGGTGCGGTTCTTGATACTGACTTTGGTCAGGAATGGAATCAAAAGCTGATTGATGAGCGGGAAATTCGCCTTCTTGGTTTTATGCCGCGTAATCCGCGCCAGATCAGTGCGGATATCGAAATCAATAGCATTGATGATCTTAAAGGGTTGAAACTGCGTTCTCCTGAACGTGATTACTATGTCAAATCGCTGAGCGCACTGGGTGCAAACCCGACCCCAATGGCCTTTGCCGAGGTATATACCGGTTTGCAAGCCGGTGTCGTTGATGGTCAGGAAAACCCGATTGAAACCATCTACGCGGGCAAATTTTACGAAGTTCAGAAATCTATCGCGATGGTCAATTACATCAAGAAACCGGCATATGTGATGATCAGTGATGCCTTCTGGCAGGAATTGAGCCCGGAAGACCAGGCACTCCTGAAAAAGGCGAACGATGCCTCGAATGCGGTTATTGCTGAAAAGCTTCCAGTGCAGACTGAGAAAATGATCGCGGAAATGAAGGCCGCGGGCATCGTCTTCACCCACCCAGATACCAAGCCTTTCATTGAAGCAACCCAGTCGGTACGTGACGAGTTGGGAACCGAAATGTGGGGTGAGGAAGTCTACAAGAAGGTGTCTGAGATCGGTCAGAAAGACTTCGACTGATCCTTAGTTACACCAACGAACAAAACCGGCCCGCTACCAAACAGGATTGATGAATATGTCCCCACGCGCCACCAGCGAGATTTCGAGTAAAATTGATGCAATCGTCGATGAGATTAGTGATGAACTGATTGAAATTCGCCGTGATTTGCACCGTCATCCGGAACTTGGATTTGAAGAGGTTCGGACTTCGGGACAGATCCAGAAGTATCTCGATAATCTGGGCATAAGCTATCAAACCGGTTATGGCAAAACCGGGATAGCAGCCCTTATCAATCCTGAGGCAGCGGGTCGGCTTGTTGGTATTCGCGGCGATATTGACGCGTTGCCAATCACCGAAGAATCAGACCTTCCGTTTGCCTCTGAAAATAAGGGTGTAATGCACGCGTGTGGTCATGACGCCCATACCGCCATTGCACTTGGCGTTGCGACGGTTCTGTCCAGACTGTCCTCCGAAGAAGCCGGACCGGCGATGGTGCTTTTCCAACCAGCAGAAGAGGGGCTGGGCGGCGCGCGCGCAATGCTTGCTGATGGCGTCTTCGATCAAACCAAACCAGATATCATGCTGGGTTATCACAATTGGCCTTTGCTTGACGGTGGTACTGTTGGGTGGCATCCGGAAGTATCGTTTGCTTCATCCGATCCGTTCGATGTGACAATCACCGGGATGTCGGGACATGGTGCGCACCCACATCTGTCTGTTGACCCGATTGTCGCCACTAGTCAATTAATCGCGCAGCTACAATCAATTGTTTCTCGCGAAGTCGCACCACTGAGTTCTGCGGTTGTGACCATCGGCAAAATCGAGGGTGGTACCGCCCGTAACCAGATCCCTGATACCGTGACCCTTCAGGGCGCTATTCGCACCCATTCCGAAGAAATACGCGAAGCGACCAAAGATGCCATTTTGCGCATCGCCGATGGTGTCGCAATTGCGTCGCGCACCAAGATTGACGTTGCGTTCTTACAAGGGGTTGGCGTTGTCAAAAGCGATCCTGACATCCTTGAAAATGTTGTCGGTTGCGCGCGCGATGTGCTTGGCGAGGATAACGTTATCTGTTTGCCCCAAGGGTCCATGGGCAGCGAAGATTTTGCAGAATTTTCTTCACGTATTCCAAGTGCGCATCTGCGCATTGGTTCTAAGGCAAAAGATCGCAAGACAATGCTTCATCGCAGCAATTTTGATCTTGACGAAATCTGCATCGCCACAGCTGTTCGTGTAATTGCAAACGCTGTCGTGTGGCTAAACGCCGCGAAATAGGTCTCCCTCGCCGGTTGAATGCCACCCACTTTTTCAACTGGCCACATTTAGGCGGATATTACTATTCGCCGCGACGACTGACCGAGTTCTTTGAGCTCGGTCTTTTTTTATGTGCTGTTTATCTGTTACAAGTGATGACACCAACTGGCCTGATGCTGTTGCATCGTTTGTGCATCGCCCAACCAGCGACCAAAACAAAACCCCGCCACAAAAAAATGACGGGGTTTTGAAATGTTTGGTTAACGCTCTGAGATGTGCCTCTGACGTTTATCGGCCAATCGTCTTAGCGACCAAGGCTCCACCAACCGCGTTTCTTCGGTTCGGATTTTTTATCTTTTGCCGGTTCTGCAGCCGGAGCTGATTCTGGTGCCGGTTTTTCAGCAGCAACCGGTTCCGGTTTTGCCTCGGCCTTAGGTTCAGGTGCTTTTTCTGCCGGTTTCTCGGCTTTCGGTGCGACCTTTTCTTCTGGCTTTGGTGCCGGTGTGGCTGCCTTAGGTGCAGCTACTTCCGCCGGTGCAGCAGCAGGGGCTGCTGCGGTGACGTCAGGTTTGCTGTTTGCATCTGCTTCAGGGGCCGGGCCGCTCTGGATCGGGATGTTTTTCACATCACCGCGATCATTGCCGCCGTCGTTGTTGCTGTCTTTGCCACGAGGACGATCATTGCGATCACGACGGTTACGACGGTTGTCATTGCGATCACGACGCGGGCGCGCAGGGGCTGGTGCAGTTGTACTGCGTGAACGGCCTTCGCGAACACCTTCCTGATCAAAGCTGTCGGCATCCTGACCTTCGCTTTCGGCGTCAATCACAGTGCTTTCTTCGGTACCGTCCGGTGCTTCGTGATCACGGTTACGGCGTGCTGCCGTCAGGGCCGGATCATCATTTGGCGACCGTGTGCTTTTGGCTTCAAAGTCCTGACGACGCGAACGGCGACGACCACCACGTTTGCCGCGACGGCGGCGTTTGCGCTGGCTTTCTTCGTCGTCGTCATCTTCGTTGTCGCTGTTCTGATCTGCATTGTCGTCATTGCCTGCTTCGGCGTCTGACGCTTCCTGCTGCTGATCATTGCGATCATCACGGTCATCATTGCGACCACGACGGCGACGACGTCGACGGCGACGTTTGCCGCCCTGTTCTTCGTCATCCTGCGCAGTGTTTTTGGCCGACGGAGCTTCTTCTTCTTCCTCGTCGTCATCGTCAGTATCGACCGGGTTTTCAATCGCGGTGAGTGAAACACTGTCGGTATTGAGGACGGCAGGAACGTCTTCGAGCTCATCGCCTTTCTTCGCACGTGAGCGTTCGATGCGATGATCAGGCGAAATCAAGCTGTCATCGCCAAAGATCATCACCGTGAAACCGTAACGATGTTCGATCTCGGCAAGCGTTTCGCGTTTACGGTTCAGGATATAAAGGGCGACTTCACTTGCAACATGAACGGTCAGGGAGCCGGACCGGCGACGCATGCCTTCTTCTTCGAGCACGCGCAGCAAATGAAGGGCCGCACTTTCGATCGAACGGACAAGGCCAACACCACGGCAATGGGTGCAAACTTCAAATGCGCTTTCAACCAGCGACGGACGCAGGCGCTGACGCGACATTTCAAGCAGACCAAACGGGCTGATACGACCGATCTGAAGACGTGCACGGTCATTGCGCATGGCTTCTTTGATCTTGCGTTCAACCGCACCCTGATTGCGGTGATCTTCCATGTCGATGAAATCGACAACGATCAAACCGGCCAGATCGCGCAGACGCAGCTGGCGTGCCAGTTCTTCTGCGGCTTCAAGGTTGGTCTTGTAAGCAGTTTCTTCGATGTTGCGTTCACGGGTCGAACGGCCGGAGTTAACGTCAATCGCGACCAAGGCCTCGGTCGGGTTGATAACAATATAACCACCCGATTTAAGCTGAACGACCGGATTGAGCATCGCATCAAGCTGGCTTTCCACTTGGAAACGATGGAACAGCGGAACGCCCTGATCTTTGTAAGGCTGCACACGCTTGGCATGTGACGGCATCAACATTTTCATGAAGTCTTTGGCGATCCGGTAACCTTCGTCACCTTCAACCAGAACTTCATCAACATCACGTGCATAAAGGTCGCGGATGGAGCGTTTGATCAGATCGGCTTCTTCGTAAATCAGGCAAGGTGCCTGACTTTGAAGGGTGGTTTCGCGGATACGATCCCACAGACGCATCAAATAATCAAAATCGCGTTTGATCTTGGCTTTGGTCCGTTCGGCACCTGCTGTACGAACGATTACAGCCATGCCGTCCGGAATTTCCAGCTCGGCAAGAATGGATTTCAGACGCTTACGATCCTGCGCATTGGTGATTTTGCGCGAAATGCCGCCACCACGCGGGGTGTTGGGCATAAGAACGCAATAGCGACCTGCAAGCGACAGGAAGGTCGAAAGTGCAGCACCCTTGTTGCCGCGTTCTTCTTTAACAACCTGTACCAGAAGGATCTGGCGACGTTTGATAACTTCCTGAATCTTGTAGCGTTTCTGAAGCTGACGGCTGTGCGATTCGACAAACTCGTCGGCATCGTCACCGCCAAGGTCTTCGATGTCTTCTTCGTCTGATTTCGCGTTGATTTCAGAAACCGTATCGCCATCACTGCCATCGGCATCAATGTTGACCGTCAGTTCAGCGACTTCTGCTGACATCGCGGCATTGCCACCCGTCGGGGTGTCATCACCATCAGAACCGGTGTTTGCATCTGACGTGTTATCCTCAGAAGGTGAGGCGTCTTTTGCATCGGCATCGGCCGTTGAAGCATCTACTTCATCGGATTTTTTACGACGGTTGCGCGTCCGGCGACGACGCGGTTTGGCGTCTTCTTCGTCCGAGCCCGTGGTCGCATCGTTTTTGCTGTCAGGGGATGTTGTTGCGTCCGCCGTTGCGGTTGCTTCGACTGGCGAAGCATCCCCGTCTGCGGCTTCAACCGTCTCGTCCTTGTCTTTCGCACGCGGTTTGCGGCGCGAACGCGTCGGTTTCTTTTCTTTTTTCGGGCTGTCTTCACCGTCGCTGACATTGTCTTCGACAATTTCAGCATCCTTGACGTTGCGCGTATGGCTTTGCGTCAAGGCTTCGCGGTCAGCAACCGGGATTTGATAATAATCGGAATGGATTTCGCTAAAAGCAAGGAAACCATGGCGATTTCCGCCATAGTCAACAAATGCCGCCTGCAATGACGGTTCTACTCGCGTCACTTTCGCGAGATAGATGTTTCCCTTGATTTGTTTCTTCGTCGAAGTTTCGACGTCGTATTCTTCTAAGCGATTTCCGTTAATAACAACGACGCGGCTTTCTTCCGCGTGCGTTGCATCGATGAGCATGCGTTTAACCATTCGGAACCTGTTCCTGGAGGCCCCGCCAGTTCAATGCCTAAAGCGTAGTTGTGCTGATATGCAAACAAACCGGCGTGACCGGAGGCGCCGTACATTGAGTCCGCGATATGTCCTGTATGTCTCTGGTTCATCGCGTGTCGGCTGCTCTTCCGGTTTGGACCTGGTCTTGGTGTTGAAAAAAAAACTTGGTTGCGTATTTTCGAGCGCGCCAAGACAGCCTTTTTTAGGAGGGCTCTATCGGGAGCGGGAATTGCCGCGTCACCGAGACACCGACCGTAAGAACTACTCTAGTCGCGTCCTCAACTTGGTGGATTTTTAGTGTCTTACCACAAAGCATTAGGAATCTCGTCTGCAACATATCTGGTTTATGCGTCTGCGACAAACAGTTTTGTTACATCTTTTGTCGTGTTTTTGGTGTCTTGTTCAAAAATCAGGAAGTTTTCCGCTCTATTTCGCCGCGCACGGCCAATGTCGGGCAAATCTATGAAAACGCAATGTTTTTAACCGGGGCATTAAAATGCCTTTGTTCTCGAAATAGTGATCATCCTTGTGATTAGGGTCTGAACCCATTTCAAGCATTCAATTGGGTTCAGACCCTAAAGTCAGCCTTTGGTCAATTGCCCGTTAACCAACGCGTTGCTATAAGCGCTTATCAATGGCTCCAATCGTGAAAATGGGCACAGCAGGGTAAATGGCATCACCAGCGGCAAACGTGCATTGCAATGCACAAAATGTAAAATGGTCCGGTCGCGTCGGTAACGCTACTCGCAAAACCGGGCAGGCGGTTACGTTGCTGTTTTTGTTCCTGTTTTTCCTTCACTTTGCCATGGGAACAGCACTGGCCGACAGTGCCAAAGTCCTTGGTGCGCGCCTTGGCGTGTATCCGGATTACACCCGTTTTGTGATTGATCTGGATCGGAATGTTGATTTCACATATTTCCTTCTGCCCGATCCGTATCGCATCATTATCGATATGCCCGAAATCGACTGGAGCGCGCCTCCGGGTAATGTAACGTCGGGCGGCGGACTGATTTCCGGCTTGCGCTATGGCTTGTTTAAGCCCGGTACGTTCCGTGTTGTTTTGGATGTTGCCGAGCCATCGCTGGTATCAAAGATTTTCTCGCTTCCAGCATCGGCGGATAAACCGAACCGGCTTGTCGTCGATTTAACCCCGGCCAAGCGCGAAGCCTTTATGGAGGCATCGCGTGAAAGCATGGTCGCCTATTCCGCACGCAGCCGAAATGATACCAGTGCAACCGAACAAAGTGCTGATGTGGCTGTCAAATCAGGACGTCCGGGGGATAATAAGCCGTTGATTGCAATCGATGCCGGTCATGGCGGTGTTGATCCCGGTGCCATCGGGGTTGATGGTGTTTACGAGAAAAACCTGACCCTTGCGGCGGCCCGGCAATTGGCCGATACCCTGACCGCATCGGGCCGGTATCGCGTTCTTTTGACTCGCGATAAGGACGTTTTCCTGAAATTACGTCAGCGTGTCGAAATTGCACGTAAAAACGGTGCAGACCTTTTCATCTCGTTGCATGCCGATTTTATCGCCAATCCGAAACATCGCGGCGCGTCTGTTTATACCTTGTCTGAAAATGCGTCGGATAAAGAAGCCGCCGCACTGGCATCCAAGGAAAACAAGGCCGACGTGATTGCCGGTCTTGATTTGTCAGACGAAAATACGTTGGTACAAAGTATCCTGATTGATCTTGCCCAGCGCGAAACCATGAACCTGTCGGCAACCCTTGCGGCCAATATGGTCAGCCAGTTGGCGAAAAGCATCGAATTGCAGCGCAGAACGCACCGTTTTGCCGGGTTTGCGGTGCTCAAGGCACCTGATATTCCCTCGGCACTGTTTGAGATGGGGTATCTTTCAAACGCGCAGGATGCCAAGCTTCTGCAAAGTCCCGCCCACCGTAAAAAAGTTGCCGAGGCTGTCATGCGGGCCATCGATATTTATTTCGATACCCACAAATTCTAAGACAGCGGCCTTTCCGGTCCGTGTGAAAATTCAAAATTATGCCTGCACGGGGCTTTTTCACACACGCAAAAGCCCAATATCGTAATGATGGGATCGGGCCGGTTGAAAAAGCCATGTCGATGGAAAAAACAATGACAGTGCGAGCTGTCACAACCTCGTCACTTTTTAACCGCTATAGTCATCTTAAGTGAGGGGGATATGCCTCAACAGCGGCGTGTTCCTTTGGGATGATTGCATTTGGGGGGATTGTGCATGATGATGCGCGATCTTTCCGATCCGGCCAACAAAACGAAAAAGACCTGCATAAATGCGAATATTAATGATTATCTTCGGCTTTCTGTTTTTGATGGCTGTCGCGGGGGGCGCCGGTGTTATGGCGATCTTTTGGCATTTTGGTCAGGATTTGCCTGACTACACACAGCTTGAAGACTATGAGCCCCAGGTCATGACGCGTGTCCATGCGGCCGATGGTGCCTTGATTGCGGAATATGCCCGCGAAAAACGCGTGTTTGTGCCAATCACCGCCATCCCGCACAAAGTCACGGACGCTTTTGTTGCCGCCGAAGATAAGAATTTCTGGTCGCATCCGGGAATTGATTTTGCATCGGTGTTGCGCGCTGCTGTGACCAATGTCGTCAACCTTGGCACCGGGCGTCGTCCGGTTGGGGCGTCAACAATTACCCAGCAGGTTGCAAAAAACTTCCTTTTGACCAACGAAGTTTCCTACGAACGGAAAATCAAGGAAGCCATCCTGTCATTCCGCATCGAGCGCGCCTTTTCCAAACAGCATATTCTTGAGCTGTATCTCAACGAGATTTACCTTGGCAGTGGCAGTTACGGCGTTGCCGCAGCGGCCCTTCGCTATTTCGATAAATCGCTTGATGAGGTGAACGTCGAAGAAGCGGCTTATCTGGCGGCACTGCCAAAGGCACCCTCAAATTATCATCCGGTCCTCAACCACGACGAAGCCAAGGCGCGTCGCAATTGGGTGATTGGTCGGATGCTTGAAGAAAAATACATCACCGAGGCCGAAGCGCAGGCCGCATGGGCGGCTCCGCTGATTGGCAAAACACGTGAGTTGGTCGATACCTATCAGGCTGATTTCTTTGCCGAGGAAGTACGTCGCCAACTGGTGGATCGCTACGGTGAGGGGATGCTCTATGACGGCGGACTTTCGGTGCGATCAACCGTTGATCCGCGCATACAGACAATTGCTGACAAAGCCCTGCTTGAAGGATTGGTGGATTATGACCGCCGCCATGGCTGGCGCGGTCCGATCACGACAATTGAGCTTGCCGATGACTGGCAACAAAAACTGCGTGAAGTTGAAGTCCCTGCCGATATCCCGTGGGACCGGGCTGTTGTCTTGTTGACGGACGCCGATGAGGCAATTCTTGGCCTTATGACCGGCGAGCAGGGTCGTATTCCGAAACGGTTCCTGACATGGGCGCGTCCGTGGCAAAAAGGTCAGACATTGGGGCCGGTGGTAAATAAACCATCCGATGTGATCAATGCTGGAGATGTGATCTATGTGAAGCATTTTGCCGAACTGGATGGAGAACAACTGCCACCCAACACGTATGGTCTGCGTCAGATTCCCAACGTGAATGGGGCGCTTGTGGCGATGGATCCGCACACCGGACGTGTCTTGGCAATGTCGGGTGGCTTTTCGCACGACCTGTCAAAATTTAACCGCGCAACACAGGCGCGTCGTCAGCCGGGCTCAGCGTTTAAGCCGTTTGTTTATCTGGCGGCCCTTGATCAGGGCTTTACCCCGTCTACACTGGTTCTTGATGCACCGTTCGTGATTGATCAGGGGCCGGGGCTTGGGAAATGGAAGCCAGGCAACTATAGCGGTAATTTCTATGGTCCCTCGACCATGCGTCTTGGGATTGAAAAATCGCGAAACCTGATGACTGTTCGTTTGGCTCAAACCATTGGCATGCCGGTGGTTGCCGATTACGCCGAACGTTTCGGGATTGTTCGACAAACTGCCGGAAGTTCTTTCCATGGCGCTTGGTGCTGCGGAAACGACAGTGATGCGTTTGACTGCGGCCTATGCCGAACTGGTCAATGGGGGCAAGAAAATCACCCCGACCCTGATTGATCGTATTCAGGACCGTCGCGGCAGTGTGATTTATCGCCGTGATGAACGTGACTGTGCGCAGTGCCAGGATGTTGCGTTCCGCAATCAAATGCCGCCAGATTTGCCTGATACCCGTGAACAGCTGACCGACCCGGCCAGTGCGTTCCAGATGGTCCACATCATGGAAGGTGTGATTCAAAGCGGTACTGGCCGGACGATTGCTGAACTTGGGTATCCTTTGGCCGGTAAAACCGGGACAACCAATGATTCCCGTGATGCATGGTTCGTCGGTTTTGCGCCTGACTTGGCAGTTGGGGTGTATGTTGGCTTTGACGATAACCGATCCCTTGGCGATCGCGAACAGGGGGCAAGTGCCGCAGCGCCGATCTGGAAAGAGTTCATGCGCGGCGCACTCGAAGGCACCAAAGCCATTCCATTCCGTACCCCGCCGGGTATCCGTATGGTCCGGGTGGATTCCCGTACCGGGCTTCCGGCCGGTCCGGGGGCTCAGGATGTGATCTGGGAAGCCTTCAAGCCCGGCACCATTCCGGCCTCAAATGATAATGTTATTGATGGCGGTTATGACGGAAACAGCGGATCAGACGGCGGCAGTGGTGCCGTTTCGGGACCAGGCGGAATTTACTGATCACGCCGAAATGCGAGAGTCGTAAATTTGATGTTTATGACACTCAATATATGAACAAAGCCGGATGTGAGCAGCATCCGGCTTTTTCTGTGTTTGCGAGTGTTCGTCTGAAAGAATTTACGTTCGTTTGGGCCGAAAATACCCCATCAACCGTCATCAAATATTGATAAAATCATCAACCGTGTGACACTGGCATGTCATGCAGTTTTGTCATGATCTTCAAGATTTCAGTTCATGCCTTGAAGAGGTTTAAAAATGACTTTTCGTCTTTCCCGCCGCAAGTTCCTCACCACTACGGCAACAGCTGGTGCCGCATCGACGGTGGGCGGCTTTTTCATGCCGTCGATTTCGCGTGCTGCGGATCGCCCAGTGATTACCCATGGTGTACAAAGTGGTGATGTTACCGCAAATAGCGCCTGCATCTGGGGGCGTGCTGACCGTGCATCAAAGATGGTGACCGAAATTGCAACGACCGAAGGGTTCAAGAACTCGGTGCGTATTCCGCATATGAATGTCGTGCCCCAGCGTGATTTCGCGGGCAAGTTGACATTGCAGGATTTACCTGCCGGACAGGACATCTTTTACAAGGTTCATTTTGAAAACCTTGACGATGGCCGCGCGTCATCCGAACCGCTTATCGGTCATTTCAGAACTGCTCCGGCAGCCAAACGCAATATCCGGTTCGGCTGGTCTGGTGATACCGCCGGGCAAGGCTGGGGCATTGATGAGGACCGCGGCGGTATGAAAACATATGCCACCGTAACCAAGCACAATCCCGATTTTTTTATCCATTCGGGTGATACGATTTATGCTGATGGGCCGTTCGAAAAACAGGCGAAAATGCCAGATGGTGACGTTTGGAAAAATATCACCACCGAACACACCGGCAAGGTTGCAGAAACGATTGACGAGTTTCGGGGTAACTACAAATACAACATGCTTGATAAGAACGTTCTGGAATTCAACCGTATGATGCCGGTTTATTATCAATGGGATGATCACGAAGTTCTCAATAACTGGTATCCGGGTGAAATATTGACCGGTGATGACCGTTATAGCGAAAAGTCGGTTTCGCTTTTGGCATCGCGGGCCAATCGGGCCTTCCGGGAAATGCTGCCGATTACCGAGTTTGATACCGAACCTGGCCGTGTTTATCGCAAGGTGTCCTATGGACCGTCTCTTGAAATTTTCTTCCTTGATATGCGGACCTATCGCGGGCCGAACGATGCGAATGATAGCCCGGTTCCAACCAATGATACGGATTTCCTTGGCCGCACACAGATTGAATGGCTTAAACGCAGCCTGCTCAATTCCAAGGCAACTTGGAAGGTCATCGCAGCAGATATGCCGATTGGCATGATTGTGTATGATGACTGGAAGTCCAAAAGCACATTTGAAAATCTGGCAAATGGGGATGGTGCACCAAAGGGGCGAGAGCTGGAAATCGTCGAATTGTTGCGGTTTATCAAATCGGCCAAAATCAATAACACGGTCTGGCTGACAGCTGACGTGCATTACACCGCCGCCCATTATTATGATCCGAACAAGGCCCAGTTCCAGGATTTCGAACCGTTCTGGGAATTTGTTTCAGGTCCGCTCCATGCCGGGACATTCGGCCCCCAGGACATGGACAATACATTCGGTCCACAGGTGAAATTCACCAAGCATCCCAGCAAAGAACAAGGCATCAACCTGCCGCCATCATTTGGGATGCAGTTCTTTGGTCTCGTTGACATTGATGCCGACACTGAACAGTTCCGAGTGTCGTTGCGCGATGTTGCCGACGAAGAGCTTTACACCGTGACACTCGATCCGGTTTATAGCTGACGCTTAGTTTTCGGGCCTTGTCCTGTTGATGAAACCCGGCACATTCACTGTGCCGGGTTTTTGCATGGTTGCAGGGGTTTCAACTGAGACAAAAACTGTTATAACCGCCGCCTACATGGCCATATGTCATGTATGGTCGAACAGAATTTCATTTGAATAACGGAGACATCAATGCGCGCTGAAGCACAGGCATTGGTCGATGAAATCAAGCAGTCGATGGCGCTGCTGAGGAGGCATCTTTGACTGGGATAACGCACTTAGGCGCCTGGACGAACTGAATGCACTGGCCGAAGACCCAACCCTTTGGGACGATGCGGGCAATGCGCAGAAAATCATGCGCGAACGTACCCAGCTTGACGATGCGATTAACGGCTATAAAAAGCTCGCGCAAGAGCTTGATGACAATGTCGAACTGATCGAACTTGGCGAAGCCGAGGGCGACGACGATACTGTTGCTGAGGCCGAAGACGGCCTGCGGTCCATCCACAAGATTGCCGCACAGCGCGAACTTGAAAGCCTGCTTTCAGGTGAAGCCGACAGCAATGATGCTTATCTTGAAATCCATGCTGGTGCCGGTGGTACTGAGGCGCAGGATTGGGCAAGCATGATGGCACGCATGTATTATCGTTGGGCAGAGTCTAAAAAATACAAGCTTGAGATGCTCGAAGAAAGCGATGGCGAGGAAGCCGGTATCAAGTCGGTGACCTATAAGATTTCTGGTCACAATGCCTATGGCTGGCTAAAGAACGAAGTCGGGGTGCATCGTCTGGTGCGTATTTCGCCTTATGACAGTTCGGCACGTCGCCATACCAGCTTTTCATCGGTCTGGGTGTATCCGGTGATTGATGACGATATTCAGATCGAAATTCTCGATAAGGATCTTCGCATTGATACCTATCGTGCATCCGGGGCCGGTGGTCAGCACGTCAACCGGACCGATTCCGCGGTACGTATGACCCATATCCCGACCGGGATTGTTGCCCAGTGCCAGAACGACAGATCGCAGCATAAAAACCGCGACACGGCGATGAAGATGCTCAAAGCCCGCCTGTATGAGGCGGAACTTAAAAAACGCGAAGCCGAAGCACAGGCCGTTGAAGACAACAAAACCGACATCGGTTGGGGCCATCAAATCCGGTCCTACGTACTGCAGCCTTATCAGATGATCAAGGATCTGCGGACAGGAACCGAAACATCCGATACTCAGGGTGTTTTGAACGGTGATCTTGATGCCTTTATGGCGGCTGCCCTGGCGGCAAAAGTCACCGGATCAGCAGGCGAAATCGAAGACATTGATTGATCGCACCAAAGTGATCGAAATGAGAACACCCCGCCGGTTTTGGCGGGGTGTTCTATTTCAAAGGCTTGGCGTGTTTACCGGGCGTTAACCTGCATAATTCTGCGCTTTGCCCGTAAAAATTCCATTTCTGTCACACAATTGCCGGATATGCCTGTCACGGTGTGGCTAAGCGACACCTGCCAAGCAATAACAAATGACCAGATCATGACTGGTTCCTGGCAGGAACAGCTCTGAGCAAACGTCTATCATTCAGGTGAAGTCCAAAATGGCCCAACAGTCCCTAGGCCCGGTCGCAGTCGGCGACCAGTTCAAACTTGCAACTCCCAATGGTCCGGTCTTCGTGGTGGTTAAAATCCGTGAAATGAAGCCCGTTGATCACGCCCAGATCACAAAAGTCCGGGATACCAAATCGCCAACCCTTATTGCCGTCACCACATTGTTGAACCGTGACTTCTACATTCCGGTTGCACCGGAAAACCGCCAAACTGCTGATAACGATGGCATCTTGCGCGGTTCCTGAGGTGCATGCTGCGCGATTATACTATCGGGCAATAGGCTGTTTCACGAGAATGTTCGCAAGAAAGAAGTTGGCATGGCGGCCCACACGCGGTGAAATGGATCAAATTTCAATCCATGCCATCAGGGGCCGCCAACATGTCACACGGAACGTTGCAAACGGAACTGCTTGATACCCTGTTTTCCGTTCTGGAAAACGATGTTTTACCCAAAACACGATCTGGCGTTGCGGCGGGCAACAAGGTCTTTGGCGCCGCTATTTTGCGTAAATCCGACCATGCGCTGGTGATTGCCGAAACCAATAATGAAATGGAAAACCCGCTGTGGCATGGCGAAGTCCATTGTTTGAAGCGGTTCTATGAAATGCCTGCCGGTCAGCGACCTGCAACATCAGACCTTATCTTCCTATCAACCCACGAACCTTGTTCGATGTGCCTGTCGGCAATTACTTGGGCCGGGTTTGATAATTTCTATTATTTCTTTTCGTATGAGGATTCCCGCGATGCGTTCGCCATTCCCCATGATCTCAAGATCATGCAGGAAGTATTCACCCTGAAAGACGGCGAATACAATAAATCAAACGCGTTCTGGGACAGTCATTCGATGATGGGCATGATCGCTGAACTGCCCAAAGACCAGCAAGGTATATACCTTGCGCGTGCGCAGTCAATTTCAGATCAGTATGATCAGCTTTCCACACAGTATCAGGACACAAAATCGGACAACGACATTCCGCTGAACTAAAGCATGTTGGCGGTTTGACGTCTGAGTCCGAAACTGGCGAGTTTTATTGTCGCGTTCTGCTACACTGTGCGGCATGGAACAGCTCAATAATGACATATGCTATCAAGCACTCAAAACCCGGGACCGTCGGTTTGACGGACGGTTTTATACCGCCGTTCTGACCACCGGGATTTTCTGTCGCCCGATTTGCCCGGCCGTGACGCCCAAGCGGGTGAATGTCGAATTCTACCCCAGCGCAGAATCGGCCATCGCCCACGGGTTTCGCCCGTGTTTGCGGTGCCGACCCGAAGCCGCCCCCGGCAGCCCCGCCAGTGCAGGGGTGCATGCCACGGTCGCACGTGCGGTGCGTCTGATTGATCAGGGCATGCTGGAAACCGGCTCGATTGCCGATCTGGCAGACAGGCTGGGCGTTGGGGGCCGGCATTTGCGCCGAATTTTCAAGGAACATACCGGTGTCACCCCGCAAGATCACGCCAAGGCGCGCCGATTGCTCCGCGCCCGTCAATTGATTGTCGATAGCAACCTTTCAATGACAGACATTGCCGACATTGCCGGGTTTGGCAGTTTGCGCCGGTTTAATGATGCGATGAAAAAGGCCTATGGGCAGGCGCCAACGGCGTTTCGTCGGGGCCTGAAATCGCCACCACTCGCGGGCATGAAAAAAGATGATCCAAGTGCGCGCCGCGATGATGATTTGGTTTTGCGCCTGCGCGCCCGACAGCCATTTGATGCCAATTACCTTTTGGCATTTTTCCGTGCGCGCGCCATTCCCGGTTTGGAAACGGTTGGCGATCGTACGTATGTGCGGGGCTTTCGGATTGGCGGTTTGATTGGTCTGATGATTTGTCGTTTCCCAAATGATAACAGCGGGGTAGAGGTAATCTTACGCGGTCCTGCCCGTGGGGCGGTTCTTGAAATTGGGTCCCGGGTACGACGTCTGTTTGATCTTGATGCCGATGTCCCGTCCATCACCGCACAATTTGCCAATGACATGTTGCTTGCCCCGTTGATTGATAAACGTCCGGGGCTGCGTGTGCCCGGATGCTGGGATCAATTTGAATTGGCGATCCGGGCTGTCTTGGGGCAGCAGGTTTCGGTGGCCGCGGCCCGAACGCTGGCCGGGCGATTGGTAGAGGGATATGGCGATGCTTTGCCGGACGATCTGACCGAGGATACCGGCGTTAATCACGTGTTTCCACAGCCTGACAGACTGTTGGGGTTGGACTTGATTGGCATTGGGTTAACGCGACGGCGCGCACAAACCGTGTCGGATGTGATTGATATGTTTGCCGCCCCCGATTGCGATCAGAAAAGTGGCGATGCCTTGATCACGGAAATGACAGCGATCAAGGGGATCGGGCCATGGACCCTGAATTATTTTGGCCTGCGCGGTTTAGGCGATCCCGATGCTTTCCCGGCCGCCGACCTTGGAATTTTAAAGGCATCGGCCATGGGCGGAGGGCCAGATAAAGCCAAGGCACTCGAAATACTTTCGGAAAGCTGGCGGCCATGGCGTGCCTATGCGGCGCAATATCTTTGGTCTGCCCTTGAAGGAGAAGGATGATGACAACAACCATGACCACCAAAATCAATGTCGCACGCCATGACAGCCCGATTGGGATGCTGAGCCTTGCAAGTGTTAAGGGTAAGTTGGTGCATCTGGATTTTGACGGCAATGATGATCGACTTAAAACCATTCAGAACCGCCGTTTCAAAAATCTTGAATGGGCTGAAAACGGTAACGTTCCAGCATCTGTCATCAGATGGCTGGAGGGGTATTTTGATGGTGAATGCTCAGCTTTGCCGATGGCCGATATCAATATGATCGGTACAGATTTTCAGAAATCCGTGTGGGATGCACTGATCACGATCCCGTTTGCCACAAGCGTATCCTATGCCGGGCTGGCCGATCAGCTGGGCAACCCAAAGGCCGTACGGGCAGTTGCGCGGGCGAACGCCTTGAATCCGGTGTCGATCATTGTGCCGTGTCATCGGGTGATTGGCTCAAACGGCACCCTGACCGGTTATGCTGGCGGGCTGGAGCGCAAGAAGTGGTTGCTGGAGTACGAAGCCAGCATTTTGGCAAAAGCAGCCTAACGCCAAAACGGGCAGCCAGACGGCTGCCCGTTCTTTTCCGGCATGACGTTATGAGATCGACATCACGATACGGCCATCGATTTTTCCTTCCCGCATGCGGTCAAAGATCGAATTGATGTTTTCCATCGGTTCGGTGGTGTAATGCGAATGCACCTTGCCGTCGCCCGCAAAATCAAGCGCTTCCTGAAGGTCGGCGCGGGTGCCGACAATCGACCCACGGATGGTTTTGCGCGATAGAACTGTATCGAAAATATCAAGTTCGAATTTTCCGGGCGGCAATCCACATAGCGCCATGGTGCCATGACGGCCCAGCATGCCAACGCCTTGGGAAAAGGCGGACTTGGAAACGGCTGTTACCAGTACCCCGTTGGCTCCCCCCATTTGTTTTTGGACTTCGGCAACCACATCGGTTTCCTTGGCGTTCAGCGTCCAGTCTGCGCCAAGATCCTTGGCCAAGGTCAGCTTATCGTCACTGATATCAACCGCAATGACCTTCATGCCCATGGCCTTGGCGTATTGCACGGCCATATGGCCCAAGCCGCCGATACCCGAAATGACAACCGTTTCACCCGGTTTGCATTCGGTTTCCTTAAGTCCCTTATAGACCGTGACACCGGCACATAGCACAGGTGCCGCATTGCCAAATTCAAGCCGGTCCGGCAGATGCCCGACATAGTTCGGATCGGCCAGAACATATTCAGCAAAACCGCCATTGACCGAATAGCCGGTATTGATTTGTTCACCGCAAAGGGTTTCCCAGCCGGTAACGCAGTGATGACAATGACCACAAGCCGAATGCAGCCACGGCACACCTACACGGTCGCCTTCCTTGACGGATGTGACACCTTCGCCAACTTCGAAAACAATCCCGACACCTTCGTGGCCGGGGATAAACGGCGGATTGGGTTTTACCGGCCAGTCGCCTTCAGCGGCGTGCAGGTCGGTGTGACACACGCCCGACGCTTCGATTTTTACAAGGATCTTGCCCGGTGTGACTTTGGGTACTTTGACTTCTTCGATCGACAAGGGTTTGCCAAATTCGCGGACTAAGGCAGCTTTCATCGTGGCAGGCATGTTCGGACCTCCTGACGGAAGGAAAAGACCCGTTTGCTTGGGTCTGTTTAATTCACGTCAAAAGAATAGGGCGATGGGCGTTTGAAAGCCTTGCTTTGAATCAATCTTGCCGGAAAAGATCAATCAGGCGTCATAACCGATATCAGGCAGTTCAAGCACATAGTCCTGATAATAATCAGGTGGCATGCCGGCTTCGTAACGGGCTTCGTCGTTAAAGGGGGGCTTTAACGAGCCACGGAAATGCTTGCGCAGCATGTCATGCCAGGTTGTGTAGTACGGAAGGCGGCGCTGATCGCAGACATATTCGTAATATTTCCGGCCTGCTGCGACGTGGGCGATTTCATCATGGGCGATGATTTCGAGAATACGGGCACTTTCGGTGTCCCCGTGGGCCATTAACCGTTCAATGGTCGGCGGGGCGGCATCAAGCCCGCGTGCTTCAAACACCATCGGCACCACGGCCAGACGTGGCAAAATGTCATAGGCCGTATCCATCGATGTTTCCCACAACCCGTCATGAGCCGGAAGGTCGCCATAGGCCGCCCCCATTTCGCCCAACCGTGTAACGATCATTTTAAAATGACGGGCTTCGTCATCTGCGACCTGAACCCATGCATCATGGAAGTGTTTTGGCATCTCTGCATCGGGAAAGCGCACGCATAAATCCCATGCCAGATCAATGGCATTGAGTTCAATATGGGCCAGCGCATGCAAAAGGCTGATACGTCCCTGAACACTGCCTTTTTTGCGTTTGGGCATTTTGTTGGGTGGCAGCAGTTCCGGCTTTGCCGGGCGTCCCGGACGATCAGGAAGATCGGTTGATCCAACTTCCGTGATCTCGCCATTGCGCCACAGTGCAGCCATTTCGGCGGTTACATTCGCCTTCTCAATGGCATCTACGGTGAGCAGGGCACGCTTGGCGGCTTCGGCGAGGGTCAGTTTGGTCATGATCATCCGGAACTGGTACAGGAGTTAAGGGCAGGCTGTGTCTGACATCTGCCAGACGTCTGGTCAATGGGCAAAGAAAAAGGGCGTCCAGCATGACAATGCCGGAACGCCCGCAAAGATGGATGATCATCTGATCGTTTGATCAGGTGATGTTAAAGCGCGCAAGGGCTTCTGCCAGGTCTTCTCCAAACGAGTTCCCCTTGCGGATGATCGCAGTTCGGCAGGGAAGGTCCTGCAAGGACGGATGGTTCGGCGCATCCGATGTCAGAACCGCGGTTGGGATGTTGCGCGTTTTGGGCATGGCTTGCAGCGCATTGGCAAGATCAACGCCGCTGAGTTCATCGATGGTCTTGGCGACAATAATGAAATCTGGGCGGGTGCGCACAGCAAGTTCGATGGCCTCAAACGATGTCTGGGTCACGGAGCTGCGATATCCGCAAGCAGCCAGTTCACGTTCAACAATAACCGCCATTGAACGTTGCGGAATGACCAAAAGGGCCTCGACGTTAGTTTGTTTGAGCCAGTTGGGATCAATGTCTGGTGTGCGTTTTGAGGGCAATTCGCGGACGAACTCGGCAGTATCGGTGCCGCCTGCGGTCATGTCACCGTCAAGAAGGGTCTGGATTTTATCGACAAAGGCCTGAATGTCTTCGATAGCACCTTCATTGAGTTCCTTACAGGTCGTGACATAATCTGCAAGGCGATGGCTGGTCAGATTGATCAGCGGGGCGGCGACCGATTTGCCTTTGTACCGCAAATTGAAAACTTCGCGCTGAATGGCTGTCAGGTGGATGGGGTCGGTTTTACCACGCGCATTCTGCAAATGGACATCGATCGAATTGATGATGTCGTGGGCTTCATCGCGAAAGTCTGCAAGCATCTGATCGTCAAGATCGACAACATTCTTGTTCATTGAATTACCCGCCTTGCCGGTGAACCGGTTTGTTTTCTCCTGATAGGTGAAATTTGTGCTCACCTATTATTCCCATATTCAAATTCTTAGCCTGAGAAACAAGGTAAGGCAACCAAATCAATATGGGCCTCATCGGTCACGACATTGAACTTAAAGCATTTTAAGATCGAATAAAAAAGGCCCGACAGGATGATAGTCGGGCCTTAACGTATCATGGCGCAGTTTTTAAAGGGCGCGGACGGCTTCAAGAACCTCTGCGACGTGGCCTTTGACTTTGACCTTGTGCCACGCATTACGGATTGTCCCTTGGGCATCAATGACAAAGGTGGTTCGCTCAATGCCCATGAATTTCCTGCCATACATGCTTTTTTCCTTCCACACACCGTAGTCTTCGCAGGTGGTGCCACTCTCGTCAGAGGCGAGAATGAAGTTCAGGTCATGTTTAGCTTTGAACTTGTCATGGCGATCCGCACTGTCTTTGGAAATGCCAATGATCTGTGCGTCAACGGCGCTAAAATCTGGTTCGGCATCACGGAATTCGCAGGATTCTGTCGTGCAGCCCGGTGTCATGTCCTTGGGATAGAAATAGATCACCACCGGCTTACCGCGTAGATCAGACAGTTTCACGCTGCCGCCACCGTCGGTCGGCAGTTCAAAATCCGGGGCTGTCGCGCCTGTATCAAGTGTCATGTTCTATCCTTTGTCTGTTCGTGCGCATGTGTGATCCGCAGTGTCGCGCATCCATCGTTCGCCGTGTTTGAAGGCGCGGGCATAAAAATATAATCCATTATAGGGATGGCAAGGGCATCCGGATCATTGATATTTTCACCATTGTCGTAGGCTTTCATCAGCTTTCAGGGATCGGGCCCGCTTTTTCGGCCGGGTCGCTAATGATCAGGTCATAGATGGCCTTGGTTTTGGTGGCTGTTTCGTCAACCTTGGCCTGCAATTGTTCGAAATCGTCGCATTTCCCGGCTGTGGCCAGCATTTTGCGCAAATCGGTGCTGGCCGTTTGCGGATCAAACGGGCCCTCGGTGGTGAGCCGCAACATGGCCTGTATCGCCAGCCAGAACGATCCGGAATTGGCAAGAAACTTTGCCTGTTCCCCATCCAGAATTCCCGCTGCATCAAGATTTTTGAACACATCGCGGGTGGTTGGCGACAATATTTCAGGATGATCATGGGCGTGGCGCAATTGCAGATACTGTGCAATGAATTCCAGATCAACCAGACCACCACGCCGCATTTTGATTGCCCAAGGGTGATTGTCGCCCTTGCCAGCATCCATGCGGTTTCGCATGTCAAAGACTTCGCGCACCAACCGATCAGGGTCCCGCTTTTTGCACAGCACCGCATTGGTCGTCGCAACGACCTTTTTACACAGATTTTCCGGACCATAGACCGGACGCAGGCGGGTCAGTGCCATATGTTCCCAAGTCCATGCGTCGTTGTTTTGATAGGTATCGAAACTTTTGAAATGGGTCGCAAGCGGGCCTTTTGATCCACTGGGACGCAGGCGCAAGTCGGTTTCAAACAAGATACCCTCGGCGGTCGGGGCCGACAGGGCATTGATGTATCTCTGACTTAGCCGGATGTAATAATGCCCCGGTGATAACGGTTTATCGCCATCTGACTCTTCGGCGTCTTCGGGTACATCATAGATAAAGACCATATCAAGGTCCGAGCCCGGCGATAGTTCCTGACCGCCATGCTTGCCAAGTGCAAATACCGCCAAGCCACCACCTTCGAATTGCCCATGTTTGGTGGCAAAATCATCGGCAATGCGTGGGAAAAGGGACCGAATGGCAACATCGGCGACATCGGCCAAGGCGCGCCCCGCAGCATGCGGGGTATGGCGGTTCTGGATGGTTTGTACATCAATCTGGAATTTCTGATCATTGGCCCAGCGCCGGGCGCAATCAAGCCAGTCTTCAACCATGTCTTCGCGCGACAGGCGCGCGTCAAGTTCCATGATCATATCCTGCGCATCGGGCAGTTCTTCATGAAAGCCCGACATCAGCACATAGTCAAGGACCGCCGCATTCCGGCCAATGTATTTGGCCATGCGCGGGGCGGTCCCGGCAATCTGGGCCAGCAGTTCAAGAAGTTCCGGGTGGGCGGTAAACAGTGAGAAAACCTGAACACCTGCCGGAAGTCCTTTGAGGAAATCATCAAAGGCGCGAAATGCCATGCCCGGATTGGTGGTTTTGGCCAAGGCACCAAGCAGGGTTGGCATCAGTTCAGTCAGGATTTCGCGCGCGCGACGCGACCGGGTGGCGCGATATCGGCCATGGTGCCAGCCGCGCACCGTAACCGATACATTCTCGGCATTCTCAAACCCCATTTGGCGCAGGTTTGCCAATGTTTCGGGGTCGTCTTCGGTGCCGGTGAAGACAAGGTTGCCGGTCGCACCGGCCAAGGGAACGTCATCCTCAAACAGTTCTGCGTAATTGTTTTCAACGTTGCGCAAATGCTGCAACAAGTCAGCAACAAAGCCGACCCGGTCGTTATAGCCAAGGAAGGTTGCCAAGGCATGCAGGCCTTCATCACTTTCCGGCAGGGTCTGGGTTTGTTGATCATCGATCATTTGCAGCCGATGTTCGACGGTGCGCAGGAACGCATAGGCGCTGAGCATTTCATCGCGGACATTTTCTGATACTTGTCCGAATTTGGTCAATTCGCGCAATGTTTCGCAGGTTGCCTTGCAGCGTAGGGAGACCTCGCGTCCGCCCCAAATCAGTTGCTGGGTCTGGGCAAAAAATTCGATCTCGCGAATGCCGCCACGGCCAAGCTTGATGTTGTGCCCCGGGATGTTGATCTTGCTGCCGCCCTTGTGGGCGTTGATCTGGCGTTTGATCGAATGAATGTCCTGGATTGCCAGAAAATCAAGGTGCTTGCGCCAGACAAAGGGGCGCAATATTTCAAGAAACGCATTTCCAGCATTGTGATCGCCGCCAACAATGCGGGCCTTGATCATGGCCGCACGTTCCCAGTTCTGCCCCACTGTTTCATAATAGGTTTCAGCCGCCAGCATTGATAAAATTGGTGGGGTTGATGATGGGTCGGGGCGCAACCGTAAATCGGTGCGAAACACATATCCGTCGCCGGTGCGTTCTTCCATGATGCGAGCAATATCGCGGACCATACGCACCAGATCCTGATGGATACGGTCCGGGTCAACATAGGTCACAACATCCTGATCATACAGGAAGATCAGGTCGATATCGGATGAATAATTCAACTCACCCGCACCAAGTTTTCCCATGCCAATGGCGAAAATCCCGCTGCCTTTCAGTGGGTTTTCCGGATTTGGCAGATCATATTTGCGAAGACGTGCCAAGGCGGATAAACAATGGGCCATGGTAAAGCCAAGGGTAAGCTCGGCCGTGTCGCTGATCGCAGCGGTGATTTTATCAAGCGACCATGCGTTTGTGATATCGGCAATGGCGATCACCAATGCGGCATGGCGTTTTGCGGTGCGAACGATGGCCATGGTGGTTGGTTGATCAAGCGGGGCGGCATTGGCACTTTCACGGACCGGATCAAGAGCCGTTTTAAAAGCATCATCAAGGCCATTGGCAAAGACATCACAGACCGTGCCCGGATCGCGCAAACACAGGTTCGTCAGATACGGGCTGTTGCCAAAAAGAGCCGCCAAAACAGACGATGTTTGCGCGTTTGTCGCAATCTCGACAATTTGATCAGAAATACTTTCAAAGGCAGAACGTTCTGCCAATGCCCGCCAGCGTTCAAATGCGTTGGCTGTGCGTTCAGGATCAAATGGTTTGGGAAGATCATGTGATATCCAGGAAAGAGACACTTTATTGCTTTCCTTGTATTGCGAAAGGGTGACGAACCGGGCTATGCACAGATTTACGGCTGATAGCATAAGACCTATGATGGTATCGTGATCCCGAGGGCCGGGGAAACATGTTTCTAGTTACGACGCCGACCCTATCTTTTCTGTGGATCGGTAAAAAGGGATAAGATCAATAACAGTTTGTTTCTTTTACCGGTTTTAGCACGGTGTTTCGTGCGATAAACTGTATTGGACTGTTTTTGGCTATTGGTAAATCTGTGTATGACACCGAAAATTCAAGGTAAATAGGGTGCGCCTGTTAAAAACCTTTTCTGGATGGTTGGGGCTGATATTTGGGGCCCTCGTCCTTTTTGTCGGTGTGTTTGGCGCGGTTACTGTCTGGCGCGTCGCAGAGGGACCTGTCTCGCTGCATCGTATTACGCCTTACATCGTGGATCGTCTTAATCAGTCGATGGGCGAAAACCGCCTGTCCGTTGACGACCTTGTTTTGTATTGGCGCGGCTGGGACGAAAAGTTTGATGTGCGTCTGCGCGATGTGTCGGTGCGCGGGCCAAACAATAGCGAACTTCTGCAAGTCCCCGAGGCAGACGTCGTGTTTTCAACCAAGGCACTTTTTGAAGGTGTCCTTGCCCTGCGCGAATTAAACCTGATCGGACCGCGGATACGGCTAGAACGGGGACGCGATGGCACGGTGAATATCGGATATGCCGCCGAGGGGGATGTGTTAGATGACGCAAATCGAGCAGCGGATGGCAGCAGCCTTTCGACAGAAGACAGCGCATCAACGGACGCTTTAAATCAGTCAGACAGCGTGCCATCCCTTGTGATTGATCTGCCGCCAGTTCCGGGGGATGATCAGGGGACAGACGCGTTGCCCGAGGATGGTGCGAATGACGCTGATCCTGGATCGGATGTGCATTCCGGCAGTCAGGCGTTGCGCGATATTGTTGATATTCTGTCGGGCGCACGGACAGACTTCCCCGCAGCGGATTACTTTGAAAACTTCGGCGTTGTAAATGCTGACCTGCAGGTGCGTGATGAAAAGATTGGTGTTATCTGGGCCGCCCCGCAGGCAGATATTCTTTTGTCACGTGGGAAGTTCGGCGTTTCAGCCGAAGCATCCATGCAGGTTTCAGCTGGTTCTGTTGCAACCCATATTGATGTCACCGGCGACTACAGCACCCGAACCGGCGAGATTGACCTTACCGCTAAGCTTGGCGAGATTGAGCTTGCGGAACTTGCGACCATTTCAAATGTATTTGATGGCCTGCGCGATGCTTTTGTACCGGTTTCCGGGGGGCTTAAGGCAAAGTATGACGCGAATGGCGAGTTGATTTCGGCCAGTGCGGATTTGTCTGTCGGAAGTGGCGTTGTTTCCTTGCCAGAAGAAATGCGCGCAACCTATCGTGTGACGGGCGGGCGTATTGCCACAAGCTATGTACCCGGTCGGATCAGCTTTGATGATGTTACTCTGAATGTCGGTGCTTCGGTGGCAAGCCTTAAGGGGGTTGTCCTTGATCCGTTTTCAGACTGGAAAATCAATCTGGATGTGTCGGCAACAGACGTTGCGACCAATGATTTAAACCGGTTATGGCCGGAAAACGTCGGGTATGATGCGCGCGAATGGGTGATTGAAAACCTGTCTGAGGGCATTGTTCATCAGGCAACCATGCATACCGAGCTGCATCAGGATGAGGCCGGTGAAGTCATTCTGGATGCTCTGGGCGGACAGATGACGATGTCGGGGGTCACAGTGCATTATCTTGGCGAGATGCCTGTGGTTCTTGACGCGGCCGGGCGGGCTGAGTTTGATGCAACCAGCTTTAAAATCTATGCCGATCAAGGCAATGCGGATGGCCTGATTGTTGAAAATGCATCCATCGAATTTACCAAGCTTGATGAACCTGTCCCATCGGCAGATATCGAAGTCGTCGCCCACGGCAGTGTGCAAAAAGCTCTTGAGCTGATTGATGCCGAGCCGCTTGGTTTTGCAAAGCGTCTGGGGATTGACCCCAAGCAGATCACGGGCGATCAGGCAACCCGCGTAAGGCTTTATTTCCCACTATTACGTGCGGTCACATTTGATGACGTTGAGGTGGCTGCCGCCACCCGGATTGAAAATGCCAAAGTGACCAAAGCATTTCGTGATCTTGATATCGCAGACGGTGCATTTGAATTGCAGGTCAATACCAAGGGGCTTGATCTTAGCGGTGATGCAGCTATCGGGAAGGGGCGAACCAACATCAATTGGATTGAAAGTTTCGCCGATAAAACCGCACTGCGCAGCCATTACACCCTGTCGGGGGACCTTGATTTGTCGGCTTTGGCAAAAGTCGATCTTGATGTTGCCCCCTATTTGACCGGCGTTGCAGATGGAACTGTCAACATCAAGGTTGGGGAAAACACCGTTGGGGTGACTGGTGATGTCGGCCTTAAACAGGTGGCGATCAGCATTAACGCAGTTGACTATCAAAAGGCAGTGAATGTTCCTGCGACGGCGACATTTGATCTTGTCGTTCTTGGTGATAACAGCGGCAGTCTGAATACGTTTAGCGTTTCTGCACCATTGCTTAACGCAAATGGCAAAGCGAAATGGAGTGGCGACAGCAAGATTTCCGATGTTTGGGCGCTTAACTTTGATAGTTCGAATTTCCGTGAGAACCTTGGTCTTTCGGGATCGGTTCGGCTGTCTCAAGATCAGAAATTGTTTGTTGATCTGCGCGGGCAGCAATTTGATTTGCGGCCCTTTGTTGAGAGTCATACAAACGATGCTGCGGCCACAACGTCAGAAACTCCGATTGCGCAGGATACAAAGGTTACCCTTGCGGGGGATCGTTTCCTGATAAAGGGGGATGAACCCACATTGACGGGGGGCAAAATCATCCTCAACAAGATGGGTGAAAATCAGGAAATCGAAATCAATGCCCAACAGGCGATTTTAACCCCATGGATTGTCAGTGATGACAGCGATCAGAATGATCTGCCTGCGGGCAATAACCCCAACAGTGGTGGGATCGGAGAGAGGGCATCACGGGTTGGTGGCAAAACAGATGTTTTCGTGAATGTTGATCAGATGGTCATGGCCAATGGCGAACTGATCAATGAGGTTGAAGGCGCGATCCATATGATCGGCGAAGAATGGGATAGCCTCGTTCTGAACGGGACCCTTGGCGATCGTGCCAACATTTTCGCCCAGGTTGAACGCACTGATTTCAAAACCCGTACCGTCAGGCTGACATCCGAAAATGCCGGGCGGTTTTTGCGTGCGCTGGACATGTACGACAATCTTCTGGGCGGGCGTATGGTGGTCGAAGGAACGGTCGATGAGGGCGATGAAGCCCAACCGTTCACTGGCAAAATCAACATGGATGAATTCCGGGTGGTGAATGCACCGATTGCGGCACGGGTACTCGGCGCGGCCTCGCTCACAGGCTTAGGTGATGTTTTGGCGGGTAATGGCATTGCCTTTGACGAACTGAACGGTGATTTCACCTACGTCAACGATGTGCTGACCCTTGGGAAGGTGGCGGCAAACGGAACGGCTGTCGGGGTGACGGCGAATGGATCGATTGATCTTGCGAAATCTGAAATCCGATTGGCGGGATCAATTGTGCCGATCTATGCGTTGAACTCTGCCCTTGGTGTTATTCCGATCCTTGGAGACCTTCTGGTTGGCGAAGAGGGCGGTGGCATCTTTGCCCCGACATATACCATTGAAGGTGATCTGAATGAGCCGGATGTCAATGTGAACCCGCTATCGACCTTTGTGCCGGGGGTGTTTCGCAACCTCATCACCGGGGCGGAACCGGGGTAACGTCCTCCAGGCGATATTGTCGGGCATGTCTTCGTCTTTGAATGTAAAAAACCCGCAGCACAGGCTGCGGGGTTTTTGTATTTTGATGAGATGCCTTGATCAGACCGGCTTGATCAGGACGTGGCGTTTTTTGCCCGCAGAAACCTTGATCACACCGTCTTTATTGATGGCATCGGCATTAATCGTGGCGTTTTCATCGCTGACTTTTTCATCATTGATTTTGGCCCCGCCACCCTTGATCAGGCGGCGTGCTTCACCGCCGGTTTTGGCTAGGTCCGCCCGGCGGAACAGATCAAATGCCGGAATGCCCGCATCAAGTTCAGCCTTGGCAACTTCGACGGTTGGCAGGTCGTCGGCAAAAACGCCTTCTTCAAAGGTCTTGCGCGCGGTTTCAGCAGCGGCAAGGGCGGCTTCTTCACCGCGGCACAGCTTGACCGCTTCAAGGGCGAGAACCTTTTTGGCTTCGTTAATCTGCGATCCTTCGAGCTTTTCGTATTCCGCAATCTGTTCAAGCGACATTTCGGTAAACAAACGCATGAATTTGATGACGTCAGCATCTTCGGTGTTGCGCCAGAACTGATAGTAATCATAGGACGACAGGCGTTCTTCGTTGAGCCATACAGCGCCAGAAGCCGTCTTGCCCATTTTGGTCCCTGACGCGGTGGTCATCAGCGGCGTGGTCAGGCCAAACAGTGACTTTTCATCAACACGACGACCAAGCTCGACACCATTGACAATATTGCCCCACTGATCCGATCCGCCCATCTGCAGCGTGCAGGCATAATTACGGTTCAGTTCTACAAAGTCATAGGCCTGCAGGATCATGTAGTTGAACTCAAGGAAGCTCAGCGACTGTTCACGTTCCAGACGAATTTTAACCGAGTCAAAGCTCAGCATCCGGTTGACCGAAAAATGCCGCCCAAAATCACGCAGAAATTCGATGTAGTTCAGTTTATCAAGCCAGTTGGCATTGTTGACCATGATCGCATCGGTCGGGCCATCGCCAAATGTCAGGAACTGCTGAAACACTTTTTTGATGCCAGCCATGTTGGCGGCAATGATTTCATCAGTCAGAACCGGGCGGGCGTCGTCACGGCCGGTTGGATCGCCAACACGTGTGGTGCCACCCCCCATCAGGACAATCGGTTTATGGCCGGTTTTTTGTAACCAGCGCAGCATCATGATCGATACAAGCGATCCGACATGAAGGCTGTCTGCGGTGCAATCATAGCCCACATAGCACACCACCGTATTTTCCGTCGCATAGGTATCAAGACCTTCGAGGTCCGTACATTGGTGGATATAACCGCGGTCATTCATGACGCGGAGAAAATCAGACTTAAGTTCAGTCATGGTTTTTGCGCTATGTTTGGTTGTGATAAAAAAATCGAGCCGCTTATTACTGCGGACGCGATGATCTAGCACAAAAAACATTCGCGGGGCAACGCATCGACATGCAGTTCTGCTATGGCGGTAACGATTTCGCGATAAATTGATTTTAATCTGCTCCACAACGCAGCAAAACACCCAGAAAACCTATACGGAGTTTCCAATGACGAACGGCTGGATCAAGGCAATCGGAATGATGAGCGGAACGTCACTAGACGGCGTTGATGCTGCGCTAATTGAAACCGATGGGATCGAGGTTCGCCGTACCGGTCATTCGGTGTTTGTGGCCTATGATGTAGCCCTTCGTGAACGGATGCGGGCGTGCTTTGGCAACCGCGCGGCCACCAACAGCGAACAGGTAGTGGCAGATGATCTGACAGACGTTCATGTTAATGCTGTTAATATGTTGCTGGAGAAATCTGGTGTGGTGGTGGGTGAAATAGGCGTCATCGGATTTCATGGCCAGACGGTTTTCCATGAACCGGCCTCCGGGATCACGCGCCAGATCGGAACGCCTTATATGCTGGCGGAAAAAACGGGCATTCCCGTTGTTGCCGATTTTCGCCTTGCTGATGTTGCCGCCGGGGGCGAGGGTGCGCCACTTGCCCCAGTCTACCATGCGGCTCTGATGAAAAGTGCAGGCGTTGAAATGCCCATCGCGGTTCTAAATATCGGCGGTGTGTCCAACGTGACATGGATCGGCCCGGATGATGCGCTGCTGGCGTTTGATTGTGGGCCGGGCAATGCACGCCTTGATGACTGGATGCTGCGCCATACCGGCACACCAGTTGATATGAACGGTGCAACGGCATCGTCCGGGCAGGCCGATCCGATGGTTGAAGTGAAATTTCTTGAAGACCCGTATTTTGATCGCGTGCCACCGAAATCCCTTGACCGTGAAGACATGGTCGTAACCATTGATGGGCTGGTAGCCGAGGCAAAGCTAAGCATGGCGGATGGGGCGGCGACCCTTGCCAATTGTACGGTGGCGGCCATCGTTGCCGGGGTGAACCATCTGCCGACAGCCCCCAAAGGCTGGTTCGTCTGTGGCGGCGGTCGGCATAATCAATATGTTATGGCACAGCTTAATGAACGGCTGGGAGTTCCGGTGCGATCAGTTGACGAACTCGATTGGGACGGCGATGCGGTTGAGGCCGAATGTTTTGGCTATCTGGCCGT
Source organism: Thalassospira sp. Z349TD_5 (assembly GCF_056173045.1). Classification (NCBI taxonomy): domain Bacteria; kingdom Pseudomonadati; phylum Pseudomonadota; class Alphaproteobacteria; order Rhodospirillales; family Thalassospiraceae; genus Thalassospira; species Thalassospira sp. Z349TD_5. The sequence continues at coordinate 1,652,054 of NZ_CM149654.1, forward strand.
GCGCCATCTGCGCAATTTACCGCTGAGCTTTCCGGGCACAACCGGGGTGGCGGAGCCCTGTTGCGGTGGAAAGCTATACCAAACGAAAAAGGCCGCCTGATCAGGCGGCCTTTGGTCTATTGTCGTTGCCTACTCGCGGCGGGTCGCTTTACGCGCCACGCTTCTCAAGATAAGCAGCCGTGTGCTTGATTACGTCGTCTTGCTGTTTGGCAAAATAGTGATCGGCACCGTCAATCGTGCGCAAATCCACTTCAATACCCTTCTGGGCATTAAGCTTGTCAGCCAGTTTATTGACCGATGCCAGCGGAATGTTGCTGTCCTGCGTGCCATGGATCATCAGACCCGATGACGGGCAGGGTGCCAGGAAGGTGAAGTCATATTCGCTGGCCGGCGGTGCGACGCAAACGAACCCGTCAATTTCCGGGCGGCGCATCAAAAGCTGCATGCCGATCCAGGACCCAAACGAATACCCTGCGACCCACGTGGCGCGCGCATTGGCGTTATAAGTTTGCATCCAGTCAAGAGCCGATGCCGCATCAGACAGCTCACCGATCCCTTGATCATAGACGCCCTGCGAGCGACCAACGCCGCGGAAGTTAAAGCGCATGACCGAATAACCGCGATCCTTGAACATGTTGAACATGTTAAAGCACAATTTATTGTTCATTGTGCCGCCCTGCTGGGGGTGCGGATGGAGAATGAGTGCGATGGGCGAATCGTCAGCGCTGTTATGGTGGTAGCGACCGTCAAGGCGACCTTCGGGGCCGTTAAAAATGACCTCAGGCATGGATCAGACTGCTCCTGTCCACGAATGGAATAATGTGTGCAACAAAAATATCCGAGTGTTTTTGTAAGTTTTTTCGTGTTTGCGCATAAATTGCTTTGGGCAAATACTTGACCAAGTTACTCGGTTATCCTATATTCCGGCTAACGCAATGGCGCCATGTAAACCCGATCTTACGTCTTGCGTAAGGCCGGGTGTTGGCGTGGTTGCCGGGAATCGAAGATACTAATTACACAGTGGACCGCCCCATGTTCAAGCTAATTCGTCAGGAAATTGACGCGATGATTGCCCGCGATCCTGCGGCACGCTCCCGTTTGGAGATCGCGCTCTGTTATCCGGCGTTTCACGCAATCATGGGATATCGCGGCACACACTGGCTGTGGCAGCGTGGTTTTCGTATCACAGCCCGCTTCATTTCGCAGATTTTGCGTTGGCTGACCGGGATCGAAATTCACCCGGGCGCAAAAATTGGCAAACGGTTCTTTATCGACCACGGCATGGGCGTTGTGATTGGTGAAACGGCCGAGATCGGCGATGACGTGACATTATATCAAGGGGTGACCCTTGGTGGAACGTCGCCGAGCGTTAATAGCGACGGCCAACGTGGCCTTAAACGCCATCCTACGCTTGAAGATGGCGTGATTGTTGGCTCGGGCGCGCAAATTCTCGGCCCGTTTACGGTGCGCAAGAATGCGCGTGTTGGTGGTAATGCGGTGGTGCTGTCGGAAGTGCCTGAAGGTGCGACGGTGGTCGGGATCCCCGCCAAGATCGTACGCCACGAAGCCGATGATCGTTTCTGTGCCTATGGCACGCCGATTGGTGATCTGCCTGATCCCGTGGCGCGTGCGCTTGAAGAGCTTGGTCGAGAAGTAACGGAACTGCGTGGTCAGGTTGCAGAGCTTAAAACAGATAACAAGTCATCTGATGATGGTGATGTGATTGCCGACAAGCCACGCATCGTCGCGTCATCGGAATGAGTTAGGCGCAGGTTCGCGCCACGAATACGAACAGAGCCCGCTGTCAGGTTTGCAACCAAAATAGCATAACCGGAGCAGCAAGGCAGGAGGATGAACCGTGAAGCTGAGTACCAAAGGCCGCTATGCCGTGATGGCGATGGTCGACCTTGCTGAAAGCAGCAAGGACCGACCGGTAGCACTTGCGGATATCGCGGACCGTCAGGAAATTTCACTGTCTTATCTTGAACAGCTTTTTGGCAAATTGCGCAAAGGCGGCTTGGTCCGTTCCGTGCGTGGTCCGGGAGGCGGATACCTTCTGGCGCGCACAGCGCAGGAAACCCGCGTTGCCGATGTGATCTTGGCTGTTGATGAGCCGATCCGCGCAACCCGCTGTAAGTCCGGGTCGCCAAAAGGATGCAAGGCCAATCAGGGTCGCTGCCAAACCCATGAATTGTGGGAAGAACTTGGCAATCAGATTTACCTTTATCTGGCGTCCGTTAGCCTGGCCGATGTGGTTGGACGCAACGTCAGTGGTTCCTTGCGGGTTTTCCCGTCGAAAACCACGCAAATAGAAGAGCCGTCACAGGTTGCGGCACAGTGATTAGTCCTCTATATCGTGCGTATAGGGACGGCAAATGCGAATAAGGATGATTTTAAACTGATGACCGATCAGGTTTACCTTGATTACAACGCAAGCGCGCCGCTGTGCTCCGAGGCACAACAGGCAATGATCGCTGCGATGGATATCACGGGGAACCCGTCCTCAGTTCACGCCAGCGGCCGCGCAGCTCGCAAGATTGTCGATCATGCGCGCCGTACCATTGCCGATCTGCTTGGGGGTGATCCCGAACGGGTGATCTTTACAAGCGGCGGGACCGAGGCTAACAACCTTGCCCTGAATGGGCTGGAAGATGTCACGGTTTTCACCAGTGCGGTTGAACACCCATCGGTGATCGAGGCCCGGTCCGATGCCAAGCGCATCCCGGTTGATGGCGATGGGGTGATTGATCTAACGGCCCTTGAGGCAATGCTGAAAGACGCATCGCAGAAGGGTGAAAAGGTTTTGGTTTCGGTCATGCTGGCCAATAACGAAACCGGCGTGATCCAGCCCGTGGCAAAGGTTGCTTTGCTGGCGCGCGAATACGGGGCAAAAGTCCATTGTGACGCAGTACAGGCTTTGGGCCGTATACCGTTAGACATGGGACGTTTGCTGGTTGATATGGTGTCGATTTCGGCCCACAAGATCGGCGGCCCCAAAGGAATTGGCGCCCTTGCGATTGCGCCCGGTGTGATGCTGGTGCCGCAAATTCGCGGTGGTGGCCAAGAAAAATACCGCCGTGGCGGCACGGAAAACGTTTTGGGCATCGCAGGCTTTGCCGCCAGCGCCCAGCGTGCCGAGGTCGGAATGGCGAAAATGGCGGATGTTGCTGCCATGCGCGACCGTCTTGAAACGGAATTGGCATCAGAAGCCCCTGAGCTTGTTATTGCCGGAAAAGGAACGAAGCGGCTGGTGAATACAAGTTGCCTGATCCTGCCAGGAATGCCCGGGGAAACCCAGGTGATGGCACTGGATTTAGGTGGTGTTGCCATCAGTTCGGGATCTGCCTGTTCGTCAGGCAAGGTACGTGAAAGCCACGTGCTTAAGGAAATGGGAATTTCCGATACCGGATCGGCCATCAGGGTCAGTCTGGGATTGGAAACAACCGACGAAGATATCGATACGTTTGTCCGAGTTTGGAGCCGGATGAGGGGCAATGCAGCGCGCAAGAAGGCGCGTCACGCTGCCTGACAAGAGAGTGAGTGAGGAAGTCTTAATTATGAACGAGCTTAAAGCAAAGCCGATCTATCTGGATTACCAGGCAACGACGCCGACCGATCCGCGGGTGGTGGATGCGATGCTGCCATACTTCACCGAGAAGTTCGGTAATCCGCATTCGCGCAACCACAGCTTTGGCTGGGAAGCCGAAGACGCGGTTGAAGTCGCGCGCGGACAGGTTGCCAAGGTCATTGGTGCATCGGCCAAGGAAGTTATCTTTACTTCGGGTGCGACAGAATCGAACAACCTCGCACTTAAAGGTGTGATGAAGTTCTATGGTAAGAAAAAGCCGCATCTGATCACGGTCGTGACCGAGCATAAATGCGTGCTCGACAGTGCCCGTCACCTTGAGCAGGAAGGGTACAAGGTTACCTATCTTGGCGTTAAGGATAACGGCCTGATCGACCTTGAAGAACTTAAAGCGGCCATCACCGATGAAACTGCACTCGTGTCCGTCATGGGTGTGAACAACGAAATCGGTGTGATTCAGCCCCTTAAGGAAATCGGTGCTATCTGCCGTGAACGCAAAGTGTTCTTCCACACCGATTGCGCACAGGCTGTTGGCAAGATTGATCTTGATGTCGAAGACATGAACATTGATCTGATGTCGATTTCCGCCCACAAACTTTATGGCCCGAAAGGCGTTGGTGCATTGTTCGTGCGCCGTCGCCCACGTGTCCGCGTTATCGCACAGATCACCGGCGGTGGTCAGGAACGTGGCATGCGTTCGGGCACGTTGCCGACACCGTTGCTTGTTGGTTTTGGTAAGGCGTGTGATATTCTGTCGAACGAAATGGCAGAAGAAAACGCCCGCATCACCGAGCTTCGCGATTACACGCTTAAGAAGTTCCGTGATCGTCTGGCTGACATTTACCTCAACGGTGACGAAGAAGCCCGCGTTTCGGGTAACCTCAATGTTTCATTTGCGTACGTCGAAGGCGAAAGCCTGCAGATGGACATCAAAAACATTGCGGTTTCTTCGGGCTCGGCATGTACGTCGGCATCGCTTGAGCCGTCTTATGTGCTGCGTGCGCTGGGTGTTGACGAAGAACTCGCCCATACGTCGCTACGTATCGGGATTGGCCGTTATACGACCAAGGAAGAGCTTGATGAAGCGATCGAGTCAATCAGTGTTGCGGTTGAGCGTCTTCGCGACATGAGCCCGCTTTGGGAAATGGCCCAGGAAGGCATCGACATCAAGTCGATCGAGTGGGCTGAGCACTAAGAACGACAGACGACGACTTATCGACGTTTTTTATCTCGTGAGAGAGACACAGAACTTTTAGGAGGATTCCTATCATGGCTTATAGTGAAAAGCTGATCGACCATTACGAAAACCCGCGTAACGTTGGTTCGATGGACAAAAATGAAACGTTCGTCGGTACCGGTCTTGTTGGTGCTCCGGCCTGTGGTGACGTTATGAAACTGCAGATCAAAGTAACCCCGGAAGGCATCATCGAGGACGCGAAGTTCAAGACCTTCGGTTGCGGTTCGGCCATTGCGTCGAGCTCGCTGATCACCGAATGGGTCAAGGGCAAATCGCTTGATGAAGCTGGTTCGATCAAGAACTCGCAGATCGCAGCAGAACTGGCACTTCCGCCGGTTAAAATTCACTGCTCGATCCTTGCCGAAGATGCGATCAAAGCCGCAATCAGCGACTACAAAACCAAAAACGGTCAGGGCGAAGTCGAAGCTGCTGAATAAGCAGCTTTGCCTTTCCCCCGTTTTCGGGAATTTGGGAGAAGACCATGGCATTACCGTCACCGATTTCTGTCACGTCAGAAGCGCTTGTTCATATCAAGGCGTTGCTTGATAGCCGCGGCAAACCGTCCGAAGGCATCCGGCTTGGTGTGCGCAGCAAAGGGTGTTCGGGCTTGTCCTACACGCTGGAATATGCCGACGAAGCCAGTGGCTTTGAAGAAGTTGTCCAGCTTGAGGATGGCGTGAAAATCCTGATTGACCCAAAAGCCATGATGTTCGTTCTTGGAACAGAAATGGATTATGAGGTCACCAAGATGGAAGAAGGGTTCGTCTTCCGCAATCCCAACGAAAAAGGTCGTTGTGGTTGTGGTGAGTCCTTCCACATCTAGGATCACCTGCGGATTGTCAGGTCTTTACCTGCTTTGAAGATGGTTATGGCCCCAGTGAGTTCGCAGGAATTCACCGGGGCCGTCGCCTGAATGGGGCTGTTTGCACCTGCATATGTCCTGTTCGACGTAAGATGTAATTTGAATTTGTTTTAAATCCTCGGAAGTGCATAGCGTGAGCAACACCGGTACCGAAGATACGGGTACGATGAAACACCCCGCACATAAGGTTTGCTGGTCCTGTAAGGGGCCTGTTGAGGCCAGTGCGCTGTTTTGCGATACATGCAACGCCATTCAGGCCCCCGGTCAGCTTGATCATTTCAAGCGGTTTGGTCTTGAACGATCCTTTGTTGTCGATATCGATGCGGTTGAGGCGACGTACCTTAAGCAGCAACAAAAACTGCACCCGGATCGTTTCGCATCGAAATCCGGGCGTGAACAGGCGCTGTCATCGCAGCAGGCCGCCAGCCTCAACGAAGCCTTCGAAACGCTGAAAAATCCGGTCGCACGGGCGCATTATATGTTGCGTCTGGCCGGGGTTGAGCCCGAAGGCGGCGGCGGGCATACGGTCAATGATCCTGAACTTCTGATGGAAGCGATGGAAATGCGCGAAGCCCTTGATGATGCTGACAACCGTATGACGGTTGATGCCATGATCAAGGATACCCGCAAACAGGCGCGTGCATGCGAAAATGATCTTGCCAATGCGTTTGCCAAGGATGCCTTTGATGCGGCAAAAAAACTGACCACCCGTCTTAGATACCTGATGAAAATGACCGAGGAAGCGCGCGCGAAGAAATCGCGTCTCGCGGCAGCCTGATCATTTCAAGATAACGGATAGAATTCATGGCCTTGCTACAGATTCACGAACCGGGCGAAACGCCACTTCCCCACGAAGACGAACGCCAGATTGCGGTCGGTATTGATCTTGGGACCACCAATTCGGTGGTTGCAATTTCACGCGATGAAACCCCAGAAGTCCTGCGCGATAAATCGGGTGGCAATGCGATTGTGCCGTCTGTTGTCTATTACGGTGAAGACACCCCCGTGGTCGGCGAAGCCGCCCGTGATCATATCAACACCGACGCAAGTCGGGTTGTCTCGTCGGTCAAACGCCTGATGGGGCGCGGCATTGAAGACGTCAAATCGCTTGCGGGCACTTTGCCCTATGACGTTGAAATTCCCGAAAAATCCGATGATGATAGCGCAGGTCCGATGATGGTGCGCCTTAATGTCGGTAACCGCGTTTTGACCCCGGTCGAAGTATCGGCCGATATTTTGCGTGCCCTTCGTACGCGCGCCGAAGAAAGCCTTGATCAGCCGGTCGAAAAGGCGGTGATTACGGTGCCTGCCTATTTTGATGATGGTGCACGCACCGCGACCAAGGATGCCGCGACCCTTGCCGGGATTGAAGTCCTGCGTCTGGTTAATGAGCCAACTGCTGCTGCCCTTGCCTATGGCCTTGATAACGGGGCAGAGGGGCTTTATGCCGTTTACGATCTTGGGGGCGGGACGTTTGATATTTCGCTGCTTAAAATGCAAAAAGGCGTTTTTCAGGTCAAGGCAACCGGCGGTGATGCCGCCCTTGGTGGTGATGATTTTGATCACGCCATTGCCGAACATCTTTTGGCTTTGCGCAAAGACGGCGGTGCGACCGATGCCCTTGACGCGTCGGATGCCAAACGTCTGCTTAAAACTGCGCGTAAGGTCAAAGAAGGCCTGACCGATAGCGATGCGGTCAACGTTGCGGTGGACCTTAATGGCACCAAAACCACCCATTCTGTGACCCGTTCCGATTTTGAGGCCATGATTGCCAAGCTGGTCTCGCGGACAACCGCGATTACCGAGCAGGTTCTTGATGATGCGGATGTGTTGCCCGAAGACGTCAAGGGCGTGGTTCTTGTTGGCGGCTCAACCCGTGTGCCTGCGGTGCGTAAGGCCGTGGCCGATTTGTTCGAACAAGAACCGCTTTCCAACATTGACCCGGACGAAGTTGTCGCCCTTGGTGCAGCCCTTCAGGCCGAAGCATTGACCGGTGGGTCTGATAACCTTCTTTTGGATGTCACACCGCTGTCGCTTGGTCTGGAAACCATGGGCGGGATTGTTGAAAAGGTCATTGACCGCAACACCCCGATCCCGGTCGCCAAGGGACAGGAATTCACCACCTATCAGGATGGTCAGTCGGCCATGATGATCCATGTGGTGCAGGGCGAACGTGAAATGGTTGATCAGTGCCGGTCCCTTGCCCGTTTTGCCCTAACTGGTATTCCGTCGATGGCCGCAGGGGCCGCGCGCATTCGCGTACAGTTCAATGTTGATGCCGATGGTCTTTTGACCGTGTCGGCCCGTGAAGAAACCACCGGCGTTGAGCAGGAAGTCGCGGTCAAACCGACCTATGGCATCAATGAGGTGGATATGGCCAACATGCTGCGCGATAGCATGGTCCATGCCCGCGAAGATATGCTGATGCGTCTTCTGACCGAAGCCCGCGTTGAGGCAAAACGCAACATCCTTGCCGTTCAGGCCGCGATGGACGCAGACCGCGCGTTGCTAACGCCTGAGGATGACAAAAACATCAATGACGCCATTGCCAAACTTGAAGCGGCAATGGGCGGCGATGACCGAGATGTGATTAATGACGCGGCCGAGGCGCTTGAAAATGCATCGCGCCCGTTTGCCGAAAGCCGGATGGATAGCCGCATTCGTCAGGCCCTGACCGGGCAGAATGTGGATGCTGTTAACTAAACACGACCCGAATAATTGACAAACCGGCCACTTGCGGCGATTGTCCCGTGCAACCGCCAAAGGTCAGGTCGGACACAGCACCCAAATCTTTGATTGGGTGTTAAACAGAGATCGAACAAAAAGTATTACCGAGGAGAAAGGCACAGATGCCTAAGATCGTTTTTGTTGAGCCGGATGGCACCGAAAAAGAATTCGACGTCGCCGACGGTTTGTCCGTTCTGGAAGCCGCCCATAAAAACGGCATCGACCTTGAAGGTGCGTGCGAAGGTTCGCTTGCGTGCTCGACCTGTCACGTCGTTCTGGATGAAGACTGGTTTGATAAACTTGACGAGCCGTCAGAAGATGAAGAAGACATGCTTGACCTTGCTTTCGGCTTGACCGAAACCTCGCGTCTTGGCTGTCAGATCATCATGAGTGACGAACTTGATGGGCTGCGCGTTAAGCTGCCGTCTGCGACCCGCAATATGATGGTCAACAAGTAAGTTTGACCTTCTTTTTGACCGGATGCACATCGTGGCATTCGGCCACCAAAGGAGACTGATATGCGCTGGACAGATATTCAGGACATCGCGATCGAGCTTGAGGATGCCCATCCTGAGAAGGATAACCTCAACCTGCGCTATACCGACCTGCACAAATGGGTCTGCGCGCTTGAAGGGTTCGACGACGATCCCGAAAAATCGAACGAGAAAATTCTCGAAGCCATTCAGATGGCCTGGATCGACGAACGCGAAGATTAAAGTCGCGCTTGGGTGATGTGTCATCCCCGCGCAGGCGGGAATCCATCGCTGCATCGTTCCATATCGTTAAGGCCAGCCCGGAAATATTCCGCAGGCTGGCCTTTTCATATCCGCATATATGCATAACCGATCAGAGCAGGGCGACCATGAACCAAACCTTCACTGACATCATCCCGGCCGACAGCCTGTTTGGCAAATTGCGCGCCCAAGCCCCCGATGCATGGCAAAGCTATGTCTGCCATGATTTTATCAAGCAGCTTGGCAATGGCACACTGCCCGAAGCATCATTCAAGCATTATCTTATTCAGGATTACCTGTTCCTGATCCAGTTTGCGCGTGCCTATGCGCTGGCGGTTTATAAGGCCGAAGACCTAAGCGCGATGCGTCAGTTTTCCGGCACTGTGCATGCGATCCTTGATATGGAAATGAGCCTGCATCTTGAATTTTGCAAAGGATGGGGTCTTTCCGAGGCTGACATCATCGCAGAGCCCGAAGCACGGGCGTGCGTCACCTATACGCGCTATGTGCTCGACCGCGGCGTTCAGGGCGATGTGGTGGACCTTCAGGTCGCTCTGATGCCCTGTATGGTGGGCTATGCCGAAATCGCAAACCGCTTGATGGCAAGTTCTGATACAGTGCTTGACGGCAATCCATATCGGGCATGGATTGAAATGTATGCGTCCGATGAGTTTCAGGATGTGGCAAAGGCCGAAATTGATCTGCTGGAACATACTGCTGCCAAGCGTGGCGGGCATGCCCGGATCGAAAGCCTGACTGAAACATTCGCCATGGCAAGCCGTCTTGAAGCCGATTTCTGGCAAATGGGACTTGATCTGGCAAAATAGGGTGAAATCCCTTATATGAGTGCGAACCGAATTTTACGGGTGGTTTGAAGGCCACCCGTTGCCTTTTGTATTAACCTCTTGTCGCTGCGGCCTTGACCCGCGGATGGGTGAGAAAAAATGAACTCTCTTGGCTTTGATAAAGCCCCGGAAGATACCCGCGTGGTTGTTGCCATGTCGGGCGGGGTCGATAGTTCCGCCGTTGCGGCCCTTCTGAAATCAGAAGGCTACGACGTGGTCGGCATTACGCTTCAGCTTTATGATATGGGGGCCAATGCCCCGACCCGTGCGAAATCCTGCTGTGCCGGGCGTGACATCTATGATGCGCGCAAAGTGGCCGAGGATATCGATATTCCCTATTACGTGCTGGATTACGAATCACGCTTCCGCGAAGAAGTGATCGATGATTTTGCCGACAGCTATATGCGCGGCGAAACCCCGATCCCCTGCGTGAAATGCAATCAGACCGTCAAATTCCGCGATCTGCTCGAAACCTCGCACGACTTGGGTGCGGACTGCATGGCGACCGGCCATTATGTGCAGCGTAAACTGGGTGCCAACGGGCAGGCGCAATTGCACCGCGCAGCCGATGCCAACCGCGATCAAAGCTATTTCCTGTTTACCACCAAACAGGAACAGCTTGATTTCCTGCGCTTCCCGCTCGGCCATTTGATGAGCAAGGCCGAAACCCGTGCTTTGGCCGCCAAGTTCGGCCTTGAAGTGGCCGACAAACCCGACAGTCAGGACATCTGCTTTGTCCCGGATGGCAAATATGCCCGTCTGGTCGAACGTCTGCGCCCTGAGGCCGGTGAACCCGGCCAGATCGTTGACGTTGACGGCAATGTCATGGGCGATCACCGGGGGCTGATCCATTACACGGTTGGTCAGCGTCGCGGCCTGAACATCGGTGGCACCGCAGAACCGCTTTATGTGGTCAAACTGGTGCCCGAAAAACGTCAGGTTGTTGTGGGGCCAAAGGCCGCCTTGGCCAAGAAACTGGTCTATGTCAAAGACCTTAACTGGCTTGATGGCGATCAGATTGATGAAAACGGTGTTGAAGTCGAAGTCAAACTGCGCTCGGCCATGCAACCGACCACCGCCACCGTTTACCCCGAAGCGACCGGCGAAGCCCGGATCGAGCTTCACGATGCCCAGTTTGGCATCGCGCCGGGGCAGGCGGGTGTGTTCTATCAGGGTGAGCGCGTCCTTGGTGGCGGCTGGATCACCCGCGAAGAACTGATGGCCGGGGCTGCAACCGCGGCCTGATCCCCAATGGATCAGCGACGGATCAACGATTACGGTGGGCGAGGGCAGATGTTCCTCGCCCACTGGTTTTGTGGATATCTTTTTTGATCAAAACGTCAAAAAGGCGCTTGACGGGGAGCCATCCCTGACTTAAAAACCGCCTCGTTCCAAACGTTGCGGAACACCACAGAATATCCTGTGGCCGAGTAGCTCAGCTGGTTAGAGCAGCGGAATCATAATCCGCGTGTCGGGGGTTCAAGTCCCTCCTCGGCTACCAATTAAAAAACCCGTCAGGTAAAGGCCTGGCGGGTTTTTTTTATTGGCTCCCTCGGAGAGGGCAAAGCCCAAGGATAAAAAGCAGCCCAAAGGCTGATTCTTACAATTCCCTCCGGTTTGTTCACGTGAGCAGTGATTTTGGTTTCTGAAAATTAAATAAATCTGTCCCCGGTTTCAAAGTTGGTCAATCGTCCTTATAGAAAAGGTGGCTGTCTTTTTTTCGCAACATGTAAAAATATTTAACTACCTATTTATTGCCTCTATTACGTTTACCAAGTCACTGGCTGTATGATTTTCAAAGCTCTTTCCTTGAAAATTAATGCTTCCTGTGTTGTAAACATTCATAATTAATCCGCAAGTAAAGGTTATTTTTGTTTGGAGTCCTGTGGGGTGTTCAATTTTTGCTGAGGTGTGTTTTGATTTTACAAATTCCATTAATGCTTCTGTATTGTTACATTTTATGGCCATTAGATAAGTCCTTTTGTGATTTTATTTCAATTTTCGGTTTCGCTAATCTCTGAAAATGGTTTTTCAGTACATAATAGCACTATTCGACCGAAGAGATTCTTGTAGTTCATAAAACACTAATGTTAATTGGAAAGTATGTCTAAAGAAAATTACCCTTTTAACGGGTAAATATTTTAAAGGGGGCACGAGGAAAAAGGAGACAGATTTATTTTCCCAAAAAGAACAGTCCCGTTTTTTAGCATCAACGGTTAAAGCGCCTTGCGCCCAGCTTCCTCAAGAAAACTTGAAACCGCTCGCTTGCCGTATTTGGCTTCGATCAGATCGATCAGGTTGGCATCAAGTGTCAGGTTGATGCGTCGCTTTTTCCCCGGAATGGTCGCGGTAATCGCGACAATCCCGATCGGAGAAAAAAGGGGACTGTCCCCTTTTTCATTACCCCGAGAAAGCAAGGCACGCAGCTTTCGAGAGACTTTGCGGGGAACGCGCAACGGTCCGCCGGGCAAAGCCCAAGGATAAAAAGCAGCCCAAAGGCTGATTCTTACAATTCCATCCTTCGTAGGTATCGCGGAGTGTCTGGCCTAAGTCACCCCAGCCTGCGTCTGAAGCGCCCGCCAGATTTTACCCATTACCCGACCCATGGTTTGATCGCGTCGTCGTATCGCGAAGACTTCGGTGTGGCGGGGGCGAAATCCTTCGATATTAAGCACGACGAGTTCGCCGCTTTTAAGCTCATCCGTGATCATGTGTTCGGGGAGGCCTCCCCATCCATGTCCATTCATAATGATCGATTTTTTGGTGGCAAAATCCGATACGGTCCAACGCCGACCGCCAGCAAGGACATCGCGTGTCTGATCGTAATCCGGTCCGCCGGTGCCAGAGACGATGACTTGAACATAGCTTTGCATTTCCATGCGTGATCGCATGCCACTGCGTTGGGCGACGGCGAAGCTGCGATGCGCGACGGGGCGTATTACGACAGAGCCGACAGGCGTGGTTTCGACGTGATCGATCTCTACACCCTCGAGACCCGCGACAATCAGATCGGCATCCCCCTTCATTAATCGAGCCAGGGGACCGCCCATCATCTCGGTTGCGACAGCGATGTGGGTATTGGGGAACTTGTCACCGATCTGACCCAGAACTTTCAGGATAGGTTCGAGCGATATGGTTGCCGTAAGCGTGATACGAACGAGCGGTTCCTGTGTACTGCGCAGTTCCTGCGCTGTCGCCTGAAGCTTGCGAAACTGATCAAGCACGCGGGTCGCCTCGCGCAAAAAGACCTCGCCCTCCGATGATAGGCGAGGGCGGTAGTCTTCGCGTGAGAAGATGGCAAAACCCAGCTCATCTTCGAGCTTTCGAACTTGATGGCTGATCGCCGATTGCGCCTTGTTCAGCCGGTCTGCAGCGCCGCGAAATGTGCCGGTGCTGACAACTGCGTCAACGGCAATGAGTTGTTCCAGGTTCATCCGTGCCTCAACATGATCTTATTTATCGATCATTAATATGAAAAGTCAATATTATCAATTGCTCGTTTGGGTTGGCATACAGAGGCCATACATCAAACCAAAGGAGCTACCTATGAAACTCTATTATATGCCCGGCGCATGCTCGCTCGCCAGCCACATCATGTTGCATGAAGTGGGTGCCCGTTTTGATATCGAAGGCGTCGATACTCAGGAAGGGCGCACCGAAAGCGGCCGCACATACCGCGACATCAGCCCGAATGGCTATGTTCCAGCACTTGAGATCGAAACGGGTGAATACCTCAGCGAAGGTGTCGCAATCCTCCAATACATTGCCGATACCCACCCGGACCGTGCCTTTTCGCCAGAGCCCGGTTCGGTAGCCCGTGCGCGCCTTCAGCAGTTTTTAAACTTTGCCGCGGCAGAGCTGCATAAATCCTGGGGCCCCCTTTTTACTGATGGGTCGAGCGAGGTGGATAAATCCGCTGCAAAGGGCAAGGTCGCAACAAAGTTTGACCATCTCGAAAGCGTTTTGGCGGACGGCCGTGATTACCTTGTCGCGAACCAGTTTTCTGTCGCCGATGCCTATACGTTTGTTCTGGTGAACTGGGCGAATGTCAAAGACATCGACCTCGATAACTGGCCGCGCCTTACCAAGTTCGTCAAACGCGTTCAGGCACGCCCGGCGACGCTGGCTGCGATGAAGGCCGAGGGGCTTGTGTGATGAAATCCACTGATGAATTGGAAGTCGAAGCGTTGATGGAGCGCTATTTCGATGGCCTTTATCACTCCGACAGTGAGGTTCTGCGCACGGTGTTTCATCCTAAGCTTGCCTACATCAATGCCAGCGAAGGTAATCACGAATTCATGGATCTTGAGGCCTATATGACGCGGATCGATAACCGCGAGCCCCCGGCCAAACGCGGCGAAAATCGCAGCGAAAGCGTTGATCGGGTCAAGCTAATCAGTCGTCAAATGGGCTTGGTACAAGCCCGCATGACGATGATGGGCCGGGATTATCAAGACCTGCTTACGCTGATTCATACCGATGCGGGCTGGCAGGTGCTCACCAAGGTTTTTGCCTATCAGGAAAAGGAGGGTTGAGCGATGCCCTACGTCAATATCAAGGTAACCCGCGAAGGTGGGCCGGACGGAACCGGCCCAACACCAGCGGAAAAAACGCAATTGATCAAGGGCGTTACGGACCTGCTCCAGAACGTTCTGAATAAGTCGCCAGCAACCACGTTCGTCGTGATTGACGAGGTGTCACTTGATGATTGGGGCATGTCGGGACGATCCGTGCGCGATATCAGGGCGACAGAAAGCTAAGCCCTGATCATTTATGCAGACACGACTAAATCAACAGTACGCCGGTTCCCAAAGTTCGGGACCGGCGTGCATCAAATCGTTGAACTCATGCTGCTTGGCAGGACCGGAAGTAAACAGAATGACTGCAGGCGGTGGTGGAGCCTATATGATAATGGTTGTGGTCGGGGTGGCGATCCCCATCATGGCTTCAATGAGCGCAGAAGTCGGCCAGCGGGTCGGCGCCCCGACAGCGGTTTTTGCCGTGTTTTTGGCTGCGCTGCTTGCTGGGACATTATTGGGAAAAGGGGACAGTCCCTTTTTTATCGTTCTTGAAATTGATCAGCCAACTAAGTCGTAAGTCAGAGAAAGACGTCCGCCAGCCGGTTCGTTCGCGAGATAGATACCTTCGCCCGCTGGGATAAAGACTTGGTAGGGATAGATAATGTTATCTACGTTTGCTCCCCAATAGAAAATCAACGAGCGTTTCGTTGTGTCCTCTGGGCCACTTGGTGGTGTGGAAGAAACGAATATAGATGCATTGGTCTCTGCATCTAGCGCCATATGGAGTGTTCGTATTATCATTCCATTCTGATTGGCGCTAGGGTTGAACAAGGGTTGTGACACCCGTTGGTATATTTCTAAAGTTAACAAAATTATCGCCGATTTTTTGAAGGCTTTCAATCGATTGTGGAAGCACTTGCATTGTTTTATTATCCTTTCTGAAATACGAATAACGCAGCTATTTGACGTCGCCTTAATATGATTTGCAACTTAAAAATTATGTGTGCAGAAAAACGGTACAGATTTATTCATCTCCGCGCTGCTGCCTCATCAACCTCCCATCAATCACCGCCAACCCGACCCCAATCACGCCCATCCCAACGACCTGCTGCATCAACAATGTTTCGCTCAAAAAACCAACCCCGAGCAAAATCGCGCTGACCGGGATCAGGAAGGTAACAAGCAGCAGGTTGCTGGCACCTGCACGTTTGAGAATGGCGAAATAGAGGATATAGGCGAGGGCGGTGCTGAGTGCGGCAATCCCCAGCACGGCCATAATGGTGGTGGTCGCAGGCCATAGCTTAAAGCTGCAATTAGGATGGCACAGGGGACGAGTGCGGAATGCTTTCCAATGCTTTCGAATACCCGCGCGGCGCACATCCCATCACCCGTTTGAAGGCCGTACTAAACGCGCTTTCGGACTCATATCCCAGTGACAGCGAGATTTGTGAGATCGGTTCACGGGAATTGAGCAGCTTTTCACCCGCGAGCAGCATCCGCCAGTGGGTAAGATAGGTCATCGGGCTTTGGCCGACCTTATCCTTGAAGCGGGCCGCAAAGGCGGAGCGGGACATAGCGGCGGTTTGGGCGAGGCGTTCCACAGTCCAGTTCCGCGCCGGAGCGGCGTGGATGGCGGAGATGGCGGTGCTGATTTGCGGGTCGGCAAGGGCGAAGAACCAGCCAACCCCCTTGGCGTCTTCATTTAGGTACATCCGCAATGCCTGGATCAGCATCATGTGGGCGAGATGTTGCAGGATGAGTTTGCTGCCCGGATCGTTTTTGCGCATTTCGGCCATGGTGCGTTCAATGCAGTAGCGAAGTTCCGTACTTTCCGCCCGGTCGCGAATGACGACAAGAGGTGGTAGCATTTTAAGCAGCAAATCCGCCTGCGGGCCTTTAAGGCCAAAGCGACTGCTCGCCACCACACAATCACCGCCACCGTTCAGCGTGCGGATTTGGCCAAATCCGGTAGGTTTGAAGGTTTTCCCAGCTTCCATCGGTGGCGCGTCAAGGCTGCTTCCCATCAGAAACGCCTTGCCATGCGGCAAAAGCACGCAATCGCCGGTTTTCAGGTTTACGGGATCGGCGACGCCATCCACAGCAAGCCAGCATTCGCCTTTGACCACGGCAGCGGTTTTGATGTTTTGCCCCTGATCGGGGAACTGGATCGCCCAAGGGGCTGCGATATCAAACCCGGCAGACAGGTAATTATCGGGCCGGATCAAAGACAGAATATCGGAAAGCGGATCCATGGGAAAAACCTGCGTAATTGGACGATTGAAGATGAATAATGGAGTGTAACGCATAGATCATCCAGATGACAGGCGGTATCTTGCTTGAAACGGGAAGGTTATGTTTCCCGGTTGTTTTCCAAATGTCAGGATGGAGTAAGCATGCGTATTTTTGTAACCGGTTCGACAGGGTTTGTTGGTTCTGCGGTGGTGCGTGAACTTCTGGATCATGGGCATTCGGTGCTTGGTCTGGTGCGGTCTGATGCATCGGCCCAAAAGCTTGCCAAAACGGGTGCAACGGTTTTTCGAGGTGATCTTGAGGACCTTGAAAGCCTTAAAAGCGGGGCGGCGTCTTGCGACGCGGTCATCCATACTGGATTTAATCACGATTTCTCGAAATTTGCCGAAAATTGCGAAAAAGACCGTCTTGCGATTGAGGCGATGGGGTCGGTCTTGGTGGGGTCGAACCGCCCGTTCATTGTGACATCGGGGATCGCTTTATTGCGGGCTGACCGTCCCGTTGTTGAAACCGACACGGTCGGGGAAGATACGCCGCGCAAGGCATCTGATGAAGCCGTCGCGAAAATTGCAGCACAGGGGGTTAATGCATCACTTATGCGTTTGCCGCCGTCGGTTCATGGGGCTGGTGATCACGGGTTTATTCCGATCCTGATCAATTTGGCCCGTGAAAAGGGTTTTGCAGCCTGCATTGATGACGGCGAAAACCATTGGGCGGCGGTGCATCGACTTGATGCGGCACGCGCCTATCGGCTTGCAATTGAACAGGGCGCGCTAAATAGGGTTTATCATGCGGTCGGTGAAGGTGCGATTGCCTTTGCCGATATCGCCCATGCAATCAGCGAAGGTTTGGGCGTGCCGCTCAAGTCCCTGACGATGGAGCAGGCCAAAGATTACTTTACTTGGTTTACCCATTTCGCCGCAATTGACTGCCGGGCATCGAGCGCCATGACGCAAAAATCACTGGGCTGGAAACCCGGCGAGGTGGGGCTGATCACGGATATGAAAAACGCCGGATATTTTGCTGCATGAAACAGAAACAGGACCGGGCAGTTCCGGTCCTGTTTGCATTTTGGACGGTAGTTTAAGCCGTCAATTTCACCAGCAATTCGTCAAGCCGCTCAAGGGTCGAGGCCATGCCACCCTCCATGCCCATATCAATGACCGTTTGCAGGTCTTCGGGTGCATTATAGCTCACCACCGTTTCGGTCAGCGTATGTTCCCCCTTGTCGGTAAATGTCATGTTGATGTGAGAGCGCGGCAGATCAGGATTGATCACCCCGGTCTGGTCGGTAAAGCCGTCATAACCGGTATAGCCGTCAATCAGGGTGATCGTTTCGTAATCCGTGCGGCTCCAGTAATGGGTGCCATTCGGGTCGATCATGGCAAAATGCCAATGCCCGCCCTCGCGGAAATCAAAAGACTTGGTTTTCGTTGTCAACGGCTTGGGCGCGTACCATTGGTCGAGAAGTTCGCACTTGGTATAGCAATCCCACACCAGTTGCCGTTTGGCGGCAAATTCGCGCCGGACGGTCAGGGTGCTTTTTTGCATGTCGGCGATAAAGTCAAAGCGCAGATCAGGTTTCATCGGTTTCTCCCTGAAGGGTTGTCAGTAGATTGTCGAGATTGTCAAAGCGGCTTGCCCAGATGGCACGCTGTTGCTCGAACCATTTTTCTGCTGCCGCCAATTTGTCGGGATTAAACGTGCAGGTGCGCACGCGGCCCTGTTTTTGTGAGGCAATCAGTCCTGCCTGTTCCAGCACGCTGATATGCTTCATGAAGGAAGGCAGAGCCATATTATACGGCGCTGCCAATTCCTTGACCGGTGCCGGACCTTTTACCAAACGCTGGACCACCGCCCTGCGGGTCGGGTCGGCCAGTGCGTGAAAGATGGTGTCGAGTGGTTCATTATACTTATCCATATGGCTAACTATAGTTTCATTATAAAGTTAGGTCAATGGCTAAGTATATGAGCGGGATGTTGTCTCTATACCCCGGTTGTTTTGGGTTTTGATCCCTAGTCGATGACCGGGTTTTTCCTGAGGCGGGGAAGCAATCGGCCATCAATCACCGCCAACCCGACCCCAATCACGCCCATACCAAGTATATGCTGCATCAACAGCGCTTCGCCCAGAAACCCAACCCCAAGCAAGATTGCGCTGACCGGGATCAGGAAGGTGACGAGCAGAAGGTTGCTTGCACCCGCCCGTTTGAGGATCGCGAAATACAGAATGTAGGCGAGTGCAGTGCTAAGTGCTGCGATACCAAAAACCGCAAAGATTGTGTCAGTGGATGGGGTCGGCAGTTCCCAAGGTTTGTCGATAAAACCGGCCAACGGGATTAGCATCAGGCTGGATGCGCTGGTCATGCCCGCCGCCGTCAGGATTGGGGATGTGGTGCTAAACCGGCGGCCATATACCCCGGCACAGCCATAGGATATCGCGGCGAGCAGAACCGCGCAGGGGGCGAGCGTGGAAAGCAGGTCCGTCGCGACGGATGTCTTTGCCTCTGGCATGCCAATCACGACAAGAACCCCGGCAAAGCCGATTAAAACGCCCGCCGCCTTGCGCAGGTTCAGTTTTTCGGTGTCGGTGGCGATGTGGGCAATAATGATGGTGAAAAGTGGCGTGGTGCCATTGAGGATCGCCGCCAGGCCACTGGCGATATGGGTTTGGCCCCAGACAATCAGCGAAAACGGCACAAGGTTATTCAGCGCCCCCATCACCGCAATCGCACCCCAGAATTTCGGATCACGCGGGATTTGAACATTGCGCAGCAACACCACCCACCACAGGATCAGCGATGCAATCGCCACCCGGCACAGCACAAGGGTAAAGGGTGGCAAATCGACAAGCGCGATTTCGGTAAAGAAAAACGATCCACCCCACAGGATCGACAGCACAATCAGCATCAACCAGCTTTTGCCATCCATCGCGTTGGTTTTCCGTGCGGACGGTTTGATTTGTTGTGGGGAAGGCGCATGTCGTGCACGGTCGGTGTGACCACTGGTGCGGCTATCGGCATATTCGTCAAGTTCAAGGCGGCGTGTCTTTGTTTCATGGGGCAACATCGTTTGTTCCATCCTATGTGGCGCGTGATGACAAACGGAGCCTATGGCAAAACCAATCGGACGGCTGGCCACTTTCGGACGTGAATGCCAGTCGGGATGTGAGCATAAGATGTTGCAAGGATGATGGATGTCTGGCGGACTTGATTGCCGCCGTGGTCTCCTTAAACGCAAAACGGGGCGGCCCGAAAATCGAACCGCCCCGTTTGTTGTGTGATGTAAAAATCGTTAGTCGGCAGGGGCTGTTTTATTCCTCATACCAATGAATTTTGGCAGTCTGGCAAAGATGGTGATGTTACCCAGCAGGATCATCGCAAGGCCCGAGGCGCCAATCGGTGTCCAGACATAGCCTTCAAGGAAGGTCGATACCGTAAGGGCCACGACCGGGAACAGCACGGTGACATAGGCCGCCCGGTCAGCCCCAACCCGGTTGACCAGCGCCAGATAGGCCAGAAAGGCAACGACCGACCCCGGAATGGCAAGATAGAGCAAGCCACCGATATAAAGCGGTTCTGTCGGCATCACCGGTGTTTGGCCGCGCAAACCTGCAAAGATAAACAAGAGTACCGTGCCATAGACCATGCCGCGCGCCACCGCATCTCGGTTGGGAATGCCCATGGCATGCAGTTTGACCGACACCATGTTGCCACAGCTAAACACCGCCGTACCGCCAAGCGCCAGCAACATGCCAGTGATGGCATGCGGATTATGCGACAGCGCGTAAATCTGATTGGCAAACAGACAAGCAATCCCGGCAAGACCGAAGGCGGCACCAAACACAAAGCGCATCCCCGGACGGTTGCCATAAAACGCCCAATTGCCCAGCGCGTTAAAAATGGTCGAGGTGGTGAAGATCACCGCGACAATGCCACTGGCGATGTAGGCGGTGGCGGAGTACATCAGGATAAAGTTGATGCTAAACAGCCCGCAGCCCAGAAGCACACACCACGGATGGGCGCACCATGGCACCGGGCGCCATTTGCGGCTGATCAGCAAGAACCCGCACAGCACAATGGCCGCCAGCGCAAAACGGTAAAAGATCGATGTTTCAACCGGGATCGGCCCGATTTGAAGCTTGATCGCGTACCAGGTAAATCCCCAGCAGGCGGTAACGATGACAAACAGAAGGGCGGTCATATGCGGGGCTTTCAATCAAAGGCAGGCGCGATTGGTGGCGCGCGAGGGGGTGGCCAAGGGTGTGCAACGGATATGTGGGGCATACCCGATACACCTGATTAAGCCCGAAAACCGCTGCGATGGCTTTCACGTTCTTGCGGTGTTTTTTATGTTTTTTGCGCAGAAGGCAGGATCAGGCAAAAAGCCGCATGCCGCGTTCCGATATTTTTCTGAATCCGGCGACAACATGCGCGGCAAGGGCTTCTTCGACCGGGCCGTGACCATCACGTTTGGCAAGGGTCATGCGGTATTCGCCCAGTTTCGGCAAGCCATGGCGCGGGCCAAGATGCACCAGATCATCGGAAATCACGCTGATCGGTAGGGGCGCAATCGCAAGGTCTGCACGCACTGCGGCAATCTGGGCCTGACAAAACTCGCTGGTATAGGCAATGCGGTAATTGACGTCGGCTTCGTCAAGCGCCTTGAGCGCCATGGTCCGCCAATAGCACCCCTGCTCGGCCATCGCCATTGGGACCGGACGTTTATCAAGGGCCGTTCCATGCCGCGCGCCAAGCCAGGCAAGCGGTTCGGAATGTATCGGTGGTTGCGGGTCAAGTTCGGGATCGTAGCTAAACACCGCCACGTCAATTTCACCATCGGAAACGCGATGGCGCAGATTATAGGTCGGGCCAAGATGGACGTCGATATCAACATGCGGGTGGCTGTCGGCAAAGCGTTTGAGGATTTCGGGAATGGCGATGATGCCGGTATCATTGGGAACGCCCAGCCGCACGATTCCGGAAAATTCCGGCGCATGAAAATGCGACATGGCTTCGTCATTGAGTTTGAGTAACCGCCGCGCATAGCCCAAAAGCACTTCGCCGTCTTCGGTCAGGCTGACGCGGCGGGTTTCACGTTTGAACAGTTCGCGTTCCACCATGCCTTCCAGCTTTTTGACCTGCAGGCTGATGGCCGATGCGCTGCGATGGACCTTTTCGGCCGCGCGCGAAAAATTACCGGTTTCGCAGATGGCAACGAAGGTTCGGGCAAGGTCCAGATCAAGGTTATGAATCAGGGCGGGTGTCGTGTTCATCGCCAGCCTCATTGTTTTGGTGAATGGCATCTTGTTGTGAGTGCTGCCACCGACAGAAAGCCACATCTATGAGAATATCTAATCCATGATGTTAAATCTTCTCGTTTGTCTCATCAATGAGAAATGTTCATTGTTTTAAAAACAACGATTGGAGATTCTCATGGCTGCATCCTTCATATCCTACGAAAACACTCAACGAACCCATGCGTCACAGGCGTGTGCTCAGGCTGGTGTGACGCTGTCATCCTCAAAGTCTGAGGGTTTTGTCAGGCGTTTCCTGAATACCTTGACGGCATGGCGCGAAAATCGTCAGAAGCAAAAATCATTGAAGAAAACGCTGTCGCTTGATCCGGAAACACTGCGCGATATTTCGGGCATGACGGCGGCCGAATTGTTCGAACAGATGCAGGGCCCAAACGGCCGTCAAACCGGGCGGGGATTTGGCGCGCACGATGTGCTTGCCGGTATGGTTTTGGCGTGGCCCAGCCCAAAGAAAAAGGATTGAGGCGTTTTGAAAACGACATCCGTGTTGCCCTGTTTTCACATTCTTGCGCAAAACAGGGCAGGGATGCGCGCATGGGGCTTTGCAATTGAGATGCACGGTGCGATGATCTGTGTTCAGAAAGTCAGGAATACCGATGCCAGAACCGCAATTCGCATCTGTCCCCGGGGCCGAGCAGGCAAAGTTCGAACCCAATGGGCGCTATCAGAAATTTGAAGTCTTCAATCAGTTGATTGGCGATGCAAATCTGCTGCGTGCGGGGGATTTTGGTGACAGCATTTCGGTGGCACACTGGCGGCGTAAGGCCGATGTCCTGACGCGCTATACCGATCCGGACCATCATACCATCAGTCTTTATGTGAATGGCGGGACCGGCATTCAGCGTAAAATCGGTGCAGATCCCTTGACGGGCGGTGGGCCCGGGCGCTGTTGTCTGATGCCAGCACACATGACGTCAGACTGGGTTGTTCAGGGCGAGGTGGAACTGTTTCACCTTTATATCCCGCATGCGTCTTGGGAACGGGCGGTGGTTGAGGCCTTTGACATTGAACCCAACGGCGTCGAAGTCCCCGAAAAGACCTTCTTTCTTGATCCCTTGATCGAACAAACCGTGCGGCATGCCATGTTGCCCCTTGATTGGGATATTCCGGCCGACCGGATGGCGATGTCACATGCCGGGCAATCGTTGATGGGCCATATGTTGCGCAGCTATTCAACGCGGCGTGATCTGGGCTTTAAGGTGCGCGGTGGATTGTCCCCAGTGATCAAACGCCGGGTGTTTGACTATGTCGATGCCAATCTGGAGGCAGCCCTGACGATTGAGGAATTGGCGGCGGTTTCCGGCCTGTCGCCCTATCACTTTGCCCGCATGTTTCGAAAATCGGTCGGCGAAGCACCACATAAGTTTGTCTTGCGGCGTCGGATCGAACTGGCGATGACGATGTTGCGATCCGGGCAGTATGCGGTGGCGGAAATTGCGCATGCCACCGGCTTTTCCAGTCAGGCGCATCTGACCACCCGTTTTCGCGCCATGACCGGTGTGACACCGGCAAAATACCGCGATATATCTTAAGGCACTGATTTCAAAAGAGTGTTAGCGCTAACATCGTGCAAGGGGCATGTGCCGTCTGGCTTTTTGTCATGACAAGTACGGTCTGGTCGCGTGACCATCGGTTGCCATGATCTTTTACTTGTTTTCCTTATTTTTTCTAGCCCATTTCCATCATCACCTTGGCGCGTATCAGCACGCATAAGACACTTGTGTGGCTGTTCGCAAATGATCCCCCATAAGGCCCGAAAACGATTGCCGCCGTGATGGTGTGTTCGTCAATTCGCAGCGATGATTTCTGTCTCGCACCATGTGCATTTGCGGTTAATCGTGCTGCGGTTGATTACAAGTTGGCGATCAGAAAATGACATAATTTTATTAAGTTGTTGGTATTAATCAATTTTTACAAGTTGATAATTTCGTTGACAAGATTGGCGTTTGGTATCTAAGATTTTACAACAACTAAAATATCAATTAATGGCAAAAGCCAATCCAACGGGAGGATATCCAAATGAAAACCACGTTCAAAACACTCGGACTCTGTGCGGTGCTTGCAGGCGCACTTGCCGCGCCTCTGTCAGCTTACGCAGAGACCACGCTGCGTATCGGAACGGTTTTATCGCCGAATGATCCGATGGGACAGGGGCTTGAAAAGTTTAAGACCGACGTCGAAAAAGCGACCAATGGCGACGTCCTCATTGAGGTGTTCCATAATTCCCAATTGGGCGATACCACCGAAATGATCGATCAGGCTCGTGCGGGTGCTGCTGTTGGCACGGTGACCGATGTTGCCCGTCTTTCCAGTTTTGTACCGTCACTTGCCATTATGTCGGCACCGTTTCTGTTTGATAATTATGAACAGGCGGACAAATTCGCCCTTTCCGATGAATACCTTGCTTGGGGTGAAGAACTTCGCGAGAAATCCGGCCTCTTGATGATTGCATCGAATTGGTATCAGGGCGCACGTCATGCGTTGACCCAGAAACCTATTTCGGGTCCGGATGATCTTTCTGGTGTTCGGATGCGGACCATCGGAGCGCCTGTGTGGATTGAAACCATCCGTGCGATGGGGGCTGAGCCCACCCCGATTGCTTGGGGTGAGGTTTACAGCGCATTGCAGCTTGGCACAATTGATGCGGCTGAAGCTCAGCCAACGGCGATTTGGAATGCCAAACTTTACGAAGTGATCAAGAATGTCACGAAAACAGGACATATCCAGCTGGTTACAGCACTTGTTGTTGGCGCAGATGCCTGGGACGAGATTTCTGAGGAAAATCAGAAAATTGTCCGTGATCTGGCTGTCGAAAATGGTCGATATGCGTCCAAGCTGACCATCGAACTTGGTGAAAAGGCGCTTGAAGACGTTGCGGCAAGTGGCGTTGAGGTCAGTGAAGTTGATCTGGCTCCGTTCAAGGAAGCCGTTGCTCCGGTTTATCAGATGCTTGATCTCGAAGCCGAGGCAGAAATCGTCAACAAGGTTCTTGGACGCTAATTCCAGCGCTTAGAAAACGTGCCGAACAAAAGTGCGTTGCCGCGCCTGCGCAGCAACGCACTTCAAATTTCAAGATGGAATTGAATACATGCTCAAGCGAATTGAGTTTGCCTTTGGCGGAATGCTGCTTGTCACCGTTGTGTTACTTGTTGCCGTCGCATCCGTTTCAAGGGCAATGGGAACGCCGATTATCTGGTCGGTCGAAATGGCTCAGCTGATTTTTGCGTGGCTGTGCATGTTGGCAGCAGATATCGCCATGCAGGAAGACCGGCATTTCGGGCTTCAAATCGTAAGGGAAGTTGTTTCTGCGCGTACTGCCGATCTGATCGAGGTTTTCAACATCATTGTGATCATCGGTTTCCTCGCGTTTCTCCTTTATTACGCTTGGGGCAACATGGTTCTGATGCATCCGCGTCTTGTCGGTGCGGCCCAGATCAATGCTTCCTACATTCATGCGTCGATGGTCGTTGGCATCCTTTTGATGATCCGCACCATGGTATCGCAACTTATCCGACGTACGCGACGCAGGGAGGCAAACTGATGTTGATCTTGATCGCGGTTCTATTCACGGTTTTCCTCATTATCGGCATGCCTGTGGCGTTTGCGCTTGGGCTCGCATCTATTCCGGTTTTTGTTGTAAGCGGCGCCATGCCACCGACGGTGGTTATTCAGAAAATGGTGACGGCAACACAAAGTTTTCCGCTTTTGGCTGTACCCTTCTTTATTTTTGCCGGCAACCTGATGAACGTGACAGGCATTACCTATCGCCTGGTTAAATTTGCCCGATTGCTAACCGGCTGGATGGCGGGTGGTTTGGCGCAGGTTTCCATTGTGCTGAGCTTCATGATGGGCGGTATTTCCGGTTCGGCTGTTGCTGATGCCTCGATGGAGGCACGCCTTCTGGGCCCCAGCATGATCAAGCAGGGGTATTCCAAGGCGATGACGGCCGCTGTTTTGGCTTTTGGTTCGGTGATTACCGCAACCATTCCGCCGAGCATCGGCTTGATCCTGTTTGGCTTTGTCAACGAGGTCTCTATTGGTCGCCTGTTCCTTGCCGGGGTTGTGCCCGGTATTTTCCTGACAATCGTTTTGATGATCACAACTTGGCTGGTTGCGCGCAAAAACGGATACAAGCCCGACCTACCAACCGTCCCAAGTGGCAAGGAACTGGTGTCGAGTTTTTCTGAAAGTGTCTGGGCGTTGGCGTTCCCGGTCATTCTGATTGTCGGATTCCGCTTTGGCATTTTTACCGCGACCGAAGCCGGTGCTTTCCTTGTCTTCTACGCGCTTGGCGTCGGGTTGTTCATTTATCGTGAACTTGATTTCAAGAAGTTCCGCGAAGCTGTGACAAGCTCAATTTCCGATCTGGGAATGGTCATGTTGCTGATCATTATGGCTGCTGTTCTTGGCTATGCGATGACCATCGAACGTGCCCCACAACAAATCACCGAATTTGTCACGACGCTGACGGAAAACCCGACGATGATATTGATGCTGGTGGTCGCGGTTCTGGTGGTCAGCGGCATGTTTCTTGAGGGGGCAGCCAATATTCTTCTGGTTACACCGATTGTCATGCCGGTGCTGATCAGTGCTGGTTATGATCCTGTGCACATGGGCATTCTGATTGTCACATTGATCAATTTTGGCGGGCTGACACCGCCTGTCGGGGTCATCATGTTTACGGTCTGTGGCATTCTTGATGTCAAGACTGGCGCCTATAGCCGCGCGTCCATCCCGTTTTTTATCGCGATGGGAATATTTTTCATTTTGATGGCTGCAGTACCAAGCTTGACGTTGATCTTGCCCAATACATTGATGTAATCGATGACCTGAGAAATTCAGGCACCAGAAGAATTGCCAAGGAGATATATCGAACATGAAGACTTCTACTGGTGGATTGATTGCGGTGCAGGGGGGCGGGATTAAAACCAACGCTCATGTACCTGCCTCTGCCTTGGTATATGAAGAAATCAGAAGACAGATTGTTTCTTTGACGCTTCTGCCTGAAACAACGCTTGTGCGTGCGGAGCTGGCTGACAGTTTTAGTGTCAGCCAGTCGCCCGTGCGTGAAGCGATCATGCGGCTTGAACAAGACGGATTGGTTGTGTCCTATCCGCAGTCACGGACAGTTGTGACCAAGATTGATGTTGCGCGCATTCGCGAAGAGCATTTTCTGCGGGTGGCTGCAGAATGTGAAGCGGTTCGTCAATTGTCTGAAGCACCGGAAACAGGTGCGGTTGTCAAGGCCAAGGGCATTGTCAAAATGCAAGAAGCGCTGGTCGGCGATATTGAACAGATTGATCTGTTCAAACAGCTCGATGAAAGCTTCCACGCGGCACTTTTTAATGGCGTCAATCAGTCCAACCTGCATTTGCAGATTACCGCGCGTAGTGGGCATCTTGAAAGGGTTCGGACCCTTGATTTGCCACGTGCGGGAAAAATGTTTTCGGTTCTCGAAGGCCATAAGGCCGTTATTGCCGCCATCCAATCAGGTGATGGTTATGAGGCGACCACGCAGATGCGTCAGCACCTCTCAGGAACAATGGAACGCTTGCCCCAGATTATCGAGGAAAACAAGGATCTGTTTTCCTAACCATCCTTATGTCTTTCATCGTTGATCGTTAGGCCGGATGTTGATTTCGGGCAAGAAAGCGATCGAGTTCTCGTTGCGCGGGCGGTTGACCGGTAAAGACTTCGACATACTCGGGAATGCGCTGCAGGCGTACCGCAAGGTCTTCGTCTGTCTGCATCGAGATATAGCCGATTTGCACCAGATATGTGGTTCTTGCACGGGTATCAGCCAGACGCTCGTTCTGGCCAAAGCGCATAAACATTTGTTTAAGCGCATCAAGGCGTTGTTCGTCGGCAGACTGTATTTCCCTGAGCAATGCCGGGGACCGGACGGACCAGCCCCGAATGGCAAATTCAAATTTGGCGTCAAACAGTTCCGGCTTTAACCAGCAATCAATGACATTGAGCATCGCCTCGGTCACGGTTTCGGCAAATGCCTTTGTCTGCTTGATGAGGTTGCCGGTGTTTTTCTCGCGCCATTGCGTGATCAAGGCATCCAACAGTTCCTTCCGATCCTTGAAAAACCAGTAGAAACTCGTTCGTGACAGGTTAAGCCGCTTGGCAAGGGGTTGAATTTTAACCCCGTCCACTCCGGTTTCAAGCAGCGCGTCATAGGCCGCATTCAGCCAGACGTCGGGCGAACCGCGCCAGCCACCATTTTGTGATTGTTCTTCCATGGCTTCAGTCCATAGCAAACTGCGGGGTGCACAACAAGCAAACTAAACATGAATGCACTATAAATATACACCTATGAACTTAAAATTGACATAAGTGTACATTTATCCATATGGTTGAGAAGAGAGAGTTCGAAACTGGAGTCCCGCACATGTCCAACGATCCCATTCTTCAGCCCTATCAGCTCAAGCATCTTACCCTGCGCAATCGGATTATCATGACGTCTCATGAGCCAGCCTATCCAGAGGATGGCATGCCAAAGGAACGTTACCGCGCTTATCACGTGGAACGCGCAAAGGGTGGTGTGGCGATGACCATGACAGCGGGGTCTGCTGCGGTATCCAGGGACAGCCCGCCGGTTTTCAACAACCTGCTTGTCTATAAGGACGAAGTTGTGCCGTGGATGAAGGATTTGACCGATGCCATTCACGAACACGGTGCGGCGGTGATGATCCAGTTAACCCATCTTGGCCGTCGGACGCGGTGGGATAAAGAATTCTGGTTGCCGGTTGTGTCGCCATCGCACAACCGCGAAGCATCCCATCGTGCCTTCCCCAAAAAGATGGAAGACTGGGACATCGAGCGGATCATTAAGGATTATGCCGATGCAGCCGAACGGATGAAAGCGGGCGGCATGGATGGGATTGAGCTTCAGGCCTATGGCCATTTGATGGATCAGTTCTGGTCGCCGCTGACCAACGATCTTGATGGCCCATATGGCGGGGGAATCGATAACAGGTTGCAGTTTACCTTTGACGTTCTTACCGAAATTCGCAAACGGGTCGGTCCCGATTTTATCGTCGGTGTGCGCTATTCCGGGGATGAATGCCTTGAGGGTGGTCTGACAAAAGAAGACGGTCTGTCGATCTCAAAGCGCCTGAAAGACAGCGGAATGATCGATTTTCTCAATGTGGTTCGGGGCCATATTGATACCGATGCAGGCCTTACCGATGTGATCCCGATCCAGGGGATGGCAAATTCGCCGCATCTTGATTTTGCCGGTGAAATTCGGGCTGCGACCAACTTCCCGACTTTCCATGGGGCGAAAATCCCCGATGTCGCAACCGCACGTCATGCGATTGCCTCGGGCAAGGTCGATATGGTTGGCATGACCCGTGCCCATATGACCGACCCGCATGTTGTGCGTAAGATCATTGAGAAACGCGAAGAGGAAATTCGCCCCTGTGTCGGCGCGAACTATTGCCTTGACCGTATTTATCAGGGTGGGGCGGCCTATTGCATCCATAATGCGGCGACCGGGCGTGAACTGGACATGCCCCATATCATCCCAAAAGCGGAAACCCGCAAAAAGGTTGTCGTTGTCGGGACCGGCCCCGCGGGGTTGGAGGCGGCACGGGTTGCAGGTGAACGCGGACATGACGTTGTTGTCTTTGAAGCCGCCGACAAACCGGGCGGGCAGGTGCGGTTAACCGCGCAAAACAAACGCCGTAAGGAAATGATCAGTATCATCGATTGGCGTATGAACCAGTGCGCAAAGCATAGTGTTACCTTCCATTTCAATACATGGGCGGAAGTTGACACCGTTCAGGCTCAAAATCCCGACGTTGTGATTATTGCAACCGGCGGCTTGCCCGATACCGAAGTGCTGTCACGCGGCAACGATCTGGTGGTTTCTTCGTGGGATATTATTTCCGGTGACGTCAAGCCGGGTACCAATGTTCTGGTGTTTGATGACGCAGGCGATCATTCAGGACTTCAGGCTGCCGAACTTATCGCGCAGTCTGGTGCAAAGGTTGAAATCATGACCCCGGACCGTTCATTCGCGCCGGAAGTCATGGCGATGAACCTTGTTCCCTACATGCGCTCCATGCAAAAACTCGATGTGACGTTTACGGTGACATATCGTCTGGCGGCGGTTGAGAAAGACGGCAATCATCTGACGGCCCATGTCGGAAGTGATTATGGTGGCGTTGCCAAACAGCGCACGGTTGATCAGGTAGTGATTAATCATGGGACCATTCCGCTTGATGATCTTTACTTTGAGCTCAAATCGGCATCCTCAAACCATGGCGAGATGTCGCATGATCAACTGATTGCCGGAAAGCCCCAGTCAGTTGTGCGCAACGCGGACGGAACGTTCCAGTTGTTCCGCATTGGTGATGCGGTATCGGCACGCAACACGCATGCGGCGATTTATGATGCCCTCAGGCTCCTGAAGGATATTTAGGCGGTCGTCCTCAGGTCGGTTGTGCTATTACCCAATGAACTGGTGCGTGCCGCACATTATTTGCGGCACGCATCCAAGGTCAGGATTAGTCCGGGGTGCCCCAAACGCCGGTTTGTGCAGCCTCATGGGCATATGTCCGAAGGGGTTTTGGTTTGCGGCCAAGGATCTGTTCAACGTCACCTGTCGGTGTTTTGTTCCGACCGTCCAGAACTTCTGAAAACAGATAGCGGATCAAACCCCGGACGTCGTCGGGTACGCCATCCTGTTCAAGGCCAGCATCAAGCTGATCAAGTGTGATGGGAACAAAGGCAATGTCGTGGTTGGCGGAACTGGCGATGATGGCGGTTGCTTCTTCAAAGGTCAGGGCATCAGGTCCTGAAAGCTCGTACGTCTTGCCAATATGCGTTGGGTCAAGAAGGGCTGTGACCGCACATTCGGCGATGTCGTCGGCATCAACGAACGGCTCGGGAATGTCGCCAGCAGGCAGGGCAAGTACGCCGTTTTGAAGATAGGGCAAGAACAGGTCTTCGCTAAAATTCTGGAAGAACCAGTTGGCCCGGAGCACGGTCCATTCAGCCCCCGAATTTCGCAATGTGCGTTCCGCATCCTGTGCAGCATCTTCCCCACGGCCCGACAACATCACAAGTCGTTTCGCGCCATGGCTTAGGGCGCGGGCTGTAAAATCAGCGATGATCTGATCCGAGCCGGGAACAGCCAGATCAGGCTGGAACGTGACATAAACGGCATCAATGTCGCGTAAGACATCATCCCATGTGTCGGGCTTCGTCCAGTCAAACGATGGCGTGGTGCCGCGCGATACAGCACGTACCGAATGGCCAAGGTTTTGCAGTTGTTCAGCGACACGTCGGCCGGTTTTGGCCGTTGCGCCAAGCACGAGAAAACGGGTTCTTACTGTCATTTTTGGGCTCCTGACATTGGGGGTTTAAATATGATAAATCCTCACATTTGCTAAATGTGATAAATCCTCGTATTCTGTTCGTCAAGAGAGTTGACAGGGAACCGGCCTGCTGCTGTTGCCTAAAAACACCTAGCTGAGTTTATGAAAACAGGACGTAAGTATTTGTCAGATAACGCGAAAAAGATGCGCCGTGCCCCCACGCAAAAAAGAAGTCGCGAGCGGGTGCAAAACATCCTTAAGGTGGCGTGCGAGCTGATTGCATTGCAGGGAAGTGACGGGATGAAGATGGGAGAACTCGCAGAAAAGGCGGGAGTCTCCATCGGATCGCTGTATCAATATTTTCCCGATAAGGCGGCGATCATTCATGCGCTGGCCGATCGCTACAACGATGAATCCCGCCACTGTATCGAAGAAGCACTGTCAGAGGTCACGTCTGCGCACAACTTGATCGCGGCTTTTGACCATCTGATTGATACCTATTTCGAACTGTTCCTTGCCGAACCGGTCATATGCGACATCTGGACGGGTACGCAGGCCGATAAGACGCTGCGTGATATGGAGCTTGAAGTCAGTAGGGAAAATGGTGCGTTCCTTGCCCGGACAATCGCGCGATTGCGCAATGAACAGACTGCCAACCCGTCCATTTCGGCCCGGTGTCTTTTGATCATGAGCATGGGGGAGGCCACCATGAGATTGGCGATTTCTGTTCCGGTTGACGAAGGTCGCGAAATTGTTGGCAGCTATAAGCGCATGACGCGCCGTGAAATCACTGAAATGCTTGATGCGTCATAGGGACGGTTATGCGCGGCCTGTCGTGAATGGTTTTGGTCCCGGACGTCCGAGCAGGAAGCCTTGCACATAATCGACCTTGTGCTCTGTCAGGAAGTCGAGTTCTTCCTGTCGTTCAATGCCTTCGGCAATAACCTCGATGCCGAGCTGTTTGGCAAGGTCGATCAGTTTGCTGACAATCGCCTGTTTGTAGTTGTCATGATCAACATGGTCGATCAGTTCGCGGTCAATTTTAATGATGTCCGGACGCAGATCCGGCAACATGTTGAGCGTCGAATATCCTGACCCAACATCATCAAGTGCGACCCTGAAACCTGAGTCCCGATATGATCGCAGGATGTGGCCAAGATGCGACGTGCTGCGGACTTTTTCGGTTTCAATGACTTCAAAGACAATGCTGCTGCGGTCAATTTGGCATTCTTCGACCACCTCGATGGTGGATCGCAGGCAGAAATCGGGATCGTAAATCGAACTCGGCGTGAAATTGATAAACAGATTGCCATTCACGCCTGCCTTATGAGCATTGCGCACGTTTGCCGCACGCGCGGCGCGGTCAAGCTGGAACAAAAGTGTCGCGGATTGTGCGGCGTCAAACAGTTGCCCGGGTGTAATTTCGCTGCCGTCTGCGGCAACACCCCGCAGTAGGCATTCATGTCCATAGGGTGCGGTGAAGTCGCTGATCGGGAAGATCGGCTGAAATGCGGAATTCAGGCGGCTTTCGCGTAAAACATCCCCCAGCCATTCTGCGCCAATCGCAGCTCTGATCGCATTCAGGCTTGTGATCCGGGAAATATCATCGATTTCCGGTGATTGTTTGGGGGGCATGATCAATGCTTTGGTTGCGGCCATTTCTTCGGGTAGAAGATCTTTTGAAATCGCATCAATCAGGTCACGCAACCCCGGGCGGGTATAATTGATGGTCAATGTTGCAACGGACGCCGTTTTTTCAACGGGAAGGTCGATAGACTTGGCCGCGGCAAGAATTTTGCCCGTTATGTGTGACACCGGTGGCCATAAAAACAGCTGACCTTCTTTCGGGGCGATTTCCGGAATGGAATCACACTTATTGCAGTAGGTCACTTGTTCCTCCCCGGTGTCATCTTTGCCCAACATACTGAACGAAAAGAGATTAGGTGGCAATTTGAATGGCCCATAATAGTGCCATTTGGGCCTTGCCGTGCCAAAGCACGAGAGCCCAGATTGAAAAAATTTCAATTCTAAAGGGATAGATCAAGGGAAGCAGCACCTCAAATATCGATGGTGAACAAGTCGATGGTTTGTTGGCGACCGCGAATGTCAAAGGTGCCAAGCGCACGAAAGTCGACACCGGCGTCTTCAAGCTCATGACATAGCGCACTTGTGGTTGCACTGATCAGGATTTCAGTACCAGTTTCCTTGTTCATGTTTTCAAGTCGCGATGCCAGATTGGCAGCATCTCCCTGAATGGTAAAATCGACCCGATCACGTGAGCCGACCGGACCGGCAACCACAGGGCCGGTATGAATGCCAATTCTGGTTTCGATTTTTTGATGGCCTGCAAACAGATGTTTACGGCCAAGTTTTTGCATGGCAATGGCCGCGCGCACGGCATTCGCCGCGTGATCAGGATCATCATGGACCACATTAAAGGCGGCATGCAGCGCGTCACCAACATAATTAAGTACCGCCCCGCCATGATCGCGGATCGGGGCATTCACCAGATCAAAATATTCATTGAGTAACGAGATAACTTCTGCCGGTTCAAGTTGCTCTGCCATGCGGGTAAAGCCGCTGATGTCGGTGAACATCACTGTCGCATAGCGCAACTCGCCCGATGCACGTGGGTCATCGTTGCGTTCACGTTCCATTGCCAGATTGACAACATCCTGACTGACATAGCGTTCAAAAGCCCGGCGCATGCGATCTTTTTCCGATAGGCCTTCGGCCATGCGGTTAAATTCAAAGGCCAGTTTTCCGGCTTCGTCGTCGCTGGTGACGGCAATGCGGGTGTCTATCTTGCCCTGGCCGATGTCGCGGACTGCCTCGGTCAGGCGGCTGATGGGGGAGGTCAGGGTGCGGTTGATGAAATACAGACACAGAACAGCGGCTGTTTCGGTCGCAATGACGTCCAAAATCACGGCCTGTTCGACACTTAGGCCTTGCGTC
Source organism: Thalassospira sp. Z349TD_5 (assembly GCF_056173045.1). Classification (NCBI taxonomy): domain Bacteria; kingdom Pseudomonadati; phylum Pseudomonadota; class Alphaproteobacteria; order Rhodospirillales; family Thalassospiraceae; genus Thalassospira; species Thalassospira sp. Z349TD_5. The sequence continues at coordinate 1,686,419 of NZ_CM149654.1, forward strand.
GCGCGAATGTCGCGAAAGACTGTCAGGTCCAAAAGAATGGCCATTGACGAAATCAAGGTCAGGGCAAGGATAACAACCGCCAGCCGATGACCGATCCGCGCGCGACCGGGACGGAAATTAAATCCCCATTTTTTATGGATGTCGTGCTTGATTGTTTCGCTGCATGCGGCCGCAGCAAAGAAGGCGTAAATCGCAAAATGGGCAGCATAGGCAAAGCTGAACCAAAGGCTGCCATAGACCTTCAAGATGGTTGGCACCTGTGCGGAAAGTTCCGGATAGGTATTGAAAATGCCAAGTCCAAATGCTGCAACAGAATAGATCAGTCCAACACAAAACGCCCAGATGGATGAAGCAAGCGCAAGCTGCCGTAGCCTGCGCAATCCCGGGCTAAGGCGCTGGGACGAGTTGGTGTGCAAGCCGGCGATCATTTTACTGATTGGGTGGAATAAAAACCATGCACCAATCGCGTTTAACCCGACCAGAATGGCGATATTGACAAGGGCTGCGCGCCAGATCAGGGATGTGTTACCGGAAATCAGGACATACGCCCCAGAAAAACACACGTCAATAATTGCCATACCAATCATCGCAACGACATAGCGCACGACAAAGGGTGCCGATGCGGATTGATCGGTGCTTACCGTTGTCGGGCGCAAAATGCTTTGTGCGATGTTGCTCATATCCTGGGTCACGGATTTTCCTGTTGTTTTCAATTCATACGAGCAGAACGGCAATCAGGTTCATTTGATCTCGATTAGATGCAGTCAAAGTCAGGTTGGCAGGGTGCCTTGCTGCACCTATGATGATGTGGGGCAGATAGGAAAATCATGCAGTTTAGTCTTCGACAGTATCAGGCAGAGGCAGCAAGCCACAACCACACTGATTTTCACCAGATTATCATTTCCGATCTTGGACTTCTGGAAATGGAAATTGAAGGTCGTGGCGGTCAGGTGCGCGGTACAAAGATGGCCTTTGTGCCCGCTGGTGATACGCATGCCTATCGAGCCGAGGGATTAAACAGGTTTCTTGTGCTTGATGTCGATATTGCCGTTGCCCAGCGGACCGGTATTGAAAAGCTGTGGCGTCGGAACACCAATGCATCACCTTATCTTCAAATGGCGGCGGGTCAACAGGCGGTGATTTCCGACCTGTTGCAGGTTCTGTCAAAAACCATGCGCGACGGCAATCATATCAGACTGCCGAGCCGGGTTGGCGACTGCGGGGCCATGATTGATGACCTAACAGGTGAAGACGGGATTGTTTGCGACGGTTTACGGCGCATTTTGTCGGGAACGTCGGCGGCTTTGACGACGTCTGCTGATGATTGGGAGTTGCCCGGTGTTTTGCCATCCCGTTTGCAACGCGTTCTCGATTGGGCCGACGTACGAATGGCCGACCCGATTACTGTTGGGGATATGGCTGCTGTTGCGGTTCAGTCGGAAAGCAGCTTCTTTGTCAGTTTTCAGCGATATCTTGGCACAACGCCGATGCGCTGGCTTACCGCGCAACGCTTGCTTGCCGCACGTCAATTATTGCTTGGTTCTGATGAACAGACCTCAATCGGGGTAGTGGCATCGCAGGTCGGGTTCACCGATCAAAGCGCGTTCTCGCGCGCGTTTTCACGCCGGTTCGGACATCCCCCAATCAGGATGCTTCGCCAGCTACCCGATCAGTTGGGTGACATCTAACCACACAAAAATCAAAAAACTTTGTCGGATCGATTGCAGTAGGTAGGGCGCTGCTCAGCATAATTTTGGGTGTCGTCTTTGGCAAAATGGAGGTAACGCGGACCATCGTCGTTGGATGTTTGATGATCTTCGCCGGTGCTCCTGTCGTGTCGCATGAAATGATGCCGCACTCACATTTACGTGACCATACGTAGTAATACATATATTTGTGCTGTGCAGTGTTATGTAAATGACTTATAGTCGCCCGGTACTTGGGGAGGGGGCGTTTGTAATATTTTACGCACCAAGGACACGTAAATGACGCAGGTAAAAGCGGACATTGCACAGGATTTAAAATTGGCAATGTCGGCCGCTGAGTTTGACAAGGCGGCCACAATTGGTGCCCGGATTCTAAGGCTGCACCCAAAGCGAACCGATATACAGGTCATGACTGCTGTGAGCGAGATGCAGGGAAAGAACCCTCTGCAGGCCGGGCAGAGATTACGACGTATCTTCCGCACATTACTTCCGAATGACCGTTTTTTTGGGCCTATATCGCAGAATCTTCTGCAATATGCTTATATTACAAATGACTTTAGTTCAGTCGAGTCGGTGCTGGAAGAACGCCATCGCGCCGCGCCGCAGCATTCCGTTTTTGCCTTGATGCTTGCGGATGTCATTTTCCGTTACCAATGCAAGTTAAGTCCGGGGCGCAGTTATGCGCCAAAACTGGCTCAGGCAATTGAACTTCTGGAAAACACGGCACCGTCTGACCCGTGCTATCGAGACATGCAAACACTTTTAGCGCGGATTTATCTGTATCAAGAAGAGCATGAAAAAGCGTTTCCATTGCTTGAAAATATCACCCAAAAGCAACCCCAAAACAGGGCGTTACGTGAGCTGTTGGCGTCCAGTTATGCGATTGCTGGGGAAGTTGAAAAAGCCGTTTCAACCAGTCTTGCAATCATCCATGATTTTCCTGATGCAGGGGCGCAGCCTTTTATCATCATTTCATTTATGCGCCCGCAATCCATGCCGGAAAACGCACGCGAGGTTCTGACTGAGATTGCCATTAACCCGCAAAACGATGCGGGACAGGTTTATAAGGCGTCATTCGCGTTGGCGCGGATGGATGAGGCCGATGGCAATATGAAGTCCGCATTCGACTGGTATCAAACCGGACATGATGCAAACCGCAGAGCACGACCAATTGACATGGTCGCAGAGTTTCACGAAATGAAGCGTATCGCAGAATTGGCGCGTGATAACGTCACCGTCGATCTTGGCGATGTCAAAGACGTCTCGGCGGAGAAAGAAGATGGGCCCATGCCGATCTTTATTGTTGGCATGCCGAGATCGGGAACTACTCTGTGCGAGCGGATTCTTGGGGCGCACCCAGATGTCTATGCCGCGGGAGAAATTGGCGACCTTGCACGGATTTTGACTGAGGTCGTAGGTCGTTACTCCATTGCTGAGCAGGTTGCGCGGTTGACTAAGAAAAACATCGCTGAAATTCGCAAACGCTATCTTGCGGCGATGACGGCATATGCACCGAATTCACGATTTGTCGCGAACAAGACACCTGCCAATTTTCTGCGATTAGAAGCGATCCGCCGTATATTTCCAGATGCGCCGATCATTCACACGCATCGTCATCCTCTGGCGACGTGTCTTTCTATCTATACAACGCCGTTTGCTGTGCCGATGCGCTTTGCCGATGATCTTGGCGATTTAGCCGATTACTATCGTGGCTATAATACTCTGATGAACGTGTTCTTTGAAACCGATCAGCACGGGATGCTTTATGACCTGCGCTATGAAGATCTGGTCGCAAACCCCGAAGCTGTTGCCAAAGATTATCTTGCTCACTGCGGATTGGATTGGCATGAGCAATGCCTTGAATTCTATCGCGACGGTAAGACATCGACGACTGCAAGCATGATACAGGTGCGTCGCCCGATTAATAAGGATTCCCTTGGTAAGTGGCAACGGTTTGAGCCCTTTATCGGACCACTTGCCGATTTGGCTGTCAACATCGGAGTGCCTGATAAAAAAGCAGATAAGAAATCGTCCCGCAAAACGTTTGCGGCGTGACGTCATTGGGGCTTTCGGGTTAGAAAGGTTTCTTACAAGATCAAGAAACATGAAAATGCCGGAGCGCCCAAATGACCTATAAAATCCCAAAAGCAGAGCTGCACTTGCATCTTGAAGGTGCGATGACGCCGGCGCTTGTACGGTCCTTTGCCAAGCGAAATGGCCTTACGTTGCCTGCTGGGATTTATGATGACCAGGATCGGTATATCTGGTCGGATTTTCCCGAGTTTCTCAAGAGTTTTGATAAGGCAAGTGCCGCGATCCGCACGAAGCAAGATTATACCGATCTGACGCATTTCTATCTGACCGAGCAGGCCAAATCAGGTGCGCTTTATGTCGAGCTGTTCTGCTCGCCAACCCATGCGGCTGAATGCGGGATTTCGTTTGATGATCACCTTGACGGGGTTGCTGATGGCATTGACCGCGCAGAAAAGGAATGTGGCATCATTGGCCGGATCATCATGACCTGCGTGCGCCATGTCGGCGGTGACATCGCCGTTGAAGTTGCCAAAGATACTGTTGCATGCGGCCACCCCTATGTCGTTGGCTTTGGCATGGGCGGTAATGAAAGCATGTTTTCGCAAGAAACCTTTTACCCGGCATTCAAGGTTGCCGCAGATGGCGGTCTTGGCTGCACGACCCATGCGGGCGAGGTTCAAGGTCCCCAGAGTGTTTGGGATGCGATTGATAAACTGCCAGTGACCAGAATTGGGCATGGTGTACGCTCAATCGAAGACCCGAAACTGGTTGAGACACTTGTTAAGCGTGGCATCGTTCTTGAGGTGTGCCCGGGATCAAACATCGCACTTTCGGTTTATCCCGATTTTGCGGCGCATCCTTTGCGTAAACTTTATGATGCCGGGGTCAAGGTGACGCTGGGATCTGACGATCCGCCGTTCTTCCACACAAGTTTGGCGGATGAATATCAGTGTGCGCAGGATGATTTCGGGTTCAGTGATGCGGAACTTCTTGGCATTACCCGAACCGCCCTTGAAGCGGCCTTTGTCGATGACGACACCAAAGCTTTGCTGATCGCAAAGCTTTGACCGCGTTTCTGCTGTCTATGACAGCAAGGTGAGTTCTGTCCTAAATGAAAAGCGCCCTGTCAGAAGGGCGCTTTTTAAATGATGCGTGCAGGGTTGGATTACCAGCGCGTTTTCCCCAGAAGCTTTTCGCCAAGCGGCGTCAGGTTTGCCCGATCATAACAGGTTTGTTCCCAGTTGCGTGGATCGCCGGGGAAGGCATGGCCGCGGGCGGGAAGACGTTCGGACCAGCTTTTGACCCGCCAGTCGACAAGGTCCTGTTCCTCGGGCGTTGCCGGTGCCATCGAGATATATTGCGCAATACGCGACTGATCCGACCGGTTTGCGCGAATGCCATGCGCCAGCAAGCTGTTGAAAATCACAAGGTCACCAGCCTTCATCGCTATGCGCTTTGGTTCATAGGGGATGCTGTCCATATCCGGGCGGAACGGGTCGCGACCTGATGGTGCCGTTTTGCGCCATTGCTCGAAATTGGCAAATAAATCAGGCACGCATTGAAAGCCACCCATATCGTCGGTGGTATCAACCAGCGATAAAACACCCTGCACATTAATTGGCAAAGGATCGACCGTCGTATCTGTATCCCAGTGAATGAAGCCGTCAAATGCACGTTTACCTGTATTGGGCGTGTTCAGGTTGGCACGATCAATCGACACCCAAAGATCAGTTCGATCCCAAATATCAACAAAGGCGTTGTAAACCCACTGTGTCTGACGGTTGTCCCAAAGTGTCTGATGATTATAGACTTCGACCATGCCTGAATTGTTCAGTTCGGTCATTGCGTGATCGCGCATTTGCGGCCGGCTCCAACTGGCCGGATCATTCGGGTCCATTTCCTGAAATTCCCACAGGAAATCGCGGGTCGCACGGACCTGTTCATCGGGAACCGCATTTGGCACGACGACATAGCCATAGGTCTGCCAATGGGTAAAATCATCCTCGGATAAAACGCGAAGCGGTAACGTCTTTGCAAGGTCGCGCAACTGTGCACCACGAACCTCCTTAACCGACGCATTGCCGGGACGATCGGCATTGGGGGTGTTTGACATTGGGGCGTTTGCCAGCATCGACATTGCGGTATCTCCCGAGTGCTTTGTTTGTGACAGGTTGAATTCTAACCTCTGATCCGGGAATTTGCCCACTGACAGCACGGACAAATACTGATACTATTCGGTCAATATTTTTCGATATATATGCCGTATAAGCGTGATTGGTATTTAAATGAAGTTGCTGTTTGAGCATGTCCAGATTGCAGCAGACCGGTCTTGGAAGGGATTGCACCGTAATCTGGAAGCAATTCCGTTCGAATGGCATTTCCATCCTGAATATGAACTAACCCTGACGCTAGGCAGCCATGGACAGCGATACGTGGGCGACCATATCGGGTCGTATGGCGAGGATGACTTGGTTCTATTGGGGCCGAATTTACCCCACACATGGCACTCAAAAAATGCCGGCCCACCGTCGGTAACGCCGGGTGGTATGCGTGCTCATGACGCAGCCCTTCAGGTTAAGGGACGGCGTAAGGGGCATCAGGCGTTTGTTTTCTGGTTCACGGTGGACTGGATCAATTCGATCTGCAAAACCATCCCCGAATTATCATCGCTGGGAAAAATCCTGCTTCTGTCGCGGCGTGGCGTGAAGTTCGATTCAAAAATTGCGCGTAAGGTGGCCAAGCTTGCAACAAATTTTGATCAGGGAAAACCGGCAGATCAGCTTGTGCTTTTGATCGAAGTCCTGCGCACTTTGATTGAAGCCAAAGACCTCAAGCCGCTGGCCTCTGATCGGTTTAATACCGATGTTCCGGGTCGCGACGATGCCAGTCGGCTCGGCAAGGTGCTTGATCAATTGCATGGTGCCTATGTCGAGCCCGTCAGCAGTCGTGTGATCGCACAAAATGCAGGTATGAGCGAACGGACATTGCGGCGCTTTTTTCAGCGCCATATGGGCACAAATATTCAGGATTATCTGATGGGGTTGCGGCTTGGGCGTGCGGTCAGTCTGTTGCTGTCATCAGATATGCCGATTTACTGCGTAGCAGAGGAAGCCGGTTTTCAGAATCTGTCACACTTTAACCGTCAGTTCCGTCGTCATCGTGGCGTGGCGCCAAGTGCATTTCGAAAAATGCGCTTTGACGGGGTAGAAATCAGCACGTCATCCCGGTGAGTTGTTTGGGATGTCAGCCAGCATTTGAAAGCCACTCGGCATGATGGCGTGAAACATGCAAATCAAATGCTGCCCAGAATTGATCGCGAAGATAGTCCTGCTCTTGCAGGATTTCATGCCGGGCTTCGGGAATTTCGCACATGGTCACATTGGGATGGTTGCCAAAAAGGTCATTTGTCGTGGTGTTTGACACAACCTGATCGTTGCCAGCGAGAACCATGGTGATAGGCGGCAGTTCCATGGCGCCTGAAGGTGCTGAAAGTTTGCCCATGAGGTTGGCCTGAGTACGAAAACAGGCATCAAGCCACCCTGCAGAAACGCCGCCAATGACAAGGTCTGGCTGAGCTGTCAGCAGCGCAACATTACGAGCATATCGTTCGGCATCCGAAGTCAAAAGGTTTTCCGGCTCAAATGCATTCAGCGGTGATAATGTTTTTTGACCCGGAAGGTATTGCCGATCAAAACCGTATCGGCAGAGGCTGGCGGATAAGAACTGTGCCGCAATCGTCAGCCAATCCGGACCACCCATGCCAAAAAACGGGGCCAACATCACAGCACTTTTCCAAAGATCTGGTTGCGATAGCAGCATCTTCATGGCCACGAGCCCGCCCGTCGAATGGCTTAAAAGCATTTCGCATGTTATGTCATGCTGATCTTTGATATGGGCCATAATACACCCGGTATCAGACACATACTCCATGACATCTTTGATATAGCCCATGATGGGATCTGACGTCGCGCGATCAGAACCACCTTGCCCGCGGAAATCAAACGTGACGCAGCCCAACCCGCGTTGGGTCAGGTCCTCGGCAGTTTCTTGATATCGTTCGATATATTCGCCGCGCCCCTGCAGAATAAGGACATAGGCATCCGAATTATCCCGAGAAGGCGGGCTGATGCCATAGCGTAACCGCACGCCATCTTTATTGGTTACGTGATGCAGGGAGAAATTCATTCAAATGCCTGTCTCAAGTTCCGTTCAAGCCGACGTCAAAACCGCATATCTATTCTAAGGGATTTGGGGTCGCCGGGGCACGTGACACCGCGATGAAATGCATGATTTTCTTCATCATGGTGTCAAAATCCGGGTTAAACGTCGCACGTCGCAGGGTTCCGGGTGTCGCACCGTCAACAAGGTTGCGTTCACCGTAAACTGCATCGGGTGCTGTTTCGCAGGTTTCCTTGTCTTCTTTGTTGTCATAGTGGCCGCAATCAGGGTGTTTGCCATCAAGCCCGTAAACAGGATCGTTCGGCGAAAGAGTAATGCCGGTATGAGCATGGTTTAACGTTCTGAAGTCCGCATTTGCAGACTTAACAACGTCAATACCGTCACATTGGGTTTGTTCGTCGGGGATTTCGATTTCCCCTTGATACCAGACCATATGACGGTTCGGGACAGTCACCTTTTCACAGAAGAAATCAAGTACGACAAGCGGGTCGATGGTTTGGTCATCCGAACTGACCGCAACGAATACCGGAATGTCAACAGCGCCAATTGATCCATCGCGATAGGGGGAGGTGAGCAAATGAAACTCTGCCGCACCATTCATCGCCATCGAGCCATATTTCCCCGGATCATTGTTCTCACCCTTGCCCGCCCAGTCTTTGACATAGCGGACATAGGGGGTGAGCCATGCCATGCCGCTGCGCGCAGAAAAGCCGGGTGACAGCATGACAAGGGCGTTCAGGCGATCATCGTGATCAGCCATATCATAGTAACGCCCAATCAGGGCCGCACCGGTTGAAAAGCCGATGGGAATGATCTGTTCTACTTCCGGGCCAAACGATTCAACACCGAATTTAACCGTATCCATCCAGTCCTGATACGCAACGTCCATAAGGTCGGCGGGAACCGTGCCATGCCCAGGCAACAACACACCATGGAACGATGCGCACGGGTATTTATCGCGTAACACATCGCGCACATCACTTAACCAATATGGACTGTCCGTAAGCCCATGGACCATGACAAAGCCCAGATTCTCGCCGCGCGATAAGGTGACGTCACCATCCGCACAGGATTTCTGGTCTGGCGCAATGTCGTAAGGTGCGCGCATTTCAACAACTTCATCCAGACCGAACGATCCAAACGGCTGTTTTTCATCGGCGAAACGTGTGTTTTTCAACACCTCGCGAATTTGACTGCGAGTGTTTTTGACATAGTCAGGAAATGTCCCATTGGGCGAGGGGGCCTGAACTGCCATGCCAGATGGGGAAAGGGCATCGGCGTTGGCGGCCTGTATTGTGCTTATCCCCGCAAGCAGGCCGGTTGCGATACTGATGGAACAAAGTCGTAATCCTATCGCGTGACGGACGGACATGGGGCATCTCCAGAACTGGGGCGAGTGTGTTGATCAACTGCAACCTTAACGCGGGCATCGATCATGTGCGAGCAACAAAAAAAGCGGCCTTTATCAGACCGCTTTGAAAGTATGTCAACTTTCGGCATCGAGATATCATGGTGTGTCTTGGTTATTCCATGATTTCCCAGCTATGGGTGATCTCTGCCGCCTTGGACAGCATGATCGAGGCAGAGCAATATTTTTCCGCAGACAATTCAACGGCCCGACCGATTTTAGCTTCGTTCAGGTTATCCCCCTTCACCTTGAAATGCAGGTGAATCTTGGTGAAAACCTTAGGATCGGTTTCAGCACGTTCGGCTTTGACATCGGTTTGCACATCCAGAACGTTCTCGCGTCCTTTTTTAAGGATATGAACGACATCAATTGACGAACACCCGGCAATGCCCAGAAGAAGCATTTCCATCGGGCTTGGGCCAAAGCCATTTTCCCGGTCGCCATCCATGACAACACCGTGGCCACTGCCGCTGGTGCCTGTGAAGGTCAGGTTCTCAAGCCACTTTACCCGTGCTTCCATGATCAAATTCCTGTTTTTGAAAACTGTTGACCCATCGTCTAGCGCGGTTGGCGCGTGCCTGCAAGTTACGATCAGTTTTGTCCCCACAACACAGCGCGGGATTAATGCGACCGTTGGTGGTAAACTGTTATTGGAGTTTTTACTTTCCGGCGTGATACTTACGTCAGAATTAGACCCTTATGGCATAAGGAGTATAGGTCATGTCGCAGGATGCAGCTCGCAGCAAAAGCCGTTTCATGATGGGCATGGAACATGTGCTTCGCGAAATCAATCACGAGATCATTAGTCCGGCAATTCCCGATATGTCGGTTGAAAACGCCGTGCCACTGATGATTACGGTCGCCCGTTTGCGTGCGGAATACCTGAAGTACGCGTTCAAATTAAGTGCAGACCGTACCGACCAGCACCCGACTGAGCAAGAACTTGCCAAGCTAAAGCATCTTCGTGAAACCTATCAGGAAATGCTGGCTGCTGCGCGTGAGCTGGAGCATTGCATCGACCGTGGTTATATCGATCTGCCGGTTTCGGCGGCAAAATCATAGTTGATTATACCTCTCCATAAGAATTATAATGACTTATTCTTCTGTATATGTAATGGCTTGCGTATAAAGACAAAGACCGAAAAACAAGGTCTGCTGGGTTTGGGACATCACTGAAAATACCAACGTGGGAGTGCGCCGTATTTCGGCGTTACGGGTGTATTGTCAATAAGTCCTGAAGTTGCTGCGACGGCGGCATTGTCGCGCGATAGTCTTATTCTTCTTGAACGATCCAGTCTTAAGGTCGTGCATACCAACCCGGCTGCGGCAACGTATCTTGAAGATGCCAAGTCCGTTATGCGGGCAGGAACAGAGATTAAACAGTTCCTTGCCTATCTTGCCAAGAATGGCGAATTCGTCAGCGGCGACGGTGTGGGTGCCGTGCGTGATGCACTGGCAAGTATTTCAGCAGGTAAGCAGGCCGATTTGCCCGGATTTCGGTTGTCTGGCAAGATATTCACGTGGCATTGCGCCAAGGGTCCGTTAGATACGACAGCACTTGTTTTGCGCGATGCTGGCAAGGCGCAGGAACTTGCCAAGGCACTGGCCGACCACAAAATCTTCATTCAGCACCTGATTGATGTTCTGCCCACGCCAGTTTACATCAAAAACCTTGATGGGGTGATCAGCCGCTGCAATGGGGCCTTCGCCGCGTTTTTCGAACAAAAGCCGGAAGATGTCATTGGGGCAAGGTTCAGCAAAATAGCCCCGGACAGCCTCAATAAAACGGTTGCCGACCACGAAGCACCGCTTTTAAAGCATGAAGGTCAGGTGCGTGATGAAATTGCCTTCATGCTTGGCGATCAGGAACGCGTGGCTTTATTTGCCGCATCAAGTCTTAAAGCACCAAGTGGCGCCATCGCAGGTACAATTGGATCCTTGATTGATGTCAGTTCGCTTAAAAAGGCCCAGACTGAGGTGGCGCAAGCAACTCAGCGTCTGACGGGGCTTCTTGAAAGTGCGCCGGTCGGGGTTGCGATCTCAAACCGTGATGACGGTGTTTTCCGCTTCTTTAACCGCACATTTGAAACCCTGCTTGATATAGCCGAGGTAAAAGACCCAACTGATTCCATTTTGCTGTCAGAACGCTACCGTAAGCAGTCGCTTAAAGACATGGACATGCTTGGCGAACTGAAAGATGTCGAGTTGCGATTGCGGCGGCCTGGCATGTCAGAAGCCCGATGGTTGAAAACGTCGCTTGAGCCGCTGACGTTCGAAGGCGAAGAAGCCGTTCTGTGGTGGACAAGTGACATCACCAAGCAAAAGCACGCAGCGCGCGAACTTCAAAACAAAGCCAATAATGATGAATTGACCGGTTTGGCGAACCGCGCGCGGTTCATGCAAAAACTTGATCAGTGCGAAGCTGTTTTACGCGGAACAGATACACCGGCATCGATCTTTATTCTAGATCTGGATGGGTTCAAGAATCTGAATGACACCAAGGGGCATGCTGCGGGGGATTGGGTGCTGGTGGAAACGGCCAAGCGACTAAAACGTGTCTCGCGGAGGGCTGATGAAGTCGCACGTCTTGGCGGGGACGAGTTTTGTCTGTTGTTCATCAACAAGGGCACAGAAGACGAAATGACCAAGATGGCAGATGACATCCTTGCGGAAATGTCAAAGCCGTTCATTTGGCAAGAGCATGATTGCGGTATTTCTGCCTCGATCGGCTTTTCTGTCTTCGCGGGCGGAAACAGCGATATGAGTGAACAGCTCCGCCGCGCGGATAAGGCCATGTATGAGGCCAAAAATTCCGGAAAAGCGCAAAGCTGCTTGTATAGTCCAGCCCTTGAACCTGAAATTCATCAGGATGATGTCGAGTAGGGGCATAGACCTAGGTTTGCAAGTTTCAAGTGTCGTGAGCCATAAACGCACACCTGATCACGTTTGCGCGGTTATTTGTTCAGTGCTGAAAGTAAAGGCTGGATGTATGGGGCGTAAGGTTTCCAGCGCTCGACACTGCTACTATAAATTGGTTTTCTGACCTGATTGGCGCTTGCGGTGCGGACTGAGCGGCGGTTTTTGTGAAAAGTAAGCAACGCCGGATCCCAGTCAAGGTCAAGAAAGTTTGTTAGACGCCGGACCTCGGTTTCAGTATCAGCAATCATATCTTCGTAACGGATTTCGATGAAGTTGCTGGCGGGCAACACATTATGCCAATGTGCCATCAGTTGTTCATAGGCGCGGTAGTAACGACCGAGTTCAGATAGATCATAACTGAAACTCTGTCCCGATACGAAATACTTGCTGAAACAAGACAGGCAGGTGTCGATCGGGTTTCTGTGGCAATGAATAATCCGGGCATTGGGCATGGCCATCGTAATTAACCCGGAGAACACAAAGTTTCCTGGCAGTTTATCAATCAGGTAACGGTAGTGGTTTGTCGGTTTGTCAATATATTGCCGACTTTCGTTGGTGTAGGATGCAGCAAGGAGAGACAGCCTCTCTTTTGACATTGCCCAATCGATGCTGCCGGCAACATCGGGGAAATCAGGCCCGAAAATTGTACGTTTTAGTCGGGGGAGGGTGGTGAGTTCATCTGCGCCGAATACCTGTTCATGGGTTGCAAGTATTTGTTCAATCAGTGTTGTTCCTGAACGAGGCATGCCAACAATGAAAACTGGGGCTGGTCCGGATTCGTTCTGGTCCTGTAAAGATGCACGCCTTTGTTGTACAATCTTCGGGGAAAAACACGTGCGATAATTTTCCAGTCTGCGACAGATAGCATCAATATCGTAGGATAATTGATCTCGGCGCAGGCGATTGGCAGGGATCAAATGTTCCATTGCCTGTTTTGGCTGACCGGAATCGATGAATGCCTTGCCAAGAGCGAAGCCCAAGTCAATTCGGTCAGACGCAGAGAGAATGCTCTTTCGGTCTACCAGAAGGCTGGACATTTTCGTAATCTCTGGTGCGCTTGGGGTGAACCGGATAATATCGCTCAGAATTAGCCATGCGCGGGTATTTTTAGGATTGAGCCTTATTACTCGGCGTAATGTGTTTTCTGCTGTCAGTATATCCCCGTTATCCCTCGCAGCCTCGGCCACCAATAAGAACAGTTCTTCACGTCTCGGTGTATTTTTCGTTCCTGTGGTTTTTCCCGTGACTTTCAAGGCCTGCTTGAAATGTGTTGTGGCTAAATCGGGCTGTCCAATAGCACGATAGAATGTGCCTGCAGCCTGACGTACATCAATGTTGTTTTCGTCAGTCTTAAGTGCGTATTCTAACAGCTTTCGTACTTGGTTCATGTGTCCCTCGTCGAACATCGCCAATCCAAGTTTGGCGGCAATGCGGGCATCCTGGGGGAAGCGCCTGAACGCCACGACCAAAATTTCGCGTTCCTGCTTCTTATTACCTGTGCGCCGCATCATGTCGGCGAGGTCAAGGAAGCAGTTCGGGTGTGTATCCGACATGTTGCAGGCGACTTCATAAGCCTTGGCCGCTTCGGCAAGTTTTCCATTCACTTGCAGGATTTTGGCTTCGAGATGCTTCACGCCAGACGTTAATACCGAGTACGTCTGTAACTCGAATAAAGCGTTCTTTGCCGCAGCCAGGTTTCCTGAGTTGAATTGCCTAAAGGCCGTGGCCAAAAGATTTTTCTTCCGTGCGGTGTCGCTCATGTTTAGCTGCCTTGTTCGTTATCCAAGTTACCCAATGCTGCGGAAGTTTTTCATTTTGTAGTGGCGCAGTACTGCAGGCGATAAAGAAAGCTTAGTATGCGGCTAACCGTCCTCGCCCAGAATGTCCAACATTGGTCGTATATAGGGTTCAAATGGACGCCAACGTTCCACACTGCTTTTGTATATCGGTTTACGGACCTGAGACATGCTGGCTGTGCTTACTGTTCGCTTTTGCTTGTAAAAGTCGAGCACCTTCGAATCCCAAGGCATGCCAAGGAAATCGAGCAGTTTACGTGCTTGTCCCTCTGTGTCGGCGATCATGTCTTCATACCGACTTTCAATCAGGGACGAGGGGGGGGCATGTGCGTGCCAATATTTCATCTGTTCTTCATAGGCGTTATAGAACTCGGCCAATTCTTTTTGGTCATATGAATAGTTAACCGGGGAGCTGAACCGCATGGAGTAGCAAGACAAGCAGGTGTCGATCTTGTTTCTCCGACAATGAATGATTTGCGCCTCAGGAATAGCTTGCAAGATCATGCCGATCATATCGAAGTTTCCCAGCATCTTGTTGACAACAAGAAATTGATCCTTTTCAAGGTCGTGGTCGGGATGAAGGTCACAAACAACGCGTGCAATCTCATCTAGATAGGCCTTGCGGAGCTGACTTATTGTTTCAGGGGCATGCGCGAGAGCTCGATGTTCCGGGCGGCTTGGGAAATCCGCGCCGAGAAGCCCTTTTTTTATGACGGGCAAGGACGTCAGTTCCCCGGCGCCGATAATCTGAGGATGCGACGCAATAATTTGTTCGGTTAGGGTAGATCCACTACGTGGCATTCCAACAATAAAAATCGGTCGTAAATTTAACTTGTTCGATTTGCGTTGTTTCTCGATATTTATGAAGGTCTTGGGGGGAAAGAAATCGGGTGTGTGCCGGATACGGTGACAGACAGCAAAAGAATCATAGTCCAGTTTAGAGCGAACAATCCTGTTTCCTGCATCTAGATGGGTCATAGACCTTTTGGGGTCTTTCGCATTGTCCCAGGCTCGGCCAAGTGCGAAATGAAGATCACGTAGTGCGTCCTCGTCCCCCGAATTTTGTGCATTTTGAACGCAGATTTCCATCTGTTCTAGTTGTTCAGGGCTACATTTTATAAGTTTCGCAAGCATGGGCCACGCTCTATGGCTTTCTGGAGTCTTCGCCAAAATTTCTTCAAGCATTCGGCGTGCGACTTCTGTCTTGCCTGCGTGGATTAGAGCACTGGCTTTATTAAGTTCTATATTTTCGATGTCACGCCCAGTGGCCATTTGCAGTGGCGATTTGGTTATAAGTGCTAGGCTCTTGTCAAAACATTCGAGTGCGGTTTCGGCGTGGTTATTTTGTACTCGACTGCAGCCCAAGTGGTTCCAGCAAATCCAGTCATCGGGATGAAGTTTCAAACAATGTTCAAACATCTGAAGTGCTTGGTGGTTCTGGTCGTTTTCCGACAGTAGCACTCCCAGTTCGCGCGCTATCACTGCAGTTTTAGGCCACTTCTTAATGCCAACTGATAGAACTTCCTGAGCATTAAGCCGCTGACCGCCCCGTTTAAGAAAGTCGGCAAAGTCAAGGAAGCATTCCGGCGCTGTTTCGGGGAGGCTGCAGGCCGCTTCATAGTGTTTGGCTGCTTCCTGTGCATTGCCACTATCATTTAGAAAACCAGCATAGATCAAATGGGCCGGTGCATACTGCGGTGCACTACGCAATATTTCTTGACATTGATTGACCGCATTTTGGCGGTCGCCCTTTTTCCACTGGTCCTTGATCTTTTGAAGTTGCTTGTCGTGAAATTTCTCCGACAAATGCTGTGCTGCCATGCAGACGCTCTCCTGAGAGTGTTTGGTGCATTGGGGACAAAGCTATCAGTTGCAGATGCCTCGTCCGTAAATCTATTTAATGACTATACTAAATATGGGTCAAACACTATTCGGAAGGCTGTTTTGTTTAAATCCCAAAGAAAAACGCCCGGTCGTGATGACCGGGCGTTTCGCTTTGGCGTCGTCCTTTCGGGTGAAAGGATTATGCGCTGTAGTACATGTCGAATTCGACCGGGTGCGGTGACTGTTCGAAGCGAATGACTTCTTCCATTTTCAGACCGATGTATGCATCGATCAGGTCGTCGGTCATCACGTCGCCTTTTTTCAGGAACTCGCGGTCTGCATCAAGGCTGGTAAGTGCTTCGCGCAGCGAACCACAAACGGTCGGAACGTCTTTGAGCTCTTCCGGCGGAAGGTCATAGAGGTTTTTGTCCATGGCATCGCCCGGGTGGATCTTGTTCTGGATGCCGTCAAGACCAGCCATCAGCATTGCGGTGAATGCAAGGTACGGGTTTGCCAGGGCATCCGGGAAGCGGATCTCAACACGCTTGCCTTTTGGCGAAGCAGTGTACGGGATACGGCAGGAAGCCGAACGGTTACGGGCTGAATATGCCAGCAGAACCGGCGCTTCAAAGCCCGGGACCAAACGTTTGTAGGAGTTGGTCGTCGGGTTGGTGAAAGCATTCAGTGCTTTGGCATGCTTGATGATACCGCCGATGTAGTAAAGTGCGGTGTCAGAAAGATCGGCATAGCCGTTGCCAGCAAACAGTGGTTTGCCTTCGTGCCAGATCGACTGGTGCACGTGCATGCCAGAACCGTTGTCACCAAAGACAGGCTTCGGCATGAAGGTTGCGGTTTTGCCATACTGGTGTGCAACCATCTGGATGCAATATTTATAGATCTGGATCGCGTCGGCGTGGTCGATTAGGGTGCCAAAGGCAATGCCCAGCTCGTGCTGGGACGGTGCAACTTCATGGTGGTGCTTTTCGCAACGCACGCCCATTTCGTTGATGTAGTTCACCATTTCGGCACGAATATCGTTTGCCGAGTTCAACTGGTGGAACCGGGAAGTAACCGCCCTTCGGACCCGGACGGTGGCCACGGTTGCCGCCTTCGAATTCGGTACCGGTGTTGTACGGACCTTCTTCGGAGTCAAGCGCGTAAGCCATGCTGTCCTGGCTGGTGGTCCAGCGGACGTCGTCAAACAGGAAGAATTCTGGTTCTGCACCAAAGTATGCGGTGTCACCGATGCCAGCCGACTGCATGTAAGCAAGTGCGCGTTTCGCGGTCGAACGCGGGCAACGCTCGTAACCCTGGCCGGTGGCCGGTTCGATAACGTCGCAGAACAGGATCAGACAAGGCTGTGCGGTGAACGGATCAACAACAGCCGATGCCGGGTCCGGCATCAGGATCATGTCGGATTCGTTGATGTCTTTCCAACCGGCGATCGACGAACCGTCGAACATGATGCCGTCAACAAAGACGTCTTCGTCGATCGTGCAGATATCCTGCGCAGTATGCTGCCATTTACCTTTGGAATCGGTAAAGCGCAGATCGACAAACTGGATGCCTTTTTCTTTGATCAGATTAAGTACAGAAGCGGCGTCAGACATGATGCAACCCTTTAAAACTCAAAATTAGTTACCGTACGGTGTTCAATAACAGACAAGACCGATCAGATCGCGTCATTGCCCCGTTCACCGGTACGAATACGGATCGCGTCCTCAAGAGAGGAAACGAAAATTTTACCGTCGCCGATACGGCCGGTATGAGCGGCTTGCTGGATTGCTTCAATCGCACGCTCGACAAGCGTGTCCTCGACAACGATTTCCAGCTTTACCTTCGGCAGAAAGTCCACGACATACTCGGCGCCGCGATACAGCTCCGTGTGACCTTTCTGACGGCCGAAACCTTTGGCTTCGGTGACGGTAATCCCTTTGAGGCCGATCTCTTGAAGGGCCTCTTTTACCTCGTCAAGCTTGAATGGCTTGATGATGGCTTCAATCTTTTTCATTAAGCGCCCTCTGCTTTTGCGAGAGTTGCGTAGAACTCGGAAAGCATAATGCTTCGCTCGCTCTCTATTTGCACGGACCATGCCAATTCAGGTCCGCCAACGCATTCTAGGGATTCTCTGCATGAAAACCCAGCAAAACCCATGAAATTTTTCACATTTTCTGCGATGGGTGTGACTTAGTTTTAGGCAAGATGATCAAAAAATATGCAAATCCGTGTTGTCGGCGTGTCGCCGCCGGGCTGAGACGGATCAGCACTTGCCAAGTTTACCCCGTCATGCGACAGAATTTGGCATAACAGATCAAATGTTACTGAAAAATCCGTATGATGCGGGTGACTCGACGATCTTTCGATCTTGGTGCCGGACTGCGGACTTTTCGGGGTCCTGAACGGGACCAAATCAGAATGTTTGTTGCTGGCTTTGCGTCGGCGGATCATGTCGATACGATGTATCGCTGGCGATATAGTATATAGTCATGGCATCAGGGTTGGATAAATATCTGGGATCAAATGCCGGACGCCACCGTAATCTACCATGGCGCCACCATCCGGTAACAGGACCACAAAGAAAAGGACGCCTCATGACCGAATTTGTCGGTAATCCTCTTTTTGCTTCGGGCGGCATCACGATTTTTGAAGTGATGAACGAACTGGCCCAGAAACATCAGGCCATCAATCTGGGGCAGGGTGCGCCCGATACCGATGGCCCGGCCGATATCCGCGAAGCCGCTGCCCGCGCAACGATGGAACTGTCCAATCAGTATCCCCCACTTGCCGGGGTGCCGGAACTTTTGCAGGCGGTAGCCGATCACAACAAGCGTTTCTATGGCATTGATGTTGATCCCAAAACCGAAGTCCTGGTCGCCGTCGGCGCGACCGAAGGGTTGGCCGATGTGATCCTTGGTCTTGTCGCTCCGGGCGATGAAGTCATCCTGATTGAGCCGCTGTATGACAGCTACCTTCCAATTGTGAAGCTGGCCGGTGGTATCCCAAAACTGGTTCGCGTTACCCCGCCGCACTGGGATTTGCCGCGCGATGAATTGGCTGCGGCCTTTTCTGAAAAAACCAAACTGATCCTGATCAACTCGCCGCAAAACCCGTGTTCAAAGGTTTATGGCGACGATGAACTGCAATTTATCGCTGATTTGTGCATCAAACATGATGTGATCGCCCTGTGTGACGAGGTTTATGAGCATCTTGTCTTTGACGGGCGCAAACACAAACCTTTGATGACCTTCCCGGGGATGCATGACCGCACCGTTCGAATTGGCTCGGCCGGGAAGACATTCTCGCTGACAGGTTGGAAAATCGGCTATGTCACCGCCTGTGCACGGTTGATGGAGCCGATCAAAAAGGCCCACCAGTTCCTTGTTTTCACCGTGCCACCAGGATTGCAGCATGGGGTGGCTTATGGCCTGAACAAGGACGATGCGTACTTTGAAAACTTCACCGCGGAAATGCAGGCAAAGCGTGATTTCCTGATGAAGGGGCTCAAGGATGTCGGGTTTGATGTGCTTGATTCCCAAGGCACCTATTTCATCACCTGTGATTTCCGACCGCTTGGCTATGATTGTGATGATGTCGAGTTTTGCCAGATCATGATCAAGGAAGCCGGCGTTGTCGCCATTCCTGTGTCGGCCTTCTACCAGGGCGAAGACGGCGGCGTGCGTAATTTCGTGCGGTTCTGCTTCTGCAAGGAAGAAGCCAAAATGGCCGAAGCCATCGAGCGGATGAAAAAGGCCTTTGCCAAGTAAGTCTGCTTGTGCAGTCAAAACGCAGATTAAAAAAGCCGCAAAGCGTATGCTTTGCGGCTTTTTGTCTGGTTATAATGAGATGATCAGGTCTTGACCATTTCCCAGCTACCGGTTTTGGCTGAACGCGCCATGGCATCCAAAATCTGCATATTGGCAATGCCGTCTTCGATCGGATAATCGACCGGGCTTTCGCCCTTGAATATCGCGGTCGCGGACTCACCTTGCAGGGTATAGTGATTGCAAATCGGGAATTTGATTTCGCGTGCGTCGTCAAAGCCCGGCTGTTTCTGTCCGGCAACGCGAATGATCGCCGGATTTTCCGGGATCGGGTTAAACGGCATCAGGATTTCAATCCGACCTTCGGTGCCAAGGATATGCACGCGCTGAACTGCGGCGGACTGTGTGCCACAGACAAAGCTTGCCTGAAGCCCTGATCCAAAATCAAGCATGCCCGACACAAGCCGATCCGTGCCAAATTTCGGGTCTTTGTCCATCAGGGATACCACCCGTATCGGTTCCTTGCCCGTAACATAGCGCGGACCAACAATGCAGTAACAGCCGATATCAAGCAAACCGCCGCCGCCGATATCCTTCTTGTTGCGCACATTGTTCGGATCGGCATTGAAATAGGTAAAGATGCTTTGCACGGTGGTCAGCTCGCCGATCTGACCACTTTCAATGATCTTGCGCGCCTCAACCCATTGCGGATGATGGCGGACCATGAATGCCTCAAGCACCTGTTTGCCGCTTTTATCACGTGCTTCAATCAGGCGCTTGGCATCATTGGTATCGAGGCCAATCGGCTTTTCACACAGGACATGCTTGCCTGCTTCAAGTGCCTTGATGGTCCATTCGACATGCAAGTGGTTGGGCAGGGGATTATAAATCGCCTCAATCGACGGATCGGCCAGAAGCTCCTCATAGGAGCCATAGGCGCGCGGGATGCGAAGATTTTCGGCAACCTCGCGGGTTTTCCCAAGATCGCGGCCGGCAATCGCCAGTATTTCCAGCTGATCGCTTTCCTGCATGGCCGGGATGACTTTTTCCGTGCCAATCTTGGCGGTGCTGATAACGCCCCACTTCATTCCGATACTCCGTCTGTTTTTCTCGTTCGTGGCCTGCATTGATAAACACAGGCAGTCCTGATCATCGGCGTCGCAATCAGCCCTTGGCCGAACGCGATACCAACAGGATGTGGTATTGAATTGAATTAATTAAGGCATATGACGTGACATGCAAGATGTTCGGACGGGTAGGTTGGGGCATTTGTGATCAAATCAATCGCGATTTACCGGCGGCGATACTCAAAGGCCGCAAAAATCGGCGCTTTGTGCTTTGTTGGGGAAAACGCTGCAAAAAAGTCAAAATATGCGCTTGACGTTGGGGGCCTCGGGCCATATAAACCGCGCCACACGATGGCGGGTGTAGCTCAGTCGGTTAGAGCGCCAGTTTGTGGCACTGGAGGCCGTGGGTTCAATCCCCATCACTCGCCCCATTGTGAAAAGGTCAGGCAGAAATGCCTGGCCTTTTTCGGTTCTGGTTACAAAACGCTGCGACACGGTCTTGTCCGATTTTGGTTTGGTGTCACATTGTTGACTAAATAATTCCAAATAATGGTTTTTTCTTCCGGGCCGATTGACTGGAAAGTTGTGTGTTGCAGCCCGTGGTCATATGGACTGCGAATAGTTTGGGCACGCACATGATCCCTACCTCCAAGGACTGATGGATATGCCCAGCGACAGACCAAACCCGATGCTGACCCGTCGTGCCTTTTCGGCGACCCTTCTGGGGGTGATGGCCGTTCCCTTTTCCGCCAAGGCCTTCGCACAGGCGCCGTCCGACATTCGTTCGCGAATTGCTAAAATGTCCCAGCTTCATGCAATTTTGGTGCAGCGCGGTGACGAGATTATCGTTGCCGAAGCACCCCGCGGGCGCGGCTTGGATCGGGTTGCGAACATCAAGTCCTGCTCGAAAAGCATCATCGGTCTGCTGACGGGCAACGCGATCGCACAAGGCTCGATCCCGTCTGTCGATGCCACCATAGGCGAAATCGCGCCGTCTCTCATTCCTTCGAATGCCACCCCCGGTGTGGAAGACCTGACCATCGAAGACCTGGTGACGCTCAGGGCTGGGCTTGAGGGCACATCAGGGAGAAACTACGGCGCTTGGGTCAATTCCGAAGACTGGGTTGCCTTTGCGCTGCGCCGCCCGATGGTCGCAAGCCCGGGCGGGCGTATGATCTATTCCACCGGCACCACGCATATCCTTGGCGCTGTGCTTGCGGTTGCGACAGGAAAAAGCTTGCTCGCGCAGGCGCGCGCTGTCCTTGGTCAGCCGCTCGGCATTGAAATTCCAGCTTGGACACAGGATCCGCAAGGCTATTATTTCGGCGGCAACGAGATGGCGCTGACACCGCGTGGGATGTTGCGCATCGCTGCTCTTATGCGTGACCAAGGCCGGTTCGATGGTGACCAGATCATTCCGGCCGACTGGATAGACCAATCAACCCAAGCCCGCACCCGATCACCTTATTCGGGCTTTGATTATGGCTATGGCTGGTTCCTGACCCGCAGCGGCTTCATTATCGCACGCGGCTATGGCGGTCAGATCATCGCGGCACATCCGGAACAGGACCTGGCGGTGGCCATCACCTCTGATCCGACGTCGCCCGCACGATCAGGCGGATATTTTGGGCAACTGATGGACCTGCTTGAGGGACCAGTGCTTTCACTGGCCTGAATACGGCGACAAAGAGCATGAAAAAAAGGGGCGGACAGGATGGATGCAGAAAAATAAATCTGTCCCCATTTTCTCCTTTTAATCAATCGTCCCACTGTGAAAATGTAAGGCAGAAATGCTTGGCCTTTTTCGTTTGTGTGCCTGAAATGTCTATTGTTCCAGCAGCGACAAGTAATTCTGGCAATGTTTCGATATTTCTAAGAAGCAATTTTCAATGTTACGCTTTTCGACAGCGTGCCGCTGGCTAAAAAGATACTCATAAGAGGTGAGGAGAGTGCGCAAGCTCAGGTGCGCTTCATTCAGTTCTTCTGTGATGATTTCGTCTGGAATATTTTCCGGCAGTTCTTCAAGTGCTTTGCGAACGTAATCCAGTGAAGTTGTATCGCTGCGGTCCCAATCATAAAACCCATCATATATTGATGATGATATTTGTGGCTCAATGAAGAGATTTGCACGCAATTGTATTCTTCCTAGGGCCTGTTTCAGCCGTATTTTGAAGGCGAGCGTTTTCTGAGATTGTTCCCTGTTTCGATGATGTACTGCAGCTAAGAATGCGAAGGACCCGCCAATTAAGCCTAAAAACCCTGCTAAAATTGTTGACCAACTTACATTCTCGTATTGTTGCCCGTAAATAGTTCCGATGAGGAAGGCAACCATCACTAAAATAGTTAAAGGAACGATATTCAACCATCTCTCTTCGTGGCTCATAGCCGCACCTTCCAGAAAATATTAAATAGATTTTTCCGCTTTCGTATGGGGTGATCAAGCGGTAGCGTCCATTCATAGTTGATCAGGTTCTGTTTTCAATTCCAATTCCAAAATCTCAACCAATCTGCTAGGTAACCGCAGCACTTTTACAGATTGTGTTTCATTGCTTGCTAGGAGATCCCCGCATGTCAACAAACCGCATTACCCTTCGCCGTCCCGATGACTGGCATTTGCATTTGCGTGATGGCGATATGCTGAAATCGGTGATTGGCGAAACGTCCGAGCATTTTGCCCGTGCGATCATCATGCCCAATCTGGTGCCGCCGGTGGTCAAAACCGATGATGCGGTGGCCTATCGCGACCGGATTACCGCCGCCATCCCGGCGGGCCATGATTTTACCCCGCTGATGACGCTTTATCTGACCGAGGGCAGCAATCCCGATGATATCGAGGAAGGCTATAAGGCCGGTGTGATCACTGCACTTAAGCTTTATCCGGCCGGGGCGACGACCAATTCCGACAGTGGCGTGCGTGATTTTGACAAGGCAATGCCTGCGTTGGAGCGTATGGCTGAACTTGGCATTCCGCTGTGTGTCCACGGCGAAGTGACTGATCCCGAGATTGATATTTTCGACCGTGAAGCGGTGTTTATTGACCGGGTTCTGGACCCTTTGCGCAAACGGGTGCCGGACTTGCGCGTGATTATGGAGCATATCACCACCGAAAACGGTGTTGAGTATGTCAAGGCGCATGACAAGAACCTTGGTGCGACCATCACCACCCATCATCTGATCATTAACCGCAATGCCATTCTGGTTGGCGGCATTCATCCGCATATGTATTGCCTGCCCGTGGCCAAGCGTGAAAAGCACCGTTTGGCACTGCGTGCGGCGGCAACATCGGGTGATCGCCGTTTCTTCCTTGGCACGGACTCAGCCCCGCATACCGATGAACGTAAGGAAAGCCCGTGTGGCTGCGCCGGTATCTTTACCGCCAATAACACCGTGCAATTGCTGGCCCATGTGTTTGAGCAGGAAGACGCCCTTGATAAGCTCGAAGGGTTTGCGTCACTGAATGGCCCGCAGTTTTATGGCCTGCCGCTGAATGGCGATAAAATCACGCTGGAAAAACGTGCCGAACCGGCCAAGTTTGCTGAGAAGATCGAAACGGGCGAAGGTCCGGTGACAGTATTTAATCCCGGCTTTGACGTGTTCTGGCATTACGCCTGATCAACGGCGATCAACCCACATAAAAGGCGGCTCCCATGTGGGCCGCTTTTTTTGTTGTGTGGCTGGGTTGGGGCTTTTACCCGCTCAAATCAACGGTGCCGGGGGCGGCATTGAGGCCAATTGTGTTGCGGTAGCTTTCTGCTGCGGCGCTGGCCTGTGATGCGATCATGGTCGAGATATTCTTTGAGGCACCCTTGGCGACGTTAAAATCGGCGGCGGAGCTTCCCGGCACCGATGCGGCACGCGAAATGGCGGCCTGATTGGCAATCGCCGCAATGCCATCCAGCCCCTGAAGCGGATAGATGCTGACTTTCCCGCCGGTGGCATAAAGCCGCCCGTCTGGCCCCGCACTATAGCTGTAGCTGATCATGCCGGCATTGGCTCCGGCCAAGGTCTGGTGACTTTCTTCTTCGGTGCGAACGATGGCATCACGCGCACTTAATTCCTGAATAATCTCGCGTTCGCTGGCGGTTAAAATCGCCGGATTGGATGTTGGTTGTCGTGCGTTTTGGGGTGTCGCTTCGCGCTCCTGCTGCTGGCGTTCGGTCGGGCTTTGGGTGTCGGTTTGCTGGGATGCGGCTTCGCCGTCAATGTCGCGCGGATCAAGTTGCTGAATGATGGTAACGACCGAGGCCGCACTTTGGATCGGCGTAGTTTGCTGTGGCGGTGGTGGTGCGGCTGGGGTTTGCGGCACGGCAGGTTGCCCACCAGCGCCTTGTCCAGTCGCACTTTGCCCCGTAGCACTTTGGTTATTGAGCGCTTGTGCGGATGTGGTTTGCGATGCTTGCTGATAGGTTGGCGGTGACGATGCGGGCGGCAGCGGTTTCGGGGCGTTTGAGGCCAGCGGAGCAATCGCAACGGCGGCGGGCTGGGTCGATGGCGCAACGGTATTGGTTCCGCCCGATCCATTGACCGTCGGTTGGCTCCCGGAGCCGGGCAGGGCGCGTGTGGCTATGACTTGGCCAAGTTGCCCACCACTTCCGGGGATAACCTGTATGGCACCTGCCTGTATCATGGGGCCATTATAACCCAACCTTGGGTTAAATGTATATAAGGCCGATGGATGAAATGCCTGACTTAACCAATTGATTTTGCGTCTGGGGCGATCACGTTGGTTTGATGTGACTGCGGCGGCTGGGCAAGGCTATCAATGGTTTTTGCGAAAAGCAGCTGGAAGCTTGCTGCAATCACGTTGGAATATGGTGTCGATGATGCGTGTCTCGATCTTTATGGTTTTGGTCTTGTTGCTGTGCCCCGGCGCTGCGCACAGCGCACCTGATGCCGACCTTTGGCCCGATTGGCAGGCCCATGATCCGCAAAGCACGGATAAGGTGGATCACAGCGCATGGCAAAACGTTCTGGATCGGTATTTGGTGGTGGTTGAACCCGGCGTCACCGCGTTTGATTATGCGTCGGCCAAGTCAGGCGGTTATGACGCCATATCGGGCTATATCGCATCAATGGCGCAGGTTGACGTTGATGGTCTCAACCGTGATCAGCAATTTGCTTATTGGGTTAATCTATATAACGCCCTGACCGTGCAGGTGGTGCTTGATCACTATCCGGTCACATCCATCCGCGATATCGACATTTCGCCGGGGCTGTTTTCATCCGGGCCGTGGGGTAAGAAGCTGATCACGGTCGAAGGCCGCACGCTGAGCCTTGATGACATCGAACATCGTATTTTACGCCCGATCTGGCACGACCCGCGTATTCATTACGCGGTTAATTGCGCGTCCATTGGCTGTCCGGCATTGGCGCCAATGGCCTATGATGCAGACATTCTTGACGCGCAACTTGATCAGGCGGCCAAGGGGTTCATCAATCATCCCCGGTCTGTGCGCCGCAACAGGGATGGGGCGTTTGTGCTGTCACAGCTATATGATTGGTATCGGGATGATTTTGGCAAAAGTGATGCGGATTTCATCAGGCATTTAACCCGCTATGCAGGGCCGGGGCTTGCCGCGCAGCTAAAGGCCGATGCGCCGCGTTTGGATATTGCCGGGTATGAATATGACTGGACGTTAAACGCCGCCGCCAAATGATGCATGGCGGGCAGGGCACCAACCGTCTTGGCTCAGGCGGCTTTGTGGCGTGCGCCGCCGTTGATCGGGCGCGGCGTGCCCCAATGTTTGCTGGTGCCATCAAGGGATTTCTTGTGTGCGCCGGCCGGCATGTCAGGGCGGTTTAGATTTACTTGTTTCATCGTGTGACGAACGTCACTGGCAGAAATGCCATCATAGCGCATTAATGTCTGCACGATCGGGTCGGCAAGCATATCTTCGACCGACAATTCCTGATCAACGTAACTCATCTGCTCATATCCCGTTTTTTGTTATTTGTAGTGTAATGATATTGAAAGTCATTCGCAATTAAAAAGTTGTGTCTGAAGCACTTTTTTCGATCTTTCCGATTATGTTCCAGGTCATCATCCCAATCACCGTAAGCTATGCCGTCTTCACGGCGCGCGTTTGCGGGCGGGGTTTCCCGTCGCTTGTTGGCCTTCATGCTTCGACAGAGGCGTTAACGCCACAGCTTCAAAGTGTTATGGGGTCAATGCCCGTGCCGCTATTTTCTTGATTCTTTGATGCGTCACCTCTAACGCTGTAACCCGGTTTTATTGCCGTTGTTATAAAGCCCAATAAATATGGCAAAAACAGGCTCTGAAGATGACACGTCCGGGAATTCGCGAATATGTTCTGCTGCTGCTTTTGGCCGGTATGTGGGGCAGCTCGTTCACCTTTATCAAAATTGGCGTTCATGCCTATTCGCCACTGGTGGTTGCCGGCGGACGTTTGACGTTTGCCGCACTTGTGCTGTGGGGGTTTGCATGGGTACGTAAATCCGAACTGCCCAAGGGCAAAAAAGCATGGGTTTCGACCTTTTTCATTGCCCTGATTGGTAACGCCATACCGTTCTTTTTGATCAGCTATGGCGAAACTCAGGTCGATGCTGGTCTGGCGGCCATTTTGATGTCCACCGTACCGTTGACGGCTGTGGTGCTTGCGCACTTCTTTACCGCCGATGAGAAGCTGACACTGGGCAAGGTGGTCGGGATTATTCTGGGCACAATCGGGGTTGTTGTTCTGGTTGGGCCGGAAACCCTGTCGGGGCTGGGCGGTGAATTCCTGTTCCAGTTGGCGATTTTGATTGCCGCAGTCGGCTATGCCGTGTCATCGCTGATCACCCGGAACCTGCGCGATCAGCCGCGCATTGGGTCAACGGCCGTCATTCTGACATTCGCATCCCTGATGCTGATGCCGTTTACATTGATCCTTGATCAGCCATGGACCATGACATGGGACGTCGAAGGCGCGCTTTCGATCATGTATCTTGGCGTGTTTCCGACCGGCATTGCGATGTTCTTGATCCTGCAACTGGTTGCCGCAGCGGGCACCAGTTTTCTGGTGTTTAACAACTATCTTGTGCCCGCAGTCGGGGTTTTGATCAGCTTCCTTGTTCTGGGCGAAGTGCCCCAGCCAACCGCGATCCTGGCGATGGTGATTATTCTTGCAGGTATTGCCGCATCGCAGGTGCGTTTCACACGAAAATCGCTGCGGGTCGAAAACAGTGATACACAAGCTGATCCGATTGCGCCGGTGCTGGAAAAAGACACCCTTGAAAAATCCAGTCAGGTCAGTACGAAAAGCCAAAATAAGCGATAAAAACCGAACTTTGTCGTCCAATGCGGACAGATGGGATTTGTCAATATTGTTTGTCAACGACAAACCTGATACTTTCCGCCTTTCTGGTCCGGCATGTGCTTGAAAACAGGTACGTGTCACGCCGATTGAATCATTTCAGATCAAGCGTTTAAGAGGTCACGGCCTTTGTCCACCAAAGAGACCAATTCCGAGAGCCGCGATATTTTCCCGGTATCCATCGAACAAGAAATGCGCCGAAGCTATCTCGATTACGCAATGAGCGTGATCGTCAGCCGCGCGCTGCCTGACGTCCGAGACGGTTTGAAGCCGGTGCATCGACGTATTCTGTACGCCATGCATGAAAACGGATTTGACTATAACAAGCCGTTCCGTAAATCGGCCCGTGTCGTCGGGGACGTGATGGGTAAATACCATCCGCACGGCGACAGCGCGATTTACGACGCGATGGTTCGTATGGCGCAAAGCTTCTCCATGCGCCTGCAACTGATTGACGGGCAGGGCAACTTTGGGTCAATGGATGGCGATAAAGCCGCCGCCATGCGTTACACTGAAGCCCGCATGGCCAAGTCCGCGCACTTCCTGCTCGAAGATATCGACAAAGACACCATCGATTTCCGCGACAACTATGACGAAACCACCAAGGAACCATCGGTTCTGCCAGCACGTTTTCCCAACATGCTGGTCAATGGTGCGGGTGGTATTGCGGTTGGTATGGCAACCAACATTCCGCCGCATAACCTTGGTGAAGTTATTGATGGCTGCATGGCCTATGTCGATGACCCGGAAATCACCATCGAAGGCCTGATGGAATTCGTCCATGGTCCGGATTTCCCGACAGGCGCGCTTATTCTGGGCCGTTCGGGCATCCATTCTGCATTTAAAACCGGCCGTGGGTCGGTGATCATGCGGGCCCGCACCCATGTCGAAGAAGTCCGTGCCAACCGCGAAGCCATCATCGTCACCGAAGTTCCCTATCAGGTGAACAAGGCGAGCCTGATGGAAAAAATCGCTGATCTGGTGCGCGACAAAAAACTCGAAGGCATTTCCGATCTGCGCGATGAGTCTGATCGTTCAGGCGTGCGTATGGTGATCGAACTTAAACGCGATGCCAATTCCGATGTTGTCCTAAACCAGCTGTTCCGCTTTACCGCGTTGCAGACGTCCTTTGGCGTTAACATGCTGGCCCTGAACCGGGGCAAGCCGGAACTGATGAACCTGAAGGAAATCATTCAGGCATTCGTCGAATTCCGCGAAGAAGTCATTACGCGTCGGACCATCCACCTTCTTAAAAAGGCCCGTGATCGTGCCCACGTTGTCGTGGGTCTTGGGATTGCGGTTGCCAATATTGACGAAGTGATCCGACTGATCCGGGCTGCTGCCGATCCGACGATTGCACGTGAACAGCTGATGGCGCGCGATTGGGCGGCTGGCGACATTGTGCCGCTGATCGAATTGATTGCCGATCCGCTTCAGGTGGGCTCCACCGATGGTCAGTATCGTCTGTCCGAAGCACAGGCCCGTGCGATCCTTGAACTTCGCCTGCATCGCCTGACCGGTCTCGAACGCGACAAGATCGCGGCCGAATTGACCGAATTGGGTGAGAAAATCAAAGACTTCCTTGATATCCTGGCCTCGCGTGAGCGGAAGCTGACGATCCTCAAGGATGAGCTGACTGAAATGCGCAACGAGTTCGCCAACGAACGTCGTAGTGAAATTCAGGAAGGCGACTTTGAACATGACATCGAAGATCTGATCGCACGTGAAGATATGGTCGTGACCGTGTCTCATACTGGCTATATCCAGCGTGTTCCGCTTTCGACCTATCGCGCACAGCGTCGCGGTGGCAAGGGGCGCTCAGGCATGGCGACCCGCGAAGAAGATTTCGTTTCCAAACTGTTTGTTGCCAATACCCATACACCGGTGCTGTTCTTTAGCTCCGAGGGGATGGTCTACAAAATGAAAGTCTGGCGTCTGCCACAGGGCACACCGCAATCGCGCGGGAAGGCCCTTGTGAACATGCTGCCATTGTCTGAGGGCGAATATATCACTACCGTTCTCCCTCTTCCGGATGAGGAAGAATGGCCGAACCTGCATGTGATGTTTGCAACCTCGACCGGGAATGTGCGGCGTAACAGTCTTGCCGATTTCGTGAATGTGAAATCGAACGGCAAGATCGCCATGAAACTTGAAGAAGATCGTGGCGATAAACTGATTGCGGTTCAGACCTGTACCGATGATGACGACATTTTGCTGACTACCCACAAGGGTAAATGCATTCGTTTCCGTGTGACGGACGTGCGCGTGTTTACCGGCCGTAATTCGGTTGGTGTCCGCGGTATCCGTTTGGCAGACGAAGACGAAGTCATCGCGATGTCGGTTCTGTTTGGCAACCACGTTTCGATGGAAGAACGCGGTGAGTATCTTTCGATTGCAGGTAAACTGCGTCGCGAGGAAATCACGGCGGATAGCCTTCCGCTCGAACTATTGTCCGAAGAACGCTATCAGGAAATTCTCAGCGGCGATCAGATGATCCTGTCTGTGACGGAAAACGGCTATGGCAAGCGGACCTCGGCCTACGAGTACCGTGTAACCGGTCGTGGCGGTCAGGGCTTTGCCAACATCGAAATGTCTGAACGTAATGGCGACGTTGCCGCGTCCTTCGTAATTGAAGAAGGCGACGAACTGATGATGGTCACCAATGGTGGCAAGGTCATTCGTATGCCAACCCATGACATTCGCATGGCCGGTCGTAAGACGCAGGGTGTGACACTGTTCCGGACAGCACAGGACGAAGAAGTCGTTGCTGTTGAACGTTTGTCAAATCTTGGTGGTGATGACGAAATCGAGGGCGAAGAAGGTCTGATCGAAGGTGTCGCAGATGCCGTCGAAATCACCGATGACGCCGTGCCGACAAGTGCCGAAGATGCCGGTGATGCACCGGAATCCGATGGTGTGGACAGCGACGATTAAGTGGAAGTTCGATGACTGAAATGTCTGCTACCGCCTCACGTATCGGGATTTATCCGGGCACCTTTGACCCGGTTACCCAGGGGCATATGGATATTATTCGTCGTGCGACCCGAATTGTGGACAAGCTTATTGTCGGCGTTGCGATCAACGCCGGCAAAGGTCCCATGTTCGGTGTAGACGAACGCTGTACATTGGTTGAAGAGGCCCTTAAGGCTGCGGGGGGCGAGGTTGCTGCCCGTACCTCGGTAAAGCCATTTTCTTCGCTTTTGATGCAGTTTGCCCAAGAAAACGGATCAAGCACGATCCTCCGTGGACTTCGGGCTGTTTCTGACTTTGAATATGAATTCCAGATGGCCGGGATGAATGCCCGGCTGTCCCCGGAAGTTGAAACCGTCTTTTTGATGGCTTCTGAAAAGCAGCAGTTTGTTTCTTCGCGCTTTGTGAAGGAAATTGCCCGTTTGGGGGGCGACGTTACTGAATTCGTCCCTGCCAACGTGCTTAAACGCCTGCATCAGAAGCTGGCAGAGGAAAAGGAATAACGCAGGCCATGCGTCTTATTCGTATTTTATCGCTATTTGTACTCGCACTAGGAATTGTAACCATGTCCAACGCAAACGACGCCGGTGCGCAGGACCTGGAAAACACGCTTTATCTTGATCTGAAAGATGGCCGCGTTGTAATCCAGCTTCGCCCCGACCTTGCGCCCAATCATGTGGCCCGTATTAAGGAACTGACCCGCGAGGGGTTCTATGATGGACTGGTGTTCCATCGTGTGATCGAAGGGTTTATGGCCCAGACCGGTGATCCTGACGGAAACGGTACGGGGGGCTCCGGCCAGAAACTCGATGCCGAATTTTCCAAGGGACATCACAGTCGCGGCACTGTTTCCATGGCCCGTTCGGCCAATCCGAACAGTGCAGACTCACAGTTCTTCATCTGCTTTACCGATGCACCGCACCTTGATGGCCAATACACCATCTGGGGGCAGGTGACCGAAGGGATGGAATATGTCGATATGATCAAGAAAGGTGCGCCTTGGGCCAATGGCTCGGTCGCTGATCCTGATCAGATTATCAAAATGCAGGTTGCAGCCGACGCCAGCTAAGCGCGCGACCCGATCAATTGCAACCGAAAGCCGTCCCTTTGTGGGGCGGCTTTCGCGTTTTAGGGCCTGAAAGCATAAAAAGCGGGAAAATATGGAAAAGAGGTGTTGACCAGCGCCGCCTGTGCCATTAAAACGCGCTTCACCAACACGACGGGCCCGTAGCTCAGTTGGTAGAGCAACTGACTTTTAATCAGTTGGCCACAGGTTCGAATCCTGTCGGGCTCACCAAAAAACCTCTGAAACCTTTTCGGTTTCGGAGGTTTTTTCTTTTCCGGAACTTTTCAATCCTGCCGAGGCCAAGCACCTGTTTTACCTTACATTTTAATCAGGCGTTTGAAATGTTATTTTGGGGCTGTTTTTTTGATGGAAAAAACGCTCGGTTTTCGGAGCTTTTCCGCAGGCGGAATGGCAGGCATGCAATTTCCTGTAAAAAGGGGGGTTGACCGATGACGCCAGTCCCATTAAAACGCCGCTCACCAACGTTGAGGGCCCGTAGCTCAGTTGGTAGAGCAACTGACTTTTAATCAGTTGGCCACAGGTTCGAATCCTGTCGGGCTCACCATTTCAAAACCCCTGGAACCAAACGTTCCGGGGGTTTTGCTTATTCGGGCTTTGGTCCACTTTATTTTCCCGTCTTTGGTCCTGCGTGTTTTGTCTGTAACGGCAATTGGCCGCGCACGAGGTGCGACGCTGATATGCACGAAAAAGCTGCAAAACTGTTCTGTTGCGATTGCATCGCAATTCTATTTCATGTAAAGAATGCAAATCATTTTCACCCGCACCGGAGCAGGGTCTCCGGTGATGATCACATATTTGATCGGAATAGACACATGCCTGAACCCGTAAATCCGCAGGTCACATCCGGTGATGCACAAGTCTCCCCGCAAAGCTCGATGCAAAGCGCGCTGCAAAACCCGCCGGTGGCGACCGCCGATGTACCTGCGACCGGAACTCTTGCTGCGGACGGAACCGTATTGGTTGACCCAAGTACTGGGCTGCCGGTCGATACCACAGCAACGACCCAGACAAGCTTTCTTGGCGATGGTTTGATGGGGCTGCCGTTGATTGAGCAAGTGGACCGTGCGGGTGTTGTCGGCTGGGTTCTGGCGGCCATGGCCCTGATCGGGTTGGTGGTGTTCTTTTACAAGCTTGTCGGGTTCCTGCGCCGCGGGGTGTTTGCAGACGGTTTCGTCGGTGATGTTGAACGCCACCTGATCAATGGCGATGAGGCCAAAGCCGCCGAACTGATGGCGCGCCGCCGTCATCCTGCGGCACGTATCGGGCTTTCGGGCATGAGCCTTTCGGTTGCGTCCCCGTCCGAGCGTGAAGCGGCATCTGATTTGATTGCTGCACGCGCACGCAAGGAGGTGGACGGCCTTAGTGGTGGTTTACGCATTATGTTGACCGTAGCAGTCCTAAGTCCGCTGCTTGGGCTTCTGGGGACCGTGATGGGCATGATCGATGCTTTCCAGAAGATGGAAGGGGCGGGCAGCCGCATTGATCCTTCAATATTGTCTGGCGGTATTTGGTTGGCACTTCTGACGACGGCAATCGGTTTGGTCGTGGCGATCCCGGCAACGGCGTTTCATATGTGGATGCAGGGCGTTATCAGCCGTACAGCAGCCGTTATGGAAGACGTCTGTACCATCGTGGTCAATCGCAACGAATTGTCGCACAAGGCACACGCACCGGCTTCCAACGTCGCAGAGCTGCGGCACGCAGCTGAATAGAAACCCATCCCGGAATACGCCCAATGCAATTGCGTGAACGTAATCGCGGTTCTTCGCCGATGATCGGTCTGACGCCGCTGATTGATGTCGTCTTCATCCTGCTGATCTTTTTCATGTTGGCCTCAAGCTTCCTTGACTGGAAGGGCTTTGAGATGTCGGTGGCAATTACGGATGGCAAGGCAACCAGTCAAAGCGATGTCCGCCCCGTGACCATCAATGTTGATGCAAACGGCAAGCTATCTCTTAATGGCGAAGCTGTATCGCTGAGTGCGCTGGCACAGATGCTGGTGCGTGATCACGCCAGCGCGCCGGTGCGCTTGCGCCCAATCAACGGGGCAAACTTGCAACATCTTATCGAAGTGATGGATGCGCTGGGCCGGGGTGGCGTTACTGATGTGGATCTTGTGGAATGAAGCGCCGTATTCAGATTGCCGATGATAGTCCGGTTCAAGAACCGATGCTGCCACTGATCAACATCGTGTTCCTGCTGCTGATTTTCTTCATGATTGCCGGCAGCCTGCAAAAGCTAGGGCCCTTTGACGTCAATCCACCAGCAAGCCAGACGGCCGAAAGCCAGCCCGAAGACACCATCGTTCTATGGTTCGGCAAGGCGGGCGAGGTCGGCATTGATGATCAGAAAGGCACACTTGAAAACCTGTCATCCTTCTTGCCGGTTGATTATATCGGTCGTCCTGTGGAAATCCGCGCTGATCGTGAAACAGATGGTGTAAAGGTCGTCGCATTGCTTAAACGGTTGCAGGAACTTGGCATCGATAAAGTGCAGTTGATGACCGCGATGGAAGCCGAACAGGAATGATATGTCAAAACGCGTAGATTTCCTGATTGCAACCGGGCTGACCGGGCTTGTTCTTGCCGGGGGTGTCGTCTTGGCGATGCCCGATCCGCAGCCTTCTGGCTGGGGCGGGGCGGGATCTGTTCAAAGTATCAGCATCTCGCTTGGTGCTGGGCAAGCAACGACAGGTGAAACCGAAACCGATCAGCAGGCCGCCGATTCCGTCGAAAGCCGTATGGCCGAAGAACCGGTTGAAGAGGTCGAGCCGGAACCAGAGCCCGAACCGGTGGTCGAGCTGGAGCCGGAATCAGAACCCGTCACGGAACCCGAGCCAATTGCGGAACCAGAACCGGTCGTTGACGAAGTCGTCGAACCTGAACCGGTGCCAGAACCCGAACCCGAACCCGAACCTGAAATCGTTGAGCCGGTCCCGGAACCTGAACCCGAACCGGTCGTGGTTCAAAAACTTGCCGATGTGATGCCGGTCCAGATGAAGCCAAAGCCGCCGGTAACAAAGGTGGAAGCCCCCAAACCGGTCAAAAAGGTCGAGACCCCGAAACCGCAAAAGGCACCGGCACCAACACCGCCCGCCGGGGCAACCAATTCCAGCCACTCCGAAGGGACGGTTGGTGAGGTCGCGCAAAGTCAGGCTGCCAGTTCATCAAGCGGCAGTGGGGGTGGGGCCGCCAGCCGGGCCGCCATGGTTGATTATAAATCGTCGGTTGTTCAGATGCTCAACCGCTACCGCGAGTATCCCGAACGGGCAAAGCGCCGCCGGATCGAGGGTCAGAACAGCATCCGTGTTGTGATCGCCAAGGATGGATCGATTGAAGTGTTCGAGATGATTTCAGGCAGCGGATCAAAACTGTTGGATCGGGAAACCCAACGCATGATCGAACGCGTCAAACAGTTCCCGCCCTTTCCTGAGCACATGATCGAGGAACGGATCACACTCACGATTCCTGTGATCTACAATATTCGCTAAAAACAAACGCCGACCATTTATCTGGTCGGCGTTCTTGGTTTTGCTTGGAGAAATGGGACGCAATGCCGATCAGGCAGTACCATCTTCCCACTGGTAATCAAGTGGGACTTCACGCCACGCGAATTTATCAAGATGGACAATGATCACGGCTTTCATCTTTTCAATGCCTTCGGCCTTGTGCGACTGACCGGAAAAGGTCAGCGATCCCTTGGTTGCCTTAATGGTGCAGGGGCCCATTGGAAAGGCAACCTCGCCTTTGACATCATCAAGCTCAACCGCAACCTTGTGGGCGAAATGCTTGCAAAGCTGTTGTAGGTATTTTGCCGCATGATCCGTTTTGACCGATCCCTTGGTGGTAAACATCTTTGTGTCTCCTTACGGGCGCGAAAGCGGCGGCGCAGCAGATGCTGCGCCGTTGGCGTAGTTTTTCATCATGTGCTCCGATGTCTGTGGTTGTTTACAAGGATGACGCCTGATCAAGACCAATCCAGTAAACACCATTCAGATCGACGGCCTGAAAACGCTCAAAAAACTCGCTTAGCGTCGCATCCGGGTCAAGATCGGCAAACTCGGTCGGGTGGAACCACTTGGCCATGGCTTGCAGGGCCGCGACATTGACCGGATTGTTATAGACATGATGCCAAACGGAATAGACATGCCCGGATTTGACGGCGTCAAGCTCGGGTAAGCCAACACGTGTCATACTATGCGCAAGTGACTTTCGCGCACTTTCGGCATTGGTCGATGCCCCCAAAACAATGCGTTTTTCGTTTTGTTCGGCATCCAGTCCGTTTGAACCAACCGCTGTGGTGACATAGATGTCGGGTTGCGTAACCAGCAGCTTCTCGACCGAAATCTGGCTGATCACACCGGGGATGTCATCGGCAAAAATATTGGTGCCGCCTGCAACCTGAACGAACTTCCCGATCATTTCATTGCCCATTGCTTCGCAACAATGGTCCTGAAGCCCAACCCGGCTTTCAAGGAAAACATTGGGCTTGTCGGTCATGTCTTTGGTGCGGTCAGTCACCTTGGTCAGATTTTTGGTATAAAATTCAATGAACGCCTCAGCCTGATCTTCCTTGCCCATCAGTTTGCCCAGAAGGCGAATGCTTTTGGGCGTATTTTTAAACGGCTTGCTGCGAAAATCGATCATCACCACCGGAATATGGGCCGCACCAAGCTGCGACAGGACTGTGTGGCTGCTTGATCCCGGTCCATGCCCGCCAGACAGCCCAAAGACCGCGACATCGGGTTCAACCGTAATCGCCTTTTCGGTTGAAAAGGTCGCTTCATTACTGCGTCCAATCAGCGGGATGTCGTCAATTTCAGGGAATTTTGCCTGATACTGGGCGAAGGATGCTGGATCGAGTTGTTTGAACTCTCCCATCATCCCGGCAATCCAGCGGACCGGATTTTCAGGATCGAGAATCCCGATAGACGGCAAAAAACGTCCTTCTCCAAGGATCATGTGTTTCACCGGCACCTCAACGGTGACTTCACGTCCCGAAACGTCAACGAGTGTGACGGTCTCACCAGCCTGTGCCACACTGGTGCCGATGACGGTTGCAGCGAGAAAGCTCAAGAAACGGTTTAATTTCATCTCGATTGATCCTGTTGGGATATGCGCAAAGAATTTTGGCTAAAACGCCGTAATGAGCGGCACAGAATGTCACTCATTACGGATTGAAAGTTTATGGATAAGGAACCTGATCAGAATGTAACCTTCGCCGAGACAAGGAAGGTCCGGCCCGGCTCGTGATAGGGCTCAATTGCACTGCTGTCATAGCCCGGAGTTGTGCGGGCCACGTAATCGCGGTCAAAGATGTTTAGCGCGTCAACACGCAGTGTCACAGAACGTGAAAGAGCCTCTGGCGTCCATTCGCCGTAAAGATTGGCAACGAAATAGGTATCTAGCTTTTCATTACCAACTTTTTCCGGATCATCGTTGGCCAAGGCCAATTCGGAATTGCCGCCAACCAGGATACCCAAATCCTCAAAGCGATGTCCGACTTCGAAGTTGATCATGTCGCCAATAAGGACACCTTGGTATGACGCATCGTTACTCAGCGGAACACCACCGTTTCGTTCAACATCGGTATGGCTATAAGCAACGCGTGCGAAGCCTGGGCCATAGTTCCAGGTTGTCGAACAGGTTATACCCGCGGGTGTCGAGTTCGCTTGTGGTGTTACGTGTCGTGTATTCAAGCGAATGGGAACCATTGATCTTGTTGTAGAACAAGCTACCGTCAAAGGACATTTGGCCAATCTGGTAACGTGTTCCTGCCTTATAGTTGTGTGACCGTGAAGGTTTGAATCCGGTATAATCCCACATGCCCGAATAGTTATAAATTGCTGTCTCCCCGATCGGAAGACCGCCAAATGACGTTCCCATTCCGGTATAAACCATCAGGTCATCAGTCAGGTCATATTCGGTGTTGGCGTTGCCGCTTAGGCCAAACTCGCTGAAATCCGATCCGTCGATGCCTTCAAACCATTGCTGGTCACCACGACCGCCAACCGAGACACGCCAACGATTCGTCAGCGACAGGCGCGCTTGGGTGAATAGGCCGATATTCGTCGATGTTTCCGTGAACCGGCCTGCAAGACCGCCAGGACGGGCCGTGTCACCGCCGCCGGTTGCCTCGTCGTGATAGAAATCAACACCGGTTGTGATATTGCCCATGCCGATATCAAAGGTATTGGCGGCTTTACCGTTAAGTGTTTCAATTTCGGCTTCAAGATGGGTATTGCCATTGAGTGCTGGAATATCAAGATGGGTTTTACTGTAATTCAGGCTAAGGTCCGGGGCCAACATGTCGGATGGTTGTTCATCAACATAACTGACACCAAGCGAAGTATCCTTGTATGAAATCCATTGGGGAGAAGCCCCGTTGGTCAAGGAGCCAAAGTTCGGACGGGCAGGACGAACACCTTCATCTTCAAGGTGGCTGGCAAATGCTTCAAACCGACCGCCACCATTTCCGGTAAAGGCAAATTTCCCCATGCCATTTTCGCTGCCATCAGCGGTGCCAGCGGCTTCGTTGCCGTCACCATCCTTATAGTTGCCCTGATTGCTGTTCTGAACATAGGCCAGTGCTTCAAAGCCTTCGTGCTGACCAGCAAGCGTCAACCATTCGCTGAAGCCTTGAGTGTTGCTGTTGTACTGGATTTTTGCCCAGCCACCGAACGGATCATTTTCGTCAAGAATATCGCGCGCATCTTTGGTTTCATATGACATGGAACCGCCAAGTGCGTTCGGACCTGCGTCTGCCGGGGCAATTCCGGCCTCGACACCAACTGATTTCAGCATGCCCGGATCAATGATCGCCGTGCCAATATGGTGGAAGCTGGAATCAACCTGCCGGGTGCCATCGACCTGCACATTGAGTTTGGTGTTCTCAATGCCCTGAACATAAATCTTTTGCGAAATTGCCGTTGGTCCAGAAACCTGAACTGAGGGCTCATTGGCAAACACATCTTTGATGGTTTGCGGGTTGGCACGGTCTAGATCGTCCTGATCAATTTCCACACCACCTGGAAGACTTGGCCCGGACTGTACGGACGCGGTAACTTCCACAGGCGGAAGAACGTTCTCGGCCTCATCGGTTTGATTGGCTTGGGCAAAGGCTGCAACAGGCAGCACGGCTATAGCAACACCGGCAAGAAGGGTGGAACGGAATAGCCCCCCGAACCGGGGAGATGTGTCTTGCAAGTGTAACTGAGGCATGTTCATTCCCTATCAAATAAATTGCAAATGCGAATGATTGTGAATATTATTATCTAGAGCGGTAAGGCAACAGGAATGATGTTTGCGAAATCGCCGGAGATGTTTGCGGAATCGTCAAACGTGCTTGCGCAACAGGCATTTTTAGCCATTCGCGCAATTGCTTAATGCTACTTCGTAAAAGTCGGAACGGCAGGAGAGGTTTGTGGTGGTAACAGTGCAACGGCCAGTAACACGGCGTGATTCTATTACCAGGAGCGAATTGGAAAAACTTGGTTCCCGTGTCAAAGGCATGGGCGGACTATTGGCAGGAGGCGGGGCGCTTATGAGCGGTCGAATGTCATTTAGCGATACCCGTTCATATCTTGACATTCACACCTCCGATACGATGGAGATGACGGACGCAATTGCCGATTATGAAGTCGGGGCAGCGGTCAAGGTTGCCATTGTTCTTAAAGGACGTGTGCAGGCGGAGTTTGATGGCGTCCCGGTTGATCTGGACGCACGTGACCATCCGGTTGGTTTTATCTGGTCCGTGTCACAGCCATCCAAGGTGCGGCGCTACATCCATAAAGGAAGCGAAATCAGCAAAGTCATGATTTCGGCCCATCTGGATTGGGTTGTCGAGAAATTGAAAAAATCACCGTCGCGCTATCGTGGAATTGTCGATTTTTTTCAATCGGGTATTTCCGTACGTACCTGGCAGCCTTCGCGACGGATACTTGCGCTGGCAAATCAGTTGATCTATCCACAGACGGACGAGCCGCTGCTTCGTGAGCTTTATTCTGAAAGCCGTGGTCTTGAGATTTTTGCCGAAGCTCTTGGCGCCTTACAGGCGGAAGAGAATACCCAGAAAGAACCAGATCCGATTGATCAGTATTTCAAAGCACAAGAAATTCGTGAATTTATCATTGAGCATATACCTGATGATTTGAGCCTGACCACTCTTTCACTATCTTTGGGGATGAGCGTTGCCAATCTACAGCGTATTTTCAAGAATGCTTATGGTACGACAATTAAGGATTTTATCCGAGAAACCCGTCTTGTCGCTGCGCGGGATGCCATGGAAAAAGACGGCCTGACCATTGGACAGGCCGCTTGGCTGGCTGGATATTCAAGTCCAGCCAATTTTGCCACGGCCTTCAAACGCGTCTTTGGCATGTCCCCGTCAGATTCTCGTGATCGTTAAGAAACAGATCATTTTATCTGATTATATGATTAAATTGGAACATCATTAATCAACCTACTTTGCCTTGGTTTACGTCTAACACCTGCACGGTAAAACGACGTCAGGCGCAAGGAGGACGTTCCTTGCGCCTGCTTTGGGCTGCGGATGGATTTGGGCCGTGCTTAGTCGTTAGATGTCAGACGTTTAACAAAGGCATCAACATCAGCACGCAACTGTTCAGAATTGCGTTGAAGTGTTTTCGAGACTTCGGACACCTCTGCTGCGACGGAACTGGTTCTGCTGGCCGTCCCGTTGACGGTTTCAAGGCTGGTATTCACATCCCGATTGGCCGAGGAAACTGTATTGATGTTGCCACTGATTTCGGTGGTGGCAGCGGCCTGTTGTTCAACAGCGGCTGAAATAGCGGTTACGGCATCAACAATCGCACCGATTTGCCCCGCGACTTCACGGATCGCCGTCACAGCTGCACCGGTGCTTGCCTGAACAGAATCAATTTGTTCGGTGATATCGCCGGTTGCCTTGGCGGTTTGATTGGCAAGATTCTTGACCTCGCTTGCGACCACGGCAAAGCCTTTGCCGGCTTCACCCGCGCGGGCAGCCTCAATCGTCGCATTTAAGGCCAGAAGGTTGGTCTGACTGGCAATTTTATCGATCAGATCAACAACGGTACCAATTTGCTCTGCTGCGGTATTTAAGGTTTCGATCGTATCGGACGTCGATTTGACCGATGCTTCCACCTCGTTTGATATGGTCGATGCGCGTGAAATCTGACTGGATATTTCACGGATGGAGCTATCAAGTTCTTCTGCCGCCCCGGCAACTGTCGTAGCATTATCAGCCGATATTTCCGCAGCACCGCGTGCCTTTTCAACTTCGGACTGGGTTTCATTCATGCTGGCAAGAAGCGTGTTTGACGCATGCGACATTTCGTCAGCAGATGTCGCAACCGCGGAAACGACGGTGCCAATGGTTGTTTCAAACTCGGTCGACATGTCATGAAGTTTGCGGTTGTAGGTATTCTGAGTTTCCTCGTAATAGACAGTGATGGCCATTTCCACATCAACCAGTAAGGCATTGGTCGCCGCAACCACCATCATGGATACATCTGCATCCTTGCGGAAATGCTTCAACAACAGGGAGGTAATTTCACCAAGCATGAAATTATAGGCCGAGACATAGGACTCAGGCGTCAGACCAATGCGTTCATGGGCTTTGCCAATACGCCGGACATCTTCATAGAATGAATCATCAAACGTGCCCTCGAACAGCTTTCCCCAATGTTTGCGCTGCGCATTATTTAAGCTGTCGATGTTCGATGGGTCTCCAATGATCTTGGCCAGGTCCGGGCGTCCCATGACCTTTTGGTAAAACACATCCAGAATTGGCGCGATGTTCTTATCAATGACCGGCCACGCTTTTTTAAGCAATTTGGCCTTTGTGTCGTTGAAATCAATAAATTCAAGGCGACGTCGAATTTCCGGATGCATGTATTGTCCCCCAAGGCGATAAAATGCGCTCTATGTGATTGGATATCCTTCTGTAAGTCTAGGTTGGGTACTGATCTTCATTGTGAACTATGCGTTGGTATGGTTTCCCGCCTTCCGTTAGAATAGTTTTACCTTTGCAAGACGTTTTAAACGTCA
This sequence comes from Thalassospira sp. Z349TD_5, assembly GCF_056173045.1. Taxonomy (NCBI): domain Bacteria; kingdom Pseudomonadati; phylum Pseudomonadota; class Alphaproteobacteria; order Rhodospirillales; family Thalassospiraceae; genus Thalassospira; species Thalassospira sp. Z349TD_5. The sequence continues at coordinate 1,728,532 of NZ_CM149654.1, forward strand.
AAACGGGCTGAAATTTTTCCCAAAACCCGACCTGCCGCGTCGTGTGTCTGATGGTTTCATTCACATAGATCGCAAAGGTGCGAACATGCCAATTAATCCCGATCAATTACGTACCCTCGTCGTCCGCCCGGTTCTTGCCGCGCTGGATCTGTCTGCTCCGGATGTGGCCGAAAATCTGATCATGGGGACCGCCGCCCATGAAAGCCATCTGGGCGATTTCATCAAGCAGGTTGGCGGCGGCCCGGCAATGGGCATTTATCAGATGGAGCCGGCCACGCTAAATGATTGCTATGAAAACTATCTCGATTATTCCAGCCGGGCGGCGTTAAAGGCAAAGGTCGATGCGTATCTTGCCGTCAGTCCGGCTGTGGCGTCGTCAACCGGTTCGGGTGATCAGCCTGATAAGGCGAGCCAGCTTGCGACCAACCTGGCCTATGCAACGGCGATGTGTCGTATTCGCTATTACCGCGCCCCCGCAGCAATGCCGTCTGATCCAAACGATATCAATGCACTCGCGGCTTATTGGAAGCAGTATTACAACACCCCGCTTGGTGCCGGAACGCCCGAACAGTTCGTTGCCGACTATCAACGTTATATCGGGTAGGGGGCTCTAAGCTCTGCTTTCCGTAACGTCGATGAAAAAATAATTCATCGATTTCGCAAAAATAGTGGAAACCCACGCCTGTTTTAGCCAAAATCCCCCAACGAACGTCGGTGGTCGCGCAAAAAACCACCAAATTATAAGAATTTAAGGGGATTCCAATGAAACGTCGTCAGTTCCTTAAAGGGGCCAGTGTCGGTGTCGGCGCGGTTGCCGCATCCGTTGCCGCACCGGCAGTTGTTTCTGCGCAGGAAAGCCTGAATTGGCGCATGGTGATGCCATGGCCAAAGGGCACGCCGGGCCTTGGAACCAATGCGGAAAAATTCGCCGCCATGGTTAAGGAAATGTCGGGTGGCCGTTTGAACATCTCCGTCTTTGGCGGTGGTGAAATCGTCCCGCCGTTCGAATGCATGGATGCGGTGGAACAGGGTGTGGTCGAAATGGCCCACGGCACCCCGTATTACTGGCAGGGTAAAAATCCGGCGCTGAACTTCTTCTCGACCATTCCGTTTGGTCTGACCGCGTGGGAATTGTCCAGCTGGCTGCGCTTTGGTGACGGACAGAAATTGTGGGAAGAAGCCTACGACGAATTCAATGTTGTTCCGTTCTATGCCGGCAACTCGGGCATGCAGGCCGGTGGCTGGTTCAACAAGGAAATCAATTCGCTTGAGGATCTTAAGGGCCTTAAAATGCGCTATGCCGGTTTGGGTGGTGAAGCCATGCGCCGTGTCGGTGCAAACGTGACCATGATCCCGCCGGGCGAAATCATGCCTGCGATGCAAAGTGGCGCGATTGACGCAGCCGAGTGGGTTGGTCCATGGAACGATCTGGCATTTGGCCTGTATCAGGTCGCCAAATACTACTACACCCCGGCCTTCCACGAACCCGGACCCGGGCTTGAGATTTTCATCTCCAAGGACAAGTTCAACAGCCTGTCACCTGATATGCAGGCGATCATTCGCTATGCCGCACAGGCGATTGCTGAAAACACCCTTGCGGACTTTACCTTCAATAACCTGCAGTCCTATCAACCGCTGATCGACAAGGGTGTTGAAGTCCGTCAGTTCCCTGATGAAGTCATCATGGCGCTGGCCGAACAGTCCAAGGCCGCTGTTGATGAAATTGCCGCTAAGGATGAACTGTCTGGCCGCATTGCCGCAAGCTATCTTGATCTGGTCAAGAAGGGCGCACGCTACGGCAAGGAGTTCGAGGCCACCGGTCTTCTGCACCGCGCGAAAGTCTGGGGCTTCTAAGCCCAAAAAGCGCATCGTACGAACCACACATTGGGGACGTTTAAGTCCCGTCAGACAAAGGGGCGGCCATGTGGCCGTCCCTTTCGCATGGAAACCACAGGGTGAACTGTAAGGAAGTAATGTAAATGCCATGCAAGGCGCGTGATGCAGCATCCCGCAAAGATGAATTGTTGGGGGCGGCAAAAACCGTAACTTTGGCTGCATGTAAGGTTACGAAATTACCTTCGTGATCGTTTAACGCAAAAATTTGCCAATAAAAGATTGGGAGCCCCACAATGAAACGTCGTCAGTTTCTGAGCGGTGCTGGTGTTGCAGCGGGCGCGTTTGCCGCGACAGCCGCCGCACCAGCCATCGTCAAAGCCGAAGAAACCATCAATTGGCGGATGGTAATGCCATGGCCGAAAGGTACACCGGGCCTTGGTGCCAATGGTGAACTGTTTGCACAGCGTGTGAACAAAATGTCCGGTGGTCGTCTGAACATCACCGTTTATGGTGCGGGTGAACTGGTTCCGGCCCTTGAATGCATGGATGCGGTTGAGCAGGGCGTTGCTGACCTTGCACACGCCACCCCGTATTACTGGTTTGGCAAGGACCCGGCGGTTTCGTTCTTTACCACCATTCCGTTTGGCCTGATGGGCTGGGAACTTTCCGGCTGGCTGCGCTTTGGCGGTGGTCAGGAACTTTGGGATGAACTTTACGCCCAGTTCAACGCCAAGCCGTTCCTCGCGGGCAACACGGGCCTTCAGGCCGGTGGCTGGTTCAATAAGGAAATCAACAGCGTTGATGACCTTCAGGGCCTTAAAGTCCGTTATGCCGGTATCGGTGGCGAAGCCATGCGCCGTCTCGGTGCAAATCCGACCCTGCTTCCGGCTTCCGACATTCTGCCAAGCTTGCAGTCCGGTGCGATTGATGCGGCGGAATGGGTCGGCCCCTGGAACGATTACGCGTTCGGGCTGGCAAGTGTCGCCAAATATTACTACACCCCGGCATTCGCCGAACCGGGTTCGGGCATTGAAGTCTTTATCAACAAGGACAAACTTGCCGAGCTGCCAGAAGATTTACGCGAAATCGTTGCGGTTGCCGCACAGGCCAACACCGATCAGACCCTTGCCGACTTTGCGTTCAATAACGTTCAGTCCTATCAGGCGATCCTTGATAAGGGGACGGAAATCCGTCACTTCAACGACGATCTGATCCTTGCCTTTGCTGATGCGTCCAAGGCCGCAGTCGAAGAAATCGCGAACAAGAACGACCTGAATGGTCGTATCTATGCGTCGATGATGGATTTTGCCAAAAAAGCCGCACCGTATGGTAAGGAATTCGAGGCAACGGCACTCTTGCAGCGCGCCAAGGTATTTGCCCGCGACGCTTCCTGATTGCAGGAATTTGACAATAATAAAAGGCTGGCACTTTCGGGTGTCGGCCTTTTTGTTTGTGTGCTGCGATTGGCTTAGTGGACGGTCGGCGCGCCCGATGCCGAAGGCTGGGTGCCAGGTGCAGCAGGCACATCAAACGTAAAGGCGTCCTGATCCTTAAGCTCCTCATTCGCCGCCCGTTTGACCAGTTCAGCCGCCAGCACCAACGATGTCTCAATTGTCCATTTAAGCTGCTCGACCGCGGCTTCATTGCCAGCATTCAATGCTTCGGGCAGGATGCGTTCCTGAAGGAATTTGGCAACACCGGCAAAGGCGCGCGCGGCACTTTCGCAATTATCGCGTTCGACCATGAAGCGCCCGGTCTGTTCAATCGCATCGGCAATCCCTGCCAGATGGCCCATCATGATGCGAATTTCCCGGTCTTCGGTTTCAGTTTTCTTCGCGACAAAGCGCAAAATACCAGCGTAAAATCCGTAATCGGAAGCCATTTTAACAACTCTCTTAGGTCTTTGGTCGCAATGAGATTTGGGTCGTTTTAGACAATATGTCAGTCGTGGTATAGTCCCGATAACAGATAATTATAACTGCCTGAATTGGCAGCCAGATTACAGATACTTATACAGGGCCATTCACGGATGCTTCAGGGCGGACTGATCTTTATTGTTGCCATGGCCTATATCGGGCTTTTGTTCGCCATTGCCCATTATGGTGACAAGTATGCCGATAAATGGCGGGCGTCCAAGCTTAAGCCGACCATCTATGCGCTTTCCATGGCGGTCTATTGCACCAGTTGGACGTTCTTTGGCTCGGTCGGGACGGCGGCAACACGCGGCTGGGCATTCCTGCCGATTTATATCGGGCCATTGGTGATCATGATTTTCGGTTTTGGCATCATGGCCAAAATCGCCACGGTCTGCCGCGAACAAAACATCACCTCGATTGCTGATTTTCTGGGATCGCGCTATGGCAAAAGCCAAAGTCTGGCCGCCCTTGTTGCGGTGATCGCAGTGGTGGGTGTGCTTGCCTATATCTCGCTTCAGCTCAAAGCCGTGTCTTTGTCGTTCGATGTTTTGATTGGTCAGTTGGGCGAACAGATCGTCAGCCATTCGGCATCGGACTTTTCCAAGGACACCGCGTTTTATGTCACGATTTTGATGGCGGTTTTTGCCATCCTGTTTGGCGTGCGCTACATCCACGCATCAGAACATCATGACGGCTTGATCCTGGCGGTGGCCTTCGAAAGCATCGTCAAACTGGTCGCCCTTTTGCTGGTTGGTGTGTTTGTCGTCTATGGGCTATTTGACGGATTTGGCGATATGAATGCGCGCGCCATTGCCGATCCGACCGTGCGCCAAATATTTAAACCCGATACGTGGCTAACCTCGCATTTCTTTATTTCAACGCTTCTGGCGGCTTTTGCGATTTTCTGTCTGCCGCGTCAGTTCCATGTGACCTTTGTGGAAAACGACGACAGCCGCAACCTGACCAGTGCGCGCTGGCTGTTTCCCGCTTATCTGATTGCGATCAATATCTTTGTTGTGCCAATTGCGGTGGCGGGGCTGTTTCTGTTTCGCGGTGATCCGACGGTTAATCCCGATACATTCGTTCTGACCTTACCCTTATTGGCCGGGCAAAACTGGTTGGCGGTTTTGGCCTTTATTGGCGGGTTGTCAGCCAGTACGGGGATGGTGATTGTATCGTGCGTCGCGGTCTCGACTATGGTCTGTAACGATCTGGTCATGCCGCTTTTGCTGCGCTCGGAAAAACTGCAAAGCCGCATGTCGGGCGATGTCAGTCAGGTGTTGCTCAAAGTTCGCCGGGCGGCGGTGATTGTATTGTTGTTTCTGGCCTATGGGTTTTACCGGTTTCTGTCGGAAAAATATGCGCTGGCTGATATCGGCATGCTGTCCTTTGCCGCGATGGCGCAATTTGCCCCGGCGGTTTTGGCTGCGATTTACCTCAAATCAATCAACCGGACCGGGGTGCGCCTTGGTCTGGCGTGGGGGTTCATTCTGTGGGCCTATACGCTTTTGCTGCCGGGCTTTGTTCAGGGTGGTCTGTTGCCGGTATCGATCCTGACCGACGGGCCGTTTGGCATCGGCATTTTGCGCCCGCAGGCCTTGCTGGGTGTTGGGATCGAAGATCCGCTGACCCATGGGGTGGTCTGGTCGCTGGGGCTGAACTTCGTTCTGATGTTTGTTGGGTCGGCTGTCGGCGTGCAGGGGGTGACCCAACGTCGTCAGGCCCAACGCTTTGTCGATGTCTGGCGCAAAGACACCCGTGCGCGCACCGATACATGGCCGGGCAGGGTGACGCTGGGCGATCTTGAAGACCTCGCCGCACGGTTCTTGGGCAAACACTGGGCGCAGCGTGCGTTTCGCAATTACCTGCAACAACGCGCGGGTGCGGCCAAGCGGTCCGACATTGCCGATGTTGATGCCGCAAACTTTACCGAACATTTGCTATCTGGCGCGGTTGGTGCCGCATCATCGCGCGTGGTGATGGCGTTGCTGTTGCCCGATAAGGCCGTATCGCGCCGCGATGCGATGGAATTGCTTGATGAGGCGTCCGAGGCGATCAAGTTTAACCGCGACCTTTTGCTCAATACGCTTGAAAACATTTCCCAGGGGGTCGGGGTGTTTGACCAGAACCTGCGTCTGGCAACCTGGAATCATCGCTTCATTGATCTTCTGGGCCTTGCCACCAGCGACATTCAGGTCACCTTGCCCCTGTCTGAACTGGTCGCGATTTGCCGTGAAAACACTGTGCGCGCGGTTGATATTGATATTATCCTCGGCCGCAATGCCGCCCCGCAAATGCGCCGCTTGCCCCATACCTATGAGCGCAAACGGTCCGACGGCATGGTGCTTGAAATCCGCACCAACCCGATGCCCGATGGCGGCTTTGTCGCCACCATTGCCGACATCACCGCGCGTGTGCGCACCGAAGAGGCCTTGCGCGAAAGCGAACGCAACATTCGCATTTACACCGATAATATTCCGGTAATGATCGCCTATGCCGATAAAAATCAGCGCCTTCGCTTTACCAACCGCCCCTATGAAAAGATGTTTGGCCTGCGCCGGGTTGAGGCGCATGGCATGGCCGTCCGCGAAGCGGTGGGTGAGGAACGCTATGTCCATCTTGCCCCGATGATTGCGCTCGTCCTTGAAGGATACCGCCAAAGCTTTGAAATCGAATTCCCGGCGATCACGCGCAACCGTAATGACGAGCGCGGAATTCTCGGCGTGCGCGAAGGCCGCTATGCCGAAGGCACCTATATCCCGCACTTTGACGAAACCGGCGAAGTGCTGGGCTATTTTTGTATTTATCACGACATCACCGAACGCAAAACCGCCGAACAGGCGCTCAAAGAAGCCAACGAAGGGCTTGAGGCCCGCGTCACCGAACGTACCCACGCACTGGAAGTCCTTAATTCCGAATTGTCGGTCGCCAAGGAACAGGCCGAAACCGCCAACGATACCAAAACACGGTTCTTTGCCGCCGCCAGCCACGATTTGCTCCAACCGCTCAACGCCGCGCGTCTGTTCACCGTCGCCCTTGGCGGCAAGCATGGCCTGGCCGAGGATGTGTTTGATCTGGTCGGTAAGGTGGACCTATCGCTTAAGGGGGTTGAGGAACTGCTCAACGAGCTTCTTGATATCTGCAAACTTGATGCAGGCGCGATGAAGCCAACCATTCGCGACTTTGCGCTGGGCGATGTGTTGGGCGCGCTTGAAACCGAATTTGGCCCGGTCGCCGAACACGCGGGGCTTAGCTTTAAGGTCCATAAACGCGACCTTTGGGTCAGAAGTGACTCACGCCTGCTACGTCGTATCCTGCAAAACTTCATTTCCAACGCCATGCGCTATACCCGAACCGGCGGGGCGGTGGTCGGGTGCCGTGTGCGCGGTGATCATGTGCGGGTGGAGGTCTGGGACAGCGGGCCGGGCATCCCTGAGGATAAACTGAAAATCATCTTCCGCGAATTCCATCGCCTTGAAGGCCCCGAAACCACCGATGTAAAGGGCCTTGGGCTTGGCCTTGCCATCGTCGAACGGTTGGGCCGGTCCCTTGATCACGCTGTCTCGGTGCGATCCCGCCCCGGACGCGGCACGGTGTTTTCCGTTGATGTGCCACTGGGCATCGCCGCCCCGCAAACCGCGACCAAGCCCAAACGCCGCATGGCGGGCGAACTGGGGGGCTTGCGCGTGCTGTGTATCGACAACGAACCCGATATTCTGGATGGCATGCGCGCGATGCTCGAAAACTGGGATTGCGTCGTCGCAACCGCGCGCTCTGGCGCAGTTGCCGAAGAAATGCTGACCAAGGACGGCACAGATGGCAAACCAGCCTTTGCACCCGACATCATCCTTGCCGATTATCACCTTGATTCCGGCCAGACCGGCCTCGACTGCCTGATCAAACTGCGCGATGTTCACGGCGTTAACGTACCGGGCGTGCTCATCACCGCCGACCGCGCCACAGAAACCAGCGACCTGATCCGCGATCAGGGTTTCTCGCTGCTCAACAAGCCTCTGCGGCCAGCGAAACTGCGGGCATTGATGACGCGCGCACTTAATCGGTTGGGGAGTGATGCGGCGGAGTAATAATTATTTGTCACTTAAGGTGTGGCTGCATTAACCTACTACTTTAAGGCGAATAAATAATTCGGTGGTAAGGCGTGGCAATATATCGGTTTTTGATTCCTTGTGCTGCTTTTGTCTTCTTTGGTGTAAGTGCCATGGATGGGGCCAATGCCACTGATATAAAAGAATGTTCAGATTTATCTTCGATTATCTTTGTCTCGGATACGGAGATTGATGAGACGGTCGAACTGGCAGAAAAATGCAAAGATGAAGCGTTAGGGCACTCTTACCTTCAGAGCGCATTAATAGGGCTATACCGTAATCAGGAAGAGCACGTCATTGAAGATTTGGCTGTGCCGGATTCAGAAAAATCCGCCGAAAGTTATTTCAAGGCGTTCAGCATACGTAAGAGTTTCATACAGGGCGCGCTCACTGCTAGCGATAAGGGCCGGAAGACATATTCGTATCTTTTTGAAAGTGTAAAGCGCGGTAGTTTGTACGGAAGTGCCTACGTAACTTACATGGGGCTGTTTAGGGACAAAAAGTGGGCGGGAAACTATGTTGAGAACCTCAAGCCTCTGGGCACAGGGCATTTAAGTGCAGTCAATCAGTTGCTCAACCATTTGAACAGAACTTGCTTTTATTCGACCGTGTTTCCAAGCAAGAATCCACCTGCGCCCGAGCCGCTTGTTCTTGAGCACTATTGGCAGGCCCCTGAATTTGCACAAATGCTTGTTTTGCTTCGAGAGAATGACTGTGAGCATGTTGAGAATTTCATTTCTACTCATGCGGTCAAGCCAAAACTGATTTCCGAGTTTTTTGTTACTGAAATGTCTCACGCGTGGGAACTCGAAAATGTAGATGAATTATCGATTTTTAAACTGCGTGAGGCAGCAAATCAGTACGCTAAATCTACGCTTCCTGAGGCCGTAGAGGATTGGGTGCAACGTTACAAGTCTTTTGAACGAGATAGCCCGCTTAACTGGTGTGATGAAAACCATCCGGACAAATTGAACTTATGTTATCGATTTGCGTTTTTTGATGACTTTTACTGCAAGAGTGTACTGTCAGTCGAAGGATACGTGGATCAACTGACACGCTCAGCTGAGTATAATTATTGCCGCTCCATGGACTTTGCGGGCATGTTGGAAATTTCCAATGATGATTAATAGGTCATCCTGAGACTTTGTCAGCAGGACATCTTGAACGTAAATCAGTTTGTCGCTCTCAAATAATTCAACAAACGGTGTTAGGCATTTGTAAGCGCAAGCTTTGTCCCCATTGCAATAAAGGCTCCGGCAAAACCTTTGCCCAGCCAGCCCATGACATTCGGGCGTTCAATGATGTGGCGGCGCAGGGCCGCAGCAAAGACCCCATACACCACAAACACCCCAAACGTCATCGCCATGAAAACAAGGCCAAGCAGGGTCATTTCGCCAGTCGTATCGGGCGTGTTAGCGCTAACAAATTGCGGTAGGAAGGCGAGGAAGAAAACCGACAGTTTGGGATTGAGCAAATTAAGCAAAATCCCGTCGCGGATGATTTTGGCGATGCTGGCCGGGCTGTCATTGGCGGTGACTTTCATCGCGCCCGTGCCATGCCACATCCCCCACGCCATATAAAGCAACCACGCCACCCCAAGATAGCGCACGACCTCAAACGCAACCGCACTTGTATGAAGCAAGGCGGACAGGCCAAGGATGCAGGCGGCCATATGCGGCACAATGCCAAGCGTGCAGCCAAAGGCCGCCCAGATGCTGGCTTTTGTGCCGCGCCCCAATCCAAGCGCAAGGGTATAAATCACGCCGGTTCCCGGCAGTAAAACAACAATCAGCGATGTCAGAAGATATTCAAAAGTGATCATGGCGGTTCCGTTCAATTGGCTGTACTGATCGCCAAAATAGGCGGATCGGGCAGGGCATTCTTGAACGAAATTGCAGGATGATTTCGCCAAGTCCGTCATTCCGGGTGGAGCGAAGCGGAGGCCCGGAATCCATGGGCTGTCGAGGCTAAGGTGGATTCCCACCTTCGTGGGAATGACGGTTGGTTGGTTGTTGTTTTGTTTGTCGTCTGTGAATGCTTGGCTCAGTTCTCCCGCACTGCACGGGCATAGCGGCCCGGTGTCATGCCAAAGGCCCGGACAAAATGACGGTTGAGGTGGCTTTGATCAGCAAAGCCCGCCCCATGGGCGATATCAGCAAGCGTTTCGCCGCGTTTGATCATATCGCGTGCAAGGTCAATACGCCGCTGGATCAAATAGGCATGTGGGGTCAGGCCCGTCGCGCGGGTGAAATCGCGCAGGGTTTGAAATTTGCTCAAGCCTGCTGCCTTGGCAAGGTCGTCAAGGCTGTGCGATGTGGTCGGGGCATCGTCAAGCAATGCCTTGGCGTTCCGGATGCGGTTGCTGGCAACTGCGGTGCGTGATGCTGTGGGCAAGCCCGGCGCGCCGGGGTGGTCCGGTGTCATCACCGCATGATGCAGCAAGATCAACAACATTTCCTGACGGCGCAATCGCGCCGCGTTGGCTGTGCCGTTGGTGATGGCATCAAAAAGGGCGGCAAAACAGTTGCGGACATCTGGTCGGTCCATCACCGGCTGGACGAAGCTATATTGGTCGCTTTTGCCATCCGTCATATCGCGCGCGGCATCGGCAATCAGGTCGGGCGCGAAATACAGCATGTTCCAGCCACGCGGCCCATCACCAATTGGATGACCATCGTGCACTTCGCGCGGATTGACCGTGATGATGTTGCCCGCACCGGATTCGACCATGCCGCGCCCGGATGCGGACTTTTGCGCCCCCGCATACATATATCCGATCCCGAATGTTTCATGGGTGTGTTTGGCAAAGCTGTGCCGTGTCTTGGCCATAATGGCCTCGACCCCTGTGCAATCATGGGAAAGGATGGTGATTTCATCGCGCGACATGGCGCAAAGGTGGCAGCATATCGTGCGATTGGCAATCATCAGATGGGCGAAAGAGTACCGAAATTTGACGACATGACCCTACGGCGTTTCGGTTTGTGCCGGTGGTTTGGGTTTGCCCCGTGCCAGACCCGTCCCGTTATTGCCCGGTACATGCGGGCCCAAAAGTTCGCGCAACCCGCCCAACCCTTCGACGTGATTGGCAATGACACTGGTGACAATCAAAAGCGGTACGGCAACCAGCACCCCGACAAAGCCCCAAAGCCAACCCCAAAACGCAATCGCCAGAATGATGGCGATGGAGTTGATCCGAAGCCTGTTGCCGACAAGGGCGGGTGTGATCAGCTGTCCCTCAAGGGCGGTGCAGGCAAGATACAGGGCAGGGGCGAGTAACGCCTCGCTCGTGGTTTGGACCGATACCAATGCAACAACACCCACCAGCATGACCCCGCACAGCGCGCCAAGGACCGGAACAAAGTTCAGAACCGCGGCGGCAACACCCCACAGGAACGGGTTGGGCATGCCAATAACGGCCATAAGCGTGCCAATGACAATGCCAAGGATGATGTTGATTGCCGAAATCGTCGCAAGATACCGCGATACTTCGCGTTCAACGTCATGGGCAATCCGCAACCCCTTGCGCCGGTCGCCAAAGGTCGGAAGGGCGCGCACCATTTTTTCATAAACCAAATCCCCACCCGACAGGATAAACAGCAACAAAACAAGCATCAGCGCAATGCCTGTGGCAATGCCCGGTGCGCCCTGGGCAGCCTGACTGATCAGGTTGGGTTCGGCGACGACAACTTTTTGAATGTCGTCGCCCTCATTGTTTTGGTCGGTGGCCTCTGACACCTGTTTTTGCGCATCGCGAAGCTTATCAAGCGGTTCGCCAAGATCAGCCAGACGCAAGCGTAATTGCCGTTCGATTTGCGGGGCTTCATCGATCCAGCCCGATACCGGCCCACTGAGCCCGTAAACCCCGGCAATGGCCGTGGCAGTTAAGCCCAGCACAATCGTAAAGGCCGTCAGGACACGCGGAATACGCACCCGGGCGAATGTCCGAACCACGGGTGAAAAGACCAGCGACAGCAAAAAGGCAAGGGTGATGGGGAATAAAAGGTCCTGCGCGATGTAAATGCAGCCAAGGCTCAGAACCCCAAACGTCCCGATCACCGATATTGTCCGCGCACGGCGGTAGGCACGCGCGCGTGCTGCTTGTCGGGCATCATCTTGCCGGGTATCATTGGCTTTGGTTTGATCCAGACTGTCTTCTTGCGCTGCGATTGGATCGCTCATGCAATTTGCTCCGCTTCGTCCCTGCCGGGCAAAATTGCAAGCGGCAGCATTACGCGTGTTTAACGCCCTGTCGGATGGGGATGTTCCGCACTATCGGGTTCTCAGATGGCAAAGTATGTAGTGATCAGTGTGCCGCATCACGCAAAATCACGCAAATAGATCAAGGGCGCACCATCAAATGCATGGTGCGCCCAAAGATTTTGATCAAGAAGGTTTCAGCACTCAGCCATAAAAGGGCGATGCCATGTCACGGCTTGCCGCCTCGGTAACCGGGGCATCAAACACGCGGGTATAAAAGGCCGCGTTCAACGTTTTGGCTTCACCCGGGAAGTAATCAAGGGCAAATTTTCGGGCGTTTTCAAGGGAGTCAAAGGCATAGAAACCGCCAACCGTTCCGGTGTGAAGGCCGCTTAGCCAGGTTTTGGACAAAAGGCCCGGTTGTTGTTTCAAAACCGGATTAAATGCCCGCCATGGCCCATTATCAAACGGCAAAACATGAAGTTGCACCTCGGTATAGACAAATGCGGCCGGGGTTGTTTTCGGGGACGCGCCGTAATGCACTGAATTCATATCAATGCTGGCCTCGGCTGTTGCGGTGGCGTCAAAAATGCGGGTGGTCTGGGCGACACCGAAATTGCGGGCCTCGGCCGGGAAGTAATCGGTAACGAATGCTTGCGCATTTTCGATTGAGTCAAAGGCATAGATACCGCCTGCCGAATTGTTGCCAACCCCCGACAGCCACGTCTTGTTCAAAAATCCCGGTTTGGTTTTAATCGTCTCGTTGATCTGCTGCCACGGCACCTGATCAAAAGGGGCCGAGATTTGAAGTTCGGTATAGACAAAAGCTTTCTGTGACATGGGATGGGTTCCTGTTTTCTGCGAAAGGGGGCCGGCATCGGCCAAAGACGGGATAAGAAGGCCTGTGCCTGTTGCGGCCAAGCCGGCCGCCGCGAACGTCAAGAATTCACGGCGGTCAATCTGGGTTGGGGGTAAATCCACGGTATGTTTGATGTCGGATGTCATCGTGGTTGATCCGTAAAGTTAAAAATATAACGAACGTTATATAAGTGAATGATCGACAATCGTGTGGCTGTCAATTAAAAATATAACGACCGATATATTTTGAGGATCCCATGGTTAAAAACCTGACGCGCAAGGAAGAAACCCGCCGCAACATGCTGGACGCGGCAAGTCGCGGTTTTCGTGAAAACGGATTTGCCGGGGTGGGGGTTGATGGCATTGCCAAGGCGGCCAATGCGACGTCCGGCGCATTTTATGCCCATTTTGGGTCAAAGGATGGGGCATTTCGGGCCGCACTTGATCTTGGGCTTGATGAAGTGATCGATGGTATCCCACGGTTTCAGCGTGAGTATGGCGATGGCTGGACCGACGCCTTCATTGAGTATTATCTCGGGCGTGCGCATCGCGATGATTTTGCGTGTGGCTGTGCGATGACCAGTCTTTCGCCGGAAATGACGCGCGCAGATGCGCAAACGCGCGCCCTGTACGACCGCAAAATGCAAACCATCGCAACCTTGATTGCCAAAGGACTGCCGCAGTTCGATCCGCAACAGCAACGCGCCAAGGCATGGGCTTTTCTGGGGATATTGATCGGCGGGCTGACCATGGCGCGCGCCTTAGGTGACGACAGCGCCATAGATGACGTCTCCGTCGCGATCAAGGTCGCCGCAGCAGGGCTTTTGACAGCCTGATGTGTTGACGATCACGAATTGGACTCTGGCGAATGCACACTTCATCTCACCAACATGGATGGCCTCCCGGCAGGGCGAAACTTATGCTGGCGGTTTTGTAATTCAACGGACCTAAAACGAAAACGGCATCCGTCTGGACGCCGTTTCGATTTGGTTATCCACTATCACATAATTAGAAGCGTTTGATCAGTGCAAAGCGAATATTGTGGGACATGAAGTCAGCATCATAGTCGAAATCAGCAGTGTTTCCAGCGTCTAAATAGCCGGAGCCGTTTACAATACCCGGATAATAGCTAAACAGATACTCGCCGCGCAGGACCCAATCGCTATCGAGTTGATACCCGGCGCCAATGCTTGATGACAGGCCAAGCACTGTCTTTGTGTCGCTAAATGTCAGGCTTTCTGCATTGTCACTAAACTTGTGGGTTGTTTTGAACCGGCTTACTGACGGTCCGAAAGACGCGTACAACAGATAGTTGTCAACTGCATACCCAATCTTTGGGCGCAGGCTAAGCGAGAAGTCGCTTTCAACTTTCAATTCGCTGTTAAACGGTTGGTTGTTGGTGTTGTAAATGCGGCTTATTGCTTCTGTCTCTGAAAAGGAAATGAAGCTTAAATCACCTTCAAAACCGTACACCATATTGCCCGATTGGAAATCGTAGCCAAAAAGGGCGGCACCGGTAACATCCAGATCCTCAATGTTTTGGTTCAGGAGTGGATTGAGTTGTGCGCTATCGCTGCTTGTACCGTTGTTCGTAAAGTAATCGCTTTCAAGCGCACGACTGTCAGGTTTTACTGCGCTGTAGGAACCGCCAAGCGCCAAGCCACCATACAGACCCTGCCAATTTGCAGTTTGATCGGCAGAAGCGATGGTTGTGAAAAACGTGCAACTGCTCAGAGCAGTGCAAACGACGGCGAATGCTTTTAAAGAACGATGCACCTGTGTTCCTCCTGAAATGGCGCGATTATCTGATTCTGGACAGTTTTATCTGGTGAATCTACCGACAAAACATCAGAACTTCCTAACCTAAGTCGATGACTACAAGGCTGTCTAGAAGAAACTTGCGTAGAAGAAGTGCTTCGCGAGCCGGGTGACTTTATGTCTCGATTGCCGGTTCCTGAAGCTGTAACTCACGGGCAATGATTACGGCCTGAGTACGGCTATGGACCGAAAGTTTGCGCAGGATCGCCGATACATGGGCCTTCACCGTGGCTTCGGTGACATCAAGCTCATAGGCAATCTGCTTATTAAGCTTGCCTTCGGTCAGCATATTCAAAACACGAAGCTGTTGCGGGGTCAGTTGGCCAATTTTTTCCGCCAGATTAGTGGCCTCGTCGTCGGCTGGGCCATTTTCCATGGCATCGCGTGCCCAGTCGGGCATCCACATCCCGCCATCCAGAACGGTTTTGACCGCAAGACCGATTTGATCGACCGGGGCGGATTTCGGAACGAATGCCGATGCCCCGTATTCGATGGACCGGCGCACAACCGGCATGTCCTGACTGGCCGAAACAATCGATACCGGGATGTCGGGATACGACGCGCGCAGGGTAAACAGGCCGGTAAAACCGTTCATACCGGGCATATGAAGATCAAGAAGAACAAGATCGATATCGCCCTTGTGGGCTTCGATCTGCTCGATGGCTTCAAACAGGCTTCCGGCCTCATATAATGTCACGTTATCCAGTTCTGTTGACAATGCTTGTTTAAGGGCACCACGCACAAGCGGGTGATCATCTGCGATCAGAATCTGGAACGTTTCGGACATTGGCGATTTCCCTTGGAAGTGATTTTTCCCCGTCAGGTCGCAATTATTCTATTCCGATTAATCGGACTCACAAAACAGAAGGTGAGAATATGATTGGGATAGTTTGATTATTGGCTTGGGTGCGACCCGGATTGCGTCCGTCTGCACAGCCACTGGCGGGCAGAAGGAGTGAGGGAAACCAAAGATCACTCTCGCCCCACGAAATGTGAAACTTCGGCCCCCCTCGCGCCACCGTTTGGGATTATGCATACTAAATTCGGCGCCGTAAACTCCGCATTTGTCGAAAAATGAATTTTATCCTATCACTTAGGGTAATGAACGAAATTCAGTTCTTACAAACCACATCGCGGTGCAAAAAAGTGGATTTTATACAATCCATTCCAATACCGCGCAGACCAAGGGAAAAAGGACGCAAAAATGTCTGATCAGCGCCACGTGATTTCGCGTAAAGACTATAAAGAACCTGACTTTTTTGTAGAAAAGGTCGAACTGGTCTTTGATCTGGAACGAGAGGTCACAAACGTCAAATCGCGCCTTTTCATACATGCGAATCCTGCGCGGGGTACCGGCGTTGACGACGAAGTTTTCCTGCACGGCGAGGACATGAAACTTGTTTCAGTCAGCATCAATGAGCGCCGTCTTGCATCGGGCGATTTCACCGTTGATCAGGAAGGTCTGCGTTTTACGGCACCCCGCGAAGCCTTCATCGCGGAAATCGAAACCCAGATTTCACCAGCCAACAATACGCGCCTAGAAGGTTTATACGTTTCGCAAAGTGCCTTTTGCACCCAGTGCGAGGCCGAAGGTTTCCGCCGCATTACCTATTTCCCGGATCGTCCCGACGTCATGGCGGCCTTCAAGGTCACCATCAATGCGGATAAATCATCCTGCCCGGTGTTGCTGTCAAACGGCAACCTGATTGATAACGGTGATCTCGACGGCGGGCGTCATTTCGCGGTGTGGGAAGATCCGTTCCCCAAACCGTCCTATCTGTTTGCACTGGTGGCGGGCGACCTGGCCTGTGTCGAGGATAGCTTTAAAACCGTTTCGGGGCGCGATGTTGCGCTGCGCATCTTTGTTGAACATGGCAACGAAGATCGCTGCGACTATGCGATGGACAGCCTGAAACGCTCCATGAAGTGGGACGAGGACGTCTATGGTCTTGAATATGATCTTGATCTGTTCAACATCGTTGCCGTGTCGGACTTCAATATGGGCGCGATGGAAAACAAAAGCCTTAATGTCTTTAACGCCAAATACATTCTCGCCAAGCCCGATACCGCGACCGACATGGATTTCGAATTGATAGAATCCATTGTGGCCCATGAATATTTCCACAACTGGTCGGGCAACCGGGTAACCTGTCGCGACTGGTTCCAATTGTCGCTCAAAGAAGGCCTGACCGTTTTCCGCGATCAGGAATTCTCCGCCGATCAACGATCCCGTCCGGTGCAGCGGATTAAGGACGTCGCGCAATTGCGTGCCCGTCAGTTTCCCGAAGACGGCGGGCCGCTGGCCCATCCGGTCCGTCCCGACAGCTATATGGAAATCAACAATTTCTATACCGCCACGGTCTATGAAAAGGGCGCCGAACTTATTCGCATGATGCATACGCTGCTCGGGCCCGATGGCTATCGTAAGGGCATTGACCTTTACTTTGATCGCCATGATGGGCAGGCCGTGACCTGTGATGATTTCGCCAAGGCCATGGAAGATGCCAACGACATCGATTTCACCCAGCTCAAACTTTGGTATTCACAGGCCGGCACGCCGAAACTTTGGTGGGAAGGCGACTACGACGCCGATGCCAAACAATACCGTATCACCTTGACCCAGAAAACCGACCCAACCCCGGGTCAGAGCGATAAAAAACCGCTGCATATGCCGGTATCGATCGGGCTTCTTGGTGCCGATGGCAATGACCTGGCGGCCAAAACGGTTGAATTGACGCAAGCAACCCAGGACTTCGTCTTTGACGGTGTGACCGAAAAACCGGTCGTGTCGTTCAATCGTGGTTTCTCGGCCCCGGTCAATGTCATGACCGATCAGCCCGACGCAGAACTTGCCTTCCTGATGGGCAATGATGCCGATGCGTTTAACCGCTGGGAAGCGGGGCAGAAATACGCCACCCGCCTGATCCTGTCGGCGATTTCCAATTTTGAGGAAAATGACGGCAATGCCGATACGGCCTTAAATGATGTGGCAGTTGCGGTGGATGCCTTTATTGGCGCGATGCAGGCGACTCTTTTGAATGACGGGCTTGATAAGGCGTTCCGTGCGGATGCGCTGGTTCTGCCGGGTGAGGAGTTTATTTCCGAGCAACGCAAACCTGCCAACCCGGACGCCATCCATCAGGTCCGCAATGCCCTGCGCAAGCGCATTGGCGTGGCCCTGATGGATGACTTCGAAAACACCTATCATCAAAACGCCTCGAACGCGGCCTTTACCCCCGATGCTCTATCGGCCGGGCAACGTGCCTTGCGCGCAACGGCTCTTGGCTATCTGGTCGCATCTGGCGAAGCCCGCTTTGCCGATCTGGCGTCTGATCAGTATAAGGCGTCCGATAACATGACCGATCAGATGGCAGCCCTTTCGGTGCTCAACCATCTTGATCATCCGGGCCGTGCGGATGCCTTGGCTGATTTTGAAAATCGCTTTGCCAAGGACGGTGTTGTTCTTGATAAATGGTTCGCGCTTCAGGCGATGTCATCGCGCGATGATACCTTGGCGCGCGTCAAGGATCTGATGGGGCATCCGGCCTTTACCATGCGCAATCCCAACAAGGTCCGGTCGCTTATTGGCGCATTTGCCATTGGCAATCCGCGTCATTTCCATGCCAAGGATGGCTCGGGCTATGAATTCTATACCGATCGTCTGATTGAACTTGATGACATCAACCCGCAGGTGGCCGCACGTTTGTGCGCACCGCTTGGCAAATGGGCGAAATATGATGACGACCGGGCCGACATGATGAAGGCTGCCTTGCAGCGCATTCTGGCCAAGGAAGACATCTCGCGCGATCTGTATGAAATCGCGTCAAAATCCGCGGCGGCGTAACAGGTTATCCGCACGGTGATTTTGCGATCTCCATTAAAAACGGCGGCTCCTTGCGGGGCCGCCTTTTGCGTTATGT
This sequence comes from Thalassospira sp. Z349TD_5, assembly GCF_056173045.1. Taxonomy (NCBI): domain Bacteria; kingdom Pseudomonadati; phylum Pseudomonadota; class Alphaproteobacteria; order Rhodospirillales; family Thalassospiraceae; genus Thalassospira; species Thalassospira sp. Z349TD_5. The sequence continues at coordinate 1,747,183 of NZ_CM149654.1, forward strand.
GTGTTGGCGAGAATGCCGGGATTAGATTACGTCAGTTTCATCCGCTCGCTAAAGGCCCGCATCCGTTCTGAAAGGTTGCGCGCCATTTCCGAAAGCTGATGGCTGGCGGTGTTGAGGTCATGGGCATTTTTACCGGTGCTTTGCGCACCGTCATTCACAAACTGGATCATTTCATCCATTGATCCGGCACCCGCCGCAATTCGCTGCACGTTTTCGGAAATCTCGCCAGTTGCGCGCCGCTGTTCATCCACCGACTGGGTGATGGTTGACTGGATGTCATTGAGCTGATGAATAACGTCGCCAACCGTGCTGATAGAATGCGCAGCCTTCTGGACTTCCTGCTGGATGGCGGCGGTAAGTTCGCCGATTTTTCCGGTCGCACTTGCGGTTTGATCGGCAAGCGATTTAACCTCGTTGGCAACCACGGCAAAGCCCTTGCCAAGTGGCCCGGCACGTTCGGCTTCGATTGTCGCATTAAGCGACAGAAGCTTGGTGCGGTGGGCAACATCGTTGATCAGATCAATAATCGATCCGATCTCCGAGCTGGCCTTTTCAAGCGACCCGATATTGCGCTGACTTTCCTCGGCTTCCTGCTGTGCCCGATTGGTCACGTTGGATGCTTCGGATGCCTGACGGTTGATCTTGGCAATCGACGATGAAAGTTCCTCGACCGCCGTTGCAACATTCTGGGTGTTTGAGGCCGCTTCACGCGACACGTCAAGTGCCCCACCAGATTGCGCGACGGTATTTTCCGACTGGTTTGTCAGTTCGCTGGCAAGGCCAAGCAACCCTTCGGATTGTTCCGTCACCGATTGGGCAACACGCGCAACCTCGGCCATCATTTCCGTGATCGCCATGCGGCTTTCTTCACGTTCGGTTACCTTGTTCCACGCCAGCATGGTGCCCAAAAGAACATTGTCCTTGTCGCGCACCGGGGCCGCCAGAAGTTCAAGGTAATCGCGGTCATTCTGCATGACCTCGGTAAAGGGAAGATTGTCGGGGTTCGAAAGCTTGGTCTGGAAATCATCCCCAAGATTAAGGAAGTCACCCGAAACTGTATCGGTATTTCCGCCAACATAATCCTGCGCACTGGCATTAAGATAACTCAAAGTGCCCGCAGGTGTAATCAACGCTGTCATGGTGGGGGTATTTTCCACCATGTTTTGCAAGATCATGGCTTGTCGGACTGATTCGCGAAGACCAATCAGGGCTTTTTTCATATCCCCAATTTCATCCGACCCGACTTTGGGCAGATCAACATTGGTATCGCCGTTCGAGATGGATGTCATGGCACGGGCAAAGGCCCGCAAGTTGCGAAATACCGTTGTGCGCAACAAGACCCATCCGGCAAACCAGCCCACCACAAGCACCGCAACCAGGATTTCAATCGAAAGCATCCGCAGGTCGTTGGTCTGGGAATAGAAATCCGTAATGTCGCGGTCAAATGTCGCCTTGGCCCAAGTGCCGCCGCGTCCATCAGAAATCAAGATGTCAACCGCAGCACGCTGTTTTGCGCTGGCATTTTCACTGTCTTGTGTATTGGCCGCCTCGGGGGGCGTTGTTTCGGTGTCGCCGGGTTCTGCCGCATCACTACCGTCAGCAGCGGCAATTTGTTCATCCCCTTCGCTTGTTTGCCCATCTTCAAGGCTTTCAAACAAAAGAGTTCCATCAGTATCAAAAATCCGGAAATTGCCACCAAGCACCTTGCCAATGCCCGCCAATGTCGGCAGCGGATCAGTGACAACTTCAAGAAAACCAACCGCGCGGAAACCGCCCACGGGCAGGATAAAACTAAACACAGGGCGTCCGTCCGGTGTTGACCACATATAGGTCGCCGGTTTACGGGCTTCTGCCTTCTCACGGTTTTTCAGATATTCCAGAACCGCTGGATCATCGGTGATGCTGGCACCAAGTTCGGAATCCGATGTTGCCAGTTTGGTGAAGTTCTCGTCATAGGCCACCGTTTCGATCAGATCGAGCTCGCCTTGCACCACCTGACGGGCATTCGACAGAATGTTCAGCTCCGCCTTCATGCGGGTCTGATCATTTTCCTGAAAGCTTTTGACCAGGCTGCCTAGTCGCGACCATTCGTTGACAATGGGGGTAACCTTGTCGCCGTAATCCTGTGCCACGCGGGATCCGACAAAGAAATTGACTGTGCCACTGACCGAATTGTTCAAGGTTTCAATGGCAAAATTGCGATAGGTATCGCCAGTCCAAAGTAACATCCAGGTGACAGCACCTGACAATAGTAATCCCGTTACAAGCAAGATTCGCCGTAACGTCAGAAGGCTGTTGCTGCCTTCTGTCATAGCCGTCTTTGCGGCTTTTTCTCCCGTCATTCAAACACTCCAGAGCAAACCGTTTGTTTTTAGTTTTGATTGGGTGTCTCACTCCCGCCGGACCTACTTCTTAAGAGTAGCTCCACTAATCCAATCAGAGGTTAATTCGGAAAACAATCATTTACTTGGTGTCCCGTGCGGAAATTGCTGGGCGTGGCAACTTAAATTCGTGGGTTTTCGGGGTGAATTTCGCGCATTGGTTGGCGTTTCAAAGAAGGGTTTCGATGGGGCGCATTGAAAATATTCAAAAAAATATGCGAATGTGTGTGATAATCGTTTGCAATTACTTTTTCGATGTTCTATGACTGTCTTCGTCAAATGCAGACGGCAATGCCGTTTGTGACCCGGTCATCAGACTGACATGGCGTAGCTGATGACCTGTTTATCTTCGGGACTCTCTCTCCCCGAAGGTCGATCTCTCTCACTCGAGGGGCTGGTATCCGGATCATTGTGCGGGACAATGCCGGGGAAAATACCAGCCCCCTTTTTTTATCCAAAATTCTGTCCTTATGCTGTTTGAATGCGACGATGGCTTTTGATGCTCATCATCGGGCATCGGCTTTTTTGCCGCAATTGCACGTAATTGCGACCTTTATGTCTCTGATTGAACGGCTTTAGGGTTTTATAAACGGGCTGGCGGTTACAAAACTCCTTACCCTTAATGTCGTGAAGAAAGGCCAAGCGGATGGCTGGCGAGGACCCGACCAACAAACCCGATTTGCGGGCAGACCCAAATCCGGATGCCGGGCAAACGCCCGAACCCGAACAAAAACCCGAACCCGAACAAAAGGATGCACCACTTCCTGCATTCATTTATGGTCGGGACGGACGTGGTGATGCACAAGGACAGGGCAACCGCTTTGCTGATCGGCAAAACTTCAATGCATGGATAGGTGATATGGATCGTAAAACTCTCCTTGGCCTCGTGACCGGGGCTGGCATGCTGGGCCTGGTATTGTTCTTTGCGGGCATGCTGGTCGGTGCAGGCCTGTTCATGGAGTCCAGTGATACCGACACCGTTGCACAAAAAGACCCGGCACCGATTGAAATGCTGGCAACCGAACCGGACGCGCCCGTAATGAGCGAACCGGTGCCTGACCCTGAAATGGAACCGGCTCCGTCACAAGGCAATGCGCAAACAGATACAACGAGCAATGATCCCGTTGGCGATCTGATCGCGGAACGCACCGATACGCTCTCACAAACGGTACCAGATGCGCCCGAAGGGGATGAGACGACCTCAAACAATGCGGATGCCGCATCAGAGCCGATGGAAACACCAGCGGCTCCGGATCTGGATGAACCGGCCGATAAAAAAGCTCTGAGTGCGCCGGAAATTCGTGAAACAGAAGAGCCTGCTGAAACAGCAGAAGCCGAAGCCCCGGCCGCAGAGGAACAAGAACCCGCTACCGCACAGCAAACGGATACCGCCGAAAAAGCACCGGAGACCTCAGAGCCAATGACCTCGGAACCAGCAGAAAAACAATCCGAGCCCACGGCGGCGGCGTCCAACGAAGAGACCCCGTTCTCGGTTCAGGTTGGTGCTTTCAAGGTGCATGAAAATGCCAGTCAGCGTGCCGAAGAACTGCGCAAAACCGGGCTCGAAGTCGCGGTGGTCATTCGCGGTCCAGAGGGCGAGGGGGCATGGTATTATGTCCGTGTTGGTAAATATGCCAATCTCGCACAGGCACGCGATGATGCGGCAAAGATCAAAAAGAATCAGGGCGTTGATGGTTTCCCGGTACGCGCGGAACCCAATGACCGCGAAGTCAAATAGGGCCATCCCAATTTTGGTCGGCATATAAAGGTCGCTGTCGATTACAGCGCGCTTGTTTCACGGGGCGATACAGCAATGTATCGCCCCGTCTTTGTTTGTTACCCCGACGTCTTGGTCCGATTTTGTGAATTTGCCCGGATGGGGTTTGTTTTTGCGTTTCTTTTGCGGCATTCTACTTGCCATCACTGGGCAAAGGCTTTAGGCGGTAGGCCCATAAGCTCATTACAGGTGGCAGCAATGTTTCTTTGGCTGCTGCGCCGCAAGACAGGATGGCTGGCAGAACATGACCACGCATAAGGATTTCCCCAATCTTCATATTCTTGATCACCCGCTGATCCAGCATAAGCTGACGCACATGCGCAAGGTCGATACCTCGACCAAAACCTTCCGGCAGTTGCTCAAGGAAATTGCACTGTTGATGGGCTACGAGCTTACCCGCGAACTGCCCGTCAGCTATGAGGAAATCCAGACGCCGATTTGCGCGATGAAGGCACCGACCATTCAGGGGCGCAAACTTGCCGTTGTGCCGATCCTGCGTGCGGGGTCGGGCATGGCCGATGGCTTGATCGAACTGATGCCGTCTGCACGTATCGGTCACATTGGTCTGTACCGTGATCCCAAAACCCATATGCCGGTTGAATATCTGGTGAAATTGCCCGAAGTCGAAGGCCGCACCTTTATTCTGGTTGATCCGATGCTGGCGACCGGGAACTCGGCTGTGGCAGCAATCGATACGCTCAATAAATACGGTGTCGCGGACAAGGACATCCGCTTTATGGCACTGGTTGCCGCCCCCGAAGGGGTCAAGGTCTTCCAGGATGCGCATCCAGATGTGCCGATCTATACCGCTGGCCTTGATGAGAAGCTGAATGAAAAAGCTTACATCGTGCCAGGGCTCGGCGATGCGGGCGACCGTTTGTTTGGAACGCGCTAGTCTCTGCAAGACGACGGGGCGATCGAAAAACGACCATTAAAAAAGCCCGGCAAGAAGCCGGGCTCAGACTGCTGACAAAGTCCTCGCCATTGGCGGGGACTTTTGATTCAATGAGGGATGCTTAAGAAGAAGACATCCCATCAGGAAGAACTTGAGATGGTGACCTTGTCATCTCTGGTGCCATCGGATCATCTGCTGCGCAAGATTGACGCAGTGATTGATTTCAGTTTCATCCATGACCGTGTCGCGCATTTGTATTGCGCCG